>NZ_CP092480.1:1532500-2732500 GCF_022429645.1 Lutibacter sp. A80
AGATTTACCTAAACGTTTCGCTGAATTTGGAACAGTATATCGTTATGAACAAAGTGGTGAATTGCACGGTTTAACACGTGTAAGAGGGTTTACTCAAGATGATGCTCATATATTTTGTACACCAGATCAATTAGATGAAGAATTTAAAAATGTAATTGATCTAGTTTTATATGTGTTTAAATCTTTAAGTTTCAAAAACTTTACCGCTCAAGTTTCTTTAAGAGATAAGGAAAACAAAGAAAAGTATATTGGAAGTGATGAAAATTGGGAAAAAGCTGAAAATGCAATTATAAATGCAACTAAAGAAAAAGGTTTAGATTATGTTGTAGAGTATGGAGAAGCTGCATTTTACGGTCCTAAATTAGACTTTATGGTTAAAGATGCTTTAGGCAGAAGTTGGCAATTAGGAACAATACAAGTTGATTATAATTTACCTGAAAGATTTGATTTGAGTTATAAAGGTTCAGATAATCAATTACACAGACCAGTAATGATTCACAGAGCTCCTTTTGGATCTATGGAACGCTTTATCGCTGTTTTATTAGAACATACAGGAGGTAAATTCCCTCTTTGGCTAACTCCTGAGCAAGTTATAATACTACCTATCAGTGAGAAATATCAAAAATATGCCGAAAAAGTTTTACATTTGCTAGAAAATTCCGAAATTCGCGCACTAATAGATGATAGAAGTGAAAAAACAGGAAGAAAAATCAGAGATGCAGAATTAAATAAAATTCCATTTATGATTATTGTAGGAGAACAAGAAGAAAATGATGGCACGGTTTCTGTGAGAAAACAAGGAGAAGGAGATATTGGAACATTATCAATTGACGAATTTATTTCGTTTACAAATAAAGAAATTAATAGTACATTAGAACAATTTTAGTTTAATTTAAATTTTACAGTTATAGCAATTAAAAGAAGATCAGGGGGAAGAAAACCTTGGAGAGTAATTAAGGAAGATCAACATAGGATTAATGAAAAAATCACGTATGTTGATGAAGTACGTTTAGTAGGTGATAACGTTGAAATTGGTGTATACCCAATATCAAAAGCAAAAGCGTTAGCAAGAGAACTAGAATTAGATTTGGTAGAAATATCTCCCAAAGCTGTGCCTCCTGTTTGTAAAATTATAGATTATAAGAAATTTCTATATGAACAAAAAAAACGAGAGAAAGCACAAAAATCTAAAGCCTCTAAAGTAGTTGTAAAAGAAATTAGATTTGGACCTAATACTGATGAGCATGATTTTGAATTCAAAAAGAAACATGCCATTAAATTTTTACAAGACGGAGCAAAATTAAAAACATTTGTGTTTTTTAAAGGAAGATCTATAATTTATAAAGATCAAGGACACATATTACTTTTAAGACTGGCAACAGAACTTGAAGAATATGGAAAAGTAGAGCAAATGCCTAAATTAGAAGGTAAACGTATGATTATGTACATTGCTCCAAAAAAGAAATAATACACTTCAATCTTACTATTTAAAATATATAGTAGTTTCCGAAGAAAAAATATTAAGCAAGATAAAAAAGTAGAAGAAAGATGCCTAAAATGAAAACAAAATCTAGTGCTAAGAAGCGTTTTAAGCTTACTGGTTCTGGAAAAATAAAAAGAAAACACGCTTTTAAAAGTCATATATTGACTAAGAAAAGTAAAAAACGTAAATTAAAGTTAACTCACGATGGTTTAGTTCATAAATCTGACGAAGCTAACATTTTACAACAGTTAACTTTAAAATAATAAAGTTACAGGGAATTTAATTATTAACCTTGGAGTTGAGCTAATACAAGTGTAAATTAATTTTACCGCCAACTACAAAAAACAATTTGAAATTATGCCAAGATCAGTAAATTCAGTTGCTTCAAGAGCTAAGAGAAAAAAGATATTGAAGCAAGCAAAAGGTTACTTTGGACGTAGAAAAAACGTTTATACAGTAGCAAAAAATGCGGTAGAAAAAGGAATGTTATATTCTTATAGAGACCGTAAAAACAAAAAGAGAACTTTCCGTGCTTTATGGATTCAACGTATTAACGCTGGAGCTCGTCAGTATGGAATGTCTTACTCACAGTTTATGGGTAAAGTTAAAGCTAATAATATTGAATTGAACCGTAAGGTTCTTGCAGATTTAGCGATGAACAACCCAGAAGCTTTTAAGGCAGTTGTAGATCAAGTAAAATAGATTTTTAATTTCTTGCTTATATATAAAAACCCAATCTTTTCGATTGGGTTTTTTATTTTATAAAACGTATTTTTTTACTTCTCTATTTCACGTAAACTTTCCATTTTCTTTAGAGCCATAAAACTAGTAATTGTTTCAAAGTGTTCTATAACACGTTTATTTCCAAATTCAAAAACTTTATCTGCCAAACCATCTAAAAAATCACGATCGTGAGAAACTAGAATTAAAGTCCCATCAAAATCTTTTAAAGCATCTTTAATAATATCTTTAGTTCTCATATCTAAATGATTTGTTGGTTCATCTAAAATTAAAACATTTACTGGTTCTAACAATAATTTAACCATTGCTAAACGTGTTTTCTCGCCTCCAGAGAGCACTTTTACTTTTTTTGTAGTATTATCTCCAGAAAACATGAATGCTCCTAGTAAATTCTTTATTTGAGTTCGAATATCTCCTACCGCTATATGATCTACAGTTTCAAAAACAGTTAACTCTTCATCTAATAATGAAGCTTGATTTTGTGCAAAATAACCGACTTTAACATTATGCCCTACTTCCAATTTTCCTTCAAAATCTATTTCCCCCATAATAGCCTTAATCATAGTAGATTTTCCTTCTCCGTTTTTACCTACAAAAGCAACTTTTTGACCACGTTCAATAACTAAATTTGCATTTTTAAAAACTACATGTTCTCCGTATTTTTTTGATAATTCATTAACAACAACAGGATATTGCCCACTTCTTGGAGAAGGAGGAAACTTTAAACGTAAAGCAGATGTATCAACCTCATCTACTTCCACAAGTTGCAATTTCTCTAACATTCTAACACGAGATTGCACTTGATTTGTTTTAGAGTATGTTCCTTTAAAACGCTCGATAAATTCGGTATTTTCAGCAATCATTTTTTGTTGTTCATCATATGCTTTTTGTTGGTGTGCACGTCTATCTTTACGTAATTCTAAATAATGTGAATAAGTAGCTTTATAATCATAAATTCTACCCATAGTCACTTCAATAGTTCTATTAGTAATATTATCTACAAAAGCTCTATCGTGTGAAATAACAATTACGGCTTTTGCAGAATTTATTAAAAAATCTTCTAACCATAGAACACTTTCTATATCTATATGATTTGTTGGCTCATCTAACAAAATTAAGTCTGGTTTTTGTAATAAAATCTTTGCCAACTCTATACGCATACGCCATCCACCAGAAAATTCTGAAGTTGGTCTATTAAAATCCGTTGCTTCAAAACCTAAACCTTTTAATACTTTCTCAACCTCAGCTTCATAATTTATTTCTTCAATAGCATAAAATTTTTCACTTAGTTCAGATACACGTTCAATTAATTTCATGTATTCATCACTTTCGTAATCCGTTCTTGTAGTTAAAGCTTCATTAATTTCATCTATTTCAGCTTTCATTTTAAATATTTCAGAAAATGCTTTTGAAGTTTCTTCAATTACAGTTGCATTATCCTTAGCCAATAAATGTTGTGGTAAATAAGCTATTTTAGCGTCTTTTGGTGCTGAAATATTCCCAGAATTTGGTTTGTGTACACCTGCAACAATTTTTAATAATGTTGATTTTCCAGCTCCATTTTTTCCCATTAAAGCAATCTTATCATTCTCATTTATTGAAAATGAAACATTGCTAAAGAGGCTTGTTCCTCCAAACTGTACCGAAATGTCGTTAACTGTAATCATTGTTATAAATTAATTTTTGAAAGGCGCAAATATACATGGTTTGATTAACATTTGAATTATTAAAGCATTGATATTAAAACAAAAAAGCAAGAATAAATTATTCTTGCTTTTTTGTTATATTTAAAAATTAAAGAGATTATAGAACTTCTCCTAACTCTTTTAATTTTTCTGTATTTTCAGCTAGTTTTAATTCTTCTACAATTTTATGAATATCTCCATTTATTACGTTAGATAAATCATATAATGTTAATCCAATTCTGTGTTCAGTAACACGTCCTTGAGGATAATTATAAGTTCTAATTTTTGCCGAACGGTCTCCACTTGCAACTAATGAATTTCTTTTAGCAGAATCTTCAGCTAATTTTTTTTCTAATTCTTGCTCATACAAACGAGAACGCAATACTTTCATTGCTTTTTCTTTATTTTTATGCTGAGATTTCTGATCTTGACATTGAGCTACTAAACCTGTAGGAACGTGTGTTAAACGCACAGCTGAATATGTAGTATTTACAGATTGACCTCCTGGTCCAGAAGAACAAAAGTAATCTACACGAATATCACTGGTTTTTAGTTCTACATCAAATTCTTCAGCTTCTGGCAATACCATTACTGTTGCCGCAGAAGTATGTACACGACCTTGAGTTTCGGTTTGTGGAACACGTTGCACACGGTGTACACCTGATTCAAATTTCATATCACCATACACATCTTCACCGGAAACACTAAAAATAATCTCTTTAAAACCACCAGATGTTCCTTCACTTATATCTTCAACTTCTGTTTTCCATCCTTTATCTGAACAGTATTTTGTGTACATTCTATATAAATCTCCAGCAAAAATACTTGCTTCATCACCTCCTGTACCTGCTCTAATTTCTACAATAACATTTTTAGCATCATCTGGATCTTTTGGAATTAACATAAACTTTATGTCCTCTTCCAGTTTTGGCAACTGAGCCGAGGCTTCTTCTAATTCCATTTTTGCCATTTCTGTCATTTCAGCATCAGAACCATCTGCTATAATTTCTTTAGCTTCTTCAATATTATTTAATAAGCCTTTATACTCTTCAGCAATTTTCATTACTGCGCTTAAATCTTTATATTCTTTATTGATTTGTATGTAGCGTTTTTGGTCTGAAATAATATCTGGTTGGATAATTAAATCAGAAACCTCATCAAAACGTTGTTTTACTATTTGTAACTTATCTAACATTTATTTTTTAATTGGATTGCAAATTTACAATAATTTCTTGAGACTATTATTTTTCGTTTATTTTGTTACTAATTACAAATTAAACTTTATTGTTTTGAAATTATTTAATACTCAAAAACTCCAAATTCGCTTTTAATTGTTAATTTTTTAGTTTCTGAAGCTTCTACCCTACCAATAATTTTAGCATTTACATTAAAACTTTTTGAAATTTCTATTAAATCTTGAGCAATTTCTTCTGAAACATATAATTCCATTCTATGACCGCAGTTAAACACTTGATACATTTCTTTCCAATCAGTTTTACTTTGCTCTTGAATTAATTTAAAAAGTGGTGGTACTTGAAACATATTATCTTTTATAATATGCAAATTATCTATAAAATGAAGGATTTTTGTCTGTGCTCCTCCACTACAATGCACCATACCATGAATTTGTTTTGACGAATATTTTGCTAGTATCTTTTTTATGATTGGCGCATAAGTCCTAGTTGGTGACAATACTAATTTACCTGCATCTATTGGTGAGTTTTCAACCTCATCAGTTAATTTCATACCGCCCGAATACACCAAGTCGTTAGGAACAGCTGCGTCAAAACTTTCTGGATACTTTTCAGCCAAATATTTACTAAAAACATCATGACGTGCTGAAGTTAATCCATTTGACCCCATACCGCCGTTGTATTCTTTTTCGTAAGTTGCTTGTCCGAATGATTCTAAACCAACTATAACATCACCCGGTTTTATATTAGCATTATCTATAACATCGGTTCTTTTCATTCTAGCAGTTACAGTAGAATCTACTATAATTGTACGTACCAAGTCTCCTACATCAGCAGTTTCACCTCCGGTAGAATAAATTTCAACACCAAAATCTTTTAAATCTTGTAATAATTCTTCTGTTCCGTTTATAATTTGTGAAATAACTTCACCAGGAATTAAATTTTTATTTCTTCCAATAGTTGAAGATAGCATAATATTTTCTATTGCTCCTACACACAATAAATCATCAATATTCATAATTAAAGCATCTTGTGCTATACCTTTCCAAACAGAAATATCTCCTGTTTCTTTCCAGTACATATATGCTAAAGACGATTTTGTTCCTGCTCCATCGGCATGCATTATTAAACAATAATTATTGTCTCCAGTTAAATAATCTGGAACAATTTTACAGAAAGCTTTTGGAAACAATCCTTTATCTACATTTTTTATGGCATTATGAACATCTTCTTTAGATGCTGAAACTCCTCTTTGACTGTACCTTTTACTTACTTCTGAACTCATTAGTGCTATGTTTAATTGTTTTGCAAAAGTAATTTTTCTTTTTCAATTTAAGAAACATAAAAAAACCGAATGTTAATTCATTCGGTTTTTATTTAAAAATAATTGTTTTACTCCCAATCTGGCATTAATGCGTTTTCAAATAGTTTTACTCTATCGCTATCACTTTCAACATCAATGCTCATTTTATAAATTGATTTTGTTGATATACCATCATTTGAGGTATTAACAAATATTATTTCTGCCTCATTTGGAGAAAAACGCGGATCTAAATCTATAGTTCCACTATCTTTATCTGAAGAAATATCTACTGTTGTTGCTTCGCTAAAATTATAAATAAAAATATGCGTATCTAACTGTCTGTTATTAGCATTCTGATATTCTGAGACATCTAAAGTGTATAATAGTAACTTATTATCTACAGAAATATTTAATCCTCCTAAAGCTCCTAATACGTCTGAAATAACGGTACTTATAACTGCTCCTTCCATATCAATTGTATATATGGATGCATTATAACCTAAAATATCATTTGTTTTTAATGCAATCATACTTTCATCGTTACTCCAATCACATTCTGTTATAAAACTACCATCTAATGTTTGATAAATTTGTTGTAATCCTGATCCATCTTTATTAATAACATAGAGCTTATCATAATGTGGATAAATTAACCGATCTCCGTTTGAAGACCAGGAGTAATCTATATTATTAAAGTTATAACCAGCTACTGCAATTTCAGAAGTTACTTGTTGTATGTCTGATCCATTTTGTTTCATTGTAAACAAATGGGTTTCATTATCTTCAGTCCTTAAAAATGCTATTAGGTTTGCTGCTTGATTTTTTCTAGGTCTCCAACTATTTTTATCTTCAGATGTTAATTGAACTTCATTTATCTGTTCTCCATTATCTTCATCAAAATTTGATGAATAAATTATATTGTTATTATTATCGCTTTTTTTGACATAAAAATATCTATTGTCTGGATTGTATTTAGTTTTAAAAGTATTAACAACGCTTAAAACATCTTCATTTATAGCATCTGAAACTGCAACTTGCCAAAAATATTTAACTCCATATTTTAAATTTGAAATTACATAAGTTGTATCAATAAGACTTTCAATTAAAATAGTATTGTTATCTATATCATTTTTTATTTCTAACCTATATGATAAATCATCTTCATCAGGATCTTCTGAGCTCCATACCAACTCAACTGAAAGCTCAAGATCTTCACTTCCATCTTCTGGAGTTATTAATTGAGGTGCTGAAGGTGGTTTATTTAAAGTATTATTGTCTTGTAATTCAAAAATCACATTTACTTCTGAATCTTCAATCACAGTAGCTGCTTCAAATGAAGTAAGATACTCTTCTTTAGTAGCACTTACTGAATACTCTCCTTCTTCAATATTAGCCATAATAAAATACCCTTCTAAATCTGTAAATACAGTATTACCTGTTGGACTTATTGTTATTTTTGCATTTTCTATAGGATCAAAGCTATCTGCTTCAACAACTCTTCCTGTTATGGTTCCTTCACCAATATAATCGGTAGTATCTTCACTACAATTAATAAAAAAAGCTAGTGATAGAATACATATTAAATTAATCGTTTTTTTCATATCCCTTTTTTTATTCAAACATTACAGATTTAACTTTATTATATGGCTTTCCGAGGTAAAAATTAATTCCCAGCCCAATTCTCCAATAAAAATCGTTCCATTCTCCTTGCTCAAGACCTTCCAGGTTATCTGAAAATAACATGTTTTGTTCAGCAAAAACCTTAATTCCAATATTTTTGGTTGGTAAATATTCTAAACCTCCACCCATTAAAAATTTAAAATAGGTGGTATCAAAATCTTTATCTGAAATAGTTCCGACACCAAGGTGTAAAAAAGGAGAAATATTATCGTAAGGCAAAAAATCGTAGGCTAAACTTGTATCGAAAGAATAGAAGTCATTTTTGAAAGAATTTTCATTTTCAAGTTGAAAAAAACCAACTCCAAAATTTAAATTTAAACCTGGCTTTTTAAAATAGGTTTTAAAGGCAATGGCACCTCCCATTTTTTTTAATGAGTTTGAGTAATCATTATTAGCAATAGTTGTACCTCCTTCAACTGAGATTGCAGAACGTCCTCTTTTATCTTCTAGTTTTCTATCATAAAGCGCAGTTGATCCTGCTTCTTCTTTTTCTATCTCATATTGACTTTTAACAAAATCTACTGTAGGCTTTCCTCCTTTAGGCTCCCAAATTCCATCAATTATACCCTCAATAATTAAAAGTTCAACTGCTTTATCAATAGCCTCTTTAATGGCAAGTTGAGTAGGTTCGTTTTTTGTAACTCCCGTTTCAACCTCTAAAAGTCTTTTTACATCTACATATCTAAATAGGTTTGCTGAAATTCCTTGAGATAAAATAGTTTTAGAGACATATACATTTTTTATGATTCTTCCACTTGATGTAGAAACAGCTCTCAAATAAATTGTTATTCTGTCTTGCCTATATTCTGTAGCTCCTCCAACTCCAAAATATCTTGCTCCTGAACCTCCTGTAATTATATTTGAATCATAAGACACCACACCACCTTCTAACAGAATACCTGCAAATAACAATGGAGGCATTGCTGTGGTTTGATCTTGCGTAGCTCCAGCTGCATACTCTTGTCTTGTTGAGCGAATTATTTGACGTTCGTTTAATAGGTTTCCTATATTTTCACGCTCAATTGGATTAAACCAATTAGATTCCTCTAAAGAATTTAATAATATTGATGTTCCACCTTGTGTAACTGCGGTACTAAATGTAGATCCATTTTCAATTAATTTATATTGCCCTGTCTGATCTCTAAATTTATAGACACCTACTATAGCTTTATTTAAAGGCAAAATTGTATCTAATATACTTTTTTTTGAAGTATTTTCTCCTATTCTAGCATTACTTGTAATTAATGGTTGATTTAAATATGTTCCACAACCAACCACTAACACTAATACAATACAAATACTATATTTTATATATTTTTTCATGAATGTGGGGAATATTTAGCAATTAGTTTGGTATAATTATATTTGTTTGTTCTCCAGTTGAAGTATCTAAAATATTGACCGATAAACCATCTGTTGATGGTGATATTTCAACTACCAAGCTACCAAAAACATAAGTACCTTCAGTTAAAGAAGTGTCTCCAAACTCTTCTTGAAATAAATCTTGAGATAAAGAATTTAATAATTGTCTATTTAAAGATTCTGTAAAATTTTCTAAATCTGAACCTTGATCAAAATCAAATCCATTATCTTCTTCAAAATCATTTTGAGCATTTGCAGAAGCTAATAATTGTTGATAATTAAATGTTTCACCTCCAAAAAAAGGATTTATAGGTTTATAAACTATATTTTGAGAATACAGTAAAGAAGGTGCACTAATAAGTAATGCTACTATAATATATTTTAATGCTTTCATACTTTTAAATTTTGTTCTTTTTTAAAATCTAGTATTATTGTATAATAATTGCCGTTGTTTTGCATATTGATTTACATTTTTTAAAGTTGCTTTAACAGCTGTTTTTAAAAATTCTTCATCAGGTTTGGACATAAATTCAAACAGTTTTTTATCTTCTGAAGTTATTGTTATAATACTACTTCTTCCAAAATAAGGTTTCTCTGATATAGTAATAATAAATGGGTATAATTTGCCTGATGTACTATATTGCTGATAAAAAAAATCGTGAAAATCTTTTCCTACTTTAGTAATAACTTCATCAATTACAATTCCTTTAAGTGCAAAATCAACTTCACTTACCACTTCTTCTTTTACTTTCTCGTTATTTGATTGAGCTATATGTAATGAATCTTTAGAAATAACAATATTGTTTTGCTTAATAAATAAATAAATGCGTAAATCATCACTAGGGTCAACACTTAATCGAATTTCTGAAAGGTTTTTACTTTCTTCTGGTTCTAGAGAAAATACACCTTCTTGTCTATTACTTGAATAATTTCCTGCTGTATTTTTTTTTAATGCTAACAAATTATAATACAAATCATTTTTAAAAATAAGCTCTTCATTAACTGCTTGAGCTTTTATTAAAATTAAATTATCAGATTCTTGAATAATTATCTTTCCGGTTACAGATTCATTTAATTGCCCATAAGTACTATTAAAAAATAACATCAAACAACTGAAAATACTATTTAAATAAAGTTGCTTCATAATTATTAATAATTTTTAATAATCAATGTTTTAAAATTTGATTTCTGCAAAATAGACATATTATCTATTAAAGAATTTTGACCATAAATATTAAGAGAATTAGAATTTCCAATCTGCATAACACTTAAATTTGAAGTATTACTATTGTAATAATTAATAAAACTATAGTAATTATTATCTCCAAATTGTTTAACTACCTGATTATCTCCTTTAATTTGTTTGACATCAATTTTATTATAATCTCCAACTTGATTTAAATTAATAATCTCATTTGTTTGTTGATTATTATTCGATATTATAAAATTGTTGTTTACTTTTAAATTTGAAGCTATAGTATTATTTAATTGAAAATATTGATTTATTATAACCGTATTTTCATCAGATAATTGTTGTCCAAAAGACAGATAAGTACTTATGAAAAATAAACCTATAATAATTAATATACGGTTACAGTTTTTCATCTTATTAAAATTTAGTAAAAGAGGGGTTTCCCCCTCTTTTAAATTAAATTAATAACTTCTTAATTAGTTCATTTGCTCTACGCAAGCTTGGTTTCCAACTCCAAATTGACCGATTGTACTATTGTTACCTCCAAACCAAAAAGAAGCTGATTGATCTACAGAAGAAAAGTTATCTGCTCCAATTTGCAATACATAACTATTGTTAGAACTTAAAAATCCTGCATCTTGAGTTACACAGGCTTTATTATCAAAACCAATTTGATTGACCATTGATGTATTTGCTCCACCAAAACTTGTAGTTTGAGTTTCTACAGATGTATTACCTGATCCAACTTGGTAAGAAGTTGCATCGTTATTATCTCCATCTTGATCTTGTAAAGCCGAATTATTTCTTCCCCATTGACCAATAGTAGCTTCATTGTCATCACCATCTTGAGATTGTTGAGCATAATTATTTCGTCCAAATTGAACAACACTTGCTTCATTATCATCTCCTGTTTGAGTTTGAATTGAAGTATTCATTCGACCTCTTTGAAAAGCTGTCGCCTCATTATCATCTCCAATAACATATTGTGATGCATAATTCATAACACCGCGTTGATTAACTGAACCATAATTATCGTCTCCTAATTGAACAATGTCTGAATGGTTTCTGTAGCCACGTTGTTGTACCCAGGCTTGATTTTCTTCACCATTTTGATAGATATCTGAATAGTTTGCAACACCTATTTGCAAAACATTAGCTTTGTTCTCTATCCCTACTTGATCTACATCACTATCGTTTGTTCCAAAAATCGAACTTCCCCTAGGTCCTGTTGGAATTTGTGTAATATCGCAATCATTACATGCTGCTTGTCCGAATACTACTGTTGCTGCCAAAATAAAAGCAACACTTAAAATTAATTTTTTCATAATAAAAGTTTTTAATGTTAGTAAAAATTTAGTTTAGAAATCTAAATTATACAGTAGGGAAGTATATTTTAATGTATTAAGAATATACTTATACAATCTAAATTCTATAATTTTAATAAATTGGGTAAAACAATTTTTTAGGGTTTAAACCGTGGGGTAATTAAAATAATTAGTGTACGTACTTTACTATTTTAAACAAGTCTAAATTAGCTCTATATTTCTAATTATCAAAATATTAAGAGTTCAAATATACAAACTGTTCTGTTTTTAGAATAGAATGCAGATTTTACCTAATAAAATACATATAAGCTTGTAACATCTATTTTGAAAACAAAAATAAACCGTTTTAAAACAGTGTTTTAAAACGGTTTACAATAAAAAATACTTACTTTTTAATTTAAACTATCTAATAAAAAGTAGTTCTCTATATTTAGTTAATGGCCAAATTTCGTCATCTACCATAATTTCTAATTTATCACAATGATATCTTATTTCCTCAAAAAATGGTTTTATTGTTTTACAGTATTCATGTGCTTTTTTTACAGGGTCTGTTATAACATTTGCTTTTTTCCGAGCAGCAATCATAGCATCTACTTTAGCATGTATTACTTCAATATGTGAAGAAATTTTTTTAATTAATAAAATTTGTTCAGAAGCATACTTTTCAAAATCTGCACCAAATATCTCTTTTAAACCTGACACATTTTTAATCAGCATATTTTGATAACGAACCGCTGTTGGAATAATATGATTACCTGCAATATCTCCAATAACGCGAGATTCTATTTGAATACGTAAGGTATAATCTTCTATTTCAATTTCGTGACGAGCTTCTATTTCTACTTTACTCATTACATTCATTTCTTCAAATAAATCTATTGTTTTTTTAGAAATTTTAGCTTTTAATGCTTCTGGTGTAGTTTTATTATTGCTCAAGCCTCTTTTTTTAGCTTCTTTTTCCCAAGCTTTACCATATCCATTGCCTTCAAATAAAATATTTTTAAAAGATTTTATATACTCTCTTAATACATTAAAAATGGCTTCATCCTTTTTTAAACCTTTATCGTCAATAAGTTTATCTACTTCAACTTTAAAACTTTTTAATTGTTTTGCCACAATTGTATTCAAAACAGTCATTGGATTTGCTGAGTTTGCTAAAGAACCTACGGCTCTAAATTCAAACTTATTACCTGTAAATGCAAAAGGAGAAGTTCTATTTCTATCTGTATTATCTAACAATACATCTGGAATTTTCCCTACAACATTTAATTTTAAATCTGTTTTTTCTTCAGGAGATAATTTTCCTGTTGTAACTCCTTCTAATTCTTCTAATACTTTTGTTAATTGCTGGCCAATAAAAATAGACATAATTGCTGGAGGTGCTTCATTTGCTCCTAATCTATGGTCATTACTTGCAGAAGCAATGGAAGCTCTCAATAGCTCTTCATTATCATAAACTGCTTTTATAGTATTTATAAAAAAGGTTAAAAATTGAAGATTACTCATTGGAGTTTGTCCAGGTGCTAATAAATTTACACCAGCATCATTAGACAAGGACCAATTATTATGTTTTCCGGATCCATTTACTCCCGCAAAAGGTTTTTCATGTAAAAGCACTTTAAAATTATGTCGACTAGCAACACGCCCCATAATATCCATTAATAATGAATTATGATCTACAGCTAAATTAGCTTCCTCATAAATTGGAGCTAATTCAAATTGATTAGGAGCAACTTCATTATGACGCGTTTTAACAGGAATACCTAAATACATACATTCAGTTTCCAAATCTCTAATAAAATTAAATGCTCTAGTTGGAATAGCTCCAAAATAATGATCATCTAATTGTTGACCTTTTGCAGGAGAATGCCCTAATAAAGTCCTTCCAGTTAAAATAATATCAGGTCTACTACCTGCTAATGCTTTATCAATTAAAAAATATTCTTGTTCCCACCCTAAAGATGATGTAACTTTTTTTACATTCTTATCAAAATATTTACAAACTGCTGTTGCTGCTTTATCCACAGCATTTAAAGCTCTTAATAAAGGTGTTTTATAATCTAGAGCTTCACCCGTGTATGATATAAAAATTGTTGGTATACACAAGGTAGTACCATATATATATGCAGGTGATGTAGGATCCCAAGCTGTATAACCTCTTGCTTCAAAAGTATTTCTAATTCCACCGTTTGGAAAACTTGAAGCATCTGGCTCTTGTTGAACCAACTCACTTCCTCCAAATTTCTCTATAGACATTCCATTACCAATAGTTTCAAAAAATGCATCATGTTTTTCTGCTGTAGCACCTGTTAAAGGCTGAAACCAGTGTGTGTAATGTGTAACTCCTTTAGACAAAGCCCAATCTTTCATAGAAGAAGCAACTTGATTCGCTATATTTCTGTCTATTTTTTTTCCAAGTTTAATGGCATTCATTACACCCTTAAACGCATCATTTGTTAAATATTGACGCATTGCCTGTTCATTAAATACATTTGCTGCAAATATTTCTGAACGTCTTTTATCTTCTATAACCTCTACAGGCTTCCTATTTTGTGCTAATTGAACTGCCTTAAATCTTAATATTGACATTTTTATATCTTTAAAATTATACGAATATATAAATTATTGTTTATATTTTTAATTAAAATAAATTTACCCCCTAAAAAAAATAGGGTATTGACAAAAATAAAGCGTTTTTTAAATTTTACCCCCTATTATTACAGTAATATGAGTATAAATATTTAAATTTGCTGATATTTATTTGATTTAAAAATAATAATTTAACTTATATGAGCAAAACAAAATTAGAGTACATTTGGTTAGATGGTCATCAACCAACTCAAGAATTAAGAAGTAAAACTAAAATTGAAGATGATTTCAGCGGAAAATTAGAGGACTGTGATATTTGGTCTTTTGATGGTTCGTCTACAGAACAAGCAGAAGGTGGTTCTTCAGATTGTTTATTAAAACCTGTAGCTATTTATCCAGACCCTGCAAGACGCAATGGATATTTAGTAATGTGTGAAGTATTAAATGCTGATGGAACTCCACACCCTTCTAATCACCGTTCAACTATTGATGATGATAATGATGACTTCTGGTTTGGTTTTGAGCAAGAATATTTCTTAATGGACTCAAAAACAGATTTACCATTAGGATTCCCTCGTGGTGGATTCCCTGGACCACAAGGTAAATACTACTGTTCAGTTGGTGGTAGATATACTTGGGGTAGAGATTTTGTTGAAGAACACGCAGATTTATGTATAGATGCTGGTTTAAACTTTGAAGGTATTAACCAAGAGGTAGCTCCTGGTCAATGGGAATTTCAATGCTTTGCAAAAAGTGCAAAAAAAGCTGGAGATGAAATCTGGATAGCACGTTACTTATTAAACAGATTAACTGAAAAATATAACTATTATATAGAATTACACCCAAAACCTGTAAAAGGTGACTGGAATGGTTCTGGTATGCATGCAAACTTTTCTAACACTACACTAAGAACTTGTGGTTCTAAAGAAACTTATGAAAAAATTTGTGAAGCGTTTAGACCTGTAACTGATAACCATATTGATGTTTATGGTGCTTTTAACGAAGAACGTTTAACTGGACTGCACGAAACTGCATCTATTACCGATTTCTCTTATGGAGTATCAGATAGAGGAGCTTCAATTAGAATTCCTATTATTACTGTTGAAAAAGGCTGGAAAGGTTGGTTAGAAGATAGAAGACCTGCTTCAAATGCTGATCCATACAAAGTAGCATCAATAATTATTAAAACTGTTAAAGCTGCTAAAATTTAATTTATTTAATTTTTATCTATAAAAAAAGGCTGTTTAAAATTTTAAACAGCCTTTTTTGTGCAATAACTTTTAGTATAGTTATTATTTTTTAGGATGTACAATCTTTAATTCTTCAATTAAATTTGTAGCTCCAGCATATTTATCTATTATAAATAATACATAACGTATATCTACCATAATACTTCTTACAATATCTGCATCAAAATATAAATCACTCATAGTTCCTTCCCAAGTAGTATCAAAAGCCAACCCAATTAAGTTTCCATTAGCATCTACAACAGGGCTTCCTGAATTTCCTCCTGTCATATGGTTTGTAGATAAAAGATTTACCGGCATTTTACCATTTTCGCCATACTGACCATAATCTTTAGTATTGTATAAATCCTGTAGTTTTTGAGGCACATCAAATTCATAATCACCTGGCTTATATTTTTCCATTACACCTTTTAAAAAGGTTTGAGTGGTATAAGTAACACCATCTTTAGGACTATAACCTTGAACTAAACCATAATTAACCCTTAAAGTACTATTTGCATCTGGGAAAAAACGTTTGTTAGGAAATACTTCCATTAAAGCCTTCATATATTTTTTTTGAACTGCTTCAATTTCTAAATTTAACTGTTGAAATTTAGGTTCAATTTTAGTATAAAAAACTGTGTGTAATTCTTTTCCAAACTGGTATGCTTTATCTTCGTTTAATTTTTTAATAACCTCTTCTGCAGAACCAGATAATAATTCCGTAACACCTTCTAACGATGTTAATTTAGAACTTGAATAAATTTGATTTGTTAACGCAGTAAAATCCACATTTACCATATTAGGTGGCAAAAATTCTTTAGGAGATTTATCGGCATATAATTTCACCAATTTTTCAAATACAGGTTTATCAACCTCCACACTATAATTTTTAAATTTACCTTCTAAACTACTTAAAACTGCATCTCTTCTACTTGAAAAAGCTGCTTCACCACCTCTTAAATACACTTGTTCTAATTGAAAAGCATTAAAAGTTACACCTAACAATTCTACATTTCTATAAGCAGTTTCAATCCAATAATCGCGTGCTAAAGAAACACTTTCAATTTCTTTATAAAGTTTTTCAAAATCTGACAGTAATGTTTTATAACCTACAAGATCTTTAGCTTCAACAATTTTTGAAAATTCTTTTTCTAATTCTTGTTTTTTAGCAATAGCATTTGTTTGATTGATCCCTTGACTTTCTCCTATCCATTTTTTCCAATAATTAGCTATTGAAGCAAATTTAGATGCATATTTAATTTTAATTGCATCATCTTTTCTCATATAAGAATCAACAATTTTTAAAGCATTTTCTCTAATTTCAATTTTAGCAGGATTTAATACATTAACAATTTGGTCTACACCAATTGCTGGTAAATACTCGTTAGTTCTTCCAGGAAAACCAAAAACTAAAGTAAAATCATTTTCTTCTACACCATCTAAAGATATTGGTAAGTAATGATTTGGATTGTAAGGAACATTGTCTTTTGAATATGCTGCGGGTCTATTATTAGCATCGGCATATACTCTAAACAATGAAAAATCTCCTGTATGGCGAGGCCACATCCAATTATCTGTATCTGCACCAAATTTACCAATTGATGTTGGAGGTGCTCCAACCAAACGAACATCTGTAAATACTTCTGTTACAAATAATAAATATTGATTTCCTTTAAAAAAGGATCTTACATAAGATTCTTGCCAATCTTCTTTTTCAACTTCTTTATTAACTTTTAAAATATTTTGGTTAATAATTTTCATTTTTTCAGCCTCATCCATAGTATCAGTTACTCCAACAAAAACTGCGTCAGTTACATCATCAATCCTTTTAATAAAGGTGGCTGTTAAACTTTCGTTTGGCAATTCTTCACTGTAATTCATTGCCCAAAATCCATCTTTTAAATAATCATTTTCAACAGATGAATGCGATTGGATTACCCCGTAGCCACAGTGGTGATTTGTTAATAATAAACCGTTAGGTGAAATAATTTCTGAAGTACAACCTCCTCCAAAATGAGCAATTGCATCTTTTAAACTAGAATTATTAACATCGTAAATATCTTTTACAGACATTTTCATTCCTAATTGTGCCATCTCATCGGCATTCATCCCTTCTAATAATGAAGGAATCCACATTCCTCCTTGTATTTCTCGGGTATCAACTTCTTTTGATACTTGCGCAACTGAATTTAACGATATAAAAGCTATCGCTATTAAAACATAAAATTTAATATTTTTCATTTATTTAATTGTTTTTTAATTTATTGTTGTTTTGGATGTACTAATGTCATTTCCTCAATTAAGTTTTTGGCACCTGCATATTTATCAACAATAAATAACACGTAACGGATATCTACCATTATATTTCTACAAATATCAGCATCATAATTATAATCGCTCATAGTTCCTTCCCAAACTCTATCGAAGTTTAATCCGATTAAATTTCCATTTGCATCAATTGCTGGACTTCCAGAATTACCTCCTGTAGTATGATTAGTTCCAATAAAATTTACTGGCATTTTTCCATTTTCAGCATAAATACCGAAATCTTTAGCATCGTATAAATCTTGTAATTTTTGAGGAACATCAAATTCATAATCGTTAGGTACAAATTTTTCCATAACACCCTCTAAATAAGTTGTTGTATTATAGTAAACACCATCTCTAGGCTCGTAACCACTTACTTGGCCGTAAGTTACGCGTAATGTACTATTTGCATCTGGGAAAAAGCGTTTATTTGGAAAAACTTCCATTAAGCCTTTCATATATTGTTTTTGAACTGCTGCTAACTCTTGATTTAATTGTTGAAATTTAGGTTCAATTTTATTGAAAAAAGTAGCGTGGAATTCTTTTCCAAATTTATAAGCTGCATCTTCATTTAATTTTTTTATGACCTCTTCAGCAGATCCTGAAAACAATTGTTTAGCTTCTTCTAAAGTAATTAACTTTGAAGTTGAATATATGGTATTTGCCAATTCTGAAAAATTAACGCCTTCTAAATTTGATGGACTGTATGCTTTTGGAGATTTTTCAGCATACAATGCTACTAATTTTTCAAAAACTGGTTTATCAACAACCGGACTGTAATTTTTGTAAGTACCTTCTAACCTTTTTAAAATTATATTTTTGGCATTTTCAAAACCTTGTTCACCTCCTCTTAAGTAAGCTTGCTCTACCTGAAAAGCTCTAAAAGTTATTCCTAATAACTCCACATTTCTATAAGCAACTTCCATCCAATAATCACGTGCTAAAGAAACGTTTTCAATTTCTTTATATAATTTTTCAAAATCAGATAACAAAGTAGTATAGTTTTCTAAATCTTTAGCTTCAACAATTTTTGAAAATTCTGTTTCTAATGCTCTTTTTTTCTCAATTGCTTTAGATTTTTCAATCCCTTGATTTTCACCTATCCATTTTTTCCAATAATTTGCTGTTGAAGCATATTTTGAAGCATATTTAATTTTTATTGCAGGATCTGTACGCATATACGTGTCTATAACTTTTAATGCATTTTCACGTATTTCTATTTTTGCAGGATTTAAAACATTAACAATTTGATCTACTGCAACTGCTGGTAAATATTCGTTAGTGCTTCCTGGAAAACCAAAAACTAAAGTAAAATCTCCTTCTTCAACACCATCTAAAGATATTGGAAGGTAATGATTTGGTTTATAAGGCACATTATCTTCTGAATATGCTGCGGGTCTATTATTTGCATCTGCATAAATTCTAAACAACGAAAAATCTCCAGTATGGCGAGGCCACATCCAGTTATCTGTATCTGCACCAAATTTACCAATTGATGAAGGCGGTGCACCAACCATACGAACATCTTTAAATTCTTCGGTTACAAATAATAAATATTGATTTCCTTTGTAAAATGCTTTTACATTTGAGTCTTGCCAAGCTTCTTTTTGAACTGTTTTATTTACTTTTAAAATATTCTGATTGATTAATTTCATTTTAGAAGCTTCATCCATATCGCTAGTAACACCAGCAAAAACAGCTTCGGTAACATCATCAATTCTTTTAATAAAAGTAACAGACATACTTGGGTTAGCTAATTCTTCATCGTAACTTTTTGCCCAAAATCCATTTTTCAAATAATCATGTTCTACAGAAGAATGCGATTGTATTGCTCCGTAACCACAATGATGATTTGTTAATAGTAGTCCGTTTGGCGAAATAATTTCAGAAGTACATCCCCCATTAAAATGAACAATGGCATCTTTTAAACTTGAATTATTTACATCATAAATATCTTTAGCAGTTAACTTACTACCTAATAATTGCATTTCAGTCTCGTTAACACCTTCTAATAGTGAAGGAATCCACATTCCTCCTTGTATTTCACGAGTATCAACAACAGTTTCACTTGAAACTTTACTAATTTCAGATTCCGTAGTTTCTTGAACTGTTTTACAAGAAACTATTAATAAAGCTAATAAAAAATAGAGTTTTATATATTTCATTTGGTTAAATTTTATTTGCACAAATATAACAAACCAAATATTCATTTTTTATGAATAAACTCACAAAAAGTGTTAAATTAGCCGAAATTGAAATTTTATATATGGATACTACACCCTTTTTTACACAAGACACAATTGTTTTTGGAATTTTAATGCTAACTCTTGGTTTTGTTTTTTTTACATCTTCTAGTGAAAACAAATTTTGGAAAAAGTTTTATAAATTTATACCTGCCTTATTAATGGCATATATGCTACCTGCATTTTTTACTACAACAGGTATAATTTCACCTGAATGGCAAACAGTTAATGAAACTGGTGAAATAACTAAGCATAGCTCTCAATTATATTATGTAGCAAGTAGATTTTTATTACCAGCTGCATTGGTTTTAATGACTTTGAGTATAGATTTAAAGGCCGTATTTAATTTAGGTCCAAAGGCGTTAATTATGTTTCTTACCGGAACAGCTGGAATTATAATTGGCGGTCCAATTGCTATTTTATTAGTATCGTTAGTTTCCCCTGAAACTGTAGGTGGTGCCGGACCAGATGCAGTTTGGAGAGGTTTAGCTACCTTAGCAGGTAGTTGGATTGGTGGTGGAGCAAACCAAGCAGCAATGTTAGAAATTTACCATTTTAACACTAAAAATTATGCTAGCTTTGTTATTGTTGATATTGTTGTTGCAAATATTTGGATGGCAATTTTATTACTAGGTATTGGTAAATCTGACAAAATTGACAAATGGTTAAAAGCAGATACTTCAGCTATTGAAACTTTAAAAGATAAGGTTTCTAGTTATGCCTCTAAAATAAGTAGAACACCTTCTTTGGCTGATTTTATGGTTATTTTAGGAATTGCTTTTGTTGTTGTTGGTGCATCGCATTGGGGAGCAAATTCAATGTCTAATTTTTTAAGTACTAATTTTGAATCTGTTAGAGATAAAACTTCTGCAATGTCTTCTTTTGGGTCTCAATTTTTCTGGATGATTACAATTGCTACAGCTTTAGGAATACTTTTATCTTTCACAAAATTAAAACAATATGAAGGAGCTGGAGCCAGTAAAATTGGAAGTGTATTTATATATATATTAGTAGCTACTATTGGAATGAAAATGGATTTAACACAAATTTTAGATAATCCTGGTTTAATTGTAGTAGGACTTATATGGATGGCTTTTCATGTATTCTTATTAATAGCTATGGCTAAAATTATTAGAGCTCCATATTTCTTTTTAGCAGTTGGTAGTAAAGCAAATGTTGGTGGTGCAGCCTCTGCTCCTGTTGTAGCAGCTGCCTTTCACCCTTCATTAGCAACAGTAGGTGTTTTATTGGCAGTGTTTGGTTATGTTGTTGGAACTTATGGTGCAATGCTTACTGCTGAATTAATGAGAATTGTAGCGCCTTAATTTTATTAAAATTCAAATAAAAATTAGATATTTGTTGCCTTAAAAATAATTAAATGAAAAAATTAGTTTGTTGTATTGTATTGGTAAGCCTTTTTATTTCTTGTGAAAAGAATAAAAGCGGAAATATGATAGTAAATGGAAACATAGATGGTTTAAAAAAAGGAACTGTTTATTTACAAAAATTTGTAGATACACTATTAGTAGCTGTAGATTCTGTTAACATTAATGGAGTTAGCAACTTTGTGCTAGCTGATGATATAACATCTCCTGAAATGTATTATTTAACGCTCGATAAAAAAGAAGATGAAAAAATACAATTCTTTGGAGAAAAAGGTACTATTACAATTACTTCTAAATTAGAAAAACTACTACTATCAGCTAAAATTTCAGGCTCTAAAAATCAAGAATTATTAGATGAATATAAATCAATAATTCAACAATTTAGAGGAAAAGAATTAGATTTTTATAAAGATAAATTTGAAGCTTTAAAAGATGAAAATGACTCTTTATTAATAAAAATTGAAAATGAAGAAAAAAACTTAATAAAACGTAGATACTTATACACTACCAATTTTGCTCTACAAAACAACGATAAAGAAATTGCTCCGTATATTGCATTAACAGAATTATACAATGCTAATTTTAAATTGTTAGATACTGTAAATAAAACATTAAGTACAGAAATAAAATCTTCTAAATATGGATTAGAATTAGATAAATTTATTTCTGAAATAAAAGAAAATGAATAATCTTTCTGAAAAATAATATTTAAAAGAGGAGGCTAATTAAATTTTAATTTAATTAGCTTCTTTTTTTTATAATAAATTGTAACTTTTTAATATAAAGTACTACTAATAACCTGAAACTAAACCAAACTTGTGAATAAAGAACAAGAACATAAATTTATTTCTGAATTTCAAGAACATCAGAAAATAATTCATAAAGTATGTAGCATTTATACAAACAATCAAGAAGCGCATAATGATTTGTTTCAAGAAATTACAATTCAGCTTTGGAAGGCATATCCAAAGTTTAGAGGCGATTCTAAATTAAGTACTTGGATGTATAGAATTGGATTAAATACAGCAATTACACTGTATAGAAAATCTAAAAGAACTATAAAAACTCAAGACTTTGATACTGTTTTACACAAAATTAAAGCTACAGATTATGATAACACTGAGGAAGAGCAATTAAAATTAATGTACAAAGCAATACACCAGCTGTCAGACATTGATAAAGCACTCATATTCTTATATTTAGAAGATAAAAATTATAAAGAAATATCTGAAACAATTGGTATTTCTGAGGTTAATGCAAGAGTGAAGATGAATAGAATTAAAACACGGTTAAAAACCATATTAAATCCGTAGATTATGGATGAATTAGAATTATTAAAAAAAGACTGGAAAAAGCAGGATGCTAAATTTCCTAAATTATCATATAATGAAATTTATAAGATAATTCATAAAAAATCCTCTTCTGTTGTAAAGTGGATTTTAATTATATGCATAGCAGAACTTATATTTTGGAACTTGCTAAACTTCCTTATTCCTGAAAGTTATTTAGAAATTTATGAAAAATTTCATATCAAAAATTTCTTATATGTAACACAAGGCTTACACTATATAGTTGTACTAATATTTATTTATTTGTTTTATAAAAATTATAAAGCCATTTCTGTTGTAGAAAACACCAATAAACTAATGCAAAGTATAATTAAAACACGTAAAACTGTAAATTACTATGTATATTATAATTTAATTTTATACGTATTATTATCTGTAATTGTTAATATAATAATGTTTTCAAATCCAGATATTATGCTAGAAACACTTACCCCTAATAACTCTACAGTAGACCAAAACATGTTTTTAACTATTATGTTGATTTCTCAAGTGGTAGCTGCATTTATTATTATTGGACTTTTATGGTTATATTATAAAATTATCTATGGAATTTTACTAAAAAAATTAACTAAGAATTATAAAGAATTAAAAAGTTTAAATTAGTAATTTTTAATAAAATTAGTGTTTATATTAACCTTTTAACTTAACACTCCATTCAAATTCATATGCTGAAACCTGTTCTCCATCTTCATTAATTCCAATAGATTTCATAATAATTGTTTGACCTTCTCCTGTTTCAATAGTTTGCTTTAAAACTTTGTTAATTGAATTTCCATCGCTACAAATAAACCTAATTTTACCAACAGCTTTTTTTGTAAATTTACCATTATGGTTTGTTACTAACATAGAAATAGGCTTACCACATTCTTGTATTTTTTTTATTACCAATGCACCAGTAGAAAGTTCTGCAGCCATAGATTGTACTGCAAAATACATAGATTTAAATGGATTTTGATTTATCCATTTATGTGTAACTGTAACAACTGACTCTTCATTCTCTAGCTCTTTTAACCTTACCCCACATAAAAAAGCCGATGGTAATTTAAACATTAAAAATCGATTCATTTTTTTTACAGTTATTTCCATATTAGTATGTATTAATTTTAAAACAAGATAGTTAAAAAAAATTAAGACCAATAAGCTACTTTTTGTTAAAGAAATGTTAAAATACAGTACTATGTGTTGCATACTACTATCTTTTATATATATATTTGCATAAGAAACTAATAAAGATCAAAATGATAGTTACAAAAAATGATAAAAATTATAGTGCAATAACACATTTAAGCGGTTTTGCTGGTTGGGTTTTTCCATTTGGAAATATTATTGCTCCACTTGTTTTATGGGCTGCTAAAAAAAATGAAAGCTCATATATTGATGCACATGGTAAATCTGCCGTAAACTTTCAACTTAGCCTAATTGTGTATGGTTTTTTATTAGCAATATTAATAATACCAATTGCCATCTTTACTTTAGGTCTAGGACTAATAGCAATACTTTTAGGAATATTACCTGCTGTAATTTTAAAATTTATTTTAATAATTTCTGCCAGTATAAGAGCTAACAACGGTGAGCAATACCACTACCCTTTTACTATAGAATTTATAAAATAACAATAGGCTTTTAAAAAATCTTAACAAATGAAGATAGAAAACACAAAAGCACAAATGCGAAAAGGAGTTTTAGAATTCTGCATCTTATCTATTTTACAACATGGAGATGCTTATACTTCCGAAATTTTATCGCAATTAAAAGATGCTAAACTACTAGTAGTAGAAGGAACTATTTATCCTTTATTAACTAGATTAAAAAATGCTGGTTTACTCAGTTATAGATGGGAAGAATCAACATCTGGACCACCAAGAAAATATTATGCATTAACAGAAACAGGAAAATTATTTTTAACAGAATTAAATACAACTTGGAGTGCTCTTGTAGAAGCCGTAAACTTAGTAACTACCAATAAACCAACTTAAAATGAACAAAACAATAAATATAAATTTAGGAGGTATCTTCTTTCATATTGATGAATTAGCTTATCAAAAATTGAAGCTTTATTTAGATGCTATTAGAAGATCTTTAAGTGACGATCCACAAGGAAGAGATGAAATTTTAAATGATATTGAACATAGAATTGGTGAATTACTTTCTGAAAGAATTAAAGATGTTCGTCAAGTTGTTAATGAAAACGACATTGATGAAGTTACTAAAATAATGGGAAAACCTGAAGATTATTTAGTTGACGAAGAAATATTTGAAGACATCCCTAATTACAAATCTAAAACTACTTCAAAAAAATTATTTAGAGATGCAGATGATAAATTCTTAGGAGGTGTTTGCGCTGGTTTAGCTCATTATTTTGGAATGGATACCATATGGATGCGTATTATTTGGTTAATTCTAGTATTTGGTTTTGGTATAGGATTTTTAATTTATCCATTACTTTGGATTTTAATACCTCTAGCTGAAACAACAGCTGAAAAATTACAAATGAAAGGCGAACCTGTTAACATTAGTAATATAGAAAAAAAAATTAGAGAAGAATTTCAAGATGTATCTACTCGAGTAAAAGATGGCGTAAATGATGTAACTGAAAAAGTAAAAAACTCTGAATTTAAAAAAAACGTTGGTACAAAAGCTAAATCTGGTATTCAAGAAATTATTGATACTTTAGGCTCTATTTTAATTACATTCTTTAAAATTTTCGGAAAATTTATTGGCGCTCTTTTAATACTTATTGCATCGGTAACTTTAATACTACTTATAATAGGTGCACTTTCTTTAGGTAGTTTTCAAATATTAGATTTTGGAGATGGTTTTATAAACCAACAACCATTTTTTTACGATTCAATTTTACCTGCCTGGTTGCTAATAAGTTTTTCTTTTATTGTTGTAGCTGTTCCATTTGTAGTACTTTTTATGTTAGGATTAAAAATTCTGTCTAATAACATAAAATCTTTTACTACAACAACAAAATTATCGCTATTAGGTGTTTGGATAATCTCACTTTTAGGATTAGGTTTTGCAGGAATAAATTTTGCTGCACAAACTGCCTACGATGGTGTTTATAATCAAACTGAAGAATTACCTATTACTGTAAACGACACGCTAAAAGTAAAAATGATTGGTGATGAAAATCTGTCTGCCAATAGCGAACTTAGAAAACGATATTCATATGAAACAGTATATGATAACGATATTAAAAAATTATACTCTAACAAAATTAATGTGAATATTAAAGCAACAGATAAATCAAATGCTTTTGTTAAAATTAGAAAAGAATCATCAGGTAAAAATAGACAAATTGCAAATTCAAATGCAGAAACTATTGAATATCAATTTAATTTAACCAACCAAAATTTATTATTAAACGGGTACTTTTTAACTGATTATAAAAATATAGCTAAAGACCAATCAATAATTATCACTGTTTACATTCCTATAAATACTGTAATTTATTTAGACAGTTCAACTCGAACATTTTTATATAGTGTAGATAATGTTCAACAGATTTATGATAGAGATATGTCTAAAAATCACTATAAAATGACCAAAGATGGTTTGGAATGTTTAGACTGTGATCCAGCAATTTATGGTAGACATTATAAAAAAGAAGAAGAAAATTTTAAGTTAAATATAGATAGTAAAGGGGTAGAAATTAAAGTAAACGATGGTAATAACAAAGCCGAAATTAAGATCAATGAAAACGGTGTAAAAATTGAATAACTACAATTCAGCAAGTATTATCAACAGTTCAGCAAACTAAATTATAATTCAATTAAAAATGGATATAAATTTGACTAACCTAAAAAAACAAACCATGAAAACATTAACCAAATTTACAGCAATGCTATTTATTTTAATTCTAACAACATCTTGTTTTATAGATGGATTTTCTGGAATTAAAGGCAATAGAAATGTAGTTTCCGAAGAAAGAACTATTCAAACTGATTTTGATGAAATTAAAGTACAACAAGGCATTCAATTATTTATTACACAAGATAATACAACTGAAGTAAAAGTAGAAGCCGATGAAAATATTATAGAATTATTAAAAACAGAAGTAAAAGACAATCAGCTTAAAATATATTTCGAAAAAAATGTCTACAAAGCAAAAGCCAAAAATGTATATTTAACTACTGCTGCTATTAAAAAAATTAAAGCATCAAGTGGTGCTTCAGTAAAAACTGAAAATACAATACAAACAGCATCTTTAACTCTAGACGCAAGCAGCGGAAGTACTATTAAAGTATTTGTAAATGCCGATGATGTCACAACAGAAACCTCTAGTGGCGCAACAATTAAAGTTGAAGGTAAATCTAAAACGTTCGCTGGAGAAGCTAGTAGCGGCAGTTCTATAGATGCAGATAAATTAACAACAGTAGATGCATATGCACAAGCTAGCAGTGGAGCAAATATAGATGTAAATGTATCAGGAAAATTAACAGCAAAAGCCAGTAGTGGTGGTAATATTGACTATGACGGTAATCCTACAAACATAGACAAAGATACCTCTTCTGGTGGTAGTGTTTCAAGAAGCTAATTCCAATTTATGTAAGTAAATTGTTAAGCCAGTTCACTTTAAGTGTGCTGGCTTTTTTTATTAATATATTAAAGTTGCTTCAAAAATGATAAATATCATTTTTAATAAAAAACTGATAAGTACTTTTGTAGCTAATTTTTTATACAAAAAAGGTTCTTTTTAAAAAGTTCTAACCTTAAATTGTATAGATTACAAAATATATTATAAAATGCAAAAAAAACAACATCCGCATTCATTTCATATACCAGTAATGGGGTTGGCATTTACACTTGATAGTCCAATCAAAGTTGCCCAATATGGTATTTCATCTGTAATTTCTATTGTAGATGATGTAATTATTGAAAAAATGAATGAATATTATTCTAAAAAATTTCAACTTCCGTATAAAGAAATTTCAACAAAAGTTGAAGATTATAGAGCAAAACGTATTACATCTTATCTAAATACAGTTGATACAATTGTAAAACATAAATTCGAAAATCTTAAAAAGTCTTTTGAAACTAAGAGTAGTGAATTTGAAAAATACATGGATCTTTTACCTGATTTTTCTGAACTAAAACAAAACTTTGTAAACACTATTCAAAATAATCCTATAAAAGAAGAAGTACATAATTGGATTCAAAACAACCTAAAACCAGGTAATATTGATGTTAATATTATGACAAAGCTAGACAAAGCTAATTTTAAAGGAAATGAAAAATTACCTACTGAATTTAACGATGCACATGCAGCTTTAAGAGGTTTTGCAAATAGTAATTTAGAATCTTCTATTGTATTATCTGCAGGTATGAACCCAAGACTCTATAGTTATTTTGAAAATTTCACCGATTTTTTCCCAGATGAGAATGGGTACTTAAAAAAGAAAATAATTTTAAAAGTTAGCGATTATAGATCTGCCTTAATTCAAGGTAAATTTTTAGCTAAAAAAGGACTTTGGGTTTCTGAATACAGAATAGAATCTGGATTAAATTGCGGTGGACACGCATTTGCTTCAGAAGGTTATTTATTAGGTCCTATTTTAGAAGAATTTAAAAAGGATAAAGAAACATTAATCTCTGATGTACACCAAATTCTAGTAACTGCTTTAGAAAGCAAAGGAAAATACATACCTAAAACTCCTTTAAATTTAGAAATTACAGTTCAAGGTGGAGTTGGAAATTCTAAAGAACAAGAGTTTTTATTAGATAATTATAATATAGATTCTGTTGGATGGGGATCCCCTTTCTTATTAGTTCCAGAAGCTACAACTGTTGACGTTGAATCTATAGATAAATTAAAAAAAGCTACTGAAAAAGATTTGTTTTTAAGTAATGTTTCTCCATTAGGCGTTCCTTTTAATAGCTTAAAAAATAGTTCAAACGATATTATTAAAAATAACAGAATTGCAGCTGGTAAACCAGGAAGTTCTTGTCCTAAAAAATTCTTAGCTTTAGGTTTAGATGCTAAAGGAAAACCACTTTGTACAGCTTCAAGAAAATACCAATCTGAACAACTAGAAGCATTAGCTAATAAAAATTTAGATGCTACAAGTTTTAAGAAAGAATCTAAATTAATTACCGATAAAACGTGCCTATGTGAAGGCTTAGCAAATGCAGCAATTTATAATTACAATTTACCTCATAAAGGAGAAAACCAAGGAGTAGCTATCTGCCCAGGTCCAAATGTTGCATATTTTACTAAAGAACTTTCTTTAAAAGAATTAGTGAATCATATTTATGGCAAAACTAATGTTGTTACAGTTGCTAATAGACCTCACTTTTTTATAAAAGAACTTTCTATGTACCTCGATTATTTTTCAAATAAAGTAAATGAATTTCAAGATTCATTCACTAAAAAAAATGAAAAGTATTTAACAAACTTTAAAAACAATTTAAATGATGGTATAGCGTATTACCAAAATTTATTTTCAACTAAAATTAATAATTTTGAGGTAAGCAATGAACATTTACTAAATGAACTTGAACAACTAAAAAATGAATTACTTGAAATAAAAATTCCTGTTTTTAAAGCTGTTTAAAATAACTTAATATTCTTTAAATTTTGAAAACGCAATATATTTACATTTTAAATATGTTGCGTTTTTATTTTTAAAATCCTATGCTTTATTAACATGGTAACTTGTGTTATTTTTGCAAAAAACCTTAAAAAATTGTATATTTGTACAATATGAAAAATCTTACTCAAGAAAAAAATCATCGAATTTTCACTTTTAACTTCTTGGTTTTCCGAAATCAATCGGAAAAATTCATTCCACCTGCAAATTAAATTATTACTTTTTAGTTAACATCCCGTTCTAGTTGTTTTTGAATATTCTTTTGTAATAAAGAAGGTTCAAAAAATACACTCTTATTTTAGAATCTCATCTATTATTGATATTCTAACATTTTATATTATTTATAATTAGACACCTTATTTCTAAAAAGTCCATCACTTTTAAAATCTTCAAAAAACCCATAGCTTCAATAGTTAAACAATACAAATTCATGAAATTACTATATATAAAAAGGATAAGAAAAACAGAAAACAGATACTCTCCCAAAATGGGTAGATTAATTACAAACGTAACTTATATTAAAAAATATTTTTTAGGTTTACCTTTAAAAACATTGCATAGTTATAGAGAAACTTACTACGGAGAAATAAAAGATTGCGAGGATTGCAATTTGTTTATTTAAATTAAAAAAAACGATATTTTTAAAACTTAAAAATATCGTTTTTTTATAGTTTAAAATATGTAACTCTAGTCCTTATGGTAAAAATTATTTCATAATTTTAAGATCCACAATGAAAATCTTCTAGAGTTTTATTTTCAAGTATTTTTAAAGTACTATCTCTAACTTGTACCATAAGTCTGTTTAAACTACAACGATCTTCACTTGTACAATCGTCACATTTTTCATAATAATTTAAACTTACACAAGGTAACATTGCAATAGGACCTTCTAAAATTCTAATAATTGTTGAGATTTTAATTTCATTTGGTCTTTTTAATAAATAATAGCCACCTCCTTTACCTTTTTTCGAAGCTAAAATCCCATTTTTTTTAAGTGTTAGTAAAATACTTTCTAAAAATTTTTTAGAAATACTCTCCGATTCTGAAATATCAGAGATTAAAACAGGTACATTAAGTTCTTGTTTTGAAAGGTAACTTAAAGCTTTTAAGCCATATTTGGTTTTCATTGAAAGCATAACTAAAAGTACAAATTATATATGAATAATTAATTTTTAGGAAGGAAAACTTCTGCCATCATACAACGGGCACTTCCCCCTCCACACATTTCAATTGTGTTTAAAGAACTGTGCACAATTTTACAGTATTTTTCAATTTTATCTATCTGTACTTTGGTTAAACAGTTGTATGCTGAACTTGACATTATCATAAATTTTGTATCATTATTTCCAAGTACTTGTAGCATATTTCCTGCAAAATTATTAACCTGATCTTCTGTAATTGCAATTACTTCTTTACCATCAGCTTTTAAATGTTTAAGTACATTTTTGCGTTCTTTTTTATCATCTATACTATCTAAACAAATAATAGCAAAAGATTCGGCCAAAGCCATCATTACATTTGTATGGTATATTGGTAAGCGTTTATTATCAATAGTTTGATTAGCTATAAAAGGAACTGGAGTATATTCAAAGTCTTCACAAAATTCAATAAATAAATCTTCATCAGCTCTTGGAGATAAAGCACAATATGCTTTTTTATTTACTCTATCTAACAACAAACTTCCTGTACCTTCTAAAAATACTTCTTCTTCTTCAGCTGAAGTATAATCTGTTATATCATTTATTACAAATCCTTTTTCCTCAAGAATTTCAAAAACATCCTCTCTTCTTTCAAGCCTTCTATTTAATGCAAACATTGGATAAACTGCAATATCTCCATTTTGATGAAAAGAAATCCAATTATTTGGGAAAATAGCATCTGGCGTATCGTCCTCTTGCGTATCATCTACAACAATAACATTAACACCAATAAATTGCAATTTTCTTACAAACTCATTAAACTCTTGAAGTGCCTTTAACTGTATAGCATCTGATGAGATAGTATCATGTTTTTTTTGATAATAATTATTTACTGCTGTTTGTTCATTCATTCTAAATGAAACCGGGCGAATCATTAAAATTGAGTTAGTAATTTGTCTCATTCCTTAATCTCTTATTAGTGGCATTGTTGAACATCTTAATAATCCTTCTTGTTTAGAAATTTCTGCATAAGGTACCTCTTCAACTGTAAAACCTTGTGTACGCAACCAAGTATTTAATCTTATAAAATTCTTTTCAGAAACAACTACTTCATTTGAAATTGAAAAAACATTCGAAAACATTTGATACATCTCATCTGCTGAAATTTCAAAAAGATTTTCTTTTCCGAATAAATTTACTAGAAAATTATAATCTTCTACATTTTTAAACCCTTCTTTATGAATAATAGCTTTGCTTTTTCCTACTGGCTGAAAACAACAATCTAAATGAAGTGCATTTTTTTTTGCATTAGTATTTGATTTTACCAATTCAAATTCTTTAACAATTTTATGAGGAAACAATTCTTTAATAAAATTCACTCCTTTCATATTTGTTCTAGCAGTAATTATATCTGCATAATCTTCACCTTTATAAGTTCCAATAAATATATAATTTCCCCAAAGCATAACATCTCCACCTTCAAAGTGAACATCACTAGATGTTTCTATAATGTTTGAAGGATCTATAGTATCTAATACATATTTAATTGCATCTATTTCTTTCTCCCTATCAGGTAAAATATTAGATTTAATCAATTTATCTTCGATAACAAAAGCAATATCTCTAGAAAAAATTTGGTTGTAATTTTCAATAACTTCAGGACGAAATACTTCTACATTGTATTTTTCAAAAATTGTATTTAAAGATTCCATTTCAGCAACCATGTCTTTTTCTAAAGGATAAGTTCCTGACTTTATATGCTCTACAGATTTAGGGTCGTACGCATCTTCAATTTTTGGGATTTCCCCACAAGATTTTGCTGTTCCTAATATAACAGCTCTAAGGCGTGAAGTTTCATCTTGAATATTTAATTTTATCATATTCTAAATATTTTGACGTAAAAATAAGAAAACCTCATAATTAATATGAGGTTTTCTTATTTTTTATAAAATTAAAATTTTATCTTTTATCTTCAGGAATAAATGGTCTTAATGTAGAGCCAATATATAATTGTCTTGGTCTTCCAATTGGTTCTTTTCTTAAACGCATTTCTCTCCATTGTGCAATCCAACCTGGTAAACGACCTAGAGCAAACATAACTGTAAACATAGGAATTGGAATTCCGAGTGCTCTATAAATAATACCAGAATAAAAATCTACATTTGGATATAAATTACGAGATTTAAAATATTCATCTTCTAAAGCTACTTTAGCTAAGCCTCTTGCAATATCTAATACAGGATCATCAATACCTAAATCTGCTAAAACTTCATCAGCAGCAACTTTAATAATATTTGCACGTGGATCAAAGTTTTTATAAACTCTATGCCCAAATCCCATTAATCTAAATGGATCGTTTTTATCTTTAGCTTTCTCAATATATTTTTGATAGTCACCTCCATCTGCTTTAATTTCTTCTAACATTTCAATTACAGCTTGGTTTGCACCTCCGTGTAATCTACCCCATAAAGCTGAAATACCCGCTGAAATAGATGCAAATAACCCAGCGTGAGATGAACCTGCAATTCTAACGGTTGATGTAGAACAGTTTTGTTCGTGATCGGCATGTAATATTAATAATTTATCTAAGGCATCTACTATTACAGGGTTTGACTTATATGTTTCATTAGGTAAATCAAACATCATTTTTAGAAAGTTTTCTACATATCCTAAAGAGCTATCTCCATATTCTAAAGGCAAGCCTTCTTCTTTTCTATAAGCCCAAGCAGCTAAAACAGGTAATTTTCCTAAAATTTTAACTATAGCATTATACATTTCTTCTTCTGAATCTACATTTACACTTTTTGGATTAAAAGCAGTTAATGCACTCGTTAAAGCTGAAACTACTCCCATTGGATGAGCTGACTTAGGAAATCCATCTAAAATCTTTTGAACATCTGTATCTACTAAAGAATTTTTTTGAATATCTCTATGAAATTTATCATTTTGTTCTTTTGTAGGTAATTCACCAAAAATTAACAAATATGCTACCTCTAAAAAATCTGATTTTTCAGCTAACTCTTCAATAGAGTAGCCTCTGTAACGTAAAATTCCTTTTTCACCATCTAAAAAAGTAACACCACTTTCACAAGAACTTGTATTTTTAAATCCATTATCAATAGTTGTAACACCGTTAGTAACACTTCTTAAAGTTGAAATATCAATGGCAAGTTCATTTTCTGTTCCCTCCAAAATTGGAAACTCATACTTTTTACCTCCTACTTCTAAAATTGCTTTTTCTGCCATATTTAATTTATATCATATTATGTTAGTAATCTTTTTTTCACTATGAGCGAATTTAATAATTTTTAGACTATTCCAAAAGAATTTTGAATAATGTTTTGTTAATATTGTATATATTTTTGTTACATAAACAAAAAAGCTGAGTAAAAACTCAGCTTTTTTTAATAAAATAAACTTTTTGATTAAAGAACTTTAAAAGCTTTTGCTTGTGGATAGTAAGCAACACTACCTAATTCTTCTTCAATTCTTAATAATTGGTTGTATTTTGCCATTCTATCTGAACGAGAAGCTGAACCAGTTTTAATTTGTCCACAGTTTAATGCTACTGCTAAATCAGCAATAGTATTATCTTCAGTTTCTCCAGAACGGTGAGACATTACAGAAGTGTAACCTGCATTGTGTGCCATATTTACGGCTGCAATAGTTTCTGTTAATGTTCCAATTTGATTAACTTTAATTAAAATTGAATTAGCAATACCGTTTTCAATACCTTTTGATAAACGTTCAACATTAGTTACAAATAAGTCATCTCCTACTAATTGTACTTTATCTCCAATTAATTCTGTTAAGTACTTAGTACCATCCCAATCATTTTCATCCATTCCATCTTCAATAGAAATAATTGGATATTTTGAAGCTAATTCAGCTAAATATTCAGCTTGTTCTTTAGAAGTTCTAATTACACCTTTATCTCCTTCAAATTTAGTGTAGTCGTATTTTCCATCAACAAAAAATTCTGCAGAAGCACAATCTAACGCTAATTTAACTTCTTCTCCTGGTTTATAACCTGCATTTTCAATTGCTTTTAATACCGTTTCAATTGCATCTTCTGTACCATCAAAAGTTGGTGCAAAACCTCCTTCATCACCTACAGCAGTACTTAAACCACGATCGTGAATTAAACCTTTAAGATTATGGAAAATTTCACTACCCATTTTAATTGCTTCTGTAAAGTTTTTAGCAGCAACAGGCATAATCATAAACTCTTGAAATGCAATAGGTGCATCTGAGTGAGAACCTCCATTAATAATATTCATCATTGGAACTGGTAGTGTATTTGCACTAACTCCTCCAACATATCTATATAATGGCATTTCTAATTCATTTGCTGCAGCTTTTGCTACTGCTAACGATACACCTAAAATAGCATTTGCTCCTAATTTAGATTTATTTTTTGTACCGTCTAATTCAATCATTGTTTGATCGATAAAATTTTGTTCAAAGACAGAAGTTCCTAAAAGTTCTTCAGCAATAATTTCATTTACATTTTTTACAGCTTTAAGAACACCTTTCCCCATATAATCTTTTCCACCATCTCTTAATTCCATAGCTTCATGTTCTCCTGTTGAAGCTCCTGAAGGTACCGCAGCTCTTCCTAAAACACCATTTTCTGTTACTACATCAACTTCTACAGTTGGATTTCCTCTTGAATCAAATATTTGACGTGCATGAACACTTAAAATTACACTCATTTTTCTATTTTTTTATTAAATTATTATCTACTTCAAATTTACAAAATAAAGACTAATTTTTGACGTATTTTTTAACCTTTTATACGATAACGTTTTCGTTTTTTGGATTAAAAAAAAAGTCACTAACTAGCTTAATTAGTGACTTTTACAATTTATTTTTTATTTACTTCTATGTTCTCTATAAATTGGTCAAATAGATATGAAGAATCATGTGGTCCAGGACTAGCCTCTGGGTGATATTGTACTGAAAAACAATTTTTATTTTTCATTTTCATACCGGCTAAAGTATTATCATTTAAATGTAAATGTGTGACTTCAAAATCTGGATGTGCATCAACTGCTTCCTTACTAACAACAAATCCATGATTTTGTGAAGTAATTTCACCTTTACCAGTTAACAAGTTTTTTACTGGATGATTAATACCTCTATGCCCGTTGTGCATTTTATAAATTTCCATATTATTAGCCAATGCAATAATTTGATGTCCTAAACAAATTCCAAACAATGGAAGGTTTTGCTTAATTATTTCCTTTGCTACATTTTTAGCTTCTTCTAAAGGTGTTGGATCACCAGGTCCATTAGATAGAAAATAACCATCTGGATTAAAAGCAGCCATTTCCTCAAAGGTTGCATTGTATGGAAATACTTTTATATAGCATCCTCTTTTAGCTAAATTTCTTAGAATATTCTTTTTTATACCTAAATCTAGAGCTGAAATTTTATAAGGAGCATTCTCGTCACCATAAAAATAAGGTTCTTTAGTTGATACTTTAGATGCTAATTCTAAACCTTTCATATCCGGAACACCAATTAATTGCTCTTTTAAAGATGCAATATCTAAATTGGTTGAAATAACAGCATTCATAGCTCCTTTATCTCTAATATAACTAACAACGGCACGTGTATCAATATCGGAAATAGCCATTAAATTTTGTTTTTCAAAATAATTTTCAAGCGAACCTTCTGCGTTTATACGAGAATAATTAAAACTAAAATTTTTACATACCAATCCTGAAATTTTAATTGAATCAGATTCCACTTCGTTATTATTAACACCGTAGTTTCCAATATGAGCATTTGTAGTTAACATTAACTGCCCAAAATAAGAAGGATCAGTAAATACTTCTTGATAACCTGTCATTCCTGTATTGTAACAAATTTCTCCAAAAGCGGTTCCGTCTATTCCAATTGATTTTCCTTCAAAAATAGTTCCGTCAGCTAATAATAGAATAGCTTTTTTTTGTTGTTTATATTTCATCTGTTAAATAATTTCTAGTTAGTTTTTGGTTTATTTAAAACTTAATGATTGAATTAAAAAAAATAATTCCTAAATTACTTCAAAATTAAAATTTTTATTTAAAAAAAAGGATAAACTATAAAATAGCTTATCCTTTTAAATTTTATTAAAAAAAGTAAATCATTAATTATCTTCTTTTACATCTTCAGATTTATCAACAGTTTCAACAACTGTTTCTTGAACTTTTTTAGATCTACCTCTACGTGTAGTTTTCTTTTTAGCTTTATTATTAGGGTTATAAATAGTATTATAATCTACTAGTTCAACCATTGCCATAGGAGCGTTATCTCCTTGACGATTTCCTAATTTAATAATACGTAAATAACCTCCTGGTCTATCAGCTACTTTTACAGAAATTTCTTTAAATAATTCTGTTACAGCAAATTTATTTCTTAAATAACTAAATACAACTCTACGGTTATGTGTAGTATCGTCTTTAGATTTAGTAATTAGAGGCTCTACATATTGTCTTAAAGCTTTAGCTTTAGCAACTGTTGTATTAATACGCTTATGTTCAATTAAAGAACAAGCCATATTAGCAAACATAGCTTTTCTATGCGCTGTTTGTCTTCCTAAGTGGTTAAATTTCTTTCCGTGTCTCATCTCTATATTGTATTAATTAAAACCTAAGTTTTAAATTAATCTTTGTCTAATTTATATTTACTCAAATCCATTCCAAAACTTAAACCTTTATTATGAACTAATTCGTCCAATTCAGTTAAAGATTTTTTACCGAAATTACGGAATTTCATTAAATCATTTTTATTAAATGATACCAAATCACCTAATGTATCTACTTCAGCTGCTTTTAAACAATTTAGCGCACGTACAGATAAATCCATATCAACTAATTTTGTTTTTAATAACTGACGCATATGTAGAGATTCCTCATCATAAGTTTCAGTTTGTGCAATCTCATCAGCCTCTAAAGTGATACGCTCATCAGAGAATAACATAAAGTGGTGAATTAAGATTTTAGCTGCTTCAGTTAAAGCATCTTTAGGTGCTATTGATCCATCAGTAGTAATATCAAAAACTAATTTTTCGTAATCAGTTTTTTGTTCTACACGGAAGTTTTCAACAGCATATTTTACATTTATTATTGGTGTAAAAATAGAATCTGTAAAAATAGTTCCTAATGCAACTCCAGACTTTTTATTTTCATCGGCAGGTACAAAACCTCTTCCTTTTTCTATTGTAATTTCAAAATCTAAAGAAACAGATTTTTCCATATTACAGATAACTAGATCGTGATTTAACACTTGAAAACCTGAAATATATTTTTGTAAATCTCCAGCTGTTAATTGCTCTTGATTAGATATTGAAACATTAACAGTTTCTCTATCTGAATCTTCTATTTGTTTCTTAAAACGTACTTGTTTTAAGTTTAAAATAATTTCGGTTACATCTTCTACAACACCTTTAACAGTAGAAAACTCGTGTTCAATACCTTCAATACGAAGTGATGTTATTGCAAAACCTTCTAATGAAGATAAAAGCACTCTTCTTAAAGCATTACCAACTGTTAAACCAAATCCTTGTTCTAACGGTCTAAATTCGAATCTACCTTGAAAATCGGTAGAATCAATCATAATTACTTTATCGGGCTTTTGAAAATTTAAAATTGCCATAATTGAATTGGTATCTTTAAAATTATTTAGAGTATAACTCTACGATTAATTGTTCCTTGATGTTTTCTGGAATTTGAATTCTTTCAGGGACACTAACAAAGTTTCCTTGTTTTGTATCAGAATTCCAAGTAAGCCATTCGTAAACATCATTTCTATTAGCTAAAGAATCTTCAATAGCTACTAACGATTTTGATTTTTCTCTTACAGCTACAACATCACCAGCTTTTAATGAAAAAGAAGGAATACTAACTAATTCACCATTTACAGTAATATGACGATGAGAAACTAATTGACGTGCACCACTACGACTAGGAGCAATTCCTAATCTATATACAACATTATCTAAACGAGATTCACATAATTGAAGTAAAATTTCACCTGTTACTCCTGTAGAAGCAGATGCTTTTTTAAATAAATTAGAGAATTGTTTTTCTAAAATTCCGTAAGTATATTTTGCTTTTTGCTTTTCAGCTAATTGAATAGCGTATTCAGATTTTTTTCCTCTACGTCTATTGTTTCCATGTTGTCCTGGAGGATAATTTCTTTTTTCGAAAGATTTATCTTCTCCAAAAATTGCTTCGCCAAATTTACGAGCAATTTTAGTTTTTGGTCCTGTATATCTTGCCATTTTTTTTAGTTATTGGTAGGGATTATGAATTAAGGCTAATCCTTCGATAATCTAAATTCCTACCTGTTAAAATATTAATTTATTATACTCTTCTTCTTTTTGGTGGTCTACAACCATTATGTGGTAATGGAGTAACATCAATAATTTCAGAAACTTCGATTCCTAAATTATGAATAGATCTAATTGCAGATTCTCTACCGTTACCAGGTCCTTTTACAAAGACTTTAACTTTTCTCATTCCTGCCTCATGTGCAACACGTGCACAATCTTCTGCAGCTAACTGAGCAGCATAAGGAGTATTCTTTTTAGAACCTCTAAATCCCATTTTCCCTGCTGATGACCAAGATATTACATCACCTCTTTTATTTGTAAGTGAAATAATAATATTGTTGAATGAAGCTGTGATGTGTGCTTCACCCACAGTTTCAACTATAACTTTACGTTTTTTTGAACTAGTTTTCGCCATATTTTTTAGTTTTAGTTGTTAGTTCTTAGTTTTTAGAATCCTAAACATTTCTATTTCAAACAGATTCATCTAACTTCTAATCACTACTTTCTAACACCTTTAATTATTTAGTTGCCTTTTTCTTATTAGCTACAGTCTTACGTTTACCTTTTCTGGTTCTAGAATTATTCTTAGTTCTTTGACCTCTTAATGGTAAACCTGATCTATGACGAATTCCTCTGTAACATCCAATATCCATTAATCGCTTAATGCTTAATTGAATTTCTGAACGTAATTCACCTTCAATAGTTAATGTACCAACAGCTTCACGAATACTGTGAATCTCTTCATCCGTCCAATCTTGAACTTTTGTACTTTCATCTACTTTTGCTGCAGCTAAAATTTCTTTAGCTTTGCTTTTTCCAATTCCAAAAATATATGTTAACGCAATAACACCTCTTTTATTTTTAGGAATATCAATACCTGCTATTCTTGCCATAATTATCCTTGTCTTTGTTTAAATCTAGGATTCTTTTTGTTGATTACATATAATCTGCCTTTTCTACGCACAATCTTGCACTCGGCACTTCTCTTTTTTACTGAAGCTCTAACTTTCATCCGTTTATACTTTAATATCTGTAAGTAATTCTTGCTTTTGTTAAGTCATATGGACTCATCTCTAACTTAACTTTATCTCCAGGTAATAATTTAATATAATGCATACGCATCTTCCCTGAAATATGAGCTGTTACAATGTGTCCATTTTCCAACTCTACACGAAACATTGCATTAGACAATGCTTCTGTAATTGTTCCGTCTTGTTGTATTGCTGGTTGTTTTGCCATTATGTTACTGATTTTCTTTTAGTTCCTTTTTTCATTAAACCATCATAATGACGATTTAATAAATGAGAATTTATTTGTTGAATGGTGTCTATTGCAACTCCAACCATAATCAATAAAGAGGTACCACCATAAAATAATGCCCAAGATTGAGTCAATCCAAATTTAACAACAATTGCTGGTAAAATAGCTACAAGAGCTAAAAATAATGAACCTGGAAATGTTATTAATGATAATACTCTATCTAGCATATCAGCAGTATCTTTACCTGGTCTTATTCCAGGAATAAATCCTCCGCTTCGTTTTAAATCATCAGCCATTTTATTTGTTGGTATTGTAATTGCGGTGTAAAAATAACTAAAAATTATTATTAACAATGCAAATAATACATTATACCAAAAACCAAACATATCTGAAAACTGAATACCAATCTCTTTTATTGTATCGTTACTAGAACGTTGTAACAATGCTGGAGCAAACATAATTGCTTGTGCAAATATAATTGGCATTACACCTGATGAATTTAATTTTAAAGGTAAATAATCTCTGGCACCAGTTACATTTTTAATATTACCTGCTACTGTTTTTCTAGCATATTGAACAGCTATTCTTCGAACAGCAGTTACTAAATAAACACAAACCATTATAACTAAGAACCAAACTATTAGTTCAATTAATATCATAATTGCTCCTCCATTTGATGCTGTTAGTTTAGAAACAGCCTCTTGAATAAAGGATGCTGGAAAACGTGCAATAATACCAATCATAATTAATAATGAAATACCATTACCAATTCCTTTATCAGTAATTTTTTCACCTAACCACATTGCAAAAACAGTTCCAGAAGTTAAAATTACCATTGAACTTATCCAAAACATACTTCCGCTAATATAAAATGCTGAAGAAGGTATTAATTGATAGATATTAGTAATATAAGCTGGACCTTGAACCATAGTAATAGCGATAGTTAACCAACGTGTAATCTGATTGATTTTTTTTCTTCCACTTTCACCATCTTTTTGCAATTTTTGTAAATAAGGAACTGCTATACCCATTAACTGAACAACAATTGAAGCTGATATATAAGGCATAATACCTAAAGCAACAATTGATGCCTGTGCAAAAGCACCTCCAGTAAACATATCAAGTAATCCTAAAATTCCCCCTCCACTAGTTTGATTTTCTAATGCAGTTTGTGCAACAGCAATATCAATACCTGGAAGCGGAACTTGAGCCGCAAAACGATAGATAGCCATAAATCCAAGAGTTAATAGAATCTTATTTCTAAGTTCTTCTATAATCCAAATGTCTTTAATGGTTTGAATAAATTTTTTCATCTATATAATATTATAACGTTTCTGCTGTACCACCAGCATTTTCAATTGCAGCTTTTGCAGTTGCTGTAAATTTATGAACAGTTATGTTTAATTTAGCTTTTAATTCACCGTTTCCTAGTATTTTAACTAAGTCGTTTTTACCAGCTAATCTATTTTCAATTAAAATATCTAATGTAACTGTATCTGTAATTTTACCATTATCAACCAATTCTTGTAATTTATGCAAGTTAATACCTGCATATTCTTTACGGTTCATATTAGTAAAACCAAATTTAGGTACACGTCTTTGTAAAGGCATTTGACCACCTTCAAAACCAACTTTTCTAGAATATCCTGAACGAGATTTTGCCCCTTTGTGACCTCTTGTTGCAGTTCCGCCTTTACCAGAGCCTTGGCCTCTACCAATTCTTTTTCCCTGAGATTTAACAGATCCTGCAGCAGGTTTTAAGTTATTTAATGTCATCTTTTATAAAATGTTATTTAACTTCTTCAACAGAAATTAAGTGTTTAACTGTATTTACCATTCCAAGGATTGCTGGAGTAGCCTCATGTTCTACTACTTGGTCAATCTTATGTAAACCTAGAGCCTCAAGAGTTCTTTTTTGATTTTGAGGACGTCTAATTTTACTTTTCACTTGTGTTACTTTAATTTTTGCCATCGTACTCCTTGTTTTATCCTTTAAATACTTTTTCTAAAGAAATTCCTCTTTCTTTTGCAATCATGCTAGCACTACGCAATTGTAATAAAGCATCAAATGTAGCTTTTACAACATTATGTGGGTTTGATGATCCTTGTGATTTTGAAAGTACATCGTGTACTCCAACAGAATCAAGTACCGCACGTACTGCACCACCTGCAATAACTCCTGTACCGTGTGAAGCTGGTTTTAAAAATACTCTTGCTCCACCAAATTTACCTTTTTGTTCGTGTGGTAAAGTTTGTTTAATAATTGGAATTCTTACTAAATTTTTCTTTGCATCTTCAATTGCTTTTGCAATTGCTGACGCTACATCTTTAGATTTACCTAATCCGTGACCAACAACACCATTTCCGTCTCCAACTACAACAATAGCTGAAAATCCGAATGCTCTACCCCCTTTAGTTACTTTAGTAACTCTTTGTACACCTACTAAGTGATCTTGTAGTTCTAACCCGCTAGGTTTTACTCTTTCTACGTTTTTGTATTTATGATACATAATTTACTAAAATTTTAAACCTGCTTCTCTTGCAGCGTCTGCTAGAGCTTTCACTCTACCGTGATACAAAAATCCATTTCTATCGAATGCAACAGTTTCTATTCCTGCTTTAGAAGCTTTCTCTGCGATAGCTTTTCCTACTGCTTTAGAAACTTCTAATTTTGAACCTGTAGCTTCAATGTCTTTATCTCTTGATGATACTGATACTAAAGTAGTACCTGCATTGTCATCTATTAATTGAGCATAAATTTCTTTGTTACTTCTAAATACAGATAACCTAGGTTTAGTAGCTGTACCTAAAACAATTTTTCTAATTCTATGCTTAATTCTAATTCTTCTTTCAAGCTTTGATAATGCCATAATATAATAAACTTATTATGCAGATTTACCTGCTTTTCTTCTTAATATTTCTCCTACAAATTTAACTCCTTTTCCTTTGTATGGTTCAGGTTTACGCATAGAACGAATCTTTGCTGCAACTGCTCCAACAAGTTGTTTGTCGAATGAAGTTAATTTTACGATAGGGTTTTTCCCTTTTTCTGAAATAGTTTCAACTTTTACTTCTGGAGCTACATCAATCACAATATTATGTGAAAAACCTAAAGCTAAATCTAAAACTTGTCCTTGGTTGCTAGCTCTATAACCAACACCTACAAGTTCTAATTCTTTAGTCCATCCAATTGAAACACCTTTTATCATATTATTTAATAAAGATCTGTATAAACCATGTTTTGCTTTATGGTTTTTACTATCTGAAGGACGTTCAACTATAACTGAACCATCTTCAACTTTAACAGTAATATCATCTTTAATTTCTTGCGTTAACGCTCCCAACTTACCTTTTACAGTAACTACATTATCTTTTATATCTAATGTAACACCTTCTGGTATAGCAACTGGGTTATTTCCTATTCTTGACATCTTTGTTTAGTTCTTTATTAATATACGTAACATAAAACTTCTCCACCAACATGCTCTTCCCTAGCTTGCTTATTAGTCATAACACCTCTAGATGTAGATACTATAGCTATACCTAGTCCGTTTAATACACGTGGCATATCATTTGCTCCAACGTATTTACGTAAACCTGGTGTACTGATACGTTGTAATTTTTTTATAACAGAAGCTTTTGTTGCTTTGTCATATTTTAAGGCAATTTTTATAGTACCTTGAAAACCTGCATCATCAAATTTATAACTTAAAATATAACCTTGATCAAATAAAATCTTAGTTATTTCTTTAGTGATTTTTGAAGCCGGAATTTCAACGACTCTATGACTTGCCATAATTGCATTTCTAACTCTAGTTAGATAGTCCGCGATTGGATCTGTAATCATAATCTATTAATTTAAGGTTTCGGTTTTCATTGCTCTCTGCAACGAACCTAAAACCAATTATTTAAAAATTTTACCAACTAGCTTTTTTAACGCCTGGTATTAAACCTTGGTTTGCCATTTCACGGAATGTAACACGTGAAATACCAAATTGTCTCATGTACCCTTTTGGTCTTCCAGTTAATTTACAACGATTATGCATACGTACTGGTGATGCATTTTTCGGTAATTTTTGTAATGCTTCATAATCTCCAGCTTCTTTTAAAGCTTTACGTTTATCAGCATACTTTTCAACTAACTTTTTTCTTTTAACCTCACGGGCTTTCATTGATTCTTTAGCCATTCCTTAATTCTTTTTAAATGGTAAACCTAATTCACTTAATAATGATTTTGCTTCTTTATCAGTATTGGCAGATGTTACAAATGTAATATCCATACCACTAATTTTGTTTACTTTATCAATATCAATTTCTGGGAAAATGATTTGTTCAGTAATACCTAAATTATAGTTTCCTCTACCATCAAAACCATTTGCCTTGATTCCGTTAAAGTCCCTTACACGAGGTAGAGATGCAGTAACCAATCTATCTAAAAATTCGTACATTTTTGTACCACGTAAAGTTACTTTAGCACCAATTGGCACACCTTTACGTAATTTAAAAGCTGCTACATCTTTTTTAGATACAGTAGATATTGCTTTTTGACCAGAAATTTTAGTCAATTCATCAACAGCATAATCTATTAATTTCTTATCAGCTACAGCTGCACCAACACCTTTACTAATTACAATTTTTTGTAATTTAGGTACTTGCATAATGTTTTTGTAACTGAACTCTTCAGTAAGAGCTTTTACAACTCTATTACTATATTCTTCTTTAAGTCTTGGTATATAAGCCATAACTAAATTGCTTTATCAGATTTTTTAGAGAACCTAACTTTTGTTTCACCTTCAACTCTATAACCTACTTTAGTAACGTTATCTCCTTCAAGTAACATTAAGTTAGATATATGAATTGAAGCTTCCTTTTTAACAATTCCACCTTGTGGATTTTGTGCGCTAGGTTTTGAATGTTTAGATATCATATTAACACCTTCAACAATCGCTCTGTTTTTATTTGGAAAAATTGTAACAACTTTTCCTTCTTCTCCTTTATGATCTCCTGCCATTACTCTAACAGTATCTCCTGATTTTATCTTTAATTTCATCTCTTACTAATTTATTAAAGCACTTCAGGTGCTAATGATACAATTTTCATAAATTGTTTTTCACGAAGTTCTCTTGCAACAGGACCAAAAACACGAGTTCCTTTCATGTCTTCAGTATCTGCATTTAATAATACACAAGCATTATCGTCAAAACGGATATAAGATCCATCTTTTCTTCTAATTTCTTTCTTCGTCCTAACAACCACTGCTTTAGAAACTTGACCTTTTTTAACAGATCCATTTGGTGTAGCATCTTTAATACTAACAACAATTTTATCTCCAATAGAAGCGTAACGTTTTTTAGTTCCTCCTAAAACTCTAATTACTAAAACCTCTTTAGCTCCAGTATTATCTGCGACTCTTAATCTTGATTCTGTCTGTAACATAATTATTTAGCTCTTTCTAGGATTTCTACTAATCTCCAACGTTTTGATTTACTCATTGGACGTGTTTCCATTATTCTAACAGTATCTCCAATATTGCAATCATTTTTCTCATCGTGAGCAACATACTTTTTAGTGCTTAACACGAATTTTCCGTACATAGGGTGCTTCATTTTTTTAACTTCAGCAACAACAATAGATTTCTCCATTTTATTACTTGAAACTACACCTATTCTCTCTTTTCTAAGATTTCTTTTTTCCATCTTTTACTACTGAATACAATTATTGTAATTCTCTTTTTGTTAATTCTGTAGCTACACGCGCTACAGTTCTTCTAAGTACTCTCAATTGCAGTGGAGTTTCCAACGGCGATATTGAATGAGCCATTTTAAGATCTGTATAACTTTTCTTTAAACTTCCAAGTTTATCTTGTAACTCTTCAGTTGATAATTCTATAATTTCTGATTGTTTCATTTTCTTAATCGGTTATTAAGCGTTATCAAAATCTCTAGCTACAACAAACTTTGTTTTAACAGGTAGTTTTTGTGCTGCTAAACGTAAGGCTTCTTTTGCAACATCTGCAGGAACACCTCCAACTTCAAACATAATTCTACCAGGCTTTACAACTGCTACGAAATATTCTGGAGCTCCTTTACCTTTACCCATACGTACTTCTAATGGCTTTTTAGTAATAGGCTTGTCTGGAAATATTTTAATCCATAACTGTCCTTGCCTTTTCATATGACGCGTAGCTGCAATACGAGCTGCCTCTATTTGACGAGAAGTAAGTAGGTTTTGTTCTAAAGATTTTATACCAAACATTCCGTTGGAAAGTTGATGTCCTCTTTGAGAATTTCCGGTCATATTCCCTTTCGCCTTCTGTACTTTACGATATTTAACTCTCTTTGGCTGTAACATTTTTAATTTCTAAATTTTAAAAATTTATTTTCTTCTACGATTTTGTGGTCTTTTAGAATTTCCTCTGTCGCCACCCTTTCCTTGTTTTTTAGAAAGACCAACTAGTGGAGATAATTCTCTTTTTCCATAAACCTCGCCTTTCATAATCCATACTTTAACACCTAAGCGTCCGTATGTAGTATGAGCTTCAACAAGTGCATAGTCTATATCAGCTCTAAATGTAGAAAGAGGAATTCTTCCATCTTTATAATGTTCAGAACGTGCCATTTCAGCTCCGTTTAAACGACCTGATATTTGAACTTTAATACCTTCGGCATTCATCCTCATAGTTGCAGCGATAGCCATTTTAATTGCTCTTCTGTATGAAATTCTGTTTTCAATTTGACGAGCAATACTTGCAGCTACTAATGTTGCATCTAATTCTGGACGCTTAATTTCAAAAATATTAATTTGAACTTCTTTACCTGTAATTTTTTTAAGCTCTTCTTTTAACTTGTCTACCTCTTGACCACCTTTACCGATAATAATACCAGGTCTAGCAGTAGTGATAGTAACGGTTACAAGTTTAAGTGTACGCTCAATTATTACAGTTGAAACACTTGCTTTTGATAATCTGGCATGTACATACCTTCTTATCTTATCATCTTCAGCTAATTTATCACCGTAGTCTCTTCCTCCGTACCAGTTAGAATCCCATCCTCTGATAATTCCTAAACGATTTCCTATTGGATTTGTTTTTTGTCCCATTTCTACTTATGATTGATTGCTTACATTTTTACTTCCTAAAACTAAAGTCACATGATTAGAACGTTTTCTAATACGGTGAGCACGACCTTGTGGTGCTGGTCTTAGTCTTTTTAACATTCCTGCGCTGTCTACAAAAATTTCTTTTACAAATAGACCTGCATCTTCTATACTTGAATCTTCATTCTTAGCTTGCCAGTTTGCAATAGCACTTAACAATAATTTTTCAAGATTAATAGATGCTTCTTTTGAATTAAATTTTAAAATCTGAAGTGCTTTTTCAACTTCAACTCCTCTAACTAAATCCGCAACTAAACGCATTTTTCTAGGTGATGTAGGACAACCTGTAAGCTTAGCAAAAGCTAATTGCTTCTTCTCCTCTTTTATCTGCTGTGCTCTTAATTTTTTTCGAACTCCCATGATTACCTACTTATTTTTTTCCTTTATTTTTAGCACCTGCATGTCCTCTGTAAGAACGTGTTGGTGAAAATTCTCCTAATTTATGCCCTACCATATTTTCAGTTACATAAACTGGTACAAACTGTCTTCCGTTATGTACGGCAATTGTTTGTCCTACAAAATCTGGAGTAATCATACTTGCTCTTGACCAAGTTTTAATTACAGCTTTGTTACCAGATTCAATTTTATCTTGTACTTTCTTCTCAAGTTTATGAAAAACGTAAGGTCCTTTTTTTAATGAACGTGCCATATCTAATTATTTTTTTCTACGTTCTAAAATATATTTATTACTCGCCTTAGTCTTAGATCTAGTTTTGAAACCTTTTGCAGGTATACCGTTTTTAGATCTTGGATGTCCTCCAGAAGACTTTCCTTCACCACCACCCATTGGATGATCTACAGGATTCATTACAACTGGTCTAACTCTTGGTCTTCTACCTAACCAACGTGTTCTACCCGCCTTACCTGAAACAAGTAATTGGTGATCAGAATTAGATACAACTCCAATTGTTGCCATACAAGTTATAAGAATTAATCTTACCTCACCTGATGGTAATTTAACAGTTGCATATTTACCTTCTCTTGCAATTAATTGAGCAAAAGAACCAGCACTACGTGCTAATACAGCTCCTTTACCTGGATGTAATTCTATACATGAGATTGTAGTTCCTAAAGGAATATGGCTTAACAACATTGTATTTCCAACATCAGGAGTAGCTCCTTCACCAGAAACAATAGTTTGCCCAACTTTTAAACCATTTTGAGCAACTATATAACGTTTTTCACCATCTTTGTAAACAACTAATGCAATAAATGCAGTACGATTAGGATCGTACTCAATAGTTTTTACTGTAGCAGGAATACCTGTTTTATTTCTTTTGAAATCAATAATACGGTATTTCTGTTTATGACCACCACCTAAATGGCGCATAGTCATTTTACCTCCACTATTTCGACCTCCAGATTTTTTTTTCGGAGCAAGTAAACTTTTCTCCGGCTTATCAGTAGTTATGGTGTCGAACCCATTTACTACTCTAAAACGCTGACCTGGTGTTATTGGTTTTAATTTTCTAACTGACATTTTTATCTTATCTTAGATATTGCTATAAAAATCAATACTTTCTCCTTCAGCTAATTGAACTATTGCTTTTTTATAAGCTCCTTTCATCGCTTGAACAATTCCACTTTTAGTGTATTTTGTATTACGTTGAACTGGATAATTCATAGTTCTAACACTTTCAATTGCTACACCGTAAGCTTTCTCAACAGCGTTTTTAATTTCAAGTTTATTAGCCTTTTTATTTACAACAAAAGCATAACGATTATATAATTCGCTATCATTTGTTGCCTTTTCCGTGATAATAGGTTTAATTAAAATACTCATATCTGCTACCTATTTACTTAAATTAGATTCAATTCCTTCTAAAGATCCTTCTGAAAGAATAACTTTATTGGCATTTAACAATTCGTAAGTACTTAATCCTGTATTGATTACAGTTTTAGAACGTTTTAAATTGCGCGATGACAAATATACATTATTATTTGGTTCAGCAAAGACAAATAACGATTTTTTGTTCTCAATACCAAACGCTTGCAATATTGCAGTAAAGTTTTTGGTTTTTGGAGTTTCAAAATTAAAGTCTTCTACAACAATAATATTATTCTCTTTTGCTTGAATACTTAAGGCTGATTTACGAGCTAATTTTTTTAAATTTTTGTTTAATTTAAAAGAATGGTCTTGTGGTCTAGGACCAAAAATACGTCCACCTCCTCTAAAAACAGGAGATTTAATACTACCTGCACGAGCTGTACCAGTACCTTTTTGCTTTTTAATTTTTCTAGTACTTCCAGAAATTTCAGCTCTTTCTTTAGCTTTACTAGTTCCTTGTCTTTTATTAGCCAAAAACTGTTTTACATCTAAGTAAACAGCGTGATCGTTTGGCTCAATTCCATATACAGCATCAGAAAGTTCAACTTTTCTTCCTGTATCTTTTCCTTGTATGTCTAAAACTGATACTTTCATTATTTCTGAATGATTACATAAGCGTTTTTATGTCCAGGAATTGCTCCTTTAACAACAAGTAAGTTCTTTTCAGCAACTACTTTTAAAACTCTTAAATTTTGAACTGTTACATTTTTTCCTCCCATTCTACCTGCCATACGCATTCCTTTGAATACACGTGCAGGGTAAGATGCTGCTCCAATTGAACCTGGCGCTCTTAAACGGTTATGTTGACCGTGAGTAGCTTGACCTACACCGGCAAAACCATGACGTTTTACAACCCCTTGAAATCCTTTACCTTTTGAAGTTGCTGATACATCAACAAACTCTCCTTCAGTAAATAATTCAACTGTTAATTCATCACCTAATTTGTGCTCCTCATCAAAATCCTGAAATTCAACAACTTTTTTCTTGGCAGTGGTCCCCGCTTTCTTAAAGTGACCATCTAAAGCTTTATTAGAGCTTTTTGCCTTCTTGTCATCGAAACCAAGTTGAAGGGCATTATACCCATCTACTTCTTCGGTTCTGACTTGGGTAACTACGCACGGACCTGCTTCGATTACTGTACAAGGAATATTCTTCCCATTTTCGTCGAATAAGCTGGTCATTCCGATTTTTCTTCCTATTAACCCAGACATTTCTATTTAATTAAATTAATTATTATTCTATTTTTATTTCAAAAAAACAGGACTGAAAATAATTCAGCCCTGAATTTATTTTCTTTCGTTTTTCCCTCGACTACCGCTTAGGACATGTAACCAAATTTCTTTGGTTTTGAGAAATTAAACTTTAATTTCTACTTCAACTCCACTTGGAAGTTCTAATTTCATTAGAGCGTCAATAGTTTTTGATGATGAACTATAGATATCTAACAATCTTTTGTAAGAACTTAATTGGAATTGCTCACGTGATTTTTTATTAACGTGTGGTGAACGTAATACTGTAAAAATCTTTTTATGAGTTGGTAATGGAATTGGTCCATTTACAACTGCTCCAGTATTTTTTACCGTTTTTACAATTTTTTCAGCAGATTTATCTACTAAATTGTAATCGTACGATTTTAATTTTATTCTAATTTTTTGACTCATCGTTTATAATTTAGAGATTAACCCTTTGCTTTTGCTATTACTTCTTCTGAAATATTTGTAGGACAAGCTTCATAATGTGAAAATTCCATTGAAGATGATGCTCTACCAGAAGATAATGTTCTTAATGTTGTAACATATCCAAACATTTCAGATAATGGAACGTTAGCTTTTACAACTTTAGCTCCAGATCTATCTTCCATAGCATTAACTTGACCTCTTCTTCTATTTAAATCACCAACAATATCTCCCATATTTTCTTCTGGAGTTACTACAGCAATTTTCATAATAGGTTCTAATATTACAGATTTAGCAGCTTTTGCAGCAACTTTATATCCCATTTTAGCAGCTAATTCGAATGATAATTGATCTGAATCCACTGCGTGGAAAGAACCATCATATAAAGTAACTTTTAAGCTATCCATTTCATATCCAGCTAAAGGACCGTTTTTCATAGCTTCTTTAAATCCTTTTTCAACTGAAGGTATAAATTCTTTTGGAATGTTACCACCTTTAATTTCATTTATAAATATTAAACCTGTTTCCTCTTCACCAGCAGGTTCTAACGTAAATTTAATATCTGCGAATTTACCACGACCACCTGATTGTTTTTTATAAACTTCTCTATGATCAGCTTTCATTGTAACAGCCTCTTTATATTCTACTTGAGGTTGTCCTTCATTTACTTCTACTTTAAACTCACGTTTTAAACGATCAACAATAATTTCTAAGTGTAACTCACCCATACCAGAAATAATTGTTTGTCCAGAAGATTCATCAGTTTTAACTGTAAAAGTTGGATCTTCTTCAGCTAATTTACCTAATGCCATACCTAATTTATCAACATCTGCTTTTGTTTTAGGTTCAACAGCGATACCAATTACAGGATCTGGAAAATCCATTGATTCTAATACTATAGGTGCTTTTTCGGCACACATAGTATCTCCTGTTTTAATATCTTTAAACCCAACACCTGCTCCAATATCACCTGCTTCAATATAATCGATAGCATTTTGTTTATTAGAGTGCATTTGATAAATTCTAGAAATACGTTCTTTTTTACCAGAACGGCTATTTAATATATATGATCCTGCATCTAAACGTCCAGAATATGCTCTAAAGAAAGCTAAACGACCAACATAAGGATCTGTTGCAATTTTAAATGCTAAAGCTGCAAATGGCTCGTTTACGCTTGGTTTACGTAATTCTTCTAATTCTGTATCTGGATTAATACCTGTAACACCTTCTTTATCTATTGGTGAAGGTAAATATCTACATACAGCATCTAATAAGAATTGTACTCCTTTATTTTTAAATGATGATCCACAAACCATTGGTATAATAGACATATCCATAACAGCGGCACGTAATGCAGCGTGAATTTCGTCTTCAGTTATAGAATCTTCATCTTCCATATATTTTTCTAAAAGATTCTCATCATAAGCAGCAACTTCTTCAATTAGTTTACCACGTAATTCATGAGCTTCATCTTTTAACTCTTCAGGAATATCAACTACATCAAAAGTAGATCCCATAGTATGGTCGTGAAATATAATTGCACGGTTTTTTACTAAATCTACAATTCCTCTAAATTCGTCTTCATCTCCAATGTTAATTACAATAGGCACTGCATTAGAACCTAACATTTCTTTAACTTGCGTACAAACATTTAAAAAGTTAGCTCCTTGACGGTCCATTTTGTTAACAAAACCAATTCTTGGAACTTTATAGTTATCAGCTAATCTCCAGTTAGTTTCTGATTGTGGCTCAACACCATCAACTGCACTAAATAAGAAAACCAACCCATCTAACACACGTAATGAACGGTTTACTTCAACCGTAAAATCAACGTGGCCCGGAGTGTCAATTATATTAAAATGGTATCCTTTAGCATCTGCTGTTGGAACACCATTTTCTGTAGGAAACTGCCATTCACAAGTAGTAGCTGCAGAAGTAATTGTAATACCTCTTTCAGCTTCTTGCTCCATCCAGTCCATTGTTGAAGCACCATCATGTACTTCACCTATTTTATGGTTTACACCTGTATAAAAAAGAATACGCTCTGTTGTTGTTGTTTTACCAGCATCAATATGAGCCGCAATTCCAATATTTCTTGTATATTTTAAATCTCTTGCCATTGTCTATTTATTAAAATCTTAGGTGAGAGAATGCCTTATTAGCATCAGCCATTTTATGAACATCCATTCTTTTCTTAACAGCAGCACCTTCTTCTTTTGCAGCAGCTAACACTTCTGCAGCTAAACGCTGAGCCATTGACTTTTCATTTCTTTTTCTTGAATAAGAAATCAACCATTTGATAGCCATTGACACTTTACGGTCTGGTCTAATTTGCATTGGAATTTGAAATGTTGCACCACCTACACGACGGCTACGCACTTCTACTTGAGGCATTACATTACTCAAAGCATCTTTCCAAAGCTCTAATGATGTTTTCTCTTCGTCTTGTTTCTTTTGTTCTACGATATCTAAAGCATCGTAAAAAACTTTAAAAGCTACAGATTTTTTACCATCCCACATTAAGTTATTCACAAAACGTGTAACTAACTGATCGTTAAATTTTGGATCCGGTAAAAGAACTCTTTTTTTCGCCTTTCTTTTTCTCATGTCTTTACATTAAAGTTTTTAAATTACTTTTTAGGTGCTTTTGTACCATATTTAGAGCGACGTTGTGTTCTTCCATCAACACCTGCAGTATCTAATGCTCCACGCACTATATGATATCTAACTCCTGGTAAATCTTTAACCCTTCCACCTCTAACTAATACTATCGAGTGCTCTTGTAAATTATGTCCTTCTCCAGGAATGTAAGCATTTACTTCATTACCATTTGTTAACCTTACCCTTGCAACTTTACGCATTGCTGAATTTGGTTTTTTAGGTGTTGTAGTATAAACACGTGTACACACTCCTCTACGTTGAGGACATGAATTTAAAGCAGCCGATTTACTCTTCTTAGTTATTTTGGTTCTTCCTTTTCGTACTAATTGCGAAATTGTTGGCATACTAAAATCTTGTTATTAATTATTTTATAAACTCTTAGGTTATTTCTAAGAGTGCGCAAATGTACAAATAATTTCTTGTTAATCAAATATGTAAATATTTTATTTTTACAATTTGTTTTTCATCATATATATAATGTATCTTCACATTATAATTTTTATTAATTTGAAACCCGATTTAAAACTCCTTTTTTTTATAGTTTTTACAACTATTTATACTGTACAAATTAATGCTCAAAGTTTTGAGTTAAAAATCTACACAAAAAATAGTACGAACAATTATTTAACAGATTCCATAACTTATGGAACTAAACATCATAATAAAACATCTATTTATAACGAGATAGAAGCCGTCTCTAATTTACTTTCCGTAAAAGGATATATAAACAATAGCTATACCTTAAAAGAAAACGATACTATTGTAAACTGTTATTTTGTATTAAACAAAAGAATAAACACTTTAAGAATATACTATAATACTACAAACATTGATACTAAGCTACTAAAAGAAATTGCAACAAATTACAACAGTCTTTATTTTGAAACCACAACAGCAACAGTTCAAAACAAACTTAACTTAATAACAACGCATTATGAAAAACAAGGCTACTCCTTTATAAAAGCATCATTAAAAAACTTAAATTTAAAAAACAACATTATTGAAGCAGATTTAGATTTAAAAACCTCAATTAAAAGAACAATTAACGCTGTTATAATTAAAGGTTACAACAATTTCCCTAAAAAATATTTGAAACATTATTTAGAAATTAAAAATAATACGATCTTCAATAAGAATAAACTTCAAAAAACAGAAGAGCTACTTAATACGATACCTTTTATTACGCAATTAAAAAAACCAGAAGTTTTATTCACTAAAGATTCTACCAACTTATACCTATATATAAAGAAAAAAAACACAAACCAATTTGATGGTATCATTGGCTTTTCCAATTCAACAAATAATAAATTTACAATTAACGGCTACCTAAACCTTAACTTAACCAATATATTTAACAAAGGAGAGTATATTAACATTAATTGGAAAAATAATAGAGACGATAAAACCTCCTTATTTTTAAATTTAAACATACCTTATATATTAAGGAGTAAATTTAGCTTAGATGGAAGTTTTAATATTTACAGACAAGACAGCACCTACAACACTACAAATACAAAAATAGCTTTAGCATATAACTTAAATAAAGACCAATCATTGAGCGGTATTGTAAATTTTGAGAAATCGAATGTTTTAGACGCAACAGATTTAAACGGAATTGAACCATTTGATAAAAGATTGTTTGGACTATCTTACATCTACCAACCACAAAGCAATTTTTTAAAAAACAACTTATCCATAGAATTAAACTACTTAATTGGAAAAAGAAATACAAATTCAGCAAAAAGTAATCAATCTAAAGGACTAGCATCATTATCATACCAATGGAATCTAAATACTAAAAACAAAATTTTTATAAAAAACACAACTGAACTATTAAACACTTCTAATAATTTATTAGAAAATGAATTATTTCAAATTGGAGGCATAAACTCCATAAGAGGTTTTGAAGATCAAAGTATTTTAACACCAAAATACAATTTAACAAATTTAGAATATAAACTCTACACAAACACAACTAATTATTTATACTCTATTTCCGATCTAGGTTTTATTAAAAATGAACCAGACAACACTACAAATACTTTAATAGGAGTAGGTATTGGTTACAATTTTAAATCTAAAAATAACATAGTTAATTTAAGCTACGTATTTGGCAAAACCAACAACCAACCATTTAAGATTAATAACGCCAAAATACACATTAAGTTCTCTTATAATTTTTAAAATAGCTTTTCTACAATAAATCTGTCTAATCAAGTTACCCAGAACTAACAATTATTCACTCAAAACATAATTTCATTAATATTATTTCAAAGAATAATATTCAATATTAACATATGTTTAAGCTATTTTAACATGTTTTAAGAATTTAACAAGAGAAAATTAGGTTTATTAACAAATTATTAAGATTTTTGAGCTAATTAATTCAAATAATTATATAATGAAAACAAAGTTTAATGGTTTGTTAGTACTATTATTAGTGCTAACAGTGCAATTTTCATTTGCGCAAAAAAAAACTGTTACTGGAAATGTGTCTGATGCAAGCGGACCACTACCAGGAGTAACAGTTGTAGTTAAAGGTACCAACACAGGTACTCAAACAGATTTTGATGGAAATTATTCAATCAATGCGAAAGAAGGAGATTTCCTTAAGTTTAGCTACATTGGTATGAATACTGCTGAAAAATTAGTAGGCTCATCAAATCAAATTAATGTTATAATGACCGAATCTGCTCAAGCACTTGAGGAAGTTGTTGTAACAGCTCTTGGTATTCAAAGAGAAAAAAGAGAGGTAACTTACCAAACTCAAAAAGTCTCGGACGAAACACTGACAGCAGTTACCCCTACTAGAGCTGCCTCAGCACTAGCTGGTAAAGTAGCCGGATTACAAATCAATGTTCAAGATAATGGTGTAAATCCAAGTTCACAAATTATTTTACGTGGACTACGTTCTATTAGTGGAAACAACAGTGCTTTAATTGTTATTGACGGTTCTGTATCTACACAAGGTGCATTTGACGATTTAAACCCTCTTGATATTGAAAACATTAGTGTACTTAAAGGTGCTACTGCTGCTGCACTTTACGGTTCAAATGCTGGTAACGGAGCCTTAATTGTAACTACAAAAAAAGGTAGTTATGGAGACAAACTAAAAATAGGAATTAACACATCTTATACAGCTGAAACAGTTGCCTATATGCCAGAATTTCAATCTGAATATGGAACTGGATGGGAAGGCGCCTATGACAATGTTGAAAACACAAACTGGGGACCTCGATTTGACGGTACTTTACGCCAAATTGGACCAACATTCCCTGCAGATTATGGATTAGCTACACAAATGGTTCCTTATGCTCCTGTAAAAAATAATATGTTAGATTTTTTTGAAACTGGAGACACTTATAACAATACCATTTACTTAAGTGGTAGTGGTGACAACAGTTCTTTTTATGTATCTTTTGGTGATCAAAGATCTGACGGTATTGTACCAGACGATACTTATAAACGAAACACATTTAGAGTAAATGCAAGTAAGAAAATAGGAGATGTTACTTTAACTGCAAGTACAAGTTTCTTTACTGATGAAACAGATGTTGTTGGTAGTACTATTGGAGATCAAGACAGACCACTTTATTGGTTTATTTTAAATACTGCAACAAACATTCCTTTAACATCTTATAAAGATTGGGAAAACCCTTTATCATATGGTTATGCTGATAATTACTTTAACGCATATTACCAAAATCCATATTGGGCTATTGGAACAAACAGAGACACAGATGAAACAAATCGTTTTGTTGGTAATTTCAATATCTCTTGGGACATTAAGGAGTGGTTAAACTTCACTGCAAGAATTGCTGCAAATAATGCTTGGGGAAGTGGTAAAAACTGGAGAGCAGCACAAACTTATGATGCAGACCTACAACCAGCTGCTGGTGCAGTTTCTTCTTTTGTTACCGATAGCGAATTTCAAAGTTCTATATATAATGGAGATTTCTTATTTAGTGGTAATTTCGAATTTGGAGACAACTTTACATTAAAATCCATAGTTGGTGGTAACGTATACCAATCTAAATACAGAACCAGTGCAATTCAAGCTAACAATTTAAGTATTCCTGGTTTTTATGATATCTCAAACGGAACAGGAACTCCTGTAACTTCTGCTGACGGATACGAAAAAAGAAATTACGGTTTCTTTGCCGACTTAACTTTTGGATACAACAACTACTTATTCTTAAATTTAGCAGGTAGAAATGATTGGACTTCAACTCTTGCATCTGATAGCAACAGCTACTTCTACCCTTCTGTAGGTGTATCTTTTGTGTTTACAGACGCTATTGAAGCACTTCAAAATAATGATATTTTAAATTATGGTAAAATTACATACAGTAATTCAACTGTATTTTCAGATTTAGACCCATATAGAATTAATGAATCTTATTTCCAATCTGCTGGATTCCCTTATGGTAGTATTAATGGTTTTGAACTAACTAGTACTTCTATTGATGCTAATATTGCAAAAGAAAGAATTAACACAAACGAAATTGGTTTAAATTTAGGTTTTTTCAACAGTAGAGTATCTTTAGATGTTTCTTACTTTAATACTATTACTTCAGATTTAATAACCTTTACTACTCCTTCTGTAGCTTCTGCATCTAGTAGTTTTTTAACAAATATTGGAGAATTAGAAGGAAACGGTATTGAACTTTCTTTAAGCGGTACCGCAATAAGATCTAAAGATTTTAGCTGGGATTTAAGCGTAAACTATAGTAGTTCTGAAACTGTAGTAAACAGCATTAAACCAGGTTTAGATGAAGTTGCCGTATCTACTACTGGACAATATGGAATATATGCTGTTGTAGGTGAAGCGTTCCCTCAAATAAAAGCGAATGTATATCAATATGACCCTGACGGTAGAGTTATTGTAGATGCAACAAGTGGTCATCCTTTAGTTGAAACTGAACTTCAAAGCTTAGGTAAAACTACACCTGACTACATATTAGGTTTAAATTCTGTAATTAACTATAAAGGATTTACACTTAGTGGTACCATAGATTACAGAACTGGTCATGTTTACTATGAACAAGGATCTGATGCAATGGAATTTACAGGTAGATCTATTGCTAGTGTTTCTTCTAATAGAGAAGATTTTGTTATTCCTAATTCGGTAATAGAAACTAGTCCTGGAGTATACACAGAAAACACAAACATACAAGTATCCGGTGGACGCCAAAGCTACTGGACAGATGTTTATAATGATGTAAAATCTAACTATGTTAAAGATGCAACAGCATTAAAACTAAGAGAAATTGCTTTATCATACTCACTACCTGATGCTATTTTAGAAAAAATAAAATTAACTAGAGTTACTTTTGGGTTAATTGGAAGAAATATTTTCACCAAATTACCTGAAGAAAACAGATTCTCTGATCCAGAATTTAATAATACAAATAGTAATGCAATTGGTATTGGTGGTTATTTCCAATCACCTCCTACAAAATCTTTTGGATTTAATGTAAACGTGGAATTCTAAAAAAGACACTAAAATGAAAAAATATATAAAATATACAAAATTGTTAATAGTGATATTACTATTAACTTCGTGTGAGGATTTTTTGGATGTAAATGTTGATCCAAACAACCCAACAGTAGTAACCCCTGAACTTATACTTCCTGTTGCTCAAAAATACACAGCAAACCTTATTCAAGGTACTGATGATGGAGCAAGAAGAGTAAATACAATAGGAAATATGATGATGTATAACTGGAGCCAAGCAGATGGTTTTTCCTGGTACCCAGATGAATTTAAATACAATGTAACTTCATCTTTTTACACTGGTATCTTTTCTAATTCATATACACAATCATTAAAACAATATCAAATACTTACACAACTAGATGAACAATACGACAATTATAAAGCAATAGCTATGATAATGAAAGCGTATCATTTTCAATTACTAGTTGATTTTTATGGCGATATTCCTTATACAGAGGCTTTATTGAGAAAAGACAATGCAACACCTATTTACGATGATGCAGCATTTGTTTACAGTGATTTGTTAACACAATTAACTGCAGCCATAGAACTTATCAACAACTCCGGAAGTGCTGTAACTCCTGGAACTGACGATATTATATTTGGTGGAGAAATGTCTGATTGGATACGTTTTGCAAATACTATAAAACTAAGAATTGCAGTACGTGAATCAAATGCTACAGCTATTTCAGAAGCACTTGCACAAAGTGAAGGGTTTATTACAAGTGATGTTTTAGTAAACCCTGGATATTCTTTAGATGCAGGTAAACAAAATCCTTTCTGGAATTTATACGGTGCAGACGAATCAGAAACAGTAACTTTAACTAGCAAAGCAACTTGTGCCACAGACTTTATAATTACGTATTTACAAAATACTGGAGATCCTAGAATAGACTACATCTACGAAAAACCAGAAACTGGACATTTAGGTGTTGTGCAAGGATTATTAGATTACGATACTCCAGTAGTAGATGCTTATATACCAGAAAATGTTTCTAATATTGGGCCTGGCCTACTTAAAAGCGAAGCAATGGGTGCTTGTATTTTTACATTAGCAGAAAGCTACTTTAACCAAGCAGAAGCTATTTTAAGCCAAGGAGGAGATGCAAAATCTTTATACGAAAGTGGTATTGAAGCTTCTTTTGATTATTTAGGTGTTAGCGGTGCTTCAGGATATTATGCACAACCAGTTGCAAATGTAAGCTGGGATAATTCTAGCAATAAATTAGAAGCTATTATAACTCAAAAATGGTTAGCAACAAACGGTATTACTGCAGAACAATCTTGGTTCGACTATAACAGAACTGGGTACCCTTCTAATTTACCAATTTCTAGTCAAGCAAGTACAAGCGACAGACCTGTTCGTTTATATTATCCTGCAAGTGAATTATCTTCAAATGGAGGAAATGTACCTTCTCAACCAGATGCATTTACTGCTAAGATTTTTTGGGCAAATTAATTTTTTAAAACATAGAATATTATGAAAAAAATAAAATATATATTAATCTTTATGATAAGCTTTTCGTTTTTAACGTCTTGCTTTGATGATGAAACAGGCCTTGAACTAAATGATGAAGGTAATAACGTAGCTGGCTTTACAAATACAAGTGAAAATGTATCTAAAATAGCAAGTGGCGAAGAGTACCTAATTGATTTAAAAATGAAAATTTCTGGTCCAACAACTCTTGACTTAACAAGTGATATAACCGTAACTTTTGCCGCTGCTGAAGGTTCAACTGCAATAGAAGGTGTACACTATAGAATTGATAACGCAACAACAACCTTAACAAAGGCAAATAATTACTTAGGGTATGCACAAATAGTGATGTTAACTGATGGAATTCAAGCACCTTTAGATGGTCCAAGTCCTATTTTAAATTTAATGGCAACTACAACAAATGGTGAAAATAAAGTTGTAGCTAGTGGTAAAGCAGTAACTGTTACTTTAAATTACGCATGTGATTCTAATTTAGATGGAACATACACTGAAACACAAGAATATTATAGATTAGGTGCTTTCCAAAGTTCAAGCACTAGAACTGTTACTTTTACAAAAACAGGAGTAGGAGAATACCGTACTTCTGAAGTTGGACACTGGACTCAAGCAGACCTTGGATATACTCCAGGGTTTACATTTTATGATGTATGTGGTACCATTAGTATTCCTGGACAAAACTTAGTTGACACATATAGTAACTGGGTACAAGGTGTCTCTGGTGCATCATCAGTAGATCCAATTACAGGTAATATATATATGGAATATACTATAGTTGTACCACCTGAAACTACAGATAGGATATATTACGTAACCTATGTTAAACAATAGTTTAATAATTAAAATAAAATAAAATGAAAAAATATACAATATATAATATATTGGGGTTATTGTTAGTTTTATCTGCATTCACTTCTTGTGAATTTGAAACAGCTGAACAAGATCCTAGCGACATTGCAAGTCCTTACGACAAACCAACTGTAACAATTACAAGCGATGCAACTGGAGTAGTTAATGAAGGCGAAACTGTTACCTACACAATTACATTTGACAAACCAATTGAGCGATCTGTTACATTTACCCCAATAGTTGGAGGTACAGCAGATGACCATGACTATAGTTTAGAGTCTGTTACTTTACAGCCTTATACAACATCTATAGATATGCCAATTGAAGTTTTTGAAGATTATGAAATTGAAGGTCAAGAAAGCCTATCAATTCAAATTGAAATTTCAGGAATTGCAGAAAAGTACTTAGTACATCCAGACACTGTAATTGAACCAATCGAATTACAAATAAATGACTTTATTGAGACTAATAAATTAGTTATTAATTTTGCTTGGGACACTGCAGATGATTTTGACATTTTAACGTATAGCGATACATCAGTATACCCAGAAACTTTATGGGGTACTGGTGGAGCTACAGGTGATAATCCTGAAATTGATACTTCTATTTGGTTAGATGACCCATCAGGGACATACTATGTAACAATTTTAGATTGGGGAACAGGAATTGATTGGGACTATACTTTTACCTTAGGTTATCCTGATGGTAGCGTAGAAACTATAACAGGTACTTTCGACGGAACAAATTACCCTTATACCAGTTTTATAGGACCTGAAAGTTGGGGTTTTCCAAACGCTTATAAAATACTTAAAGTTGAAAATAATGGTGCTAGCTTTGTAGTAACTAAACTTTAGTAAAAAAATTAATAAAAGAAAAGACTTTCCAAATGGAAAGTCTTTTTTTTTATAAGCATAATTGCTGTAAAAAAATTTAATTAAACATAACAATCACAATAATTTATTTAAAATATTAATATTCTTAATTTTAAAATAATTAAATTTGAGAATCAAAATCACCATCTTATGAAAAATCTTAAAAACATTTCTTTATTTATTTTAATATTCATAGCACTTCCAATTTACGCACAAGAAAACTGTAAAGTTTTAAAAAAAGATATAAATACCGAGTACAAAGGTGAGTGCTCTAAAGGCTTAGCACATGGTACAGGTATTGCAAAAGGTTTAAACACTTATGAAGGACAATTTAAAAAAGGACTCCCTAATGGAAAAGGAACTATAACTTACGCAAATGGAAGTACTTACTCTGGAGAGTGGAAAAAAGGTGAAAGAAACGGAGAAGGAAAATTTACTATAAACATTAATGGTAAAGATTCTATTGCTGATGGTATTTGGAAAAAAGATGTATTTGTTGGCAAAAAGAAAGTGAAAGAATACGATGTAATTAAAAAAATTGGAGTTTCAAGATATATGATACGAAAGCTTAACGATAAAGGAAATCAAGTTACAGTTAGAGTAAAAAATAACGGCATGTATGTTGCAACAACAAATAACATTAATGGCTCAAGCGGTAATTTAGTTTTTAGCCAAGGTAGAGCTATTTTTGAAAATATAAATACATATCCTTTTAATTGCGATATGAATTATGAAACACAAAGTAAAATGGGAACAACATCCTATAATGTTGAGTTTCGTTTTAAAATTTTAGCCAAAGGAGAGTGGTTAGTTGAGCTTTATCACTAAAAAATCTAGCTAAAAACATCAAAATGATTGAAAAATTGGAGATAAATTAAGTATTATTTGACTTAATAATAAAGTTAATTTAATATTTCTTTAATTTTTATACACATAAATTATAAAAATAATTCAATCAACATGTATTTATTAAAAAACAACAAACTTACTTAGAAATAATTTAAAAACAGTTAGTTACAAAAACTGTTAGCTCTTGCAATTTAGAAATAATCTAAATATATCAATGTATTTTAACAAAATTCAAAGCAACCTTATTGAGAATTTTACATCTAAATATTGATAAAACCCCATATATTATAGAAAAAACTGCCTTAAACTAAAAATTTTATTATATTTGAGGCCTTTAAAATTTAATCTAAACAATTATACAATGAAAACAAAGTTTAATGGAATTTTAACGCTTTTATTAGCGCTTCTTGTACAAATATCATTTGCACAAGAAAAAACAATTTCAGGTACTGTTTCTGACGAGACAGGTCCATTACCTGGAGTAAATGTAATTATTAAAGGTACAGCCAATGGTACCCAAACAGATTTTGATGGTAAATTCAATTTAAAAGCTTCAGCAGGAGATGTTCTTGTTTTTAGTTATGTTGGAATGACAACTATAGAAAAAACAGTTGGTTCATCAAGTACTATGAATGTAACTATGACTGGTTCTAACCTTTTAGAAGAAGTAGTAGTAGTTGCTTACGGTTCACAAACTAAAAAATCTATAGTTGGTGCCGTAACAGTTGTTGACTCAGATGTAATAGAGAAACAACAAGTTACTTCAGTAACTTCTGCATTACAAGGAAGTGTACCTGGGGTTAACATTATTAGTTCAGGTGGACAACCTGGAGACAATGCTACTATTAGAATACGTGGTATTGGATCTATTAATGCTTCACAAGATCCTTTAATTGTAGTTGATGGTGCCGCTTTTAATGGTAACTTAAACACAATTAGTCCTGATCAAATTGAATCATTAAACGTATTAAAAGATGCGTCTTCTACTGCCCTTTATGGTTCTAGAGGTTCTAATGGAGTTATTTTAATTACTACTAAAAAAGGAAAATTAAGTTCTCCTACAAAAATTAGCATAAAATCTTCTGTAGGTATTGCTGATCAAGCTGTAGACTACCATGATTTAGTAAGTGCTGATGAGTATGCTACTTATACTTGGGAAGCATTAAAAAATGCATCTCAATATGTAGATGGTAATACTTCTGCAGATGCTGCTACTTATGCAACTAATAATTTAATTGCTGAATTTGGAGGTTACAACCCTTGGGGAATTGCTAATCCAGTTGACACAAATGGAAACTTAGTTTCTTCTACAAAAAAATGGGAAACTGATTGGGCAGATTACTTATTTAATGATGCTGCTGTAAGACAAGAACATGCATTATCTATTTCTGGTGGTAGTGAAAGCACTTCTTACTATGTTGGTGCAAACTACTTAAACCAAGAAGGTTCTATTGAAACTTCAGAATTTGAACGTATTTCTACAAGAGTAAATTTAGATACAAAAGTTAACGACTGGTTAAACGTTGGATTTAATACTTCTTATTCAACTTCAACTCAAAATTACCCAGAACAATCTGGTAGTGCTTATCAAAGTGCTACAGCTTGGATTTTTGCGGTACCTTCAATTTACCCTTTAAATAGAAGAGATGCAAATGGTGATTTAGTTTTAGATAATTTTGGAAATACAATTTACGATTACGGTAATACTTTATTACAAGCTACAAATGGATCTAGACCTGCTTTAAGTGGTGAAAATGCTGTTGGAGCCTTATATAAATACAAAGTACAATACAAACGTGACAACTTTACAGCAAATGGTTATGCTAAAGTTGATATTACAGATGATTTATACTTTAAAACAAACTTATCATACGAAAAGTATTTATACGATTCTTATGAATATGCACATAATGAATTTGGGTATGCTGCTAATGTTGGTGGTAGAGTTTCACAAGATAGAGATATAACATCTACTATTAACTGGATTAATCAATTAAACTATACTAAGTCTTTTGATGACCACAATTTTTCTATTGATGCAATTCATGAATCTTATAAATTAAAAATTGATGCATTAGGTGCTCAAGGTACAGGTTACTTACCAAATGTAACAGTTTTAAATGGTAGTACAACACCTGAAAGTGTTAGTGGTTACCTATCAGAAGAACGCTTAGAAAGTGTTTTAGGTAGAATTGCTTATAATTACCAAGATAAATATTATTTAGAAGGTACATTTAGAACAGATGGATCTTCAAGATTTGATGAGTCAGTACGTTGGGGTAATTTCTTCTCTGTTGGTGGTTCTTGGGTAGTATCTGATGAAGAATTTTTGGCTAATAGTGATGTTATTAGTTTCTTAAAATTAAAAGCTTCATATGGTGAATTAGGTAACAATAGAGGAATAGGTTATTTCCCTTATAAACAATTATTTGACACTGGTTGGAATCAATTAGATAATACTGGTGTATTATTAGGTGGTGTAGCTGATCCATTTTTAAAATGGGAAAAAACAGCATCTTCAAACTTTGGAGCAGACATTAGATTTTTACAAGATAGATTTTCTTTAGGTGTAGATTATTACTCTAAAAAATCTGTAGATTTAATATACGATAAACCTTTATCTCCTTCAACAGGAAACTCTAGTATTACTACCAATGTTGGTTCTGTAAAAAACTATGGATGGGAATTCTCAATTAGCTCTCGTAATATTCAAAAACAAAATGTTGAATGGACTACTAATTTGAATTTCTCTTTTGATAAAAATGAAATTAGTGAATTAACTCAAGATGGATTTATTAATGGAACAAAACGTTGGGAAGTTGGTAAATCTTTATATGAATTCTATATTAGAGAATACGCAGGTGTAAATCCAGATAACGGTAAAGCTATGTGGTATCAAGATGTTTTAGATGCTAACGGAGATCCTACTGGAGAACAAGTTACTACAGAAGTTTATGCTGATGCTTCAAGAAACTATACTGGAAAATCGTCTTTACCAGATGTAATTGGAGGTCTAACAAACTATGTAAGAGTAGGAGACTTTGACTTAAACCTATTATTTAACTTTAGTATGGGATCTTATGTATACGATTCCACATATGCTGGTTTAATGTCTGGTTTTGAATCTGTAGGCTCAGCTTCTCCAGATGTTGCTGACCGTTGGCAAAATCCTGGAGATATCACTGATATTCCAAGATTAGAAGCTGCTTCAAACGACTATAACTCTACATCTGATAGATTCTTATTTAAAAATGATTATTTAAGATTAAAAGCACTTAACTTTGGTTATAACGTACCTACCGACGTTATAAATACTATTGGTTTATCTAAGTTAAGAGTATTTTTCCAAGGAGATAATTTATTAACTTTTGCAAGCCACGAAGGTATTGATCCTGAACAAAGTGTTTCTGGTACAACTGATAACAGATCTTTCAATCAAAGAATTGTTTCGTTTGGTTTAAATTTAGAATTTTAAAAAAAAAATAAATCATGAAAAAAATATTTATAAAATTAACAATTGTATGTCTTATTGCAGTAACTGCTGTTAGTTGTGGAAAAGACTACTTAAACGACCCTGCACCAACAGATGCTGTAACATCTGATGTTATTTTTGGGTCAAGAACTGGGGCTGAAGCATTTATGTCTGGTATACTTAGATTATTTAGAGCTCAATACACAGATAATGATTCTGCAGGTTTAAACTCTATTTATTATGCACGTACCGTAAAAGGAAATGATGTAATTCAAGGACCAACTTGGTTTCTTTATGACTACGAAAATGCTAATAGAGAACCAACATACAGAAGAACTACATTTACTTGGAACTTTTGTTTTGATATGATTAATCAAACAAATTCTTTTATTAATGGAGTTCAAGCTAGTGAATTATCAGATATTGATAAAGCTGAATTAATTGGACAAGGTAAAGCAATAAGAGCTTTTTATTACTTTCAATTGGCAATGGAGTTTCAACATACTTACAGTTACGACTCTTCATTACCAGCTCCTCCTATTTACACTGAGTTGTCTTTAGATGGAAAACCAATGAGTACATTACAAGAAATGTATGACTTAATAATTTCTGATTTAACAACAGCAATAGAAGAATTACCAGATACTAGATTAGGAAAATCTTATATTAATAAAGCTGTTGCAAACGGAATACTAGCAAGAGTTTACCAAACTACAGGTAACTGGAGTGGTGCAGAAGCAGCTGCAAGAGCTGCTTATGGTGGTGACCCTGCAAGTGTTTTAAATGCTTCATCTTACCAAAACGGGTTTAATGATATCAGTAATGTAGAATGGATTTGGGGAATGCCTCAAAGTGATGACCAATCTAATTACTATTGGGGAGCTCCACACTCACATGCAGATCATTATGTATTATCTTATCAAGGAACGTACTTTAACAATGATTTTGTAAGTTTATTCTCAAATACAGATGTTAGAAATATGTTTGAAAATGGTTATGGAGTTGAAGAATCTAGTTACCAACACAATATAACTACTAAATTTGCTTTTACCTTTGATGCAGATCACCCTATTATTAGATCAGCTGAAATGATTTTAGTTGAAGCTGAAGCTAAATACTATAATGGAGATGAAACTGGAGCTCACAATTTATTATGGGCACTTCAATCTAATAGAGATGCAAATGCAGTTAAATCTTCAAATACTGGATCAGATTTATTAGAAGAAATCCTAGTTGAAAGAAGAAAAGAACTATATGCTGAAATTGGTGTAGAATGGTTTGATGCAAAACGTTACAGAAGAGGTATTACAAGAACTGGAAACCATAGAGTTGGATCTTCAGCAAACTTATTACCTGATGACAAAAAATTCTTCTTAAAAATACCTCAAGAAGAAATTGATGCAAATGAAAATATTGACGCTAGCGTAAATGCAGACAGATAATATTTTTAAATAAATATATTTTAAAACCACCTCAATTGAGGTGGTTTTTTTATTAAAAATATGCCTACATTTGCAACATGGAAAACGAAGTTTCAAAAATATTTGGTATTAGAGCTGTTATAGAAGCAATTAATTCTGGAAAAACAATAAGCAAAATTTACCTTCAAAAAGGATTAAGCGGAGCCTTATCTTCAGAATTAAATACGCTTATAAAAAAACATAATATTGCTACAAGCTATGTACCCATTGAAAAATTAAATAGATTTTCTAAAAACAGTAATCATCAAGGTGTTGCTGCTCAAATATCTCCAATAGATTTTGTAGATCTGGAAACTTTAATAACTACAACTTTAGAAAAATCTTCTACTCCTCTATTTTTATTATTAGATCAAATATCTGATGTACGAAATTTTGGTGCCATAATTAGAACTGCTGAATGTACTGGAGTAAATGGTATAATAATTCAAAAACAAGGAAACGCTCCTGTTAGTGCCGATACTGTAAAGACTTCGGCTGGTGCTGCTTTTAAAATGCCTATTTGTAAAGTTGACCATATTAAAGATGCCGTTTTTCAATTACAAGCAGAAGCTATTCAAATTGTTGCTGCTACAGAAAAAACAGATAATTTAATTTATGCTGTTGATCTAAAATTACCAACTGCAATAATAATGGGCTCGGAAGATAGAGGTATTAACCCTTCTATTTTAAAAATAGTAGATCAAAAAGCTAAATTACCTCTTTTAGGAGAAATTCAATCATTAAATGTTTCTGTTGCTTGTGGCGCATTTTTATATGAAGCTACGCGACAAAGATTATAGTTTAATAACTAAGAAATTTTACTGTTTAATTTCAACTATTTATTGTTCTCTTTTGTAATTTTATATTCATAATTCACCGTTAATTTTTCCTCAGTTACAGGTTCTTCTTCTGGTGGATTATAATTACCGTGTTCATCAAATAAATTTTCAAAATCTTTATTTTCCGTAAATTGAAATTTTTCTGGTTGTGGACCTTGCTTCCTAAAAAAGTAAGAAAAAATAAGTCCCACTAAAAAACCTGATAGATGTCCTTCCCAAGATATTCTTTCTTCTGTAGGAAAAATATACCAAACCATACTTCCATATAAAAAAACTACAATTAAAGACAAAGCTGTTAACCTATAATATTTTCTAAAAATTCCACTAAAAAATATAAAACTAACTAATAAATACACAACACCACTCGCACCAATATGATAAGAAGGACGTGCAAAAGACCAGGTTAAAATCCCTGTAAATAATAAACCTAGAATAAGCACCTTATTAGCAATTTTTCTATAGAAATAATATAAACTAACCAGCATAACCAGTAAAGGGATAGAATTATTAAATAAATGTTTTGTACTACTATGAATAAAAGGTGAAAACAAAATACCTTTTAACCCACCTAAAGTTTGTGGATAAATACCATACTTGTTAAAATTATATCCAAATTTTATTTCAATAAAATAGATAAACCACAACAAAAAAATGATTGAAACAGGAAATACAACTACTCCCCTTTTATATTTAAAATTCTGTTGCTCCATAACTTATAAATAACAAATATAAGTCCATAATAATTTAATCTGTAATATTGTCAGTAATTAATAGATAATAGTGTAATGGCTAAATTAAAGCATTAATTTTGTTAACCTTCATCTTTATAAATTTAGTTATCTTAATTATTAATTTTAGTGCATCTATTTTAGAATATCAATAAATAACAAACTTAGTTTCAAATTCGAAATTCTTAATTAAAAAATGCAACATAATTAGTATTTTTACAAAATGAATGAACCATTAGCTGAACGCATACGCCCAAAAACTTTAGATGACTATATTAGTCAGCAACATTTGGTTGGTAAAAACGGTGCTTTAACGCAACATATTAAAAGAGGTATTATACCTTCATTAATTTTATGGGGACCTCCAGGTATTGGAAAAACTACCTTGGCAAATATTATTGCAAAAGAATCTAAAAGGCCTTTTTATACATTAAGCGCCATAAGTTCTGGAGTAAAAGATGTAAGAGATGTAATTACCAAAACAAAACAAAGCGGCGGATTATTTACAGACAAAAATCCAATTTTATTTATTGATGAAATCCATAGGTTTAGTAAATCTCAACAAGATTCTTTATTAGGTGCTGTAGAAAAAGGTTGGGTTACTTTAATTGGTGCAACTACTGAAAACCCTAGTTTTGAGGTAATTCCCGCACTACTTTCGCGTTGTCAAGTTTATATTTTAAATTCTTTTAGTAAAAAAGATTTAGAAGAATTATTAGAACGTGCTTTACAAACTGATAAATTTATTTCAGAAAAAGATATAAAAATAAAGGAAACAGAAGCTTTATTGAGAGTTTCTGGTGGTGATGCCAGAAAACTACTAAATATTTTTGAGCTAGTAGCAAATTCTGAAGACGAACCTATTGAAATTACGAATGATATGGTGCTTTCAAAAATTCAGAAAAACACGGTATTATACGATAAAACTGGGGAACAACACTACGATATTATTTCAGCCTTTATTAAATCTATTAGAGGAAGTGATCCAAATGGTGCTGTTTATTGGCTTGCTAGAATGATTGAAGGTGGCGAAGATGCTAAATTTATTGCTAGAAGATTGCTAATTTTAGCAAGTGAAGATATTGGAAACGCCAACCCTACTGCATTAATTATGGCAAATAACACATTTCAGGCTGTAAATACTATTGGATTTCCAGAATCACGAATTATATTAAGTCAGTGTGCAGTTTACCTAGCTAGTTCACCTAAAAGCAATGCCAGTTATGAGGCCATAGGAAAGGCTCAGGCTTTAGTTAAAGAAACAGGCGACTTATCTGTACCATTACATTTAAGAAACGCTCCTACCAAGTTAATGAAAGAATTAGATTATGGTAAAGCGTACAAATATTCGCATAATTATGAAAATAATTTTGCTGAACAAGAATTTTTACCTGACGAGCTAAAAAACACAACATTATTTGAACCCGGAAATAATCCAAGAGAAAATAACCTCCGCGCATTTTTAAAAACTCGATGGAAGGATAAATATGGATATTAGTTAATGGTTTTAGTTGTTAGGCAACAATCTAAATACAATTAACCTAGATATAACATCTAAATATTTTCAATTTTACACCCACACAGATTAGAACCTTAAACTTAACCGTTTCTAACTTTATGTAACTTTGAACCTTTGCCCTTTTAAACTAAATACGTTTATACACTTTTTTACCTTTAGCCGTATCTACATTTAAATTTCCATTAGTAGTTACTTCAACCAATTGTGGCTGTTTAAATGCACGCCATTTTATAATATAAATATTTGATTTTGACGTTTTATAAATTGTTGCAAACTCAACATTTTCATCGCCTCCAATAACAGTAAATTCATTGTTGTTTTTAGCAATACGCGTTTCTCCCCAAGTATCAAATAAATAAGTTCCTTCAATTGATTTAGCGGTTACACTATTTTGTGTTTCTACTTCTAAATTAGATTTTGCATTAATTTCTTTATTAACTATTACTGTTTTTTCAGCTTTTACTTCTTCAACAATTTTTGGTTTAGTTACTTTTTCCAAGTTTTCTTTAACTTCAACTTTTTCAACTTCATCTACAGCAATAGCTTCACTTGTATTAGTTTCTTTAACAGAAGTACTACCTGAATAGCTATAATTTAACGCTTCAATATCTTCAAAAGCTTCTCTAATTGTAACTTGGTATGCTTTTTTATAATCTTTTATTTTAGACTTAACTTGCTGTGTTGAAAAAATGGTATTGTTATAACAATCTACTAAATCTATATTTAATTTTGTACTAAACATTCCCGATTCGTTATTAATTATCCCCTTTAAAGCCATACATCCGTTATTAGCTAATTCTTCAGGAAATTTATCTGTTGAAAAATATGCAGTAAAACCAGCTCTTTCAAATAAAAATTTAGTTAAAGAATTAATTTGATAACTATCTTCACTTTTTTGAAATTCGTACTGTTTTGGAATAATTATATACTTATAATCATTAATACTTTTTTGAGCAAAAGCAAACGTGCTACTTAAAATTAATAAGAAAGCTACTAAACTAGATTTATTCATAATATATTTTTAAAGATATTTTTTTATTTCGCTTAACAAATTTACAGATTTAATATTTTCTGAAACAGGTTCTTTATTAAAATTACAAAATATAACATCTAAGCCTACATTTTTGGCACCCATAATATCTGCTTCCCAATTATCGCCAATCATCATAGATTCACCAGATGTTGCATTTGCCTTACTTAAAGCAAAATTAAAAATTTGTGGGTTCGGTTTTTTTACACCAGCATTTTCGGATGTTATTACTTGATTAAAATACTTATCTAATCCAGAATTTTTTAATTTTTTAGATTGTACTTCATTAAAACCATTTGTAATAATATGCATTTGATAGTTAGGTTTTAAATACTCTAAAAGTTCGTGAGTACCTTCAAAAAGCTGATTATTATCTGGTAAATACTCTATATAATCTTCGGCCAAATTGTCTATTAAGTTACTAGTAGCTTTAAACTTTATTATTTGAAAAGTATCTTTTAATCTACCAACTCTTAACTCTTCTTTAGTAACCTGCTCATTTCTATACAATTTCCAATATTTTTGATTAATGCCTCTGTAATAATTTAGAAATTTTTCTAAATCTACTTTAACATTATGTTTTTCAAAAATTGTATTAAATGTTATATCAGAATTTGTTTCAAAATCCCAAAGCGTGTGATCTAAGTCAAAAAATATGTGGTTTATTTTCATTTGATAAAAATATGAATATAATACAGACCTTAAAAACTATTTTAACCATTATATTTGTTAAAATTATGTTATTGAATAAAAAACTACATATTCTATTTTTAAGTGGATGGTATCCTTCTAGAATATCGCCGCAAAATGGTGATTTTATTCAAAGACATGCAGAAGCAGTGGCAACAAAACATAAAGTTACACTAATTTACGTAGTTACAGATGAAAATATAAAAAGTAAAGAACAAACTACTAACCTTATAAATAATGTGTTAACTAAAGTTATTTACCTTCCTAAAGCTTCTAATAGAATTTCAAAATTCTTTTCTTTTTTATATACTTATTTAAAAGAAATCAACTCAATTGAAGATTTTGACTTAACACATCTTAATATTACTTTTCCTAAAGGAATTATAGCATTGTATTTAAAATGGTTTAAAAACAAACCTTATATTATTTCTGAGCATTGGAGCGGATATCAATCACCCTTAAACAAGTCAATTGGAATTCTACAAAAATTAACTACCAAAATAATAATTAGGTATGCTAAGTATGTATGCCCTGTCTCACAAAACCTAACAAATTCAATGATTAAATTTGGTTTAAAAGGCAATTATTATAATATTCCAAATGTTGTAGATACCACAATTTTTAATACTTCTAAAAAGAAAACAAAGCAATTTATTATTACTCATATTTCAGGCATGGATGATAAAATTAAAAATATAACTGGTATTTTAAATACAATTAAAAAACTTGAAAATTACATTCCTAATATGAAATTTAATTTAATTGGTAATAATTCTAACAATTATAAAAATCAAATTAAAAATTTAGATATTAAAAATATTTATATTAAAGAACAAATACCTCATAAAAAAGTTGCTGAAATTTTAAAAGAATCTAATGTTTCTATATTATTTAGCAATTATGAAAACCTACCTTGTGTAATAATTGAATCATTCTCCTGTGGAGTTCCTGTTGTATCGACAAATGTTGGAGGTATATCCGAATTTTTCCCAAAAGAGTTTGGATATTTAATACAACCTAAAGATGAAATTGCTTTAGAAAAAGCAATTCTAAATATTTATCAAAAAAAATTAATTTCAAATAAAAATGAAATGCATAAATATGCTGATGAAAATTTTGGAATTAATAAAATCTGTAAATCATATTCTAATTTATATTATAAAACGTTAAAGAGCTCAAGTTGTTAAGTTTTATCTCAAATTTTTTAAATAGATCTGGAAGTTATGTTTTTATTGCAACAGTAATTTCTAGACTACTTTCTTTTCTTGCTTCGTGGATTGCCTTACAATTAATACCTAGTAAAGAATTAGGGGCGGTAATATATGCTTTTCAAATAATTTCATTTATCATTCCTATGGCAGGAATGGGGCTAAATCAAGGTTTATTAAGATATGGAGCACAATTAAAACTTAATAAAGAAAAAAACAAATTATTTATTTATACACTAAAATATGGAATTTTAGTTAGTATTATATTAATTGGACTTTTAATTGTAGGTTCTTTTTTAATTGATTTCAAATTAGAAAACACAAGATTTTATCTTATTCTTTTAACAACTGCAATTACAGCTCATTTTGTTTTCGGATTAATAAAAATTCAATTTAGATTATATAAAAACAATAAATTATTCTCATTTATCGAGGTTACTTATAATCTGCTATTGGTATTTTTTGTTACTCTTTTAAGCTACTATTTTAATGAATTTGGATATGCTATTTCTTTAATAATTACCCCTATAATAACTTGTTTGTATTTTCTAAGTAAAATCAATATAAAATGGAATGAAAAGGTGAATCTTAAAATTATTAATTTTTCATTCTGGAAATATGGTTTTTTTGCTAGTCTTTCAAACGTAACAACTCAACTTCTTTTTGCTATTGATATTTTATTGATTGGAAGTATTTTAAATAATTTAGAATTAGTAACAGCTTACAAATACATTTCATTAATTCCTTTTAGTTTCTTGTTTTTATCACAAGTAGTAATAACAACAGATTTTGTGAATTTTACTGAAAAAATATATAAAAAAGAATATATAAGAAAATACATTCTAAATTATTTAAAATTGTTTATTCTTATTAGTTTCACCTGCTTTGGTTTTATTTACATATTTGCACATTATATTCTGTTATTTTTCAATAAAGAATATATTCAATTTGAATCAACATTATTAACACTAACTTTTGGTGTTACTGGTATTTTAATTTTACGTGGAATTTTTGGAAATTTATTATCCTCTATTGGAAAAGCAAGTGCTAATTTTATAATTACATCAATAGCTTTGTTAATTAACATTTTATTGAATTATATACTTATTCCAAAGTATGGAATATTAGGAGCAGCAATAACTTCAGCAATATTAATGTGGTTTACAGGCATTTTATCTATGCTATTCTTTTTATACTATTATAAATCAAAAAGTTGAAACTATGTAAATACAACATCTCCATCTCCAAATTGTATTGTACTTTTTTTTATTTCGGGAAATTCTCTTAACAACTCTTTGGTTATAAAATAATTTTGAACAAATTTCTTACTTTTTAATTTAAGATATTTTTCATTTAAAAAAGTAGTATTCAACAAATCATTATATATGGTTAAATGATTTATTTTATGTGTTAAGCATAATTTTAATATTACATTTATTAAATAATCTTTTAAATTAGGAGTGATATATATATAGGGTATTTTTAACTGTTGGTCTCTAATATTAATTAATACAACTCCTGTAATTTCTCCGCTATTTGAATTATATATTACGTACCATTCAGATTTAAACTTGTTAGCAAAAGATGAAAAATAATAATTTTCCGATTTATCTTTTGTTCCAATGTCCGTTTTTATCCATGGATACTTATGTATCCATTCAAATTCTTTAACACCTCTACAAAACAACTCATTTTCTTTAAAAGATTTTAAAAAATTTTGCTCTTTTCCCGTCCATTTTTCAATTTTATTAAATTTATATAAATCTTTGTTTTTAATTTTTAAAAAATTAAAACGAACATCAAATCCAGAATTTAAAATTGTATCTAAAACGCCGAGTAATAATTTACTCTTTTTAAAAATAATGGATTTTGGTGGTAATAATTCTTTAAAACTAAACCGCATATAATGTCTATAACCATTAATAGAGTTTAATAATTGAAACTTCTCTGTTTTATCGTATACAGCTTTTGATTCATTCGCATAATTAGTATACATTAATTTCCCTTCCCAATCTTTAAAAACTTCATTAAACAAAAGAGATGAAATACCATTTCTTCTATAATTTTGATGCGTCCAAGTCCCGCTTAACCATCCGAATCTAATCGTTTTAGCAGCTGATTTAAAAGTATCTGCAAATACACTTTTATAACCAACTAATTCGTTTTTAATAAACCCTAAATATAGAACAACATCGTTATTTCTTGAATTTGGGTTATGTATATAAGAAATTGCTCTAAGCTCTGAAATTGGCTTATTTTTGAAGTTGGCAAACTCATTAGATAATAAATAAGCTTCCAAATTCTCTAATGTAATTTTCTTAATAGTTACCATATTATCTTTTCATAACGCTTTTGCCAAGTGGAATTTTTATAAAATACTTTAAATATTCTTTAATTAAAAATAGCTTTGTATTCTTACCAAAATTTTCAAAAGAAACACGCTGTAAATTATTTTTTACCATATCCCTTTTTAGTCCAGATGTTCCAAAACTGACATCTAAAATACTATCATCTAATCTGTTGAAAAAATCTATTGATACACCAAAATCGGTAAAAGGAAACGAAAAAGCTTTAATATGTTGATTTAATTCTTTATCAACCCAATTTAAACTATTTAAAGTTTGTTCCAATTGATCCTCTTGTGATAATTTATAATATAAAGGGTGATTTGTTGAATGAGCTCCAAAAGTAAATCCTTGTTCTATTAATTTTGTTATTTGATTTTTTAAAAGATACGGTTTTTCATTTTCTAAAAAATCAGAAAAATTGTAATTTAATTTGTTTGCCAACTCATCCAATAAATGCATATTACTATATTCAATTTCCAATAAACATTTTGAAATATCACTATTTGAAAATTCGTTTTGTTTGAAGAAATGATGAAAAATTAATTTATCATCATTTTCACTATTTAAATAATTATCTAATAATAAACTTGCTTTAAACCTATAAAACAAATCATTATTATCAACAAAATCCGTATTTATAAAAACGGTTGCAGGTATTTTCCTTTTCAATAAAATAGGCGCTACTATTTCATAAAAATTAGCTAAACCATCATCAAAAGTCAAATGGAAATAGTTTTCTTTTATGGGGTTTTGTGTTTCAATTAATTCACTCATTTTTTTTAACGAAATAGGTTTGTAGAATTCCATTAAAACATCTAAATCATTTTCAAAATTGGATATACTTCTGGGTGAATATAAATGTTTAATATACGTTGGTGCTGTATCAGAAACAGCATGATAAAACGGAATTAAAATCCGATGTTTCGAATTAATTATTAATTTATTTAATATTATTGATGTAATTTTTTTTATCAATTTTTAAAACTATAATAGTTAAACTTTTTAGCTCCAAAACTTTTAAAAAACTTTGCAATACCTGGTATCATAGATCCTTCAAAATCTAAAATTTCATTATCTGCAATATGTTGTTCAATTATTGAATTAAATAATAAAGACATAGCTCCATAAATTTTACCTTGTTGTGTAGTTGCAGAAAATAAATGAATTAATCTTTTATTATAATCTAAAAAAAAAGCAGCACTTACTAATTCTTCTTTAAAGTAAACGCCATAAGTAAAACCCAATTTTCTTAAAGATAATTCTTTAATTAATTTTTCAAGTTTATTAAAATTTTTAATACTAATTTTATGATTTGAGTTTTCTTTTTTTAATAAAATAAAATCCTTCAAACTTATATTTTTAGCAATTTTAAGCTGATTATCTTTAGCTTTTTTGATATTTCGTTTCAAGTTTTTTGAATAATTTCTTTCAATTTCGTTGTAACCAATCATTAAATTTAATTCCAAATTCACCTTTTCACTACAATTGTCTTTAATAAGATCGGTAACTTTAAAATTAAATATATTGAAATTATATGATCTCGGTTTTAACTTTAAAAAATTATAAATAAACAATTGAAATTGTTCTTTAGAAATTTCTGAAACAGAAAAAACACCTAATTGTTGACAAAACGGAGGTTGATCTATTTTTCTTAAAAAGAAATGTCTTTTTCTTTTTAAAAAAGGCAACGGCATAACAGCTTCATAATCATTTAAAACCAGTGCATCCCAATTATCTGCTACACAATCTAAATACCAACTAAATGCATAGATACGTGAATTTACAGATGCTTCTAAACAAGCATTGTATTTATTATCATCTAATTGATTTCTTTTTAAATAGCGAATCATAGTTTAATAAAACTTAATCTAAAAGCATTTTTTTATAAATAGCGCTCCAACCTTTCCATTTATCATTTTCACTCAACGTTTCATTATGAAACAAGGTAATAAAAGTTCCATTTACTTTTTGAACTTCATTTTTTAAATCCATAATTTTTTGAAGACTTTCTTTATTCGAAAGATTCATAAAGTCTTTTAATGCAGTATCCGTTAAAGCAAAAGGAAATAATTTTAATGGTGTTTTAATTTCAAAATCTAAGTCGTAAAAATAAAAAGGTGTACAGGTACTAGCTCTAAAACCAACCTTTTTAGCATACCCCATAGTATAATCTTCTTGTATATCTAAATCTATTAAATTTTGATAGGTTTCTGGAATTATCAGTCGTATAAAATGTTGTCTGGAAAATGAGATTGGTGTATTAATTATGCTTTCTAATCTCGATTTTTCTTTTTTTAATTTTTCGTCATTTCTTAATGAAAAATAAGACGGTTTAAAGCCTATTTTAGCATAATCTGCTACTGACTTTATCAACGATTTAAATTTATTATTAGAAAATGAAATATTTTTATCGAACGTAGTATAATCTCCAATTAAAAAGAAAAAAAGGGTTGTAATATTATGTTCTTTTTTTAATTCTAATAATTTAGAAAATGTATTATACGGATCTTTTCTAAAATTTAAATTTGTTAATAAACGATGCCAAATATTTACAAATTTAAAACCAAAAAAATCTAATAAATACCCACCTATAGACCTAACAACTCCTTTATGCTTATATGCAAATGCGGTATCTACATCAATAGTTGAAATTAAGTTAAATGTTCTTTTTTTATAAGTGTATGAAGGGAATTTTTCCTTTAAATGTTCTAAAAATTTATAAGCCCAAATATCTACTAATGGTTGCTCTAAAAAATTATTTTTAAACGCTAAACTTTCTTCAACAGGAAAACGTTCATGCATATCTTGTACATGTGGCAGATACTCTTCGTATCTACTTATTAAATAAAAGCTAGCTGCAAAAACATCAAAAGGAATACTCGATGCTTCTCCTGCAGGAAAAAAACAAGGAATTTCATCCCAATTTAAAATATTTATATCAATATCATTTATTCCTTGTTCAAATAATAAATCATGGCTTCTAATAAAAAATTCGGAACCTAATGGCGATTTAGAATACGTTATTTTTGGTCCATTATGAGCAACAAATTCATCTACTTTTGTTGAAAAAACAACAGGTATTTGTAAAATTCTTACAAAAAAATGTTTAAAAATATAATTTAACCTCGGTGTAATTTTGTGTGTATAAACTAGTAGCACTTTATTTGATTTAATGGTTTATTTATTGAAAGGTTTAATTGTATAAAATTAAATTATTAATTAGTTTGTAATTTTTAATGGTATTAAGTATTTACTTTGCTTAGTCACTAAATTATAGAATCCTTTGAATCAGCACATTTCTTACTTTTCAATATTTTAACTTTTCAAAAACCTACATCAAACTTTCATCGGCAAAGCTAAAATACGCATTTTCCGTTATAATTAAATGATCTAAAACTTTAATATCTAAGGTTTCTCCTGCTTTTTTTAATTTAGATGTAATTAATTTATCTGCATTGCTAGGCTGTAGCTTCCCTGAAGGATGATTATGACATAAAATAATTGCTGTTGCATACAATTCAATTGCTTTTTTAAACACTAACCTAACATCAACCAATGTGCCCGTTAAACCTCCTTTACTAGATTGCTGTTTGTATAGAACTTTATTAGAATTGTTTAAAAAAATAATCCAAAACTCTTCGTGTTGTAGTTCTCCAATTATTGGCTGCATAATACTAAAAACAGCCTTACTACTGGTTATTTTAGGTAATTCTAATGCTTCCTCTAACCTTCTTCTTCTACCAAGTTCTAAGGCTGTAATTATTGAAATTGCTTTGGCTTCACCAATTCCTTTAAATTTTTGTAAATCTAAAACCGATAGTTTACCTAATTTATTAATACTATTATCTATGGAGTTTAATATTTTTTTAGATAGCTCTACTGCACTTTCATTTCTATTTCCAGATCCAATTAAAATAGCTATTAATTCTGCATCAGAAAGTGCTGATTTCCCTTTTAATAAAAGTTTTTCTCTAGGCCTATCTCCTTCAGCCCAGGATTTTATAGAAAAAGATTTATTTTCATAATTCATAAGCAAGTTTTACTCAAATATAAGTATTTAAAAATATATGCTTATAAAATAAAAAAAGAGAGCTATTAAAAATAGCTCTCTTAAACTTAATTCAACTAATTTAAATTTTTGTGTTAGATATACAAACTCATTATGCTTATTAAACACTATATAAATAAATATAATTTTTAAGAAATTATTAAAAAATTTCGACCAACAACCAAATTAAAATGATGAATAAACGTAAAAAAAAATTATAAGCACTGATACCCAATGTTCTAAAATTTAATTTTTAGTTTAAACTAAATAAAGCTAATTAGTTCAACTTTAAAATAATCTTTATTAAAAATAAATAGCCAAAACTTAGAATTCTAAGTTTTGGCTATTCGTACTTTATAAAAATTTTAAATAAATTTTATTTAGCAAACCATAATTTAGTTCCTTGCAAATCATCACCTTGTTCAGATATTGCTTGCGTATAATTAGGATTACTTTGTGCTCCACTACCGTAGCGCATACGTTGTGGGTATTCACCATTTAAAGTTCCTAGTTCGTAAATTATAGAATTTGAAACCCCTTGAGATAACTCTGTAGGGTATCCTGTATCTCTAACTACAGCCCATGCTTCAAAACCATCAGTATAACTTACTAACCAACGTTGTATAGCTATCTTCTCTAATTTTTCATCTAAGGTTCCTACATTAATATTTGCTGCATCTTGAGTACTAATATAGGTTTCTACATCACCATCAGAAATTTCCCAAATCTTCATTGCTTCTCTAATTCCATCAGCAAATAAAGTTTGAGGATCACCAGAACCTATTCCTTTTAATGCTGCTTCTGCTTGTAAAAAGTAAGCCTCTGCACTTGTCAAAACAATTTCTGGATAAACATCTTCACCTTCTCCCATTTTTTGAGTAATTAATTCTCCTGGTGCACTATACATATCTATTTTAACCATTGGCTGAATATCACTATTTACTCTTGTAGGCTGTCCAATATATTGTCCTTCTTCAACATTAATTGTAGTAATATCTCCAGAAGTAGTTGCTGTGTAAACAGCTCCTGCTTCATCTAGAGCTCCCATTAAGAAATCTAATCTTTGTTGGTCATCACCATCTGATACTTCAAAAGTAAATTCTCCTCCAACAGCTGGTGAAGCATAAATTGGAAGTCTTGGGTCTTGAGTATTCTTTAATTGGTTTATTAAAGTAGCTCCAACAGACCAATATCCACCACCAGGAAAATTATTCCATACATCTCCATAAGCAGCTGCACCCCACTGACCAATAATATCATCTTTTTCCATAAGTACACTTCCTGAAGAAGCATCTAATAGAGGAGCACTTAAAGCTGAAGTAATAGTACTTGAAGCAAAATCATCTCCTGGTGCACCTAATGCACGCATACCTACTCTTAATTTTAATGTATTTGCTAATTTTTTCCATTTTTGTAAATCTCCTCCACAATATACATCATTTTCATCTACGTCATCTACACCAGAACCTGTTCTTTCTGAATCACCAATTATTGCCATTGCTTCGTCCAAATCTGCAATAATCCCTTTATAAATATCACTTTGAGCATCGTATTTAGGAGTTAAGTTACCATCAATACCAGCTTCGCTATATGGTAACATTCCAAAAGTATCTGTGTACATTTGATAATACAATGATTTCATAATTAAACCCATTGCATACATTTTTTCATTTTCAAATTCTGCACCAGTTTTTGTTAAATCCATAAATCCTTTAATGTCTCCAAAGTAACCAGCTAACCAATCCCAAGCGGCATCTGTATAACCTCTATTGTAAGTATAACCTAATCCATCATTCCACCAAGAAACATTGCTTCCAAATGTAAAATGTCCGGCATATCTATCTACATGAATTAAATGCGCTCTCCAATATGCATAACGACCCGGAGCATATAAAGTATGTTGTGGTTGCGTTATAAAAAATTTAGCACTTAAATCTGAAGATTCAAATCCTTGATTGTTTGTGTTTATTTCATCAAAATCTCCAGTACATGAAAATGTGAAGAACATTAAAACACTATATATTGTTATTTTTATATTTTTCATTTCAAAAATTATTAAAATTTAACGTTTAAACTTAAACCTAAACTACTTGTTGTTGGCAAGTTGTAGAACAATACTCCTTGTGCAAAATTACTAGTTGAATAACTTGCTTCTGGGTCAAAATTATCACTTTTCTTATATAAAAAGAATAAGTTTCTTCCTGTTAAACTTAAAGAAGCATTTTTAATAAATGTTTTTTCTAACATAGCGTTTGGGAAGTGGTATGATAAACTTACCTCTCTTAAACGTGCATTTGTTTGTTCAATTATATATTCTGAAGCAATACCACTTACAGCACCCCAATAATCTTGAGCACTAATATTTGTAGTGTTTTGTGTTAGAACTCCATCATTGTCCCAAACACCGTCAACAGTAATTCCTCCTTCTCTGTATTGTAATGTTTTTTTAGAAACACCGTTAGCATCTAAAGCAGCATCTGTACCTGAATACACTTCTCCTCCAATTCTAAAGTCAATTAAAAAGTTTAATGAAAAGTCTTTATAATTAAACGTGTTACTAAATCCACCAGTCATATCTGGTTGATAATTTCCTAATTTTACTCTCTCTTCACTAGCTTGTGGACGACCAGTTGCTGTTAATAACAGTTGTCCATCTTCTGTAGTTTTCCAAGTTTTTCCGTAAATATCTCCAAATCCTTCACCTACTTGAGCTCTTACATCAACTACTCCACTATTAGTAGAACTAAATTGAAAATAATCTTGACCGTCAATTAAACTTACAAGTTCGTTTTCATTTTTAGCTAAGTTTAAAGAAACATCCCATCTAAAATTATCATTCATTATTGGAGTACCTCCTATCATAAATTCAAAACCTTTATTTGATACTTCACCTACGTTTTCTCTAAAATATGAAAATCCAGTTGCAGGATCTACTGGTACATCAAAAATTAAATCTTTAGATGATATTGAGTAATATGTAAAATCTGCAAATAATCTATTGTCTAAAGCTTTTATTTCAAAACCAATTTCAGATGAAGTTACATCTTCAGGTTTTAAGCTTTCACTATATTTAATATTTGGAGTGTTAACAGTAATATTACCTAAATAACCACTTGAAGCAACACCATATAAGTTTACAATTTGCTGAGGGGCGGTATCGTTACCTACATTGGCATAACTTAAACGTAATTTTGCCATATTAATTTTTGAAGACTCTCCAAAATCAAACATTCTATCTAATAACATACTTAAACTAGCAGATTTATAGAAATAAGATCTATTTTCACTAGAAAGCGCTGAAGACCAGTCATTTCTACCTGTTAAATCTAAATATACCATTCCTCTATAAGCTAAAGAACCAGAACCGTAAATAGAATTTACTTTCTTTTCAATTAAATCTGATTGATTAACGCTTAATTTTAATGCATCTGTATTTCCTATAAAGTATTTTCCAGGAATTTTAAAATCAGATCCTGAAATATTAGAAGATCTAACAGTAGAATGTAATGCATTTCCACCTATATTTAAAGCTAAGTTGAAATCGTCATTAAGATCATCATTATACATTAATAAAAAATCATAATTTGTTTCAGAACGTTCGTTAGAGCCATAACTTATGGTTCCTTGTGGGTAAAAATGATGTCCAACAGCATGGTACCCTTCAGTATCATGTGAAACTACATCTGTACCTACTCTAACAAATGCCTTAAAGGTATCTGAAAAATCATACTGAGCTTTAGCAAAACCTGAAAAACGTTTTCTTTTATCCTCGTTTTTATCTTCATAAAGAATCCAATAAGGGTTACCTCCACTATTTGTAGCTGAAAGCACTCCATAACCTTCATCAAGGTTTTGATATGTTTTTAAATCGTTTATATCAATATTTCTATTTATACCGTATACATAAGCCATAATACCTTCAGTACCTTGAGAAATACGATTTTTAGCATCTTGTAAAAAGTATGTTACTTTAGCATCTAACGTAAATTTGTCGGTAATTTTACTAAAACCTCTTAAATTAAAGTTATTTCTATCAACAGTAGAGTTTGGAACAATCGCATCCATTGAAGTATTAGAATAAGAAAAACGCAATGAAGAATTCTCGTTACTATTACTAATTGCTAAAGTATTAACAATACTAGATCCTGTATCGAAAAAATCTTTTACATTATCTGGCTGTGCCACATAAGGTCTAGTTTCTCCATTGTAATATAACTGATCAGATCCATCAAATTTTGGTCCCCAAGAACCATTACTTTTTAATTCGGTTAAATCAGTAGCAAAAGCACCATCTTTACCAGCTCCATATTCATTTTGATATTCTGGTAAAAACAATGGATTTTGGAAAGAAATATTTGAAGATAATGAAATACCTAATCCTTTATCTTTACTTCCTTTTTTGGTTGTAATTAAAATTACACCATTACTTGCTCTTGACCCGTAAAGTGCTGCTGCATTAGGTCCTTTTAATACAGACATAGACTCAATATCATCTGAGTTTAAATCTGAAATACCAGTACCTAAATCTGACTTACTATACTCTCCTGAACCAGATCCATTTGCAGAACCAATACCTGAATTGTCAATTGGCACACCATCCACCACATATAATGGTTGGTTATTACCTGTAATTGAGTTATTACCTCTAATTACAACCCTTGTTCCTCCTCCTGGCCCAGAAGCAGATTGAGTAATTACAACCCCTGCTACTTTTCCTGAAAGTGAATTAACAACATTAGATTCTTTTGCTAACGAAACTGAAGATCCATCAACTTCAGAAACAGAATAACCTAATGATTTTTTTTCTCTTGAAATACCTAATGCAGTTACAACAACTTCGTCAAGAGTCTCTGCACTTTGAACTAAGGCAACATTTATTGTCCTTTTTCCATTTACAGTAATTTCTTGGTCTGCATAACCTAAAAATGAAAATTGTAATATCGCTGTATCACTATTTACATCAATACTGTAATTACCATCAAAATCTGATGAAACACCCGTAGACGTACCTTTAATAATTACATTAACACCTGGTAACGGAACACCGTCCGTAGCATCAGTAATAGTTCCTGTTACTGTTTGGGCTTGAATACTAGCATTGGCTAATAAACAAAAAACTAAAAACAGTTTTAGTACTTTTTGTATCATTTAGTTTATAAATTTGAGTTAATAATAGTTAAATATAACAAAAAATTAACATAAATTAAGTTAAAAATTCGACCAATAACACCTAAAGACAGTTAAATGAATTTTGTTTCAGTATTAAAGAAATATCAAACATTTAAGCGTTAATTTAGCATTAAATTTAAACTCTTATTTAACCTTAAATTCTAATTTATAGAAACTTCAACAAAAACGGGTAAGTGGTCTGAAGGGTATTTACAATTTTTAGAATCGCTTAAAACAGCATACTTCTCCACAGTAATATTTTTTCTACTTGTAAAAATATAATCAATTCTATCTGTTACTGGCTTGTTAAATTTAAAACCATTAAAAGTACCTATTGGACCAAATGGTTTTGTTTTACTTATACTTTTTGAATCGTTAAGTACTTTTGAAAGCAATTGAATTGGTTTAGCTTCTGGTGTTAAATTAAGATCACCCATTAACATTACAGGCAAATTTTTCAGATTAAATTCAGTTATTTTCTCTATTATTAATTCAGCACTTTTAATTCTTGCTTGTGTACCAATATGATCAAAGTGTGTATTAAAAACATAAAATTGCTGTTTTGTGGTAACATTTTCGAATAATCCATAAGTACAAATACGTTCCATAGCGGCATCCCAACCTACAGAAATTTCTGATGGGGTTTCACTTAACCAAAATGTATTATTTTCAATCGCTGTAAAACTTTTAGAATTGTAAAATATAGCACTATATTCTCCTTTTGTTTTTCCATCATCTCTACCTACTCCAATATAATTATAATCAACCAAAACACTATCTAAAAAATGTACTTGATGTTGAAGCCCTTCTTGAATTCCAAAAATATCTGGGTGGTAATAATTAATTTGATCACTTAAAAATTCTTTTCGCTTATGCCAATGGTTTTTACCATCATTAGCATTACCATACCGAATGTTATAAGTCATTATACTTAGTTTTTCTTGCGATTTATCACAAGAAACAAAAGCTATTAATATTAGTAAAAAAGTAATTTTTTTCATTGAAATTAATTAATAGGTGTAAATTTTATGGCTTGTCCTCCACCAGCAGCTAATTTTAAATTTAAAATGGAGTTAGCATCAACTTCTTCTGAATAAATTTCAATAGCTTGTGGGTTCGTTTTCCAATCGGCATCCATTCCATCTGCATAAATTTCAGCAATATATTTTTTATTAGCATCTAGAAAAGATAATTTTATTTCTAAGGTTCTTTTATTCTTATCGGTACAACTCCCTAAAAACCAATTATCACTATTTTTATCTTTCCTAACAATGGTTATATAATCTCCAATTTTACCATTTAGTACTTTTGAAACTTCCCAATCTACTCCAAAATCTTCTATAAATTTAAAAGCTGGTTCATTTTCATAATTTTCAATTAAATCTGATGCCATTTGCATTGGACTATACAAAATAACAAACAAGCTTAATTGTTTAGCTAATGTTGTATTTACTCTAGATGTACCATCATCTAAATCATTCCATTTTATTCTATTTTTTGAATTCTTAAATAAAATATCAAATGTACCTGGAGTATAATCGAATGGTCCTGCCAAACCTCTTGTAAAAGGAATTATTGTATAATGCTCAGGTGGGTTTCCTGCACTCCAAGCATTCCATTCCATTCCTCGAGCACCTTCTCTTGTCATCATATTTGGATAAGTTCTTCTAATTCCAGTTGGTTTTATCGGTTCATGAGCATTAATCATAATTTGATACTTCGAGGCTTTTTCTACAACTTTTCTATAATGATTTACCATATATTGCCCGTGATGAAATTGTCCTTTGGTTTTTATTGCACCAGCATATCCTGTTTTTACGGCTTTTACACCTATATTATGATACAACCTTAAAACTTTATCTAAATTATCTTCAAAATAAGCCGCATCTCCTCCTGTTTCTACATGACCAATAAACTGAACATTTTTTAAGTTTGCATAATATGCAATTTCATTTAAATTGAAATCTGGGTAGGGTGTTACAAAATCGAATGCACCTTTTTTACCCCAATTTTCCCAACCGGTATTCCAACCTTCAACTAGTACACCTGAAATATTATGATTGGCAGCAAAATCTATATATTTTTTTGTGGTAGCAGTAGTTGCTCCATGTCTTTCTCCTAATGTCCAAGTGTGTGTCCCTAAATGCATCCCCCACCAAACACCTATATATTTCATGGGTTGAATCCAAGATGTATCTTCTATTTTATTAGGTTCGTTTAAATTTAAAATTAAATTTGATACTATTAATTTTTCTGCACTATCTGCTATTTGAATAGTTCGCCAAGGCGAAACCATTGGCGTGTTAGTTTTAACCTTTACACCATCTGGCCAAGGCACTAAATTAGTTTTAAATGAAAAGTCTTTCTCTTTATTTTTAACTAAGGTCATACCAGCATAATCTGTTAAATTAGCTTCATGAATACTAATAAAAACGTTATTATTACCTTCTAATGTTATGGGTGTATTTGCTGTTTTAATTGAATTTAAGGCTGCATTTTGAAATAATTGCTCGTAAGAATCAAAATTTGCTGGCGTATACCAACCTTTATAATTTTTAGAAAAATTAAATTCTGTTAATTCTTCAGAAATTAAAACCTCTTTTAAATTTGCTTGCTCTGGAAGTTCATATCTAAACCCTACACCATCATTAAAAACTTTAAAGACAACGTTCATTTTTCTAAAAGGTTCTACTTTTTCTCGAAGAGAAACTTCTAATTTATTAAAATTATCAATAATTTCTATATTCTCTCCCCAAACTTGTGTCCACTTAGTATTTGAATTTGATATTTTAAAATCACTTACCAAAAAATTACCATTCATCGGTTTTGATTTTTTTAATAAATAACCCAAATTTGATGGTTTCATAATTATAGAATCTTTAAAACTTACTTCATAATTTACACTTCCATCTTTTACACGAACTTTAACTTCAATTTTAGTATCTGGTGAAGCTATTTCTATTATTTCTTCATTGTTACAACTTAATAACAACAATAAATTTAATCCTATAATTATAAAATTTCTCATTTTAAAAAATTTAATCATTTAGTAATCAACTTGTAAAAAACACATTTTACCTAATATAAATATGATGTTTCAATTTGTTTATTGAAAAAATTTTATATAATTCACTCAAAAAAGAATTTTAGCTACTTTTTAAAAAAATTTCAAGTTTTTTAATATCGTCTTTTAAAGGTTTTAGCTTAATTATTCTACTACCTCAAACATTAGTTTTTGTAAATCTTGAGAATTTCCACCAATCATAACTTCAAATTCTCCTGGCTCTACTATTTTCTCCATTTTCCGATTCCAAATGGAAAGCTCTTCTGAAGTTAATACAAATTCAATTTTCTTTGTTTCGCCCTTTTTAAGATGTATTCTTTTAAACCCTTTTAAAGTTTTTTTAGGAGTTGTTACACTGCTATAAATATCATTAATATATAATTGAACAACTTCATCTCCATCATAATTTCCTATATTTTTAACATTTACGCTCACTTTAATTTCTCCATCAATATTAATTTTTTTTGAACTTAAGCTAAAGTCTGAATATTTAAATTCAGTATAACTTAATCCATATCCAAAAGCGTATAGTGGGTTTTCACTTTCACTAACATATCTATGTATTGCTGAAGGTTTTTGATTGTAATAAATTGGCAATTGCCCAACAGATTTAGGGAAAGTAATAGGCAATCTTCCTGCTGGATTATAATTACCAAACAACACATCTGCCACAGCTTTTCCTCCTGCTTCACCTGGAAACCAAGCCTCAACAATTGCTGGAATATTTTCATCTATCCAATTTATAGAAAGTGGACGCCCGTTTAACAACACACAAACTACCGGTGTGCCTGTTTTCTGAATTGCTTTTATTAACGCTTCTTGCTTTCCATGTAAATCTAAAGTAGCCACATCTCTATTTTCTTCAACCAACTCTTTAGACTCCCCTAATACTACAATTGCTACATCTGCATTTTTAGCAATATTAATAGCTGGCTGAAAATCTACTTTTTCTAAATTCCAACGCAAATGGGCTCTAGCTCCCCAGCCACCTTCCCACATTTCTATGCGGACTTTATATTTTCTTCCGGCTTCTATATTTACTGGAGTTGTAACAATATTAGTACTTCCTTTACTCCAATTATCAATAACTAACTCGTTATCTAACCACATTCTAATACCATCATCTGAACTTAAACCCAACCAACCCTCAAAAGATTTATCTCCCTTAATAAATCCAGTCCATCTAATAGAAATTTCATCATCATTTACACCATCTGCAGGTGACCAAGGCCAATCGAAATCTAATTGTTTGTCTATTCTTGTTAGCGCTGGTTTTCCTTCTAGTTTTCTATTATTAAAATACTCTCCTTTCAATCCATTTTGAGATTCATCTGGAGTAAGTAAATTAGCAGAAGGAATTACTTGTCCTTTAACTATTAGTGGAACTCCTTCTTCATAAAAAACTTTTGCAGTAGGACTTACAACTTTTTTTATACCTTCTAAAACTGTAGTTGCAACTTTATTTCTTACCGAATAACCTCCTAATCTAGAAGCATTTGCATTAGGACCAATTACAGCTATTTTAGTTAATTTTTTACTTAGCGGTAACGTTTCTTCTTTATTTTTCAATAAAACAACAGATTTACGTCCTACCTCTAAAGCGATTTCTTGATGTTCCTTTGAATGAAAACGCTCTTTAATTAAATTTGTTTTTGTGTATGGATTTTCGAATAAACCTAACAAAAATTTAAGTCGTAAAACACCTCCAGCTGCTCTATTTATTTGACTTTCTGTCAATTCCCCTTCATTAACAAGCTCTATAATAGTTTTTTGCCAAAATTCATTTGAAAAATCATAAAACTGCATATCTACTCCAGCAGTTACTGCTTGCTTAATACTTTCTTTAGGAGAGTCTGCAGCGTAATGTGTAGTTTGAATATATTTTATAGCTCCTAAATCTGAAACTACAATTCCTTTAAATCCCCATTCTTTTCTTAAAACATCTGTTAATAACCACTCATTTGCAGCACAAGGAATTCCATCTAATTCAGAATAGGCACACATAGCCCCTAAAGCCCCACCTTTAACATATGCTTTTTCAAAAACAGGTAAAAAATCTTCTCGTGCTGTTCGTTCTCCTACAATTACTGGTGAAGAATTACCTCCAGCTTGCGGATAACTATGTACTGCAAAATGTTTTGGTTCTGCTATAATAGAGCTATCTGAAGAAAGTGAATCTCCCTGCATTCCAGTAATCATTGCTAATCCAATTTCACCGGCTAAATAGGTATCTTCACTAAATGTTTCTGCAACTCTTCCCCAGCGAGGTTCTCTACCTACACCAAGTACAGGACCTAACCCAAAATGAACTCCATGTGCACGCGCTTCAGTTCCAATTACAGTTCCTACTTTTTTCATTAAATCTGTATCCCACGAAGCTCCCATACCAATATTCATTGGAAAAGCTGTAGCTCCTTCTCCAAAATATCCATGCAACATTTCACACACTATAAGTGCTGGAATACCCCATCTATTACTTTCAATTACATTTTTTTGAAGTTTATTTATCATTTCTGCCGAATTTGGATAAATATCGTGAATAGCTCCAACTCCCAGATTTCCTATTGTATTTATTGTTTTAGATTCAGAAAACTCTTCACCTTCTTTAAAATACGCGCCTTTATACATATCCATTTGACGGACTTTTTCCTCTAAACTCATTTTAGACAATAAGTCTTGTACTCTATCTTCAATAGGTAATTTAGCGTTTTGATAAGGGTATAGACTCTGCGCATTTGAAGTATTATAAAGTCCAAACACCAAAAATAAAAGCAGGTATAAATTTTTCATTATTATATTGATATTATATTTACTAATTTTTTAAACCTCTATTCTTCATAGGTAACATAAGCTGAAACCAGCCAATGATTTAATTTATCTCCTTCAGCTGCTGTTGCTGGAATAGAAATTTTAACAGTATGTTTTCCTGGGTTTAGATAACTTAAATCAATTTTAAAAGGTTTTACTGATGAACCAGGACACCAATTAGATCTTGACAAATCTGATGATGCAATACGTTCTTCAATTTCTTTTATTTGATACGATCTTGTTTTAGAATCTATATAGGAAGCGGAATCTTTTTTTATCCAAACACCAGAAGTTGGATTAAACCTTCTAAAAGAAGCGCAATCATCTCGCCAAGGAACGGTGTCTAAAACTAGTTTATTATCTATAAAAACACTGTTTTTAATTTTTATAAACTCATCACCTCCACTATGTCCACCATGGCCGGTAGTGGTGTAATACAATTTAACATTTTTGGCTTTTTTAGGCAATTCAAAAGTTTGCTCTAAAACTGTTCTTGCAAAAAAATCTGGTAATGATTGCCCGTTTACATACGGAACAGTATTTACCAAAGCTATTACTTTTTGAGTTTTTCTAGAACGATTAGAATAGCTTAATTCTAAGTCTACTTCATACCCTTCTGCAGTCCAACTATCAATCCAAACACCAACATAAAAAGTATTTGTTACCAAACTTTTTAATTGTGAAATATCTTGTTCCCAAACTACTTGTTTTTCCCAAGAAGGAATGTAAACAGGTCTTCTATATTTTACAGTATTATCGCTATAATATCCAACACCAAAAGGAGTCATAAAACGCAATAACTCTACAACTGGCTTGTAGGTATCAGTTGCTTTTACACCTTTAAATTTAGTATCTATTGTAGAAGCTATTGGAAATTCTTTATTCCCTTTTGAAATATCTATAATAGATAATTCATCTAAATTATTTACCACAAAACAAGAACCAGACTTATCCCAACGATCTCCATTTGAACGTACCGTTAATTTAATGCTAACATCTGTCCCTTTTTTAAACTTTGGAACCGATACTTTTTTATAAATTATTCTTCCAGATTGTAACCGTTCAACTTCAATATCTTTTCCTGGAGTACCATTAAAATTTATTGGCTCTTTTTTAAATACGGTGTAAGTAATTTCTTCTTGAGCATTTACTGAAAAAATTGCAGTAAACAACAATGTTATAAAAAGTGTATTTAATTTCATTTTTATTGATTCATCTGGTTATTCGTACTATAATACATTTCGTTTATTACCCTGACTTATTTACTCACACATTTCTTATTATAATTTAAGAAACTTATAAGTCTTCATTTTTAAGATCACATATTATAAAAACCGTTATATTTAAACTTGATAAGGTGCTAAAAACAAGTTTAGCATAACGTTAATTTTTAATATTATTAGATTTTATTTACTTCAAAATAACTTTTAAGCTGTTTCCATTTACCAATTCATTATGGTTAATAAAATAACTTTTATGTTTTTTACCATTCAATAAAATTTGATTTATATATCCGTTTGTGTTGGTTTCTTTTTCAATAACCAATTCACTATTTTTATAATACTTTGAATCTAATTGAATCGTTATTTTATCAAATAATGGTTTTGTAATAGTGTATTTAGGTTCTCCTGGGGCAATTGGATAAATACCCATCATTGCATACACAACCCAGGTAGACATTGTTCCAGTATCATCATTTCCAGGAATTCCATCGGATGTGTTTTTAAAATATTTTTTAACTAATGCTTCAACTGTTTTCTGACTTCTCCATTCCTCACCTTTTACATAATTAAATAAAAATGGATAGGCTATATCTGGCTCATTTGCCATATCAAATTGATTGTCGTCAAAAACTTTTTGTAATTGATTGGTAAATGCTTTATTACCTCCCATTAATTTTTTAAGTCCTAAAATATCATGTGGAACCATAAAAGCATACTGCCAAGCATTTCCCTCGATAAAACCGACATTCTCAGTAAAGTTAGCTCCATCGTTAGGATCAAAAGGTTCGTACCAATTACCATTGCTTAGTCTTGGTCTTAATAAATCTATATTTTTATCAAATAGTTTTCTGTAAGAAATTGAACGATTTTTATAACGCTTATAATCGGCTGTTTTACCTAATTCTTTTGCTAATAACGCTATAGAATAATCGGCTGCATTGTATTCTTGTGTAGTTGAAACAGACCCACCATTATCGGTTGTTAAATAGCCTTTTTCAATATAATCTTTCAGTCCCGGACGTACTGGATTATTTTCAATCTGTTCAGCACTTTTTAGCATTGCATTATATGCCTTTTCTACATCAAAATCTTGAATCCCCTTTAAATATGTATCTGTAATTACAATACTTGCTGGGTCTCCAACCATAGTAAATGTTTCTGTAGAATTTAATTCCCATTTTGGTAACCACCCATTTTCATCGTACATATCTAACATACTTTGTATCATATTAGACTGTTGTTGTGGATAGACTAATGACAATAATTGATGCACATTTCTATAAGTATCCCATAACGAAAAAACAGTAAAACGTGTACCATCGGTTTTCCCTATTTTACCTGTTTTAATTTCAGGATATTCACCATTAAAATCGTTTAATGTGTTTGGGTGAATTAAAGTATGATACAAAGCGGTGTAAAAAACTGTTTTATCATTTGTTGAACCTCCTTCAACCTTAATTCTAGAAAGTAATGTATTCCACTCGTTATAAGTTTCTTTATAAATATCATTAAATGTTTTATTCGACGTTTCTTTTTCAAGATTTTCGCGTGCATTTTCTATACTTACATAACTTACACCTATTTTAACTTCAACAGTTTCAATTTTATCAAAATTGTAACTAAAATAAGTTCCAATACTATCTCCAGCAACCATTTTTATTGAAGCATCCATTAGCCTAGTTTTACCATTATAACCCATCCATTGTGCTTCTACACCTTTGTAAGTAGTAGGTTTTTTCCAAACACCAAATTTATCTGCTGGTTTAGAAAATTTAGCTACAAAATAAACTGGATATGCAGCTTCTGGACTGTTGTAACAAAATGAACCCACAGAACGCATTCCTTCAATTTCTGTTGAAGAAACCACTTGTACCATAGCACCTTGTTCGTTAGTTAACCCTAAACCTAAATTCAATAAAATATTAGATTGCCCTTTTGGAAATGTAAATTTACTTACACCAACCCTTTTAGAAGTTGTAAACTCGGCTTTTACATTATATTTATCAATTTCTGAACTGTAATATCCTGCTTTTGAAATTTCATTTGAATACGTAGAACCATATTTTAAATGATCGGTTTCAAGTTCTCCTGTTGTTGGCATTAATAATAAAACACCCAAATCTGGACAACCAACACCGCTTAAGTTAACTTGACTAAACCCTGTTAAAAAAGTGTTTTCGTGTACGTAGGGATTAGACAACCAACGACTGTCTTTTTCTAAAGGTAAATTTTCTGGACCAGCAACGTTAAATGGGCTTATACTAGCCATTCCTCTAGGTGCAATAGGTCCTGGAAATGTTGCTCCAAAATTAGAAGTCCCAATAATCGGATTTACATAATCAACTGGTTCTTGTGCTTGCATTGAAAATACAATACAAAAACTAACTAGTGCAAAAAATATATCTTTCTTCATATTAAAAAAAGTATTTAAAAACATAATTATTTTATTAATTAACAGCTTCAATTTTTAGTGTCCAAGCATGTTTTGATGGTAAATTATTTCTTAATTCTTCAGGAATTAAAAGTTTAAATCCTGATTCCATTTTCTCCCATTTCAACTTTTTATTAGATCCTAACATTTTAATTTTAGCGCCTTTTTTTGGGCTTATAGAATTTACAATAATTTCGGAAGGAATTTTATTTTCTCCTTCTTTAGCCAAATAAAACAAAAACACATTTCCCTCTTTATTTTGAGTCATGCATATATTTTTTTCTTTATATGGAGCAATTGGTTTTGTATTATATATGGCACTACTATTTACTTTCATCCAAGCTTCAAACTCCTTTAGCAGGTCATATGCCTGTGGTTCCCAATCACCTTCTGGTGTTGGTGCAATATTTAATAATAAGTTACCTCCTTTAGCTACAATATCAATTAAGGTATGAATTCCTTCTCTACCTTTCATATATTTAGAGTTTATCCTATGAGACCACCCTTCACTTGAAGTTATACAAGATTCCCAGGGATATGGTAATGTTTTATCTGGCACTCTATTCTCTGGAGTTAAGTAATTTTGATTTTTCCCATAAACAGCTCTATCAACAACAATTAGCCCTGGTTGCTTTTTTCTAGCCTTTAAAACCAATTCATCCATCTTAATATCTTGACTCACCATTTTATGTTTCATATAACCTCCTTTACTATCCTTTAACTTAAGAATATTAAATTTTTCAGTTTCTTCATCAGAAGCTTTACTCACCCATCCTCCATCTAGCCATAAAATATCAACTTTACCATAATCGGTCATTAATTCCAAAATTTGATTATGAGTAAAATCTACATATTTTTGCCATTTTTCTGGATGAGAAAGAGGGTCATAATTTACATTTCTATCTATAGGAGGAAAATATGGATCCCAATAATTTTCATGATTCCAATCTGGTTTAGAAAAATATGCCCCTACCCAAAAATCTTCATTTCTAAATGCATTGAAAATTTCCTTTGTAATATTTGCTTTAGGGTTTGTACTAAATGCACACTCTTTGTCCGTGATTTTATAATCTGTATACTTTGAATCAAACATTGAAAACCCATCATGATGTTTGGTGGTAAACACCATGTATTTCATCCCTGCATCTTTTGCAGCTTTAGACCATTTTTCTGGGTTAAATTTTGTGGGATTAAAAGTTTTTCTCAATCCTTCATATTCCTTTTTATATTTAAAGTAGTTATTCGGGTTGTTACCTTTTGTTCTTTTTTGCCAATCATAATCTTCTGGGCATAATGACCAAGATGCAAGTACACCCCATTGGCTGGAAGGTGCCCAATGCATTAACAATCCAAATTTTTTATCCTGCCATTCGTCTAATTTCTCTAAAACTAACGGATCAGTTTCTGGAACATATCTTTCCTCTTCATAAATACCTTGAGAAAATGAATTTATTGAAATTAATAATATAAAAAACAACTTTTTCATTTATAACTTTTTATTTTTTTGAAGTACTTAAAGAATATGGAACACTTTCTGAAGCACTTCCCCAATTTACATTAGGTGTATTATTCATTTTAAATTCTAACACTCCACCATTTTGAATAGCATCAAATTTTATAAAAGTATTGTTATATGGTTTTCCATTTAAATTGGCTGCATCTATATAAAAATTACTTTCAGAATTGTTTTCTGAATTAATTTCAAAAGTGTTTCCATTTTCTAAATGTAATGTTGCTTTTTTAAATAACGGACTTCCAATTACGTATTCATCTGCTCCTGGGGTTACCGGATAAAAGCCTAAAGAACTAAACACATACCAAGCAGATGTTTGTCCGTTGTCTTCATCACCACAATATCCATCTGGTGTTGCAGCGTATAGTTTTGTTAAAACATCTCTAACTTTCTCTTGAGCTTTGTATGATTGATTTGCATAATTATACAAGTAAATCATATGTTGAATTGGTTGATTTCCGTGTGCATAATTCCCCATATTTGCAATTTGCATCTCTCTAATTTCGTGTATTGTAAAGCCATAATATGAAGCATCAAAGGAAGGTGGCATATCAAAAACCTCATCTAATTTTGATGCAAATTGCTCTTTTCCACCCATTAAATCAATTAACCCATCTATATCATGAAAAACAGACCAAGTATAATGTAAACTATTTCCTTCAGTAAAAGCATCTCCCCATTTTAAAGGGTTAAAAGGTGCTTGAAAACTACCATCTTCATTTTTACCACGCATCCAATGTGTTTCTGGATCGAATAAATTTTTATAATTCATAGATTGCTTGTAGTATTTTTCTGCTAGCTCCATTTTCCCTAATTTTTCGGCCATTTTTGCAATGGTAAAATCGGCATAAGCATACTCTAAAGTTCGCGCTGCATTTTCGTTAATACCTACATTATAAGGCACATAACCCAAGGTATTGTAATATTCTAAACCTGCTCTACCTACAGAATTAACAGGTCTTCCATCTGCAACTGTTGCATTTTTAAGCATTGCTTCTAATAAAACTTCTACATCCATATCTTTAACACCTTTTAAAAAAGCATCAGCAATAATTGGAGCGGAATTAGAACCAATCATACAATCTCTATGCCCTGGACTTGCCCATTCCGGCAACCATCCAGACTCTTTATAAGTATTTGCCAAGCCTTGCATAATTTTCCCATTTAATTCTGGATACATCATATTAAAAAATGGAAATACAGCTCTAAATGTATCCCAAAATCCATTGTCTGTAAACATATATCCTGGTAATACTTCTCCATTGTATGGACTGTAATGTACTACTTCATTATTAGCATCAAACTCATAAAATTTTCTTGGAAACAATAACACTCGATATAAACTAGAATAAAAAGTTCTAATATTATCTATGTTATCATCTTGAATTTGAATACGCCCTAATTCTGTTTCCCAAGCTTGTTTTACTTTATCTTTAGTCTCCACAAAGGTATCGGCACCTATTTCTCTTGACAAATTTAACTGTGCTTGTTCAAGACTTATAAATGATGAAGCGACTTTTACGTGTACAGCTTCTCCTTTTTTAGTTTTAAATCCGATAATAGCACCCACATGTTCTCCTTCATTATTTGTTGAGTTTTCCACTAAATTCCAACCATCATTCCAAGTATGATTTATTTCAAAATCTTTATCGAACTCTGCAACAAAATAATTATGAAAATTATCTGGAACACCTCCACTATTATTTCTACAATACCCAATTATTTTACGTTCTTCTGGAAAAATCTTCACCATAGAACCTTTAAAAAAGGCATCTAACATTATGTATGATTTTTCAGATTCTGGAAAGGTAAATTTAAAATGCGCAGCTCTTTCTGTTGGTGAAACCTCAGCGGTTACATCATAATCCGCTAAATAAACTGAGTAATAATATGGTTTCACCGTTTCTGCTTTATGAGAAAACCATGATGCACGTTCATCTTCCTGAAATTTCAAATCTCCTGTTGTTGCCATTAATGAAAACGCTGCGTAATCGTTAATCCAAGGACTTGGTTGATGTGTTTGTTTTATTCCTCTAATTTTATATTCATCGTATTTGTAGGTCCAACCATCTCCCATTTTTGAAGTCATTGGAGTCCAAAAATTCATTCCCCAAGGTGTTGCAATTGCAGGGTATGTGTTTCCATTAGACAAACTAAATTCAGAATCTGTTCCCATCAACGGATTAACATAATCCACTAAATCTTTTTTTAAGATATTAGAATTCCCTTCAATACTTTTATTCTCACTACAAGAGTAAAAACTAATAAATAACAGTATAAATAAAATTTTAAATGTGGTATCTTTCATAATTTACTAATTAAGTTCTACTGCGTTTCCATGTCCTCGATACAATTTTAAAGCTCCTTCTAGCTCAACTTCTAATATTGTTACATGAGCATCAATATTTTTTTCATTTGGCGTTTCAATTCTTAAAATTCCTGGAATATTATTCCAAGCAGCTCCACCATTTCTTACATACTTTAAGATTTGATTATTTCCTAAAACTTTAATCGATTTCACTTTATTTTGAATTCCTTTTAATGAAATATAATTTTTAGGAGTGTCAAATAAACATAAATAAATCTTTGTTTCGTCTTTACTCAACAAAGTTGGCCCATAAAAATGTCCATAAGGTAAACCGGCTTTAGAATTAAATACTGCCGTTTCGTGTTTTTTAATCCATTCACCTAAAGCTTCTAAACGTTCAACTTGTTCTTTTGCTATAGTTCCATCTGGTTTTGGCCCAATATTCAATAATAAATTTCCACCAGAAGCAATTACTTCAACAAATGTTCTAACAATTTGAGATATTGGTTTATAATTAGTGTCGCTTGGATAATATCCCCAGTTGTCATTCATAGTCATACAAAACTCCCAAGCTCCTTCTGGTCTAACAACAGGAATTCCTTGTTCAGGAGTACTATAATCTCCGTGTGTTTTCAACCTTGAATTTACAATTACCTTAGGATTCCAGGCTAATAATGAATCTTTTAAAGACTCAGCTCTCCATTGTTCACTAGATTTTTCCCAATCTCCATCAAACCAATATAAATCTGGATTAAATTTTGTGCTCAATTCTTTTAATTGACCATTATTAAATTTTATAAAACGCTGCCAAGGTGATAAGAATTTTTGATTTTTTTGTGGATAGTTTTTTCTGGTATCTGGACGAGGAAAAACCACCTCATAATCTGGATGTGACCAATCACATAACGAATAATACAACCCTACTTTTAAGCCTTCATTCCTTAAAGCAGCAACGTAAGGTTGCACCAAATCTTTTTTAGCAGGTGTTTTTTCTTTTACATTTAACTTACTTAATTTAGTATCCCATAAAGCAACACCATCGTGATGTTTAGTTGTAAGTACTGCATAGCGAGCTCCTATTTTTTTAAATAATTTTGCCCAAGATTCTGGATTGTAATTTTCAGCTGTAAATTCCTTTCCTTGCGACATATAATCTTCATAAGAAATTCTTTTATGATACATAGACCAAGATTCTCCAATTCCTTTTACACCATAATATCCCCAATGAATAAAAACACCAAGTTTCGCATTTTTAAACCATTCTAAACGTTCTTCTTTAGTTAACTTAGTCTCTTGAGCATTTATTTGATTGCTAAAAAGAAATAAAATTACTAGTAATGTGGTTAAATTTTTCATTTTTTAATCAATTAAAATTTCATCTATAAACAACCAAGTATCTCCGCCATTTGGAGTCTTTTTTAAATTAGTTGCAATAACTTTTACAAATTGTGCTTTTTCAGTAGAGAATTCAATTTTAAATTCTTTTAGCTCTGAAGTAGCGTTTTTAACATAAGCTCTTTCTACACTTCCTACTTGCTTATAATTTTCTCCATTTAAAGAAACAAATACTTCAATTTTGGTTGGATAATATATTCCCGGCCCTTGATTTTCCATAGAACCTACAATTACATTACTTATTGAAGTTTCTTTTTCTAAGTCTATTACAACCTCCATGTCTTTACCTAACCAAGCTTGCCATTGACCATCGTGAAAGTTTTTTGTACCTCGTAATGTATTAACCAGAGTAAATATTCCTGCACCTTGATATCTTTCATTATAAATTTCTTTATAAGAAACTTTTTTACCAACAGCTTTATGAAATTTTATAATTTGATTAAACTCTTTTCCAATTGGTTTGTCATTTTCAAATAATGAAGCTTTTAAATTAGTAGTTTCTGTAATTTTAAAAGGTCCTGAATATTTTTTAGATGTACTATTTAATTCGGTTCCATCTATTGAATATCTAATATTTGAGTTAGGAAATTCATTTTTCAACAACACTTCAACAGTATTTTCTTCTAAATTTATTTGCGTATCAGAAGTTACTAGATATGCACTTTTAGCATAATTGATATCTAAAAATTCATATCTCTTAAACATTGAAGAAATTCTCTTAGAAAAATCTTCCCAATTACGAGATTCTTTTGGAGACCAAAGTGCTTCTGACAAAGCTGCTAATCTTGGAAAAATCATATATTCTGAATGGTCTTCAGTTTTAATTTGTTCTGCCCATAAATTTGCTTGTCCACCTAAAATATGTTTTGTTTCATCCTCGGTTAAATCTTCAACAATAGGGTCAAATTCGTATACTTTACTTAAAGGCGTATAACCACCCCAAGCTAATGGCTCTTCGTTTTGTGGCCCTTGATAATGGTCGAAATAACAATGTGTACCAGGTGTCATAACTACATCGTGACCTTGTTTTGCTGCTTCAACACCTCCTTTTACGCCTCTCCAACTCATAACAGTTGCTTCAGGGGCTAGTCCTCCTTCTAAAATCTCATCCCAACCAATTAATTTTTTTCCTTTTGAATTAATAAATTTCTCCATTCTTTTTACAAAATAACTTTGTAATTCCTCAACATTTTCAAGTCCTTCTGTTTGCATTCTTTTTTTACAATGTGGACATATTTTCCAGTTGGTTTTTGTGGCCTCATCTCCACCAATATGAATATATTTTGAAGGGAAAATTTCCATAACTTCTAACAAAACATTTTCTAAAAATTCAAAAGTACCCTCTTTACCTGCACAATAAATATCTGTTATTGGCCATAAACCACCTGAAGGCACTCCAATTGGCTTTTCTAGACATGACAATTCTGGATACGAAGCAATTGCAGAAGATACATGTGCTGGCATTTCAATTTCTGGAATAATTTCTACACTTTTAGTAGCTGCGTAAGCTACTAATTCTTTTAGTTCTTCTTGCGTATAAAAACCACCATAAGTTCCTTTTTCATCAGGTGAGGTTGTATATCTATCATCCCAATGTTTGTCTTCTTGATCTACTCTCCAAGCTCCAACTTCTGTTAATTTTGGATATTTTTTAATTTCAATTCTCCACCCTTGATCATCTATTAAATGTAGGTGCAACACATTCATTTTATGCATTGCTAAACGATCTATTACACTTTTTAAATATTCAATTTTGAAGAAATGACGCGAAACATCAATCATTAAACCTCTATATTGAAAACGAGGCTGATCTTTTATTTCAACAACTGGAATTATCCAATCTTGGTTCTCAACTACTTTTTGACTTTCAATAGCTGGAGGTAATAATTGCCTTAAGGTTTCTAAACCATATAAAAAACCAGCATTTTCACTTGCTATTATTGTTATTTTAGTATTTGTTACAGATAGTGTATAGCCTTCTTTTGATAACTTTGAATCTGTTATAAATTGAATATAACTGCTATTTGACACCTCTTTAACTACTTCAAGATTAAAACCTGCAGCTGTATAAATCTTTAAATTAAACTGCTTAGCCAACTCTTCTTGAAAAGCATTGGTTGCAACAATTTGTGTGTTTTTTGTAAATTCAAATACTCCTTCTTGTAATTGCAATTCTACAGGTTTTGGTATTATATGAATATCACTTTCTACAAAAACCTTAGGTTTTGAACAAGACGCTATTACAATTATTAGTGCTAGCAGTAAAAATTTATAGATTAATTTCATTTCAACAGTTTTATTGTATAAATATTTATTTAATTATCCCAAGACATTTTAAATTGTGCATCTTCCATTCTATTCCCTTTTTCTTCATCATAAACTGCATAATTAAATCCGGAACGTAAGCTATAACCTGCGTGTTCTCCATTTTTATTTACAGCAATAAATCCAACTTGTAAATACTCCATATCTTTATGATTTTTATGCTTATTATAGATACGCTCAACAATTTCTTTACAAGCTTCAAAAGGTGATTTTCCTTGGCGCATTAATTCCACAACCATAGCGCTTCCGGCAGTTCTAATTACAGCCTCTCCTAAACCTGTAGCTGCTGCTGCCCCAACTTCATTATCTAAGAATAACCCTGCACCAATAATTGGAGAATCTCCTACTCTACCATGCATTTTCCAAGCTGCTCCACTTGTAGTACAGCCTCCAGAAATATTACCATCCTCATCTACTACTAACATGGATATTGTATCGTGATTTTCAAAATTTATTACTGGTTTGTATTTAGATTCTTCTATCCATTTTTTCCAATCTTTTTCTGCTGCTGCAGTAAGTAAATTTTCTTCAACAAAACCTTCTGAAAGCGCAAATTGAAGAGCTCCTTTACCTGATAACATTACGTGAGGTGTATTTTGCAATACTCTTTTTGCTACTGAAATTGGATGTTTTATTCCTTGTAAAAATGCTACAGAACCACAATCGCTGTTATGATCCATAATACAAGCATCTAAAGTTACTTTTCCTTCTCTATCTGGAAAACCTCCATAACCAACGCTTCTTACTTTTGGGTCAGCTTCAGGAATTTTCATTCCTGCTTCAATAGCGTCTAATGCTGGTTTTCCATTTTTTAATTGCTTCCAAGTTGCTTCATTTGCCGGTAAACCGTGATTCCAAGTAGAAATAATTAATGGTTTTTTTTTGTTCTTAACCGCAACTTTTTCAGAAGCATCACCTTCCTTTTCGGTAAGCTCTTTACAGCTTAAAACGGTACTAATTCCTAAGGTACCTAATGCTGCTTTTTTTATAAAATCTCTTCTTTGTGACATACTCTTGGGTTTAATTGTACACTTTAGAACTTAAAGCCATGGTGTTTTTAGAATTTTTATTAGGAAGATTTCCCATTGTAAAAATCAGTTTTCCACCATTCATAATTTCTTTATGTGTAATATAATTTTGTTCAATTATTTTACCATTTAACTCTATGGATTGAATGTATATATTTTCTGAACTATTATTTTTAGCTTCAACGGTAAACATGTTTCCATTTTCTAAATTTAAACTTGCTGCATCAACATTTGGCGAACCAAAAGCATAAACTCCCTGTGCCGGATTTACAGGATAAAAACCTAAAGCACTAAACACATACCAAGACGACATTTGTCCACAATCTTCGTTACCACAATGCCCATTTGGTTCATTTTTATATTGAGTCTCTAAAATTTCACGCACTAACTCTTGAGTTTTCCAAGGTTTTTCTATGTAGTTGTACAAATATGCCACGTGGTGACTAGGCTCGTTACCATGTGCGTATTGTCCAATCATTCCAGTACTAAAAATTGGTAATTTATCTTCAGGAAGTGGGTTTAAAGAAAACATAGTATCTAATTTCTTTTCAAATAAATTATTACCTCCAATAATTTTAGTTAAACCTTCTACATTATGTTGTACAGACCAGAAATATTGCCAAGCATTACTTTCACAAAAATAAGGTGAGTATTCTTTTGGAATAAACTCTTTTACAAATTCTCCGTTCTTTAATTTAGGACGCATAAATGTACTTTGCGCATCGTATACATTTTGCCAATTTTCAGAACGTTTTAAAAATGTTTTGTAAGCATCAGTTTTACCTAATGCTTTTGCAAATTGCGCAATACACCAATCGTCATAAGCGTATTCTAATGTTTTAGAAACCGACCAATTTTCGTGATGTTCATCAACAGGAACATAACCAAGTTCCATATATTCATCAATTTGTCTAGATTTATCTGTTGCACTTGCAATACAAGCTTCAAAAGCTAATTCGCTATCAAAATCTTTAATTCCTTTAAAATAAGCATCTACAATAACAGGAACGGCATGGTAACCAATCATCATATTTGTTTCGTTTCCTTGCATAGACCATACTGGTAATAACCCAGTTTCTTTATAATGTGCTAATAAAGATTGAATCATATCCGAAGTTCTATCTGAATGTAAAATAGTATATAATGGATGGGCTGCTCTGTAGGTATCCCAGAGTGAAAAAGTATCATATCTATCAAAACCAACTGCTTTTGCAATACTATCATTTGCCCCTTTATAGTTTGAATTGTAATCACTTAACAAGGTTGGTGCTAACATAGATTGATACAACATTGTGTAAAAAATATGTTTTTTAGTAGTGTCTACTGTTGAAATTTGAATTTTTTTAAGTTCATTTTCCCATATTTCTTCAGCTTTTAATTTAATTTCATCAAAATTAAAATCAAGAGCTTCAATAGTTAATGACTTATGAGCACCTTCAATACTTGCAGAAGAAACACCCGTTTTTAAAACAATTTGTTCTGCTTCTTCTGTTTTATAATTTAAAACAATTCTTGTATTTACAGCTGTAACTGGAGAAGTTGTTAATGAATCGTTTTTAAAAACTTGATACGTTTCAAAAGGTTTAGACAGTTTAATTACAAAATATACACGTTGATCTTTTGCCCAACCTTTAGACTTTCTATACCCTTCAATAGTAGTATCATCAATTACATTTATATAAGTATCCATGGGTTTATCCCAATTTAATGCGTAGCCTAAATCTATAGTAATTTGACTAGCATCATCTTTTGGAAATGTATATCTATGTACCCCAGTTCTTTTGGTAGCTGTTAATTCAGCTTTAATTTCATAATCTAACAAATCAACCGAATAATAACCCGGAGAAGCGGTTTCTTTATTATGAGAAAAGCTTGAAAAAGGCTTAAAACTATTTTCTTTAATTCGTTTTGAAAATTTACTATTAGTTGGCATTACTAAAATATCGTATAAATCTCCAGCTCCTGTTCCAGGCAAATGCATATGAGAAAATCCAGAAATAATAGAATCTTGGTAATAATAACCTGCAATTCTATCCCATCCAGGAATACCAATATCCGGACTTAATTGAACCATTCCAAAAGGAACGGTTGCCCCTGGATATGTATTTCCAGGGCCATCTGTACCAATAAAAGGATTTACATAATCTATTAATTTTTCAGGTTTAGTTACTTTATTTGTACAGCTACCCAATAAAGTTAAAAAAACGATGCATATAAGTCCAAACTGCCTCATAAATTATTATTTTAAACTTTCTTTAGTTTCTTTAATTGCTTTTAAATATTCTTCAGTTATTGCCGGGCCATCGAAAAAAGTAACTCCTTTTGCTCCATTATCTTTTGCTAAATGAATTGCTTGTTTTAACTCGTCAACAGATTTAAATGCTGGAATAAAAACCCCTGTATTTACACCAATTCCTTTATCTTTTACATCATCAACACCTTGTTTTGTAGCAAAACCAACCCAATCTACCTCTTCATTATAAAAACCATGATAAATCATAGGATATACTTCATTAATTGTCCATTTATCCCAACGTTGACGCACCATATGGTCTGCCATTTCTGGATAAGGAAAAACCGCTGCCGTTAAATTTTTATTGTACTTATGAACAATTTCATAAGCATCGTTTACCACATCTCTTACTGCATTTAAACGAAATTGTTTCCATTCCATATCAATATCGGTATTTTCAATATTTCTTGGATTTTTATGATGTATTTTTTCAAACTTACTTACACACGCGTCACAATAACAAAAATCGAATTCTGGCAATTCTTCATCTTGAACTAAATCGTATTTAGGTAATAAACCTATTGGTAAAAAAATATCTGAAAAACGAATATAATCTAAATGTACACTTTCAATTCCATCAACTTTAGCCAAACCTTCAACTAAACTTAAAACGTGGTTACGAGATTCTTCTCTAGTTGGACATAACCATTGGTAGTACCCTACATAAGGACGTGTATCATAACAAGATTTTCCTTCTTTACTAACGGCATACCATTCTGGATGTTTCAAAGCAATAGTATCTCCAGGGCGATTCATTGCCATAATCCAAGCATGAACCTTTAATCCGTTTTCAGTTGCTATTGGCGTAATTCTTTTTAATAATTCTGGATCCGTTCCTGTGTTTATTAACACCTCATCAATACCAGCAGATTTATACTTTTTAAATTCTTTTGCGTACTCTTCATTCGCTTTTTCTTTACTAGCTGAAATCCATACCCCAAATTCAAAAGGGTTATCAGTTACAATGCCTTCTGAAGTTGATGCATCTGTTTTTTCTTTTGTGGTTTCACAAGAAAAAATAGTTATTATCAAGACGAAAAATAATAGTTTGTGTAGTTTCATATGTTAATATTTATTGATTTTAATTAGTCATATGTAATTCGCATTTCGACATTGGCGTTTACAACCAAATTTCGGTCATGCTCATTTCATAATAAATTTAATTTGAAATAATTTTACCGTTTTCTTTAATAGTTAATGTATTGTTTGTAAAAGGGCTTTTTACCGAAATATTATAACCCGTTTTATGATTTTCTAGAGTTGGCTGTAATGTTTTATGATTTACAATAATTGCTTTATTAGTTAAACTATCTATTGTTGTTGCCCAAGTATTGTATTTTTCTCTGTAGTTTCTTTGTGCTTTATATAAATTATATAATTGCTGTTTTATGCTATCATCTTGAGGAATTGTAAATGTATCATTTGAGCCTACTTCTTTTGAAGAAAAATAAACATAACCCCATTTTTCAGGTTCGTGCATATTTATAACACCTTGTGGAGACCATACCCAATTGTATTCGTGTAATAATTTACCATCAGCATCCTCTTTTCTTTGATACTTTCCATCTTCCAACTGAAAATCCCAATTAACTCTTGAAAAATTAACTCTCCAATGTTTATTTTCTGGCACATTTTTCTCGAAGTAAGATTTTTTATACGCTTTCCAAGGTATTGCTATTTCTAAAGTCCAACCATTATCTTTATCTGTTGGGTTATTTAAAGTACCATCTACATTTACGGCAGATTTTAATCCTGTTAAAGTCCAATCATTTAACACAACATTTTGCTCTCTGTAAGGTTTTGTAATAAATAAATCCCACACAGTATTTAATGCATTAATTTCCAATTCGTAATAATTAAACGTATCACCGTCTGGATCTATAAAAACTTCAAAATCGTTATTATGAAAAATAATGGCATCGTGTTCTGTAATATCTGCCCAAACATGTGGTTCTTCCATTTTTGCTAAAATGTAAAAGTACGTTTCATCCCACATCATTTTAACCTGTGTTTTGTAAGTTGGTTCTTTTACACCTTCAATATCTATAAAAGTATCGGACCATGCTATTTTACTCCAAGAAGTTTCTGTAGCTGCTCCATCAACTTTAATAGTTTCAGAAGTTTTGTAAGCTATATAACTTTTGGGCATATTATTTTTTGATTGGGCACAACTCACTACTGTAAATAAGCAACAGGCAATAACTAATTTTGTAAATTTCATATTTAAAATTTTATAAACTATTCTCTTTTGTGTATTTAATTACTTCACTTATTTTTCCAAAAGCCATTGCTACAACTGTATCAGCAGCTCCATAATATACCGCTAACTTATCTTCTTTAATATCATGCAAAGCTGCACATGGAAATACAACATTTGGCACATCACCAACTTGTTCGTAATTTACATGAGGACCTAACAAATAAGGTTGTGTTCTATATTTTACTTGATCTGGTTTATGTTCATCTAAAATGGCAGCTCCCATTGCATATCTAAATCCATTGCAAGTATTTATTACACCATGGTATAACATTAACCAACCTTCTTTAGTTAAAATAGGAATTGGTCCTGCACCAATTTTTGTGCATTGCCATGCACTATCTTCAAAAGGTGTAGCTTTCATAACACAACGATGTTCTCCCCAATATTTCATATCGGGACTGTAACTGATATAAATATCTCCAAAAGATGTGTGTCCATTATCACTTGGGCGACTTAACATTGCATATTTTCCATTTATTTTTTGTGGAAATAGCACTCCATTTCTATTAAAAGGAAGAAATGCATTTTCGCATTGAAAAAACTCTACAAAATCAAAAGTGTAACCAATTCCAATTGTTGGACCGTTATAACCATTACACCAAGTAATCCAATATCTATCTTCAATAAAAACAACACGAGGGTCGTATTTATAATCAGAATCTATCATTTCAGTATTTCCAGCTTGCATCACTATTGGTTCGTGATTAATATTCCAGTCAATTCCATTTTTACTAAAACCTGCAAAAATATTCATTTGAACTGCTTTATTATCACATCTAAAAACACCAGCAAAACCATCTTTAAAAGGCACCACTGCACTATTAAAAATACTATTAGAGCTTGGTATTTGATCTCTTTTTATAATTGGATTTTCTGTATATCTCCAAATTACATCAGTACTATCTTTAGGTTTATCTTGCCAAGGTATTGTATTCACTATATTGTATATTTTAAAGTTTATTTGTTTTATTTTCAACTATTTAGTTAGGCAGTTTTCTAACACGATCTAACCAGGTAAATTTAAGTATTATGGATGTGATTATAAAAACCACTAATGAAATCCACATTTTTGGGTAATCTCTAATCATTAAATAAATTGGTAATACAATCATACTCGATTGCCAAACAATACCAATAGCACAATTCATCATATCTAACCAAAATTCTGAATTTTTTTCAGCTGTTTTATCATCTTTTTTTAATTCATTTAAAACGGGTTTCCAAAATCCCCAAGGATGTACATTTTTATAAAATGATTTTAGCACTTCCATATTTGTTGGAGCACTTAAATACGTTCCTAAAAAAGAACCCAACAACGAAAAACCAAATATAATTGGAAATAAATAAATAGCTGAAATATTAGATAAATCATAAAGCATTGAACCTTCTGTAAAATTACCTTTATTTTGATCTAATAAAAACTGCAAACTAGCAATAATTAAACCGGCTAACATTCCCCAAAAGTATCCCCAACCGTTAAAGCGCCACCAAATCCACTTTAAAAAATTTGCTGCCACATAACCTCCAAAAAGCGCACTTGTTATCCATAATGTTAACGAGTTAATTGAATCTGCAAAAAAGCCCATAAAAACACCTAAACCAACCACTATAAATGAAGCGATATGACTTGCTTTTACATAATGTTTATCGGTGGCTTCTGGTTTAAAATATTTTTTATAAATATCGTTTACAATATATGCAGGCCCTGCATTTACAAAGGCTGAAAAAGTTGACATAAATGCTGCTAACAATCCGGCTAACAACAGTCCTTTAATACCTACTGGTACATGAAAATTAATAACTCTAGGTAAAATAATTTCTAAATCTGCTCCTGTTAAATTTGGATTAGCAATCATTTCAGGTGCCAATACAACTAAGGCAATAACAACAACTCCTCCGATTAATAAATACCTTGGAATAAATAATATTAAATTTGTAAAACCAGCCATATACGCTGCCTCTTTAACCGTTTTTGTTGATAAAATACGTTGCATATCAAAACTAGGAGTTGGACCAGCAATACTTGCAAAAAATCCTTTAAATAAACTCATCCCAATTAAAGCACCAAACATTTTATAACCTTCAGAATCGACTAAATCGTTAAAAGCTTGGTATTTTGAACTATCCCAATGTGTATCTAATTCCCAACCAAAAAATACATTTTTCCATTCGGATGTAATTACACTATTTATTTCTACATCACTAAATGCAAAAAAAGCATACCCCGCCACTAACACACCTGCAATTACCATAATACCGTATTGTAAAACTTCAGTAGCAACAACAGAAAACATTCCTCCTTTTATGGTATAAATTGTTGTAAGAAAAATAATAATTAAAGCATATGATTGTTCTGAATTAAAAAGGATAGAATTTCCTATTTGTAAGGTAAAATCCCAAGGTAAAATAACAGTCATAAACTTACCAACACCTTCAAAAAAGTAAGCTATAAAACCAATTGCTGCAACTACGGCAAAAATTGCCACAATTTTATGAGAAGCTCTACCAGCCTTATCATCTCCAAAACGAGTTAAAATCCATTCGGAACCTGTCATAATATTAGACCTTCGTATCCAAACGGCTAAAAACATCATTATAAAAATTTGATTCCAAATTGGCCACAACCACATTAACATAAAACTTTTAGCTCCGTAGAGAAAAAGCCAACCTACCATTAATGCTGTTCCCGAAATATCAAACATTCCAGAACCGTTACTTAAACCCAGAAAATACCATTTAATATTATTTCCTCCTAAAAAATAGGAATTTAAACCTTTTGATGCTTTTTTAGATACCCAAATCCCCACAAAAAGTGTTAGTAAAACGTAAATCGCAATTATTGATGCGTCAATTATATCCATCCTTATTAATATTCTTAATTAGTGATTCCCCAATTTTTATTTGGAGTGTTTCCCATTACAAATTGAAGTGTACCACCTTGCAAAATTTGTTTATGGCTTATTGAAGTACTATTAAATACTTTTCCATTTAATGTAGCAGATTGAATATATATATTTTCATCTGAAACATTTTCTGCTTTTATTGTAAATGAAATATCTTCAGAAATTTTAATTGTTGAAGATTTAAATAATGGACTTCCTATTTGATACTCTCCAGAAGCAGGACTGTATGGATATAAGCCCATAGAACTAAATACGTACCATGCCGACATTTGTCCGCAATCTTCATTTCCACTTAAACCATCTGGAGTTGTATTGTATTGTGTTTTTAAAATTTCGCGCACCCAATATTGCGTTTTCCAAGGCTTATTTGCATAATTGTACATATATGCAATATGATGACTTGGTTCGTTTCCGTGTGCATATTGTCCTATTAACCCCGTTATATCTGCCGAAACATTATCTCCTGTAATTTCTGAAGACTCTGTAAATAGCTGCTCTAATTTATCTGTAAATTTATCTTCGCCTCCATGTAATTTAATTAGGTTTTCAACATCATGCAAAACAAACCAACTATGTTGCCAAGCATTACCTTCTGTATACTCTGCATGCACTCTGTGTGCTGAATATTTTGGATCGAATGGTTCTTTCCAAGCATTACCTTTTGCATTTTTACCACGCATAAAACCTGTTTCTGAGTCGTATAAATGTTGGTATGCTTTAGAACGATTTAGAAAATACGTATAATCTTCTTCCTTACCCAATTCTTTAGCTATTTGAGCTACACACCAATCGTTATAAGCAAATTCTAAGGTTATTGTTACAGATTCATCTAATAAATCGTGAGGAATATATCCGTATTTTTTATAATACTCTAAACCTCTATCGTCTTGCATCATTGTGGTTTTCATAGCTTCATAAGCTTTATTAATATCAAAACCTTTAATACCTTTTACATAAGCTTCAGCAATTACTGGAATTGAGTGATAACCTGTCATTGTATTGGTTTCATTTCCATATAAGGTCCAAACTGGTAATTTTTTATTTGTTTGGTAATATTCTAACATTGTATTTATAATGTCCGAAACTTTATCTGGAGCTAAAAATGTTAATAAAGGTTGTTCTGCTCTAAACGTATCCCAAAGAGATAACGTTGAATATGCCGTATAATCATCGGCTTTTATAATTTCATCGTTTTCTTTTCTAAATTCATTATTTGCATCGCTAAAAGTAACGGGAGCAACTTGCGTATGATACAATGCTGTATAAAAAATTGTTTTTAAATCTTCATTATCTGTTTCAATGGTGATGTTTGATAAATTTTTATTCCAAATTTTAGAAGACTCATTTTTTATAGCTTCAAAATCAATTGTCTCTTTTGATAAATTTTCTAAAGCATTGGCCTCGCTAACCGATGAAACGGCTACTTTTACTAAAAGCTGATTAGAATTTTCTGAATTAAAAAAGAGTTGTGCAAAAGCCTTTTCACCTTCAACAGTAGTTACATTACTTTTATAAGCACCATCATTTACCAATTGATATGTTTTTATTGGTTTAGAAAATTGTGCAACAAAAAATACCTTTTGATTTTTTGCCCAACCCGTAGAATGTCTATATCCCGAAATGGTATTTTCATCTAATATAGTTATTTTTGAAGCCGTTGTTTTATCCCAATTAATAGCAAAACCTAAATCAATTACTACAGATTGTTCATCTTTTTCTGCAAAAGTATATTTATGGTAAGCGGTTCTTAAACTAGATGTTAATTCTACATTTATATCAAAATCTTTTAACTTTACGCTATAATATCCAGGCGAAGCACTTTCTTGATTATGAGAATAGAAAGATTTATAAGGAATATCATCTCTTGTTTTAATTTGTGTAGCTAAATCAACCTTTTTATTTATTGGCATTAAACGGATATCTGCTAAATCTCCAATTCCAGTTCCGCTTAAATGCAGATGACTAAAACCAATAGTTATAGAATCTGAATAATGATAACCAGAACACCAATCCCAACTAGAGATACCGTTATCTGGACTCACCTGTAACATTCCGAACGGCACCGTTGCCCCTGGATATGTATGACCATGTCCACCTGTTCCAATAAAAGGATCTACAAATTTTGTAAGATTTTTTTGAGGAATTATTTTTGCTTCATTTGTAGAATCTTTACAAGAACTAATTCCTAACAAAATTCCTATTAAACAAAGTAATTGTAGTTGCTTTATTTTCATCATTTTTCGAATTTTAAATTTTGGATTTTAATTATAGTTATAAATATTACTTATTTTAGTGATTTTAAAAAAAAAATTAGACGTACTACACATAAACAAGGTTAAACATTAAAAAAAGTTAAAAAAACAATGTCGGTAACAAATTATAAAGCCACATCAATTTCATCTAAAATTCAAGAAATATCTTTAAGACATCATATAATATTTTGGTCTTTATATTTTATTTTTAACACATTCCGTTGGGGAAGTTATTTTGATGATTACCTATATTCTCTAAAAACAAACCTTATTGGCTTTCCAATACACATGACTTTAAGTTATTTAAATGTATATGTGTTTATGCCTAATTTTATATTTAAAAAAAAATACTTAACCTATATTATTTTACTTGTACTGTCTCTTTTTACCATGTTACTTGTAAAGTTTAATTTAACATATTACTTAGTAAGTGAAAATGTTTGGCCTGAAGGAACCGAAGTTATTAGCAAGTTAACCTTAAATTATTCTATAGATATGATGATTGGTGAGTTGTATGTAATTACGTTTGTTACTGCAATTAAAATTACCATGGATTGGTTAAAGGAACATAAAAGAGTTACGGATTTAGAAAAAACACAGCTAGAAACCGAATTATTATTTTTACGAACTCAAATTTCTCCTCATTTCTTTTTTAATACCTTAAACAATATTTATTCACTTTCTTTAGAAAACTCTAAAAAAACACCAAAAATAATTCTGAAACTATCAGAGTTAATGCGTTATTTTTTATACGAAACAAAAAAAAGTAAGCAAACTTTAGAAAAAGAAATTATTAGCATTCAAAATTATTTAGACTTAGAGCGTATTAGATTTGATAATAATTTAGAAGTAAATATGACTATTTCTGGAGATATATCAAACAAAAAAATTGCTCCAATGCTATTACTTTCCTTTATTGAAAACGCATTTAAACACGGTGCAAACAAAAATATAGGTAAAACTAAAATTGATATTGATTTTTTAATTAAAGATGATTTTCTTTACTTTACAATATCAAACCCAATACCAACTACAACAACACAGAAACAACATGAAGAAAAAACTACAGGTGGAATTGGTTTAGAAAATGTAAAAAAAAGGTTAGCTTTGGGTTATCAAAAAAAAGAATACAATTTAAATATTGAACAAAAAAACAATTTATTTATAGTGGCTCTTAAAATTAAACTAAAATGAAAACAACCTGCGTTATAATTGATGATGAACCCCTAGCAATAAATGTTATAAAAAATCATTTAAAAGAATTTAATGATATAGAATTAGTAAAAACTTTTACTAACGCTGTTGAAGCTTTATCTTTTTTTAAAAATAATGCGGTTGATCTTATTTTTTTAGATATAAACATGCCTTTATTGGATGGTTTAAATTTTATAAAATCCCTAGAAAAAAAGCCACTTATAATTATTACCACAGCACATATTGAATATGCTGTAGAATCTTACGAATTAGATGTTTTAGATTATTTGGTAAAACCTATTCCATTTCCAAGATTTGTAAAGGCAATAAACAAAGTTTCTAAAAATTTAAACAAACAAACAGTAAACAAACAACAACCTGAAAAACTATATTTTTTTATCAAAATTGATAAAAAGAAAATGAAAAAAATCTATTTAGATGAAATTTTAGTTGTTGAAAGTTTAAAAGACTATTTAAAAATAACCACTGTTGATAATAGATTTATTATACACCAAACCCTTTCAAGTTTTACCAAACAACTACCTCAAGATAACTTTATACGCATACATAGATCCTATACAATTGCTATTGATAAAATTGATACTATAGAAGGAAATAGCGTTGAAATAGCTGGGGTTAGATATCCTTTTGGAAGAACTTATTGCGAAGAAGTAAAAAATAAAATTTTAAATTTATATTAAATTAAGTTTATTAACTGATTTTAATGTCTAAAATCAATATTTTGAAAATAAGATATAATATCTTTGCATTAAATTTTAAGTCATGAAAATTATTATTGCTGGCGCTGGAGATGTTGGATTTCATTTAGCAAAGCTTCTTTCTTTTGAAGCTCAAGATATTTATTTAATTGATACCGATATTGAAAAACTAGAATATGCAAGTAATCATATTGATGTAATTACAAAAAAAGGTGACGCAACTTCAATTAAGCTACTAAAAGAAATTAATATAGATAAAGCCGATATTTTTTTAGCGGTAACAGAATCTCAAAATACAAATTTTACAATTGCTGTTTTAGCAAAAAAATTAGGTGTTAAAAAAACTATTGCCAGAATTTCTAATCACGAATTTACTCAAAGTTCTGAAATAGATTTTTCTGAAATTGGTATAGATAGCATGATTTCTCCTGGGGAATTAGCTGCAGATGAAATTAAAATGCTCCTAAATCAATCTGCTTTTAATGATACTATTCAATTTGAAAATGGTACCTTAAATATTTTAGGAAGCACTCTGGAATATAATTCACCTTTAATTAACCTAACAGTACAAGAAGCTAGAAAAAAATTTCACGATATAGAGTTTATAACCATTGCTATAAAACCAGAAAACAGTAACGAAACAATAATTCCTAGAGGAAATACTGTTTATCATGCTGGCGATCAAATTTATTTTTCAACACCAAAAGAAAGTATAAAAAATCTTTACAAATTAATGGGAAAAACCCAATTTGGAGTAAAACATGTAATGATTTTAGGTGGTGGAAAAATTGGAGTAAAAGCGGCACGAAACTTATGCGATAATAAATTTAATATTAAACTACTTGAAATTAATAAAACACGTGCAAAAGAAGTTGCTGAAAAGCTACCCAATGCATTAATTATTAAAGGAGACGGACGTGATGTTGAGCTTTTAGAAGAAGAAAATATTTCTGAAATGGATGCCTTTATAGCCGTAACAGGAAACTCGGAAACAAATATAATGTCGTGTTTAGTTGCAAAATCTAAAGGGGTTAAAAAAACCATTGCTTTGGTTGAAAACATGGACTATATCAATATTTCACAAACCATTGGTATTGACACCCTTATAAACAAAAAACTATTAGCTGCAAGTGCTATTTTTAAACATGTTAGAAAAGGAGATGTTTTAAAACTAGCCAACTTACATAATGTAGATGCAGAAGTTTTAGAATTTAGAGTAAAAGAAAATTCATCCGTTACAAAAAAACTAGTAAAAGACATAAATATTACCAAAAAAGCTGTTTTTGGTGGTGTTATTAGAAATGGTGTAGCGCATATGACTTTTGGAGATTTTCAAATATTAGCTGGAGACAAAGCAGTTGTTTTCTGCCTACCTGAAGCTATTCATAAAGTAGAAAAATTGTTTAACTAATTCATGAAAGGTCTTAATTTAAAAATTATTATTAGTTTTTTAGGATTAACTTCTATGTTAAACGGAGCATTTATGCTTTTTGCCGTTCCTTTTAGCATGTATTATGGAGAATCTGAAAAATGGGGAATACTACAAGCAGGATTATTAACTATTTTTATTGGTTTTATCCTATGGTTTTTTAATAGAAATGCAAAAAAAAATCTTGGGAAAAAAGAAGGTTATTTAATTGTTACTTTAGGATGGCTTATGCTAACCATAACAGGAACATTACCCTATGTTTTTACAAACACCATACCGGTTTATACCAACGCTTTTTTTGAAACAATTTCTGGATATTCAACAACAGGGTCTTCTATTTTAACCGATATAGAATCTATACCAAAGGGAATTTTATTTTGGCGTAGTGCAACACATTGGATTGGTGGTATGGGAATTATTGTTTTAACCGTTGCCATATTACCTTTATTAGGAATTGGAGGAATGCAGTTATTTATGGCTGAAGCACCTGGACCCTCAGCTGACAAAATGCATCCTAGAATTACAGAGACAGCAAAAAGACTTTGGATAATTTATTTTATTTTAACCTTCACAGAGTTTTTTCTTTTAAAAATTGCTGGAATGACTTGGTTTGATGCTATAAATCACGCCATGGCAACTATGAGTACTGGTGGTTTTTCAACAAAAAATACAAGTGTTGCTTATTATGATTCTTCACCCATAATCCAGTATATAATTATTATTTTCATGTTTATTGCTGGTGCAAATTTTGTACTCTCCTATTTTGCTCTAAAAGGAAAAATTAGAAAAGTTTTTAAAAGTGAAGAGTTTAAATATTACCTATTCGGAACAATTATAGCGACCCTATTAATTACGTTTTTAATTGTAAACTATCAAGATGCAAATTTACAAACTAGCTTAAACCATACCTACCCTTGGGGTGTAACAGAAAATGCTTTTAGACATGCTGCATTTTCGGTAGTTTCTGTATTAACTACAACCGGTTTTGTTTCTGCCGATTTTACAATGTGGAATTCTATGGTAACTGCCATTATTTTCTCATTATTTTTTATAGGTGGTTCAGCAGGGTCAACAAGTGGTGGAATAAAAATAGTGAGACATGTAATAATGATAAAAAGTAGTTTTTATGAATTTAAAAAATTATTACATCCAAATGCTATAATCCCCGTAAGATACGACGGAGCAAGCATACCTAAATCCATTATTTATAATATATTATCTTTTTTTGTATTATATATGTTAATATTTATTGGAAGTAGCCTATTATTAACCTTTATGGGCTTAGATTTTCAATCAGCTATGGGTGCTGCAGCTTCTTCATTAGGGAATATTGGTCCTGCTATTGGATCAGTAAGTCCTGTAGATAATTTTGCTCATCTAACAATTTCTGCTAAATGGATGTGTTCTTTTTTAATGCTAATTGGTAGGTTAGAATTATTTACTGTACTTATTTTATTTACACCTTTCTTTTGGAGAAAATGTTAATTATTTTAAAGCCCTAAAATTTGTTTTCCTTCTTCTGAAATATTAGCAGTTGTCCATTTTGGTTCAAAAACCACATTTACATTGGTGCAAATTGAAGGGTGCTTTTGAGAAATTATTTCTTTAATATTGGTAATAATAGTTTCACCTAATGGACACGATGGTGTTGAGAATGTTAAATCAATATTTACCTCTGCTTCTCCATCGTAGTTTAGTTCATAAATTAAACCTAAATCAACAATATTAATTTCAATTTCTGGATCCATTACATTTTTTAATAATTCTAAAAGTTCTAATTCAAATTCTGTAATTTCTTGTTTATTCATTTTCTATAGATTTAACTTTATGGGTAATTATTTTAAATATGTTCACATTGTATAAAATAGCAACTAACAATAAAGCATAGCTTCCTATTTTAATAAGCAGCAATTGATTTATTAAAAAGCCTACTACAAACATTCCAATAAACACAAAATAGAGTACAAATTGAATGCTCGCTATTTTTTCCGAATACAATTCTCTTGGCAACGGTGTTTTTGTTTTTCCTACTAATTTTTTATACTTATTTAACCAAATAATAAATGGTAATGTTTTATAAGTTTGACCTAAAATTAAGGTTGTAATCAATCCAAAAATAATGGAGAAACCGTAAAAAGTTATAATTCTGTACATAAATTCAACTTCAAAAGAAGCATTTAAAACTATAAAACCAATAAAAATAAATGGTACAAATACAGCTGCAATTGCAAGCATAGAATACTGCATACCAACATCTAATTTTTTACGTAATCTCTTTTTGTATGAATCATAAATAAAGGAAACAAAAAACAAAATTCCACCAATAATTAAGCTTGGAATTAAATAATCTAATTCACTCTTCTGAAATAAAAACCAATTTAGTACAGCTACTAATAATCCGCCATTTATTAAATAATATGCATATTTTAATTTCTGTTCTTTTAACTCGTGTGAAATTAAAAACATTGGAATTAAGGTTGCTCCCACTCCAATAATTAATAGTACAAACCAACCAATTAAACCAACGGTTGCGTGTATTTTTAAATAATGAAGATGAATTTCAGAAAGGAAATTAAACTTAAAATTTAAGGCAATTATAGTTCCAATTAACTCGGTTATTAATAACCATAAAACAGCTGTAATTACAAAGGTTGATTTTATGTTTTTTAAGGTTGCACTTTTATAAGTTAGCCCAACATTTACCACAAATAATAACAACGATAAAAACATACAAACCGATGCATAAGGCAATAATGTTACGTATGATGCTATCCAAAATGAATACGATAAAAACAACACGCTAAACCCTGAAAACCAAAAGGTGACTTTTGCTAATTTTTCACTGTACAAAGCGGTTTCAAAAACCACTGGAATTAGTTGATATAATGCTCCAAAAACAATCATAGAAGCCCAACCTAAAACAGCAATATGCGTTATAGCTATTAACTTTGTGTTAAAGTAAGCTTGTAACAAACTTTCATCAGCCAAAATCAATAACACAGCTAGAATTAATAAACTAATTGCCCCAAAAATAAAATGAGGTACAACTACACTACTGTGCGGCGCATTATTTGTTTGTAAACCATTCATTAGGCTTTTCTAATTAATAGTTGAATATTATTCTCGTCAATTTTATTGTAAAAAATATCGAAATTTCTTTCTTTTAATTCAGGTAATAAAAATTGAGGTACTTTTTTATGATCTACTACCAAACAAAAATCGTTAGGTAATGTTTCTAACTTTTCTAAAATGGTTGTCATTGGTTCTGGCATTTCTAAATGACGCACATCTACATAGTCCATTTTACCAATGTACGTTTTATAAATATCGTCAAAATTATTTTCAGTTGTACAAGTAGATTCAACTGTATGCAATGCTACCTCTTCCACCTTTTGAAAATAGGTGTGCACTAAATCATCTTTTCTTTTAACTTCAGTACTAAATCCTTTAGATTTTAATACATTAATTAATGGAATAGGCTCAAATGAATTTATAATTTCTAACGTTTGATTTTTTTCTAACAGTTTAATCTTCTGCATTATTTCTTTAAAAGGATCTTTTCCTTCTGCTATAATAGCACGAACATCAAAACTTACCAAGTTTGTTTTATTTATACTAATTTCCTTAGTTAAGTCAGTTTCTACAGCACTGTTTTCAACTTGAAACCCGATTTCTTTTAATTTATTTAAAAATACTTCAATAGTAACACCTCCAATTTTAGCAGCATCTGCTATTGTAACTCGTGGTGCTAAAGCTCGACGCAATAAAGGGTTCTTTAATTTTTTGAAATGCGAATTTATTGATGCAATAGTATCTATAACATCTTTATTTTCTTTAATGAGTGCAGATATTTTAGTTTTTTGAGAAACCTTCATCTTATTTAGAATTTATCTAAACAAAGATATAAAAAATAAAAGACTCTTTTATCTTTTATTAAAAGGTTATTTCAATAATTCTTTTAATTTTTTAAAATCCAATCCACCATAATCACCTGAACTCATAAGTAATAATGCGGAATTTTCTAAATTTTGATTGAATAAATAAGATCTAAATTCTTCTGGTTTTGTATAAATAATTATGTCTTCTCGGTTAAATGCGGTTTTAATTTGATTTGCAGAAACTTCTTTCATTTTTTTAATTTCAACAGCGTGTGGAGAATAAAATACAACTGCAACATCCGCTTTATCTAAAGCACCTTCATATTCTTTTAAAAATTCTGCGTTTAAACTACTATAGGTGTGCAGCTCCAAACAAGCAATAACTTTACGTTCTGCGTACTGATTTTTAACAGCAGTTGTTGTGGCTTTCACTTTACTTGGTGAATGTGCAAAATCCTTAAAAACTACAGCATCATCATTTTCAGCTATTTTTTCTAAACGCTTACTTGCTCCTTTAAATGAAGCGATAGCTTCATAAAAGTCGTCTTCTCCAACACCCATATGTTGACAAATCCACTTTGCTCCTGCCATATTCTGTAAATTATGTTTTCCAAAAAAATCAAGCGGCATTTCACCTTCAGCAGTTTCTATAAAGGTAGTACCATTAATAATTTTGTAATCTGGCGTTTTATATGGGTATTTTTTAATTGGACTTTCAGAATTTTCTACTACTTTTTTTACCTCTACATCTTCTTCATTATAAACCATAATTCCACCATTAATTAGTGAATCTGTAAAAATAGAAAATTGCGCTACATAGTTTTCAAATGTTGGAAATACGTTAATATGGTCCCAAGCAATACCGCTCAAAAGCGCAATATTTGGTTTGTATAAATGAAATTTAGGTCGCAAATCTATTGGAGAACTCAAATATTCGTCGCCTTCTAACACCATAAATTCATTTTCTGAAGTTAAATGCACCATCGTATCAAAACCTTCTAACTGTGCACCAACCATATAATCTACTTCAATTTCATGATAATTTAATACGTGTAATATCATTGAAGTTATAGTAGTTTTACCATGAGAACCACCAATTACAACCCGTGTTTTATCTTTGCTCTGTTCATATAAAAATTCGGGATATGAATATATTTTAACACCTAATTCTTTAGCTTTCAACAACTCTGGATTGTCTGCTTTTGCGTGCATTCCTAAAACAATGGCATCTAAATCTTTAGTAATTTTTTCTGGAAACCAACCAAATTCTTTAGGTAATAACCCTTTTTTTTCTAAACGAGATTTTGAAGGTTCAAAAATAGTATCGTCACTTCCAGTAATTTGGTATCCTTTTTGTAATAGTGCTAAAGCAAGGTTGTGCATGGCACTTCCGCCAATGGCAATAAAATGTAAATTCATACGTGTTTTTAATTAATGTGGTAAAAGTACAAATACGTAATTTAATTTTATAAATTTAATAGTTTCAATTAACAATTATTTTACCTAATTGTATAAATAAATTCAATATGAAAAAATTCACTTTAATAATTATGTCGCTATTTTTATTTTCTAACAATACTAATGCTCAAAAAAGTTATAATAATTACGACAAACTTTGGCTTAAAGTGACTCAATTTGAAACTGATAAACTTCCAAAATCTGCTTTAAAAGTTGTTAATGAAATTTATACAAAAGCGAAAGAAGAAAATAACAGCCCACAAATTATAAAAGCTTTATTACACCAATCTAAATACGCTTTAACACTTGAAGAAGAGGCTCAATTAACGATTATAAATTCATTTAAAACGGAAATTAACTCAGCTAAATTTCCAACAAAAAACATATTAGAAAGTGTTTTGGCTAACTTATATTGGCAGTATTTTCAACAAAATAGGTATAAATTTTACAACAGAATAAAAACAACTGAAAAGGTTGATTCTGTAGATTTTAGAACTTGGGATTTACAAACCATTTTTACAGAGATTCATACGCATTTTCAAAATTCTTTACAAAACGGATTGGTAGCTCAACAAACAGATTTAAGTCAGTTTGATGAAATTTTAAACCTTCAAAAAAATTCAAAAAAGTTTAGACCAACTTTATTCGATTTTTTAAATCATAATGCCTTAAAATTTTACAAAACTTCTGAAACTGCTATTACACAAGCTAATTATAAATTCGAAATTGACAATGACACGTATTTTAATAATAACAAAGCATTTTCTCTATTAGAATTAAAAGTAAAAGACAGTCTTTCTTTACAATTAAACGCATTAAAAATATATCAAAATATACTTGCTTTTCATACTAAAAGCGGTAATATAGATGCTTTAATTTCAGCAGATATAGAACGTTTAAAATTTGTAAAAGAACATGCTATAGTTAACCAAAAAGATGAACATTTTTTAGCAGCATTGCAACAATTAAAAAATGAATTTTCTTTAAACGAAACAGCAACATTGATCGATTTTGAAATTGCTACTATTTATGCCAATGAAGCTTCTAAATATAACGCAACAAGCAATACCAAAAATCAATTTAAAAATATTGAAGCCTTAAAAATATGTGAAATTGCAATTGAACGATTTCCTGAAAGTATTGGTGCAAAAAATTGCAAGCAATTAAAACAACGAATTTTAAAAAGCAGTTTAGATATAACTACCGAAAAACATATTCCAATAGAAAAAAACAGTAAGATTTTAGTAAATTATAAAAATATTGAAAACCTATATTTTACAATTTATACTATCTCAGAAAACCAACTTTCAAGTTTTAATAAAATCTATAATAACAACGAAAAAATAGCTTTTATCAAAAAACTAAATCAATTTAATTCTTTTCAACAAACCCTAAAAACAGAAAACGATTATCAGCAACATGCTACCGAAATTGCAATTCCACCTTTAAAAAATGGGCAATACCTAATTTACGCATCTACCATTAAAAGCGTAAACGAAGAAAGTCTTTTTGCCACTACTACAATCCAGGTTACAAATCTTGCCTTGATTGAAAACCGCTTAAATAACAATTATACGTACCAAGTAGTTGATAGAAATAATGGAAAACCTATTGCAGGTGCAAAAGTGAACATAAAAAACTACAATACCGGACGTTATAACAACCCTATTAATAAAAATTATACGACCGACAAAAATGGGCAATTGAGTTTTACTTCAACAGATTCAAATAGAAATGTTGTAATTTATATTAATACCGAACATGATAAAGCTCGTTTTGGTGATTATTATTTTAGTAATTACAACTACACGGAGCCTAAAAACAATATAACAATAAAAACATTCTTATTTACGGATAGAAGTATTTATAGACCAAGCCAAACAGTTTATTTTAAAGGTATTTTTATTGAAAAAGACGATGATAAGTCAACACCTTACACAGACGAGTTTGTAACGGCCTCACTATATAATGTAAATAATGAAAAAATAAGCGAACTAAATTTAAACACCAACGAATTTGGTGCTATTAGTGGTGAATTTATACTACCAACCAACGGACTTTTAGGGCAATATTCTATTCAATTAATTCAATTAGGACATACTTACCAACGTTATTATTTTTCTGTTGAAGAATATAAACGCCCAAAATTTGAAACCAATTTTAATCCTATAACCGAAACTTATAAAATTAACGATAGTGTTACAATAACAGGAAATGCTATGGCGTATGCAGGTAGTACTATTTCTAATGCTAAAGTAACATACCGAGTTCATAGAAAAGTAATCTATCCAAGATGGTTTTATTGGTACAGACCTTATTTTACTCCTTCAGAACCACAAGAAATTACTTATGGAGAAACCTTAACAAACGCTGAAGGAAATTACAATATCACTTTTAAAGCTTTAGCAGATAAAAGCATTGATAAAGAAAATCTACCAATTTTTTATTATGAAGTAACTGCAGATGTTACCGATATAAATGGTGAAACCAGAAGCGCTTCTACAGTAGTAAAAGTAGGTTACCACGCATTAACTGCTGAAATTAATATAGACAGCCCAATTGATAAAGACACTAAAGAAAACCTGCTAAAAATAGAAACTAAAAACTTAAATAATCAAACTATTTCGGCTAAAGGAAGTGTAAAAATATACAAGCTACAAGCTCCAGAAAACGTTTTAAGAAAACGTGTTTGGACTGCACCAGATTACCAATTATATACTTTTGAAGAATTTAAAACTAAATTTCCAAATGAAGCTTTTTCTAATGAAGATAATGCAGCAAATTGGAAAAAAAGCAGCCTTGTTTTTAATACCAATTTTAACACCGAAAATAGTACAGAAATTGCACTTAAAAAAATTAAAAATTGGGAATCGGGTAAATATATTATAGAATTAGAAAGTAAAGATAAATTTGGTCAATTGGTTACCGATAAGCAATTAATTACGGTATTTAGTAAAAATGACAAACAAGTTTCAGACAAGCAATTATTCTCTATTTCTCTAAATAAAAACAGCTATAAACCTAACGAAACTGTAACTTTAAAAGTTGGATCTGCTTCAAAAGATTTAACAGTAACTATTGATATTGAAAAAAATGATAAAATAGTTGACACTCAAATAATTCATTTAAATAATCAAATTAAAACACTAAAAATTCCTGTTACAACAAATGATTTAGGCGGATTTGCAATTCATTATAGTTTTACAAATTTCAACACATTTGAAAACGGCACATTGCCAATTGTGGTTCCATATCCTGTAAAAGAATTGGAAATAGAAACACTCACATTTAGAGATAAATTACAACCTGGACAAACCGAAACTTGGAGTTTTAAACTAAAAGGAAATAAAGGAGAAAAAGTAGCAGCTGAATTATTAGCAAGTATGTACGATGCTTCTTTAGATCAATTTAAATCGCATAATTGGCAATTCTACCCAAATTCACGTCCTGCTTATTATGCCCAAACTAGCAAAAGAGCGTATCAAAGTTTTCAAACTTCTCGCTTCAAAATTAATAATTTAGAAAATACTTATTACGGACTAATACAACAACAGTTTGATGCTTTAAATTGGTTTGGTTTACAATTAAATAGAAACCAAATCCTAATTAGAGGTGTTAGCTCAATCCAAAAATTTAAAAGTGTTAATAACAACGTAGTTGCTTCAGATATGATTATGGCTGTAGAAGAAAATGAAGAAGATCTTGAGGAAGTTGTTACAGTTGCTTATGGAACAAAAAAAGATGAAAATGAAATTTTAGAAAATAAAAAAACAGACGTTTCAACAGTAAAAATTCGTACAAATTTTAACGAAACTGCTTTTTTCTTTCCACATTTAAAAACAGATAAAGATGGAAACGTAAGCTTTAGTTTTACAATGCCAGAAGCTTTAACACAATGGAAATTACAATTATTAGCTCATACCAAAGAATTAGCAGCTTCAACCAAAACATTAACCACCGTAACTCAAAAAGAACTGATGGTATTACCAAATCCTCCTCGTTTTTTACGTGAAGGTGATATCATTCAATTTTCTAGTAAAATTTCAAACATTACAGACAAAAATTTAAACGGAACTGCTCAATTAGTTTTAACGGATGCTATTTCTGGTGAAGAAATCAATCATTTAATAGATGGAAATGTAACTTCCAAAAATTTTATGATTGATGCAAAAGGCAATACAAATGTTAATTGGACATTAACAATTCCAGATACTATTCAAGCTGTACAATATAAAATTGTAGCAAAAGCAGGTGAATTTTCCGATGGAGAACAAAATGTATTACCGGTATTATCAAATAGAATGTTGGTTACCGAAACTTTACCTATGTGGGTTCGCAGTAATCAAACTAAAACATTCTCTTTAGATAAATTAGTGAATAGTGCTTCGACGCCGCTCAGCGACCGAACATTAAAAAATCACAAATTAACGTTAGAAATCACATCAAATCCGGCTTGGTATGCCGTGCAAAGTTTACCGTATTTAATGGAATATCCGTATGAATGTGCTGAACAAACATTCTCGCGTTATTATGCAAACACACTGGCAAGTCATATTGCAAATTCAAATCCACGCATTCAAGAAGTATTTAATTTATGGAAAACAAGCGATGAGTTGGTTTCTAATTTAGAGAAAAATGAAGAGTTGAAATCTATTATTATTCAAGAAACTCCTTGGTTACGTGATGCACAAAGTGAAACCGAACAAAAAAAACGTATTGCTTTATTGTTCGATTTAAATAAAATGAAAAACGAACAAGAAATCGCACTCAATAAATTAAAACAATTACAATTCTCTAACGGTGGTTTTCCTTGGTTTAAAGGAAGTAATTATCCTAATAGATATATTACGCAGCACATTGCTTCTAGTTATGGACATTTAAAACAATTAAATATTGTTGAAACTTCTGAAACTGATAAAATGATTGTTAAGGCTGTTGAATTTTTAGATGATGAGATTTTAGAAGATTATAACAAACTTTTGTCAGAAGCTAAAAAAATTAGAGAAAAAGAAAAAACAACAGCGAAAGGTATAAAAGCTGAGCAAGAATATTTAGCTAAAAACCATTTAGGGCATACACAATTACATTATTTATATATGCGTAGTTTTTATAGTGAAATTAAAATTCCTACAAAAGTTCAAACGGCAGTAGATTATTACACAAATCAATCTGCTACATATTGGACAAACTTCAACTTATATTCAAAAGGGATGATTGCTTTGATTCAGCATAGAAATGAGAATTCTAAAATTACTTCTGAAATAATAAAATCGTTAAAAGAAAACAGTATTACTTCTGAAGAATTAGGAATGTATTGGAAAGAAAATACACCAAGTTGGTTCTGGTATCAATCACCTATTGAAACACAAGCCTTACTAATTGAAGTGTTTTCTGAAATAGAAAATGACATAAAAATTGTTGATGAATTAAAAATTTGGCTACTTAAAAACAAACAAACTAATAGTTGGAAAACTACCAAAGCAACTACTGTAGCTGTGTATGCATTATTATTACAAGGAAGCGATTGGCTATCTATTAATGAATCTGTTGAAGTAACAGTAGGAAACAAAAAAATTGAACCTTCAAAATTAGAAAACGTAAAAGTTGAAGCTGGAACAGGTTATTTTAAAACTTCGTGGAGTGGCAATGAAATTACTTCAGAAATGGGAGAAGTAACGCTTTCTAAAAAAGACGAAGGCATTGCTTGGGGCGGTTTGTATTGGCAATATTTTGAAGATTTAGATAAAATAACTTCAGCAGAAACTCCTTTAAAATTGAGTAAAAAATTATTCTTGAAATCGAATACTGATACAGGAAAAGAGTTAACAGAAATTACTGAAACTTCTAACTTAAAATTAGGTGATTTAATTACAGTTCGCATTGAATTAAAAGTTGATAGACCAATGGAATTTGTACATATGAAAGATATGCGAGCAAGTGGTTTAGAACCTATAAATGTAATCTCTAGCTACAAATGGCAAGATGGTTTAGGTTATTACGAAAGCACAAAAGATGCATCAACTAACTTTTTTATGGAGCGTTTACCAAAAGGTGTGTATGTTTTTGAATACGATTTACGCGTAAACAATGCAGGAAACTTCAGCAACGGAATTACAACCATACAAAGTATGTATGCTCCAGAATTTAGCAGCCATAGTGAAGGTATTAGAATAGAAATTGGAGATTAGTTGATAGTTGATGGTAAAATAATAATTTAGTTAACCTAAGCTGAGACTCCGCTCAGTGATCAGTTACTGAGCGGAGTCTAAGTGTTATTTAAAATTGGTTGTCAGGTTGAGCTTGTCGAAATCCATTGTTACTTTGCAACAAATTGTTATATTTCGACAAGCTCAATATGACCTCTGAATTTATTTTTTATAGAGTTCTTCTTATAATTCAACTAAATTATTATTCAGAAAGAAGTTTAGAATCGTAATAATTAACATCCATAAGTTTTAATCTTTTAGTATGTTTTATTAAACGTTCTTTATAGTCTTCCCAATTTCTTAAAGAAGTTGGCGTCCAACCGATTTCAGAATGACCAATAATTCTAGGAAATACCATATATTCAATATCATCCATTGTTGTAATTGTCTCAGTCCATAAAGGAGATTCTATACCTAAAATATTTTCTTTTTTAACACCCTTAATAAAAGTATCTGGAGTCCATAAATAAGCGCTATCCAATTCTATATAACCAGCCCAATTTAAACCTATATTAGTTAAAGAATCGTACTTCATATCCAAATAAGTTTTTGTTGAAGGTGATACTATAACTTTTGAATTTTGAGCAACTCCTTTTTTAGCATTCTCTTCTTTAGCCCAAAATTGAACAATAGCCTCATTTTTAAGATCTGCATGAGCTATTTCATCCCAACCAATTACTGTTTTATTATAAGAGTTAACAATATCTTGAACTCTATTAATAAAAGGTATATAATCTTCCATATCTGTAACATGAGATTCGTCTCCTCCAATATGAATATATGGGCCAGGTGTTAATGCTACTAATTCTTTAACCACATCATCAATAAATTTATATGTAATTTCTTTACTTGTACATAAGGTGCTAAAACCAACTTTTATTCCTGTATATAATTCTGGAGATTTACCATTACAATTTAATTCTGGATACGATGCCAATGCTGCATTTGTATGCCCTGGCATATCAATTTCTGGAATTACAGTAATATAGTTAGCTGCTGCATATGCCACAATTTCTTTATACTGTTCTTGTGTATAAAAACCTCCTTCGCCTCCACCAACCTCAGTAGAACCACCAATTGTTGTAAGTTTTGGCCACGATTTAATTTCAATTCTCCAACCTTGATCATCAGATAAATGTAAATGAAGCACATTAATTTTATAAGCCGCAAGTAAATCTATATAGTGTTTAACATCTTCAACATCAAAAAAGTGACGTGCAACATCTAACATTGCACCTCTATATGCATATTCCGGATAATCTTTAATTTCTCCAGTTGGAATAAACCAAGATTTTTCTTGCAATTGTTTAGACTCTATTTCATCTGGTAAAATTTGACGCAATGTTTGAATCCCCCTAAAAACACCTTCTACAGTAGCAGATTCAACTACTATTGTTTCTTCAGAAATAGTTAATTTATAACCTTCACTTCCAAATTCAGCATCTAAATCTGTTATATTCAAATAAATATTATTAGGTTTTGAAGTTTCAGATCCAATTTCTACTGGTAAATTAAAACCTGTAGCAGGACTTATAAATGATGCTAAAGAATTTCCAATTTCTAATAATTCTTTTGAATTATTATTTACAAGAATTTTAGTTTTAGCATTTAGTTCAAATGAACTTCCTGTTTCTAGTAATGAAACCGGTTTTGGAAACAATACAGTTTCCGAAAGATTTAATTGTGGATTACCTGAACATGAAGTGATTAAAATTATTGAAAAGAAAAATAATACTTGGTTAAATAGTTTAATATGCATCATAAAAAAATATAAATTAAATGACTGATTAAATTACAAATTTTTAAATAATTATCAATCCATTTTTTAAAATATTTTATTGAAGATACTTTTAAAATTCAAAAACTAAAATCTTATTATTAAAAATAAAAAAGCACTATTTAATTTTTATATTCTCAACCTCGTCAATAGTATAAGATTCAGAAAAACCAAAAATTGTATATTTAATTTCGCCTTTATATTTTACTTCAATTTTTTTACTAAAAATACTACCGATTAAACCACTAATATTCTTATTTGAAAAAATACTATCTGTAGGAATATTTACTTTTAACGGTATTGTAAATTCCTTTTTGGCAGGTACATCAAAATTTTCTGTTGCTATAGTTGCCATTTGATTACCATTTACAAAAACTTTAATTTCATCAGTTTTCAATTTACCACCAATATCATTCGGATTTTTAAACATAGCATCACCTTTTAAAGTAATATATGTTTTTGTAGATGCTGCAACTTCTATATTTGAAACACCTATAAATTCAGGCGCTTCCTTTACCGTACAACTATGCAAACAACATATAAGTACAAATACAACTATTTTTTTCATTATTTTTAATTTCTAAATCGCTGGTAAATTAAGAATAATTTATTTTTTAAAATTACCTTTTATTCAATTTAAATTTTTAATACTTAAACTTTTCAAAGTTATTCTATCTTTGCAAAAAAACATTAAAATGGACTTAAACCTAATTCCTAACATAAAACATACAACTAGTAATAACTTTTTTTTACTAGCAGGACCTTGTGCAATTGAGGGTGAAGAAATGGCGCTTCGTATTGCAGAACATATTTTAAAAGTTACAGACAAACTACAAATTCCATTTATTTTTAAAGGAAGTTTTAAAAAAGCAAATAGAAGTAGAATTGATAGTTTTACTGGAATTGGTGATGAAAAAGCTTTAAAAATATTACAAAAAGTTTCAGATACTTTTAATGTTCCAACTGTTACCGATATTCATACAAATGAAGATGCTGCAATAGCGGCTGAATATGTTGATGTATTACAAATTCCTGCTTTTTTAGTGCGACAAACAGATTTAGTTGTAGCTGCTGCTAAAACGGGTAAAGTTGTAAACTTAAAAAAAGGTCAGTTTATGAGTCCTTCTGCTATGAAACATGCAGTTCAAAAAGTTAAAGATAGTGGAAACGATAAAGCTTGGATAACTGACAGAGGAACTATGTTTGGTTACCAAGATATGATTGTTGATTTTAGAGGAATTCCTGAAATGCAACAATTTGCACCTACTGTTTTAGATGTTACACATTCTTTACAACAACCAAACCAAACAAGTGGTGTTACTGGTGGTAGACCTGATATGATTGAAACCATTGCCAGAGCTGGAATTGCAATTGGTGTTGATGGCTTATTTTTAGAAACACATTTCGACCCTAAAAATGCAAAAAGCGATGGTGCTAATATGTTAGATTTACAATATTTAGAAAAATTGCTAAGTAATTTAGTAGCAATTAGAAAAACTATAAATAGTCTTTAATATTAAATATTAAGCAAAATTTAGTTCAGAATCTTATTAAATACAATTATTATAAGGTTTTGAAATAAATTTAGGATTAGGGATATTTTTTAAATAAACCATGCTTTTTTACTATTTTCAACTGAAGCAATTCCATCTTTTAAAAGCTGAGAAAACATCAACTCATCAAAATTATCTAAAGATTTTACTTGAAGCGAACGTACTTGCTTTCTATTATTGTAGTTTTTTAATTCTGGGTATTTTTCTTCTAAAATAATACCATGTACAAAAGCAACATCAACAAAATTGGTTCCTTTTAGCACATTTAAATACAATACGGGCTTTTTATCAATACAAAAAAAAGGAATTTTAAAACTATATTTTTCTTCAATTTGAGGCGCTACTTTTACTATTACACCTCGTAAATAAAGCATAATTGATTGATAAGGCTCAACCTGATTGTAAAAATATTCGTCTATTGGATTCATAAAAAAACACCAACAATATATTAAATTTTGTTGGTGTTTTAATTGTTTAATATTAATTTAAATTCTTATCCACATTTAGAATGTCCACAACTTTTACATTTTAAACAACCTTCTTCATAAATCAATCCTTCTGGATCTCCACATTCAGGACATTTTCTATCAACTGCTTGCGTACCATCTTCAACAAATTGTTTTAACGTACGAGCAATACCGTTTTTCCAAGTATTAATATTATCATCGTACATATTTAAGTTGTTAATTAAATCAACTACATAAGGAATTGGCATTCCGTGACGTAAAACACCAGAAATTAATTTGGCATAATTCCAATATTCTTTATCAAAAGTACGCGATAATCCTTCCATTGTAACTTTATAACCTTGTCTATCTTCAAATTGGAAATCGTATCGAGAACCTCCTTTTTTATCTTTATTTTTAATAACCCAACCTTCTTCTAACCAAGTTGGTAATAAAAATGCATCTTCTAACTTACCTGTAAATACTTCATAAGGTCTGTTATCTATTAATCCAACAACTGCAACCCATTTATCGTAATCATTTTGAAAACGAACTACTTTTGCTTTAATTTTTTTAGGACGTTTAGGGAAAATTGTATTTGCATAACATTCGGCATCTTTCTTTTCTTTTTTAGCATCGCTTGACACTAAAATTCCGCTTCTAGAACCATCTCTATATACCGTTATTCCTTTTAAACCTTTCTTCCAAGATTCTATATAAATATTTCCAACTAAATCAACTGGAACATCACTTGCTAAATTAATTGTTGAACTAATTGAATGGGTTGTATATTTTTGAACTAATGCTTGCATTTCTACACGTTTTTCCCAATCAATTTCTGGGGCTGTTGCTCCGGCATACGGACTTTTTTTAATATCCGATTCACCTGTAACATCCATCCATTGCTTTAATTTACCGTGATATACTTCAAATTCTTCAAAAGCGTCACCCATATCATCTACATATGCAACTTTTGCATTTTCATCGCCTTCATTTACTTTTCTTCTACGTTTATATGATAATAAAAATACAGGCTCAATTCCAGAGGATGTTTGTGCTAACATACTTAAACTTCCTGTTGGTGCAACGGTACTAATAGAAATATTACGTCTTCCATACTTCATCATTCTTTTATATAGATCAGGAAACTCTGTCTCCATCATTTGTACAAATTCAGAGAATTTTTCAATTTCTGGGCTAAACACTTCAAATTTACCACGTGTAATTGCCATATCTATACTACTATCAAACTCTCCACGTAGTTTAGTTTTCATAATTTCATCAACTACAGCAATAGCTTCATCAGTATCAAATTTTTTCCCTAATGCAGCCATACAATCTGCCAAAGCTGTAAATCCTAAACCTGTTCTTCTTCCTTTTTTTCCAGTTTTATATAATAATTTCCAAGTATCAATTTCTACTTGTTTAATTTCATTTGGCTCTTTATCGTGCATTATTTTGTTGAAAATCTTATCAACTGCTTCCAACTCTAAATCTACCAAATCATCCATTAATCGTTGCGATTCATACGTAACTTTATAGAATTTTTCAAAATCGAATGAAGCTTCTTTTGTAAATGGCTTATCAACAAAGCTATATAAATTAAGTGCTATTAATCTACAACTATCTCCACCTTGCATTGCAATTTCTGAACAAGGATTTGTAGAGCTATTTTTAAAACCAGGATACATTGAAGATGTTGAGTAATAATGCTGACGGTCCCAAAAAATTAAACCAGGCTCTGCTGTATTGTGAGCAGATTTAATTATGGTATTCCACAATTCTTTTGCCTTAATTGTTTTTGTATATTTTGGAGATTCGCTATCAATTGGCCAACGCAATGTAAATTCTTCATCTTTTACAACTGCCATCATAAACTCATCAGACAATCTTAATGAAATATTTGCACCTGTAATTTTAGATAAATCTTGTTTTATAGTTACAAATTCTTCAATATCTGGATGTGCAATATCCATAGTTAACATTAATGCACCTCTTCTACCATTTTGAGCAACTTCTCTTGTAGTATTTGAAAAACGATCCATAAAAGAAACTGCACCAGTTGTTGTTCCTGCAGAATTTGAAACTTGCGCACCTCTTGGTCTTAAATTAGATAAATCTACACCTACTCCACATCTACGTTTAAATAATTGTGCCAATTGTTGATCTGTATGAAAAATACCACCATAAGAATCGTATACTGGAGGTACCACAACACAATTTGAAAGTGATGCAATTACATTTTTATTTCCTAAAGAGGACATAACGCTTCCTTGAGGAATTATATATTTAAAATCTTTAAACAAGTCAAATATTGCGTCTTCAGACAAAAAATCACGTGTTTTACCATATTCAGAAAGACCTTCTTTGGTTTCTTCGGCATCTAAATATTTTTTTTCAATCCTTCCAAACTCAACTGCCATTCTTTTATGCATTTCACTTGGAGAAGCTTCTAAGTATTCGCCTTTTTTATTCTTCACTGCATACTTGTTCATCCAAGTAGTGGCTGCTAGCTCATCATTATTAAAATAAGCTAAACAATTATCTAACACCTCTTTATAAGCATATACTTTCGGAAAAACCAACTCTTCTGTCATTTTCATTTTTTTAATAATTATACTTTTTTCAAAAAATAAAATTAATTCAATATTTAAAACTATTTCATCTTTTATAAAATTAGTTAATAACATTTTGTTGTTGAAAAGTAAATTTTTTTTATTGTAAAATGGAATTATTTTATTATCTTTGTAATTCAAAGTACTTTTATATGAATTCTAAAAAATATTTAGACGACATTTCTGAAATTAAGAATATGATGAGTAAATCTTCTCGTTTTATGTCTTTAAGTGGGCTATCTGGAATATTAGCCGGTGTATATGCTTTAATTGGCAGCTACCTAGCGCACAATATTATATATTCAATAAAAAGTGAACCTAACAAATTGATGCAATTTTTTATGACGTATAATTCGTTAGACTATTTATTAATTATTGCATTGTCTGTTATGGGGCTAGCACTTTTTACAGGTATTATTTTAACTTATTATAAAGCAAAAAAAAGTGGTGAAAAAATATGGGATGTCTCTAGCAAACGCCTAATTATTAATTTTGCATTACCATTAATAATTGGTGGACTTTTCAGTTTGGTATTAATACAATATGAATACATAAAAATAATTGCCCCTACCACACTAATTTTTTACGGACTTGCCTGTGTAAATGCAAGTAAATACACATTGGGAGGTGTACGTTATTTAGGTCTAACAATTATTGCAATTGGTTTAATTTCAACACAATTTATTGGTTATGGCTTATATTTTTGGGCTTTAGGATTTGGTGTATGCCATATAATATACGGGTCTTTAATGTATTTTAAACACGACCGCAATTAAACATGAGTATTATTAATAATATAAATAAAGCATTTGACCATCGCATTAGACTAGGTATTATGTCTATTTTAATGGTAAATGATTTTGCGGATTTTAACATGTTAAAAAAACTTTTAGGAGCAACTGACGGTAACATTGCCAGTCACACAAAAACATTAGAAAAGTTTGAATACATTACTGTTGAAAAACAATTTATAGGAAGAAAACCAAATACTAGATATACTGCTACAAAATTGGGCAAACTTGAATTTAAAAAGCATATTAATGCACTTGAAAAACTAATAAGGAATTAAAATATATATTTTTTAACTATTTACTTTGAAATACAAAGTACTTTTAAAGTACAAAACTATGAACATGCAACAAAACAAATTTGGAAACTGGATTAAAACATCGATTACTGCAAGAATGTTAATGATTGGAATTTTAATAATTATATTACTTATTCCATTATCTTATATAAAAAGTTTAATAAACGAAAGAGCAAACCGACAGGAGTCTGTTGTAAATGAAATTAACGAAAAATGGGGAAATGAAGTATTACTTTATGGACCAATTTTAAAAGTACCTTACAAAACATACACAGAAAAACTAGTAACTGATAGTGCAACAAAAAAAGTTACAAAAGAAACTATTTCTAATACAAATTATGCATTTTTCTTTCCTGAAAATTTGGAAATTAATAGCGAAATAAATCCGGAAGTTAAAAAAAGAGGTATTTATAAAACTTCCGTTTATAAAAGTACAATAGATGTCTCTGGAAATTTTGTAAAACCCGATTTTAGCACTGCTGAAGTTGAAGATAATGATGTTTTATGGGATAAAGCAACGGTTATTATAAAAACCTCTAATTTAAAAGGTATTAATAATCAGGTTGAAATTTCTCTAAATTCAAAGTCATATCCATTTATTCCAAAATATGAAGCACAACAAAACAATGTGTATACCAAAAATACGGTTACACTACATAAACTAGAAACCCCTCTTTTAAACAAAGACACAATTATTGTGGATAAACCTTCCAATTTTTCAATTAATTTAACAGTAAGTGGAAGTCAACAATTTAAAATTATTCCTATTGGAAAAGAAACAAATTTAAATGTTACATCTAATTGGAAGACCGCTAATTTTATAGGAGAATTCTTACCTTTAAATTCAGACAAGATTACAGATACAGGTTTTGATGCAAAATGGAAAGTTTTACATATTAACAGACCTTTTTCACAAGAATATTTTAAAACACTTCCAAATTTAAATGAATATGCTTTTGGTGTAAATTTTAAAATTCCTGTTGATGAATATCAAAAAAGTGAACGTTCTGCAAAATATGGATTTTTAGTAATTTCACTTACATTCTTAATTTTCTTTTTAATACAAAGTATAAGTAAAATAAACATCCATCCGTTTCAATATTTAATGATTGGCTTGTCTCTTACCATGTTTTACACCTTATTAATCTCAATCTCTGAACATAGCAACTTTTTAAAAGCATATGTTATTGCAGGTCTTTCAGTAATAATTTTAATAACCTTGTATTCAAAATCAATTTTAAAAACGTTTAAGTTTCCTATATTTATTGGAATTTCGTTAACTGCTTTGTACACATTTATTTTTGTAATAATACAATTAGAAAACTATGCCTTAATTGTTGGAAGCATTGGTTTATTTACAATACTTGCAAGTGTGATGTACGCTTCTAGAAAAGTCGATTGGAATTAATAAAAATATAGATACTGTTTAAAAAATGAAACTTCCGTCGCCCTGAACTTGTTTTAGGTTCGCATAATAATTTCTCATCAGTCTAATGCGATGCTGAAATAAATTCAGCATGACGGATATGCATGTTTTTTAGACAGTATCTTTAAAATTATTTAACAAGCACTAATTAATTATAAAATGCTAAAATTCAACTACAAAAACTTCATTATATTTTTAATACTTTTTATTATTGAAATAGTAATTGCACTTTACATTACGCAACATTTTGTACGGCATACTTTTGGAGATTACCTATCTGTAATTATGCTCTTCTATTTTATTAAAAGTTTTTTAAATATGAAATCAGCTTTTGTAGCTATAACTGTATTAATAATTGCTTATTTTATTGAATTTCTTCAACTTACACAAATATTAAACTACTTAAGTATTAAAGAAAATAGTTTCTTAAGAATTATTTTTGGCACTACTTTTTCAATAGGCGATTTAATTGCATATACACTGGGAATTGTAACAGTATTTTTATTCAATCAAAAATCAAACCCTTAATTTCCTAACCAAATCTTCTAAACCATTAAGTTGAATTTCATACACCAAACGCAACTGATTCCCTAATTTTCCTTTTGGAAAACCTTTATTATTGTACCAAACAATATAATGTTCTGGTAAATCAATTAAATATCTACCTTTAAATTTACCGAAGGGCATTATCGTATTTGCCAATTTTTCTAATTCGTGCTGTTGATTATTCTCCATCAACAAAATCTTGTAAATAATTAAAACGTTCCGTTAATTTCCCATTTTGAGTCATTCTAGCTCTTTCTAAAACTCCATCATTATCATTATTAAAAAAAGCAGGAATTACATATTTTGAAAAACTTTCACCAAATCCTTCTGAAGCATCTTTCGGCAATTCACATGGTAAATTATCAACTGCCATAACGGCAATTGCGTCTTTATTTTTAAAATTTGTTTCTTTTTCTGTTTTAGGGTTGTAACCATAAATAGGTTCTGCAATTGTTGAAGGGCGAATGGTTGATGCCACCGGACCATCAATATCACAACTAATATCTGCCACAACCTTTATATTGAAATTTTCATTTTTTGCATCTTCACGTGTAAAAATATACGGAGAACCACTTCCAAAGAAATGACAAGCGATGTACATATCAGCTACATTTGCAAAACGCATAAAATTACTTTCATATTCAGAAGGATTGTCAAAAAAGTCTTGCTGATTTTTTGTTTTCCCATCTTTTCTTTTATTGTAATCTAACACATCTATTTGTACAAAAACTGATTCAGAAAAAGATTCATTTAAAAATTCTTTTACTGAAACTTCACGCATGCGCATTCCTTTTAGCATTTCTTTTGCACCATTCCCTACTCTACCTTTACCTGTTAAAACAACTTTAATATTAGGCAATTGAATTTGTTGCAATTCGTGAATTAGCATTAATTGATCGTGTAAATCTTCGGCTTTAGGTAATTTAAATGTGCTATATTTTAATCCATATGTTCTAAAACCATTGTATGCTCCTACAATTCCGGCATACCTACCAAAGGCAACTAACCGCATTCCCTTTTCATTTACAATTACTTCGTGATCATACATTTCAATATTATTTGCCAAAATGGCTTGTAATAATTTTCTATTATAAGGTTGTTTTTTTATGGTATGAGAAAAGAAAAAATATTTTTTATTAGGAATTAAATACTCTATTGGAACTTCCTTTACCCCTAACAAAACATCACAATCCGAAACAGAATCAACAACCATAACTCCTTGATTTACATAATCTTCATCTGTGAAAAATCGATTATCTGAACTTTCAACTTTAATAGAAAGTTTTGGATATTTTTTCAATAATTTTTTACACCTTTTTGGTGTTAAAACTACACGTCTGTCTGGCGGATTTTTTCGTTCTTTTATAATTCCTAATTTCATTATATAATATGGTATAAATATTGCTACTAAGATATTGTGAATTAAAGGAACTAACAAATAATTAATTTGGTAGATTTTTTATACATTTGCCATCTTTAAAAGAATTTGATCTTTGACTTATTGGGGACGACTGGTTTTGACTGCAAGGTCAATTGAACTATAAGCATGTCGAGTAATGAAATAGCACTCGTAAATCTCAATTTCAACACTTTAAACGGCGAAGATAACTACGCTTTAGCTGCTTAATCTGAATTATAGTAGGATGAGCCTCGGCACACAAGGTGTGCAAGCTAAATGTCTCTTGAAAGCCTTGGTTAGCGGCGGTCAGCTAAGAGACATCGTAAAAGTTAACATAGATTTGCTATTGTTTCGCTAGCATTTTGAAACTAAAGAAACTAAGCCTAACGTAAATTGTTTTCGGTTAGCATTAGGACTAAAATTAAAAGAAAACTAAACATGTAGAAAATACTTTGGTTGCTTGTTTGGACCCGGGTTCGATTCCCGGCGTCTCCACTACTACACTTCACAAATACCTATTAATCAATCTATTAACACTCTTTTTAGTCAACTATTTTACTAACTTTTAATTTTTAGCTTACTTAAAGCTATTTATAAAAATACAAAAACCTCTACTTTTCAAAAAAGTATTACCAATACAAGAACCCTAATCCTAATCAGACACAACATTAAAAAAACACTATTATCTGCAGTTAACATTATAAATTTTTATTAAATCTGAAAAAATAGTTAGATTTTGCTATAAAATTTATTCAACTAAATTAGTTTAAGTATATTCACGTTTTCCTATTTTTCGAAATACATTATTTACACTAAAAACCAATGGATAATTACGGATTTCTATCAATTTTACCACCTATAATTGCAATTATACTTGCATTAAGAACAAAACAAGTTTACGTAGCATTACTTTTTGGAATATGGTCTTCATGGCTTATTATGAACGACTGGAATTTTATAAAAGGAACTATTGCAGCAATTGAAGGAATGGTGAACGTATTTAAATCTGAAGGTAACACCCGAACCATTATGTTTAGCGCACTTGTTGGTGCACTGCTACTATTTATTCAATACTCTAGAGGGGTTGAAGGTTTTATTAATAAAATTAATATCTTAATTAATTATTTTGAAAAAAAACAAAAAGGTTACAGCAGGGTAATTGTCCAAATTCTAGCTTTATTAACAGGGATTATTCTTTTTGTTGAAACAAGCATTAGTTCCTTAACTGTAGGTACACTTTATAGACCTATTTTTGATAAGTTAAAAATTTCTAGAGAAAAATTAGCTTATATAGCCGATTCTAGCTCTGCTCCTTCATCAATTATAATACCTTTTAATGCTTGGGGAGCTTTTATTATGGGCTTGCTAATTACGCAAGGTATAGACCAACCTTTTTCGGTACTTCTATCTTCAATTAAATACAATTTTTATCCTTTTATTGCTATAGCAATTGTATTTATTTTGATTATTTCTAAAAAAGATTTTGGTCCTATGGCTAAAGCCGAAAAAAGAACTAAAGAAACAGGAAAGGTTTTAAATGAAAATTCTAAACCTATGATTTCTGAAACAATAACTTCTTTTGAACCTAAAAAAGGCATTAAAGCTAAAGCATACAATATGGTTATTCCATTATTTACTATGGTAATTATGATGCCTTTAAACCTAGCCTATACCGGTTGGAATAAAGTTGAAGAATACTCATCATTTTCTAATCATTTGTCTCAAGCTATAGGAGAAGGTTCTGGTTCTTCATCTGTATTATATGCTGTTATAACAGCTATACTTGTTGCTATAATTTCATACAAAATACAAGGTATTATGAAAGTTGAAGAAATGGTTGATTTAACATTAAAAGGAATTAGCGAATTAATGCCTCTTGCCTTATTAATGCTTTTTGCTTTTGCTATTAGTGATGCTTGTAATCAACTTGGCACAGGCCAATTTATAGCTAACTGGTCTAAAGAATGGTTATCTCCAGAATTTTTACCTGCAATTGTTTTTATTATTAGTTCGTTTATAGCTTTTTCAACTGGAACTTCTTGGGGTACTTTTGCAATTATGATCGCTATTGCAATTCCAATGGCTACTATTCACGAAGCAAACATAGGTCTTGTAATTGCTGCAACTTTAGGAGGTGGTGTTTTTGGAGATCATTGTTCTCCTATTTCCGACACTACAATAATTTCATCTATGTCATCAGCTACCGACCATATAGACCACGTTAAAACACAATTACCATACGCCTTAGTTGGAGGAGCAATTACCACACTTATATATTTAATTATGGGTTTGTACTTTAATTAAGTATTATTATTTTTAATTAAAATTGCAGATATGTCAAAACTAAAACTTATTTGTTTAGCTTTTATATTTATTTTTATAGGATGTAAATCTTCCCGAGTATCAAAAAAAATATCTAGACAACTTGATAGTGACTTTTTTAACAACCAATTTACAGGGTTATTGGTCTACAACCCGGCAGCAGATAAAACTATATACAATTATAATGAAGATAAATACTTTACACCTGCCAGTAATACCAAAATTTTTACACTTTATACTGCCTTGCAGTATTTACCAAATAGAATACCTTCATTTAAATATACTATTGAAAAAGATACGTTAAACGTATTAGGCACAGGAGATCCAACATTTTTACACCCATATTTTAAAGATAGTACTGCTTTAAAAATGTTTAGTAATTATGAAAAAATAAATCTAATTATCGATAATTTAGAAGATAAAAAGTATGGTCCGGGATGGGCTTGGGAAGATTATGACACTTATTTTAGCCCAGAAAAAAGTAACTTTCCAATGTACGGAAATGTAATAACTATTAATTATGACACTGAACTAAAAACTAGTCCAGAAGCGTTAAAAGATAGTGTTTACCTAAAACCTTCTGGCTTTAAAAGAGCATATAATTCTAATCAGTTTTATTACCAACCTAATCCGAGTAAAACAAAAGAAATACCAATGGTAATAGATTCGTTAATAATTAAAAAGTTATGGAATCATCTTTTACCTAATAAAGTTCATTTAACCACAAATTCATCCATAAAAATGAAACATACGGCTTATGGAATTGAGACTGACTCGCTATACAAACGTATGATGCATAAAAGTGATAATTTTTTAGCTGAACAAATACTTATATTAGCCTCTTCAACCTTATCTGACACTTTAAATTCTAGCTCCATAAGAAAAGAACTTCTTAAAAATAAATTGAGCGATTTAAAACAACAACCTCGATGGGTAGATGGCTCTGGACTAAGTCGGTATAATTTATTTACACCAACATCATTTGTACAAGTTTTAACAAAGTTATATAATGAAATCCCTAAAAAACGCTTGCTGAATTTTTTCCCAGTTGGTGGTGAATTAGGAACTTTAAAAAATTGGTATGCAGGGAATCCAACGCCATATGTATATGCAAAATCAGGTTCTTTTGGCAACAATTATAGCTTAAGTGGCTATTTAATTACAAAATCTAATAAAGTATTAATATTTAGCTTTATGAATAACCACTTTAAAACTTCAACAAATACGGTTAGACAAGAAATTCAGACTGTATTAGAATTACTAAGAGACAATTACTAATTTAAAAAATGAGTTATTTATAAATAAGAGCATTTCTAAAATTAGTTTTGGAATTATCTAGGTTAATTAAAAAACCATTAATAATTGCATACTTTATTTCCCCTTTCTTTTTTAACAAAAATGTAGCATTTACACCTACTTTAATTTTTAATTTAGGAGCTTCAAAAACTGGATTAACCAAATGAATTGGCTTATTTATAAACCTGCTATTTTCAGGTAAATTTTCAACTTTCACATAAGTATAACCATCTTTTAAAAGTTTATAAATATCTAAATCTTCAATCTCTTTTATAGCTTTAAAAACTTTTGGATATGTTTTTCCAGCTTCAATACTATAATTTTCAGCATCTAATGTTTCATAACCAAAAAATGTAGATAAATCTCCCTGATCTGCTACACGGCCAACATTATAATAGCTTGAATGATCTTCATTATCAACCTCTGCCCTATTAATTCCAATATCAATAATGTAATCTTTCCCTAATAAATTATATGTTACTGCTTGAATTTTTAAATCGAATAATTTTCGATCATTTTGAGGTATTTTTTCATAATCTTCAATTGAAATATTATGATAACTACCATTAGCAATGGTATAAATTGCTGATAAAATAGACACATAATTTAACTTTCTAATTTCCTGTTTTTCTATGTCGTTTTTATACCCACCAGATTCAATTAAAATAGCACTTGTACCCCATTTTTGTATATTATCCCCAAAAGCTCTCGGTTCAAAATCATCGTTGTATCTACCTACTTGACCTGGAGCATATTTTTGAATAACCGAATTCATAAAAACAATAATTTTCATAGCATTAGCTCGAACATTATTAATATCTTTTTCGTAATTATATGCAGGAGCTAAATAAGAAATAGTTGCTGTTTTATCTGTACGTTCCGCATTGTAATAAATACTTTGATCGTGTAAATTAAAACCAAAATCAGCATCAAGACTGTCCCTTATTTTTTTTAAAACCTGCCCTTCAGGAGACTGCAATCGTAAAGCATCTCTATTAATATCAATACCCAAAGCATTTCTTCTGGTATAAATTTCAGCACCATCAGGATTTAACATCGGTAAAAAATGAAGTGTTAAATTACTTAGAAGTTCTTTTTTTTCTTCAGAAAAATCATCACTATCAATAAAATTAAAAATATCAAAAATAGCTTGAGTTGCAGTAGGTTCATCTCCATGCATTTGAGACCATAAAAACACAGTTGTTTTTCCTGTACCAATGCTTATTAAATTTAAATCTCTTCCTTCTATAGATTCTCCAACTTTTTTTACGGTATATTTAGAATCTTTCTTTAGCTTGTTAACTAATGGCTGTATATTGTTATACTTTATTCTTCTGTGAGTTAAACTAGATTCTTTATAGCTATGGTAAGTATTATACAAATTTGAAGTAAAATCTATATTTTGACTAAAAACAACACTAAAAAAAAGCATTGCTAAACTGTTAAAAATTAATTTCATAAGAATTTATTAGAATTTTAATTAATATTTTTAATACTTATTTTACCCAAAGTTAAATATCTTATTTAACGCAAAATAACAACTGCTATAAGATGGTTTGCTATCAAAAATAAAACAATTTTACTACAATATAGTTTAACCAATCATAAATTATATAAAGTTTAAAAAATCCTTGATTTAATAGGACATTTTTCAACTTTTGCATTAGAAATTCAAATGAAAAATCAGTATATTTACGTTAACATTTTTCAACTTTTGAAATGCGTTAACTAAAAAATATTCCTTTTAAAATAATTAACCACAAGCATTAAATCCACATCTAGCTTAATTACTAAAAGTCGTAAAAGCTACATTAAATTATAAGCATAAAAAAATAACATATAGTAATCATGAAACATTTATCATATTGCATTTTAATTACCCTTTTTATAAATATTGGCTGTAAATCGACTCAGCAAACAGCTACAGAATTTAGTAAAACACCCCTAACTAAAACCTTAATAAAACCTCCATATTTAAAAGCTGGAGACTCCGTTGTTATACTTTCTCCTGCAGGTATATTATTAAACAAACAAGCTCAGATTGAACAAGCAAAGAAATTACTGAAAAGTTGGGGATTAAATCCTATTTTAGGTGAAAACATTTTCAACCAAAACAATCAATTTGCTGGTACAGATCAAGAACGCACCTCAGATTTCCAAAAAGCTTTGGACAATAAAAACATTAAAGCTATTTGGTGCTCAAGAGGTGGTTATGGTTCTGTAAGGGTTTTAGATCAGCTAGATTATACCACATTTATTAAACACCCTAAATGGGTTATTGGTTACTCGGATATCACTGCTTTTCATAATCAAATTCATAATTTAGGGTTTGAAACCATACATGGAATAATGGGTATTAGTTTAGACAAAAACCTTGAATATTTAGAAGAAAATAAAAATTCATTAAAAAACGCGCTATTCGGCAATCAACTTTCTTATACTATAGACTCTTCTAATTATAATAAATTAGGAGAAGCAACAGGGCAACTTGTTGGTGGTAATCTAACACTTTTACATACAATGTTAGGTTCAAAAACAAGTATTGACACAACTAATAAAATTTTATTTTTTGAAGAAATTGGAGAATATGCATATCATATAGATCGTATGTTACAAAGTTTAAAACGTGCCGGTTATTTTGAAAACTGTAAAGGTATAGTTGTTGGCGATTTTAGCAATGTTAAAAAAAATAGCACACCTTGGGGCTCTTCAATTGAACAACTTATTTTAGACGTTGTTGAAGAATATAACATACCCGTACTTTTTAATTTCCCTGCCGGTCACGAAGAAAAAAACCTAGCGCTTATTTTAGGAAGAACCGTTGAACTAAAAGTTAAAAAAGAAAAATCAACTCTGTTATTTAAAAACTAATACAATGCACTTAACGCTAAAATCCTACAATTTAAAATTACGTCATACTTTTACCATTTCAAGAGAATCTTACAATATACAACCAAGTCTTATAGTTGAATTAAAAGATGGCGATTTTACTGGTTATGGCGAAGCTACTTCAAATCCATATTACAATATTACAATTGAAAAAATGATTGAAGACTTAACAGCTTTAAAACCCTTAATTGAAGAGAGTTCTAATTTAACACCTGAAGCATTTTGGAATAAAATGTATCCACACCTAAAACATAATATGTTTGCTTTATGTGGTTTAGACTTAGCCTTTAACGATCTTTTTGCTCAAAAAAAAGGAAAAAAACTTTATGAATTATGGAACTATAACACCAATAATAATCCACTAACCGATTACACTATTGGGATAGATTCAATTGAAAAAATGATTTCTAAAATGAAAGAAGTGCCTTGGCCTATCTATAAAATTAAACTCGGCACAAAAGAAGACATTAAAATAATTGAAGCTTTAAGAAAACACACTAATGCTATTTTTAGAGTAGATGCTAACTGTGGATGGTCTGTTGAAGAAACCATATCCAACTCCTATAAATTAAAAGAGCTTGGTGTTGAGTTTATTGAACAACCTCTAAAAGCTGATGAATGGAACGATCATAAAGAAGTTTTTAAAAAATCCGTTTTACCAATAATTGCAGATGAAAGTTGTCAAATTGAAGAAGATGTTTTAAAGTGTCACAATCATTTTCATGGCGTAAATGTAAAACTAGTAAAATGTGGTGGTTTAACTTCTGCTAAAAGAATGCTTATAAATGCTAAAAAACTAAATATGAAAACTATGGTAGGTTGTATGACAGAATCTTCTGTAGGAATTTCAGCAGTTGCACATTTATTACCTCTTTTAGACTATGTTGATATGGATGGTGCTATGCTACTTGCTGAAGATATTGCTACCGGAATTACCATTGAAAATGGAGTTATTAAATACAGTGATTTAAACGGAACAGGAATTACTTTAATTAAATAACTATGACTATTAACGAATTTCCAAACAGAGAAATCTCCATAAACAATGAAAAGTATCTATATTTTGGAGGCACTTCTTACCTTGGAATGGCTTCAAATAAAGAATTTCAAACCAATATTTTTGAGGGTTTAAAAAAATGGGGAACATTTTACGGAAGCTCTAGAAGCGCAAATATAAAACTAAGTATTTATAATGAAGCTGAAAGTTATTTTTCAAAATTTTTAGAAGCTGAAGCTAGTCTAACAATATCTTCGGGAACTTTAGCAGGTAAAATGGTTATAGATCACCTTTCTAAAAACAGTAAAAAATTCTTTCATTACCCCAAAACACATCCTGCTGTATTACACCCAAATAGCTTACCTTTATTTATAAATGAAAAAATAAATCCGCTACTACAAAATAATATTTCCGAAGATATTGTAATTACAACAGATGCCATTTTAGCTTTGGAAACAACTCCAACATCTTTTGATTTTTTAGACGCAATTTCACCTCATAAAAACACAACTTTAGTTGTTGATGAATCGCATAGTTTAGGTATTATTGGCACTGATGGAAAAGGTGTTTTCTCTTCGATAAAGTCTGATAAAATACATCGAAAAATTTTAATCTCATCTCTCGGAAAAGCCTTAGGCCTTTCGGGAGGTATTATCGCTTCAGATAAAAATTTTGTTGATGCTATTAGAAATCAAACATTATTTATTTCTTCATCTGGAGCAAATCCAGCTTATTTAGAAGCTTTTCTTAAGAGCAAACAACTTTATAAAAACCAACGAACATTACTTTTTAATAATTTAGAATTTTTAGCGAGTATTTTAAATCAAAATGAAAGCTTTTACTTCAATAAAAATTACCCAGTAATTTATTCTACAAGTGATATTTTACACGAAAAGTTATTGAAAAACAACATTGTTATTGCACGGTTTAAATATCCTACTTATGAGAATTTTATGAATAGAATTGTAATAACTGCCAACCACACTAAAAGTGACTTAGAAAAATTAGCGAAAACAATAAATTAAAATTATAAAAATGAAACATTACTATTTACTTTTTACTGCAATGCTATTTCTTTCGTGTTCATCTAACATAGAAATAATAGATAAGCCTATTACATTTGATAAAGAAAGGGAAGCGCTAACACTTCAATACTTATTAGAAAGATATGGCATAGACAATGGAACAACAGAAATTACTCCAAAAATGGTTGTTTTACATTGGACTTCAATTCCTACCTTAGAAAATACTTTTAAAGCTTTTGAAAAAAGCACAATAACCAGTAGCAGACCAGAAATTAAAAGCTCTGGAAATTTAAATGTTTCTTCGCAATTTGTAGTAGATCAAGATGGAACAATTTACAGATTAATGCCAGAGACTAAAATGGCAAGACATGTAATTGGACTTAACCATTGTGCTATTGGAATAGAAAATGTTGGCGGAACAAAAGATACGCCATTAACTGATGCGCAATTAAAATCTAATATTAAATTAGTAAACTATTTGGCTTCTAAATATGATATTGAATATGTAATTGGCCATTACGAATACACTAATTTTGTAGACCATGAACTTTGGTTAGAGAAAGATGACAATTACAGAACTGAAAAAATAGATCCAGGAAAAGAATTTGTAACCAATGTTAGAAAAGGCGTTAAAAATCTAAATTTAAAATCTGTTCCTAAAAAATAATTAACTCTATTAAAGAGAAAAACCGTCTAAAAATATTTTTAGACGGTTTTTTGTTAAATAAGTATTAATTCAAATTATCCAGCTGTATTCCACCATAATGGAGTAGTTAACCTAACATACGGATCGTTCGTTGGCATATTTACGTAATTCCTATCTTCTTCATTGTATTCATACATCATTGCTTGAATCCAATCATTTTCATTTGGAAAAATATCAAGATTAACATTTTCAGGTCGTTGCAATCCATGATAAATATCTGAACTATAATCCATTCTTCTCATATCTACCCAAGTTTCAGGATTTAGAACATTTGCAATATATTTTTGAACCATAATGTGCGATAATTCTATATTACTTTCACCAATCTCAGTATCTAATAAACTTAAATAAGCGCTTGTAGCAGCGGCATCAACTCCTAATTTTTCAAAATCTGCTTGAACACCAATTTTAAAAGCTGTATAAGCACCTGATTTATCTCCTTTTCTTAACCTAGCTTCAGCTTCAATAAACTTTACTTCACTAAAAGTAATCATGTCAGTTGCAGAGTTAAGACTCGTATAAAATCCACCATTACCTAATGAAAAATTATCTCCTTCTTCCCCATTTAATCCTCTACCTATTACAACACCTTCATAACCACCATTAACAGCTTCAGGAACAATAATAGTTAATCTAGGATCCCATTCTGCATCATCTAAATTTAATGGGTTCTTTAATAAGTTCACAAAAAAGTCAGAAAAATAATCCATTCTTGAAGAACCATAACCATCTGTTGAAAAAGGTTGAATATCATTTGAAACTGGTCCACCACCATAAAGTTTCTGAGCGTTTAATTCATTTGAATTTATTGCTAACTGACAAGCAGCTATTACAGCATCTGGATCATAAGAAGATTTTTTAGCTAAATGGTTTAAATAACGTGCCTTAATAGCATACGCAAATTTTTTCCATTTTTCTTGATCTCCTCCATAAAGAACATCTCCACCTTCTTCATTTAAATCTATAGCACTTGGTTCGTCTAAAGCAACTATTGCTTCATCTAAATAACTTAAAATAGTTTCATAAACTTCTTCTTGAGTACTAAATTTTGGTGTAATATTCATTGAAGACACACCATCATAGGTTTCGTCTAACACAATATCTCCATATTGATCTGTAGTCATTCCTAAAACATAAGCTCGTAAAATTTTACCTACTGCTACAAAATTAGGAGAAGCATATCTTTCACCTAAAACAATTAAATCTGCTGTATTTGGCAATGAATACACATATGCATTTTGCCATAAAAAGTAACGGCCAGTTGTCATTTCAGAACTCCAAGTTTCAGAATAATAATTTGTCGCATTTTGCGCACCATATTGCGTAATTCCAAGAACCTCTCTACTCCCTCTATACTGAGCTTGAGCTGTTGTATTCTCTATTGCTCCTTGAATTCTAAATTGAGGAGGCAATGAAGATGTTGTTGGCTTTGTTTCAGAACCATTTACATCAAAATAGTCATCATCACATGAAGTGGCTATGACTGCTAAAAACACTATTAAATATTTATATAATTTCATAATTTTCTTTTATTTTTAGAATTTAACTTTTAAACCTAAATCAAACCCTTTCATGTTAGGTGTTCCTAAATTATCTATAGACATGGATCCTGCTCCAGAAACTCCTGCTCCAAAAGTATTAACCTCTGGATCAACTCCACTATAGTCTGTTATTGTAAATAGATTTCTTCCTGTAGCAAAAAACTCTACAGAAGATAACGCTATTTTATCTAGTAGTTTACTTGGTAGTTTATAACTTAATGTAACATATCTAAGCCTTGCAAACGAACCATCTTCAATAAAATTTTCTGAATTTTTATAGTAATAATCCGTATAAAATGCTTGATCCATAGCTACTGGAACTGTATTTACTGCTCCATTAGCATCAACACCTGGTAAAACTATTGTTTCATTTCTATTAAGTGTTTGCTCGCTTAAACCATAATAAACTAAAGCAGATTCTGTTGCATTATATACATCAACACCTTGAACTAAATCTAATAAAAATGATAGTTGGAAATTTTTGTAATTCATTGTACTTGAAAAACCTAAAGTCCAATCTGGCATACGAGTTACATCATCATATGTTTCTTGAACTAACGTTGGTAAACCATTTGAATTAATAACTACATCTCCATTATCATTTTTTTGAGGTCTATAACCTCTTAAACCAAATAATGAACCATCTAATATCGCTGCACCTGCTGCTGTTGAATTAAACGTCCAAGAATCCGATAAATAAACTTCGTTTAGGAAACCAGGAAGTTCATTAACCTTACTTTCGTTCATTCCAAAGTTTAAGTCAACATTCCATTTAAATTCTGATGTATAAGGCAATACTTTAATTGAAAGTAACGCTTCTAGACCACTATTTGTAATAGATCCTCCATTAAGTGTTGCATAAAATGTACCTGTTGTTGGAGGAACCCTTATATCTCTTAATATTTGATTGTCTGATTTACTAGTGTAATAGGTAAAGTCTAACCCTATTCTACTTTCAAACAAACGCATATCTACACCTATTTCAAAACTATTTGTAAATTCTGGTTCAAGGTTTGGATTACCAACATCAACACCGTTCCAAGTATATCCGGAACTTGCTAATGAATTTATATTAGTTGAAAGTGAACTTTCTAATGCTCCAATTGGTGCATCTTTACCAACTTTAGCCCAAGTAGATCTCAATTGTAAGTAACTCAATCCGTTTGAAGATGTAATATCGTTACCTGCATTTTTAAATAAATCTGTAATTACTGCTGAAGCACCAACTGAAGGGTAAAAGAAAGATCTTTTATCTTTTGGTAACGTAGAAGACCAGTCATTTCTTCCGGTTGCTGTTAAAAACAATGCATTTTGCCAACCTAATTTTAATTCACCAAAAACACCAACCATACGCTTTCTAGAAATACCCTCACTAATATATTGATCTTCAACCAATACATTACCAACACTATATATTCCTGGAGCTTGAAAACCATCTCCACTTGTATAAGTTGTTCTAATATCTAATTCATCAACAGAATTACCTAATAAAGCATTTATAGAAAAATCTTCTGTAATATTTTTTTCAAAAGTTACTAATAAATTTGAATTTAAACGCTTATTTTCTCTATCGTACTGACTTATATAACCATCTTCTCTATTATCTACTAAAGAACCGTCTCCAGTAATTTTTTTATTAAATTGTGTAAAATTATCAATACCTAATTTATACGATACATTAAAATTTTCTAAAAAGCTATAATTTAAACTTATAGCTCCAATTAAACGATTAACCTCATCTGTATTAGGACTATTATCAATACTCCAATAAGGATTATCAAATTGTTGATCTAAAAAGAAACTTTTCTGAGAATTATCAGCATTTAAATAATCCGAAGCATTAACATTAGCAGGATATTTTAATAAACTTAAAAAACTACTTCCAGTAGCATTACCTTGCTTTGTACTATTGGTTTTTGTAGTTATATAATTTGCTGAAACACCTAAAGTTAAATTATCATTAATATTTGAAGAAGTATTAATTCTAAAAGATGTTTTATCATAACTTGTACTTTCAATTACACCTTCTTGAGAAACATCTCCAATAGAAAAATAAATATTACTTTTTGCATTACCACCTGAATAACTTAAAGTATGGTTTGATGTAATAGCTGTATCGTAAAAATCATCTATATTATTAAAAACTGGAGATCCAGCAGTACTATTTCCCCAAGAAAGTGGAGAATCAGTATTAATAGTTGTACCAGTTGCTTCTACAATTTGTTCTCCTTGACCATATTGCGTTTGTACATTTGGTGTTCCAATAATATTATCAACAGAAAGTGAACCAGAATACGAAATTACACTAGCACCATCTTTCCCTTTTTTTGTTGTAATAATAACTGCACCTTCTGCAGCCTGAATACCATAAAGTGCAGCTGCCGCAGGTCCTTTTAAAACAGATATACTTTCAATATCTTCTGGGTTAATATCAGAAGCTCTATTAGCACTGGCTACCTCCAAACTTGAACTAGTTGAATTATCAATTGGAAGACCATCTACAATAAATAAAGGCTGATTATTTCCTGTAATAGAAGATCCCCCTCTAATCATAATAATTGCTGATGCCCCAGGAGCTCCTCCAGAATTCACAACAGTAACCCCTGAAACTTTACCTTGCAATCCATTAACCATACTTGACTGGTTACCTTCTAAAAGCGCTTCTGCTTTTACAGCTTGCACAGCATAACCAAGAGATTTACGTTCTTTTTTAATACCTAATGCAGTAATCACAACTTCATCTAAACTTTCACCTGCATTTAATGACACATTAATAATGTTAGATGTCACTTCAATTTCCTGAGTTGCAAAACCAACATATGAAAACACCAAAACAGCTCCTTCAGAAGCTTTAATTTCGTATTTCCCATCAAAATCAGTTGTACCACCCATGTTTGTACCTTTAATCAATACGCTAACCCCTGGTAACGGAAGATTGTCAGCATTAGATTTAACCACCCCTGTAACAGTTATAGATTGCGCAAAAGAAATTTGAACAAAAAATACTGCTAGAATCGTTAAAAAATAATAATAGTTTTTTTTCATAATGAGTTAATTTAAAATAAATTTAATAACAAATATATTTAAATTTCCGAATAAAAACGCATAAAACCGCAAAAAAAATTCAATTAATTTAAAGAAACAGCTAATTATATACAAAAAAAACACCTAAACACTTATAATTTATCAATAATTGAGAAAAATTCATTACATTGTAAAAAAAAATTGCACATTTATAATTACTTTTGCAAAAAAAACAATATGCTTAAAGAAGAAAGACAAAACTGCATTTTAAATAAAATCAGGTTAAATAAAAAGGTTTTATCTGTAGATTTAAGCCATGAATTAAATGTTTCAGAAGACACAATAAGACGAGATCTTAATGAATTATCTTCTAAAAAATTAATTAAAAAAGTACATGGAGGCGCACTCACCATAGAAAATATAGCTCCTTCATATGAAGAAAGAAGAAATCATAATTTACAGGAAAAAAACAGTATTGCAAAAAAAGCGGTAAAACTCATTAAATCTGGCCAAGTAATTATTATGAGTGGAAGCACAACAAATCTACAACTTGCAAAAATTATCCCTTCCAACATAAATGCAACTATCTACACCTACAGCTTACCTATTGCATTACAGCTAACAGAACACCCTTCAATTGAAATTATATTTATAGGTGGAAAAATCCATAAATCCGCACAAGTTACCGTTGGCTTAGATGTAGTTTCTTCTATTTCCGAACTAAGAGCAGACCTATGTTTTATGGGTACGGGAGGAATTAATATTTCTAATGGAATGACTGAACCCAACTGGGAAGTATCTCATATTAAAAAATGTATGATTTCTGTAAGCAACCAAGTTGTTGCACTTTGTACTAAAAATAAAATAAATGAAATTAAACGCTATACTGCTGTACCCATTAACAAAATTGACACTATTGTTACAGATATAGATCCAAAAGATTCAATATTTAATAATTTCAAAGAAAAAGGAGTAAAAATACTTTAGAAAAACATTGAATTTACGTTATTATGCATTTTATTGCGTTTTATATTAATTTTTTATGCGTTTTTTTGTCGTTAATTAAAAAATAAATAGTACTTTTAAAAAATATTATGCATATTCCAATATAGAAAAAATAAACCTAAAACCCCGCGAATTCCACCCATTTAAGAAGTAAATATAGATAAACTTATGAAAGTACTTACAGGCTTAGATATATTAGTAAATGATTCCGAAATTCAAAAATCATTTAAAGGTAATATAGGTTTACTATGTAATAATGCTTCAGTTGATGCTACTTTTTCACATGCAATTTTAAAATTTAAAAAAATATTTGATTCTAGATTTATTAAAGTTTTTGGTCCTCAACATGGGTTTTCTACTGATGCACAAGACAATATGATTGAAACTGATCATTGTATCCACCCATATTTTAACATTCCAATCTACTCTCTTTATTCTGAAACCCGCACCCCAACAGATAAAATGCTTGAAGATATAGACCATTTATTTGTTGATTTACAAGATATTGGATGCAGAACTTATACTTATATTTACACGCTTACACTTCTTCTAGAAAAATGTGCAAATAAAAATATCGAAATTATTGTTCTTGACCGTCCAAACCCTATAAATGGTGTAGATATTGAAGGAAATATCTTAGAAAAAGAATTTAAGTCTTTTATTGGTCTTTACCCTATACCTATGAGACACGGAATGACAATTGGTGAAGTCGCTATAATGCACCAAACATTTTGGAGTAAAGAAAAAGCAAACCTTAAAGTAATTAAAATGCAACATTGGAAACGAGCAATGTATTTTGAAGACACTAAATTACCTTGGATTTTGCCCTCACCAAATCTTGCAAGAGCCGAAAGTACCTGTACATTTCCAACAACAGTTTTATTTGAAGGAACTAATTTAAGCGAAGGCAGAGGAACTACACAACCTTTAGAAATTTTTGGACATCCAAATATTGAACCTTATTCTTATTTTGAAAACAATCTTAAACAAGCACTAAAAGAATCTAAATTAAAAGGTTTTACAGTTAGACCAATAACTTTCATTCCAACGTTTCATAAACAATATAATAAGATTTGTGGTGGTTTTCAAATTCATATTACAGATAAAAAAACTTTTCAACCTTGGAGGGCCGGACAATTTATTATGAAAGAAATATACCATTATTTAGGAAGTGATTTTACATGGAAAACCCCTCCATATGAATACAATTACACACAACTCCCTATCGACATTCTAAATGGCACTGACAAATTGAGATATTGGATAGAAAACAATGGCAACATAGAAACATTAGACTCTTTTGAAGACCTAAAAGACTACAAATTAAAATTTAACGAAATAAAATTATATTAATGAGCGCAACACTAATTTTAATCATCATTGCTTCCTATTTTGGAATACTAATGCTAATTTCTTACTACACATCTAGAAACTCAAGTGATGCTTCTTTTTATACAGGCGACAGAAAATCGCCTTGGCAAGTTGTTGCCTTTGGAATGATTGGAGCAGTAATGTCTGGAGTTACTTTTGTCTCTATTCCAGGTATGGTTGGAACTAACAACTTCTACTATTTGCAGTTTGTTTTTGGAAACGTTGTTGGTTATATATTTATTACATACGTTCTTTTACCTATATATTACGATTTAAAACTTGTTTCAATATATACATATTTAGATACTCGATTTGGAACAAAAACGTACAAAACAGGCTCATTATTCTTCCTAATATCACAATCTTTTGGAGCAGCACTTCGATTATTACTTGCTGCAAAAATTTTACAATTTGCGGTGTTTGATTCTTTTAATATCCCTTTTTATATTACTGTAATTATAATACTAATACTCATCTGGTTTTATACTCATAAATCCGGTATTAAAACCATTGTTTGGACAGATACATTACAAACATTCTTTTTACTTTTAGCTGCAATTGTATCGATATATGTAGTAAAAAGCAGTCTAAATTTAGATGTATCTGAAACAATAACCTCAGTTACCAATCATAAATACTTTAAAGTATTCGACTGGGATTTTAATTCGGGTTCTAATTTTTACAAACAATTTATTTCAGGATTTTTAATTGCAATTGCAATGGTGGGCTTAGATCAAAATATGATGCAAAAAACCCTTACTTGTAAAAATAAAAAAGAAGCTCAAAACAATATTTTAACTTTTAGTTTATTTTTAGCCGTTGCTCAATTTCTATTTCTAGGACTTGGAGTTATGCTTTATTTATACGCCGAAAACTTTGGTATACAACTAGACACCTTAAACGGTAAATTTATTAACACTGATGATTTATTCCCAATGTTATCACTCAATCATTTTGGAATTATAGCTAGTATAAGTTTTATATTAGGTATTACCGCTGCTTCATTTTCAAGTGTAGATTCATCGTTAACAGCTTTAACTACTTCCTTTACTCATGATTTTTTAGACATTCAACATAAAAACTCAAAAGAACAAAAGAAATTAAAAAACAAAGTTTTATTAGGTTTTTCAATCGTAATATTTACAATTATTATGTTATTTTCAGAAAGTAAAGGCGATGTAATCTCAACTATTTTTAAGGTTGCAGGTTATACGTATGGCCCTTTATTAGGACTATACCTACTTGGTATTTTTACAAAAATAAAAATAAAAGATGCTGCAGTTCCATTTATATGTGTACTTATGCCATTGCTTACCTACTATTTAAACCACTTATTTATCTCTAAATTCTCTTTTGATTTAGGATTTATGAATATACTCGTAAACGCACTATTAACAATATTAAGTTTAATTATTGTATCAACTAAAAATGAAAAATAAACCAACCACAGAACAATCTTCAAATTACAATAACCTAGAAAAGATGAGTACCTTAGAGCTACTCTCAAATATAAATAATGAAGATAAAACAGTACCTAATGCTATTGAAAAAGCACTCCCATCAATTGAAAAATTAGTGAATCTAATTCACTCTAAAATGGAAAAAGGGGGGCGCCTTTTTTACATCGGAGCTGGAACCAGCGGAAGATTAGGTGTTTTAGACGCTTCAGAATGCCCTCCAACTTTTGGTGTTCCCGATAATTGGGTTATTGGCTTAATTGCTGGAGGCGATTTTGCCCTTAGAAAAGCTGTTGAAAATGCTGAAGATGATACCATCTTAGCCTGGAAAGACCTACAAAAATATGTAATTACCGACAAAGATGTTTTGGTTGGAATTGCAGCTTCAGGAACTACTCCTTATGTTATTGGAGGACTGAAAACGGCAAAAGAAAATGACATAAGTACTGGCTGTATTGTTTGTAATACCGATAGCCCTGTTGCTAAAGTAGCAGATTATCCTGTTGAAATTGTTGTAGGACCAGAATTTGTAACTGGAAGCACACGCATGAAATCTGGAACAGCTCAAAAATTAGTTTTAAATATGATAACAACTTCTGTTATGATTAAACTTGGAAGAGTTAAAGACAACAAAATGGTTCATATGCAATTATCAAATGCAAAATTAGTAAATAGAGGAATCTTAATGCTTATGGACGAATTACATATCAACCAAGAATTAGCTTCTGAATTACTTAAAAAGCATAAAAGTGTTAAAAATGCACTAGATGCTTATAAAAATAAACTCATTCAATAAACCTAACTCAATTCTTTAAAAACTATTAGGTTCTTAAAATATATTTAAATGGAACATAAAACAAAATACTGTATTGGAGTAATGAGTGGCACTTCTCTAGACGGTATAGATATTGCCTATATTAAACTTAGCTTTAAAAATTCATTTCAATTTAAAATACTTAAAGCTGTTACAATTCCATACCATACAGACTGGAAAAAAGCATTAAAAAACGGATTTCACTTATCTGGAGAAGCATTAACTAAACTCGATGCAGATTATGGTATTTTTTTAGGTACTATATTAAAAGATTTTATTACAGAAAATAATATTGAAAAGTTAGATTTTATAGCTTCACACGGACATACAATTTACCATAACCCTAGCGAACATTATACGCTTCAAATTGGAAATGGACCTTATATCAATACAATTACAGGCGTTAAAACAATTTGTAATTTTAGAGTGCAAGATGTGGCTCTTGGCGGCCAAGGTGCTCCATTAGTACCTATTGGAGATGCTCTTTTATTTTCTCAGTACGATTATTGCTTAAATTTAGGTGGTTTTTCAAACATTTCAATGCGAGAAAATAAATTACGAATTGCTTATGATATTTGCCCTGTAAATATTGTATTAAACCATTATGTAAATTCATTAAATATTGAATACGATGATAATGGTAAAATTGCTTCAACCGGAAACATTAATACAAATTTATTAACCGAACTAAATGCTTTACCTTTTTATAACGATACAAAACCAAAATCTCTAGGTTACGAATTTATTTTAGAAACTATTTTTCCAATAATCGACAAATACAAACTCGAAATAAAAGACATATTAAGAACTTTTATAGAACATATTGCAATACAAATAGCTAAAAAAATAGATTCAGATTCTTCTAAAAAAATGTTAATTGCTGGAGGTGGCGCTTACAATGGCTTTCTAATTGAAAGATTACAATCTTACACCAAAACACAATTAATAATACCTGACGACGAAATTATCGATTACAAAGAAGCTTTGGTATTTGCTTTACTCGGTTATTTAAAAAATGAAGAAAAAAACAACTGTTTAAAAAGTGTAACTGGTGCAAGTAAAAACCACAGCAGCGGAATTATTTACAATGCTTAATTCATTTATTTATGACTTCCAAAACAATAGATCTAAACTACTTATCGAATTTATTAACTGGAGAAGTTTTTTTTGACAAACTACACAAAAGCATCTATGCCACAGATGCTTCTGTATATAGAAAAATTCCACTTGCAGTTGCCTATCCTAAAAACAATAAAGACTTAAAAACACTTATTAGTTTTGCAACCGAAAACAACATTACTCTAATTCCAAGAGCTGCAGGAACATCATTAGCAGGACAGTGTGTTGGAGATGGTTTAGTTGTAGATATTTCTAAATATTATACAAAAATAGTGGCTTTTAACGAAAAAAATAAAACCGTAACTGTTCAGCCAGGAGTTGTTAGAGATCAACTCAACGATTTTTTAAAACCGTATGGATTATTTTTTGGCCCAAATACCTCCACCAGCAACAGATGTACAATAGGTGGTATGGTTGGTAATAATTCTTCTGGAACAACATCTATAAAATATGGAGTTACAAGAGATAAAGTTTTAGAACTAAAAACTATTTTAAGCGATGGTTCCGAGGCTGTTTTTAACAATCTAAATACTAAAGAGTATTCAAATAAAACAACAAATAACTCATTAGAAAGTAAAATCTACACTACAATTTTTAATGAATTAACGAATGAAGAAACTCAACAAGAAATAAAGAAAGAATTTCCTAAAGAGAATATTCATAGAAGAAATAACGGATATGCTATTGATAAACTTTTAAATTATGAAGGTTTTGGAGGTTCAAATAAACAAATAAATTTAGCTACATTATTAACTGGAAGCGAAGGCACTTTGGCTTTCACTACAGAAATAACATTACAATTAGACGCACTACCACCTTCAAAAAACATAATGGTAGCAGCACATTTCAATAGTATTCAAGAAAGTATGGAAGCTGTTGTAGTTGCAATGAAACATAATTTATTTACCTGCGAACTAATGGATAAAACCATTTTAGATTGCACTAAAAATAATAGAGAACAATTAAAAAATAGATTTTTTGTTGAAGGCGATCCAAAAGCAATATTAATGCTAGAAATTTGTACTGAATCTAATGAAACATCTAACAAATTAGCCGATGCTTTAATTGAAGATTTAAAATCAAAAAATTTCGGATATGCATTCCCTAAATTAGTAAATAACGATATTGACAAGGCTGTAAATCTAAGAAAAGCAGGTTTGGGATTATTAGGTAATATTGTTGGTGATAATAAAGCTGTTGCTTGTATTGAAGATACCGCGGTAGAAGTAAAAGACTTACCAAATTACATTGCTGAATTTACTAAAATGATGAAAGATTTTGGTCAAGAAGCTGTATATTACGCACATGCAGGTGCTGGTGAATTGCACTTACGCCCAATCTTAAATTTAAAAAAACAAGAAGACGTTGCTTTATTTAGAAAAATCACAACAAAAACAGCTCAATTAGTCAAAAAATATGGTGGTTCTTTTAGCGGAGAACACGGAGATGGAATTGTAAGGGCTGAGTTTATCCCTCAAATGATTGGCGCTAAAAATTATGAACTTGTAAAACGTATAAAACAAACATTCGACCCTAATAATGTATTTAATAAAGGAAAAATAGTTGATCCATTCCCAATGGATAAAAACCTACGCTATTCTATAGATAGAAATGAACCTGAAATTGATACAATACAAGATTTTACTGACAGTTTAGGTATTTTAAGGGCAGCCGAAAAGTGTAATGGTTCTGGAGATTGCAGAAAACTTCCTGAGGCTGGAGGCACAATGTGCCCAAGCTACAGAGCTACCCGAAACGAAAAAGACACCACAAGAGCTAGAGCAAATACACTTCGTGAATTTTTGACAAATTCAGACAAAAAAAACAAATTCAATCATAAAGAATTATACGATGTTTTCGATTTATGTTTAAGCTGTAAAGCTTGTGCTAGCGAATGCCCTAGTAATGTTGATGTAGCTGCTTTAAAAGCAGAATTCTTACATCAATATTACAAAGAAAATGGCATCCCATTTAGAACCAAAATGTTTGCAGAAAACGTAAAATGGAACACATTAGGCAGCCTCACTCCTACACTTACTAACTTTATTTTAAATACAACTATTACAAAAAAAATAATGGGAATTGCTCCTAAAAGAAGTATTCCTAATTTAGCTAAAACAACTGTTTACAGCTGGTATAAAAAAAATAAAACAAGATTATTAGCACAACCAACAAAATTTGGTGAATTATATTTATTTGTTGATGAGTTTACCAATCTTTACGATGCAAATATTGGTATAGACACCGTAGAACTATTAACCAAACTAGGCTACAAAGTAAATATTACAAAACACCAAGAAAGCGGTAGAAGCTTTATTTCAAAGGGCGTTTTAGATAAAGCTAAAAAAATAGCTGATTTTAACGTAGATTTTTTTAAAAATAGTATTTCTAAAGAAACACCTTTAATTGGTATGGAACCTTCTGCTATTTTAACTTTTAGAGATGAATATTTAAGACTTGCTAATGACAAAGATGCTGCTAAAAAAATTGCTGAACACACGTATACTATTGAAGAATTTATTAAGCAAGAATTTGAACAAAACAATATTAAATCCAGCAGTTTTACAAACAAAACAGCAACCTTAAAAATACACGGTCATTGTCAGCAAAAATCTTTAAGCAGCACAGAGCCAACTTTTAAAATGCTTTCTATTCCACAAAATTACAAAGTAACAATTATAAACTCTGGATGTTGTGGTATGGCAGGCTCTTTTGGATATGAAAAAGAACATTACAAAATAAGTATGCAAGTTGGAGAAGACACTTTGTTCCCTAAAATTAGAAATTCTGACAGCAAAACTATTATTGCCGCTTCAGGAACAAGTTGCAGACATCAAATTAAAGATGGTACTCAAGTAATTTCAAAACATCCAATAACAATCCTAAGAGAAGCCTTACTATAATGAAATTAATTATACATACATATAATTTAAAATTAAAACATCCATTTACAATATCAAGAGGAACCAGAACCCAAATTCCTTCAATAATTGTTGAACTTAAACACAATGGAGTTTCTGGATTTGGAGAAGCTACAGCAAACCCATACTACAATACAACAACAGAACAATTTAATACCGAACTTGTAGAGAAACGAGACATTATTGAAGTTTTTTCTAATAAAACTCCAGAAGCATACTGGAAATATTTACAACCATACTTTGCCGATAATATGTTTTTACTATGTGCAATTGATGAAGCTTATACGGACTTATATGCACGTTTAAAAGAGTTAAAACTTTACCAATATTGGAATTTAGACCTTGAAAACCTTCCTCAATCAAATTATACAATAGGTATCGATACTGTAGAAAATATGGTTTTAAAAATGAAAGAAAAACCTTGGCCTATTTATAAAATTAAGTTAGGAACACAAGAAGATATTAAAATTGTTACTGAGTTAAGAAAACATTCAAATTCTATATTTAGAATTGATGCCAATTGTGGATGGAATGTAACAGAAACTATTAAAAACTCTATAGAATTAAAAAAATTAGGTGTAGAATTTATAGAACAACCAATTCCTGCAAATGATTGGAGTGGCTCAAGAATTGTTTATGAAAATTCACATTTACCTATAATTGCAGATGAAAGTTGTATTGTTGAAAGCGATGTTCAAAAGTGTTACAAACACTTTCATGGTGTAAATGTAAAATTAATGAAATGCGGAGGTTTAACCCCTGCAAAAAGAATGTTAACCAAAGCAAAAGCTTTGGGCTTAAAAACCATGGTTGGGTGCATGACAGAATCTTCAGTAGGAATTTCAGCAATTGCACATTTAACCCCTATTTTAGATTATGTAGATATGGATGGCGCTTTATTATTAAAAGACGATATTGCTACAGGAGTTACTTTAAATAATGGAAACATTAAATTCTCAAAATTAAACGGAACTGGAGTTCTACTAAACGAATAAAACCATATTAAAATGAAAAAAATAATAATTGTAAGTCTATTCTTATTGCTAACTAAAAGTTACGGGCAACAAATTGATCCTTTAGTAACTACCGACACGGAGAACCAAGAGCAATGGGTTGAAAATATAATGAATAAACTAACATTAGATGAAAAAATAGGCCAACTATTTATGATTCAAGCTTATTCTAATAAAGATAGAAAACACAAGGCCTACATCAAAAAAATGATTAAAAAATATCATGTTGGTGGTCTTATTTTTATGCAAGGAACTCCAGAAAAACAAGCCGAATTAACAAATAGTTTTCAAAAAACTTCTAAAATTCCTTTATTAATAGGTTTCGATGGTGAATGGGGTTTAAATATGCGATTAAAAAACTCGTTCCGTTACCCTTGGAATATGACTTTAGGTGCAGTTCAAAACAATAAATTAATTGAACAATTTGGTGAACAATTAGGTGAACATTGTAAAAGAATTGGAATTCATATAAATTTTGCACCTGTTGTAGATATTAACACAAATCCTGAAAATCCAATTATCGGGAATCGTTCTTTTGGAGAAAACAAACACAATGTTAGCGAAAAAGCTATTGCTTTTACCAATGGTATGCAACGCACTGGAGTTTTAGCAAACGCAAAACATTTTCCAGGACACGGAGACACCTCTACCGATTCTCATAAAACACTCCCTTATTTAGATTTTACACTAGAAAGGTTAGATTCCCTTGAATTATTCCCTTATAAGGAATTATTTAAAACCAATTTAGCCAGTGTAATGGTAGCACATTTAAATGTTCCTGCTTTAGAAACAAAGCCAGGTGTTCCAACATCTATATCTTATAAAGTTATTACAGAACTTTTAAAAGAAAAAATGGGTTATAATGGCTTAATTTTTACAGATGCATTAAATATGAAAGGTGCTGCAAACTATGCTAAACCTGGAGATATTGATCTTGCAGCATTTTTGGCAGGAAATGATATGTTATTAATTCCTGAAGACGTAAAAGCTGCAGTAAAAAAATTGAAAGCAGCTCTTAAAAAGAAACTTTTTACTGAAGAGCGATTAGATGAATCGGTTCGAAAAATTTTAAAAGCCAAATATTGGGCTGGTTTAAACAACTTTCAACCTTTAAAAGAAACAGGAATTCAAGAGGATATTATTACAACAAAAGACAACGTTTTATACAACTCTTTAATGAAAGAAGCTATAACACTTGTTCAAAATAAAAAAACTATTTTACCTATTAAAGACCTATCAAACAGTAAAATTGCCTACGTTAAATTAGGCGATTCTGATAATTTAGATTATACAAATACTCTAAAAAAATACACACAAGTTGATATAGTTACTGAAACAAATTTAACTGAATTACTTAAAAAATTAGAAGCGTATAACACCGTAATTATCGGTTATCATAAATCAAATGAAAACCCTTGGAAAAGTTTTAAAATGAGTGAAAAAGAACTTACGTGGTTACAACGTATTTCTGAAAATAACAATGTAATTTTTAACATTTTTGCTAGTCCTTACACACTTTTAGATATTAACGACTTCAATAATATAGAAGCAGTTTTAGTATCGTATCAAAACAGTAAAGCTTCACAAGAAATTTCAGCACAAATAATTTTTGGTGCATTAGAAGCTAAAGGAAAACTTCCAGTTTCTATTCATAAAACTTTTCCAGAAGGAACAGGAATAACAACCCCAAATTTAATGCGATTGTCTTATACCATTCCCGAAGAAGTTGATATGGATAGTAAATTACTTTCTAAAATAGATTCTTTAACAACTATGGTAGTTGATTCTACAATGGCACCGGGCGGACAAGTTTTAGTTGCTCGTTATGGAAAAGTTGTATATCATAAAAGCTTTGGTTACCATACATACGATAAAAAACAAAAAGTAAAAGTTACCGACTTATATGATTTAGCTTCAGTTACAAAAATTTTAGGAGGTCTTCCAATGATTATGAAAAGTGAAGAGATGGGATTATTTAACTTAGAAACCACTCTTGGTGAGTTTTTACCATATCTAAAAGGTTCTAACAAAGATACCATAACAATGAAAGAAGCTTTATCTCATGTTGGAAAAATTTCACCTTGGATTCCATATTATTTAGAAACAGTAGATAGTATATCTAAAATTCCGTTTAGCAATTTATACAAAACTAAAAAAAGTGAAAATTTTAATATTAAAGTTGCTGAAAACTTATATTTAATCGATTCATATACAGATTCGATTTATAAAAAAATTGCAGAAGTACCACAAAGAAAAACGGAAGGTTATAAATATAGTGGTCTTTTATTTTATTTATTTAAAAAATATATTAAAGACACATTTCATAAAGAAATGGATGAGCTAAATACTGAAAATTTCTATAAACCTTTAGGTTCAAATACACTCACCTACAATCCATTAGAAAAGTTTAACGCAAATGAAATTGCTCCTACAGAGATAGATGATTATTACAGACACCAAACGTTAAGAGGTTATGTTCACGATATGGGAGCAGGAATGATGAATGGCGTTAGTGGTAATGCTGGCTTATTTTCAAATTCTAATGATGTTGCTAAAATCATGCAAATGTACCTACAAAAAGGATTTTATGGAGGTAAAAAATATTTTGAAAGCAAAACCATAGATAAGTTTAACCACAGATATTATGAGAAAGATAGTATAAGAAGAGGACTTGGATTTGATAAACCTAGCTTAGACCCAGAAATTAAAGCAAGTAGTAAATACGCTTCTTCTAATAGTTTTGGACATAGTGGATTTACAGGGACTTTTGCATGGGCAGATCCAGATAATGGAATTTTGTATGTATTTTTATCTAACAGAGTTCACCCTATTATGAGTAATAATAAACTCGGAGAAAAAGATATAAGAAGTGAAATTCATAATTTAATATACGAAGCTATAAAACAAGAATAAACAATCTTAAAATTTATTTTATGATTTTTTTAACAAAACACATTAATTTTATTTAAATTAATTCGTATATTTGTAGAGATAAGTTGAAAGACTTATCAATCTTTTTCATAGCAATTTTCCTCACTCATTTTTGAGTGAGGTTTCTTTTTTTAGACACCTTCCTTTTTTTCTCATACCTTTGTAAACTATAAATAAAAAAATATGATTTTAAACATTCCATATACTGAATGGGTTGGCTATTTAGCCTCTCTAGCACTTATCATTTCATTTTTAATGAAAAACATTTCAACACTAAGAATTATAAACTCTATTGGTGCAATATTATTTGTGATTTATGGCTTCATGCTAGAAATATCATGGCCTATTATTATCACCAATACTTTTATTTTAATGGCAAATATTTACTATTTAACCATTAAAAGGAAGCAAGCTGTAAAAGAATCAATCTAAAACACTCGAACAATTGAAACGTATAATTGTTTCTGTCACTAACGACTTAACAACAGACCAACGTGTAGCTAAAGTTTGCAATACTTTAACTAAAATGGGGTTTAGCGTGTTACTGATTGGTAGAAAATTAAAAAACAGTGAAAATATAAATAGACAGTACGATACATTTCGATTTAAACTTATATTTAATAAAGGTTTTTTGTTTTATGCAGAATACAATTTGCGTTTATTTTTTAAATTATTTTTTTTAAAAAAAGATATTTTATTAAGTAATGATTTAGACACCTTATTACCAAACTTTCTAACTAGTAAAATTTTTAAAATAAAATTAGTTTATGATAGTCACGAACTTTTTACTGAAGTTCCTGAATTAATTAACAGGCCATTTATTCAAAAATGCTGGTTAACAATTGAAAAGAATATATTACCAAATATTAAAAACTGTTATACGGTAAGCGACTCAATTAAAAACTATTATAACTTAAAATATAAAACTGATTTTATAACGATTCGAAATTTACCCATTACAATTAATAGCACTCTAAAAAAAGAACTCCCTTTTAATATAAAAAACAAAAAAATTATTTTATACCAAGGAGCTATCAATAAAGCACGTGGATTGGAATTAATGATTACAACAATGCAATTTATTGAAAATACTATTTTTGTAATTATTGGCAGTGGTGATATTGAAAAAGACTTGATTAAACAATTAAAGGTTTTAAATTTGGAAGAAAAAGTTAAACTAATTCCAAAACAATCGCCTAAAGAACTTCAGAAAATAACACCTTTAGCAGATTTAGGTATAAGCATTGAAGAGGACTTTGGTTTAAATTATAAATTCGCTTTACCTAATAAAATATTTGATTATATTCATGCAAAAGTTCCTGTACTGGTTTCAGACTTACCTGAAATGAAAAACATTATCCAAAAGCATAACGTTGGTGAAGTTATAAAAGATAGAAATCCAAAAAAATTAGCAAATCAAATTACAACTATTCTACAAAAAGATAAAGCATTTTATAATTCCAATCTAGAAAATGCAAAAAAAACACTTAATTGGGAAAACGAAAGTGAACACTTAAAAAAAATATTTAGCAATTTAAAATGATTGTTGTTTACACCGATAAAATATCAAATAGACTAACTTATACTTTAAACGTAATATTTAAAAGTATCTTAATGGTCAATTATTCATTTGTAAATTTTGAAACCTTTAAAAACTGCAAAGATTCGGTTAAAATAAATTACAGTAACCGTGTAATAAATAATTGTATTTCAATAAAACCGCATTCAATTCTTTTTGAAAACAATTTAAAAAAACAAATAATTAAAGTTGATTGGATTAAAAACATACCATATTATTTTAAGACATCTGAAAACACAGATTTTAATTACGATATTTTTGCAAGTACGTTTTATATAGTAAGTAGATACGAAGAATATTTTAAAACTGAACTCGACTGCCACAACAGATTTAAAGCTGAAAATTCACTTGCTTTTAAAAACAACTTTTTAGAAATACCTATTGCTAATTTATGGGCTCAAGAATTAAAAAAAGAAATTGTAGAAAAGTATCAGAATATTAGTTTCCCTAAATTAAACTATAGATTTATAAACACAATAGACATAGATGTTGCTTACGCATACAAAGGAAAGGGCTTAGTGCGTTTTACCGGAGGTTTTTTAAAAGCGATGCTTAAACTTAATTTTTCGGAAGTTATAAACAGATGTAATTACCTATTAAAAAATAAAGATATTTTTAACACCTATTCTAAAATTATTAAGCTTCAAAAAAAACATAACACAGAAAATTACTACTTTATAAATTTAGGTGATAACAAAAAATTCGATAAAAACATATCTTATAAAAAAAAGGCCTTAATTCAATTAATAGAACAATTAAATACTGAATTAAACACCACTATTGGAATTCATCCTTCGTATGCATCAAATTTTGAATATCCAAAAATTAAGATTGAAAAAGAACGATTAGAAAAAATCACAAAAAAACAAATAACAAAAAGTAGGCAACATTTTTTATTATTAAAACATCCTGAAACTTACCAACAGCTTATTAATTATGGCATTACACACGACTACACAATGGGTTATGCCAGTAAAGTAGGTTTTAGAGCAGGAATTTGTAATACCTATCCGTTTTTTGACATTTTTAAAAACAAGCAAGAAAAATTGCTTATCACTCCCTTTCAAATTATGGATGGCACTTTAAATAAATACGAAAATTTAAGTCCAGAACAAGCTACTAAAAAAATTAAAGAAATTAGTACTGTTATTAAAAATGTAAATGGGACATTTGTAACACTTTGGCATAATTCCTCTTTAAGTGAAAAAAATGAATGGGAAAACTGGACAGAAGTTTATGAAAACTTACTTATAAATACTAAAGAGAATTAGAAACTTATTTTTATTTTTTACTAGCATAGATTTTACAAAAATACCCTAACTTATAAATATCGAATAAAAACAAAGAAGGGCTTTTACTTAACAAATTATATCTTAGTATTCTTTCAAAAATCTTAAAAAACACAGAAACAATCCAAATTAACTTTAGATTTCTTAAAAGCCTAAAAACTTTTATTATTTTCAAATTTTCACCATTTAAAATCCCTTTTAAATTTAAATAAGTTAAATTCCTAATAGCTTCTCTAGTCTTATTTAGAAAAACCAAACTATTCTCAATTCCTAAGTGAAAAACAGGGTTTTTAATATGTAAAATTACAATTGAATTCAACTTTAAATCTTCAATAAAAAGAACATCTTCATAACCATAATCAACAATATTTTCATTAAATTTTAAACTGTTAAAAATTGACTTATGGATTAATAAATTAGCTCCAGTAACAAATTGATAAGGATTTTTTTTTCTTGTTTCAACAGAAATTTCTTCACGTTTTTTACCATAAACCCACCTTAAAAGTTTTTCTTTTTCAGGTCGTTCGTTTTTATAGACCAAACCTCCACAAAACACTTTAGCTTTCTGCAAGTTTAATAAATCTAAATACGCTTTTATAAAAAATTTATTTTGAGGGAACACATCGGCATCTAAAAACAACAACCAATTATAATTAGCTTTGTTTACTAATAAATTTCTTATTTTACTTCTACCAATATTGTTTTTTAATGAAATTAATTGTGTATTTGAAAACAGATTAATCGACTTGTTTTCTTGTACAAATTCAGTTGAAGCATCGCAAATACAAATTATTTCATAATTAATATTCACTTGTTCCAGTTGTTGATGAATAGTTTCAACAAGAGTTGTTGTATTGTAATTAAATATTGGAATTAATACTGAAATCATTATTACGAAGCTCCCTTCTGCTGCACAACCTCAAACAATTCTCCACCTTCACATTTAATAGTTTTATGTGGATATTTTAAAATAAGTGCATAATCATGAGTTGCCATTAAAATAGTTTTTCCGGCATTGTGTATTTCATTTAATACGTTCATAACACCTACAGAAGTTGCTGGGTCTAAATTTCCAGTTGGCTCATCGGCTAAAATTAAATCTGGATCATTTAACAAAGCCCGTGCAATTGCAACACGCTGTTGTTCTCCACCAGATAGTTGAAAAGCCATTTTAAAACCTTTAGTTTCCATACCAACTTTAGCTAATACCTCATTAATTTTAGATTCTATTTTAGAAGCATCTTTCCAACCAGTTGCTTTTAAAACAAATTTTAAATTTTCGAATACATTTCTATCATTCAATAATTTAAAATCCTGAAAAACAATTCCTAATTTTCTACGTAAAAATGGAATTTCCTTTTCTTTTAGCGTATTTAAATCAAAACCTACAATTTTACCTATTCCTTTATCTAAATTTAAATCTCCATATAAAGTTTTCATTAAACTACTTTTCCCACTTCCTGTTTTACCAATTAAATACACAAATTCACCCGTATTTATTGTAAGGTTTACATTAGATAGAACTAAATTTTCACGTTGAAAAATTTCAGCATTTTGTAAGGAAAGTATCGCTTCTGACATTTAAAAATGATTTTTAACAAATCTATATATTTAATTATAATTTTTCAACATCTAAACAACTAATAATTAATTAATTTAAAATTGCACAATTAAAATTTAAAATTTAAGGTATAGTTTTTGTTATATTTATTTAATAAAAAAACGAATTGCATATGCAATTTTGAAAAAAAATTGCGTTATTAGATTATAGTTTTAAACTTTCAATTTTTATTAGAATGAATTATAAAAATAGTGTATTACCTTTTATCATATTTTTTATCTTCGGAGTTGCTACAGCTCAAAAATCAGCTATTTACACCAACCCTCTTAAAGAATACAATCACGCAGTTGAATTATATCAAAACAAAGCATATGTTGCTGCTCAACACAAATTTAATGCCCTAACAAGCGAATTTGACACTACATCTGAGCTAAAAGCGAATTGCGAATATTATGCTGCCAATTGTGCTATTGTTTTAGGACAACGAAATTCTGATGATTTAATGCAAGAATTTGTTGATAAATACCCAACAAGTAACAAAAGAAATGGCGCATTTTTAGATGTTGCAAATTATTATTTTAAAGTTGGTAAATATTCATATGCCTCAAAATGGTATAAAAAAGTAAATACCACAAACCTATCTTTAAAACAAGAAGAAACCTATAACTTTAAATATGCATATTCTTTGTTTGCAACTAAAAATTATAGCGAATCTAAAAATTATTTCATAAACCTATTAGACTCTCAAGAATATGGCGCTCAAGCTAAATACTACTATGGGTTTATTGCTTACAATCAAGATGATTACGATACTGCTGGAAAATATTTAGAAGAGGTTGAAGATGATACTTCATTTAAAAAAAATGTGTCTTATTATTTAGCAGACATGAATTTTAAATTAGGAAAATTTGAATTAGCTATTGAAAAAGGTGAACCTTTATTAGAAAGAGCTAGAGGATTAGAACATTCTGAAATTTCTAAAATTGTAGGTGAAAGCTATTTTAACCTTCATAAATATGATGAGGCTATTCCTCATTTAAAAAACTACAAAGGAAAACGTGGAAAGTGGAACAATACCGATTATTATTTATTGGGATATTCGTACTACAAACAAAACGATTTTGAAAATGCTATAAACAATTTCAATAAAATAATTGATGGTAATAATGGTGTAGCTCAAAACGCATACTATCACTTAGCTGAATGTTACTTAAAGTTAGAACAAAAAAATGAAGCTTTAAATGCTTTTAGAAATGCAGCTCAAATGAAATTTGAACCTGAAATTCAAAAAGATGCTTGGTTAAATTATGCTAAACTTAGTTACCAAATAGGGAATCCTTATAAAAGTGTCCCAGAAGTATTGCAAGAATATATAGAATTGTATCCAAAATCTGTTCATAAAGATGAAATTGACAACCTTATAATTAGTGCCTATATTACTTCTAAAGATTACAAAGGAGCTCTAGAATTTTTAAAAAACAAAAAAGGAACAAAGGAACAAGCCTTATTTCAAAAAGTTGCATTTTATAGAGGCTCAGAACTTTTTTCTGAAGGAGCTTACAGTCAAGCTAAAGAAAACTTTGAAAATTCTTTAACGGTAGCCTTAGATGAAACTATTACGGCAAAAGCAACTTTTTGGAAAGGAGAAACCAACCATAGATTAAATAATTTTAAAGAAGCTTTAAACGATTTTAATACATTTAAAGCTAGCTCAAAAGCTTCTAACACCTCAGAATTTGAACAGGTAGATTATAATATTGCCTATGCTTATTTTAAACAAAAAGACTATTCAAATGCTATCAATGCATTTAAAAAATACATCGCTAAAAACACTGGGGATAAAATTAGAACAAATGATAGTTATTTAAGAATTGCTGATGGTTATTTTGTTAATAGCAACTACTCCAATGCTATAAACTACTATAATAAAACCATTGAAATAAATGGAATTGATAAAGATTATGCCCAATTTCAAAAAGCAATTTGTTATGGCTTAACAGGTAATGAAAATTCTAAAATAGAAACTTTAAATTCTTTTTTAAACACACATAAAAAATCTACTTATAGAGATGATGCTTTATATGTTTTAGGAAATTCATACATTAAAAAAGGAGAAAATCAACAAGCTATTACCAGTTTTAATAATCTAATAAATAATTATAAAAGAAGTCCATTAGTATCTAAAGCTTTATTAAAAAAAGGATTAATTTACTACAATACCGATAAAAACGAAGAAGCTTTAACAACTTATAAATCTGTTGTTAGTAGGTTTCCAAATACGGCTGAAGCTAGACAAGCTATAAAAGATGCCCGACAAATTTATGTAGATTTAGGAAATGTTGATGAATATGCGAGATGGATAAAAACTGTTGATTTTGTAAGTGTTTCTGATGCCGATTTAGACAATGATATGTTTGAATCTGCAGAAAAACAATACTTACAAAACAACCACAATAAATCTATTTCAAGTTTTAAAAAATACCTACTAAATTTCCCTAATGGTTTACACGCTTTACAAGCACATTTTTATTTGGCACAATCTTTATTTTCTGAAAACAAACAACAAGAAACCATTCCTCATTACACCTATGTAATAGAGCAACAACAAAATGAATTTACAGAAAGTTCGCTTTCTAGATTGGCTTTAGTTTATTTAGAAAAAAACAATTGGCAAAAGGCAACGCCTATTTTAGAACGCCTTGAAAAAGAAGCTAATTTACCTCAAAATATTACGTTTGCACAATCAAATTTAATGAAAGGTTATTACGAAAACAAAAATTACAACAATGCTGTTTCGTATGCCGAAATGGTATTAAAAAATTCTAAATTAGAAAATCGTATAAAATCTGACGCTCACATTATAATTGCACGTTCAGCTATTAAAACCAATAATGAAACTAAAGCTAGAAATGCTTATAGCGAAGTTGAAAAAATTGCTACAGGAGAATTAAAAGCTGAAGCTCTTTATTACAGTGCTTATTTCGAAAATAAAGATGGAAGCTATCGTGTTTCAAATCAAATAATTCAAAAAATTGCATCAGATTATTCAGCTTATAAATATTGGGCTGCAAAGGGCTTAATAACAATGGCTAATAATTATTTTGAATTAAACGATGCTTTCCAAGCAACTTATATTCTAGAAAGTGTTACAAAAAACTTTGCGCAGTTTACTGATGTGGTTGAAGAAGCTGAAACAGCTTTAAATAAAATTAAAACCGAAGCTGCAAAAACTAACGAATCTGTAAAAAATTAAAATAATGACAAGTTTATTAAATACAACTCACAAACCTTATAAACTTTCAACTTTTAAAATAAAACGTATGCGAAAGCTATTTATAATATCACTCTCTATTTTTACAATTAATAGTGCTTTTTCTCAAGAAACTAAAAAAGACACTTTAAAAACTGAAGAAATTTTAGTAGTAAAACCTTATTCTCCAAAAATTTCAGATGCTTTTAAGGTTAAATCAAACCCTAACATAGATACAGTTGCAACAATAGAAAAAGAGAAAGTAACTTATAGTATTTTTTCAATTCCAGTTGCCTCTACTTTTACCCCTTCAAAAGGTAAAGCAAAAGGTCTTAAAAGAGCTCCAAAAGAACGCTTATTTGAAAATTACGTTTCTGCTGGTTTTGGAAATTTTACCAGTCCACTTTTTGAAGCATATTTACATACTGGAGACCCTAGATATAGCGATTTAGGTATATTTATAAACCACCACTCTTCTGAAGGTGGTATTAAAGATTTACAATTAGACGATAATTTTGCTGATACACGTATCGATGCATTTTATAAATATTTCGACAAATATTACAACTGGCAAATTAATGCAGGTGTACAACGAAAACTTTATAATTATTATGGAACCAACGTAGATTTTGATGAAGCAATTCTTAGCTCTATAGATGAAAAACAAATCTATAAAAACATTTATGTAGGCGGAAATATTGAATTTAAAGAATCCTTTTTTAAAGGAGCTACTGCAGAATTAATGAATTTTTCAGACAATTATAAAAGTAACGAATTTAGATTTAAAATAGCTCCTAAATTAGAATTTCCAATTTCTACTGAATTGATAAATGCCGAGTTTTTAGTTGACTTAGTAAAAGGAAAATTTAAACAAAACTACGTTACAACAGACGATATTAAATATAGCTTTTTAAACTTAGGTGTAAGTCCTAATTTTGAAGTTTTAAGAGATAATTTAACCATTAATCTAGGAGCTAAAATTTATTATTCTAGCGACTTAGATAACAAAACAAATAAATTTTATGCATATCCAAATGTAACAGCGTCATTAAAATTAATAGATGATATTTTTATTTTGGTAGCTGGTGCTACTGGAGATTTAGTACAAAATACTTATCAAAATTACACACTATTAAATCCATATGTTTCACCAACTTTAAACGTTGAGCTAACGGATAAACAATACAAAGCATTTGCTGGAGCTAAGGGAAAACTCGCTTCAAATATTGGTTATAATTTTAATGTAAGTCATACTAACGAGCAAAATAAACCATTATTCCGCCAAAACCCTGCAAACACAGATGGTACACAAAATATTACTCAGGCCTATGAAGCTGGAAATTCTTTTAACGTAATTTACGACAATGTAAAAACACTTGGTTTTTTTGGTGAAATAACAATTGATGCTTCTAAAGAATTTAATTTTACAGGTACAGTTAACTACAATAATTATACAACTGAAAATGAATTAGAGGCTTGGAATTTACCAGAAATTACTGCAACTATTTCTGCAGAATTTCAAAAAAACAAATGGTTTGCAGGTGCTAAATTATTTTATGGAGGAACTACAAAAGATTATGTAACTCCTTTTGAACAACCAGCAGCTACCGGAATAATTATAAAAAATGATTCTTATATAGATTTAAATCTTAATGGTGGTTATATTTTCTCAGACAGATTAACAGCTTTTGCAAAACTAAACAATGCTCTTGGCGAAAAATACGAACCATTTGTAAATTACCAAGTACAACCATTACAAGTTCTTGCTGGTATTACTTATAAATTTGATTTGTAAAATAAATTATCTATTGTTCTAGCTTTTTTATGTAGTTTTAACATCTATAAAACCTACATTATGAAAAAGCTAGCCATTTTATTTTTATGTATTCTAATTTCTTCTTGTGAAAAAAAAGAGACAATAGATAGCATTATTATAAATGCAAACATTTATACAGTTAATGCAAATTTAGATAAAGTTGAAGCTTTTGCCATAAATAATGGCAAAATTGTAGACGTTGGTACTACACAAGAAATACAAAATAAATATGCGGCAACTTTTATAAATGATGTAAAAGGAAAAACCATTTTACCTGGTTTTATAGATGCGCATTGCCATTTTTTAGGTTTAGGCTTACAACAGCAAAAAGTTGATGTTTCTGAAACTAAAAGTTTTGAAGAAGTAGTATCAAAAATCGTACAATTTCAAAACAAAAACAACGTATCTTTTATAACTGGTCGTGGGTGGGATCAAAATGATTGGGAAATTAAAGAATTTCCTTCAAAAGAGAAGTTAGATGAATTATTTCCAAAAACACCAGTTGCAATAACAAGAATTGATGGTCATGCTTTATTGGCAAATCAGGCTGCAATAGATTTAGCAAATGTATCTGAAAATACAAAAGCTGAAGGTGGTTACATTCTAAAAAAGAATGGAAAATTAACAGGTATTTTTATTGATGGACCAATGAGTTTAATTGAAACTATAATACCTAAACCTTCAAAAAAAGAAATTACAAAAGCATTAAAAGATGCTGAAAAAATATGCTTTAATTTAGGATTAACAACTGTAGACGATGCAGGTCTTTCAAAAGAAACTATTGAAATAATTGATAGTTTGCAACAAAATGGAGAACTTAAAATGAGAATTTATGCAATGGTTTCTGCTAGTGATGCCAACATAGATTATTTTACCAAAAAAGGCATTCTCAAAACAGATCGTTTAAATGTACGCTCATTTAAAGTATATGCCGATGGTGCTTTGGGTTCTCGTGGAGCCGCAATGAAACATTCGTATAGCGATAAACACAATCATTTTGGAGCTTTAGTAACACCCTTAACCGATTTAAAACGCTATGCCAAAAATATTGCTGAATCAGATTACCAAATGAATACACACGCAATTGGAGATTCTGCAAATTTTGTAATGTTAAAAACCTATAAGGAAGTTTTAAAAGGTGAAAAAAATAGACGTTGGAGAATTGAACACGCACAAATTATCGATAAACCAGATTTTGATTATTTCAATAATATTTTACCTTCTGTACAACCAACACATGCAACATCAGATATGTATTGGGCAGAAGATAGAATTGGAACAGAAAGAATTAAAGGTGCTTATGCCTACAAAGATTTGTTAAATACCTACGGAAAAGTAGCACTTGGAACCGATTTCCCTGTTGAAAAAGTAAATCCTTTTTTAACTTTTTATGCTGCTGTTGCTCGAAAAGATTTAAACAATTACCCAGAGAATGGTTTCCAAATGGAAAATGCCTTAACACGTGAAGAAACATTAAAAGGAATGACTATTTGGGCTGCTTATTCTAATTTTGAAGAAAATGAAAAAGGAAGTATTGAAATTGGGAAAATGGCAGATTTTATAATTCTAAATAAAAATATTATGACTGTAGAATTAGAAAAAATTCCATATATACAAGTTGAAGAAACTTATATTGGTGGAGAAAGACTAAAGTAAATATATTATAAAATAAAAAATATAGATACTTTAAAACTAACTAAGCGCAAAAACTAATAGTGTATATTCTTTAATTTAAACTATTAGATTTATATTGCTTAATGGAACTTATTAATTTTCCTGATAAATTAAACAACCAATTAATTTGCTCTGAAACCAATTGTGTTTCTTTTAATTGAGCGCGCATTTTATCAGAAATCTCAAGTCCTTCTTCTAATTCTTTATCACTTTGATTTGATAAATTTTTAAAATAATCTTCGTATTTCTTTTGAGCAATTTCAACTTCAGAATGCTTAATATCAATTACACTTTCTTTATCGTCTAAAAGTTCAACTGCAAGTTTTAATTTTGCGATGATGTGATTTACAATAACTTCAAAATGAACTGGCACTACAGTTGTTTTATTATTTCTAATAAACATTCCTAAGGCTGTTAACGATGATAAAAACGTATTATTTAAAGTAATTAATTTATAAATATTAGCATATTCTTTTTGCTTAGACTTCGGGTCTTGACTCATCCTCTGAAACGCAGCATTTAAATTACCAATGGCTAAAAAAGCTTCTTTTCTAGACAGTTTATAAACTGTTGGAACTTCACCTTTTTTATGATAATACATATCAATTTGCTTTAAAAAATTACAATTAGCCAAAATTGCTCCCTTAAAATAATCTTGAATATTTTGAAATTGCCAAGCAGGTAATAAAAAATAATTTGCTGAAAAAGCTAAACCTGCTCCAATTAATGTATCTATAATTCTAAACTTAATAACCGATAGAATATTAGGATCTAAAATTGCATAAACAAAAACTACCTCTAAGGTTATAAAAATTGCTGCATTTCTATAGTTAGATTGAATCATAGAAAAAGCAAGTAGTAATGAAACAATAGCTATAACTCCATAAACCGTTGTACTCTGAGTAAAAAATATTATTATTGTTGCTATTGCAGCTCCTATTAAAGTGCCTATAACTCTTTGAATAGAACGTTTTCTAGTTAACCCATAACTAGGGCGCATAATTACCACTATCGTAATTAATATCCAATAAGGGTTTTGCATAGAAAAAAAGCTTCCAACTAAAAAACCAATAATTACAATTAATGCTAAACGCAGTGAATGTTTAAAAATGGGAGATTTAAAACTAAAGTTTTCTATAATTTTTTTAAAATCATAATCTTGAGGTGTTATAAATCTATTAGCATCTTTAATATCTAAAATTTTATTATTTGAGATATAATTACCTAAAACACGCTCAATACCAATAAGACTTTGCACTTGTTTTTCTTGGTAATGTTTAAGGTTTATTAACATTAAACTCCCCACTCTAGCTTTTGGCAATCCTACTAAAATTGTATAATATTTTATATGTCTTTCAATATCATTTAAAATCTCAGGAATTTTAGTGTTAGGTTTTAATCTTTCTTCTTTCCTAATTACTTTTGAAATGTGTTCTAACTGATCTGCAAGTTCAAAAGTAAGTTCTTTAAACGCTTCAATTTTTTCACTATGTTTTTTAAAAACCTTATCAAATTCTTCATAATTAACCGGATTAGAAACTGCTAATTCTAAAATCTCCATCAATTCTGAAAATAATAACTGTTGTCTTCTTGTTCTATTAGAAAAACCAGAATTGAAACGTTTACTTAAAATAATTTCTCTAATAGACTCGTGATCATCATTTATTTGAGTTTGTAATTCAAAGAGTTTGTGATACAATTCATCTCTATTTGTTTTACATATTAACAACTCACCTCTAACTTTTAAAAATGCTGCTGTTTTTTCAATTAAACTAACAAATAATTGATCTGTTTGTATTTTTGGAAGCAGCAATGAAGCTGACATTGATAGAATTAAATACCATAAACCTCCCAAAGCAACTAATAAAGCGTGGGTTATTAAAGTCATTTTAGAACTATCATACGCAAAGCTTAATATAATAGACATTAAACCCGCAAATGAAATTAGTGAAGCTCTAAATCCAAAAACCGAAAGATAGGATACTAAGAAAATAACAACACCTAAAACTGGTACTAATATCCAATTTATATGTGCAATACTACCAAATAAAAAAGTAAAACAAAACGCTAAAAATATAGCACTTAAAATACCATAAAATTTATGCTTTAAACTTCCAGGCACATCTGTTGGAGAGCAAAACAAAACACCTAAAGCAATGCTAAAACCTACTGAAACATCTTCAAAATAAGCATTAGAAATTAAAATTGGAATTAACATAGAAAATGCTAAAACAAAAGCTTTTAAAAAACTAAAACTTTTAATAAATCGATTTATTTTTTCAAACATTACTACAATTTAACATACAAATCTAAATAGTATTTATTAATTTGTAAATTTAACATAAAAAATTATTGTTTTTTTTCAAAAATACAACATAATGTTTCATAATTTTATATTTTTATTGGCATAATATTTGAGCCATTATAATATAAAATATTTTTATCAAAAAACTTTAAATAACATTTTAATTAAAAAATTAATATGAAAAACTATATAAAATTAACAGTCTTACTTTTAGTATTTACAATATATTCTCCAACAATATTTAGTCAAACCAAAATTAAAAAAAATACTTTATCAGGTTATGTTAAAGATGTAAATGGAAATGTTGTAAAAGATGTTGTTTTTTTTATAGATGAAGTTAAAATAAAATCCAAAATAAACAATTATGGTACGTATAAACTAAAGGTTAATTCTAACACTAAAAAAGTTAAAGCTTTTTCTTATTCAAGAGGAGTTATAGAAATTGATTATAACGGACAAAAAAAAATTGATTTCATTTACAATAACTTCAGGCCGTCTGCTACTCCACAAACCACAGTAAAACGTGATAATAACACCTTTGAATACAAAAATATTTTTGAAATGATACGCGCTAAAATTCCTGGCGTAAGAGTTCAATCAGATAATACTATACTAATTAGAGGTACATCGTCAATTAATGCTAGTACATCTCCATTATTTGTAGTAGATGGATCACCCGTTTCAAGTATTACTAATATCTCACCTCAATTTGTTGAAAATATTTCAGTACTAAAAGGACCTGAAACTGCTATTTACGGTGTTCGCGGATCTAATGGTGTTATTTTAATTACATTAAAGAAAAAAATATAGCTTATTTGGATTTTATTCATAAACATCCATACCAACCTTATATTCCAAAAAACACAAAAAAATTAATTGTAGGAACACTGCCTCCTCCAAGGTTTTATAATGGAATTTTAAAAGATGGTGATGTAGATTTTTGTTATGGAAGCATCGATGGACAATTATGGAAAATTTTAGACAAAATATTTAATTTAAATTTAAAATTTGAGAATACTGAATTGGCTATACAACAGCGTAAAACATTTTTAGAAAATAATAATATTGGTATCTGTGACATTGTAGAATCTTGTGTACGTGAAAAAATTGATGCTTCAGATATTGGAATGAAACAAATTCAATTAAGAGATTTAATTTTTTATCTACAAAAATTTCCAAAAATAGAAACATTACTTTTAACTGGAGGAAATAGTAAAAATGGTCCCGAATTTCATTTAAGAAAATTATTAAAAACTAAAAAAATTGAGTTAATTCCTATTAATTTAAAAACGCCTCGAATTCATCAATTTTATTTAAAAAAAAGAATTATAAAAAGTGTTTCACTAACGGCTCCATCTGGAGCTGCAAACCGAGCAATTGGGTCTAACCCTGCATATAAAATATTGAAAAAGAAAAACCCAAATTTCAATACATTTGATTTTAGAGTTTTACAGTATAAAAAGTTTTTTTTTAAATAAAATTTAATAAGTACTGAGCAAAACAAATTATTTAAAATGAAATTTTAATTTATCTTAATCTATTAACTTTAATTTTATCAAATTAGTCCTATATTTGCAGATTAAATTTAAAAAAAAATTATGAAATATTTTATTCCACTACTATTATTAATTACGTGTATTTCTTGTAATGATGATGAGAACTCAACTATTAACCTTAATCAGACAGATGCTGACATTATTCAATACTTAGATAGTAATAATTTAGACGCTCAAAAAACAACTTCTGGTGTATATTATATTCTAGATGAGGAAGGAACTGGAGAAAAACCAGCTATAGATTCTTATGTAACCTTAAAATATGAAGGATACCTTTTAGATGGTAGCCAGTTTGAATCTACTAATGATGAAGAAGTTTCATTAGATCTTTTATATGTTATTCCAGGGTTTGCTGAAGGAATTACATACTTTAACAAAGGATCTAAAGGTACTATTATAATTCCTCCAAATTTAGCTTTTGGAGATTCAGGAGCATCAGATTTAATACCTGGAGGTGCTGTATTAATTTTTAATATTGAAATAACTTCGATTATAAATGCTCAAGATGAAAGTGATATCTTAGAATACATTTCAGAAAATGAGCTAGAAGCCGAAAGTACTGATTCTGGACTATATTACGTTGTTGACACCTTAGGTGATGGTGCAGAAATAGAAGAAAGCTCTGATGTAACAATCAAATATACAGCTTACTTAACTAATGGAACTATCTTTGATCAAAGTAGTGATTCTGGTAGTTATTTTTACCTTCAAAATACAATTCCAGGTTTTTCTGAAGGGATTTCACTTTTTAAAGAAGGTGGAAAAGGTACACTTATTATACCTCCTAGTTTAGCATATGGTAGCGAAGGAATTCAAAACACTATACCTAGAAATGCGATAGTAATTTTTGATTTTGAAATTTTATAATTTCATAAATAAAAAGAAAAAAGCGCTTGATATTTAAAATATCAAGCGCTTTTTTTTATCGTATACCTGCAATAAATTTCGGAATTTCCGCTATTCCATTGTTGGTAATATAATTTACAAAGGCAGATCCAATAATTGCTCCTTTAGCATTAGAAGTTGCCATAGCAAATGTTTCTGAATTAGAAATTCCAAATCCAATTACTTGTGGTGCTTTTAAATTCATAGAAGCTATTCTATCAAAATAAGCTTGTTGTGTGTTTCCAAAACTGTTTTTAGCTCCAGTAACGCCTGCCGAACTTACCATATAAATAAATCCATTAGAAATACCATCAATAAATCTAATGCGCTCATCAGAAGTTTGTGGTGTAATTAAAAACACATTTATCAAACCATATTTTTCAAATATAGCTTTGTAATTTTCATTATAATCTTTTAATGGTAAATCTGGAATAATTAATCCATCAATACCAATTTCAGCACATTTTTTACAGAAATCCTCTACTCCATATTGCATTATTGGATTAAAATATCCCATAATAATTAAAGGAATTGAAACTGTTTTTCTAATATCTTTTAACTGATTAAACAATACTTTGGTAGTCATTCCATTTTCTAAAGCAGTTGTAGAACTCGCTTGTATTGTTGGTCCATCTGCTAAAGGATCGCTAAAAGGCAAACCTATTTCAATAAAATCTACCCCACTTTTCTCTAAGCTTTCAATTACTTCAACTGTATCGTTTAATTTAGGATAACCAGCCGTGAAATATATAGAAAGTAACTTTTTATCTTCTTGTAATTTTTTATTTATTCTATTCATTTTTATATCTTATTATCTTACTCCGTCACCCTGAATTTATTTCAGGGTCTCATCATAATTGATAACTCAAAATTTTTGATGCGATGCTGAAACACGTTCTGCATGACGTTTAAACTATTTCCTACAACTTAAAATATTTAATATATGTATCTAAATCTTTATCTCCTCTACCCGATAAATTTAAAACAACAATATCGTCTTCTTTAAATTTCTTTGTTTTAAAAACAGCCAATGCGTGTGAACTTTCAATTGCAGGAATTATACCCTCTAATTCACATAATTGTAAACCTGCTTGCATAGCTTCATCATCTGTAATAGAAATAAACTCCGCTCTTTTGCTTTCACATAAATGTGCGTGTAAAGGACCAACCCCAGGATAATCTAATCCGGCTGAAATTGAATAAGGCTCCGTTATTTGACCATCTTCTGTTTGCATTAATAATGTTTTACTTCCGTGAATTACACCTTCATTACCTAAAACACTCGTTGCTGCACTTTCTCCAGAATCTACCCCTAAACCAGCAGCCTCAACTGCAATTAATTTTACTTGTTCTTTATCTAAATAATGATAAAAAGCACCTGCCGCATTACTTCCACCTCCAACACAAGCAATTACATAATCTGGATTTTCTTTTCCTTCCTTTTCCTTTAATTGCCATTTCATTTCTTCAGAAATAACAGATTGAAAACGCGCAACCATATCTGGATATGGATGTGGTCCAACTACAGATCCAATAATATAATGCGTATCAACTGGATTATTAATCCAATCTCTAATAGCTTCGTTTGTAGCATCTTTCAAGGTTCTACTACCCGATAATGCAGGGACAACTGTTGCGCCTAACATTTTCATACGTGCTACATTTGGAGCCTGACGTGCAATATCAATTTCACCCATATACACAATACATTCTAAGCCCATTAATGCACAAACTGTAGCAGTTGCAACACCGTGTTGCCCTGCACCCGTTTCAGCAATAATTCTGTTTTTACCTAAACGTTTTGCCATTAAAATTTGACCAATGGTATTATTTACTTTATGCGCGCCTGTATGGCATAAATCTTCACGTTTTAAATAAATTTTTGTATTGTATTTTTCTGATAACCTTTTGGCAAAATACAAGGGAGTTGGGCGTCCAACATATTCTTTTAACAATGCATCAAATTCTTTTTTAAAGGATGGCTCTTGCATTATTTTTAAATAATTCTGACGTAATTCCTCAACATTTGGATATAACATTTCAGGAATATAGGCTCCTCCAAACTGTCCATAATATCCATTTTCATCTACAAAATAATTCATACTAAATTTTGTTTAAATTCTTTAATATCTTTAATATTTTTTAATGCCGGTTCTATTTCAAACCCGCTATTTATATCAACTCCCATACATTTTTTAGATTCCTGTTTATTTAGAAAAGACATTAATGCTTGTGAATCTTTTTTTGAAATTCCACCACTTAATAAGTATGATAAATTTCCTTTATAATTATCTAAAACTTGCCAATTAAATTTAACTCCATTTCCTCCATAATCTTTTCCTTTTGTATCAAAAAGTAAATAATCACACATTTTTTGATAAGGCTCGGTCTTAGAAAAATCAAAATTATCGTCTACTGAAAAAGCTTTAAAAATTTCAATTTTTTTAATCAATAAAACTTTAAGTTCTTCTATATATTCTGGACTTTCATTTCCGTGTAATTGAACGGCTTCCAATTTATTTTCTTCAACTATTTCTATAATAGTATCAACAGTTTCATTTACAAAAACGCCTACTTTTTTTATGGCTGAAGGAATTTCAACTTTAGGAAAATTAGTTACAAAACGCTTGGATTTACCATAAAATATAAAACCCAAATAATCTGGTTTTAATTTTATCAATTCCGAAATATTTTCGGCATCTCGCATTCCACAAACTTTAATTTTCATACTTTTAACTTATATTATCTTAATTGATCGATAAACTCTTTACAAGATTCACCTGGATTTTCAGTTTTCATAAAGTTTTCTCCTATTAAAAACCCTTGAAAACCATATTCTTTTAATCCTGTTATAACTCTAGGATCATTCAACCCACTTTCAGAAACTTTTATACAAGTATCTGGTATTTTACTTGCTAACTTTATAGAATGTTCTAAGTCTACCTTAAATGTTTTTAGGTTTCTGTTGTTAATACCTATAATTTTATTATCTAATTCAATTTTATCTAAATCTTCTTGACTATGAACTTCATACAAAACATCTAAGCCTAAATCTTCGGCTAGTTTTCCATAATTTTTAAGTTCTTCTTTAGTTAAACAAGCTGCAATTAACAAAATAACATCTGCTCCTATGGCTTTAGCTTCAACAATTTGAAACCCATCTACAATAAAATCTTTTCTTAAAATTGGTGTTGTTTCTTGTATAGAACGTGCTTTTATAACATCTAAAATATTACCGCCAAAAAACTCGGTATCCGTTAAAATTGATTGCGCAGCTACTTTAGCATCTAAGTACCCATTGGTTACTTCTTCTATTGTTGCTACATCGTTTATTATTCCTTTAGAAGGAGATTGACGTTTAAATTCTGCTATTATTCCTGTTGAACCAACGCTTAATAAGCTCTTTTTTAGAGACAAAGGTGTGCGTTGAAAATTAGGACTTTTTACCAATTTTTCTATTTGCACTTCTTTTCTTAATTGTGCAATTTCTTGTTTTTTATGTGCTATTATTTTATCTAAAATATTCATATTTAATTACAAATTTTCAATTATGAATTATTATTTCCTTATTTATACAATTATAAATTCCTAATTATTAATTAGCTTATTTAAACTTTGCTTTGCTTTTAATCCTAATAAAGAATCTTTAGCTTCTTCAAAAGCTGTTTCAAAAGTTTTACTAGCATCAAAAGTTTTTAAGGCATAGGCTGCATTTGCTAAAACAACATTATTTTGTGCTTCTGTTCCTTTCCCTTCTAAAATTGAAACAAATATTTTTGCTGCTTCCTCTACAGAATCTCCACCAAATATTTCAGATTGTTCTAAACGTTTTAATCCTAAATCTTGAGGCGCAATTAATTGCTCATCTCCTTTTGTTAAAAGTTTAAAATTACTTGTTAATGAAACTTCATCATAACCATCTAAACTAAATACAATTCCATAATTTTGAGAAGTTTCTTGTAATAGATAATTGTAAATTCTAGCTACTTCCAAGTTAAAAACTCCAACTAATTGATTTTGTGGTCTACTTGGATTTACCAACGGTCCAAGCATATTAAAAAATGTTTTTACACCTAATTCTTTTCTAATTGGACCTACAGCTTTCATGGCTGGATGAAACAATGGAGCGTGTAAAAAACAAATATTTGCTGTATCTATCTGTTTTTTTAATTCATCCTCATTATTTGTAAATTTATAACCTAAATATTCTAACATATTTGAAGAACCACTTACAGAAGAGACACCGTAATTACCGTGTTTTGCTACTTTATTTCCGGTTCCAGCAACAATAAAAGATGTTAACGTTGAAATATTAAACGTATTTTTACCATCTCCTCCTGTTCCACATAAATCTATAGTATTAAATTCTGATAAATCTATTTTTATGGCTAATTCTAATAAAGCCTCTCTAAATCCAGCCAGTTCTTTCACCGAAATTGGACGCATTAAATATACCGTTAAAAAAGATGCCATTTGAGATGCATTGTACTTTTCATTAGCCATTTGAATAAGCACTTCTTTGGCTTCATCTTTAGATAATTGCTGTTGCTCAAATAATTTATTTAGTATTTTTTTCATTTTATATTTTTTATGAATTTGATGTTAAACTAAGTAACCCACTTTCATTATTTATTAGCATCAATAAAGTTTTTAACCAATTGTTCGCCTATTGGTGTTAAAATAGATTCTGGATGAAATTGTACGGCACTAATATTATATTCTTTATGTTGAATACTCATAATATCACCAAATTCATCAACTGAAGTAATTTTTAATTCTTCTGGAAAATCGGTTTTTGAAGCGATCCACGAATGATATCTTGCAGCTTCAAACTCTGCAGGTACATCTTTATATATCTGTGCATTTGCATCTGTAACTTTCATTGTAGTTGCTACTCCATGAAAAACAGTATCTAAATTCTCCAAACTTCCTCCAAAAACTTCTGTAATTGCTTGCAAGCCTAAGCATACACCAAAAATTGGTTTTTTCCCTGCATATGTTTTTATTACTTCTTTTAAAATTCCTGCTTCATCTGGAATTCCTGGACCAGGAGATAAGAAAATTAAATCATACTCATTAATGGCTTCAATTGCAATTTCATCATTCCTAAAAACTGATGGATATACTCCGGTAATATCTTGAACCATATGCACCAAATTATAGGTAAAAGAGTCGTAATTATCTAATATTAATATTTTCATATTGTATTTAAAAATTGGGTGATTGAATAATTTAAAAATTAATAAACCTTTAAGTTTTCAACCTTTAATGTTATATATTTTCTGCTAAAATTAACGCCTTTTTTAAAGCTGCTAATTTGTTATTTACTTCTTGTAATTCACCTTCTTCTGTAGATTTCATAACTATCCCTGCTCCAGCTTGGTAAAATAATGTGTTATTTTTACTAACATAAGAGCGTATTGCAATGGCTAAGTTTACAGTATCATCTAAACCAATAAAACCAACTGCTCCTCCATAAAAACCTCTTGTTTGGTTCTCGTAGGTATCGATTAATTCCATAGCTTTATATTTTGGAGCTCCACTTAGTGTTCCTGCAGGAAAAGTATCTCCAACTATTTTTATAACTTTTCCTTTTGGTTTTCCTTCAACTCTTGAAACCAAATGAATTACATGACTAAAGTATTGTACTTCTTTAAAAACATCTACAAACACATTACTTGCGTGTTTACTTAAATCGTTACGTGCTAAATCAACCAACATTACGTGTTCGGCAGTCTCTTTTTTATCGTTAGAAAGCTTTTCTCCTAAAAGAATATCTTTAGACATATCACCCGTTCTTCTAAAAGTTCCGGCAATAGGATTAATAACAGCACTTTCTTTATCTATTTTAATTTGTGCTTCTGGAGAAGACCCCATTAATTTAAAACTTCCATAATCGAAATAAAACAAATATGGTGAAGGGTTTATAGAACGTAATGCTCTGTAAACATTGAACTCATCGCCAGAAAAAGATTGTTGAAATTGTCGTGATAACACCAGTTGAAAAACATCTCCACGTTTACAATGTTGTTTTGCTTTAGCTACATTATTCTTAAAATATTCGTCTGTACAATTTGAAGTTTCTTCACCTTCTATACTAAAATTATACAATCCAAAAGTACGTGCATTTATTAAGGTTTCTATTTCGTACATTCTAGACTCTTCACCTTCTTCAACATTTTCAATTAATGTAAGTTCATCTTTAAAATGATTGATAGCAATTATAAAACGAAAAAAGCTAAACTGCAGATCTGGAATTTCTGATGCTGCTTTTTTAGCATTTAATTTTATAGTTTCAAAATATTGAATAGAATTATAAGACATATACCCGTAAAAACCATTGAATGACTTTACACTTTCATCACAATCAACCTTAACAGTATTTTTATATGTTTCAAAAATTGAATAGAAATCGCGATTGATTTCTTTAACTGCAGTCTCTTGATTTTTATAACTATATGTAAAGTTATTTTTATCAGCTTTTAGTGTTATTATTGGTGCTGCACAGATAAAAGTATAACTATCTTCTTTGGTATGGTAATCTGAACTTTCTAATAATAAACTATTCGCATATTTATCTCTAATCTTAGAGTATAAACCAACAGGTGTTACTGTGTCGGCTAATTGTTTTTTTGAAATTGTTGTAAACTTTAATTCTTGCATATTTTTAAAATAAAAAAGGACTTATCGCGAGATAAGTCCTTTTTGTTATATATTGTTAATTAAATATAATGGAATGCTTCTCGCTTAGCTACTAAGAGAGTTCCACCACCAATTGTTATTTAATGTATTATTCTTCATTTATGGCACAAATTTAGCATACATTTTTAAATACACAAACTATTCCATAAAAAAATATTTTATTAATTTTACTTAAAAATAAAAAACTATGAGATTTACACACAAAATTGCATTATTATTATGTTTATTAACAATTGTAACGGTTAATTCACAAGAAAAATTAAAAGGAAATAAAGATGTTATCACACAAAACAGAGACGTTTCAGACTTTAATAGAATAGAGGTTATTGATGATATTGATGTTTATCTAACTTACAACGATGTACAATCTGTAAAAGTAGAAACAGACTCTAATTTACAAGATGCTGTTCTAACACAAGTTTCTAACGGTTTACTTAGCATTAAATTAAATGATAAGATTGTTAGAAGCAAAGAATTAGCAGTTCACATTCACGTAAATAAACAATTAAAAGAAATAAACAGCTATAATAAGTCTAAAATTACATCTAAAACATCTTTAGCTATTGATACCTTAACTGTAAATACTTTTGACAACTCTAATATAAGTTTAAAACTTAGCTCGCAAATTGTACATATAAACAGCAACAAATCGAGCGATTTAAATCTTGAAATTTCAAGTAAATCTATTATCGTTAACGCTCTAGAATCTTCAGATATAACAGGGAATTTTGCATCAACAGAAGCTTTTTTTAGATTATTAGACAAAGCATCCATGGAAATTGAAGGTTCTGCAAGTAATTTTGAAATTGAAACTTTAGGAAACACATCATTTAAAGGAAAAGATTTTAAAGCTGATGCTATTTTAGTAAATGCTACAAACGACTCTAAAACCTATATAAATGCTAAAAAAAATATAGATATACGTGCAAAAAATTCTGCTGAAGTTTATCTTTATTCAAATCCAAAAATTACACTAACTGAGTTTTTTGACAAAGCATCTATTTATAAAAAATAATACTTTAATTCCAGTAACTTAAATACCACTCAATATATTGCTATTGAGTGGTATTTTTAATTTAACATTAACCAATTAAATGTAAATAAGGTTTTACCTCTTTTGTAATATTTTCTATAATAAACTTAATATCTGGACAACAATAATTAATAAAACCATTGCGATTGGATATACAGTTGCATAAGCCACCGAAGGCGCATCTGTATCAACTAAATTATCTACGGCTGCTAAACCAGGAGTACTAGTCATACTTCCTGTTAATGTACCCAACAGCGTAAGCATATTTAATTTAAAAAACGACCTTGCAACAAACGTAGTAATAATCATTGGTAATAATGTTATTAATATACCATATGCAAACAACTCTAAACCAAACTCTTGAAAGGTAGCTACCATACTTGATCCAGCACTTGTTCCAACTGCAGCTAAAAAGAACAGCAATCCAAATTGGCGCAGTAGCTGATTGGCAGCTCCAGTCATTGTCCACATTACAGGTCCTGTTTTACCAGTTCTACCTAATACAAGTGCAACTAATAAAATTCCACCTGTTAAGCCTAAACTAAAAGAAAATGAATTAAAATTAATACTTAACTTCCCAACTAAAATACCTAAAATTATCCCCACTCCTATTGGTAAAAAATCTGTATTTGAAAGTTTTGAAGTATCATCTCCAAAAATACGACTTACGTGTTTCATATTTGTTTTATGGCAAACCACAATTAATTTATCACCAAACTGTAATTGAGTAGAAGGGCTAGGAGAAATATTAATACCAGATCTTCTAACACGTGTAACTGTTGCGTGGTATGTTTCTAAAATATTTAATTGTCCTAACGTTTTTTTAACAACATCTTTATTTGTTACTAAAATAGATCGGATATCAAAATTTGTATCCAAAGGTGGTATTTCTTGTTGTGTTTCAGAACCAATTAAAAGTTTAACACGTTCTAATGCTTCTGCAGTTCCAACTGCCTTTACAACATCTCCTTTATGAAAAACAATTTCCGGTTCAGGTGCAATTACAACGTTATCATGCACTATTCTAGAAATAACAGCTTTGGTCATAAATCGAATATTTAACTCTCCGTATGTTTTCCCTATTACATTATCGTTTTCAACAATAAAGTGTTTTCTATTAATTTCTGGAAAACCTGCTGATAATTCTCTATTATATTTTTCCTCTTCTTCTTTTAGATTAACTTTTAAAATACGAGGTAAAAAACTTACAAAAAGTATAACTCCAATAACTCCAAAAGGATATCCGATACCATACCCAATAGAGGCTAATGGAGAACCTGTAGCATCAATTGCTGCTGCTAACCCTGGAGTACTAGTTAAAGCCCCGTTTAACAAACCAATAACAAGGTTTTTATCTATTCCTAAAAAGTAAAAAACTATAAATGCTATTAAACCTGAACTTCCTACTAGAATTGCAGACAACATTGCAAGTTCTCGCCCATTTTTTTTAAAAGATTCAAAAAAACTAGGTCCTGCTTGTATTCCAATAGTAAAAATAAATAGCACTAAACCTAAATATTGAAAATCTTTAGGAATTTGCATACCGTAATGCCCAAATACCAATGCTACAAATATAACAGCAGAAACATCTAATGAAATACCTTTAATTTTAATTCGACCAATAATAAAGCCAATTACTATTATCAAAAACAACACAAAATAACTGTTCGAAAATAATCCCATAACCTTTAATTTTAAAATGCAAAATTAATTACTTATTGCAAGTAATATAGTTATTCTACAAATTAATTAACGAAAACGATTGCAAATAATAGCTTCTCATTTAAACAAAAGAGGCTGTCTTAACAATAATTGTTAAGACAGCCTCTTTAATATTATATAGTTAGCTTTTTAATCTAAAGACCCTAAATAACGTTCAGTATCTAAAGCCGCCATACACCCTGTTCCAGCTGCTGTTACAGCTTGTCTATATTCTTTATCTTGTACATCTCCAGCAGCAAAAACACCTGGTAAATTAGTTTTAGTAGATTTTCCTTCAGTAATTAAATAACCTGTTTCATCCATTTCTAAAAAGCCTTTAAAAATTTCTGTATTAGGTTTATGACCAATAGCTATAAATACCCCAGTTACATCAATTACTTCTTTTTCTCCAGTCTTATTATTTACAGCTCTTACTCCTTCCACTACATTCTCTCCTAACACCTCATCAATTTCGGTATTAAATTTAACTTCAATATTTGCAGTTTTATCAACTCTATGTTGCATCGCTTTTGAAGCTCTCATATAGTCTTTTCTAACTAAAATTGTAACCTTATTACAAATATTTGATAAATATGTAGCTTCCTCTGCAGCCGTATCTCCTGCTCCAACAACAATAACGTCTTGCCCCTTATAAAAGAACCCATCACAAGTAGCACAAGCAGAAACTCCACCACCTATTAAACGCTGTTCACTTTCTAATCCTAAATATTTTGCCGTGGCACCTGTTGAAATTATAACTGAATTTGCTTCAATTACAACAGAATCATCAACTGTTACCTTATGAATTCCACCTACTTCCTTACTAAACTCTACTTTAGTTACCAATCCAAAACGGACTTCAGTACCAAAACGCTCTGCTTGATTTTTTAAATCTTCCATCATAGCAGTTCCATCTATCCCATTAGGATATCCTGGAAAATTATCAATCTCGGTAGTTGTAGTTAACTGTCCTCCCATTTGCATTCCAGTATACATTACAGGTTTTAAATCGGCACGAGCGGCATAAATTGCAGCAGTATATCCTGCAGGACCAGACCCTATTATTAAGCATTTTATTCTTTCAATTGTATCAGACATCGTAATCTATTTTTTTATATTTGAAAAACAAATTTATAGCATTATTATCAAAAAAAACACCTTTGTTTATAATTTTTAATAATGAAAACATAATTATAATTAATAGTTTATTTAAAATTAAAATTTAAGCATTCAAATAAATTATTTTTTATGGATTAAAAATGAAAATAAAACCGTAAAATTAAATACCAAAAGAATTAATTTAAACCTGTATAATAGCTTTAATATCTATATTTGTATATAATTTGCAACCATACTATGAAAAATCATAAAATCCACCAATCAATTGAAAATCTCCAAAAAATTATAGAAACTAATAGCGCAGTACTTTTATATTTTTCAACAAATTCGTGCAGTGTTGGTGAAGCCCTTGAGCCAAAAGTTAAAAATTTAACAACTACTTTGTTTCCAAAAATCCAATTTATTTCAATTGATTTAAATATGAGTCCCGAAATTTCTGCAAACTTTAGTGCTTTTGTTGAGCCAACAATTTTGGTGTTTTTTGAAGGAAAAGAAACCATTAGAAGAAGTAGAAATATTAGTGTTTTTGAATTAGAAGATGCCATAAAAAGACCTTATCAACTTATTTTTGAATAAATCCTTGTAAAATGTATTTTTAGTATTATATTTGCAGTCGAAATTATTTAAAGTATCGCATCAAAAGTGCAATTTAAATAATGTAGATTAAAAAGCTCCTTAAATTACTATTAAGGTTTCTTTTAAATCTCGGGGTGTAGCGTAGCCCGGTTATCGCGCCACGTTTGGGACGTGGAGGCCGCAGGTTCGAATCCTGCCACCCCGACTTTTTAACAAAAAAAATCAATAAAAAAACTTGGTAATCGAAAGATTATCAAGTTTTTTTGATTTTATGAATATCATTTAATTTGAATAAATGAAAAAAGAAATTAATTTATTATAATTAGAAAATCACTCCAATGAAACAACACTGAAGTGATTTAAAAAATAATTCAAATAATAATACTGGGATATGTGGTTATATATTTAACTCATTAAAAAGTTCAATTAATTTTGGGTTTGATGGTCTAGGAGCATTCCACGACACAATATTTCCCTTTGGATCTATTAATATAAAACGTGGTATACTATTAATTTTATAAGCTTTAATAAAGTCTGTATTCCAATCCTTATCTGCAAGTAATTGAACTCCTCCTAATTCTTTATCCGCTATCATTTTACTCCAAGCTCCTTTTACTTCTTGCCTATCAATAGAAATACTTACAAATTCTATGTTTTTACCATGGTATTGTTTTTCAACCTTTTTAAGTGAAGGCACTTCTGCTAAACATGGACCACACCAAGTTGCCCAAACATCAATATAAACATACTTTCCACTAAAATTATTTAAAGAAGTTGTTCCTCCTGCATTATTAACATAATCTGTAAAAATAGGAGAAGGCTCGCCTTTAGAAAGTTTTTTTAAGGCTTTATACTTTTCAGTAAAAACTTTGTTATTTTCTTTTGAAGTAGAAACAGCTATAAAAGCAGTATAATATGCATCCATATTATCTGTATAAGCTATATCATATTTTGCAGCTGACTTTAATAAATCATTTTTTATATAATCATTAGGTATTGCCCCAAAAACTTTAAGTTTTGCCAAATATTTATCAATACCTTCATTATCGGCTAATTCATCTGCTTTCAATTCAAAATATTCCCCTACTAATTCATCATACCAACCTCTGTGCTTATAAGCTTCTTCATTGTTAAAATCTAAACCTTCTAATGGTTTAAGAAATTCCTTTGAAACTCTAAAATCTGGTTGTTTAATATTACTTCCGTGTCTATATTGGTATCTAATTAAAGATAAAAGATAATAATTAGTCAATTCTTCTCGTTCAAATTCAGCAAAATCTTTAGGAAGATTAGGAAAGCTATCTAAATATTTTATAAGATTTTCTTTAATCATAAAAGCTTTAGCACTAAAATCTGATTCGTTTAAATTATTATATTCTTCAAAATCCCCTCTTAAGCGTTCGTTTCGTAGGTCTTTAGTCAATAAATATTTAGAAGCATTCGCTACTGGCCCAATTAATTCTGAGGTATTCCTTAGATCTTTACCATTTGTAATTAGTTTATATTCACCTCCATTAGCTAAATAAACATCAATCCTATTCATCCCCTTACCACTAAACCTATAAGTTCCTGTTCCTGAAAATATAGTATCACAAATAAAAGAACCATCCTCTGCCGTTTTAATAGTAAATCTTCCTCTAGCATCTTTATGATACAGTTTAAATTCTGTCAATGGTGCGTCTGTAATGGTTCCAGATAACAAAATATAATTTTTATCCGTTTCCTCTTTACAGGATATTATTGCCAACACAAGGCTTAATACACAAATTATTTTTTTCATTTTTATTAATTTCTAATTAAAAATTATTTTTTATTTAAATCCCAAGTTCATTAAACAAGGTTATTAATTTACTATTTGATGGTCTAGGTGCATTTGAACTGATAATTTTACCATTAGGATCTATTAATATAAAACGTGGTATTCCATTAATTTGATAAGCTGTAATAAAATCGCTTTTCCAATCTTTGTCAGCTATTAATTGTACTCCTCCTAATTCTTTATCTGTTACCATTTTTCTCCAAGAATCACGAGCTTTTTCTGTATCTATAGAAATACTTACAAATTCTATGTTTTTACCATGGTATTGTTTTTCAACTTTTTGAAGTGAAGGAACCTCCGCTAAACAAGGCCCACACCAAGTTGCCCAAACATCTATATAAACATATTTCCCTTCAAAATCACTTAAAGAAGATGTTCCTCCGGCATGATTTACATAGTCTGTAAATATTGGTGAAAGCTGTCCCCTACTCAATTTTTTTAAGGCTTCATACTTTTTGGTAATGCTTTCGTCATTTTCTGTTGAAGTAGAAACTGAACGGTAAGCTTTGTAATATTTATCTATATTATCAGTATAACTAATGTCATAATTAGCAGCTGATACTATTAAGCTATTTTTTATAAAATCATTAGGAATCTCTCCAAACACCTTTAATTTAGCCAAATATTTATCTACTCCCTTATTTTCTACTAATTCATCAACTTTATTTTTAAAGTGCTTTTCTACTAATTTAGTATAAGAACCTCTAAGTTTATAGGCTTCTTCATTTACAAAATTTACATCTTCTAATTCTTTTAAAAAACCTTCTGAAACTTTAAAATCAGGTTGTTCAGCATATCTTTGGTGTAAACTTTCATAATTAATTAAAGTTAAAAGATGGTAATAATGTAACTCTTCACGTTCTAATTCTTCAAATTCTTTAGGTACATTTGGAAAACTTTCTAGGTAGTTAACATAACTTTCATTTAGTTTTTTCTGTGTAGCAATAAAATCAGATTCATTTAATTTATTAAATTCAGCATAATCACCTCTTAATTTAATAATGTTACTTATTTTAGTCATTAAATAATTAGAAGCATCAGGGTCGGTTCCCGTTAATTTTGAAGTACCTTTAAAATCTTTTCCATTTGCCGTTATATTATACTCCCCTCCATCAGTTAAATACATATCTGCTCTGTTTCTAGAGTCGGTAAAAATGTAATGACCTGTTCCTGTTGTTAAAGTATCTAAAAATGAACCGTCATCTGCTAATGTAATATTAAGTATACCTGTACCGCTATTTTTTTTAATTAATCTAAAATTTTTTGTTGTGGCATCTGAAATACTTCCAGAAAATATAATATAGTTTTTAGTTGTATTTTTTTTACAAGACGCTAAAAATAGCATCGAAAGCAAGAATATAAATATTTTTCTCATGAATGTTTTTTTAAAAAATTAGTAAGTGTAATCGTTATTTTATGATACTAAAACTTTAAAAAAACGGGGAATTAATTTCCCCGTTTTTTAAATAGACATAAAACAATTCTTTTGTTATTGAAGACGGATTCCATCTAAACAAAACAAAGATGGGTAAACCATTTTTCCTTCGTTATCTACATAATCTGATGACATTTTGAATAATACTTTATCTACAGTACCTAAAGAAGTTAAATCAACATTTCTCCAATCATTTAATATATAACTATATTCAGGATATGCAGGATCAACATTTGGTCTTATAGCTAAATAAACATCTATGGTTCCTGTAACACTTCCACTTAAAGAACCTTCAATAGTTAATTTTACATAACCTTTATGTATGCTATCAGTAGCTGCTTCAAAAGCATCATTGTAAGCAACATTGTAAGCAGCATCATAAACAGCTTGTTGCTCTTCTGATGTACTATCAGGATTACTCGCTATAAAAGTTGAACGAGCATCCTCTCCTGCTGTTATTCCAGCTTCTTTTCCTATAGGATCTCCAACTTCATATTTAGCTAAAAGTTCAGTTCCAGATAACCTTATTGTACGAAGCGTACCGTCAATTCCAGGAAGCGTAAACACTCCATAAAAATTAGTATCATCGTTTGCTATTCCAGGATTAGATCTCTTTCCTCCAGTAAGTAAATACTCTTGGGTAACCGGATCTACGTCTTCAGAAAGTATAGAACCATAGCTAGCTAAAAGATAGTTGTAACTAGTATTAGCAACTAATACATGTTCAACGATGCCAGGTTCTGCCAATGTAAAATAAGCATTATCTCCTGTAGTATTTCCTACTAAATAATTTTCTGTTGTATTTACTCTGTTTGTGTAGACACTAAAAGCGGTAGTATTTATAGATTCTTGCACTTGATCTGGAGTTAATCCTCCTTCTGGAGCAAAATCTGGACTCAAATCCCACGGGTAAGATCGAAAATTTTTATTAGACAAGGCAAATCCACTATAATCTACTCCTGAGTTGTTTACATTTACAGTAATAACCCCTGATTTACTATCTCCAACTTCAAAAGGAGCACTTGGTATATCATACGTAAATCTCCCTAAAGTTAATTCATTAAAAGTAATATCATTTGGGTAAGGTATTTTAAGATCTATCTCATCTGTGCAAGCACTAAATAAGACTAAACCAATAACGGCTACTGTAGCTTTTATATATTTTTTTATAAATTTCATATAATATATTTTAAGTTATTCTAAATCAGTATTTTGAACTATTTCATTGTTTACATTAATTTCTTCTAGAGGAATAGGATAACATAAACTATTTAATACTATTGGAGCTTCCCTAAGGTTTTCGATCCAAAGTTGCCCTGCACTATCTTTAAATCGTGTAGAAGCAAAATATTCACTTCCGTTTTCTAAAAATGTTTCTAAAAAGTATTCCTTAAAAATAGCATCTGTTAATTCTTGCTGAGTTGTAGGATTTAAACTTGGTAAAATAGGGTTTGTTCTTTTAGAACGCATAATGTTAATTGGAGCAATAGCCTCTGAAATAGATGCACCTGTTCTGGCTAACAATTCTGCTTTCATAATATAAAGTTCAGGGTATCTAAAAAAGTAGGTATTGTATTTATTATCTCCCTGTTCTAGTCCAGCAACTTTACCAAGTCTTGTTACTTTGGTAAAGCAATAATATTGGTTAGTATCCCAAGTTATTGCAGATCTAGATTCACCTGTAACAATAGGCCAACGTGGATCGGTTTGAAACCATTCTATTCCTTTTGTTAAACCTGCAGATGGTATTGTACCTTCTGCAACAGGTAAACGAGTTGAGTAACGATATGGAATTGTATAATTATAATATGAACTTGCGTTATTTGCTCTATTCGTTTCTTCCAAATAACCTGAGAATAAGTTTTCTTCAGAATCCCATGAATCTTGATACACTTGAGCTAAATCTCCTTGCATAGAAAACCCTGAAACACTTGCATTTAATACTTCATTTACTAAAGAAAGGGCTTCATCTAGACCAGCTATTCCATCATTAAAACCTGCTCTATATAACATTACCTTTGCCTTGAATACTTTTGCAAATTCTTTAGAAACAAATCTATTGTCAGTAAAGCTGTTTAAATGTTCAATGGCAAAATCAAGATCTTCATAAATTTTTTCATAGCTCTCCCCCACTGTTAGTCTAGGCTGTCTAAGGTTGGCTACCGTAACTAGATCGTCACGGAATAATATACCATTAGGATCAGCATCATCTGCAGCCCACCAATGTCCATAAACCCATAAAATATATGCATTTGCAAAAGCTCTTAAAACCTTTGCTTCTCCCAATAGAGAGTTTTTTTCTGCCTCATCTATTTGACTTTCACTTAGTGAAGAAATACCAGTAATAGCAAAATTTGCTGCATTTATAGTTTCATAATAACCTATCCACTTATATTTTATTGAAGTGGTTGTTATATTAGATTGAGTATATTCCATCTCATAATCGGCGGTAATCCACTTTCCAAATCCGGATTTAGAGATAAAAGTTGCATTAATTCCTCCGGAATAATTATTACCACTTACTACTGTTGTATAAATTCCATTAACAGCGGCTCTAGCTTTAACCTTATCTGTAATTCCATTTTTTTCATTTAATTTATAACTTGGCGATAAATCTAAAACATCATCAGCACAAGAACTTACCCCAAAAACTAGAGCAATTAACGATATATAAAATAATTTTTTCATGTGTAATATTTTTTATTGAAGATTTAATTTAATTCCTAGACTAAAAACTTTAGCTGATGGGTAAATACTTCCATCAATAGCTGCCCCAGCATCAACATCTGTATAACCAGAACCTCCACCTTGTGGGTCAAAACCAGGATATTTAGTAATTGTAAATAAATTTGTGCCTTGGAAAGTAAGATCGACTCCATTAACTATGGAATTATTAAAGAATTTACTAGGAAGTTTATAAGAAATATTCAATGCATTTAAACGAACATAAGATGCATCGTGTAAATAAAAATCTGAAAATTCACCATTACTAACTCCATCTAGTGTCATTCTTGGATAAAGTGCATCATAAGGACTCAAAACAGTTGCACTTTGCCCTGCAATATTATTACTTTGGTTAAAATCTCCAAGATATTCTGCATCACCTAAAAGTTGATCCCACAACCTTTTATGTCCATACGCATAAGTAAATGTTGTATTAATCCTAAAATTTTTATACTGATACGTTAACCCAAACCCACCAAATCCTTTAGGTACAGAAGTTCCTAAATGCACACGGTCGTCATCAGTAATTTCGCCATCTCCATTTTGATCAACAAAAATAAGGTCACCTCCAGACTCGTTTGAAGATCTATAAACTTCTTGAACTCCTGAGTCAGTTAAACTGTTTCTCATTCCGTAAGCATCTTCAGCATTTACAAAAAATCGTCCTGCTGTTTGTAATCCAAACCATTCTCCAATTACATCTCCTTCTTCCACAATAATGTATGGAGCATAACTTCCTGGGAAAATTAATTCAGTTTGATTACCATTAATCTTAGTTACTTTTGTTTTACCATTAGAGTAATTAAAATCAAAGGTTAAGCGCTGATCAGATTTACGCAAAATATCATATTTAATATTAAATTCAAAACCTTTATTATGCATTGAAGCTACATTTGAAGTAATATCTCTAAATGAAGAACTCCAAGGTATATCTTCATCATAAATTAATTTATTACTTTTCTTTTGGTATATACCAATAGCTCCATAGATACGATCATCTAATAATCCGAAATCTAAACCAAAATCAAACATTTCGGTCTCTTCCCATTGTAGATCTGGGTTTCCAAGTGAAGCAGGTAAAATAGCTGGAGTCTCATTATACGTTGCAGCATCAACCTCTGTTATCCAGTCAAAATTACCAAGGTTTTGAGAACCCGTTTTACCTATTGATGTTCTTAACTTTAAATAAGAAATCTGTTTTTTAATTTTATCAGATTTCATAAAGTTTTCTCCAGTAATTAACCATGCTGCAGCTACAGAAGGAAAAGTACCCCAACGTTTATCTGCTCCAAAACGAGATGAACCATCTCTACGAAGTGTTCCTGAAATAATATAACGATCATCAAATTTATAATGTAAACGCACAAATTGTGAAACCAATGCACTTTTTGTTTCAGATTCACCTATATAGTTTATTGCTGCTTGAGATCCAAAATTATTAAGGATATCATCATCAGGGAAATTCTGGCCACTCATATAATAACTACCTGAAACGTTATTTTCAATACTATAACCAGCTAAAGCCTTAATATCATGCTTTTTATTAATTAGCGCAGCATAAGTTAATGTGTTTTCAAACAAATCACGAGACGATTTACTATCGCTCCATGATCTCTCACCTAATGTTTCTGTATAGCTTCCTTTTCTAGTGTATTGTAATCTTTCAGAGTCTGTATAACTATTAGCAAATGAAGTTCTTAATTTTAAATTTTCTATAATTTTTAGTTCTACAAATGCTGTACCACTAAAATTAATTCCCTTTCCATCATTGGAATTTAATAAAGCAGTATAAGGATTTTCTGTATAATAATCTCTTGTAAAGATAGTTCCATCTTCATTATAACCTGGTAAATCTGGACGTACTCCTTTTAACGTGAATAACATACCATCTTTATCTACTGTTTTACGAGTACTACCCGTTAAATTCAATCCAAATTTAATATTATCGTTTATACTGGTTTCAAAATTAAGACGCCCACCATAAATCTTACTTTCACCTCCTATAACAACACCTTCTTTATTGCTATTATTAAACGATACAAAATAATTTGTTCTTTCTGACCCACCACGAACTGAAAAATTATAATCTACATTTAATGGATTTTGCGTAACAATATCTTGCCAATTATTATTAGCACCATAAAAAGCATTTGAAAGTAATTGTAAATCAAAAGCATCGTATTCACTTGTATTTAAAGCTTTAAAAGCATCTTGATCTATATATTGAGAACTAAAATACTGAAATCCATGTGCTAAAATATCTTCTTTAGCCGCTGCTGTTATAAATTCTATGTATTGAGGGGCATCCATATAATTGTACCCATTAAAATCCATAGCTTGGTATCCTACACGTGTAGATATTTCAAACTTAGGGTCTGTATTTGGTTTACCGCGTTTGGTAGTTACAATAACAACCCCATTAGCAGCTCTTGAACCATAAACCCCTGTTGCAGATGCATCTTTTAAAATATCGATACTTTGAACATCATTTAAGTTTAAATTATATAAGGTATTTGCAACATTTCCAGTTGTTGTTTCAGAGGCTTGTGGTATACCATCAATAACCCATAGAGGTTGATTGTCTCCCGATAAAGAAGAAGCTCCTCGAATAATTACACTTATTGGTGAAGTTGGCGATGCCGATTGTACTTGTACGCTTACACCTACCGCTTTACCTTGTAGTAAACCTTCAACGCTAACACCCATAGGGGCGTCTTCAATTTCAGCTTCAACAACTCTAGATATTACTCCTGTTGCATCTTTTACTTTAGATGTTCCATAACCAATTACTACAACCTCTTCTAATCCAGCTAAATTAGTTGTCATTTTAACATCAATAATAGTTTTAGTACCAATTACTATTTCTTGATTTTTAAAACCAACATAACTAAATATTAGTATTGTTTTTTCATCTCTGTTATTTAATTTTAGCTCATACTTTCCATTAAAATCAGTTGAAACACCTGTTTTGGAACCTTTTACAATAACATTCACTCCTGGAAGTGGCTGTCCTTCGTCATCAACCACAGTTCCTGTAATAGTTAATTGTTGTAACGGAGCAGTGTCCTCTTCAGAAGCTATTGGTACTGGTAAACTTTCTTTAATTACAATGGTATTTTTATTGGTAAATTCAAAAATAACATTAGAACCTGAAAGACTTTGTTCTAGTAATTTATTAGCTTTAATAGTTCCTTTTTTTAAGTGTACCAAAGGAAGGTTGTTAAATAAGTCTTCGTGATAGATGAATTTATAATCTGATTGATTACTAATCATATTAAAAACTTCATCTATTGAAACTGTTTTGTCTACATCAACAACAATTTTAGCGTTTTGTGATAACACATTTATTGGTGACATACTAAAGGCTGAAAAGAAACACAAAAAAATTGTTAATCTCATAATAATTGTTAAAAATCGTTTCCTAAATAGAAAACAATGGGTAATAGAATTAATTTCCATAAATTTACATGCTGTTAGTTAGTTAAACATTTTAATTAATTAATCGTACTCTAAGGAGGGAAAGTATTTTCGGTGAGATGTTGATATTTATTTCCCTCTTTTTTTTTATTTTAATATTACTTTTTCTTCATTTATTTCATACTGGTTTATATAGTTTGTATTTTTTATTAAAATTAAGATATCCTCTAAATTTTGTGATTTACCAAATTCTCCATTAAATTTTAGGTTCTCTAATGATTTATTTTCAATTTCAATATCCACATTATACCACCTACCTAACACTGTAACAATGTCTTTTAATTTACTATGTTTAAATACAAAGTCGCCATGTATCCAAGCAATTTCTATTGCTGCATCAACTGTTCTAACAGATAATTGGTTGTTTCCTATTTGAACTTTTGATTGTTGATTTGGTTTCAATAATTGTTTAGCGGCAGCAGTATTTACCGCTACTTTACCCTCTATTAATGTGGTATAAATATTGGTTTCTTTTTTATAAGCTTTTACATTAAATTTTGTACCTAATACTTCTATTTCTTGTGCGTTATTAAGTACCATAAACTTTGATCCTTTATTTTTAGTACTTGGTGAAACTTCAAAATAAGCTTCTCCATAAAGCAATTCTACTTTACGTGTTTCTCCTTCAATAAAAGCAATTGGATATTTAAGTTGAGATTCGGAATTTAACCAAACTTTTGTACCGTCTATCAATTCAACAAAAAACTGACCACCTCGTGGAACAGTTAATGTATTGTATTTAATTTCAGCATTTGAAACAGCTTGTTTATAAACTAATTCTTCTCCATTACTCTCTGCATTTGTGGTGGTAACGCTTTTACCTTTTTCTAAAGCTATTTTTGCACCATCTTCTAAAGTTAAAATAGCTTTATCTGTTCCTATTTCAATTTTAGTTTTTACAACTGCTGAATTTTTTTCATTGGATTTATCTATAAAAAAATATGTTACAGCTAAAAAAACTACTAATATCGCAGCTATTTTCATCCAAAAATTGAAATTTAAACCAATTGGCTTTACATTTCTATTTTGAACTCTATCTAACAATTCTTTTGAAGAATCTTTATTTTTATTAAATTCATTATAGTTTGTATGAATCAAATAATCTAGCTTTATATAATCTTCAAATATTTTTTGATTTTTTTTATTCTCCAACCATTTAATAAGGTATTCTTCTTCTAACAATGAAATATCGTTCTCTATAAATTTTTGAATAATATTTTGAATATTATGTTTTTTCATTTTGTGACAGATTAAAACTTAAAAGTTCTATGTTTTTATTATACGTCGTATAAAAAAACAAATACCACTACTATTTATATTAATTTTCTAATACTATTATGTTAAAATTCTAGTTTTTTTGTTATCATTGCACTATTATTTTCACATAATTAACATTAATATTTACAAATTTTAACTTTTTTTATGAAAAATGATCAAGAGCTTATTAATAGCCTCAAGAATGATAATTCTGGAGCTTTTGACATTATATATAAAGTTTACTACACTCAACTTTGTAATTATATTTATAGTTTTTCAAGAAATAGTGATATTGCTGAAGATATAGTGCAAGAAATTTTGCTTAATTTTTGGGAAAACCGAAAAACAATAAATATTCACACTTCTATTAAATCTTACCTATACAAATCCACCTATTACTCTTATATTGATCACTACAGAAAAAAGAAGAATGAAAACAAGCAACTTGAAATTATAAGATTTAATGCGATACAAAGCCTTGTGGATTATGAAGATGTAGCTATTGAAGATAAATTAATTCAATTAAGAATAGCTATAGACAGTCTACCTCCTAAAGGAAAGGAAATATTTAAAATGTCTAAAATACAAGGTTACAAATACAAAGAAATTGCCGATATTTTAAATATATCTGTAAATACTGTAGAAGCGCATATGTACAAATCGTTGAAATTTTTACGCATAAAATTAAATGATAAAAAAAATGAAATCTTAGAATTGTTTATTTCGTTTATTGTTAAGTAAATTATAACTCCTTTTTTTAATATTAAACTACAAAAGTGAATAAACAGTATTCTGCTATTAACAAAGAATTTTATTCTTTTTCTTCGTCTGAAATCTCATTATAAAAAAACAAGGTAAGTTTATGCTCACTTTTATAACGGTTATAAACTAAATGAAACCCATACATTTCACATATTTTTTGATTGATAGCCAACCCTAAACCTAATGATTCTGTCCCTTCATTTCCTCTTTGAAAGCGATTAAATAATTTTTCAGTTGCTATTTTAGAAGCTGCTCCTGAATTTACAATTTCAAATTTTTCCTCATCTAATAACATTTTTATATAACCTCCCTCGTGATTATGTTGTATGGCATTTTTAATCAAATTTGTAAAAAGAATATTTGCTAACACTAAATCACATTTTACTTTTACAGGGGTAAAATCAACCGTTAATTTAAGATTTTTAAATTTAATAATTTCCTCCATATTGCCTATAATATTATTGACAACAACACCAATATCTACACTATCAAGTCTTGTAAATTCTTGGTTTTCTATTCTTGAAATTAATGTTAACGACTTCCCTATTTTAGATAGTTTATTGGCTTCTTGATAAACAGCCTGAACCCATTTAAATTCTTTTTCGTTTAGTTTTTGGCTTTCTAAAAGAAGTACCATTTTATTTCTAATTATGGCTAGTGGAGTTTGTATTTCGTGAGAAATATTCTCATTAAATTCTTTTAGTTTCTGAAAATCTTTTTTCACCTGATTCATTAAAGTTACTACAAGCTTATTAACTTCTTCAAGTTCATTAATATTAGAGACTTTAAGATTTACAGGGTTTTGTTTATTTACATCGTAATTTGTAAGTTTTGGAAGATTTTCAAAAAAAGGTTTCCAAGTCCATTTATATATTTCTTGATTGATAAAGAACACACCTGCTACTAATAATAGTGTTATTAATGTAGTTGTAACAAAAAGCCATATAATAAGCTCATTCATCTCTAAAATAATGTGTTTTAAAGAAATTCTCATCTTTTGGTCATCAACTACCGTTGTAAACTTGTATGTACGATATGGAATTAATTTATTTTTATAAGCTTCATAAATTAATGTATCCTTATAAATATTTGGTGCAGAAAAATCTTTATTTACAATTGTTGTGTTAAATAAATAGTTAGAGCTAGGAAGTTTCCCTTCTTCTTTAATAAAAAAATCAATACGCCCACCTTCATCTTTTAATATCTCATCTACCTCTTCATTTACAGTATGTTGGATAAGATAATAATCAGCACCAAGCATAAGCGGAAAAAGAAATACAAAAAAAATGAGGTAATATTTATTAGTTTTTGTAACTAAAATCATTGCTGTTCTCCGAATTTATAACCTACATTATAGATAGATTTAATATAATCCTTCCCTCCAAATTTAGCTATTTTCTTTCTCAAATTTGCCAAATGCGGATAAATGAAATTGAATGAATCTGTCATTTCTATATGATCTCCCCAAAGGTGTTCTGCTATTGCTTCTTTTGTCAACAGTCTATTTTTATTGACTACAAAAAAATGAATAATATTAAATTCTTTTTTGGTTAGATTTATAAGTTTATCATTTATAAAAACTTCGTAATTATCTGGTTTAATTTTAATTTCGTTAAAATTTATTTCATTACTACCTTTATAGGCTTTTCTTCTATATATTGCTTTAATTCTAGCATTTAGTTCTGCAAGATAAAATGGCTTTGTTAAATAATCGTCTGCACCAATTTCTAAACCTTGAATTTTATCTCCTATTGCATTTTTAGCAGAAATAATAATTATACCTACATCAATATTCTTTTTCTTAACCTCTTTAATTATATCTAGTCCTGAACCATCTGGCAACGTTATATCAACAATTAAAATATCGTAAGGAAATATAACAACTTTCATAAAAGCTGATTTATAATCGTTGGCAACTTCACAAATATTCCCTTGAGCTTCCATAAAATACTTTATGTCTTGTAACAACTCAATATTGTCTTCAATAACAAGTACTTTCATAACCTAAATAGTTTATTATTTTATAATTAGGAAAAATAATATTATTAACAAAGGTATTATTAATAAACCTAATAGTAATTTTTACAACAAATTTAAAGATTAATAATTAAAAATAATTTATACACTAAAAAACCTAAAATAATTCTAATGTTCAGGTGTTTTAGTAAACTTATAAAATATAGAGTATAAAAAAAGCAGCCTCAATAGCTGCTTTTTAAAGTATTAATACCAATTAATATAAATATTAAATAATATTATTTATGTATGCTTATTTAGCATAATTTATTATTATCCAGTTGGTAAACCTGTCATTGTAAATATCATAACAAACAGAGCTACTGTTTCCACAACACCAATAATCATAATATATTTTGCAGTATCATTTGCTCCTGCTGCAATAGCATCACAAGCTCTTGCCCCTGCTTTACCTTGAAATATTGCTGAACCAGCCATAGCTGCACCTGCAAAAAGTCCTATTAATATTTGCCAAAAATATGAGTCTGGATTTAAGTTTGCGTCGGCTATTGCGTTTTTTAAAATCATACCATAAATAACCTGAGATAAAGGAGCTCCAACAAAAATAAGTAATGCAGTTGCTGCTTTTTGTCCATTCGTTATCATTTTTTTCCAAGCCCCAATAGCAGCCATACCGGCTATTCCTGTTCCTATTGCAGACCCTATTGCAGCAATGCTCAAAGACATTCCCATGTCTCCTAAGCCTTGTACTACTGTTGTTTCAATTAATGCTATGCTTGTCATAATTTAATTTTTAAAATTTGAAAAATTTCTTTGTTTGTTATTCTATAATTTGTGATTTTGTTTTCTCTTTATTAAATGAGTTTGAAGAAGTTATTAATTTAAATGGTTTATAAGCCTCTCCTGAAAATTGTACTCCAAGATGCCCTGCAAACTCCAACATATTTAAGCGTATACCATGTACCATAACTGCCATTAAAGCTAAGGCTATATTTAATCCATGTCCCAAAAAAAGTGCTATGGCTGCCATTATTAAATCTATAATTCCCATATCTAAAATACCATTAGGAACTATCATATTATTGAAACTTGAAGCTACTGCTGCAGTTGCCATACCAACTGCAAAAAGCCTTACATAAGACACAATATCAGAAAAACCACTGATAAGACTTAAAGGTAAATTTGCTATGGAAACTCCCATACTTTTAAAAAAGTTTTTACTTTCTACAGAGAAAAAAGCAACCAATACAGCCCCAACTACAAATAACCATATATTCCATTCTGGAGCAACCTCTCCTAACACCAATTGTTCTGTTAGAAAAAACAAGCCCCAAACTAAACTAATCCATCCCAATTCGCTTAGTGCTTTTATAGAATTTATAAATTGAAAAATCCTTACACCATGTGCAATTGTTAAATGTATAGTACCTATAAGGAACGATAAATGCATCATAAACGAAATATTATCTACTCCAAAACTGGCTATGTTTTCAATTATTAAATAATTAAAAAATGGTAAGGATGCAATTGCTTCAGACCCAAAATAAGTTCCACTTAATACACCCCAAATAATGGTTGAACCACTAAGCACGTACATTAAAAAGCGCATCTGAGCATCTACTTTTTTTCTAAAAATAAGTGTAGTTATAAAAAAAATAGCTCCATAACCTGCATCACCAACTAGCATTGCAAAAAATAATGCAAAAGCAATAAGAAAATAAATAGATACATCAACCTCTTTATAACCTGGCACAATATCTATAAACTTCATAACAGGATTTATAATATTAATCCATTTTGGATTTTTAATATAAACCGGAACATCTTCTGGATTCTCAGGATCTGAAATATTATAACCCCAATGGTTTTCTTTAGCTACAGCAATAAAATCATCAACAGAATCTTTTGGAAGATATCCTTTTAAGTACTTTAACTTCCCTTCTATATTCCCCATTCCATTAAGTGTTTGTTGCACACCTAATCGTTCTTCTAACTCTAAATTATAATCTTCTAATAAATTAATATTGCTAACATGATTTTCTAAAAAAGAAACCACTTGCTCTAACTGACGTTCTTTTCTCTTTATTTGTTGTTTAATAACATTTAAAGGCAGTTTTGGCAATGTTTCTTCTTTTAAATCTAATCTTTCGGATTTATCTGTTGTAAATAAAGCTACAGGAATTTTGTTATCGTATTCCTGAAATGTAGCAATACAATGATCTTTTTTTAATTCTTTTACAATACTTTTATCCGCTTGATACAAACGGATATAAATTTCTTTTTCTTGTAGGTATTTAAAGTCTTTAACAGTTACATTTTCGCCCCATATTTTGTACCACTCTAACTGTTGATTTAATTCATCCAGTTTATTTTTACAATTTTGTTCAATTTCTGGAGTTAACAGAATTCTATCTATAAGTTGCTTTGGCTCAACAAACCTATTTCCTACAGAAGAAACATCTTTTGTTTTTTTCTTATAATTTTCAAGAATAGCTATAGCATTATTTGCACGGTTAACGTCTGTTAATCTTCTTTCAACTACTTCATCAATAGAATGGTTAATTTCATTGATATCTAATACACCTAACTCTCCAAGTTTTTGGATAGTTTCATCTACCGAACTCGATAGTGTAAAAAGCAGTATTTCTTTCATTCTAACAATCATACTGAAGCTCCTTTATCCTGTTTTTTCTTTTTAACTAATTTAGCACAACCAATAGCTAATCGCTCAACATCACCTAAATAAATTTGAATTTTTCTAATATTATCAATAGTTTCAGGTATAAACACTTCTTTAAGAGCATTTTTCATACGTCTAGCTTCCGCAAGTTCCTCTCTTAATATTTCAATATTTTTGCGTTTTATTGCTATCATAAGCAAATCGGTTTTTTGATCTTTTATCACCTCAATTGCAGCATCTACCCATAAAGGTGTATCAAATAAATCTATTTCAATATTCTCAAACTTTAAATCTATAAACGCTTCAATAGTTGCTCCTGCAATTTCTTGTTTTTCAGTAACTACATTATCAATTTTTACTATTTCAGACAAATCAATAGTGTCTTCTGCCATAACAGCAACCCATTCTTTTGTTTTGGTATTTGTTTCTTCAATACTCTTTTGCAAACGTATTATACTATTTTCAATCTCTTGAACAACTCCTTTTAGCTGCTGTTCTTTCATTTCAAAAACGGGCAGTGCTGTCTTAAACTCTTTTAATTCTGCTTTTAATGCAGCCAAAAAGTTTTTATTCATTAAAATCTTATCCGCCATATGTTTCTGTTTTTATGGTACTTTCAAAAATATTAAAGCCTTTGTTTTGATTAAAACTCCACAACCTTATTAATAACATTAATTTTAATTTATAGCTTATTAAAGCTTCAAAATCTGCATAGTGTCCTGCTGAAATTAGCTCAAGTCTATCCCATTGAAATTTAATAAGTTGTTTTTCTTCTTCTAATGGGTTACCTGGTATAATTTGAATATTTTTTTTATTTTGATTTATTTGATGATCTTTAGATTTTCTGTAAAGTCTCAATTGCTCAACTTCTTTTTTCAGGTTAAAAACATAACTAGAAAAATCACTCAACACCTTGTATTTACTTATTTGAAAACTATTACTATGAATGTTTTTAAGATTAATTTCTTGAAAAAGGCGACTTTCATTAGACGATAAAAATTTAGCTGCTTCATTATTTAAAATAACTACCAAACTACTTTCACGTACTGATGAATCGGCATATTTTTTGAGCAACGAAGTAACCTTTACCTGCGTATCTTTTTCATGTTGAAAAGATAAATTAGGCAAACTACTCATTAAATATTCCAGATTTCCTGTCATAATAATCGTTATTTATTTTTTAAAATATCTACCCATTTACTACTTAAATGATCATTCAATATCTCAGAAACTTCATCAGGTGTAATATTATAACTCCAGCCTTGATCTGTTTTTGTTACTGTAAAACCTTTTAAAATAGAATTATCTTTTGTTATAGAAACCAAGCTTTTTGAAGCCTGTAACTCTTGTTGAATATATCCTGCTAGTTCTTTTTTAAGATCTTCAGAAAGCTTAACTTCAACCGAGCTATCAGCATTTTCTATAATTTTTAAAACTGTAGATTTTACTAAGTCTGGTGTAAATGTTTTAGTTACTTTATTGCTAAGCACTGTTTTTAACAATTTAAGCAAATCATTCTGTACCGTTACGTTTAAATCTCTTGCAGCTTGTCGTAGCAGTCCTTCTCCTTTTTCTAAAGTTGCTTTCGCTTCTTTTTCAGCATTTTGAAGTATCTCCGTTTTTTGAGCCGCTGCTTTACTAAGAATATTTTGAGCTTCTACATTTGCAGCTTCTACAATTTTTTGAGCTTCTTTTTCAGCAGCTTCAACAGCTTCAGTTTTTAGTGATGCAATTAATTTATCTAGCGTTTTTTCAGACATTGGTCTTATTTTTTTAAAATTTTGAACTTCCCATTTTCTGGCCAATATGTTTCAACTAATTTAGATGATAGCCCAACTTCTTCTTTTTTGAAATGTTTAGCTAATATATCCCAACAAAGATCTAGAGCATCTTCTAACTCTAAAAATCTAAACGGATCCATCAATTCTTTTTGAAACACTTTTCTATACTCTAACAAACGTAAAGAGTAGTCATCTTTTACCGAACCAAATTTTTGAGCTTTAACACGTTCTTCTGCATCGGAGAACAACCTAGCCATTGCATTCATTATACTTCTATGGTCTGGTCTAGTATTGTCATTTACCTGTTGTTTTAACCTACTTAAAGAACCAAACAATTCTAAATAACCATCTTTCATATAGAATTGACCTTCGGTTATATAACCAGTATTATCTGGTACAGGGTGCGTTACATCATCCATAGTTGTTACACCCAAAATAGTTAAACTACCTGCCCCATCAATATCTGCAGCTTTCTCGTAGCGACTTGCCAACTGTGAGTATAAATCTCCTGGATACCCTTGATTTGCAGGTATCTGATCTTGTGCATTTGCAACTTGACGTAAATAATCTGACCATTGTGTCATATCCGACAACAATACAAATACATTTTTACCTTGAAGTGCAAAACGCTCTCCAACAGCTAATGCTAAATCTGGCACCATTAAGCCTTCTACAATAGAATCTCTATGAGTATGCACAAACATGATTGTTTTACTTTTACTTCCAGCCTCTTCAATACGCTCTTTAAAGAAATGATATTCATCAAATTTTAATCCTACACCTCCAATAATAATAACATCTGCATCGGTTTGGGTAGCTATATTTGCCAAAAGACGATTATAAGGTTCACCTGCTTTTGCAAAAATTGGTATCTTTTGCGATTGTACCAATGTATTAAATACATCAATCATCGGTACACCAGTTCGAATCATGTTTTTAGGAATCATTCGTTTTACAGGATTTATTGAAGGACCTGCAACACGAATCATATCTGATTGTAATTCTGGGCCACCGTCTATTGGTAATCCATTACCCGAATAAACTCTACCTAACATATCATCTGAAAACCCAACTTGTACTGGTTTTCCTAGAAAACGAACTTTACAGTTAGTTGATACTCCAAACCCACCACCAAACAATTGAAGTGTTACTTTATCTCCTTCAATGGCTATTACTTGTGCAAAAGCCTTTTTTCCATCTGGATAAATTACCTCTGCCAATTCTTTATTATGAACCCCTTTTGCTTTTATGCTTAAAATGGCTCTTCCAATACTATCTATATTTTCATACGTTTTCTTTAGCATGCTCCCATTGTTTTAACCAAATTCAATATTTGTAATTTTTGTTTTTGAAATAATTCGTCGTCTATCCGTATCATATTCCAATCGATATAAGCTTGTCTCATAAAATTAAAATGAGATCTAATTTCTTCTTTACCCTTTAATGTAACTGGGGCATCAATAATTTCTTTTACAACATCAAACATAATACGTAACCTTTTAGGATCTGTAACGCCGTCCACATCATTAAAACTGTTTTGTTGTAAAAACACTGCATCAACCAATTCAGCTTTTTGATAACTAATATAAGCTTCATCTGTAATCCCTTTTTCTCCCATAAGTAAAATATTTGAAGCTATGGTTTTACCTTCACGAAGTAATTCCATTAAAAAAGAAACCTCTTCAAGCTTTAAAAGTGATGGATATTTTGAATTACTATCTATACGATCTATTGCTGGGTATTTTCGAGCATCAGATAATGCTCTAGACAATCCCCAAAATGCACCTGTACTTAATAAAGTGGCCTGCGTAACTGGTTCGTCAAAATTTCCACCAGCAGGAGACACTGTTCCCATAATACTTAGCGATCCTGTTTCTCCATTTTCTAAAACATCAACACCTGCACGGTCGTAAAATGCCGAAATAAGTGTAGAAATATACATTGGAAAAGCCTCTGGCCCTGGTATTTCTTCTTTTCTTCCAGATGTTTCCCTTAGTGCTTGCGCCCAACGCGAAGTTGAATCTGCTAACATTAAAACATCTAAACCTTGTTTTCTGTAATACTCTCCAACAGTAGTTGCCATATATACTGAAGCCTCACGAGCTGCTACTGGCATAGATGACGTATTCCCAACAATATAAGTTCTGTCCATTAAAGATTTCCCTGTTTTTGGGTCTATCAATTCTGGAAAATCTTTAAAAATTTCTACCGCTTCACCTGCACGTTCACCACAAGCCGCCATAATAACAATGTCTGCTTTTGAATGTTTTGCCAAACTATGTTGAAGTACTGTTTTACCTGCACCAAAAGGACCAGGACAACAAGCTGTTCCTCCATAAGCTATAGGGAAAAGCGCATCTAATATTCTAATTCCTGTAGGTAAAGGATTAACCGGGACAGAACGTTTGTTAAAAGGCATTGGTGTTTTTACAGGCCAATCAAAAGCCATTTGTAATTTTTTAGAATTACCCTCTGCATCTTTTACTGTTACTATATCTTTTTCAATGGTGTAATCACCTGCTTCCACAATACTTTCAACCGTGTAATTTCCTTGCATTGAAAATGGTACGAAAATTTTATGCTCAAAAAGTTTTTCTGGTACAGAACCCAATACAGAACCCCCAGTAACAATATCACCTTCTTTTACTGAAGGTGTAAAATGCCATTCTGTGGTTGTATCTAAAGGCGCTACTTCTAATCCCCTTTCAAGAAACCATTCCTTTTTTGCTAGTTCATACAATGGATTTTGAAGACCATCTGTAACAGAACCCAAAATACCTGGTCCTAATTTTACTGCTAGAGGAAGACCGGAGAACTCAACAGTATCTCCAAATTTCATCCAACCAGTATCTTCAAAAACTTGTAAATAAACCATATTACCGGTTTTTACATCAATAACCTCTGCTTTGAGTTTTTTCCCATCCTCAATTATAATGTAAGCTACTTCTCCATTTATTACCGCCCCTTCGGTAATCTCGACACCAACCAGAGATTCGTTTACACTGACTACTCGTCCTTTTGATTTATTCATTTTTTATAAATTATCTGCCGCGTAGTTTACGAACTTCGCTTTCTATTTTTGTATAATAAATTTTCTCTTTTATTTCCATTCCACTATTTCTATATGATGCTGCTTTCTCAGGTTCATCCATTTTTTCATAAATCTTAGCAATTCCGAAATAAGCGGGTAAATACATACTATTAACTCTTAAGCAGGCTTTTAATTGAGCAATAGCTTCTGTATAAAAACCATCTTCAACCAATTGAACTGCCGTATTGTATGAATTTTCAATATCATTAATTTTGGTTTCCAATTGTAACTTAATAACATCTTCTTCCTTTAAAGTAATGAAAGAACATGGCACTTCACGTATTACTTTTTCTGTTACACTTCCAATAAGCATACGATTTAAACCTGTTCTACCAGCGGTACCCATTATAAGTAGATCTATCATTTCTCTTGAAATAACACTGAGTATTTCTTCGGCTGGGTTTCCAATAGGTGTTTCTTTAATACATTTTACACCTTCTAAGTTAAAATCTTCTAAAAACTTATTAAATTTTGTTTTATGCGAAGCACATCTAAGATTGTTTTCTTTTTCTCTATCTTTTTCTGAAGTAAACCAACTGGAAGTTTGTAATTCACAAACACTTAAAATAGTTAATTCCGCTCTAAATCTACGCGCCATTGTTATTGCATTTTGAAGCGCTAATTTTGAAGTTTCAGAAAAATCAATTGGACAAAGTATGTTTTGAATATTAAGTGGTACTCCTTCTTTTACAACAAGCACTGGCTTGTCACTTTCTTGAATAATTCGTTCTGCGGTTGTTCCTAATTGAAATCTATCTCCGCTATTACTTTCTCCAGAACCAATTAAAATTAAATTGGCATCTATAGCTATAGACGTTCTAACTATGGCATCATTTACAGATCCAAATCTAAGTATTGAATTTTCAGATTCTACACCTGAGCTTGTTATTTTTTTTACCGTTTCTGATAACTTTGATAAAGCTGTTTCTTTTAACAACAACTTTACTTTTTCATTTAAAATATCATCAGGAAGCACATGAATTGGAATAATTTTAGATTGCAATACTTTTGCAAACTCAATAGCTGTTTCTACAACATTTTTAGAAGATGCACTAAAATCATTTGCTAATAAAATATTTTCTAATAGTTTCATCTGTCCAAATTTTATTGATTAATAAATGAGTTTGCAGATATATCTGTTGTTATTCTATAACAAATCTATTATACAATTCTTTAGAGAAACTTAAGGATAGGGTTATTTAAGTAAACAATTACAAATAACTAAAAACAAGAGCTTTAAATCCAAATTACATTGTTAAATCTCATGATTTTATAAAAAACAATGCTATTTTACATCGATTATCTACTAAATTTACATAAGAAACTTAGGGTTTTAAACACTAAAAATAATACAATCTAGTTGGTTTTTATTAAAATTCTAAATCTATTATTTTAACAGATTCACTTTCATTTCCAAATTTATCTACAGCAGACACAGCTATAGTGTTTAAGGTTTTAATTAGCTCTTTACCTCCAGTTTTAGAAACAGCCAAATCTTTTTTATCAGTTATTTTTAATGGTATGTTTATAGATTCAATTAAGCTTCCATAAATTGCATAACTCCATACTGTTCCATATTTAGTATAAACAATCCAGTGCGCAATTTCATCCTTATTTTTATGATTCCATCTAACAGATACTGTATCATTTTCAACAGTAGTATTAACACTTGGCGTTAATGGAGTTTTTTTATTTAACCAAGGGTATTTTGGAGTTAAAGCTTGTTTTTTATAGGGACCATCTAATATTGCCGCTGCCAATTCAGGCGAAGTAATCAAGGGTTTTATATTCCATAATACTTGTCCAGGCGCTTCAGAAATCATTCCTCTTGTTATCATAATTTGATTGAAAGTCTCATCTATAGCACTTTCACCTTTTAAACGGCCTATACTCATTCCAGGCCAAATATGGCGGTTTTTATAATTTTCATTATTCCACCAATTTAGTAATACCGGAAAACTAAGTTCTATTCTATTAATTGGCCAATATAATTGAGGTGTATAATAATCTACCCAACCTTTATTTAACCATAATTTAGCATCTGCATACAATGCGTTATACTGATCGAAACCTACAGTTACTGAAGCTGGATAATGTGGACGCCAAAAACCAAATGGACTGATACCAAACTTAACACTTGCCTTTTCTTTTTTTATACCTTTATAAACCCGTTTAATAAATTTATTTACATTATCTCTACGCCAATCGGCTCTTGACAATTTTCCACCATTTTGTGTATATAAATTCCAACTTTCATCATCAGGAAAATCTTTATTGTTATTGTATTCTGGATAAGGGTAAAAATAATCATCAAAATGAATTCCATCAATATTATACCTTTTTACAATGTCCATAACTACATTATAACTATGATCCTGTGTTTCTTGCTTACTTGGATCTAACCACCAATACCCTGTTTCTAAATGAACAGCCAAATTAGCGTGTTTTTTAACTATAGAAGCATCTGTAACAGGCCCTCCACTTACATGATGCGCTCTGTAAGGATTTAACCAAGCGTGTAACTCAATTCCTCTTAAATGCGCTTGTTCAATCCAAAATTCAAGCGGATCGTAATAAGGTTCAGGTGCTTTACCTTGCGAACCCGTTAAATAATAAGACCAAGGTTCTAAATTGCTTTTATACAGTGCATCTCCCTGTGGTCTAATTTGTATTACAGCCGCATTTAAATTATTTTTTTGAAGCACATTCAATAATACTATAACTTCATTTTTTTGTTCTTCGGAAGATAAGCCTGGTTTACTTGGCCAATTTATATTAGCAACAGAAGCAATCCATGCAGCTCTAAATTCTCTTTCGACCGTGGGCATATTTTGAGAAATATAAGGCGATGTTGATTTACTACTACTGCAATTTAAAAAAAGTAACATTACAATTGTTAAAACAAAAAACAGACTTAATTTATTAGACATAAAGATAATTTATGATTTTGTAAAATGGTACACTACTAATTCACAATAAATATAAATATTTATTTACGTGTACTCATATTTAAAATAAAATAATTACAAATAAAGCTTTTAAACATTTTTTATTTTTTTAATAGCGCATTAGCTTTTTAATTTGATAAAACCCTCTAATTATGACAATTAAAAATAATATTCTTTTTTAAAAACAGCAGGTGAATTTATCAAAATAAAAAAAATAAAAAAAAATGATTTTTTTTTCAAAAAAGACTTGCACATATAAAATAATTTAAATTAATTTGCACCCGTTAAAAGCCGATGTAGCTCAGCTGGCTAGAGCAGCTGATTTGTAATCAGCAGGTCGTGGGTTCGAGTCCCTCCATCGGCTCAAAAAACACTAACTTTAAAAGTTGGTGTTTTTTTTGCTTTATTTTGATATTAGTAAATATAAACCTAAATCAATATCTGCTATTATTAAAATTATCTATAGCCTCAACTACAAGCTATTAAAACTTTTCTTAAATATTTTTAAAAGGAGGAATTCTTTGATCTGTTCCAACAATATTAACTCCTCCTAATTATTTTCGTAATCTCCGTAAAGACTTCCTTTAGATATTCCTATAAATTCTTTGTTAACAATAATGAATTATAAGTAAGGTAAATGAAAACTATATGGTAATTATTCCATAATTTTTGGATGAATCCACATACAATGCCCTCCACCAGGAGCTAATATTGCTTTAATTAAATCTCCTTTTTTAACAATCCCTTTTCTAATTTGATATGCTTCTGGATTGGTTTTGCAATGCGTTTCTGCAGTATCTTCATAAAAAGTAACCTCATAATCTTTACCTTCTTCAAGAAAATCTAATTTAATATTTAGCGTTCCTCCTTTTTGATCAATTACACTACCTATAAACCATTCTTTTCCGTAACGACGTGCTGTTGTAATATTTTTACCAATAGCAGCGTTTAAAACTTTGCTTTCATCCCATTTACCAACTGGCATTTTTTGAATAAACTCGAATAAATCTGCTTTTGCTTCATAAGATTCCGGTGCATCAGGAATACAGACCAATCCACTAAAAATAATTAAAGTTCTTGCAACTTCAGAAGTTACCGTAGAAAAATAAGAGTTTGTTTTTTTGGGGCCTTTTTGTCTATCTCCTTTATTAATTCCAATTAAATCAAAGTTTCCATTATTCATATCTAATGGTCCTTGAACGGCATTAATTAGTGCCATTTTAATAAATGTTTCTGGAGTAAAAGACTTTCTATAATCTTGTTGAGCATGGCAATATTCTCTTGTTATTGCATTCGGATAGGTTCTTTGTACACCTGTAAAAGGTACTGGGCTATCATGAAAATCGATTAACAATTTATTTTCAACACTTTTAAGTATGGCTTCTCTAGAAAAATCTGGATTATTTCCCATAAAACCATATTTTATTCCTTTCATGTCTAAAGATTTAAAATACGAAAACAATTTATCATCTCCATAATCTCCTTTATGCCTATCATAGTAAAGTAATAAATCTACCTCTTTTTTTGCGGCATAATTAATAACTTCTTGGAAGTCTAATTCTTTAGCAATATTAAAACTACCTTTGTTTGTTTTTGTATACCAATTTGCATCAATTAAAAAATATTCAATCTTTTTTTCAGCTGCAAAGTCTATAAATCGCTTATAACTTTCTGTATTTACACCATATTTAAAGCCATCAGAGGCTGTATAACCATGAACACGCCAATCCCATAAAGTTTTACCTGGTTTTATCCAATCTGAATTTTCAATTTTATTAGGAGTTGCTAAATTTAATGTTACAGAGCTAGTTACTAAATCTCCTGCAGTTTCACCTAACAAAACTACTTTCCAAGGTGTTACTACTTTCCCTTCTTGATTATTAGTTTCACTTTTAGAAATTAATTTTTCGGTATGTTTATCAAAATCAATTTTCATTGTTTGAAATCCTTTTGTAGAAATTAAATCTGACTCTAAAATAGAAAGGTATTTTTTAAATGATTTTTCCACTACAACCGGTATGCCCATTTTCTGCTTATCATTAGAATTTTTAAGGCTGTTTAATTTAAAAGGCCCTTTAGGCTGCGTACCTCCGGTTGTATAATAAAGAATATCTGTATTAGAAAGATTGTATTCGCTATAGAAATTTAATTGATCATCTATTTTTACATCATCTAAATCAAATCTAAAACCAACTCCTCCATTGTAAGCTCTTACAAGAAGTTTTCCTTTAATTTTATCAATTTCAACCGTTAAAATTAATTCGTTATAATAATCTCTAATTTCACTAAATTGTCCCCAAGTAGGTTTCCACGTAGTATCAGACGATTTAAGTTCTGCTTTAATAATTTCAATTTTAGCATTTGGTTTAATTGACAATTTTGATGTATCAATAATATTTTCATTTTGCCAATTTAAAGTATAAAACAAGTCTCCTTTTAGTTCTTTTAAACTTAATTTTACTTCAGAGTTTGGAGATTCAATTTTATAAATTTCTTGTCCTTCGGAACAGGCATTTAACAATAAACTGAGTACTAATAAAATTAAAAAAATAGTTGTTTTCGAGTTTCTTTTATTCATTATATTCTAATTTTAATATCGCTAATTACTGCATCTAAATTACTTCAAAAATTCTTTAACAATATGTTACTTTAAACTTTTGTTTTTATAATCTGAACTCACTTAATATTAATTGATATTTCTTTTTCTAATTGATTTCTCATAATAAGTAAGTCTATTTTACCATTGGTATTTTCTACATTAACTTTTAAAAAATCGTTAACTGTTTTAATCTTTTTTTCTGAAGCTTTTAAAATAACATCACCTATTTTAAGGCCGTTGTTTTTTACTGCAGGATTCTCTTTAAAAACTTCTAATACAATTACACCTTCAGCTGAATTTAAACCGTAAGCAGATTGTTCTTCTTTAGATTCAACACTTTTAATCTTATTTTTTAACCACACTACTGCAGAACTATTTTCCTTTTTATTTTCTGTAATTTTTTCAATAATTGGAACTTTAGGAGATTTAGCAATGGCCTTTAAACTAGGCTTTTGAACACCAAACCTATCCATTGGGTAGTTTTTAAATCCTATTTTTAATGCTGGTGAATTTTCAGCAACCGAAAAATCTAAGTTAGCCGGATCTTTAAACATTGGATTTCCATAAATACTATGAATATCTCTATTGTGAATTTGAGATTTTAGCAAGGCTACTTCAGTAGGAAAAAGATTGTAGTCAAGTTCTTTTCCCCAACCCGATAAACGAATATCTTTATATGCTCCTGAAACAATATTTCTTTTAAAAACATCTTCGCTATTTACAAACCAAACATGTGGATGGAAGGAATTATTAACCATAATATTATTTTCAACCAAACGATTGAAGCCTTCACGTAATTTAAGCCCTTTATTTAGCATTAAATTATTATAAATATGGTAGTTTGAAGAACCATCGTCTAAATCTACATCCCAGCCGTGATCACAACGAAAACGATTATTTCTAATAATGGTAGTTTTAATAGCATCCCACTTATACATAGTTGGTTTTGCAATAATTAAACTATCTAACACATTACGATTTGGATGCCAAAACCGATCTCTACCCCAAGAATTAAATGAGCCATGGTCATTAGTTTCTAAAACAGTATTAAACACATCGTTATATTCAATTATATGTCCGCCCCAAGTTCCTTCACTAATATTAATTCCGGCTCTAGGTACATCATAAATGCTATTATTACGCACTGTAATATCCATAGACATGGAAATTTGAACACCTGCGGTTTGCTTTTCAATTCTACCAATCCGATGAATTAAATTATTTTCAACTAAACATTCTCTAGGATACAATTCGTTTTTAGGTCCAGCAATAGTATCCATTTCTGAAATTGATACAAATTCGGTATAATTAAAAGATGGAGACCTAACAGCTGAAGCATCTCCAATAAAAGAAATAGCACTTGCGCCACAATTATGTATATGATTTCCTTTGACTTCTATACCTTTGTTATACTTACTTGCCATAATAACATTACCACTCAAGTTCGTAAAAACACTATTTTCTACCTTACAATTTTCAGTTCCTTCAAAAAACAATGCACTTCCTCTGTAGATTGTCCAATCACTTCTTAATAAAGGTTCGTAGGTTTCCATAAAAGTACGTTCGGTATTTTTAAAAGTAATTTCTGAAATAGATACATTTTTTACTGGGTTATTTAATGTACCTACTACCTTAATTAAATCTTTAAGTACTGACACCTCATATTTTGAGGTATTTATAGAAATTACATCTAAAGGCCAATAATAAAGTTTGCTATTTTTTTTATCTAAATACCATTCACCTGGACTGTCTAATTCTTCAAAAACATTTTCAACCATACGATATTCTTTATGAGGTTTAGACATACGATTGTTTTGCTGTCCGCCTTCTAAAATAGGAGTTCCATCTTTATTTACACCCGTAATTACATAATGAAAACCGCCCCATCTACCAGCATGAGAAGCATTAAAATAGGCTCCTTCAGGATTTTTCCAAGACGCTACACGTTCCTTAGAAATTGCATCTGAAGCATAGCCTTGCCAATAACGACTATCTTCATTATAATTTGGATAGCGTGCTAAAATTTGTGGAACTCCATTCACTAATAATTGATCAAAATCTGAGTTTTCAGGAACATCAGTTACAAAAATATTATTATCATATTTTTCCCAAGTAAGATTTAACACTTTAGACCCCTTAATACTAACTTCTGAAGCTTTAGTTCCTTTTATACTAATACCACTTAATATTGAAGGTATTATTAATGGTTCTGATAGATAATAATCACCAGGAAGTATATTTATAATTATATTAGTTTTAGAATCTTGAAACTTAATTTGCTTTGCTTTTTCAATTGCGTTCGAAATTTTTGAAAATGGTTTTTGTTCACTTCCAGCATTAATATTTGAACCTACTTTTGAAACAAATACATTCACCGTTTTCACGTCTTGTGCATACGTAATGTGACTTATAGAAACGACACAAAGTATCATTAAACACACATCAAATAATTCTTTCACTTTCATTCTATTAACATTAGGATTTCTAAAAAAACGGTTGTTAGTTGTTATTACCAATAAAAACAACATATTAAATTTCTTCAGAAGGCTTTGTTTAAACAAACTTTAATTCTTCTTTTAATCTCTGTCAAACCCGTCTATATCTACTTTTTTTGTTCCTTTTAATGCTTTTGAAGCATCTTTTTGAATTACATTAGGATGATATTGTTCCTTTTTTGTTACAATTTTAAACGACCATGCATACATACTTTCTCCTAAGTCTTTTGGAGGTGTAATTGAAAGTCCTTCTGAAGTCATTTTCCATTTAACTTTACTTTCAGATCCTATTAAACTAACCGATTTTACAGTTCTTTTTTTCCAACCTTTAGTACCTTCAATTATAAATGAGTTTAATGGTTTAGTTGTTTTAATAGCATATAAATTTTTTCCATTTGTTGTAAAAGATAAGTTTTCATTGTCTTGATGCGTTATTTTCCAATATCTAGAACCATAAATAGCTTCTCCATTAATTTTTAACCATTTCCCCATAGCCTTTAAGCGCTCTACTTGCCATTCTGGAATGGTTCCATCTCCTTTAGGTCCTATATTAATTAAGAAATTTCCATTACGACTAATAATTTCTACCATTTCATGAATAACATCTGATACAGATTTCTTTTTAAATGGATAATTAGAATCTTCTTCCTCTGCTAAATAACCAAATGAAGTACCAAATGTTGTACAGCTTTGCCATTTTGGTCCTATTACTTTTAATCTTAAATTATCTTTTTCTAAAGCTCCAACTCCATCTGGCCAGTTTCTATTTCCTCCTTTATTATTTAAATAAACTTCTTGTCCTTTTGCAGCTCCATTATTCATAAAATCGGTTATCATTAACCTTAATTGATCATAATAATATTGAATTTCTGGTTTAAATATTGCTTTTGCCGCATTATTTCCATCACGCGTAAAGATTGGAATATCGTCTATCCATAAAAAATCTGGTTGGTATTTATCTTGAATTTCTTTCCAACGCGCTACATAATCATCAACAAATTCTTTACTATACGTAAATGGTCCATAAAGTGATGCTGCTTTGGGTACACGTTTTATTTCTTCAACAATATCTGGTCTTGGCTCTCCATTAACCACATATTTTTGTGTTGCAAAAAAACCAGTATGTCTTTCTCTGTGGTAAGAAGGTGCATATTTTAAACCTTTTTTACGTACCGCTTTCCCTAAATCTCCAACAATGTCTCTTTTTGGCCCCATATCAACTGAGTTCCATGGTGTTAATTCTGAATCCCAATTTGCCCAACCATCGTGATGTTCAGCTGTTAAAACAACATATTTTGCACCTACTTCGGCAAATAATTCTGCCCATTCTTCTGGATTCCAATTTTCTGCTTTAAATTCTGGGATTATATCTTTATATCCAAAGTCTGGTGGATTTGCTCCCCAACGTTCTTTCATATATGGATAATAATATGCTGGATCTTCATACAAAATCTTAGGTCCGTGTTCTGCATAACCTCTATTTCCTTTTCTATGACCAATTACAGAATATGGCCCCCAGTGGATAAAAATTCCTATTTTTCCATCATCAAACCAAGCTGGAACTTGCATTTTTTGAAGTGATTCCCAACTACCATCGTAAGGCTTTTTTATTTCTTGTGCATAAGAAGTACTATTGAAAAACATACAACATAATATAACTAAACAGATATTATACAATTTTTTTATTTTCATTAATGATAGTTTTTTTTGATTATAATTTAAGAGTCTCTAGTATTTTGTCAAATAAATTAATATAGTTTATTTCTCAATTTTGTCATTTTCTAATGTATACTCAATTGGGACTATTGTTCCATCTTCTCGAAATGTCATTTTTTCAAAACAAGCGGATCTACGATGAAATGAACCATCATTAACATCTCCTCTATGGTAAAAGAAATACCATTCGTTATTAAATTCTATAGCAGATGCATGATTAGGTGCATTAGAAGCATCAGGTGCTAATGTTCCCTTTAAGGTTGCGTATTGTGGTAAAGGCATGTCTGCCATCCAATATTTAGTAACAGGTCCTACTCTTGCATTAAAATAATAAATACCATTTCTTTTAAATATATGCACTGCTTCGCTTACAATTTCTTCACTCAATCGAACCCAAGGACCATCAAGTTCTATCATATTATCTTTTAACTTTGCACCCATAATATGTGCTCCTGGTTCGCCAATATTTACTTTATGGTCATTTCCATAAATATAAGCTTGACCATCATCATCTACAAAAACTGTAGGATCGAAAATAGTTGTAATCTTATCTGAAACTGCTTCTTGCCAAGGACCAATTGGAGTTCTACTTTTTGCTACACCAATATGTGTTTTATTATAAGGGAAATAGAAATAATACCAACCGTTTTTATAAGCCACATCTGGAGCATTCATTTGCCCATGAGCCCAAGTATATTCTCTTGGTTTTAAAACCACTCCGTGATTTATCCAAGTTTTTAAATCTGAAGATTCTAAAACAACATAGTCTTGCATAGTGCTAAAGTTTACTGCATCTGGAACATCTCTAGATGAATAAACATACACCTTCCCATTAAAAACCTCAGCAGCAGGATCTGCAGCATAAATAAATCCAGGGTCTGTTTTCTTTAAAATTGGATTTTGAGCTTTGCAACTACTAACAATAAATGCAATTAAAAAAATAAAAAAAAATACGTTTTTCATAATTTAATTAATTATTGGCTCTATTTGCTTCCAATTATCCATTTCTTCATTTGTTTGGATAGTTCCTTTGGTACTTCTACCTTCTAAAATAATTTTCTTTAATGCTTCTTTTAGTTCAGCTGCCTTTTTTGGATATTCGGCCATTAGATTTTTAGTTTCACCAATATCATCTTTCAAATTAAATAATTGCATTTCAGGTAAATCTAAATTTTTATTTTTTATTTCTTGAGGTTTAGGATAACTCCAACCTGCAGAACCCTTAGAGACACACAATTTCCAATCTCCCTGCCTAATTGCAAAAGAACCATTAATAGAATGGTGTACCGTATATTCTCTTGTATCTTTAGTATTATTGTTAGTTATTAAAGATAACATACTATAACTATCTTCAGCTTCAGAATCTTTAATTTGATACCCTGTAATATCGGCACAAGTTGCAAAAAAGTCCGTAGTGCAAATAATTTGATTTGAACTAGAATTTTTTAATGCCTTATTTGGCCATTCAACTACAAAAGGAACATGATGTCCTCCTTCATAAATATCCGCTTTCATACCTCTAAAAACATAACTAGGATCGTGTGCTACTTTTTCAAGTTCCTTAAAATCAGCTCTAGGAGAACATCCATTATCACTAGTAAATACTAATAATGTGTTTTCTGAAACACCTTGTTTTTTAAGTGTTTCTCTAATTTGACGCACAACATCATCTACTTGCATTACAAAATCACCATACGCATTGGTTTTACTTTTTCCTAAAAATTCTTCTGAAGGTAAAATAGGTGTGTGTGGAGCGGGTAATGGAAAATATAAAAAGAAAGGTTTATCTGCTTTAGATTTCTCTTCAATATAATTAATAGCTTTGTTAGTTAAATCTTGTAAAACAGTTTCATGAACAAAATCATTTGAAGTAGGTCCTTGCCTCCAAAAACCCTTTGAATCTTTATTAATAGTTGTTTTTGTTGGTTCCATGGTTGCATAATCATTTTCTACATAAACATACGGAGGCATATCTAAAGAACCACAAAAGCCAAATGAATAATCGAACCCATGTGTAGATGGTCCATTTTTAATTGGCGCCTTATAATTTACATCTTGTATTGTATGCAAGCTGTTTATTTGTTTTACTTCAGTTTCTGTATTAAATTGCCAGTCCCAACCCAAGTGCCATTTACCAATAAACGCAGTAGTATAACCTTGTGTTTTTAATAAATCTGCAACTGTGGTTCTATTTGGTGTAATTAACGATTTTGAATACCCACCAAGTACCCCACTTTTTAAACTACTACGCCAATTATAACGTCCTGTTAAAATTCCATATCTAGTTGGTGTACAAACAGAGGATGATGTATGCGCATCGGTAAACATAACTCCGTTAGCAGCCATTTTATCAATATTTGGAGTTGGAATTTTTCCTTCAGGATTAAAACTTTGTATATCACCATAACCTAAATCATCGGCTAAAATGTAGATAATATTAGGATTGTTATGTTCTTTTATATTTCCTTCCTTTTGCGACGAACAGCTGTTAAAAAGAAAAGAAATAAAACATATAATAATTAGTTGGTGAGCAATTGTTCTCATTTTATTAAATTTATTTATAGAAACTTCAGAAAAAACACGAATATTTATCGTTTAATTTTATTCATTTAATATTATTTCAATAACAGGAATTTCAACATTAGGCTTAACTACTGGAAGTCTAAGGTTTATATCTTGTGCTGCTAACTCTTCTTTTCCCCAAGCTCCGTGAGGCTTTGCAATCTGAATTTCAGACATGTCATGTAAAAATTGAGCATATTTTATTTTACCTTTCATACCTTTAAGCGTAAAATTTTGCAATGGATAATCCAATAAATGAATATAAAGTCTTTTTGTTTTTGGATTGTATGTTAATAATGAATTATCTGGCACTTCAAATTCATCAGGTGCTTGTGTACACCCATAAATTGATCTGCCATTATATTTCATCCAATCTCCCATTTGTAATAAAGCACTTTCTGCACGGTAATCTATTTCACCTCTTCCAGTTGGACCTACATTTAGTAAAACATTACCTCCTTTACTAACAGATTCAATTAATAATACTAATAATTGCTTGTTATCTTTCCACGTTAATTCATCCCTGTAATAACCCCAAGATCCACTAAAAGTTTGACAGGTTTCCCAAGGTATTTTTTCTCCATTATAAGTAGGCCATTCGTCAACTTTAAATTGTTCAGGCGTTGTAAAATCCCAACCTCCAGCATATTCTTTTAAATCTAAACGATCATTAACTATTATTTCTGGTTGAAGTTTTCTTATTAATTTCATAAGTTCAACAGAACCCCAATCTTCCCTTCCTTTTCCGTGGTTACCTGGTATAGAATAATCTAACCATAACATATCTACTTTACCATAATTTGTTAAAATTTCAGTAACTTGATTTTTCAAATATTCGCGATAAATACTCATATCACGATCTTTGTTTAATTCATCATATTCTTTATCCGTTTTTGGTGACATTGGATGCACTCTATCAATTGTATAATGTGGATGATGCCAATCTATAATTGAATAATAAAACCCTATTTTAAGTCCTTCAGCTCTAAAAGCCTCAACCCATTCTTTAAGAGCATCTTTTCCATATTCTGTATTTGTAACTTTATATTCTGTATATTTAGAATCGAATAGTGTAAAACCTTCATGGTGTTTTGTAGTAATAACAGCATATTTCATACCTGCTGCTTTTGCTAATTTTGCCCATTCTTGCGGATTGTATAAATCTGGATTAAAATTATCAAAGTATTTTTGATAATCTTCATCTGAAATTCTTTCGCGTTTTTTAACCCATTCGTGTCTTCCTGCTAAAGAATATGTTCCCCAATGAATAAACATTCCAAAGCGATCATTTGTCCACCAAGCTAAACGTTCTGTTTTTTCTTTTTTAGACTCATTCCATATTTTTTTTTGCTGTGCATTTGTGGTAACATATACCATACACAATAAAAAAATTACAAGTATTTTTTTCATTTATTAATTTTTATATAATTATTGATTTTGATATTCTTTTATTTATTACTTCTTCTTTTAATTGCCAACGCTCTTGTTTCTAATGGAAACTCGCTATGTTCTGTTCTAGCATTTTTTAATATACGTAGCATTTCGTTTAATTTTTCTGGTTCTTTTAAGACTAAATTTTCAGTTTCACCAATATCTTTTGAAAGATTATACAATTCTGGTTTCCCTTCTAATTTCCATACCAATTTCCATTCGTCTTTTCTAATAGCTTGAATAGGCCCTTGTTTTTCATTAAATTCCCAGTACAAATAATCATGTTTCTTTTGAGCTTTTGTATTCCCCATCAATTCTGGCATTAAAGAAAGTCCATTAATATCTTTATTTGAAGGTTTTACACCTGCTAAATCACAAACTGTTGGTAAAAAATCCCAAAAAGCAGAAATATGATTACTTTTAGAACCTGGAGCAATTTTACCTGGATAATTTGCAATAAATGGAACACGAATACCTCCTTCATATAAATCTCGTTTTCCCCCTCTTAAATCTCCATTACTGTTAAAAAAATGATCATTTTTTTCATATTCTGGCCCATTATCACTGGTAAAAAAGACTATGGTATTTTCATCTATTCCAAGTTCTTTTAATTTTTCAAAGAGTGTTCCTATATCTCTATCCATACGAGAAACCATACCTGCATAAGTAATATTTCCTTCTTTATCATTTTTGTAATGTCCTTTAGTATTCATTTTACGTTTAGGCCAACCAAGTGTTTTATATGGTTCTTTAGAATCTTCAGGCACCGTTAATTCTAAATGAGGAATTGTTAAAGCTAAATACAGAAAAAAAGGATTATTTTTTTCTTTTTCAATATAACTTAATGCTTCGTTTACGAAAACATCATGCGTATATTTTCCTTGTTTTAATTTAAAATTATTATCCTTCAAAATAAAAGGTTCATTATTTTTGTAAATAGTATCCCAATAATAATGATGCGCTTCACCATGTGTTTTATAACCTAAAAAATAATCAAAACCATGGTTAGAAGGCATATTTCCTTTAGCAGTTCCTTCTGAAAGCCCCCATTTACCAATAATGGCTGTTTTATATCCTGCTTTTTTAAGTTCATTTGCTACAGTTGGCTCGTTTGGTTTAAGGTTAACTGGATTTCCGCTTTGAGTCCAAACAGGATTTCCTCTAACACTTGCATGTCCTTGATCGTATCCAGTTAATAAACTAGCACGCGAAGGCATACATACAGTTGAACCAGAATAATGATTTGTAAAAATGATTCCTTCAGAAGCCATTTTATCTAGATTTGGAGTTTTAATTTTAGTTTGCCCGTAGCTACCTATATCTCCGTAACCTAAATCGTCTGCCATTATAAAAATAATATTTGGCTTTTTCTCTTCACTAATTTTTGTTGTTGTAACATTTTGATTGTTTTTACAACTCAAACTAAAAAACAATAACATTCCAATAAAAAACAGATGATCTATTTTAACACTCATTTTATATCTTATTATTAACTAATAAATAGTTTTTTTAACAGAGATAAAGTTAGTGTTTTTTTAAAATTAAATTTTCTCAATAGTGGGATAAAAATGTAACTTAAAAAATAAAAAACCCCCAATTTTATACTTATTTAGATAAAATTGGGGATAATTTTTTATGCAAAAAAATCTACTTTATTTTAATAACCTAGACTTCTTGTTTTTTTACTTAATTATTTCATTAATTCTAAATTGTTTTAATAAATCAATATTAATCAACTGTAGTTTTACTATCCCACCAAGTATCGTTTGGCTTAAAATCATCGGAAAGAAATTTTAGTCGTTGTTTTTCTAGATTTGGCCACTGATTTTTAATTACTGATTCCAAATATTTTTTTTCTAATTCAGCGTTATATTCATCATCTTTTACAGGAAATCTTGCTCCTACTTCATTTAAATAATTAAACAGTTTCTCATCTAAATATTTTACTGTTTCTGGATTGTTTTCAGCAATATTATTAGCTTCTTCAATATCATTTTCAAGGTCATACAATTCTTTATGTCCATCTTCGTAATAATGAATTAACTTCCATTTTCCTTCTCTTATAATACTTGAAGGCTCTCCTCCTTGATTTCCATAATGTGGATAATGCCAAATTAATGGACGCTTAGCAATAGTTTCTCCTTTTAGAATTGGCACTAAACTTACTCCATCTTGATGTTCTTCTGGTAAAAGATCTGCTCCAACTAATTCCAATAAAGTAGGGTAAAAATCTGAACCCGTAACTGGCGTTGTATTTATTTGACCGTTTGCTAAACCAGGAACTTTAATAAAATAAGGCTCACGAATTCCACCTTCAAATTGATAACCTTTTCCTCCACGCAAAGGAAGGTTTGATGTTGAAAATGAATCTCCTGAAGATACTCCTCCATTATCTGATGTAAATACTACAATTGTATTATCATCAAGCCCCATTTCTTTTAAAGAATTCATTACTTTTCCAATTGCATCATCCATTGTTTCAACAAGGCCTGCATAAATTGGGTTATCTTGTTGCTGTTTAATTGGTAAAAAGTGCCCCATTTTAAAACCTTGTTCTGCAACACCTAATTCTTGAGCTTTCTGTTGGTATTTTTGCCACTTCTCTTGTGTAGTTTGAATAGGACCATGTACTGCGTAAAATGAAAGAAAAGCAAAAAAGGTAGTATCCTTATTTTGTTTCATAAAATTTATTGTTTCATCTGCCAAACGCATAGATAGATTTTCTCCTTTTTTTGTATTTGGTAAAGTTGGATTTATCCATGGTGAAAAGTAACCTCCTTTTGGGCTACCACTCTCCCATCCTCCTTTGTTAATATCAAATCCGTGATCTTCTGGAGAAGATCCCTCTCCACCTAAATGCCATTTTCCAGTAAAAAATGTTTTATATCCTTGAGTTTTTAAAGCTTCTGGTAAAGTAGTATAAGACAAATTTAATTGATGATTATAATCCGCCGGAAGTAACTTATTATATCTTTTTTTATTTCTCCATTTTCCTCCTACTGCTGCACCTATCCAATCTGTTATTCCATGACGTGCAGTATTTTTACCTGTTAAAATACTAGCTCTTGAAGGACTACAAACCTGACAATTAGCATAGCCATTTGTAAAATTCATACCTTGATTGGCTATTTTATCAATATTAGGAGTCTCATAATATTCACTACCCATAACACTTGTATCTTTGTATCCAAAATCATCTGCAAGAATGAATAATATGTTTGGTTTTACTTTTTCATTAGTAGTAATTGAACTCTTATTTTTATCACTTTTGCAACTAAAGTTTAATAGAATTAAAAGTGTAAATACTGTAAATATGGGTAATTTAATTTTCATCTTTTTTATTTTCTTGGGGTAAGTTGGTTATATAATAAAGTGTGTTTTTCTACAATTTTACCGTGTTCATCAATCAACCTAAAAGTAACCTGAGGTTCTTTTGCTTTTGTATTAAATAAAAATTCGCCGAAAGCAATTATTTCTGTACCTCCATATCCAAAAATTTGATTGGTTGCATCTTTTGCTATTGCTTCAGGTCCAGGTACTCCTCCTAAAGTTCCTGCTTCAAATTCATGAATTACATATCCTGATGGTCTAGGTATATTAAATGCACGTGTTCCATGGCGGTCTCCACTAATAAATAAGACACCTGGAATATTTTCTGTTTCAATAAAATTAAATATTTCTTCTCGCGCTGCTGTATCCCAAGTACCCCAAGAATCTTTTCCATTGGATATAGCGTCACTCCACATTGTACCACTTGAAATAATTTTAAAAGGAGCTTTAGAGTTTTTTAAAGTTTCTTTTAACCAGTTTTGTTGTTCTATCCCTAAATAACAACCGTATTGTCCTCTTTCTTTTACAGTTCTACAAGAACGAGTATCTAGCATTATTACTTCAACGGGCCCTATTTGTGTGCTAAAATATATGCCTTCTCCTTTATACTCTGGATTGTTCCAATTCTGATACCAAACTTCTCTAACCGCCTCAACATCATCACTAGTAAATCTATCTGGAATACCGCTTAGATCGTTATTAAAATAATCGTGATCATCCCAAGCAGTATATAAAGGAACATTGGCTGAAAGGTCTCTCCAAGGTTTAGACATATCTCGTAAAAGATAATCTGACCTATGCAGGTTAATTTTATTTTCCCTATCATCAACAGCTATATCGCCAATTAACAACATTACTTGTGGATTTCTTTTTAGAATTTGTGTTACTAAGTTTGGATTATGCAATCCTACTTTATGAAAATCTGATCCAAAAGCTACTTTAAACAAGCCTTTTTCTTTAGTAGTTGGAGCTGTTTTAAATTCCCCTTCTGCTAGCTTAATTTCATTTTCATAAATTTGATATTTATACTCTGAATTAGCAGTTAATCCATCCAATACTATCCTTTGCTCAACACCTGGTATTATATTATTTTTAAAATATTTATGTTCACTCTTATCTTTTATGTTCAACACTTTGATAGTAATAGGTGTTTCAGAGTGTTTTCGCAACCAAACAGTTACTTGTTCCTTTTGTAAATTCCCTAGCATAGGACCTCCTATTAGTGCTAAATTATGCTTTTTTGCAGATTCTAAAATCTTAGCATCTGTAAAATTCGCTTCTGTATTTTCTGAAAATACAGCACGAGATTCCATATAAAACTGCCTAATATTTTCAGGTAAAAGTCCGTAACTATCAAGCAATAAAGTGTCAATTTCTAAATCTCCTTTATGTGCTTCTTTAAGTGTTACTTTATGTTGTACCGGAACAACTGTGTTTTTTTGACTGTAACCTTTACAGCTAATAAATAATATTGTAAAAACTAAGCAATACCTATTAAATACATTCATATTTTTCATTAGTTGAATTATCAGTTAAACTTTTGATTTTTTAGTAATGGTTACAATTTTAAAAACAAATTTACAGTTTATTTAAAAATAATTTCATCAACAAAGAGACCTTTATCTTCAACTGTTTCTAATTTTATTGTATTTGCTCCTCTATTAATTTGAATAGGGACTTTTACTTTACTCCAAAATTTCCCCCAATTATCTGTACTTGGTAAAAACAGCTTATCTTTTACAACCTCATCATTAACTATAAGTTTAACATATGTACCTGCAGCACCTTTAATATGTGCACTATATCTAATGTATAAATCTATTTCTCCAGCACCTCCATCATTTTCTTGATACCAAGCCACAGAAGACCCTACTTCTTTATCTAAACTTACATAACCTTTACCTCTAAAGTTTGAACCTTTTGCTAAAACACTACCATTAACTACTGTAGCTTCTTCTGCTTGTTCTCCTATTTCTGTTACATTTGTTATATTTTCATTCCAAGTAAATCCTTCATTTGCTCCAAATTTTTCTTCCAAAACTTGTAAAGCTTCACCATCTACAACAATTAATGCTTTTACAGTTGTTTCTGGTGCAATTTCAAAACTCGCTTCATATTTTTCAGAATTAATTGTTGGAGTAGCTCCATTTGTAGTATAAAAAACTTCAATTTCAGGATTTATTTTAGCTCCTCTTAAATTAAGAACTTTGGTATCTATGCTAACTTTATTAGAAGTAATTTGTTTTTTCTCTCCTAAAATACTACTTGCCAACAAATTAATGGCTCCAGAGTTATTTGTAGATTCTATATAAGCACGTGTTAAACCATAAAATGCTTTTCTATGATTAGGACCTACATGTTGTTCAACATCTACAGGACTTCCATTATCTAAAGCTTTAATTTTTCCTGCTCCAATTACATTAAAATAAGTTCTATTTTCTCCATAAGGATAAATCTCGCCTGCACTATCTGTTGTTGTAACTCTAACCTGTACAAAATCATTTGCAGCATCTTTTAAAGGTTCACCATCAATTGATAATTTAATTTTAGAAGGCGCATTTGCGGTTTTTATAACCTTTTCAGAAACTACTTTATTGTCTTTATAAGCAACAGCTTTTAAAGTGCCTGGTTGCCATTTAACTAACCATTGACACTGCATTTCATCCCAAGCTTTTCCTGGTTTCTTTTTCCCTAAAGATGTGTCGTTAAAAAATAGCTCAACTTCATCGCAATTAGAATAAACCCACACTGGAATTTCTGTACCCAGTTCCACTTTTGGGTGTGTCCAATGTGGTAAAATATGAACCATTGGTTCTGTTGTCCACTGACTTTGGTATAAATAATACAAATCTTTTTCGAAATTTGCTAAATCTATAGCACCTCCCATAAAAGCTTTAAAAGGCCAACCACCATGCACATAACTTGCTTCACCAATATAATCATAACCTGTCCAACGGAATGAACCTGCATATTCTGGTATATCTCTAAGTTGTGCTATATTTAAACGTGATGATACACGCACAGTTGCATTGTCATAACTTGAATTAAAAACTTGTTTTCTATTTTTTCTATCAACTTCATCAACCCAATCATGAGTAAATACTTCTTTTTCTGTTAAATCTGGAATGGCGTAAGGACGTTGATTTTTATTAGGGAAACCATCTCTAAACCAAGTTTTGGTTCTGTAATATCCTCTTACTTGCCAAGTATGTGTATTTTCTGTACCTATAAAAACTTTTCCTTTTTGATTTTTTTCTATGTTTTCCATAAATCCTTTCTTCTCACTACCTCCATTTACACCTAAAACATTCATATGGTTAGACCCTGAATGACCTGAAGTTACTGGTCTAGTAGGATCTAGATTATTACAAGCTTCAACTAAATCTTTAGCTATAGGTCCTCCTGTTTCGTTTCCAACACTATAAATAACAATAGAAGGGTGATTTCTATCTCTCTTTATCCAATCTGTTAAATCTTGCTTCCACCATTCATCAAAGAAATGTGCTCCATAATCGTTTTTAGCTTTTTTCTTCCATCCATCAAAAATTTCATCCATTACTAACATACCAAGTTCATCGCATAAATCGTAAAATATTGGTGTTTGTGGGTTGTGAGCCGTTCTAATTGCATTGACTCCCATATCTTTTAATTGTTGAATTCTAAAACGAAGAATTTTATCAGGCACAGCTGCTCCAAAAGCCCCTGCATCTTGGTGGTTACATACCCCTTGTAATTTAACATTTTCTCCATTTATCCACATTCCTGTTTCTGCAATCCATTCAATATCTCTAACCCCAAATTTAGTTTCAACAACATCTACTACTTCTTCATTTACTTTTAATTCACTTTTTAAGGTATATAAATACGGTGTTTTTGTTGACCAAAGTTTTGGGTTGTTTAAAATTAAGTTTGTTTTAATTATTAAATCTTCACTCTCCATTAAACTATCTTCTTTAGTAGCAACTACTTTACCACTTTTATCTACAACGGAAGTAATAAGTGTTCCTGTTTTAGCTTGATCGTCTATAGTTGTTAAATCAGTATCTACAAAAATGTTATTCTTTTCTGTTCTTACAAAAATTCCATCTCTTGTAATATGGTTTTTATTTTTTACATCTATCCAAGTATGAGCATAAATTCCACTTCCAGTATACCAACGTGCCGAAGGTTGTTTACTATTATCTACACGTACAGCAAAAGTTATTTTTTTTGAAGTTTGTGCAATTTCTGATATGTCATATGCAAATGAAATCCAACCATAAGGTCTAGTTCCTAATTTTTTACCATTTGCCCATACAGTACTATTCATAAATACCCCATCAAAAGCTATTTCTACATGTTGCCCTTTCCAAGTTTCTGGAACAGTAATGGTTTTTCTATACCATCCAAATCCAGCAGGTAAGTAACCACTTTGTCCGGCCATTGGGTTGTTTTCATCATATTCACCTTCTATACTCCAATCGTGAGGTAAATTTAATGTTCTCCAAGAAGCATCGTTGTATTCAATTAATTCAGCACCTGTAATATCTTCTTGAATAAATTTCCAATTGGAATCAAAATTTACACGAGAATTGTTACTTATTTCAGTTGTTTCATTTTGGCAACTTATAAACAATAAACTAACTATAAAAGACAAGATTAAATAAGTTTGTTGTTTTAAATAGGATTTATTAATATATGACATAGTAGTATTTAATTAGTAGTAATGAAGTTTTAATCTCAAAAAACACATTACTTACATTATATTTTTCTTTTTTATAGCTTTTATGCTATATGTTAATTTTAATGGTTTGGTAACACTTAATTAGTATTTACCAATTATTGGTTCTAATTGGAGTTTTATATCAACGTAATTACTTAAAGACTTAGCACCCCTGCTTTTGTCACTCACAATTAATAACTCAAATTTATAAAAGTAGTTTGTAAAACGTTGATATAATAATTAATACAAGCAATTTTTTAATCAGCTACAAAAGTACTTTGACTAAATGTAAAAACATCTGACGGTGTTCTTGCTTCTTTTAAAATAAGCTCCATTTCTTTTACTATTTCTGGGTATTGACTTGCTACATTAGTTGTTTCTCCTTCATCTTTCGATAAATCATACAATTCTATAGGAGCATTTGGTTCTTTTAAAACATTATATTTAACGGCTTTCCAATCTCCTTTTCTAACAGCTTGTCTTCCACCTCTTTCGTGAAATTCCCAATATAAATATTCATGTTGTTTTTGTAATTCTGGTTTATTTAATAACGTTGGTAAAAATGAGATTCCATCCAAGTTTTCTGGAACTGGTATCTCAGCAATTTCTGAGAATGTTGGAAACACATCCCAAAAAGCAGAAACTAAATCTGTTTTTGTACCTTCTTTTATTTTCCCTGGCCATTTAATTATCATTGGTACTCGAATACCACCTTCGTACAAATCTCTTTTTGTTCCTTTAAATGGACCACTACTTTTAAAATATTCTGGGTCGGCACCACCTTCTGAATGAGGTCCGTTATCAGACGCAAATACTAAAATTGTATTATCTTCAATTCCCAGTTCTTTAACTTTTTTCATTATTTCACCTACTTGGGTGTCCATAATCTCTATCATTGCTGCAAAAGCCGCATGTGGTTCGTCTTGTGATTCGTAAAAACCTAATCTATATTCTGGACCTCCATCTACGCCTTCGTATTTTTTTTCAGGAAGGTATTTCCCTTTGTATTTGTTCATAATTGAATCTGGCGCAACCAATTCTGCATGAGGTATTATTGTAGGCACATACATAAAAAATGTAGTATCTTTATTTTTTTCTAAAAAAGCAAGTGCCTGATCTTGAATTAAATTTGGTGCGTACTGTTCTTTTTTAAGGCCACTATTACCACTTAAAACTATAGAATCTCTATTAGACCATAAGTGAAAAGGATAATAATTATGTCCTAAACGTTGACAATTGTATCCGTAAAATGTATCAAATCCTTGATATACTGGATCTCCTTCTGAACCTGGATATCCCAAGCCCCATTTTCCAAAGGCTCCAGTTACATAACCACCTTTTTTTAAGGCTTCTGCCATAGTATAGGTATCATCTGGTATTGGATATTGTCCTTCTGGTTGAATTTCTTTATTACCTCTTACAGGAGTATGTCCTGTATGCATTCCTGTTAATAGAGCAGATCTTGACGGTGCACATACCGTATTACCTGCATAATGTTGAGTAAATAACAATCCTTCTGAAGCTAATGCATCAATATTTGGCGTACTCAATTTTTCCTGTCCGTAAACACTTAAATCGCCATATCCTAAATCATCGGCAAGAATATAAATAATATTGGGTTTTTTAGAAGACTCTTGTGCTATGTCTAAACTGTTCTTTTCTTTTTGGTTTGAGCAAGAAATTATGCTCGATAAAAGACACACATAAGCAATAAAAGGAAGTAAACTTTTCATAATTGGTAAATTTTAAAATAGCTAGAGTGTAAATATTAATATTTACACTCTAGCTTTTGGTTATTTTATTTTAACGGTAACCGTTATTTGTAGGATCAGAATCTAATAAATTTGCATTTAATAAAATTTGAGCTTGTGGTACTGGAAGTAACACATGGTAAGGTTGAATATTAGCAGCTGGATTGTTCCAACTTCTATGTTCTGTACTTTTAACAGTTTCTAATAATATTCCCCATCTAATTAAATCCATTTTTCTATGTCCTTCTGCAGCAAGTTCAAATTTTCTTTCAGAATACATAGCTTCTCTAAACTCGGATTGAGACATTCCGCTCCAAGGTTGATCTGGGTCAAAAGCTCTTTCTCTAACTTTATTTACATATGCATACGCATTTGCAGGTCCATTTAATTCATTTTCTGCTTCAGCAGCCATTAAATAAATATCAGCTAAACGGAAAACAATATAATTTTCGTGGTGATTGTATCTCACAGAATTTACTTGGTCTAAATTCCAGTTTTTTCTGTAATATGGGAATGAAAGTTGAAAACCTAAATATTCAGAAACAATTGATGCGTCATAACGTAAATCGCCTTCTTGCCAATTGTCTTTATCTGCAATTTCAGGTAATGCTACAGACCATCCATAACCAGTCATATCTTCTTCTTGTTCTAACATTAAGCTTTGAAAATACTCCCATCTTTTCATTTGAGTACCGTTAGATTTTAGAACTGGATTTCCTAAATCATCAAAAGCATAATCGTTTCTATTTGAAGGTTCATCACTAATTCGAGGATTATAATCATCAGTTCTTGTAGTATTAAGCTCATCTGCTTTAAAGTCAATAATAAAAATATGTTCGTTATTTATTGAATTTGTTGGATCTTTTTGATCAAAAACATCTGCATAATTATCTAATAAAGTATGTGGTGAATTATTAATAATTTCATCACAAGCACTTTTAGCTAATCCCCATTCTTTGTCAAATAAATGGAACTTTGCTTTTAAAGCATAAGCTGCCCATTTTGTTGCTCTACCTAAATCTGAACTACTGTATGATGATGGTAACAAAGATATAGCTCTTGTTAAATCATCTTTCATATCTGTTCTTATTAAGTCCTTATCATATCTACCTAATTCTGCTGCTTCAATTGGATTTAACATTTCTCTAAAATAAGGAACATCTCCCCATAAATTTGTTAAATGATAAAAAGCTAAAGCTCTTAAAAATAACAACTCACCAACTGCTTGGTTTCTATTAGCTTCAGTAAGTTTTTCATTACCATCTATATTTGCTAAAAATTCTGTTGTAGCATTTACTACTTCATATAATTGAGACCATACTCCATTTCCGTCACCTACACCTTCAGCAATTAAATAATTATGGATAGTTCCATTTACATTTCTACTAGGACCAACTACGTCTGCTCCATGTGTATAATAATCGTCTAAACCTCTTTGTCTGTATAAATTATTATTATGGTATAAATTATAAACCCCGTTTACAGCTAATTCAGCTTCTTTATCATTATTGTAAAAGTTTTCAGGAGTAATTGCATCCCTTAAATCTTCTTCTAGATATTCGTCACATGAAATTATAGCAAATAAACCTAATAATACTAGGACTATTTTATTTTTTAATATATTTTTCATTTTGTTATTTTTTTTTAAAATTCCATTTTTAACCCTAATGTAATAGATTTAGCATATGGGTATGTACCTGCTGCAAAACCTTGAGACACAGAACTAAAACCACTATCTGAACTAAAATTACTAGTTTCTGGATCTCCTAATTTAAACTTAGAAAGTAAAAATAAGTTAGTACCAGTAACATAAACATTAAATGTACTAAAGGTATTATTCCATCCTAATTGTTCTAATGGAAGGTTGTAATTTAAAGTTGCTGTTTTTAATCTTAAAAATGAACCATCTTCAATATTAACAGAACTATTTGGATTAAATAAACTTGATGAAACCCCTGCTCTAGGAATATCTGAAGTTTCATTTTCTCCTTCAATCCAACGGTCTAATACTCTAGAATCTAAGTTTTCTTCATTTCTTCCATAAAATGAAGTTTGTGTTCTAATATTAAAGATATCACTTCCGTATTGACCTTGAAAAAATACATCTAAAGAAAGATTTTTATATGTAAATGTATTTCTAAAACCACCATAAAAATCTGGTTCTGGACTTCCAATTATTGTTGCATCTTCATCATTCCAAGTTGGATTATCGTCTAAATTTTCAAATCTTGGACCACCAATAAAAGACATCCCTTCTCTACCATCAGCAATAATTTCTTCTTCAGTTTTATAAGTTCCTAAATAATTAAGTCCAATAAATACAGGCATAGACTCTCCAACAATAAGTCTTGCAGAAGTACCTCCTTGGTTACCTGTAGATTGTAAATCTATGTATTCTCTACCATCTAATTCTAAAACTTCACTTTTGTTTGTAGAAATTGACAATGTAGAATTCCAAGAAAAATCTTTTTTCTCAACATTAACTGTGTTTAATGAAAATTCAAAACCTTTATTTTCAATTGATCCTACATTTTGTAGCTGAGTACCTCCTCCTGCTTGTGCAGATAAAGCTTTAGCTAATAATAAATCTTCTGTAGTTTTTTTATAGTAATCTACTTCAAACATAATTCTATTATCTAGTAGACTTACTTCAAAACCAAGGTCTAATTGTTTAGTAGTTTCCCACTTTAACCCATCACTTGGTACTGAACCTAATAAAACTGCATTTACAACATTATCATTAAAAACATTTATACCATTACTATATGTTGCTATAGAATTATAAGGACTTACACCTTGTTCTCCAACAATACCATAACTACCTCTAACTTTTAATTTATTGATAACATCTATATCTTCCATAAAACTTTCATCACTGGTATTCCAAGCAACACCTACAGAAGGGAAAAAGGCATATTTTTTACCTGTTTCAAAAACAGATGAACCATCGTATCTACCAACTACAGTTAAAAGGTATTTACTTTTATAACCATAATCTACCCTACTTAAAAATGAAGCTAACGTTCTTTGACTATATCCAGAACTTGCATAGTACAAGTCTGCATCTCCAAAAGCAAGGTTGTTAAATGATACCGCATCATTTGGAAAACCATCGGCTTCAGAAACAGTACTTTCATTATTATCTTTTTGCCAAGTAAACCCTCCTAATAATTTAAGAGAATGATCTTCGTCTGTATTTACATCATAAGTAAATGTATTTTCATTCAAAATACTTTTAGAAAAGTTTGTTGCAACTTTACCGTAACCTGTACCACTATTATTAAGTATTCTTTCTGGTAAAGCTCCAGGAAGATAATCGTTATATTTTGTATGTGTTATCTCAGCTCCAATAGTAGATTTTAATTTAAAATTCTCAAATAATTCATATTCAAAATATGCATTAGTGATAAGTTTAGTAATAATATCATGGTCTACTCTTAAATTAATATCTGCTTCTGGATTTCGTTCAGTTGTTCCTTTAATTGGATTTGTACCCGTGTAATTACCTTCATCATCATATACCGTTTTAATTGGTAAAACTGACTGAACAATATTTGAATAATTTACTTTATTATTCTCTTTTTTATAATGTGTTGCATTTAAACGAACCCCCATTTTAAACTTATCTGAAAGTCTAACATCTAAGTTAGTTCTAAATGTTATTCTTTCTAAACCAGAACCTCTTAAAATTCCATCTTGATCAAAATGATTCATAGAAATATAATAATTTGAGTTTTCTGAATTCCCCATTATAGATAAATCTGTATTCATTACATGACCAGTTTGAGTAACAAGATCAAGCCAATCAGTTGTTTCAACTGCTCCTGGGTCTTCATACAATAAAGGTAAGTTCGGGTCTGTTCCTCCAAAACCATTGTTTAAGTTTGGATTAAACTGACCAGCTTCATTAATATAGTTTACGTAATCTTCTCCATTTACAATATCAATTTCATTGGCAACTTCTTGAACACTGTAATAATGATTTAAGCTAATTTTTGGTTTTCCTTTTGAAACTTCTGTACCGTTTTTAGTTGTAACTAAAATTACCCCTGAAGCACCTCTTGTACCATAAATTGATAATGCTGTTGCATCTTTTAGAACCTCAACAGATTTAATATCGTTAACGTTTAAAGTGTTTAAGTTAAATCCTGTTCCAACAATAAATCCATCAACAACATACAAAGGGCTGTTGTTACCGTTTATAGAACTAGCACCTCTAATTCTAATTGTTGAACCCGATCCTGGGTCTCCACTATTAGATGTAACTGAAACCCCTGTTGCTCTACCTTGTAAAGCTTGATCTAGCCTTGCAACTGGTTGATTTTCCAAAACGTCAGATTTTACTGAAGAAACTGAAGAAACCAAATCTTTTTTAGATGTGGTTCCATACCCAATAACAACTACTTCACTTAGTTGTTGTGAATCTCCTTTTAAAATAACATTTAATACTTCTTGATCTCCAATTAAAATATCTTGGGCCACAAACCCAATATATGAAAATTGTAAAATTTCACCTTTAGAAACTTCAATTGAGTAGTTTCCATCAAAATCGGAAGTTACCCCTCGGTTTGTTCCTTTTACCAAAATATTAACACCTGGCAAAGTTTGATTTAAGTCGTCTGTAACTGTTCCTGTAATAGTTGTTTGAGCCTTTAAAGACATAAAACCACAACACAACAGTAATAAAATACTTAGTTTTAATTTCATACTAATTAATAATTAATTTATAGTTTGGTTTCATCATTATAACAAATGATTACAACAAATCTATAAGATAAATAAAAAGCAAGGTTCTCTTTTTTGGGGTAAATTTGTTGCAAATAGCAATAAATAACAGGTATTTAACCGCTTGCAACAATTTAACTCCTATTAAAACAAACTAACACCTATAATCAGATACTCAAAAAAAAATAAAAATTAAATATGCTATTTAATATTAGATTTAACATTCAATAAAAAGCTTAGAAAAAGGTTTTAAACCGATAGAGATAAAAACCGATATAAATAATTAGTGCATTCCCAAAACTTATACAAAAAAAACCTTCTATTTTTAAAATTAAATATTACTATTTAAAAGTAATATGAAATAATTAACAATAGAAGATTCAATTAAAATTGAAATATGTATTATTTTTTATTATAAAAAACTATTCTTCATAAATTATAGTATTTATAGATGCTCCTAAAATTATAAGTGGCTTATTATTCTTTATTTCAACATTTTTTAAGTTTAAAGATTTATTTGTTGTGTACATTTTTTTTGCTTTAAATGCTGAAGTACCATCAATTAACATATCTAAATGTACAGCATTTTTTTGTTGATTAACAACTACAACAACAATACTATTATCACTATTTTTATATGCTGAAACTAATAAACCATTTTTTAAATTTTCTATAGAGTTTATATCTTTATAGTCTACTTTAATTCTTTTAGCCTCAGGTCTAATAAATCGCGCATAATTACCCAATGCCCACAATAATTTAGAGTCTACAAACTCTCCATCATCAGTTGCTTTATCAACATAAATTAAACCATCTTTATAATTATAAGCACTTAAAGCAATCCACCAATGCCAAGCACTTGCGTTTGATATTGTTAAATCTGAATGAATGACCCTTGAAACATACAATGCCGTATTCATCCCTAAATCTTTACCTTTTCCTTTAATTTCTTCATTATTTTCCAAAACACAGTATTCAGTCATCCAATATTCTAGGTTTGGATATTCTCCTAACTTTTGAGCAATTTTTTCACGTTCTTTTTTCAGTTTTGAAATTTTCCAAGTAGTAAAGTAACTATGTCCTGCAAATTTTGATACTACCGAATTTAAGTCTCCTATATAATTACTGCTTTCGGTATTAAAAAACTCTTCTACTTGATTACTTCTATTATTAAACTTAGTTTTTTCGGAAGTTAAATAACCAATAGAACCTGCTTCTGAGATTTCTAATTTTGTTTTTAAATTTTCCTCATTAAAAACTTTATCAATAGCCTTTGTTGCTAATGCTAGTTCATTGTTATTCCAAGGAGAACCCTCTTGACTTCCTTTTATCCACTCCCATTGCGGCTCGTTAAAAGGACTTATATAAGTTAATTCAATATTTAAATTACGCTTAAAGTTCTTTACAACTTCAGCCAAAAAAACAGCATAAGAATTATAATTCTCTTCCGCAAGGTTTGATGAATTTGCATTAGATGGGTACGCTTTATTATTTTTAGTTAATTGTACTGGAGGGCTATTTACAAATCCAACAAAATCTTTTACACCTCGTTGCTTTGCAGCTAACAAAAACCATTGTTGACCACTTTGGCTTTTCCAATTATAACTAAGGTCGTCTTGTAAAAAACCTTCTGCTCTTCTCCAAGAATCTTTAATACCGCTTAATGCACCTTGTTCTGCACTTCCTGCCCCAATATTAAACCGCCAAGCCGACAAGCCAATTCCCTTTGGAGACCCTGTTGAGTCGTACTCTAAACCGAATAATAAGTCGGCAATTGCATCCTTTTTTTCTAAAGGCCAATTACCTACAAACTGGGTTGTCCAGGCATCTGAAGCACCAAAATTATGAATAGTTTGATATTCAACTTCAGGAGTAATTATAACTTTTAAACTATCTTTTTGTTGACCAAAAGAAAATTGAAAAATTAAACCGATAATAATGTATTTTAGTTTTGTTTTCATTTGATTACTTTAATAAGTTGTTTTAATCTATATATTTTAAGGCGAGCGTATTCTTAATTTAATGCACTTTTAAATTTAAAAAATAATTAATCTATACTTTCTAATTTTGGCACATTCAACGCTTCAATTGCATTTGGTGTTCTATTTGAAGTTACATCCTCAAAACCATACCACATAAGTCCAACACCATATCCCATTTCACAATCTGTCCAGCTCCAAACTTCCATATCAAAATGAAACGAAGAAGAAAAAGGCATTACATCTAGAGCTCTAGTTCTAACTTCTGTGCTAAAACCTTTTGTATTTCGCTCATCAGTAACTTTTCTATTTAATTTATTATAAACGTTACTTTGTGGTTGTGCATGAAAAGGATGTTCATAAAAATCAGTACTTCTACCTCCCCAAGAATACCCATAATAATCTTCTGTACCGGTTCCAAAAATGGATGGAAAATCTTCTCCATCTACCCAAATTTTTTCATCTCCTTCTCCCCACCATTTTTCAACAGGATTCATTACTGTTAATGCATCTCCAATATAAACTCCACGACCTTTAAGGGATATATAATTCCAATCTGAATATGGCCTTGTAGCTATAGGATATTGACCACGCCATGCTGCGTTAAAATACATGCTTCGTTCATCCCATTTATAATCTCCTACTATTGTATTTAATTGAATATCAATTGCAACTTCACTTAAATTTTCTATAGTTATACTTGCCGTTTTTTGATAAGGCATTACCCATTTGGTAGTCATTGTTCCATCTTCAGAAACCATATTATGCCAACCTTGATAAGGATTTAAGCCTACACCTGTGCCAAAAAAATCTCCAATAGGACACCATACTTTTTCTTTCCCATCAAAACTCATTTTAACAATGGTAGATCTCATTAGATCATCTTTAGTATAATCGTTTAATTTAAGCGCAAACATTTTAACTGCTGCTGATCCTTTTGGTAATTCTATTGTTTTTTCTCCAAATACAGGTATTTTTAGATTTAAATTAACCGATTGACCATCTATAAAATTTACTGGATTTAACAATTTATCACCTACTTGTGCTGCTAGATTTTTATTGTTATTAAAATCTTCTAATGAAAACGTTTTGATGTTTGTTTCTTCAGGATATTCTCGATAAGTAAACTGATAAAAGAATGGACGACCAGTTGTAGTTATTTTACAACTTTTAGCATATGCTATTGGAAAAAATGAAACTGCAGAGCGTAACGATTTGTGTGCAAACGGATACGGAAATAAACCTTCTCCATTTAACAATTGCAACATATTGCCTTCTAAAACCGGGTCTTTACTTCCATCTAAATATATTTTAATTTGAATATCAGTATCTGTTTTATTAGGATTTAAAAAAGGCATCCAAGTTCTAACAATTACGCCAGGACCTTTATGATTCATTAATACCCACTCTTTTTGCTGATTATTTTCTTCTATACGAACAAAATTATGGTCTTTATCATTACTATTAAAATCGTGATTTATAAACCAACCATCGGTATCTAAACTATCTACTGACGCTCTATTATAGCTACTCGCTTGCTTTAACCTAAAATCTACTTTTGGATAACGTGACTGCTCAGCTCTATCAACCATTTCTTTTAACAACATTTCTGTAGTAATTACTTCTTGTGAATTATTACACGAAACTAAAATTATTAACACCACAATACTTATTAACGGTATCTCTTTAAATAACTTAGTCATATTTTTGGTTGATTTTTCAAGTACTAGCATTCTACAATTACATATTCACCGTAATTTATAAATCACTTTTTTTCTTTTTTTGAACAAAATTAGGATCGTAATCTAAATTTAATTCTGTAGGTATTGGAGCATTAGTATTGTTTCTCCAATTATCTAATTTTTCTAAAAGTTCTCTCGCTTTTTCTGGGTTTGTGTTAATAAGGTTTGTACGTTCTCCAATATCTGTAGATAAGTTGTATAATTCTAAAGCATCATCTTCAAAATATTGATGCAACTTCCAATTACCTTCAATAATTACTGATCCAGGACGGGTTCTAAAAAGTGGATCACGAGCGTCATCTTTTTCCTTATTATAAGACTGCAAATAAATTGGAAAGTGGTAATACAATGCTCTTTCCTCAATTGATTCTCCTTTTAAAACTGGTAAAATTGATGTACCGTCTAAAATTTTATTTGGTAATTCAACACCAACAACATCCATAAAAGTTGGATAAAAATCAAGATTACTAATTGGGGTGTTTGAAACTGAATTTGGTTGTACAACTCCATTCCAGCTAATAATATATGGCACTCTAATACCTCCTTCATAATAAGAACCTTTTCCTGCTCTTAATGGATCTTGAGAAGAAACAGCTCTAATTCCTCCATTATCTGAGGTAAATACTATAAGTGTGTTTTTTAAATCTAGCTTCTCTAGAGTATTTAATAAAATACCTATATTTTTATCTACTGTTTCTATCATTCCAGCATAAACAGCTTTATTTTGAAGTTTATTACCTCCTTTATCTGTATATTTTTTTTCTAATAATGAAGTTGTAGATAAAGGCGTATGAACTGCATAAAAAGGAAGGTATACAAAAAATGGTTTTTCCTTATTATTTTCGATAAACTTAATAGCTTCTGAAGTAAGTCTATCCGTTAAATTTTCATTTGGTGTATTATCTTCAATATTTTTAATATTATATGGACTAAAATAACCATCAGATCCAGGGTTTCCATTAAGAGCACCACCTACATTTACATCAAACCCCTGTGTTGTAGGGTCTTCTCCTAAATGCCATTTACCAAAAGTTCCTGTAATATAGCCTGCTTTTTTAAACATTTCTGCCATTGTAAACACACTATCATTCAATATTTCAGTATTTTTTATTGGTATTAATTTACGTGTTTTTTTATTTCCTCTATCTGAATTACTAACAGTATAAATTCCGTGTCGTGGTGTATTTTGCCCACTTATTAAACAAGCTCTACTTGGAGCACAATTTGAGGCAGAAGCATAACCATTGGTAAACATCATACCCATTTCAGCTAGTTTAGAAATGTTTGGAGTTTCGTAAAATGAACTACCATAAGTTTCTGTATCCATCCAACCTAAATCATCTACATTTATATAAATAATATTAGGTTTTTGGGTAGTTTCATCTTGTTTTTTAGTAGTGCAAGAAAAAGAAAAGACAATCAGCAATACTATAATAAATAAGTTTTTCATAAGAAATTCAATATAAATTTATAAAACCTAAAACATTTTAAAACAAACCATAATTTGTTCAAATATTTGGATTACAACAAATACAATTAGTTTTTAACTTGTTTTTGTTTATTCATTTTTTCTAATACTCTTTTGTGATACTCTAATGGAAAGTTATCATTTTCCGTTCTAGCTTCCTTCATTAAATTAGCCATATCTTCTGCAATTTCAGGATTCATTTTTGCAACATTATGTTCTTCACCAACATCATTAGACAAATTATAAAGCTCTATGGATTTCTCAAGATATTTAACAGCTTTCCAATCTCCTTTTCTTATTGCTTGAATAGGACCTTTTCCCTCGTTAAATTCCCAATATAAATAATCGTGTTTCTTTTGTTTTTCTCCTAATAAAGTTGGTAAATATGAAATACCATCTATGGTAGCATCACTTGGTTTTATACCAGCAATGTCACAAACAGTTGGTAAAAAATCCCAAAAAGCGGAAATATGTGTTGTTTTTGAATTTGGCTGAATTGTTCCTGGCCAACGCACCATAAATGGAATTCTAATTCCGCCTTCGTACAAATCACGTTTTTTACCTTTAAAATCTCCATTACTATTAAAGAAATTTTTATCGAACTCGTGACCATTATCACTTGTAAATACTACAATTGTATTTTCATCTATATCTAAGGCTTCTAACAACTTCAGTAAATCACCAATATCACCGTCCATACGAGAAACCATACCTGCATAAGTAGCATGTCCATCCTTATCATGCTGATAACCTTTATTTGGTTTCACCTTTAATTCACGTTCTTCCCAATTTAATTTTTTATAAGGCGTTTTCGAATTTTCTGGAACTGTAAGTTCGTAATGTGGAATTGTAAAAGCTAAGTATAAAAAGAAAGGTTGTTCTTTACTTTCTTTAATAAAATCTTTGGCTTTTTTCACAAATGAATCGTGCGAAAAAGTCCCTTTCTTCTCCATAACAATGTTACCTGTTTCAAAAGGCTTATTATTTTCCCATAACACATCAGGATAATAATGATGAGCTTCTCCATGATTTCTGTAACCATAAAAATAATCAAAGCCTTGATTTAAAGGTAAATTTGCATCATCACCACCTTCAGATAGCCCCCATTTACCAATAATTCCTGTTTTATATCCCGCTCTTTTTAATTCTTCGGCAACAGTAACATCTTCAACTAATAAATTAACAGCTTTTCCTGTTGAAGTCCAATTTGGATTTCCTCTCACTGTATTATGTCCCATATGTTTCCCTACCAATAAAGAAGCCCTAGAAGGCATGCATACAGTAGAACCAGCATAATGTTGCGTAAACAACATTCCTTCTGAAGCCATTTTATCAATATTTGGTGTCTTAATTTTCATCTGTCCGTTTACACCTACATCTCCATAGCCTAAATCATCAGCCATTATATAAATTATATTAGGCTTTTTTGAATTATTTATAGTTGAATTTTGAGCTGTAATTTTTACACAACTGGAAATAATAAACAATACTGTTATTACAATTATTTTGAATTTCATAAAGTTAAATTTTATATGTTAAAATGAATATCCTTACTCAAATTAAAATAAGGATTCATATACTTTTGATAAGTCTAAAGGATCATCCAGTTCTTTTTGAAGTTGAATTAAATCTTTAAATAAACTTTTAATTTTTTCTTGATGTATTGGATTGTCAGCTATATCATTCAATTCTTCTGGATCATTTTTTAAATCGTAAAGACGCACTTTATTAATTTCAGGATATACTAATAATTTAAAATTATCTTTTCTAATCATTCTTTGCGCTTTTAAATAAGCGCCATAAATAGCATCGTAATGACTTTCATTTCTTTCTGCTTTTGCTAAATCTAAAAAGCTATTAAACTCAACATAAGCAGGTTTTTCAATCCCTGAAAGTTCTAAAGAAGTTGCCATAATATCTTGTAAATACACATCGGCATCAATTTTTCTATTTTTTGGAATGTCTGGTCCTAAAATAATCATTGGTGGACGAATACTATGATCGTATAAATTTTGTTTTCCCATAAATCCATGGCGTCCCATTGCCAATCCGTGATCTGCTGAAAAAATAATATAGGTATTATCCATTTTACCCGATTTTTTTAATGCTTCTACAATTTTTCCTATTTGAGCATCAACATGAGTAATACTTGCATAATACTCTTGCGTATGGACTTTAATTGCATATTCTGTTCTTGGCATTGGAGCCAACATTTCATCTCTTAAATAATCTCCATTTTTAATTGAATTTCTGTAAGGATATTCAGGTAAAAAACTTTTTGGTGTAGAAATATTTTCTAGCGGATACATATCCACAAACTCTTTTGGTGCTTGTCTAGGATCGTGTGGAGCATTAAATGCTAAATACATAAAGAAAGGTGTTTCTTTGGTTTTAGCTTGATTTATAAATTCAATGGCATCGTCTTTTAAAACCTCGCTCCAATGTTTTCCACCTTCCCAAAAACCTCCTTTTGAGGTATCATAAGGACTCCAAGAATTATCGTTTTCATTTAATGGTCTATTATATCCGTTAGGTAAAGGCGCATCAAAATTTTTACGCCCTTTCCAAGCATCTTTAGGCATTCCCGGACGTATGTGAACAGTATTATCAAATATTGCAGCTGCAGGAGCATCAACATGCCATTTTCCTGTCATATAGGTTTCATAACCTTGAGAAGCCATTAATTTTGACCAAGAAAGTTCTAAAGAATCTTTTTTAATCCAATTTTTACGGAATTTATTGGCTCTCCAAACAGTTCGTCCAGTATTCATCATTGCACGTGATGCAGCACATACAGCACCGCTCCATGAGCCCATATTATACGCATGTGTAAATGTTGTACCAGCTTCCACAAAAGAATCCATTGTAGGGGTAATAATTTCTTTATTACCTAGCGCATGAACCGCTGAATAACTTTGATCATCTGTAAAAATAAAAACAATATTTGGTTGTTTTTTTTCAGGTGTTTTATTTTTAGATTTTGTACAACTTAACAGTACAATTGCTAGTATAAATAAAAATATATTTTTCATTTTAATTGTTTAAAATTTATACACATGTGTTTTTTCCTTAATGATTATATCAGTTATTTAATTCTTATTTCACTGTTTTTTGAAGAATAAAGTCCATTGTTAAAATCTCCATCACAAGCTTTTAATAATTTTTCTTTAAGTTCCTTTAATTTGTCTGGATATTGTTTAGACAACTCATTTTCTTCTCTATAATCATCTGGTAAATAATAAATTTCAAACACATTTTTATTTAAAATAGTACGTATTTTCCATCCGTCATTTGTAATTAAAGTTGGTCCAGAATATGATGAATAAACAACATATTCATGTGTTTTTGTTTCACCTCCAAAAAGTTCATTATAATAAGAAATCCCATCAGTATTTACTGGTTTATTAAACCCTGTAATTTCAGCTATTGTAGCTAACATATCATAATTTGCAATCAATCTATCACTTGTAGTACCTGGTTTAATTTTATTTGGCCAATTAAAAATTAAAGGAGTAGTAATACCGCCTTGTAAATTACTTCTTTTCATCCCTGCTTGTCCATCATTACCATCAAAAACATCTCCAGCTAAATCACTGTAATATTTACGTTCTAAATTATCGAAACGTTGTCCTGTTTTTATATTGGTATATGGCTTTAAAACACGTCCTTCTTGTCCATAATAAATTTCGTGCCCATTATCAGATGCAAAAATTACAATTGTATTTTCAGCAATCCCTTCATCTTTTAATTTTTGCATAATTTGTCCAACATTATCGTCTAACATTTTAACCATTGATGCATATTCTTTTTCAATTGGTGTTAGTCTATCATCGTTTATAAAATCTGCATGTACTTCTGGAATTGAAACAGGTCCGTGCGGTAATTGGGTTGGAAAGTATAAAAAGAAAGGAGCATCTTTATTTTCAGTTATAAAATTAAACGCTTTTTCCATAAATAAATTCTGAGAATATACCTTTTTCCCAGTCATATCATGTCTTTCTTTATAAGCTTCTGGCGTTTCAGGTTCTTTAGATTTACCTGAATTTGGTAGTAAATTCCCTGCTATATTAACCTGTTTTCCATTTTCAAATAAATATGGCGGATAAAAACCATGTGCTCTTGCATGGTCTAAATAACCGTAATAATAGTCCCATCCGTGACGTTTCATTTGTGCGTCGGTAGCTGAAAAACCCCATTCTAATTTACCAATTTGCCCTGTTTTATAGCCCGCTTCTTGTGCTACTGTTCCTAAAAAAACTTCATCTTCACCAATAGGTTTTAAAACACTATTAATAGATTCTTCAATTTCACTAAGTGTAGCTGTTTTTGCACTTATTTTTTTATACAAACCACCAGAAATTATATCAAATTTGTTTGCGTGACTGTCATGAAGACCTGTTATTAAAGATGCTCTGGATGGTGCACATAACATATTTGTATAGGCGTTGCTAAAACTAATACCTTCTTTTGCTAATTTATCAATGTTTGGAGTGGTTATAATCTCTTGCCCATTTTTACTTAGCAAGCCCTTTCCTAAATCATCAGCTAAAATTAAAATAATATTTGGCTTTTCATTTAAATTTGTTTCAACAGATTGAGCCTCTTTTGAATTAATAGCTGTTTTCTTCTCATCACAAGCTGTAATTGCCAAAAGCAGTAATAGCATTAAATACGTTTTCTTCATTATAAATTGAATTATTTATTTGACAAGTATTCTATTCTATTTTTTATGTCTTGATTTCTTGTTATTTTTTTTGAAAGTAATTCAAAATTATAATTCTCTTTATAGCCAAACTCATTATCTGTTAATAAAACCATTGAATTTAAAATTAATAATGCTTCTGCTGTATCGTTAGATTTATAAAGAACTTGAGCAATTTTACCCAATGTATTTTCATTTAAAAATAACCCCATATACTCTAAAGCTCTCACTTTATTAATTGGCTCTACATCACTGTTTGCAATTTCTTTTAATTTTGATGTAAATTCGTTTGCTTTTTCTCCAAAATTGCTACAAACAATAATTCCCCAATAACGTTCCCAAGGGTCTTTTGAATTTAAGGCTTCATTAATTTGTTGTTTAACAGCATCGAAATCTAATAAGCTTAAATCTGCTATTTGCATATATTTTGAAATAGCTTCTTTATGCTCTTGACCAAATTTAATAGGATTATCAAATGCATTATTTATTAAAAAATGCTCTGGATAAAATGATAAATCTGGCATTTTTAAAAGGTGCTTATTTAAGTTATTTCTTAATTGAAGCAAAACTGTTTCGAACTCTTTATTTTCTGCTAAATTATTAGTTTCATAAGGATCACTTTCAACATTAAAAAGCATTTCTGTTTTTTTAGGCTTAAAAAATGCTGCTTGTACATCGTTTAATTCACCTTCCTTATACAATTTAGCCCATTCTTTGTAAGCCAATTGCTTGTAACGATAATTATTCATTAAACCATCGTAGTTAAATGGCTGGTAATTTCTTATATATTTATATTTACCTTTTCTAATAGCTCGAACCATATCGTACTTTTCGTCAAATCTATCTGCATAACTAAATGTTTCGTCTCTATTATTAATTTCTTCTGCCGTTATATTTTCTCCTAAAAATGGTTTACCATCCAATGCTTCAGGAATTTCAACTCCAGCTAAATTTAGTACTGTTGGAGCTAAATCTACAAAACTTACAAAGCCTTCAACTTCACTTCCTAATTTATTATTAACTAAGTTTTTATAATTTTCAGGAACATGAACCAACATTGGAACATGTAAACCTGTTTCGTATAAATAACCTTTACTTCCAGGCAATACACCTCCGTGGTCTCCATAATAAAAGATAAAAGTAGAATCGTATAAACCATCTTCTTTTAATTGGTTTATTACTTCGCCCATACGAGTATCCATTTCAACAATTTTATCTCTATACAAGGCATTTGTATATTTAAACAATTCTGTATTTGGATGGTTTGGTTGAATTTTAAATGACTCTAAGCTTGTAGTTGTTTTTTTATTTTCAAATGTTTCTTTATTAAAATGAAGACTTCCTTCATGAGTAATTCCACTGTTATATACATGGAAAAATGGTTGTCCTTCTTCTCTATTTCTCCAACTTGCTTTTTTTGAAGAATCGTCCCAAACATTATTCGATTTAATAATATTATAATCTTCTTTACTATTATTTGTAGTATAATAACCTGCTTTTTTTAAATATGCAGGAAACATTTTCACTTCTTGAGGCATTGAAACTTTTTCAATTTTTCTATGATAGTGAGATGCTAAATGAGGTCCATATAAACCCGAAATTATTGTAGATCGTGCAGCACTACATACTGCTGCATTGGAAAAAGCATGTGTATAAACCAATCCTTCAGCTGCTAAATTTTCAAGATTTGGAGTTTCAACACCATTCTCATTAAACATTTTAAGATAATGCATTGAATTATCTTCCGATACTAACCAAACAATATTTGGTGGTGGTAAGTTCACTTGTTCTTGTTTACATGAAAAAAATAGTACAAGCATAAATAGTACTATTGGATAATTTAAATACTGTTTTAGTTTCATTATAGTATGGAGTTTAATTTTTACGATTTACAATTTATTAAAAAAAATTCTCTGCCAATTAATTGACAGAGAATTTACAATAAAACTTAACCTAACTTCATTATCAAAATAATTATTTTAAAGGAGTTATTTTGTAAGAATAATTTAAATTTTCAGCTTTTACTCTAAATTGTTCATGAGCACGAGCTTTTAAACTCCAACTATTATCTCCTCCTATTCCCGTTTGCATATAATCTATATTTATATTTACAAAATCTCTCTTTTTAATATCTGTTGTATGTCTTTGTTGCTTTGTTTTACCTGCATCAAAATCACTATTATATTGATGATGTGCACTAAAACTTATTAATGAACTTCCTTCAATTTTCAATCCTTTTCCTGCTGCATTAACAAACTCTATATAACGTACATCTGTTCTATATCCATTTTCTTGTGGTCTAATATAAGGGAAGTATAATTCTTCAACTGAGGCTTTATACAGTCCAACTAAAGCAGCGGTATTTCTATCGTTATAATTTTCGTGTGGCCCTCTTCCAAACCAAGTAACTGATTGGTATTGGTTATTTATAATAAAATTATTTCCAAATCTTGGTAAAATTGGCAGTTCTGAACTAATATTTTTCAACTGGTTATTTACTGAAATTTCACCTTGCCCATTTACTGTATAACTTACAACAATTTGTCCCTTAACTGAAGGTAAACTATATGTTGTTTCAATTTTAACATTATTATTTACGGTTAAAGCTTTAGATAAATCTAATTCTTCTCCATTACTTGACAAACTAACTTTTGTTAACATTTGTGTGTCAGTCGCTTCTTTCCATACACCTAAAAGTTCAGGTGATTTTGCTCCAAAATCATTATCAGTAGTTGCTCTCCAAAAGTTAGGAGTTACACCTTTAACCAATAAGTTTCCATTTCCATAATCTAAAGCATCTAATAAACCTGTTTTTGTATTAAATTTAACTTCAAAATTAGCATTTGAAAGAGTTGTAATATTATCTGTAGTACTAATAGAAATTTCACTGTTTATTGTACTTTCTGAAGCAGTTAATTTATTCGCTGTTAATTGAAATTGTTCAAAAGCAACAACATGTCCTACAGGCATTAAATCTGTTTCATTTTTATTTAAAGCATAAACATTTAGGTGATACTCTGCTGATGCATTATTTAACTTTGGTATGTTAATTTTAACTGTTTTCGTTTCATAAGAATCGATATCTAACGTTGGTATTTTTCCTTCAGATATTTCAACTCCATTTTCTAAAAGTTTCCACGTAAAATCAAACTCGTTTAAATTGGTGAAATCATAAATATTTTTAATTGAAATTTCTCCATTACTTAAATTAACTGGTTTAAACTTTATGTATTGATATACTTTCTTCACCTCATATAAAGCAGGGTGAGCAGTTCTATCTGGATTTACAATTCCATTTAAACAGAAGTTTTGATCGTTATATAAATCGTGACCTCCTAAATCTCCTCCATAAGCCCAAAACTCTTCTCCTTCTTCATTTTTAGTTAAAATTCCTTGATCTACCCAATCCCAGATAAATCCACCTTGCATAATATCGTACTTTTCAATAACGTCCCAATATTGTTGTAAATTTCCAACACTATTCCCCATTGCATGTGCATATTCACATTGAATTAATGGGCGTGTAGGGTTATTTTCTGCGTATTTTATCATTCTATCTATTGTCCAATACATTGGAGCTTGAATATCGGTATTACTGTATTGTGTAGCTCCTTCATATTGTGTTGGTCTAGTAGTATCTTGTTCTTTTAACCAATTATAAGTTGCAACAAAATTGTCTCCATTACCAGCTTCATTACCTAAAGACCAAGTTACAATTGAAGGGTAGTTTTTATCACGTTCAAACATTCTAATTGTTCTATCCAAGTGCATAGCTTTCCATTGTGGTAAGTATGCTGGGTGAACAGCTTGAGCTTTTTTATTGTTATCTAAACCTTGATTTGTAGTTCCCATTCCGTGAGTTTCAATATTAACCTCATCAACTACATAAAAACCATACTTATCGCACAATCTGTAAAAGTGTGGATTTTTAGGATAATGACTACAACGAATTGCATTCAGGTTATTTTGTTTCATCACCTCTAAATCTAGCATTGTTAATTCTTCTGAAATTACATGCCCTTCTGTTTCACTATGATCGTGAAGATTTGCTCCTTTTAATAAAACAGCTTTTCCATTAACTAAAAACTGATTGTTTTTAATTTCAATATTTCTAAACCCAACTTTTATTGCTGTAGATTCGCCGTTTACAGTTAGTAAAAGCGTGTATAAGTTAGGTGTTTCAGCATTCCAAGTTTTTACATTAGGAATATTTTTATTAAAGTTTACAGTAGTTCTTCCCTTTGCTAAATCAACTTTTTTAGTTGCTGAATAAACTTCATTATCCCCATCAAACAATTGAACTTTAACTTCTTTTTCAACATTTTTCTTAGAGTTATTATCAACTTCTAAATCTACTTTAAATACACCTTCTGTATAATTATTTGTTAAATCTGAAGTTACTCTAAAATCGCGTAATGTAACTTTATTAGTTGCATATACATAAACATCTCTTTCAATACCTGTCAATCTCCAAAAATCTTGATCTTCCATATAACTAGCATCTGACCAACGTAATACTTGAACTGCTAAGCTATTTTTACCTTTTTTAACAACATCTGTAATTTTAAACTCTGCTGCTGTTTTACTACCTTCGTTATAACCAATTTTTTCTCCATTTACCCAAATATACATTGCACCACTTACACCTTCAAAATGTAAGTAAATATCTTTTCCATCCCAATCATCTGAAATTTCAAAATCTCTTTTATAACTTCCTACATTATTAGTATTATGAGGAATAAAAGGTGGATTTGCTGGAAACATATATGTTCTATTGGTATATATTGGTATTCCAAAACCTTTCATCTCCCAGTTTGATGGTACTTCAATTTTATCCCATCCTTCTAGGCTAAAATTGTCTTTATAAAATCCTGTAGGTCTTGCTTGTACACTATCTGCATAATAGAAATTCCAAGTTCCATTTAAAGATTGGTATAATGAAGAATTTTGCCAACTATCATTCTCAAAAGCCTCTGTTGGTTCATTATATTTATAAAATGATGCTGTTGGTTCTTCTCTATTAATTTGAAATATCTCTGGATTTTCCCATTCTGGGTTTTCCCATTCTGGATTCTCCCAATTATTAGCAACATTATTATTACTTGGATTTAAAACTACCTTATTACATGATATTAAAGTAGTTATTACAATTAGTGTGACTAAATACTTACTCATTTTATGTTTTTTATGCATTATTAAAATCTATTTTTTTGCTGTGATATTAATTTACTACAGTAATTTCAATACCATATTAACTATATATTATTCTATTTTTTTATACTCAAACGAATATACAACAGTTACTTAAAAAAAAATTACCAAATATAGTCTACGAATGTTGCACGAGTAATAAACCTCAGTAAAAACGGCTATATGCAACATAAGTACGAGGTATTTTAGACATTTACACCTCCTATGCTTGTTAAAAATGATGTAAAATAGGTAAACATTGTGTAAATTGCCAAAAATCTCATAACATTAGTTATGTTACATTTTGAATCCACTCTATACATTTATAATAAAGTAGATTATGCTAAGAAAATACTTAATAAAATTCATCTTACTATTTAGTACTATTGTACTATACTCACAAACTAACTCTGTAAATTTCCATAAGTTAGACATTCATGGAGTGCTTTTTAACAAAAGAGTTAATACCTTATTTGTAGATAGTTTTGGATATTTATGGATTGGAAGTAATTCTGGATTATATAAATACGACGGGCATAATATTACCGAATATCAATATGATGCTTTCACCCCACATTCGCTTCCTAATAATAATATCAATTCCATTTTTGAAGATGACTATAACAACTTATGGATAGGTAGTGAAAGTTACCTTATTTGCTTCAATAGAAAAGAAAATAAGTTTAAAGGATACTTAAAAAACAAGACTTCAATTGTAAAAAATAAAACAAAGTCTGGAGATATATGGGTAAAGTTAGAAAACTATGGATTATTAAAAGTTGAAACGAATAAAGATGTTAACAGCATAGAATTAGATTCTGAATTTAGCACCCAAATAATTAAAAATATTTATAAGATTGAAAAACAAAACCTATCATTAATTGAAGATAATTTTGGAAGAAATTGGCTTGGGACAGAAGAAGGTATTTTAAAACTAAATGAAAAAGGAGAAATTACACCAACAACATTTAATAAAAAGGTTTTAAACATGGAACTTTTAGGTAATAATCAAATTATTGTCTTAACTCCAAGTGATATCTATATTTTAGGATATAACAAATCTGACAGTAAATTAGAGGTACTTGAAAATTACACTAATTTATTAACCAATTTTGATCCAAACACAACTTTAAGCACAATTGCAATTAACACTAAAAGTGATGAATTATGGATAGGTACAACATCTGGATTAATAAAAGGTAATAGAAAAAATAATAAATACGAATTTTCTCATTATTTAAACGAATCTAACTCAGACAATTTATTAAACAACACCATTACTTCAACAATATTTGACACTTACGGAAATCTGTGGATTGGTTCTTTTAAAGGTGTTAATAAATATTTAGGAAGAACTCCTCTTTTTGAATTTCATGAACTCTCTACAAACAATAACTTAACCAATTGTTTAGACAATCAAAAATCAAACAAATTATTAGTTGGTTTAAATAATGGATTATTTACTTTTAATAAAACAACTAAAACTGCTTTAAAAATTAATAACACCATAGAAACAGCTTCTGTTGTAACAAAAAACTTCGAAAAAACAGAGCTTATTATTGCTGACAATAATAATATTTATAATTCAAAAAATTACAACCCTAACCAACCCAAAAACTTTGAATTAATAAAAGTTAAAACCTATCAAAATCCAATAAAAGACATTGTACCCATAAACAAAAATGAAATGTGGGTAGGTATTTGGGGAGAAGGTGTAGATATAATAAACAGTGAAAACACACTATCGGAGTTCAAAAAAAAGATTATAGAAGAATTAAAAGGCAATCATACCTCAACAATTTTATTAACTACAGGTAATCAATTATTTATAGGAACAAGAGGTGAAGGTTTATACATCATAGATTTAATAAAAGAAAACTACAAACACTATTTACCAACACTTGCTAATGGTTTAACCTCAAATGCTATTTTAAGCCTTTACGAAGATAAAAGTGGAAAAATATGGATAGGAACAAGAGGTGGTGGTATAAATGTATATGACATAGAATCGAAAAAATTCAAAAATTTCAGAAAAACAACCACTAACAATCCAAAAGTAGTTACTGCCATAGAAGAAGACTTTAATGGCAATATTTGGATGAGTACACAAGACGGTATTGCTATGCTAAATTTAACAACTGAAAGGTTTATGTCTTTTGGTGTAGAAGATGGTATAAATGAAAATCAGTTTGTTTTTAATTCTAGTACTTCAGATGAGCAAAAAAAGATTTTATATTTTGGTTGTGCCGACGGTTTTTATAGCGTGTATCCAGATCAACTAATTCCTCAAAACATAGTACCTAATACAGTTATAACCAATTTTTCTACACTTGGAGAAGTATATGAAAACAATTCAGCTAATGCTTTAAGTCCTGTAAATAATATTAACATTTACGCTAAAGAACCTATTGTTTTACCTTACAATCAAAATAACATATATGTTAACTTTTCATCTTTAGATCTTACAGCACCTAATAAGAACCTGTACGCCTATAAACTAGACGGTTTAAATGATTATTGGGTTTATACAGATGCTTCTAATAGAAGCGCTAACTATAACGACTTAGCGCCTGGAACTTACACCTTTAAAGCTAAAAGTTCCAATAGCGATGGAATATGGAATGAAACACCTTCTGAAATAACCTTTACAATAAAACCTCCTATTTGGAAAAGCAATTGGGCTATTTTTGGCTACATTTTAATTTCAATTTTAATAATTTACATCAATATTATTTTAATTAAAAGATGGTATTTATTAAAGAAAAATTTGGTAAAAGAAACAATTAGTCGAGAAAAAGATAATGAACACAATAGGATGAAAATGATTTTCTTCACTGATATTTCTCACGAATTAAGAACTCCTTTATCTCTAATACTGGGAACCATTGAAAAAGTTGTAAAAGAAAAGAAATTTACTTTAAGTCCTTTAACAAGTCAACGTATTTATAATAATACACTAAGAATGAATCGACTTATTAACCAAATAATGGATATAAGAAAGTTTGATGAAGGTAAATTTAAATTGAAAATTTCTAAAAATGATATTGTAAGAGATATAAATACCATTAAAAATGCTTTTAATGATTTTGCTAAAATTTACAGTATAAAATATGAATTTATAACAGAAGACAAAGAAATTAAAGCTTGGTATGACGTTGATCTTTTAGAAAAAATATTATTTAACCTATTATCAAATGCCTTTAAATTCACAAAAGAACATGGTGAAATTACCGTTAAATTAGAACAAATTAAACCTAAAAATTTAAAAATCAACACTCATATTTTAGAAGGCAAATTCATTAAATGTAGTGTAAGAGACAACGGAGTAGGAATTCCAAAAAATGATTTAGAAAATATATTTAATCGCTACTACCAAGCAACACAATCTCAAAGAAACCAAATTCCAGGAACTGGTATTGGAATGGAACTTGTTTCTAAATTAATAGAAAGACACCATGGTACTATTACCGTAGAAAGTGAAGAAAATGTATTTACAGAATTTACTTTTTACCTTCCAATAGCTAAAAACAAATACAATAAAAACGAACGATTAGAAACCGGAACCCCACTAAAAAGAAATTTTATTAAAAACAATGAATTTCAAATAATTGAAGAAGTTTCCTCTAAGTTTAAAGAGAATGAAATAAAAAAAGAAAAATCTAAAAAGCCTAAAATTCTTATAGTTGAAGACAATGATGATTTAAGACAAATGATTAAATCTGAGTTAAGCCCTACATTTAATGTAGTTGAAGCTTCAAATGGTCAAATAGGATACGAAGTAGCTTTAAAAGAAAAACCTGAGCTTATAATTAGTGATATTTTAATGCCAATACAAGATGGAGTGTCAATGCTTAAACAAATTAAGAAAAATGATGAACTCAGCAATATTCCAATATTTATGTTGACAGCGAAAAACTCAAATGAAACTAAAATTGATTGTTTAAGTTTAGGGGCCAATGATTATATTGAAAAACCTTTTAGCCTTGAGTTTTTACAATGGAAAATAAAAAATACACTTACAACAAGACAAGAGCTTAAAGAAAAATATAGTAAACTAATAACTACAGCTCCTACTGATATTCAAATAGATTCTAATGATGAAAAATTTATTAAAAAACTCATCAAAATAATTGAAGAAAATATGAGTAGTAACATATTAAATGTAGAGTTTTTAGCTTCTGAAATAGGTATGAGTAGAGCTAATCTTTACAGAAAAGTTCAGGTTATTTTAAATGATACACCCGTAAACTTTATAAAAACTATTAAATTAAAAAGAGCTGCACAATTATTAAAGAAAAATAAAATTTACATTTCTGAAATTGCCTATATGACAGGCTTTAATAATCAAAAATATTTTAGCAAATGTTTTAGCAAAGAGTATGGTATAAGTCCAACAGAGTACATAAAAAAACATGCTAAAGAGGAATAATAAAATGTAGCAAAACATAAATTATATACTATTTTCAAAATAAAGTTTCTGTTTATTTTGAAAATAGTATTTTAAATTAAAAAAAAGACTTTTTTAATCTTCATTTAAAGCATCCTCATCAACTGCAACATCAATTTCTAGATCATCGCTAATTATTGGATCTTCATCTTCTTCGTAATTCTCCATAGTGTCTGCTAGTTGCTCACTAATTTTCACTAAATAAACAGTGTCTTCTGTTCTCACCTCTACAGCATCTACATATTGTCCTTTTGGATTAGTAAAATGCACAATATCCCGTATACCATAACCATCAGGGAATTTTTCCACCAATAAATTAAGAATTTCAGGTGTTAATTTTTTAAAATCTACTATTATTCTCTTCAAAATAAATTAGTTAAAGTTATATATTAAACATTAGAATTAACATTAAATTTTCTTTTTCATGTTCTTCAAATATAAAAAAATAATTGAACGAAATATAAACAGTAGGTAAAAAAATAATATTATTAATTAAGTATAATTAGTAATAAATAAAGTGAAGTTTTCTCAAGAAAATATTTTAATTAGGCATAAAAAAGCAGGCTGCTAAAAATCGTAATTTTTATAACAGCCTGCTGCTTTTTAAACTTAGTTTGTATATACTTTTAAAGCATTTTTAAGTTATTAACTTCCATTTCTGTTAAATGCCTCCAATGCCCTCTTGGTAGATCTTTTTTTGTTAAACCAGCAAAAATAACTCTATCTAGTTTTACTACTTTATAATTAAAATGTTCAAAAATTCTACGGACAATTCTATTTCTTCCTGAATGGATTTTAACTCCAACCTCACTTTTTGGCTGATTTAAAATATAAGAAACTTCATCAACAATTACTCTTTTTTCATCTAAAATAAAACCTTCAGCAATTTTGTTTAAATCTGCATTGGTTAATTTTTTATCTAACGAAGCATGGTAGATTTTTTGAATATTATGTTTTGGGTGTGTTAATTTTTTAGCCAACTCACCGTCATTGGTAAACAATAAAAGCCCTGTAGTATTTCTATCCAATCTTCCTACTGGGTAAATTCGTTCTTTTGATGCATTTCCTACCAATTCCATAACCGTTTTTCTACCCCTATCATCTTCCATTGTGGTAATAAAATTTTTCGGTTTATTTAATAGTACATAGCGTTTTTTTTCAGGGCTAATTAAAGATCCATCAAACCGAACTTCATCGCTTAATTTAACTTTATAACCCATTTCCGTTATTACTTTTCCATTTACCATTGCACTACCTGCAGCAATAAAAACATCGGCTTCTCTTCTAGAGCAAACACCAGAATTAGCAATATATTTATTTAAACGTATACCATCAACTTCGGCATTACTTGTAGTTTGTTTTGATGGAGCTTTTGAAGGAGTAACTCTTGCTTTTGAAAATTTCTTTTTATTATCAAACTTTCTTGTAAAAGTACTTTGAGGTTTCTTTTTTCCTTGTTGTCGTCCTCGCGACGAGTTTTTATTTGAATTCATTAGTATTGTATTATTATTTTTTGCAAAAGTACGGTTAATCCTTTAATAATCTAATAAATAGTTATCTATAATTAATAAAGCATAAAATTTAAAGAATTCATAAATATTAGAAATCAAAAAATTTAGAACAAACTATTAATTAGGTAAAATACGCTCAATTAAAACTGAAGTATCTATTAAAGCCAGACTAAAAACACCTGCAAAAATAAGTAGTTTTAATAACCAGTGAAGTAATACATAGTTTCTTTTACTTTTGCTAAACCACAAAAACAATAAAAAAATTATTAATGTAAAAATACTAGCATAAAAGTAATACCGCATACCTCCAATTTCTGGGTATTTCAATAAAAAATAAATTGGATTTAAAGTTAACAAGACCAAAAGCGATATTAATAATTTTGTAAAATATTCTCCGTATTTAACCGCAATAGTTTGGTAATTTTTTACAAAATCTCCTTTTAACCGTTCTAAATCTTTTACTAGTTCTCTAACTAATAAAATAAAGAATAAAAATGCTGCATGCGTAAAAATGATTTCAGAAAAATTTTTATAGTACACAAAAACTGCAAAAAAGGGCAATAACGATAATACTGCAGGAGCAAACAAACCAGTTAACGGGTATTTTTTAAGCTTATGTGAATAGAACCAAATTGCAAAAATATATACTGAAAAAAACAATGCTGCTCTCCAAGAGACTAACAATCCAAAAACAAAACCTAAAAAATTAAGTACAAAATAGATAGGCAGTTTAATCTTTTGATCTACAATAGCATCTATCTTAGTTTTTAAAGGCTTATTTATTTTATCGGTTTCAAAATCATAAAAATTATTGATAATATATCCTGCAGCAATAACACATACTGTAGCCAACACTATAAAATACAAATTAATATCTAACAGTATATTTTTGAGTGTTTTTTCTGGTGCAAATATAAAAATGGAGGCTAAATATTGTGCAATAACAATTAATAAAATATTATAACCTCTAACCACAGAAAATAAGCTCAACATTTTAATATAAAATGGAGCGTTCTTTTTAGTGTTATTTTTAGAAATTTCGAGTAAATCCATATGAAATTAATCAACTAAAATTGAAAGAAAAAAAGGTCTGTTATTTTTTAAAATTTAGTGTTTAAAACCTATAAACTAGTTCTAGCTTATAATCTTTTAAAATAGTTTTAGTTTTACTAAAATCTTCAGTAAAGCCTAAAATATAACCACCACCACCTGAACCACAAAGTTTCAAATAATAATCGTTAGATTCAATTCCTTTTTGCCAAATGGTATGAAAACGTTTAGGAATCATTGGTTTAAAATTATCAAGTACTATTTTAGACAAGTTTTTAACATTTCCAAATAGCGATTTTATATTTCCATGTAAAAAATCGTTGATGCAGGCATCGGTACATTTTGCAAAATCTTCATCAATCATTTTTCTAAAACCTTCGTTTTTCATTTTATTCATAAAAATGTTAACCATAGGTTCTGTTTCTCCAATAATTTCAGAATCTAATAAAAACACGGCACCTTTCCCCTCTTTTTGAGATGGAATACCTGTAGCCTCTAAATTATCTTTTGAATTTATTAAAATTGGTAAACTTAAATAAGAATTTAAAGGGTCTAAACCTGAACTTTTACCGTGAAAAAAAGATTCCATTAGAGAAAATATATCTTTTAACTTTAATAATTTATCTCTAGTTAAATTTTCTAAAACCGTAATTTTATCATCTGCATATTTATCGTATATAGATGCTACTAAAGCTCCTGAACTTCCCACTCCATAACCCTGAGGAATACTAGAATCAAAGTACATTCCCTGTTCAATATCTTGCCTAAATTCATCTAAATTAAAATGCACTAATTTAGTATCTAAATTAGCTAAGTACTTATAAAACTTTAAAAGATTTTTATTAGAACTTTTAGTTTTAGCTGTAAATTTTTCCGACTTTTTTAAGGCGCCTTGATAACTATTATATGGAATAGCCAAACCTTTGGAATCTTTAATAATTCCATACTCTCCAAAAAGTAAAATTTTTGCGTAAAAAAGTGGTCCTTTCATATTTTATTAAAAATTAATAAAGCTTTATAATTATTATAACAAAGCTAAAACTTTTTTATTTAGTGATATGTTATTTTTTAATTTAATAATTATTTATGCATTTACAATTCTTTTGCACCTAACCCAATTCTATCGCAAATATAATGCTTTTCTTGACAATATTGAATTAACTCACTTATTATAAAATTGTTAACGATTTCTTTTTCATTTTCTGGAAACAAAACATGAACATTTGCACCAGCATCTAACGTAAAACAAATATTACTATTTGTTGCTGCTCTAAATTCCCAAATTTTATTAATTATTTTTAAGGTATTTGGTTTCATTAAAAGAAAATAAGGCTTGCTAGTCATCATCATTGCATGTAAACTTAAAGCTTCACTTTCTACAATAGCAATAAATTCTTTTAAATTTCCATTTTTAAGTACTTCAGCTATTTTTGAAATATTTTCATTTGCTTGTAAAAAACGTTGTTTTGCAAACGGGTGCTTGTGCATTAGTTTATGTCCAACTGTACTTGAAACTTGCTTTTCACCTTCATCAACCAACAAAATAGTATCGTGGTAATTTTTAAAATTTTCATGTATTTTATAAGGAAATTTAACACCAAATAAATTTGAACTACCTACTATTTCTGAATGATTTCCCCAAACAATTAGCGCTCCTTCAATACTTCTACAAGCACTTCCAGACCCTAAGCGTGCCAAAAAAGACGCTTTTTTATAAAAATAATCGCTTGTAATTTCTGGATTTAACTTTTTCTCAATACTCATAACGCATAACGCTAAAGCACTCATACCACTTGCAGAAGAAGCAATTCCACTACTGTGCGGAAAAGAATTTCTAGATTTAATTACAAATTCATATTCCTTCAAAAAAGGAACATAGTGTTCTATCCGTTTAAAAAAGGTTTCAATTTTTGGTTTAAATTCATCTTTTTTTTCACCTTCAAAAAAAACTTCAAAATTAAACCCACTTTCCTCATGCTCTTTAAGTTTATACTCTAAAGTAGTTAAGGTAAAACAGGCATCTAAGGTAAAACTTATAGATGCATTTTCTGGAATTTGAGGCTCTTGCTTTCCCCAATATTTTACCAAAGCAATATTACTTGGTGTTCTCCAAGTAAAGCTTCCTTCTATATTTTTATCAAAATTATTATTTTGTAAAATAAATTTTTCTTCAATCAAATTCATAATTTCAACAAAGATACTGTTTAATATTTAGTTAAAAAAGTAAAACAAAACTTTAATATTTTATAAATTACTACAAATGTTCTAATTTATACAAAATAGCTTTTTTATAACTTCTACTTATTGGTAAGGCTTTATTATGTATTTCAATAAACTCATTAGTAAAAGAATCAATTTTTGAGATTGAAACAATATAAGATCTATGGATTCTTAAAAAGTCTTTTTGAGGTAATTTTGCCTCAATATTTGAGATGGTTTCTCGGGTTACAATTATTTTATTTTTTAAATGAAACTTGATATAATCGCTTAAACTTTCAATATAGTTAATTTCAGAAAAGTTAATTTTCACCATTTTTCTATCGGCACGTACAAAGATAAATTCAGTTGTTTTTGGAGTTATTTCAGAAGAATTTTCAATAATTTCTGAAGTATGTTCACCCAAATATTTATTTACAGCTTGCAATATGCGTTCAAACGAAATTGGTTTTAATAAATAATCTACAGCTTGTAAATTAAAACCGTCTACAGCATATTCTCTATAAGCTGTAGTAAAAATTACTTTTATGTTTTTATTGATTGATTTTGCAAACGAAAGTCCTGAAATTTCAGGCATATTAATGTCTAAAAAAATTAAATCTATTTGGTTTGAATTAATTTGGTTAAAAGCTTCAACTGCATTTTTACAGGTTGCAACAACTTTTACGGTAGCTACTTTTTGTAAATGATTTTCTAAAATATCGCGTGCAATTGGCTCATCATCAACAATTAAACAATTTATAATTTTACTCATTTTTAAATTTATTTAAATTATTTATAGTTAATTTCACCTTAAAACTACTTTCAGTTTGCAAAGCTTCTAATATATAAGAATTGGGATACAACATTTCTAATCGCTTAGTAATATTATCCAACCCAATTCCACTATTACTATTTTTCTCAGCTATTGAAGTGTTTTCAATTTCAAAAAACAAATTATTAGCTACACATTTTATTTTAATTATAACATTTAAACTTCCGTTTATAATATTTCCATGTTTAAACGCATTTTCAACAAACGGAATTAATAACATGGGCGCTATTTGAATAGTATTGTTTACAACTTCAATTTTAGTTTCAACTTTAAGTGTATCATGAAAACGCATTTTCTCTAACGCCACATAATCTAATAAATGATTAATTTCATCTATTAATAATACATGTGGTTTTTCTATTTGATATAAAATATAATCTAATAAATTCGAAAGTTTTAAAATCATTTCAGGTGCTTCATCACTTTTATTTAAAGCAAAACCATAAATAGTATTTAAAGAGTTAAACAAAAAATGAGGATGAATTTGCATTTTTAAAAATCGTAATTCTTGATCCTTTATCTGTAATTGTGTTTGTAGTATTTTATTATTTAAGTTTTCATTGCTAACTATTGAGTTGTAATTATGCATTATTAAGCTAAACGAAACAATAATTAAAACCACAAAGTAAACACCTAAAACTATAAATGGTAACGTTTTGGTTAAGGGTGCTGCTGTATCAACTTCTTTATAACCTTCAGAATAAATTAATCCATACATAATGGATAAAATAATAACATACACCGAGATTATAAACGTATAAATACTGTATAAAATAAAATACATGTATTTTTTAGTGAGTAGATAATTAGGTATTAAATAATAAATTAAAAAGTAACTAATAAGAATGGTTACTGGCATTAAAAATATTGAAAACAATTTTACATATTCAGTATTAGAACTTCCATAACCTAAAAAATAAGCATAAAAATTATAAATAACTATCCAAAATAGTAGATGACCACAAAAGGTTAAAAGGTATTTTAAAATAGTTTTCTTTCTTTTCATAAAGTGCAATTTGCAAATAAAGTTAAAGTTATAGTTATTTTAGCGACAGAATTAAAAAAACTCACTTCATTTTACCAATTTTAAACTTTATTCAACAATATTCTGTATTAATTTGGCTGATTATCGTAATTTCCTGGTTAAATATCGCATTAAAAAATAATAATGCCTGTAAGTATTTACTTTTGATTTATAATTTTAAAAAACCATATTATGTTATTTATTCCTCAAAGTATAATCCCTTTAAATGGAAATCCTTTTTTTGCAAGATTAAATGAAGGTGGACCACTATTTATGTACACTACTCTTAGTATATTAATAATAATTATTGCACTATTAATAAGAGCTTTTTTAAAACCAACAACACGTGATAAAACAGTTACTTTAGTTAGTTCAATTAGTTTATTTGTGTTAGTATGGGGATTTTTAGGTCAAATGTTAGGACTTATTGGAGCTTTTGATGCTATTGAAGCTGCAGGAGACATATCACCAGCAATTTTAGCTGGAGGTCTTAAAATAGCGATACTTTCTCCTTTATTTGGAATGGTTGTGTTCTTAATTGCTAGAATTGGAATTATTATTTTAACATTATTAAAAAGATAAATAATATTAAAATCGTTGGTATTGATTTATCAAATTTCCAACGATTTTATTATTTATAACGCTTCTAATGAATACAATGTTTTTTTTCATTATTTTTGTATTCTATGAAAATGAAAAAAGCATTTATATTACTAAACGGTTCACAACCTTTAGCGTTACCAGAACTTACTGAATACGACATAATTTGCGCTATAGATGGTGCATATAATTACTTTGAATCCAACAATATAACGCCTGATTTAGTTACAGGAGATTTTGATTCTATTGAAAGCATTCCTACTTCTATTGAGGTTATAAAAACACCAAATCAAGAATTTACCGATTTTGAAAAAGCCTTGCAAATTCTTAAACATCGTGAGTTTACGCATATTGATGTTTACGGAGGTAGCGGTAAAGAACACGATCATTTTTTAGGTAATATAAGTACCGCACTACAATGGAAAATAGGCTTATCAATTTCTTTTTTCGATAATTTTGGAAAATATTTTTTTATTGAAAATAGTATCTTATTAACCAACGTTATTGGAAAAAACATTTCACTAATTCCTTTTCCAACTGCATCTGGCATAGAAACTAAAGGACTTATGTATCCTTTAAAAAACGAATCTTTAACTTTTGGCGAACGTATTGGAACACGCAATAAAGCCATTGAAGACAGTGTTTTTATTGCTTTTGAAAAAGGTGAATTACTAGTTTATATTAGCAATAATTAAGTATCTATTTAACATTATTAGTTTAATAATATTTTTTTAATAATAATTATTAAAATTTTATTAAATAACAACACCCTACAAGCAAATCTACTCCTAAAGCTAAAAATATTTCCAAAACTTAATTTTTAGCAAATTACTTATAGTACAAAATACAAATTACTTCTCTTTACTATAGATATCTCTTTGTAATTACAGGTTTATTTCAAAGACATACCAATCTATATTAACTTTAAGAATAAAATTAACGAACAATTATATTAGACTTAATTTAGTTAAATTTATTCATCACCAAAAAAGAATTATTTATGAAATATTTAAAAATAGCTGTATTAACGTTAGCCTTTTTTTCAATTACTTACCATGTAAATGCCTGTACTGTTGCTGTAATTTCAGGAAAATATACTAAAGATGGACGCCCATTATTATGGAAAAATAGAGACACACCCGCAATTAACAACCAAATTGTATATTTTAATGATGGAAAATACAATTATGTAGGCTTGGTTAATTCTAAAGACACTCAAGGAAAAAGCGTTTGGATCGGTCAAAATAGTACAGGTTTTGCTATTATGAACTCCGCCTCTTATAATTTAAATATAGGTGATAACACAAAACTTAGTGGCTTAGAAGGTAGAATTATTAAAGAAGGATTAGCCTCATGTGCCACAATTGAAGACTTTGAAAAATATTTAGACAATTTACCTATCCCTACAAGACTAGAAGGAAATTTTGGTGTTATTGACGCACAAGGCGGAGCTGCTATGTACGAAGTAAATAATAAAGGATATGTAAAATTCGACGCAAACGATCCTAAAGTAGCTCCTTTTGGATATATTATTAGATCAAATTATTCTTTTATGGGAAGTTTTGGTGAAGAAAGTAGCGGTTACCTTAGAAGTAATACCGCAAATGAACTTTTTTACAATGCTATGGCAACAAATACTTTTGATGTACAATTTATACTTCAAGATGTAACACGTAGTTTAAAACATTCTTTAACTAAAGATGATTTGTACAGAGATTATGCTGATATTCCAGAAAATACACCTACTTATTCATTTTTTCACGATTTTATTCCACGAAGAAGTACAGCTTCTGCCTGTGTTGTTCAAGGTGTAAAAAAAGGTGAAGACCCAGCTTTTACAACGTTATGGTCTATTGTTGGATTTCCATTAACATCAATTGCATTACCTACTTGGGTTAAAGGAGAAAATGATTTTCCAGATGTATTAAAACGCAACGATAAGTTTAACGATGCTCCAGTTTGTTATGCAGCATTAGAATTAAAGAAAAAATTCTTTGCTATTAGATGGGGAAAATGGGCTGCAAAATACTATGTAAATATCAACGCTTTAATAAATAAAGATAATACAGGTATTTATCAAAAAATCCATCCATTTGAGAATGAAATCTTTAAAATAACAAATCAAAAATTAGATGTATGGAGAGTTAATGGAATGAAAAAATCAGATTTAAAAGCACATTATAACCTACTTAATCAATTAGTGGTAAATATGTTTGATGAAGAATTTGATATTGATTTAAACTAAAAAGAATAGTATGAGAATTTATATTTTTATAATCGCTTTGTTTTCTCTTTTTGCTTGTAATACCAAGCAAAATAACCAAAATGAATCTGTAAATACGACCGAAAAATTAAAAATTGCTGTTTTTAATGGAAATGGAGCAGGAGAAGTTTCTGTAATTGAAACCATTGAAGCTTTAAAAATTGATACAGGAATTGTTGCACTACCTTTAAGTGCTTCTGAAATACAAGAAGGAAAATTAAGTGAATTTGATGCTTTAATATTTCCAGGAGGAAGTGGAAGTAAACAATTATTAAACCTTGGTGAAAAAGGGCAAGAAATTGTAACAGATTTTGTTGTAAATCAAGGTAAAGGTATAATTGGTATTTGCGCAGGCGCTTACTTACTTTCATCAACACAAGGATATCCTAATTTAAAATTAGCAAGTTCAATTCATATTGATAGAGCACATTACAATAGAGGACGCGGACTTATTGAATTTGAATTGACTAAAACAGGCTTAAAAGTTTTTCCTGAATTAGAAAATCAACGAATTTTTACTCAATATTATGATGGACCTGTATTGGTGAAAAATGATTCAGCAGCAGTACAGTTTGAAGAAATGGGGAAATATGTAACAGATATTCATCCTGATAATTTTGCCCCAGAAGGCATAACGCCAGGCAAAACATTTATGCTTAGACAAAATTCAGGAAAAGGAAAAGTGTTTTTAATAGCAGGTCATCCAGAATCTACCCCAGGAATGCGGTGGATGGTTCCTAGAATGGCACGTTGGGTATGCGGAAGTGAATTGGTAAATTACAACAAAAAATGGGTTAGACCTCAAATAAACAACAAACCAATTATTTTTGATAAGGCTCTAAAAAAAGAAGAAAAAGATAATTATTGGCTTTTATTTAGTGAGAATTCACAAGAGCAAATTAAAGCAATAACTAAATTACATGAGTTGCGTTCTAGACCAGCAGTTAGGTGGAATATAGGACTTTTAAGAAGCGTGCATGCTAAAACCAGAAGAATGGCTGCTAAAACTTTAAAAGAAACAGAATATACTTACGCTGTACCAGATATAGAAACGGCTTTAAAAGTTGAAAACGATTCGCTAACTAAAATAACTCTTCAAGAATCCATTAATTTTTTAAACAATAAATAAGAGAAATAATAAATAACACTCAGTATAAAATTATTTATAGTTTAATCCTATTTAAAATTCTGTGTATTACTAGGTAAATATTCAAAGATTTGTTTCAGTATATTAACCTTTTGCTATACGCCTAAATTCTATTTAATTATAAAGCATAAAAAAAGCGTCCCGGTTCTCGGGAAGCTTTCCATCGGTTTTTGAAACCTATGACGTAAAACGTCATTACAACACAACTATCACATAAAATGTGATATGCAAATATATAAAATTTTAAATTGATTTTAAATTCAATATTCTTTTTCTTTCTAAATTACTGTTATTTCTGAATTGATTGTATCTTTGCACACCGAAAATAAAAAATAAATACTAAATATAGCATCATGCAATTATCACCACTTGAAATAGTTAGAAGAGAATCTTTACAAAAACTACGTGAATTAGGTATCAATCCATATCCAGCAGCAGCATTTAAAACCACTGCTAACATAAAGGAAATTACTTCTAACTTTAGCTCTTTTGAAGGTAAAGAAGTTGTTTTAGCCGGTAGAATGATGAGCCGAAGAATAATGGGTAAAGCTTCTTTTGCAGAATTAAAAGATGCTAGTGGAAGAATGCAAATTTACGTAAACAGAGACGAAATTTCTTCTGAAGAAAACCCAACTATGTACAATACTGTATTCAAAAAATTATTGGATATGGGAGACATAATAGGAATTAGAGGAGATGTTTTTAAAACTAAAGTTGGTGAAGTTTCCGTTAACGTTAAAGAACTAACTGTACTTTCTAAAAGTTTACGTCCACTACCTGTAGTAAAAACTGATGCAGATGGAAAAGTACACGATGCGTTTTCTGATGCAGAACAACGTTATCGCCAACGTTACGTAGATTTAATTGTAAACGACCACGTTAAAGAAACATTTATTAAACGTACAAAAATCACAAACTCTATGCGTGATTTTTTCAACAAAAGAGGTTATTTAGAAGTTGAAACACCTGTATTACAACCAATTCCGGGTGGTGCTGCTGCTAGACCTTTTATGACACATCATAACGCATTAGATATGCCTTTATATTTGCGTATTGCAAACGAATTATACCTAAAACGATTAATTGTTGGTGGTTTTGATGCTGTTTACGAATTTGCAAAAGACTTTAGAAACGAAGGAATGGACAGAACTCACAATCCAGAGTTTACTGTAATGGAACTTTATGTTGCGTACAAAGATTACAACTGGATGATGAATATGACAGAGGAACTTCTTGAAAAAATTGCAATTGACACAAATGGAACTAGTGAAGTGCAGATTGGAGAAAATAAAGTAAACTTTAAAGCTCCATACCCAAGAGTCCCTATTTTAGAAGCTATTAAAATCCATACAGGTTACGATGTAGCCGGAATGAACGAAGATGAACTAAGAGATGTTTGTAGAAAGGTTGGAATTGAAGTTGATGAAACAATGGGTATTGGTAAAATGATTGACGAACTATTTGGTGAAAAATGTGAACACCTTTATATTCAACCAACATTTATAACGGATTATCCAAAAGAAATGAGTCCACTAACAAAAGAACACCGATCAAACCCAGCTTTAACAGAACGTTTCGAATTAATGGTTAACGGAAAAGAATTGGCTAATGCTTACTCTGAGTTAAACGACCCAATTGATCAAAAAGAACGTTTTGAAGAACAATTAAAATTATCTGAAAAAGGTGATGATGAAGCTATGTTTATAGATCAAGATTTTATTAGAGCTTTAGAATATGGTATGCCTCCAACCTCTGGTATTGGTATTGGTATTGACCGTTTGGTTATGTTTATGACCAACAACGCATCTATACAAGAAGTACTTTTCTTCCCTCAAATGAAACCAGAGAAAAAAGCACCTTCTATAGAATTAAATGATGATGAAAAATCTGTTTTTGAAATTCTTACTAAAGCAGAAAAAATAGCTTTACCAGAATTAAAATCTCAAAGTAAATTAAGCAACAAAAAATGGGATAAAACCATTAAAAGTTTAACAAAATATAATTTAGCCAAAGTTAATAATACTGATGAAGGCTTATTTGTAGAATTAGTATAAGGTTTTAAAAAACTTTATAAAAAAGATATAAAAAAAGGCTGTTTGAAAGTATTGAAACCCGTCATTCTGAATTTATTTCAGAATCTCATCATAACGATATTCAATCACAATGAGAACCTGAATCAGTTCAGGTTGACGAAAATTTCACTTTTCAAACAGCCTTTTAAAATTTATAAACCTAAATTAAGCTTCTCACCCACAAGAACCAGACTTACACATTATGCCTATTTAGCCATTTCCGTATAGTAAATACATTTTCCTTTTCGTATTTACAATCTAATCTTACTCCTTAGCAGCCATCTTTAAATCCATTTTACATACTGGACAAGTACCTTTAGCATCATACGTTTTTCCATCTTCACAATCCATTGGACATTGGTAAACACTATTATTAGCCTCTTTTTCACTTGAATAATCTTGATTTTCGTGAAATTCTGTTTCAACATTTTCTTTTTTAGTTTCTTTACAAGCTGTAAATAGTACTGAGAAAGAAAAAATTGCAACTAAAATTAATATTGATCTTTTCATCTTTTTAGTTATTTAGTAATAATTAATTATTTGCCTAAAGTACTAAAAATTATGAATTACAATTTTTTATCTTGTATTAAAAAAAATTTACTATTCTAAATCAATTTTACATTAAAAGAATTTTACTTTTGCTTAAAATTTTAATTAACTATGAATACTACTGAATTAAAAAAATCAATTTCAACAATAATAGACACTTCATCAAGTCAAGAGCTTATGCTGCAAAGTATTTGCGATCTCTTAAAACAAGAAATCAACTATTACGATTGGGTTGGATTTTATTTTAAAAATGGAGATAAAAACGAATTAAAATTAGCACAATTTGCAGGTGAACCAACAGAACATACTATAATTCCATTTGGAAAAGGTATTTGTGGACAAGTTGCTGTTAGTAATGAAAACTTTGTAGTTCAAGATGTTGCTAGTCAAGACAATTATATTTCTTGTGGTTGGAAAGTAAAAAGTGAAATTGTAATTCCAATTTTTGTAAACAATGAAAATATTGGACAAATTGATATTGACTCACATACAGTAAATCCTTTTACAAAAGACGATGAAAAACTACTCGAATTTATTTGTGAAAAAGTAGCAAGTACTTTATAATATCTTAATAAAACCATTATTTTTTAAAAAAATTGACACCGTTTTTAATGCTAAAAAATTAATTTAAAAACCGTTAAAATTCAATGAAATTTATATTGCGTAAACTATTGATAATTATTAGCTTTGCGCCACAGCAACAAAACTACTTATGACCACAACTAAAAAAGCAGCTTCTGCATTAATATCTGTATTCCACAAAGATGGATTAGAACCAATTGTTAAAAAATTAAATAGCTTAGGCGTAACCATTTACTCTACTGGCGGAACTGAAAGTTTTATAAAAGATTTAGGAATTGATGTAATTCCTGTAGAAGATTTAACTTCATACCCTTCAATTTTAGGAGGTCGCGTTAAAACATTACACCCTAAAGTTTTTGGTGGAATTTTATCAAGAAGAGATAATGAAAGTGATATATCTCAATTAAAGGAATATAAAATTCCAGAATTAGATATTGTAATTGTTGATTTATATCCTTTTGAAAAAACAGTAGCTAGTGGAGCTCCTGAACAAGATATTATTGAAAAAATTGATATTGGAGGTATTTCTTTAATTAGAGCTGCTGCAAAAAACTTTAAAGATGTAATTTGTGTTTCATCTATGAGTCAATACGACGAGTTTTTAGAAATAATAACTGAAGGAAATGGCGCAACTACATTAGAACAACGCAAAAACTTTGCAGCAAAATCATTTGCCGTTTCTAGTCATTACGACAGTGCCATTTTTAAATATTTAAACAAAAATGAATTGGCTTTTAGAGAAAGTTTTAACGATGCTTCAGCTTTAAGATATGGTGAAAACCCACATCAAAAAGGTTACTTTTTTGGAAACTTAGAAGAACTTTTTGAAAAATTACATGGTAAAGAACTTTCATATAATAATTTATTAGATGTTGATGCCGCAGTAAATTTGATGAATGAATTTAAAAATGATGCTCCAACTTTTGCAATCTTAAAGCATAATAATGCCTGTGGTTTAGCTCAAAGAGCAACATTAAAACAAGCATATGTAGATGCTCTAGCAGGTGATCCAACTTCTGCTTTTGGAGGCGTTTTAATTTCAAACAAAGAAATTGATGCTGATACGGCAGCTGAAATACATAAATTGTTCTGTGAAGTTGTAATAGCTCCAAGCTACTCTGTAGAAGCTTTAGAACTTTTAAAAGGTAAAAAAAATAGAATTATTTTAATTCAAAAAGATATTGAATTACCTAACCACCAATACAGAACTGCATTAAACGGTGTTTTATTTCAAGAGAAAGACAACAAAACAGATAATGCAAACGTTATGACCACCGAAACTGTTACTGCTCCATCTGATAATGAGTTAGAAGATTTATTTTTTGCTTCAAAAATTTGTAAACATACTAAATCTAATACTATTGTTTTGGTAAAAAACAAGCAACTATATGCTAGTGGAACGGGACAAACAAGTAGAGTTGATGCATTAGAACAAGCAATTGCAAAAGCTAAACACTTTAATTTTGACTTAACAGATGCAGTAATGGCAAGTGATGCTTTTTTCCCATTTCCAGATTGTGTTGAAATTGCTAAAAAAGCAGGTGTTAATGCTGTTATTCAACCAGGAGGCTCTATAAAAGATCAATTATCTATAGATTATTGTAACAACAATAAAATGTCTATGATATTTACAGGAACTCGCCATTTTAAACACTAATTTGTTTAACTTTGTGAAATTCAAAAATTAAAATTTTAAAATAATAAAAATATATGGGTTTTTTCGATTTTATGACCGAAGACATTGCCATTGATTTAGGTACAGCAAATACCCTAATTATACACGATGGCAAAGTGGTTGTTGATGCTCCTTCAATTGTAGCGAGAGATAGAAGCACTGGTAAAATTATAGCAACTGGTAAAAAAGCCAGTTTAATGCAGGGAAAAACTCACGAAAATATAAAAACAATTAGGCCCTTAAAAGATGGTGTAATTGCAGATTTTGAAGCTTCGGAGCAAATGATAAAAGAATTTATCAAAAGTATACCAAGCATAAAAAAACGTTTTTTCACACCTTCTTTACGAATGGTAATTTGTATTCCTTCTGGTATAACCGAAGTTGAAAAAAGAGCTGTAATTGATTCTTCTGAGCATATGAATGCTAAAGAAATTTACCTAATACATGAACCAATGGCCGCTGCCATTGGTATTGGTATTGATATTATGCAACCAAAAGGTAATATGATTATTGATATAGGAGGAGGAACAACTGAAATTGCAGTAATTGCTTTAGGTGGTATTGTTTGCGATAAATCTGTAAAAGTTGCTGGAGATGTTTTCACTTCAGATATTGCATATTATATGAGAACGCAACATAATTTATATGTTGGTGAACGCACTTCTGAAAAAATTAAAATTCAAATTGGAGCGGCTACAGAAGATTTAGAAACTCCTCCTGAAGATATGTTAGTACAAGGAAGAGACTTGCTTAGTGGAAAACCTAAACAAGTACAAGTATCTTTTAGAGAAATCTCTAAAGCACTAGATAAATCTATTCTTAGAATAGAAGATGCAGTAATGGAAACGCTTTCTAAAACACCTCCAGAATTAGCTGCTGACATTTACAATACTGGTATTTACTTAGCAGGTGGTGGTTCTATGTTACGTGGATTAGATAAACGTTTATCTAGAAAAACAGATTTACCTGTTTATGTTGCTGAAGATCCTTTAAGAGCTGTTGTTAGAGGTACTGGAAGTGCTTTAAAAGATTTAGAAAAATACAAAAATGTATTAATGAAATAATACAACATTCTTGGTTATAATATGCAGCAATTAATTTACTTTATTAGAAAATTTAGATACTTTCTGCTATTTATACTTTTAGAAACTGTAGCCTTTATTTTTATATTTCAACACCATTCTTTTCATAAAAGTAAATTTATTAATTCCGCAAATTTTATAACTGGAGGCGTATATAACACTCTAAATTCTGTAAATGATTTTTTTCACTTAAAAACTGAAAATCAACAATTAATAGAAGAAAATACTTTATTAAAAAATTTATTGAGTAAAAGTGATCTGGACTTAAATAAGGATAATTTTAAATTAAATGATTCTTCCAAGTATGGTCAAAAATTCGAATATTCTTTCGGTAAAATTATAAATAATAATTACACTAATAGAAACAATACATTAACTTTAAATAAGGGTACAAACCAAGGTGTTACTTCAGATTTAGGTGTAATAAATAGTAAAGGAATTATTGGTGTAACAAAAAGCACCTCTAATAACTACACTACAGTATTATCTATTCTAAACACAAAATCAATGATTAATGTTCGCTTAAAAAATAGTGATCATTTTGGTACATTAATTTGGAATGGAAAAGATTATAACATTTTACAACTTATCGATATTCCTAGACAAGCACAAATTAAAATTGGTGATACAATTATAACTGGTGGTAAATCTGCTATTTTCCCAGAAGGAATAAAAATAGGAACTGTTAGAAATTTTGAATTTGAAAACAATCAATATAAAAATATAAATATTTTATTATTTAATGATATGAGCGCAATAGGATACGTTCAAATTATTAAAAACCTAGAAAGAATTGAACAGCTAAATTTAGAAAGTAATACATTAAATGAATAATCTTGTCTTAAATAATTTAGTACGTTTTTTAATACTTATACTCCTCCAAGTTCTAGTTTTAAATCATATAAACCTACTTGGGTATCTAAACCCTATGGTATATATAGTTTGGATATTTTTATTTCCTATTAGAAAAAGTAAAACTTTATTTTTAATACTAAGCTTTTTATTAGGTTTAAGTATTGATTTTTTTTCAGATTCTGGAGGAATAAATGCCGCTGCCACGTTATTTATAGCTTTTATAAGACTCCCTATTCTAAAAATTGTACTTAAAAAAACAGATTTTGATTATTTATTATTTAATATTAGAACAATTTCTTTTAGCAAATCTTTACTGTTTATAAGTATTTTAACCTTTATACACCATTTTATTGTTTTTAGTTTAAGCTATTTTAACTTCAACTCATATTTAGCAATTATTTCTAACACAATTTTAACAAGTATTTTTACAATAATTATAAGTATTTTAGGTATTATATTATTTACAAAAAAGAAGTAAATGAAACGGTCTGGCTTATTATCCTTTTTAATTATATTTATAGCACTTGTGTTTATTGGTAGATTATTTTATTTACAAGTATTAAATAATTCCTATACTATTCCTGCCTTAAACAGCTCTGCCGTAAAAGTAACCTATGACTATCCTGAAAGAGGTTATATCTACGATAGAAATGGAACTTTATTAGTAGCCAATCAACTTTCTTATGATATTATGGTTATTCCTCGTGAAGTAAAACCATTAGACACTTTAGATTTCTGCTCTTTATTAAAAATAACAAAAGAAGATTTTATAAAAAAACTCGAAAGAGCTAAACACTATTCTACAAGAATTCCATCAACATTTTTAGCACAAGTCTCTAAAAATGATTACGCCTTTCTACAAGAAAAAATGTATAAGTTTAAAGGATTTTATATTATAAAAAGATCTCTTAGAGAGTATCCAATAAATTCAGCACCAAATGTATTAGGTTATATTAGTGAAGTAAATGAAAGGATGATAAAAAAGAATCCTTACTATCAACTTGGAGAATTAATTGGAACAGCAGGAGTAGAATCTACCTACGAAGAAGTGCTAAGAGGTACTAAAGGTGTAAAATATATACAAAGAGACCGATTTAACAAAGAAATCGGTTCGTATAAAAATGGAATGTATGATACACTTCCTGTTCCTGGAAATGATCTTACTTTAACACTTAGTAGTAAATTACAACAATACGGAGAAGCCTTAATGGCTAATAAACGTGGAGGAATTGTAGCAATTGAACCTTCATCTGGAGAAATTCTAGCATTGGTCTCCACTCCTACTTACAACCCAAATCTAATGGTTGGAAGAGAGCGCTCTAAAAACTTTACAAAACTATATCTAGATACCATAAGCAACCCACTACTAGACCGAGGACTTCAAGGAGAATATCCTCCAGGATCTCCATTTAAAATACTTACTGCCTTAGCTGCTCTACAAGAAGGTGTTATTACACCTACATCAACTATTAGGTGCGTTAATAATACGTTTCATTATGGAAATAGAACAATGGCCTGCCACTGTAATACATTTGGAAGTCCTTTAGCTTTAAACAAAGCCATTTACCGTTCTTGTAATAGCTATTTTTCGCTTGCCTATAAAAAAGTAATTGAAAAATATCCAACATCTTCAGAAGGAATGGATGCTTGGAGTAGACATATAAAAAGTTTTGGATTGGGAAACTATTTAAACAACGACTTATCTGTTGGACAAAAAGGTTTGGTACCTGACGGTAGCTTCTACGATAAATGGTATCCAAATAATAGATGGACAGCGACATATAATATATCAAATGCAATTGGACAAGGTGAAATTTTAACAACTCCTATCCAACTAGCAAATATGACTGCAGCAGTAGCAAATAGAGGCTTTTATTATATACCACATATTGTAAAAAAAATAAAAGATAAAAAAATAGATTCAAAATTTACAACTCCAATTAATACCACCATTAATAAAGAACATTTTGAACCAGTAATTGAAGGTCTTTTTAATGTATTTGAAAACGCACATGGAACAGCTAGAAGCTCTAGAGTTGAAGGAATAGAAATTTGTGGAAAAACAGGAACTGCTCAAAACCCACACGGTCAAGACCATTCAATATTTATAGCATTTGCACCTAAAGACAACCCTAAAATTGCCATTGCCGTTTTTGTTGAAAATGGATACTGGGGTTCTAGATGGGCAGGTCCTATAGCTAGCTTAATGATAGAAAAATATTTAAAAGGAGAAACAAGTAGACCTTATCTGGAAGAAAGAATGTATAATGGTAGTTTAGAAGAAGAATACAACAAACAACTACAATTAGAAACTAAAGAAATTGAGAAGTAGAAAAACAAACATATTTTTTGGAATTGATTGGGTATTAGTACTCCTATATTTTGTATTAATTTTTTTTGGTTGGATAAACATATATTCAGCTACAATTACTAATGATCAATATGATTTAATAAATTTTTCAACTGAATATGGAAAACAATTAATTTGGATAGGTTTAAGTTTCCCTATTATTCTTTTAATTTTACTTTTTGATGCCAAATTTTACGAAAAATACGCATCAATAATATATTTAATTAGTCTAGCTTCTTTACTTGGGCTTTTTATTCTTGGAAAAAACATTAATGGAGCTACATCTTGGTACGATTTTGGCGGATTCAGCCTTCAACCTTCTGAATTTGTTAAGGCCGCAACTGCACTAGCAATAGCAAAATTAGTGAGTGATAAGCAATTCAATCTAAAAAAATTCAATACTCAATTTCAAGCATTTCTAATTTTATTTTTTCCCGCTATACTAATTACATTACAACCTGATCCAGGTTCCGCATTAGTATACACAGCATTTATTTTTGTACTTTATAGAGAAGGACTACCTTTTTATTATATCACTGTCGGTTTTTTAACCTTAGTACTCTTTGTAATTACTTTATATTTGGGCTTTATAGATACATTACTTGGGTCGCTATTATTATTTGTAATAATTCTTATCTATTTTATCAAATACAGAAAAAAAGCTTTTAAAAGAGGATGGATTAAACTTTTAGGAGTGTATTTTATAAGTGCTTTTTTTATTTTTAGTGTAGACCTTGTATTTAACCACGTTTTTGAACAACGTCACCGAGATAGGTTTAATATCCTATTAGGTAAAACAACAGATACTAAAAATATAGGTTACAATACAAATCAATCTGTTACAACAATAGCGTCTGGCGGTTTAACCGGAAGGGGATTTTTAGAAGGTGAACGTACACAAGGAAATTTTGTACCAGAGAAACAAACCGATTATATTTTTACAATTGTTGGAGAAGAATGGGGATTTGTAGGTACAACAACTGTTATAATAGTATTTGTACTATTTTTATTAAGAATACTACAAGTTGCCGAACGGCAAAAATCAAAATTTAGTAGAGTATATGGTTATAGCATTGCCTCCATATTTTTCACTCACTTTACTATTAATATTGGTATGGTATTAGGAATTCTTCCTACAATTGGAATTCCACTACCCTTTTTCAGCTACGGAGGATCTGCGCTTTGGGGCTTTACTGTACTGCTCTTTCTTTTTATAAGATTAGATGCTAACAGATCTTACGAGTGGTAAAAACCATTGATAAATAAAGAAATATCTAAAAGATAATTTTCAACAAAACAAAAAACATAAAAAAAGCATCCTAAAAATTAGGATGCTTTTTTTATAAGTTTTAATCAAAGAATTATAAAGAAGCTACTTGCTTAGATAATTTAGATTTTAAATTACTAGCTTTATTCTTATGAATAATGTTTTTCTTAGCTAATTTATCTACCATTGCAACTACCTTAGGTAATAACTCTTCAGCCTCCTTTTTCTCAGTTACAGCACGTAAGTTTCTAACAGCATTACGAGTTGTTTTATGCTGATATTTGTTTCTTAATTGCTTAGCGCGATTACTTCTAATTCTTTTTAAAGCTGACTTATGATTTGCCATTATAAAATCTTTTTATTAAATTTTGTAGTCCGTAGGGGAATCGAACCCCTGTTACCAGGATGAAAACCTGGCGTCCTAACCCCTAGACGAACGGACCATTTTGTTTTTGCTTAATGACATTATTTCGTCATTGCGGATGCAAAAATACAACTATTTTTAACTTTACAAAACTTTTTTCAAAAAAATTAATAAGCTTTTGCAAATAAAACTCTTTGAACTGACTTTTTCCCAGTAAATACGCAGGCTCCAGCCTCTAATTTATTTTTTAAAGGAATACATCTAATTGTTGCTTTAGTTAATTCTTTAATCTTATCCTCTGTTTCTGTTGTTCCATCCCAGTGTGCAGATATAAATCCTCCTTTGGTTTCTATAGCTTCTTTAAACTCTTCAAAAGTATCAACCTCTGTTGTATGTGCTTCTCTATAAGAAACCGCTTTATTAAACAAATTATCTTGAATCTCTTCTAATAAATTTGAAACAAACGAAACTAAAGTATCTTGTGCTACCGTTTGTTTCTCTAAAGTATCTCTTCGAGCAACTTCTACAGTATTATTTTCTAAATCTCTTTTTCCAATTGCAATTCTTACAGGAACCCCTTTTAATTCATACTCCGCAAATTTTGCTCCTGGTCTATAAGTATCTCTAGTGTCGAATTTAACTGAGATACCTTTTTTTCTTAATTCTTTAACAAACACATCAACTTTAGCCGAAATAGCGTCTAATTGATCATCTCCTTTGTAAATTGGAACAATTACAACTTGTATTGGCGCTAATTTAGGAGGTAAAACCAAACCTAAATCATCTGAATGCGTCATTATCAAACCTCCTATTAAACGTGTTGAAACACCCCAAGAAGTAGCCCAAACGTACTCTTGTTTACCTTCTTTCGAAGTATATTTTACGTCAAATGCTTTCGCAAAATTTTGCCCTAAAAAATGAGAAGTCCCAGCTTGTAATGCTTTTCCGTCTTGCATTAAAGCTTCAATGGTATACGTTTCATCTGCACCAGCAAAACGTTCACTTTCAGATTTTGAACCTTGTATTACAGGCATTGCCATAAAATTCTCTGCAAAATCTGCATATACTTTTTGCATTTGCATCGCTTCTGACAATGCTTCTTTTTTAGTTGCATGAGCCGTATGCCCTTCTTGCCATAAAAACTCTGCCGTTCTTAAAAACAACCGCGTTCTCATTTCCCAACGAACAACATTTGCCCATTGATTAACTAATAACGGTAAATCTCTGTAAGACTGAATCCAACCTTTATATGTATTCCATATAATAGCTTCAGAAGTTGGTCGTACAACTAGTTCTTCTTCTAATTTTGCAGCAGGATCAACACGAAGTTTTCCAGGTTTTTCAGGATCGTTTTGCAGTCTATAATGTGTTACAATGGCACATTCTTTTGCAAAGCCTTCAGCGTTTTTTTCTTCTGCCTCAAACAAACTTTTTGGAACAAATAATGGAAAATAAGCATTTTCATGTCCTGTTTCCTTAAACATTTTATCCAACTCAGCTTGCATTTTTTCCCATATAGCATAGCCATAAGGTTTAATTACCATACAACCTCTAACTGCCGAATTTTCAGCTAAATCAGCTTTCACTACTAGCTCGTTGTACCATTTAGAATAATCTACTTCTCTCTTTGTTAAATTCTTACTCATAATCAAAAGTTTGGCATAAATATTGCATCTTTTTAAATAGAAAATGCTAATTTCGACAAAATTAGTTTTTTTTGAATAGTTAACAATAAAAAAACCGAATGATTATGACAGTTTCAAATATCTTAACCGAAAAAAGCTTTCGAATAGCACTTTCTTTTGTGTTGTTTGCTAGTTTATATTCTTGTGGTACTTATCAAAGTGTTTACAATAATGATGGAATTTATGGTCCGTACAATCAACAAGATGAAGCTGTTGTAGTAGTTGAAAAGTCTGAATTTGATAAAAATTATTTTACATATCAATTAGAAGAAATTCAGGACATTGGTGAAGAAGATGTTTTTACAGATATTGATGAGTATTACTATGATGATGAAACTTATGAAGAAGATGCTTCTAATTATTACGAACCATGGGAAAACACAGACAATATAACAATTAATGTTGACGCTGGTTATGGAAGTGCTGGTTACTATTGGCATAATCCGTTTTATTACAACTATTCTTATAGCTACTATCCTTATTATCATAATTACTACAGTCCGTGGAGAAATTACAATCCTTGGTTATATAATGATTATTATGCAAACTATTACTCTTATGGCTATTATAGTTATCCATATTATGGTGGATACTATTATTATCCTTTTAGATATAATAGATACAATAACTACTATTCATACAACAACAGATATATAAACAATAACTATAAAAAATATAATTCTTACGGGAAAAGAAGTTCTAGCAATTCAGTTTATAGAAATACAAACTCATCTAATAGTACTTTAAGTAAACGAACCACGGCTAATACATCGAGAAACACAAACAGTACAATTAGAAAAACAACAAGCACTACTAACAGAACAAACTCTGCAAGTAGAAATAGTAATGCTAATTCAAGTACTACTCAAAGAAGTACTTCAACAAGAAGTGTTATTAGTCCAACAAGAAAATCTTCTACAACTACAAGAAGTGTTATTAGTCCAACAAGACAGTCTTCTACAACTAAAAGAAGTTCTTCATACACTCCTTCTACAAGTAGATATTCAACTAATACAACTAGAAATAGCGTTATTAATTACACCCCTAAATCTATAAAAGGCACTGTTTCAGACTATAGTAAAGGTACTACTAAATCTACTAGAACAACTAGCACAACTAGATCTACTAAGAGCTATACACCAACAAGAACTAACTCTTCCAGCAATACAAATTACAATAGATCATCTAGTTCTTCTAGCTCAAATAATAGTACTTATTCTAGATCATCATCATCTTCTTCGTCAAGATCTTCTTCAACCTCATCTAGAAGTTCTTCCAGAAGAAATTAAATTTTAAAAAAAATTATTTATAATATTATGAAAAAATTATTTTTAGCAACAATGCTTTTCAGTATTGCCTACATTTCAAATGCTCAAACTTTAGGGTATAATGATATTGGTGTGTTATTTTCAAAAGAAACCATAAATGGAACAGCTAGATATAATGCAATGAGTGGTGCTTTTGGTGCGTTGGGAGGCGATTTGTCTGCTATTGAAACCAACCCAGCTGGTGCTGCAGTTTTTATAAATAGTGAATTTGCAACCTCTTTAAATTTTAACAACACTAAAACCGATGTTAATTTTTATGGAAATAATGAATTTTCAGAAAATGACATTACAAATTTATCACAAGCTGGTGGTGTATTTGTATTTAATAGTTACTCGAAAAACTCTGATTGGAAAAAAGTAGCTATTGGGTTTAATTACAGCACTGTAAACGATTTTGAAACACAATGGTTTGCTAAAGGAACTAGCGGATATGCTCCACTAACAGATATTTTTGACCCTGATGTTGTTTATTTTAATTCTGAAGGTCAATATTTTGAAAATTTTAGCAATGGTGAAAATAATAAATATACATTTACGTTTGCATCAGAATTAAAGAACAAATTATATTTAGGGGCTTCATTTAGCACCTACGACATTAATAATTCGCAAAAAAACTTATTAGAAGAATACAATAATGATGGTAGCGGAAATCTTTTAGATGCCTCATTATTACAAGAACTCCACACTTATGGAGAAGGGTTCTCTTTTAATTTTGGTGTAATAGCTAAAGCTACTGACAACTTAAGATTAGGTTTAGCTTACCAATCTCCTGTTTGGTACAACCTTTCTGAAGATTATTTATCGTATGATTTAATTACCTATATGAATGATAATATTGATGAATCTTATTATTCTGGATTTAACGCTTTTGATTATCAATTAAAAACACCTAGTAAATTAACCGGTAGTTTTGCCTATGTTTTTAACAAACAAGGCTTAATAAGTGTTGATTATATTTATAAAAATTATAGCAATATAAAATTAGAATCTGAAAATAATTTTGATTTTATTGAAGAAAATAAAATCTTTAATCAAAGTTTAGAAGCTACAGGAGAATTAAGAATGGGTACAGAATGGCGTTTTGACAGATTTTCTGTAAGAGGTGGGTACCATTTTGAACCAAGTCCTTATAAAAACGCCTTAGATTCAGAAAACAAAGAAGGGTTCTCTTTAGGTGCTGGTTATGCTTTTAAAGGTGGAAAAATTGATATCTCTTATCAAAAAGACAATTCTTATTACAGTCCTTATTTTGGATATTCTAATTATTCTAATGTTACAGACAACTTAATAGGTGATCCAAATTATAATGCTTCTACAATAGATGAAATAGAAAATTTCAATCTAAATATCGACACTTCTAAGCTCACAATAACCTTAGTATTAAATATTTAAATTTAATTACATATAACAATAAACGTCTCTGTAAAAAGAGGCGTTTTTTAATTTTACGCAATTACCTAAAATTGTTTTAGTACTTTTGCACAAATACTTAAAAAAATGGATACAGTTACCTTAAAAATTGAAAAAACTACAAACGATACTATACTTAAATTTACAGCAAATACAATTTTAATTAGTGGTAGTTATCAATTTAACAATATAGACGAAGCTAAAAACTCTCCTTTAGCACAACAATTATTTCATTTACCATTTATTAAACGTGTTTTAATTTCAGCAAATTTTATAGCATTAGAGCGTTTTTCAATTGTAGATTGGGCCGATGTTCAAGAAGAAGTTAAAGAACAAATAGAAAATTATTTAAATAGTCCTGGCGGAGTACTTGTTTTGGAAGAAACAGCTACTACAAAAAAAGTTCCTGTTGAAATATATTCTGAAGTAACACCAAACCCAAGTGTTTTAAAATTTGTTGCAAATAAAAAACTTGTAGCGTCTGACTTAGAATACAAAAATATTGAAGAAGCTAAAAATTCACCTTTAGCAACAGAACTATATAACTTTCCATTTGTAAAAGAAATATTTATTTCAGAAAATTATGTTTCAATTACAAAGTTTGATGTTGTTGAATGGAGTGAAATAACAAATGAAATTAGAAGTTTTATAAAAGAATTTGTTGCAAATGGTAAAACTATTGTAAACGAAAGCAAACAACCGACAACAAATAAACAAAATGAAAGTGTTCAACTAGAAGACTTAGACGACGTTTCTAAACAAATTATTGCAATTTTAGATGAACATATTAAACCTGCCGTTGCTGCCGATGGAGGTAATATTTTATTTCAATCGTACGAAGAAAACACTAAAACTGTAAATGTTATTTTACAAGGCGCTTGCAGTGGTTGCCCTTCTTCTACAATTACTTTAAAAAATGGTATTGAAAATATGTTAAAACAGTTAATTCCTGGACAAATAGAACAAGTTGTAGCTATAAATCAATAACCAATGGCAAATAAAATTAATCCTTACAAAGATTCCGACTTAGGTAAAAAGGAACAAGTTGCTCAAATGTTTGACACCATTTCTAATGAATATGATGGTTTAAACCGAGTTATTTCTTTTGGAATCGATATTAAATGGCGTGAAAAAGTTGTTAAAATAATTGGAGCTACTAATCCAGATAAAATATTAGATATAGCAACTGGAACTGGTGATTTAGCAATTAATTTAGCCGAAACAAGTGCTTCTAAAATAATTGGTTTAGATATTTCTGAAGGCATGTTAAATGTTGGGCGTAAAAAAATTGAAAAATTAGAGCTAAACAATCAAATTGAAATGGTTTTTGGAGACTCTGAAAATATTCCTTTTGAAACCGATTATTTTGATGCAATTACCGTTGCTTTTGGAGTTCGTAATTTTGAGAATTTAGAAAAAGGTCTATCTGAAATTTACCGTGTTTTAAAACCAAACGGAACTTTTGTTGTTTTAGAAACCTCTATTCCAACCAAAACACCTTACAAACAAGGCTATAAAATATACGCAAAATACATATTACCTCTTATAGGAAAACTATTTTCAAAAGATAAAACAGCATACAAATACTTATCTGATTCTGCAGCTGCTTTTCCTTACGGAAAAGCTTTCAACAATATTTTAGATAAAATTGGGTTTATAGATATTGAAAACAAACCACAAACATTTGGAGTGGCTTCAATTTATATAGCAAAGAAATAGTTTATGAAAAAAACGGCGCTGATATTTATTTTTATTTTTGGTATTACATCTTTATTTGCTCAAAAAAGAGATAAAGTTCTTTATAAACAAAATTGGGATAAACAAACCATATTTTGGGGATTTTACTTAGGTTTGAATCAAAAAGATTTCAAGATCTCATATCTAAATGAAGATACGTTTATTACTTCTAAACCTTCTTTAGGGTTTAATGTAGGATTAATTGGAGATTTAAGACTACATAAAAACATTAACCTTAGATTAGAACCTGGACTTTCTAGTAATACCAAAACATTACATTTTAGAAATGAAACTTTAATAACGCCACAAGATAGTATTAGAGAAGTAAATGCTACTTATCTAAGAGTTCCATTACTTTTAAAATTGAGTACAGACAGACTGTATAATATCCGCCCGTATTTAATTGGAGGAATTTCGTACGACTATAATTTTTCTAGCAACGAAGACAATCCTTTTGACAATAAGGATAATGAATTTCGAATGAAAAAACATAATTTTACATATGAAATTGGTGTTGGCGTAGATTTTTATCTTCCTTATTTTATATTTTCTCCGTCAATTAGAGGTGTTTTTGCCATAAATGATGAACTTGTTAGAGATATAGACTCTGAGAGTCCGTGGACTGGAAATGTAGATTATTTTGGAACTCGAGGAGTATTTTTAAAATTAGCTTTTCACTAATTCTCTCTCTTAAATTCACTTAATAAAATTGCCGTAGCAGTTGCTACATTTAAACTTTCGGTTTGTTGTAAACTTCCAAATCTTGGAATAGAAATAGCATTATCTAATAATTTTAAAATAGGAGTACTAATTCCATTTGCTTCATTCCCCATTACTAAAACAGCATCTTTAGGTAATGTAGTTTTATATACATTTTCACCATTCATTAACGTAGCATATTTAGCTTTATTAGTATTACTTAAATAATCTTTTAAATCTGTGTAAAAAACTCCAACTCTGGTTAAAGACCCCATTGAAGCTTGTACAACTTTAGCATTGTAACAATCTACAGTATCTTTAGAACATATAAGCTGATCTATACCAAACCAATCGCATAATCTAATTATTGTTCCTAAATTTCCAGGATCGTTAATTGCATCTAAAGCTAAAACCAAGCCTTCTTTTTCAATAAAATTAGAAACTGGTATTTTAAAAATGGCAATTACATTATTTGGCGTTGCCAAACTACTTGCTTTTTTTAAATCAGATTCAGAAATTACTGTTACATTTTCGTGGTTTGTAAAATCCGTATCATCAACACAAAACAAGTGTTCTAACTCAAATTTTGAACCCAAAAATTCATTTACCACCTTAATACCTTCAGCAATAAATAAATTTGTTGTTACTCTGTACTTTTTTTTACGTAAGCTCGTTATTAACTTTAGTTGATTTTTACTTAAACTCATTTATTTTTATATATAAAATACTAATTGGGTAATACTTCGAAAAGTTTTACATTTGAACAAATTTAAACTCTTATTTTTGAAAAACAATTTTATAATAATACTAATTTTAATAAGCGTAACTTTAAGTTTTTCATCGTGCAACACTTTAAAGTATGTTTCGGATGATGAATACTTGCTTACAAAAAATTCGGTTTATGTAAATACTAAAAAAAATGTTGACACAGAAATAACAGATTATATTGTACAACGCCCCAATCAATTGGTTTTAGGAATGCCCTTTCCACTTCATTTTTACAATATTGGAAATAAAAATTTTCAAACCGATTATGAACAATGGAAAATAGAACATCCAAATACTTCAAAATTTATAACAGCTATATTTTCTGAAAAACAAACAATAGGTTTACATAATTTTAAAAAAGGTTCACATCAATGGTTTTTAAACAATGGAGAAGCTCCAATAATTTTTGACAAAAAAAAAGCAACTCAAACCACTAACAACCTAATGTTACATTATTATAATGAAGGTTATTTTAATGCAAAAGTTAATTTTGAAGAAATAAAAAGCAAACGCAATAAAGTTGCTATAAATTACAATATAAGCACGGGTAAGCCATTCACATTAGACACCATAACTACAAATATAGCTTCTAAAGTTTTAGACTCTATTTACACAGCAAACAAGGGTAAATCTTTTTTAGAAAACGGAAAACAATTTAAATACACCCTCTTTTTTAAAGAACAAAACAGAATTAATGAACTCTTTAGAAATTCAGGAATTTATCGCTTTAATAAAAACGCAATATTAATAGAGGCAGATACTGCCAATTACAAATCTAATATTGACTTAATAATTAATGATAGTATTGCAAATGTGCCTTTTATAGTTCAAAAAATTAAAAATATAAATATTTATACAGACTATTCATACAACACAAAAGACGAACCTATTAAAGACAGCTTAAATTATAATGGCTATTTATTTTTATCACAAAAAAAACTTAAATACAATCCAAAATTACTTTTAGAAAGCATTTTTATAGAACCAAATACAATTTATAAAGATAAAACTAGAGAGTTAACACGTAAAAATTTAAGACGTTTAAATAATTTTAAAACTATAAATATAAAATATACAGAACTAGAAGATGATTATTTAGAAGCTTCCATTTATTTATCTCCTTTAAAAAAATACTCTATAGGTACAAGTACAGAACTTACGCGTTCGAACGTAAGGCGGTTTGGTATTTCAGAAAAAATTTCATTCTCTAATTTAAATGTTTTTAAAGGTGCTGAAATATTAAGATTTTCTGTACAAGGCTCTTTTTTAGACTCTAAAGATGCTGCTGATAACGATAATTTACTAAATGCTTGGGAAGTTGGTGCCGATATAAATCTAGAATTACCTCGATTTTTATTCCCATATAATTTCAAAAAAATTATCCCAAAAAGTATGGAGCCACAAACAATCTTTACTTTAGGTACAAGTCTGCAAAAAAACATTGGATTAGATAAACAAAAATTTACTGGTATAATTGATTACACTTGGAAATCTAGAACAACTAAAACACATAGTTTTGAATTGCTTAATGCACAATTTATAAAAAACTTAAATATTGAATCTTATTTTGATATTTACACTTCCGAATATGATGATTTAGTAGAAATACAAGAAAACTATTTTCCTGATGTTGAGTTAACCGAAAATTCAGCAATATCTTTTATCGAAAATTATATTGATGAAACATTTGAAACAACTTATGAAACTCAATATAAAACGGCCAAAAACATTGAAGCCCGGTATAATATAATTACTGAAGACGTTGTAATACCATCCATAGCATACACATTCACATACAATAATAGTGAAGATTATAAAGATACTGATTTCTCATTTTTTAAAGTTCGCTTAGCTTCATCTGGTAGTTTATTTACCAATATTTCAAATCAAAAAGATGAAAATAACGTAAAAACATTATTTAACACACCAATTGCCCAATATGCTAAAATAGATTTAGAATATAAAAAATTCTGGAATTTTTACTCGGAAAATGTACTTGCATTTAGAAGTTTTTTGGGTATTGCTGTACCTTACAACAATTCTAACTCTATACCATTTAGCAGAAGCTATTTTATTGGAGGCCCAAACGATTTAAGAGCTTGGAAAATTTACGATTTAGGTCCTGGATCCACAAAAACTGGTTTAGAATACAATATCGGAAACTTAAAATTTATTAGCAGTTTAGAATATAGATTTAAAATAATAAATAGCATTAAAGGTGCTTTATTTATTGATGCAGGAAACATTTGGGACATTACCGATTCTGATTTAACAGAATCAGACGCTAAATTCTCCGATTTTAATTCACTAAAAGATATTGCAATAGGCTCTGGATTTGGAATTCGATACGATTTAAGCTTTATTTTATTACGCTTAGATTTAGGTTTTAAAACTTACGAACCATACAACACAACGGACAATAAATGGTTTAAAAATTATAATTTCAAAAACAATGTCTATAATTTTGGAATTAGCTACCCTTTTTAACAAAAAAAACTATTTCGTTTTCGTTTTTTTTCAATTCTAAGCCTATTTAATAGGTAGAAATCCTTAATTTTGTTACAATCAAATTTAACACAATTAATATAACTATATTATTATGAGTCATACAATTAAACCCGGAGTTGCAACAGGAAGTGAAGTGCAAGAGATTTTTAAATTAGCAAAATCGAAAAATTTCGCTTTACCAGCTGTAAATGTTACAGGTTCTAACACAATTAACAGTGTTTTAGAAACTGCAAAAGAATTAAATTCACCAGTAATTATTCAATTTTCAAATGGTGGTGCACAATTTAACGCAGGTAAAGGATTGTCTAATGAAAATCAAAAAGCAGCTATTGCTGGTGGTGTTGCAGGAGCAAAACACATACACACTTTAGCAGAAGCTTATGGAGTACCTGTAATTTTACATACAGACCACTGTGCTAAAAAATTATTACCTTGGATAGATGGATTATTAGATGCAGGTGAACAATTTTTTAAAGAAACTGGAAAACCTTTATTTAGTTCTCATATGATTGATTTATCTGAAGAACCTTTAGAAGAAAATATTGATATTTGTAAAACCTACTTAGCACGTATGGCTAAAATGGGAATGACTTTAGAAATTGAATTAGGTATTACAGGAGGAGAAGAAGATGGTGTAGATAATTCAGATGTAGATGCATCAAAATTATACACACAACCTGAAGAAGTTGCTTATGCATACGATGAACTTAAAAAAGTAAGCGATAACTTTACAATTGCTGCATCTTTTGGAAATGTTCACGGTGTTTATAAACCAGGAAACGTTAAATTAACTCCAAAAATCTTAGATAATTCACAAAAATATATTGAAGAGAAAAATGGAACACAACCAAACCCTGTAGATTTTGTATTCCACGGAGGTTCTGGTTCTTCATTAGAAGAAATTAGAGAAGCAATTGGTTATGGTGTTATTAAAATGAACATTGACACTGACCTTCAATTTGCTTTTACTGAAGGAATTAGAGATTATATGAATGATAAAATTGACTATTTAAGAACACAAATAGGAAATCCTGAAGGAGCAGATCAACCAAACAAAAAATACTACGATCCACGTGGTTGGTTACGTAAAGGTGAAGAAACTTTTAAAGCACGCTTAATCCAAGCTTTTAAAGATTTAAACTGTGTTGATACCTTATAAAATATAGGTTAACGCCATAAATATTTAAAGAGAACATATTTTTATATGTTCTCTTTATTTTTTTTTAGTAATTTGCAACACTATTTCTCAACATAAAACAATATACAATATGTCATCTTGGTTTAAAAGAAAAGATAAGGGGATTCAAACAGCAACAGAAGATAAAAAAGATGTGCCTAAAGGATTATGGTACAAAACGCCTAGCGGGAAAGTTGTTGATACAGATGAATTAAAAGAAAATTATTATGTAAGCCCAGAAGATGGCTATCACGTAAGAATTGGAAGTGAAGAATATTTTGAAATTCTTTTTGATGATAATAAATTCAAAGAATTTGATAAAAACATGGTTTCGAAAGATCCATTAAAATTTACTGATACTAAAAAATATACAGAACGCTTGAAACAAGCTTACGAAAAAACAAAACTTAAAGACGCTGTTAGAACTGCAGTTGGAAAATCTCTAGGAAAAGATTTAGTAGTAGCTGCAATGGATTTTGCTTTTATAGGGGGTTCAATGGGAAGTGTTGTTGGAGAAAAGATATCACGAGCTATCGACTATTCAATCAAAAATAAAGTTCCTTTTTTAATGATTTCTAAATCTGGAGGAGCAAGAATGATGGAAGCATCCTACTCGTTAATGCAATTAATAAAAACCTCTGCAAAATTAGCACAATTAGCAGAAGCAAAAATACCATACATATCTTTATGTACAGACCCAACAACTGGTGGAACTACTGCTTCTTATGCAATGTTAGGAGATGTAAACTTTGCTGAACCTAATGCTTTAGTTGCTTTTGCTGGACCTAGAGTAGTAAAAGATACTACTGGAAAAGATTTACCTCCAGGATTTCAAAAAGCAGAATTTGTACTAGAACACGGTTTTTTAGATAAAATTATTGAACGTAAAAATTTAAAAAAACAAGTAAACCTTTATATTGATTTAGTTGAAAATTTACCTATTAGAAACTAATTGAATTAAAAGTTAACTAATATTCACTCAAATAATTAATATTCAAAATAATAATAGTATCTTTGCCGACTATTAGCTGCATAGTGCAGTATTAATACATAAAAATTATTAATAAAATTAATGTTAGCATGTACTTAACAAAAGAAAAAAAAGCGGAAATTTTCGCTAAACACAACGAATCAGCAACAAACACTGGTTCTTCAGAAGGTCAAATTGCCTTATTTACTTATAGAATTAACCATTTAACAGAACACTTAAAGAAAAATCGTAAAGATTATAACACTGAGCGTTCATTAGTAAAATTAGTAGGTAAAAGAAGAAATTTACTTGATTATCTAATTAAAACTGATATCATTAGATATCGTAAGATAATTCAAGAATTAGGAATAAGAAAATAATTTCAACAAAAAAAGAGGCAAAATTATTGCCTCTTTTTTTTTAAATTATTCTTATTTAAAGAAAGCATAAATTAAACTTTTCATTGGGAAACACAACACAACAACTACCAATTGTTTAATTAAAATTTAAAAAATTATTTATGATACCGAAGGTACATACACAAACTATTGATTTAGGAGATGGAAGAACCATCACAATCGAAACCGGAAAATTAGCAAAACAAGCCCATGGTTCTGTTGTTGTTAAAATGGGAAACACCATGTTATTAGGTACAGTTGTATCTAATTACGACGCAAGCTCTGTAGATTTTTTACCATTAACAGTAGATTATAGAGAAAAATATGCTGCTGCAGGTAAATACCCTGGAGGGTTCTTTAAAAGAGAAGCTAGACCAAGTGATAGCGAAATATTAACAATGCGTTTAGTTGACCGTGTACTACGCCCATTATTCCCTAAAGATTATCACGCAGAAACACAAGTAATGATTCAATTAATGTCTCATGATGATACTGTAATGCCAGATGCATTAGCTGGTTTAGCAGCATCGGCGGCAATTCAATTAAGTGATATTCCTTTTGAAACTCCAATTTCTGAAGTAAGAGTAGCTAGAATTAACGGAGAATTTGTAATCAACCCAAGTAGAATTCAATTAGATGAAGCTGATATAGATATGATGGTTGGTGCTTCTGAAGATTCTGTAATGATGGTTGAAGGAGAAATGGATGAATGTAGCGAAGAAGAAATGGCAGATGCTATTAAGTTTGCGCATGAAGCAATTAAAATTCAATGTGCTGCACAAACTGCATTAGCAGAATCATTTGGAAAAAAAGAAACACGTACATATGAAGAAGCAGTAACTGACGAAGAGTTAGAAAAAATTGCACATGATTTTTCATATCAAAAAGTATATGATATAGCAAAAGCAGGAAGTTCTAAACACGAACGTAGTGCTGCATTTGCAGAAATAAAAGAAGCTTTTAAAGCTACATTTTCAGAAGAAGAATTAGCTGAAAAAGGAGACTTAATTTCTAAATATTATAGTAAAGCCGAAAAAAGCGCTATTAGAAACTTAACCCTTGAAGAAGGTTTGCGTTTAGACGGAAGAAAAACTACAGAAATTCGCCCTATCTGGTGTGAAATAGATTACTTACCATCAGCACACGGTTCTTCAATTTTTACTCGTGGTGAAACTCAAGCATTAGCAACAGTTACTTTAGGTACTTCTAGAGATGCAAATGTATTAGACTCACCAACATACGAAGGTGAAGAACGTTTTTATTTACACTATAACTTCCCTCCTTTCTCAACAGGTGAAGCAAGACCTTTAAGAGGTACTTCACGTAGAGAAGTAGGACACGGTAACTTAGCACAACGCGCTTTAAAAGGAATGATTCCTGAAGATTGCCCTTATACTGTAAGAGTTGTTTCAGAAATATTAGAATCTAACGGTTCTTCATCAATGGCAACAGTTTGTGCTGGTACAATGGCATTAATGGATGCTGGTGTTAAAATGAAAAAACCTGTTTCAGGAATTGCAATGGGATTAATTTCTGATGGTGATAAATATGCTGTATTAAGTGATATTTTAGGTGATGAAGATCATTTAGGTGATATGGACTTTAAAGTTACTGGTACTGAAGATGGTATTACAGCTTGCCAAATGGATATTAAAATTAAAGGATTATCTTACGAAATTTTAGTAAAAGCACTAAAACAAGCTCGTGAGGGTCGTTTACATATTTTAGGTAAAATTACAGATACAATTGCACAACCAAATGAAAGTGTAAAACCACATTCTCCTAAAATGGTTTCAAGAGTAATTCCTAATGAATTTATTGGAGCTTTAATTGGTCCAGGAGGAAAAGTAATTCAAGAAATGCAAAAAGAAACTGGATGTACTATTGTTATTAACGAAGATCCAGTTACCGAAGAAGGTATTGTTGAAATATTAGGAACAGATCAAAATGGAATTGATAGTGTTTTAGCTAAAATAGACTCTTTATTATTTAAACCTGAAGTTGGAAGTGTTTACGAAGTTAAAGTAATTAAAATGTTAGACTTTGGTGCTGTTGTAGAATATACAGAAGCTCCTGGAAACGAAGTATTACTTCATATTTCTGAACTTGCTTGGGAACGCACTAATAATGTTACTGATGTAGTAAATATGGGTGACGTTTTTGATGTAAAATACTTTGGTAAAGATCCAAAAACTCGTAAAGAAAAAGTATCTAGAAAAGCATTATTACCTAAACCTGAAGGTTTTGTTGAAAGACCTCCAAGAGATAATAATCGTGGTAGAGACAATCGTGGTAGAGATAACCGCAGAGATGATAGAAAACCAAGATCTAGAGACTAATTTTAGTATATAAAATTATAAAAGCCTACAATTAAAGAAATTTAGTTGTAGGCTTTTTTTATAAAATCATTTTCTACTATACCACTTTATAGTAATTACATTTCTTAAACCACTTCCTAAACAACCTTTAAAGGTGTTTTACATTGATTTAATTTATAAATACCAATACTGGGTGGAATATGTTAAAAAAACAACTTAGAAGGTATACAATTATGGTAGATCCAGTAAAAATAAATGATGGTTTTAATATAACAATGATACCTAGATTTGTTTTATTAGATCCGCAAGGAAAAATACTTTAAAGCTCATTTAACCGCTATTTAGATTATATTATTGTTGCAAAAGAACAACCTGCAATTACTCTTAGAAAATAATTATTTGAATTAGTTTTTTTTAAGTAAGGGAAGCATTTTAAAAGTGTTTCCCTTTTAATTTTAAAGAATAATTTTTATAAAAAAAGAAAGAAGCCTACAATTAAATAAAATTAAATTGTAAATTGGCTTCTTCTTTTTTTATAGAAAAGTACTTAACATAGCTTTTCTATAATTATTGAATACTTAGAATTTACTAACCCATAAATAATTCTAAGTATCAATTTCTAGATTGAGATACCAATCATCAATTTTTAATTGATGATTGGATTTCTACCCAATTTTATAATAGAGAATGACTAACCCAAACATCTCTATTATATTTTTAGTAAAAATTTCTGCTATTAAATTCTAAAAGAATTTAATATATTTAATTTCTTTTTCAATACAAATTCCCATACTTTACAGAAATAGTTACTAAAATTTTTTATATAATTTCTACTTCCTGATCAACAAATTTCTTAATAGGTAAAACAACTACTCCCTCTGCAGTTTTTATTGTAATACATATATTATCAATTTGTTGAATCACTCCTTCAATTTCTTTAGTTTTAATACGTTGCCCAGCTTCAAAATTCTTACGAGAATAAAATCCAAACAATAGACGCGTAATAATATCTCTAGCACCTAGACCAAAAGCAATTGTAAACGATAACAATACAGATCCTAATATCAATGTTAAATTACTTGTAATAATTTCTGTATCAATTCCTGCCTGATTTAATGCTGTTATAGAAACAACCACAACAATTGCATAAAAAACAATATTACCTACTAAATTAGAACCTTTAACTTCTAAAGATTTAAAGGTATCTTGTACTGCTTTTTTTATAATTGAGGCTAAATAAACCCCAATAACAAAAATTAACAATGCACTTATAAGAACTGGTAAATACCCAATAAAGCTAGCAATACCTTCAGAAACCATAGTTAAACCAAGACTTTCCGAAGCGATAATTATAAAAATTAGAATTATTAAATACTTAACAAACTTTAATACTATTTTAGAAGGAACAATATCGTAATCATTTTTACCAAATAATTCCGCTTCATTTAATTTAGTGGTTAAAGAATCTATTTTAGATAACTTTAATATTTTTTTTAAAATATAATTTACAACTTTTAAAATAATCCAAGCTAAAATTACAAATCCAATAACCATTAAAATCTTTGGAATTATATTTGATATCTGACTCCATATATCTTGGGCAAATGTAAAATCAGCTTCTTGTAGTTGAATAATTGTTTTCATTACTTATTGTTTAGGGTTAGAATTGTTTTTATTTAAATTTTCTTTATCAATATTTTTAATTGGATTTTTTTCTGTATCTAAAAACTCTCCTACTGTGCTAGGATATTTAACTACAAACAGGTCGGCCATATCGATAGAGAGTTTAATTAATGAAATATCATTAATAACTTTTTTTCTCAATGCCTTTGGCACCTCTTCGTTATGTAGTATTTTCTTAAATGGATTTTCCATCAATTAAGATTTTTATATACATTAATTAATTTCTCTTTTGCTCTTTTTAAACGCATCTTAACAGCACTCTCTCCTATTTCTAACGATTCTGAAATTTCTTTTATAGAAAAATCATCTTGATACTTCATTAATAAAATCATCTTCTCGCCTGGCTCTATTAACTCTAGTGCTTTTTTTAACATCTCCGATTTCATACTAAAAATAGACGCATCACTAGAATCATCTTCATCAGAATCGGGTATTTCTCCTTCAAAATTCTTTTCATTTTTTTTATAATTATTACGTGTAACATAATTTACACAAAAATTATATGTAAATGAATACAACCAAGTAGAAAACTTAGCTGTTCCTTTAAAAGTCCTCAATTTAACAAAAAGTTTAATAAAAACATCATGTGTTAAATCTTGCGCCTCTTCTTTTGAAGAAGCAAATCCATAGCACTTATTATAAACCATAGCCACATGCCTATCATACAAAATAGCAAACAGATGAGAATCATTTGTTTTTACTATTTCTTGTACCAATTCGTTATCTGTTAATAACGTTATGTCACCTATTGATTTCAAAAATTTATTATTGGGTTACTGTTTTATGACACTCTAAATGTTAAAAAGTCACAAAAAAAGATTAATTCTGTTTTATTTTGTAACATTTTCAAAAATACAACGTATATATTATGTACGCTAAGTATAAACACAAAAATTTTAGTTTTTAAATGAGACAACTTAAAATAACAAAACAGGTTACTAACAGAGAAACCGCTTCTTTAGATAAATACTTACAAGAAATAGGAAAAGTTGATTTAATTACTGCCGAAATGGAGGTAGAATTAGCTCAACGAATTAAAGCAGGAGATCAAGTAGCTTTAGAAAGATTAACAAAAGCAAATTTACGTTTTGTTGTATCTGTAGCAAAACAATATCAAAATCAAGGATTAACTTTACCTGATCTAATTAATGAAGGTAATTTAGGATTAATAAAAGCAGCTAAACGTTTTGATGAAACTCGTGGTTTCAAATTTATTTCATACGCTGTTTGGTGGATTCGTCAATCTATTTTACAAGCATTGGCAGAACAATCTCGTATTGTGCGTTTACCTTTAAATAAAATTGGTTCTATCAATAAAATCAATAAAATGTATGCTTTTCTTGAGCAAGAGAACGAAAGACCTCCTTCTGCTGAAGAAATTGCAAAAAAATTAGACATGACTGTGAACGATGTAAAAGAGTCTATGAAAAATTCTGGTCGTCACGTATCTATGGATGCGCCTTTAATTGAAGGTGAAGATTCTAATTTATACGATGTATTAAATACAGGTGAATCTCCAAATCCAGACAAATCACTTTTACACGAATCTTTAAAAGTTGAAATTGAACGCGCTTTAGAAACATTAACTCCTAGAGAAGCTGATGTTGTTCAATTATACTTTGGTTTAGGTGATGCTCACCCAATGACACTTGAAGAAATTGGTGAAACTTTTGATTTAACTCGTGAACGTGTTCGTCAAATTAAAGAAAAAGCAATTAGACGTTTAAAACACACTTCTAGAAGTAAAATTTTAAAAACATATTTAGGATAATTACTAACAATTTAGTAATTATTATTACAATTTAAAAAAGGCTGTTTGTTAGTAAAATAACAAACAGCCTTTTTATATATTTGCACAACTATAACAAAAACTTCAAAAAAATGAAAAAATACATTGCACCTTCAATGCTTGCTTCCGATTTTGCAAACTTACAACGCGATATTGAAATGGTTAATAACAGTAAAGCCGATTGGTTTCATATAGATGTTATGGATGGCGTTTTTGTTCCAAACATTTCTTTTGGCATGCCTGTAATTAGTGCAATTAAAAAACATGCTAAAAAAACAATGGATGTACACTTAATGATTGTAAATCCAGATAAATATATTTCCGATTTTAAAAAAGTAGGTGCAGATATTTTAACCGTTCATTACGAAGCATGTCCTCATTTACATAGAACTGTACAAGCAATAAAAGCTGAAGGAATGAAAGCTGGAGTTTCGTTAAATCCACATACGCCAATAGCAGTTTTAGAAGATATTATTCAAGATCTAGATTTAGTATTAATAATGAGTGTAAACCCTGGTTTTGGTGGGCAAACTTTTATTGAAAATACTTATAAAAAAGTACAACAACTAAAAGCTTTAATAGAATTTAGTAATTCTGATGCACTAATAGAGGTAGATGGAGGTGTAACTGACCAAAATATTGAACAATTATCTGAAGTTGGTGCAGATGCATTTGTTGCAGGAAGCTTTGTATTTAAAAGCGAAGATCCTTCAAAAACTATTACAAATCTAAAAGATTTAATTTCACCAAATTAATTAGTTTCCTATCATATATAATTCTAAAAGAATAAACAGTATTGTTTATATATATTTTAAAACTTTTATAATCTAATTTTAGATTATAAAAATGAATATTTTTTTAAAAATAACTCAGAATCCTTTAAAATCTTGTAGTAATAATCTGATACTCCTTTGCGATAATAAAATATTGGATGGCTAGCGTTCTTATATAATTTCAACTCACAAAAACTTCCTGCATTTGTCATCTTTTCTTGATATAACTCAGCTTGCTTAACAGAAAGCAAAGGGTCCTTAGTACCTACTATCATTAAAGTTGGTGGAGTTTCCGAGTCAATATTATAAATAGGTGAAATTTCTTCACACCTCTGCTTCATCTCTTTAGATCCATAACCACCAGGTCCGTTATCAACAACAGGATAATAAAGTAATAAAAGGTTGGGTTTTGAACTAACAGAAAGATCTTCACCCATTTCATCAAACTGACTAAGAGTTCCCGTTGCTGCTGCTAAATGCCCCCCAGCAGAGGCACCAGCTGCAACAATCCTACTGGTATCAATATTGTATTCACCTGCATTTTCCCTTATCCATCGAATAGCAGATTTAGCATCACTAACACTTTCAAAAGCGCTTGTACCATGCACCTGTTTTATTCTATAATCTACACTAATGGCAACCATCCCTTTTGATGCAAAGTAAGCGCATTCTCTATAGAACTGAAGAGGTGATCCCACTTTCCATGCACCACCAAAGAAATAAACAATACATGCCTTCTTCTTTTCTGTATCTAATGGAAATGAGTTAAAAATATGGAGTTTTAATTCAATTGAATCTATTTTCTTATAAACCACTTCTTCTGGATTGAATGATTGTAAAGGTTTTTCTAAAACAGTTGCAAGTGCATCGAACCACTTATTGGCCATTTTTTTTGCCCCCTTTATGTTTGGATGTACTTTATCGGGTAGGCAGTCTTCTTTCCAATTAAATCCTTCTGCCTGATTAACCAAGGTTAGTGGATAACCTTCATTAGAAAGCTGTTCTACCATCTGTGCTATTTTCTCATTTAGTTCTGGTATATAGGAATATTTAGGCAACTTACCACTTTGAATAACTTGTGATATCAAAATTTTCACTTCAGGGTTAATGGCTGTAATTTTTGCAATGATTGATTTATGCATGGCAATTATACCAGAAATAGGATGCTCTTCTGCAAAGTGATTATGCCCAGCATGTAATAAAACAATATCAGCAGGATACTTTCTATATAGACTATCAATATGTGCATTCAAGTATTCTACATTTCTCCCACTATATCCGGCATTCATAATGCTTCCTATTCGACACTTGTGCACATTAGGGCCTATAAACTCAGTCCTATAACCTGCCGAAAAAAGTTTCTCCCAAAGAGGAAAAAGGTAACTTTGTTTTTCACCCTTCCCTTCCGTAATGGAATCTCCTAATCCTAGGACAGTATACGTTTTTTTGATTTGGTCCTTTTTAGGTTGTTTGCAGTTACATAATACTACAAATAGTGACAATAAAGCTGTTTTCATGACTAATTTTTGCATTACATTTGGTGTTTTCTTGATTTCATCATTAATAGCGACAAATAAATCATTTCTTTCATTTTCTAGCTTCCCTAGACTTAATTTAGCAACGGTTAGGTTAAATTTACATTTTTAATTAGGAAGTAAACTCCATGTATTAATCCCAGTATCATATGTTATTATATTCCAGTTGTCTAATTTAAATGGAGATGCGGGTAATCCTTCAACATTAAAAAAGTTAGGTACAGCTGTATTATACCAAGCAAATCTTACTGATATAGGGTTCTTCACATATGAAGAACTTACCAAAATATCTCTACCATCAATAATTGCATGTCCTTTATAGAATTTTTTATCACTGCCTGCAATGGCAAACCATTTTAGCTCTTCTTCACCTACATCTTTTATTCCATTGTCAACAAAATCAAATTTTAACCGGATAACATCCCCCTTTATAGTATGACTTTTATACCTAGGTCCGGAAAACACCTTATCTTTTTGCCCGTAACTTTTATAAAGAGCCAATTTAGCAAGTCTTTCTCCTATAGGTCTTTTATTACTAGGATGAATATCATTAACATTTCCCACGTCAGAAGTAACTACAATTCCCGTACTTTCAACATTTTCTGAAATTTTTAATTGTGCCTCTCTAACCGTGGCCGCACTGAACTTATCATCAAATTCTTGCTGCTTCATATTGTAGTTGAAAGGTGGTAACTGTACTATATAAAAAGGCAAATCAACACTTTCAAACTCGAGTCTACGAGAAGTTATCATTGTTTCCAATGCTTCATAATAGTGACTTGCCCTCACACAATTTGCTTCACCTTGGTACCATATTATTCCTTTTATAGTATATGGTATTAATGGATGTATCATTGCATTATAACAGGCTGTTGGAACCTTTGATTCAACGGAAGCAATATAATTGTGATAATGTTCGGCTAGATAGTTTTTAGATAGCATTGCTTCTTTACTAATAAATGATTCCGCACTGGCACCTCCAAACGCTGCACTGATTATTCCAATTGGAGTATCGGAGAGAGCTTCGCTTAACGACTTACCAAAATAATAAGCTACTGCAGAAAAACTTTCTAGGCTAGTAGTAGAACAAGATAACCATTGGGTATTCTCGATATTCTCTTTGGGTTCTGGATAAGAATTTGGAAGTATATGAAATAAGCGTAATGAGACATTATTAGCATTCATTATTTCTGACTCCCCATTATCATCAGATTTTAACTCGAATAGCATGTTAGATTGCCCAGAGCATAACCAGACTTCTCCTACTAATACATCCTTAAATACTACAGTATCAGTGTTTGTACTAACCTGTATAATTTGCGGGTCAAAAGAAGCAGCTGGTGTAAGAATTTTCATTTTCCAATATCCTTCTCCATTTGCAATAGCACTAGTTTCTGTACCCCAGGAAGTTTCTACAATAACTTGTTGGCTAGGTACAGCCTTTCCAAAAAAAGCAATGCTGTCATTTTGTTGTACCACCATACTATCTCTAAAGATACTAGATAATTGAAGATTCTGAACATCTGGCAAAAAATCACTTTCAAATGAGTTAAGGCAAGGAACAAGCTCCCAGCATATATCTTCATCATCAGTGTATAAAGTTTGGATAGCATAGTCACCTCTAGTAGTGTTCGCACTTAAATACAAACCTGAGTAATTATTCTTAATGTGATAAGTATTTTCCAGTCCTTCAACAGGAATGAATTCCCATATCATGTCCGAGCGTATTTCAGGATCAAAAACAGTAACCCTAGAACCCTTCTGAGCTGTCTCCACACTATTAGGATCAAAACCTCTTAATGCTCTCCCACTATATTGATTTTTAATCTCATACTTATTGAGCTGATTACTATATTTGGTGATTATCCATTTTTGTGTCGACCAAGTAGGTCTACTTTTATAAAATGTTATGTATGCATTATTCCCTGAACTATTAGATGTAGTATTAAGGCCCCTAAGAAAAAAATCATTTTTAACATTTTTCAATCTATATACTGAACCACTTACAGGTGTTATGGAATCAGCTAATGTAACTCCATTAATGACTAAATCTTTTTGAACACCATTAAACGTCTGGTTTTGGATGGTGATATTAGCAGTAGCAAACGTAGCATTCATTTCATCCTCATTATAAATACCATCATTCAAAACAGCAGTATAGTCGAATACTTTCATTACACTATTGCTATTTGCCTTAAAATTAAGACCATAGACATCTATGGATATGAACCATAAAAGAATCACAAAACCACAAATTCTATTCACGGCTTTATAACTCTTGGAGTTAATTAAAATGTAGTTCAATTTTGTTTTCAATATTAAATATGAATTAAAAAATAATTTCTTCAATTGCTTGTGTAAGGTGTTATTATCTGAAATGAACATTAAAATACTCAGTCCTTTTTTAGTCATTTTATAGATGATTATGAGGTGGATTTATTAAAATTGCTATTCAAAATAATCTAAAGCCCATGAATCAATCCACCTAATGGTCATTTTGTCATTTGCAAAATCAATTGGCAACCATATATACAGACTATCATAAGGATGTTCTGGCTTATTAATATCGAAAAATGCTATAAAAGAATCCTCTTTTCCTTCATATGGTATAACAAAAGTAGATTGCCCTCCAAAAGTTTTTTCGGGACCTAATTTATTATTAGGATTTTTCCCTAAACAGGGATTTCCTTTATACTCCCATGGGCCATATAACGATTTACTTGTAAAATATCTAGCAGGGTTTGGGGACCACCCCGTGCTGCCTGATGCCAACATATGATATACGCCATCTTTTTTAAATAAAGCAGGGGCCTCTGTATGTTTGGTAATTCCTTTACACAATTCATATTTGCCTTCGGGTAGTAAATAATCCTCTCGCATTTTACCAATTACCAATTCCTTATTTGGTTTTTTAACTGTTATATGGTACAACTCATCATTCTCATCTTGAAACATAGCAAAATCACCTGTTCCATTAGGGGAGTTACCTCCTAGAAATTTATGAATGTATTGGAATGGACCCGATGGACTCTGAGAAACAGCTACACCTACAAAAGCAGTTTTAGTACCTTGCTCTCTTATATAAAGCTTAAAAAACAAAACAAAATTTTTAGTCTTTTTGTTGTAGACAACCTTTGGCCGGTCTTGATTACTATCGAATGCTAAATCACTTAAACTATCTTTTTTGGTTAAAGGCAATACCATACCTTGGTCGTGCCAATCGACAAGATTTTTAGATGCATAACAATGAATTCCTGCGTCAGCATGCTCTTTTTCTGAAAGCCCTTCCTCTTTATGTTCACCATACCAGTAGTAAATACCGTTATGAAACAAAACACATCCTCCGTGTGCATTTATTCTTTCACCTTTACTATCAAGCCATACTTTTCCTGATTCTATTTGTTGGCCATTTGTATTTTGAGCAACAGTTTGCATCATACATACACCTAATAAAATCATTACAAATACTTTAAATTTCATATGTTTATTTTTTTATTACGCGATTCTAATTACCTAAATCTGATGGTTTCCAACTATCTCGCCAAAATATTGACATTTTCTCGTTAGAAAACTTAATAGGAAGCCAAAAATATCGACCTGTTATTGGTTTTTCTGGTCTCCAAATATCGAACATAGCTATATAAGCATCTTCTATTCCTTGAATAGGAATAATGCAAGATGATTGTCCACCAAAAGTTTTATCAACACCAAGACTATCAACAGCGTTAAAACCATAACAAGGATTTCCATGATAAGTCCATGTTCCCAATAAATCATTTGTTGTATGGTAACGAGCTGGATTAGGATTCCATCCTTTTGAACCAGACCCTAACATATGATATATCCCATTTCTTTTGATAACAGCTGGCGCCTCAGTATGTACCTTAACACCCTCAGCTACCTGATATTCACCGTCAGGGTAATAATAATCGGCATCTAACTTCCCAATAACAAATGCCTTATCAGGTTTACGTACTGCTAAATGATAAAGAGTCTTTTCATCATCTTTAAACATAGAGAAGTCTCCAGAACCTTTAGGGGATCCACCTCCTCTAAATTTATGATGATAAACAAATGGACCTAATGGTTTATTAGCAACCGCTACACCAACATAATTACTATCATACCCAACACCTTTTAAATACAATTTAAAGTAAGCTACAAACTCTTTATTTTTAGCATTGTAAACCACTTTAGGTCTTTCTAAAATGCATCCATAAGCAAGATCGTGTTTTTCATCTTTATAGTCTACACTTAAAACAAGCCCCTCGTCTTTCCAGTTTGTTAAGTCTGTAGAAGAATAACAATGTATACCTCCATCAGCAAATTCAGCTTCCGATTTACCTTCCAGTTTATGCTCTCCATACCAATAATAAACACCTTGATGAAAAATAACACCGCCACCATGAGCATTAATACCTTTTCCGTTGATATCTAACCATTGTTGCGCTGGTTTAATTTCTGTTTGAATTTGTTGTGCTATTAAAAATTGACTACCAAACAATACTAATAAAAAACTTTCTAAAATTAATTTTATTAAATTCATGCTACTTAAAAAATTATTCACTTTTTAATTTATTTATCTCCGCACCAACAACCCTTTTTTTTTATCACCTAAGCTTCTCTATTTATCCAAAGGCCAAGGTTGTACACCATGTTTTTTTGACCATTTTTTATAGGCTAACAACAAAGCTTCTGCTTTTTTGGGTTTACTATTAATCAGATTATTAATTTCAAAAGGATCGTTTTCTAGATTATAGAGTTCCCACTTCTTTTTATGTAATGCCACTAATTTCCAATTTCCTTTGCGTACCGCTTTATTTCCAATATGTTCCCAAAAATAGAATCTATTTTTATCTTGTAATTCTCCCTTTAAAAGCGGTAAAATACTTTTTCCATCCAACGGATCAAGTTCAACTTCCTTAAACTTTATAGGATATTTTGCACCTGCTAACTCAAGACATGTTGGCATTAAATCGTTTATATGAGCTGTTTCTGATATTCTTATTCCTTTGTTTTTTATACCTTCTGGCCAATGCATAACTAAGGGGGTTATAATTCCACCTTCATGCTCTTGAGATTTTCCTAAACGATACGGAGTATTACTTACATTATACCAAAATCCATAAGCCATATTACTATCCCTCGAGCCCATTTCGGCTTCTGGAGTTTTATTCCAACCTGTTTGTTCAGCACCATTATCTGATAAAAAGAAAACGACCGTATTATCTGCAATACCTTCCTCTTTTAAACTTTGCATTAAACGCCCAATATTTTGGTCTAAACGATCTACCACAGCTGCATAAACTGCCATTTTTAATGCTTCATCATCTTTATTTTTTACAGATTCCCAATCTGGATAAACAGGTGCTGCTATCTTACTATTTTCTGGAAATAATCCTATTTCTTGCTGCTTTTTAAATCTTGCTTTACGAATAACATCATACCCCTCTTTATAAGTGTCCTTATATTTTTCTATATCCTCTTTTTTTGCTTGAAGTGGAAAATGTGGAGCAACATACGCCAAGTACATAAAAAATGGTTTCTCCTTTTTTCTTTTTTCCTTTATAAAATCTATTGAATAATCTGTAAAAGCATCCGTTGAATACCAATTAGAATCTGGGTGCACTTGATCTCCATTCCAAAAAACAGGGCGCTCATAAAATTTAGATGGATAAAAATAAAGTCCACCTCCCTTTGGCATTCCATAAAATTGATTAAATCCACGGCGATCTGGCCACATATCTCGTTCTTTATCACCTACATGCCATTTACCCGCCATAAAAGTATCGTAACCATTTTCTTTTAAAACCTCTGCAATTGTTACCGATTTTTTATTGATGTACCCCTGATATTCAGGCAAATTACTTTTAGTATAATCCATAGACCCCATTCCTGCATCCCATTGATATTGGCCGGTAAGCAAACTTGTACGAGATGGACAACATCTAGATGTATTATAAAAGTTAGTAAAAAGCATCCCTTCCTTTGCCATTTTATCTAGATTAGGTGTTTCTATTTCAGATCCCATACAACCTAAATCAGAAAATCCCATATCATCAGCTAATATAATAATGATGTTCGGTTTTTTAGATTGACCAAACATTATGGTTGGTAGTAGTGCAAAAAAAAGTAAAACGACAAAATTTATCTTTGTTTTCATAATTATTATTTAGAAATTAAATAAATACACAATCCCTTTAAATTCATTTTTAACATTATTCACTTTTTAACTCTTGTGTCCACTCGCTGGCAAATCCCCATTGTTTAATAACTCTCATTTTAAAATAAATAGGAGTTCCTTTTTTAATATTAGGAATATTAAGCACTCCTTGTACTTTGGTTGTTAATTTATAATCATACTTATTAGGACTTGTACCATAAACTATTTCATATAAATAATCGTATGGACTTACACTATAAGCTATAAAAACACCATTTTGGGTATGTTTTGTATTCCAAATAATTGGTGGTAATTCATCTTCATCTTTTGTTAGTTCTTTTGCTTTAGAAGGAATACTCTCTCCTCTATTGTTTACAGCGATGAGTTGATATTTCCACACCTGACCTTGTTTTATTTTTTTATCCTCAACATCAATAAAATTATTGGTTGTTTCTTTAGTATTAAAAGTTAAACTATCTTTTCCATATCGAACATAATACGCTTCTGCATCTTTACTTTTATCATAAAAAATACGAATACCACTGTTGGCTGTATTTACAAATGTTATGACAGGCTGCTCAGGAACTTGAAACTTTATAAGGTCTGTATGAACTTTATAACCTTGCGGATCTAAGAAACTAACTTCTATCATACTTAAGTTTTCTTTAGCACTCCATTCTAAAAAAACATCAAATGCTTTATCTCCAGGAAAAATAGTTTTAACAAGTTGTGTTTTTGTTTCAACTGGCTTAAAATCCGAATTAAAAAGAGTATACTGTACTTTATAGTTTCTCAATACATTTGCAGGAACGTCTAACTTTTCTCTTGGTTGAATGGTTACTTTAGCAGTTCCATTTGTTGTATTTATAGAAGACACAACTAATTTTTTTATCGGACTAAATTCTTTTTGAATACTATAAAACCCCTTTTTCTTATCTCTAAAAGATGTTACAACTCCCCAAGCTCTATTTTGTGAAGGAGGTGTTTTCCACCCATCTACACCGTGATAATCACTTCTATAATCATTAAAAGTCCATAAAGAACCTCCTAAAACATATTCTTTATTTCGTAGCTCATTCATTATTTTTTCAGCAGGAATATTACCTAAACTTGGATCTTCAGAATTTAGCACTTCACCAAACTCAGACATGAAAATTGGTTTCTTATGATTTTTCCATGTACGATCTAATCTATTTCCCCAATTTTTATAAGCATTTATCAAAACTAAATCGGTATATTTTGCGGCATCATTAGGAGAACCTGCAGCCGTATTAGAAGCGTAAGTCGCTAATCTATTAGGGTCTAAACCTTTTACCATTTCGATGGCTCCTTTTATATAGCTGTGTGCTTTTGGATTTTTAGACAAACCCCCTATTTCATTCCCTACACTCCAACCTACAATTGCTGGATGATTGTATTTTACTTCAATAATTTTACGCAACCATTCTTTTGGTTTTGGATGTTCAGGATCTACTAATACATCTTTCCCCCAAAGTCCAACTTCTTCAAAAATTAAAATTCCTTTTTCATCCAAATAATCTATATATTCTTTAGGTAAATTTACATGACTTAGTCGAGCCATATTTGCTCCCAAACTTTTCATTAAATCTACATCTTCTTTAATACGTTCCATAGGTAGCGTATTACCTGTAAATCTATCTTCTGGAACCACATTAAATCCTACAGGACGAATACTTTCACCATTTAAAAGTAATTGTAATCCATCTATTTCTATTTTTCGAATACCAAATCTATCAGAGTTTGCATGTAAAATTTCTTCATTTTCAGATAAAGTAACTATAGATTCATATAAATTAGGAAAATCAAAATGCCATAAATTAACTTTAGATTTTGATAACTTATAAGACCAATTAACAATGTGTTTATTTGTATTTGCAGGTATTGTTGCTTTTACTTTACCATTAGCTACAACCTTTCCATTACTTTTAATATTTATATTATAAACTACCTTTTTAGAAATATCGCTAGAATTACTACTAACTATTTTTACGTTTAATGCTGCATTCCCTTTTTTTAAATCTGGAATAGCATCTATATGCTGAAATTCAATACGTGTTTTAGGTGTTAACTCCAACCAAACAGGTCGTCTAATACCACCCCAATTCCACATAGCTCCACTTTTAAAAACGTTATTAACCAATACTGTTAACCTATTTTCACCCTCTGGATTTAAAAACTTTGTTATATCAAAATGAAAAGGTAAAAAACCAAAATTATTTTCACCTACTAAATGTCCATTTACCCAGATTTTTGAATCGTTATAAACAGATTGAAATACTAAACGCAATTGCTCTGTACTTTGTATTTCTTCAACAGTAAAAGTTCTGGTATACCAAGCATCTCCCACATATTCGGCATATTCATTTACCAAATCCCAGTTTCCAGGAACAGCCATAGTATCCCAAGAATCAGTATTTACATTACTTGCAAACCATTTAAAAGATTCTCCTTGTGCATACGGATCTATTTTAAAAGACCACTCCCCATTTAATGGTATTTTTTGATTGTGTTGTGCATAACTTAAATTTGTTACAATAGAACATAAAAATGCTATTAAAATAGAAGTTCTTAAAATTGATTTTTTAACAATTGTGAAACTATTTACCATATTTTATTTTATTTAGTAATAAACGATATTTTAAATTGGTTGTAAATTAATAAGCTAAGGGATTATAAATATCTTATAACCCCTTAGGCTCAATAAACCAAACTATAATATATTATAAAAATTAATAACCTTCATTTTGCGTTAAATTAGGATTAAGTCTTCTCTCATCATCTGGTATTGGCCATAAATATTGATGTGAAGGAAAAGATGTTGTTGTTAATATTTGAGCTAATCCAGCATCAACCAAAGGCATAAAATCTGCTACCCCATTTTCATCTATTTGCGGTGTTACCCCCCAAAACCAATTACCTGGATTAACAACATTAACCATTAAATCACTATTTTCTTGTATTACATCAGGATCTGCATTTGCGGCAATTGGAGCTAAACCATATGTATGGCCACCATCCATAATAACATCTGCCAATCTCCAACGTATTAAATCCATATATCTAAGCCATTCACCCGCTAATTCAGAACGTCTTTCATTTCTAACAATGTATCTAAGTTTAGCTTGATCTGTTGCTACTACTGTAGGATTTTCAAAGTCTGAATTTGCATAAGCTCGATCTCTTACTTCATTAATAGCGTTTAAAACCGATGCATCAATCTCATTTAATTCAATTTTAGCTTCTGCATACATTAACAATACATCTGCATAACGCATTAAAATTAAATCGTTCGCAGCAATTTTATCTGCCCAATCACTATCAATTCCTTTTTTAAATAGCAGACCATTAAAACTACAAAAATTTTGATTGGATTTGGTATCTTTATTTGTTTCTTCAGAGCCTGTTAAGTAATTAAAAACTCTAGTATGTTCTGGGTGAGGATTATACTCTCTAGCCATATGTCTACTTCCAGAGTCTGGAGATAGACCATCACCATCTTTTAACGATCCAAAAGGCACTATAGTTGCCAACAATCTAGGGTCTCTGTTTTTAAATGGATTATGGGAGTCGAAAAGAGGAGATTCATCTATTGGCAAACCATCCACACATTCAAAAGAAGCTAATAATTCCCAACTTGGAATAACACTAGCATACCCTCCTTCATTCCTAGGAATCATATAAAGAATAAAATTACTTTTAATAGTTTGTAAAAACTCTTCACTTCTAGGCAATTTAAATATTATTTCTTTAGACTCTTTTGTGGAAGATAAAAATAATTCTTCAAAATTAGGATGTAATTCGTAAGCATTTAAATCCATACAAGCCTTTGCAGCTATCGCAGCCGTTGCATTATCTCCCATATATAAAGCAGCTCGCGCCTTAAATGCAAGAGCAGCACCTTTTGTAGCATATTCCATGCCTGACGAATAACTTACCGGCAAATTTTGAGATGCAACATCAAAATATTCATAAATTTTTTGAAGGATAAAAGCTTTATCTGTTCTTTCTATGGTAAATGATTCATCAACTGTAATAGACGAATCATAAAAAGGTACATCGCCATAATGCGTAATTAGGTATGTCCAATATACTCCTAGAAAAAAACTAGCTTCTCCCTCATATTCTTCTTTTTCTGTAGGAGTTAAAACACCATTTTGGGTTTGAATTTGTTCTAGAACTGCTAACATTCTTGTAATTGCCTTATACATATTAGTCCAATCATTTTTAGCTCTACTATAATTTGAATCTACGGTACCCGATTTAATTGGTCCTAAATTTGTACGGTAATTTACATCATCATCCCAACCTGGGTTATAAGCTCCATCATTTCCATCTGAAGGGAAAAAAGTTGGTCTATACCCTTCGTTTAAAGATTGCCTAAATTGTTCACTTGTTTGATACCAATTCTCAGAACTAGCGGCATCTTGTTGATCCAAATCAAGTTCAACACATGATGATACTATGAATATAATTGCAATTAACATCGCAACATTATTTATATGTTTTTTCATAATTAATATATTTTATAAATTAACTTTTAAGCCTAATAAAAAAGTTTTTGTTACTAAATAAGAACCTACTTGCTCAGGATCAATACCATTAGGCAAATGATCGAAAGAAAATAAATCATTTCCTGATACATAAACACGTAGTTTTGAAATACCTATTTTGTTTATTACATCACTAGGTAAAGTGTAGCCAAGAGTAATATTTTTAAGTCTTAAATAAGCTCCATTTTTAAGCCAATAATCGGAAAATCTAAGATTGTTACTTTGGTTATTAAAACCTAACCTAGGATAGTCTACTGCAGCATTTTCTTCGATTGTATTATAAACACTCCAATAATTCCCATCTACAATTTCACGTGGTGAATTACCTGCATCAAAAGCTTTTACATAAGTATTTGGATTTAAGTAAAACTTTTGTTTCCCAACTCCTTGAAAAGTCATTCCTAAATCAAACCCCTTATATCCTAAAGAAATATTAGCTCCATACTGGTATCTTGGTAAAGAACCTCCTAAAACTACTTGATCATCTGTATTAATAACACCATCTCCTTTATCTGGTATACCATCGTTATCAGTATCAACAGTAAGCTGATCTACATATTTTATATCTCCTGGAGAAACTACACCTGAAGTAACCGCTGAATTATCTACTTCTTCTTGAGTTTGGTATATACCATCTGACTCATATCCGTACCAAGATTGAAATTCTAAACCTTCTTCAGACAGTTTATTACTACTAAATAAACGTTTATCTGAAACATAACCAAGAATTGATTTTGAATCAAATATATTGGCCGAAGCAGAAAATTTTAAATCACCAATTACATCATTCCAACCAATAGAAGCTTCCCACCCTGTTGTTTTCATATCTCCTACATTTACAGTAGGGTCTATAAATCCACTTAGTGATGGAATATTTAGGCTTAAAAGCATATCTGATGTTTCCTTTTGAAAATATTCAGCTGTTAAAGAGAGCCTATCATCAAACATATTAGCATCTATGGCTATGTTTTTACTTACTGTGGTTTCCCAAGTAATATCTTCAACAGCAAAAAAGGTTTGTGCAGCAGAACGCACAGATTCAACACTGTTACCATTAGCAATCAAAACATCAGAAAACTGTAATACCGAAGCATACAAATAGTTCCCTAGTCTATCATTCCCTAAAGTACCATACGATGTTCTTAATTTTAAGAAATCAATAGGTGCAACATTTTTCATAAAGTCCTCTTCTGAAATTACCCAACTGGCAGCTAACGATGGAAACGTACCCCATCTATAATCTTTTCCAAATCTAGAAGACCCATCTCTTCTTAAAGTTCCTTGAAGAAAATACTTTTTATTAAAGTCATAAGAAACTCTTCCAAAAAGTGAACTATAAGCCACTTCTGAAATACTAGATCCATTATCAAACACTTTGTCTACTGGAGCTTGACTTAAATATGGATAATCATTACTAATAAATTCATTTCCTCTTACTTTTAAAGCTTCGGTTTCTTTATAATACTCTTCAACACCAAATACTGACTCTATACTATGATTTCCAAATAGTTTACTATATTCAACAAGAGCTTGTGTAGTTATGGTTTTTTCTGTAGTTCTAGACTCTATCAAATCTCTATCTGATGGTGCACTACCAAAAATATAAGATGGCGTTTGTAATTTATCAGGATCATCAGACCCCCAATAAGGTATTGAATTATGAAAACTTTTATATTTCGTAAATTCGTAGTTAGGAGCTATATTAACAGATATTTTTAAATCTTCAATTGGTTTAAAAAACAAACCGAATTTACCATAAACCAATGTATTGTTTGTTTCTTGCGTACCTGCATATAACAAAGTTGCATAAGGATTATCTCCTGTTTTTCCATCAGCTAATCTTCCATCCTCCCATAAAGCTGGATAAACTGTACCATAATTAATAGCATAGTTAGTTGGATCGGTAAGAGGTTTTTCTTCATCTGTCTGCTTAAATGCTATATTTAATACAGCACCAATTTTATCGGATAATTGAAGTTCATTATTAATTCTTCCTGTATAACGTTTCCAATCTCTATTGGCATATAAGGCGTTTTGATATTCATAACCAAAATTTGCACTCGTTTTTAATTTTTCAGTTCCTCCAGAAAGCGATAAATTATGTCTTGTAGTTTCTGACTGTTCTTTAAGTATTAACTCCCTCCAATTAGTATCTGGGTAGTTATCTGGATCTTGAGCATTTAGGCTTGCATAATTTGCAATTATTTCAGGATCATAAGTGCTAAATTCATTAACCAAATTATTATTATCATTCCAAATAGATTCGTTAAACATTTCCATATAACGTACAGCTTGAACACTTTTTCTAATTTCCGTTGGTTTATTAATACCATACTCAGCTGTATAATCAATTTTAAAACTTCCTGTTTTTGCTTTTTTAGTAGTAATAATAACAACACCAGCAGCTGCTCTTGACCCATAAATAGCAGCAGCAGCACCATCTTTTAATATTGAAATTGATTCAATTTCTGCAGCATTTACATCATTAATACTTGCAACTGGGATATCATCTACCAAAATTAAAGGACTACTATCTCCTTGTAAAGTAGTTATTCCCCTAATTTTTATTGTATTTCCTGCTCCTGGCTCTGTAGAACTTCTGGTTACACTAACACCCGCAACAGCACCTTGTAATGCATTAGATACGTTAGAAGTACTTCTAGAAGCAATATCGTCTCCAGAAACTACTGATACAGATCCAGTAATATCCTTTTTAGATTGTGTTCCATAACCTACTACCACAACTTCTTCTAGTTGTGAAACATCTTCCTTAAGAATTATTATTATTTCATTTTTTCCTTTTATATTTATTTCTTGAGTTACATATCCTATGTAAGATACTTTAATAATTTCATTACCATCCAAAAGTGTTACAGAAAACTTTCCATCAAAATCTGTTTGTGTACCCGTGGCTGTGCCCTTTGCAATTATATTTGCGCCAGGTATTGGCATGTTAGATTCATCCAACACCAGCCCTGAAACTGTATTTTGTTGAGCACGTACAAAAGTGCAAAACAATAATGTGGCGATTAATAATTTAATATTCCTCATATGTTTAAATTTAGTTGTTAATAATATTTTTTGGTTAATGCTTTAATTATTAAGCACATCCCTTTAAATTCATATATATTATGCTATAAATACTTCAAATAATGACACGGGTATATTTTTCTCAGAAGAAACTAATTCTATATAGAGTATTCTTGTTTTTACAGTTTCGGATAATGAGGCAGTAACAATTGTTTGATGATTATCAACTTTTTCAAATATTACATTACCTTCTTCATCTTTTATTTTAAAGTGTTTTACACAAAAAGGCATTACATTTTCTGGATGACCATAAAGAGAAGATTCCATGGCGTGGTCATAATCAGTATCAAAAAATAATTTGATTGAATTTATATTTTGAATCTTTTCCCATTTTATGGTAATTTTAGGCTGTTCATCATTAAAGTTTGCAGCCCAAGCATTAGTACCAAGATAAGGCCTAACAAAACCATTAAACAGGTTATCCTTATTAAACACCTCTAAAGCAGGACTTATTGAAAATGCTAGATTCTGCCCCTGAGGTCTACGTTGTGGAATCCAAAATTCAAATGTATCAATTCCAATATTATCAGGAGGTACTTGTTTACCATTATTGTTAACTGCTTTATTTTCACCATTAAATAAAGACATTACGCCTGTAACACGCTGTTTGCTAGTACGTATTAAAACACTATCATTCTCTAAAAAAGTTATAAACCCATATTGATTTGTTTCTAAAATGGTATCAAAAGAAAAACTAACTTCCTGCTCTCCTTCTTGTAACTGAATCTCAATATCCTTTAAAATAACATCAGGTGTATAGTAGCCCGTATTTTTACAAATCCTAAGTTGAACTTGTATTGACGTATTTTTTTTTGAAGAGAAATAAAAAGAATACTTATAGTTGATTCCAGCTTGTAAAGGTAGTAATTGCGCTACCCCTGTTTTTAAAGTACACCAGCCATTATCACCAGAAAAACCATCCAAGCATAAAGAACTAGATGTAGTTATAGTTGCATTTCTAACCAAATTACCCTCTTGATTTATAGGGATTTCAGGAATACTTTGCCCATTCAAATTTAAGGTTTGCTGTAACTGAGCTATTTCCTTATCTTCAATTAAATCTTTAGGCAATAATTTATTTTTAATACATTGAGCTGCACCGTACCCGATAGATTGCCCACTATGTGCTGTTGTAGCCATTACTCGAGTTGTACCAAAAGCAACATGAGTTGCACTCATAATACGACCTCCAATAAATAAATTTGTAATATTCTTACTAATTAGAGATCTAAGTGGTATTTGATAAATCCCTTTAGAATGGTATTGAGTACACCCTGGTTTGCTATCATATACACCATCTGCAGGATGTAAATCAACAGCCCAACCTCCAAAAGCAACCGCATCATTAAAAAGGCGTTGTTCAATAATATCTTGTTGCTTCATCATATACAAACCTTCAAAACGTCTACTTTCCCTTTTCCCTGGAATAGTACCAACCCACTCTAATGTTAAATTTTCTGCATCTGGAAAATTGCCTGAATTTTTTATATAATCCCAAACTCCATATACAACTTTCCACAATTCCATTTTAATATTTTCAGACTCATGAACAGTATCTTTTCTACCTCCATATTCTAACCACCACAGTCTACAACCTTGAGAGCTAGCACTTATATCTTTATATCTTGGTATTTTTGTAATATCTTTTAATGCAAATTCTGGCGCCACATATTTTATTGGTTTTCCGGCGTCTTTACTATAAAAATATATGGTGTGTCCTAAAAGTTCTCCATAAGCTACATCTGGAGCAAATTTTTCTCCAAACTCCTCTTTTGTTTCTGCTCCCATTCTAAAAGCAGCTCCTGCTTGAAAACCAACAATTCCATCTCCAGAAGTATCGCAAAAAAGGCTTCCATTAATTTTATAAGTTGTTGAATTTTGACTGCAAAAAGCAGAAACCCCACTTATTGTAGTTGAATCTGATTTAGAAACCTCATATACAGAAGTATTTAATAATAACGTAATATTCTTTTCATTTAGAACTTTTTCTAATAATATAGTATCCAATATTAAAGTATTACCTTCTTTATTACGATACATGTTTTCTACTAGTATTTCATCTATAATTCCACCTTCCCTTGACCATCTATTATTATTTCCCATATGTGAAGTTGCTCCCAAAATCCATAATCTAACCTCACTAGACGCATTACCTCCTAAAACAGGTCTATCTTGTATTAAAGTTACAGACACACCTTCTCTTGCAGCAGAAATAGCAGCACAAACACCAGCCATTCCACCACCTACTATAACCAAATCTGAAGTGACTATAACAGTTTTATTACTTCTTAAATTAATATCAAAGTCCTTTTTTAACATATCTTATTCAGTAATTTATTTAATTATTAAATTCTTTTTGAATACTTTTTTATTTCAAATTTTTATGAATAATAAATCCACCTAAAACCATAACAAAAAACCCCATACAACCAACAAGTAATGCTCCATTTTCAGCTAGAAAAGACAACAAAAAGATTAATAAACCTGTGGATGCAACACCTATACCAATAACACGGCCTCCTTTTGCATTTCCTTTTGTTGAATCTTCCTCTGTTGAATCCAACTGTAATTCATTAATTTTTATATATTTTAGATAATCTATCTTATCGCTTTTATTAATGAAAAAATAAAATTCTGTTAGAGCTAATAATAATATAGGTATACCTACTCCAAAACTCATTTCTAAAGTTCTACTCAAGGTAAAGTTGTATAATTCAGGTGTTATAAACTTGAAAAAGCTATTAATAATTAATGCAATTATTGTTACAAATAAGGAAGTTTTACCTGTTTGCCTGCTTGAAAACATAGCCCATAATGGAGGTAAAAACATTGCGCCTCCTGTAATAGCAGCCAAAGACAAAACAAATTCTACAACACCTCCTAAAAAGGGTACTAATAATGCTACAACTATAGTTATTAAACCTAAAATTACTGTTGATAGTTTTGCTACTTTTATAAGTTGTTGTGTAGTTACTTTTGGTCTAAAATGCTTATAAACATCGTTTGTCAATACACCTGCAGAAATATTTAAAGTTGTATTTACAGAACTAGAAGTTGCAAAAATCATTCCACCTAGCATAAGTCCTAACATTCCAACAGGTAGTACCTCTTTACACATTAACAAATAAGCGCCCTCACTTGCAAGCCCATCTAAATTAGGGTTTAACACTCGATAAATCATAGGAGGTAACATCCAAATAATCGGGCTTATTACATATAAAGCTCCAAAAAGCCATCCCACTTTTTTAGCTTCTTTAGGTGTTGAAACACTAGTATATCTTTGCACGTAAGCCCAATTCCCGGCAATAAAGAAAAGATTATAAAACCCAAAAGCAATAATAAATCCCCACGAATATTCTTCATTTACTAAATTAAAGAATCCAACAGGAGCATTTGCAATAAAATCATTTATTCCCCCAATTTTGTTTAAGGATAATGGAACCACAATTAATACTGCCGCAGTAAGAACAACAAACTGTAATACATCTGTAACTATAACTGCCCATAGACCACCTACAGCTGTATAAATAAGAATTAATATACCTAAAATTATAATACTTGTAGTAATTGGTACACCTGTAGATACTTCAACTATCTTAGCAACTGGATATAAAAAAGCTCCCGTTGTAAATAATGAAATAACCAAAAATAAATATGTATATACTTTTTGCGTATTATAACCCAACCTATTTGTTATAAATTCTGCAGCCGTTAAAGCTTTTGTTTTACGCCATTTTGGAGCAATAAAAAATCCGATTACAAATCCAGCAGCTGCCATAGTTAACTGAATAGTAACTGCTACCCAACCACTATCGTATGCTATGGATCCCCAAACAACAAAAGTACCTGCTGAGAAAAAACTCATAAATAAAGATAAACCACTCATCCACCAAGGCAAATTACCTCCTGCAGCAAAATATGATTTCATGTTTTTCCCAGATTTGGAAAAAGAAAGACCACAAATAAAAATTAGAATTGTGAATATAATTATGATACCGATATCTATAGTTCCCAAAATTGTCTAGTTTAATTTAGTTTAATCAAAAATATAGATTAAATATATTGTAAGATTATATAGTCTTTAAAATAACACCGATAACGTTTTCGGAAACGTTTTCGATTTCCGATAACGTTATCGGAAATTAAGTATATTAGTCTTTTTTTATAATTAACCCCTAAAAACAACCATTATAAAACAAGAAAAAACCATATAAAACCCTCATAATAAACAACATAAACATAACAGCATTATTAATTATTTTAACCGAAAACTTTAGTCTGTTCCCGAAAATTAACTCTTCATAATAATTTTCACATTGGTATATTTATTATATTTGATTCATATCTTTAAAGGAAAGCTACAATTTTAAAATCAATTTTTTTCTTAATTATATTCAATAAAACTATGAACTATATAACGATAAAAGATGTTGCTAAACGATTGAATATTTCAGTTTCTACAGTTTCAAGAGCCTTTAATGATAAATATGACATAAAAAAAGAAACTAAAGAACTTATATTAAAAACTGCAATAGAAATGGGGTATCGCCCTAATCCTATGGCTAAAAAACTAATTCAAAAAAGATCATTTAATATTGGTATTGTTGTCCCTGAATTTATAAATGATTTCTTTCCTGAAGTTATTATTGGAGCTCAAGAAATTTTATTTGAAAAGGGATATCAAGTTTTAATAACTCAATCAAATGAATGTTTTGAAACCGAACTAAAAAACGTTAAAACTTTAGAAGATAATATGGTAGAAGGTCTTTTATTATCCATTTCTAGTGAAACCAGTAATACCGAATATTATCAAAAATTAATAGAATCTGGCTTACCTATTGTTCTTTTTAATCGTGTAAATAAAAACCTTAAGGCTTCTAAAGTATTATTTAATGATTACAAGTGGGCTTTTTTTGCTACAGAGCATTTAATAACTCAAGGATACAAAAAAATTGTTCATCTTAAAGGTACAGGAACACTTTCTCTTTCACATGAAAGGTCAAGAGGATTTACAGATGCTTTTAAAAAACACAAAATAGCTATTACAAAAGATAAAATAATACCTACTGGTTTTAATATTGAAGATGGCATGCGAGTTGCTGAAAACATGATTAAGAATAATAACATTCCTGATGCTATTTTTGCTTGTAATGATCCATCTGCCATTGGTGCTATGAAAGTTTTCAAAAAAAATGGTTATAACATACCAAACGACATTGCGTTTGTTGGTTTTACAGAGTCTAAAATAGCAGATTTAATTGATCCTCCATTAACTTCTGTTTCCCAACCAACTCTAGACATTGGTAGAGAAGCCGCAAAATTACTAATTGAACAAATTGAAAACCGTACCAATACTTTTATTCCGCAAACTATTATTTTAAATGGACAATTAAATATACGAGAATCCACTGTTAAAATTTAAGCTACCTACTTTTTAAATTTTAGTTATTAAGATTAAAAGTGTTATTGAACAATTATTCTAATAACCCAATAATTTATTTCGTTAAATAAAAAAGGCATTGACAAAAATCAACACCTTTAGCTATTCTATAACATTATTTTAAAATGCTACATTAAAAACTTTAGTGACCCCGGTAGGATTCAAACCTACAACCGCTGGAGCCGAAATCCAGTGCGCTATTCAGTTGCGCCACGAGGCCCTAATTATAATTTATGCTAACAACTGTTTTACAGCATTAGAAATTGCTTTACCATCAGCTTTACCAGCTAATTGTTTAGAAGCCATACCCATTACTTTACCCATATCTTTCATAGATGTTGCTCCAACTTTTGCTATAATCTCTTCAATAATTTTATTTAAAGCAGCTTGATCTAATTGTTCTGGTAAAAATTGAGCAATAATCTCAACTTGTGCTAGCTCAGGAGCTGCTAAATCATCTCTACCTTGTTCTTTGTACAAGGTTGCACTATCTTTTCGTTGTTTTACTAATTTTTGAAGTAGCTTTATTTCTTCTGCTTCTGTTAAATCTTCAGTTGCTCCAGTTTTAGTTTGCGCTAATAGTATTTCAGACTTTATGGCTCTTAAAGATTCTAAAGCTATTTTATCTTTAGATTTCATAGCTTCTTTAATTTTAACCATTAATTTTTGCTGTAAACTCATAATTTAAATTTTGTTGCACGAAGATAAAAAAAAGAACTCGAAAATCTTTAATTTTAAGAAAGATTTCCGAGTTCAAAACTTAGAAAATTAATCTAAGGATTCCTGTCTTTGGGCAACATTTTTAGTCTACATTATCATGTAAAAATGAGTTGTTCGATCTAAATTTCAAATCATCATTTCCATCAATATCTAATGTAGTTCTTGACTGATTAATTTCTGAAGAATGTGATGTTCTATCTAATTGAACTCCCATTCTTTTATAAGCTGGTTCTTTTTCAATTTCATCAATATTTTTATTTACCTTATTGATAAATTTATAGTTGAAATTTTTCATTTTTTCTCTTCGATCTTTAGCTCTTTTTTGTAATTCTGCAATTGTTAAGTCTAAAGGCGAAACTTCTTTATGATCAACTACCTCTTGGTTATTTACATTTACATCAACTTCAGTTTTATTAGTAGAGCGCAAGGTCAGATTTAATTCTTCATTTACTACTTCTATATTTTTATTTTCAGCTGGTTTTGATGCATTGGTTAAATTATTTTCTAACTCGGTGTAATCTTCTAACTTAAAATAAACATCTTTTTCAACTTTTTTTTCTGGCTCAACTACTTTATGATCAACTACCTCAATAGAGTTTATTTTAATTTCCTGATCTTGAGTAACAGTTTTTTGCGGTTTTTTTGGAAGTGGCATATCAAACGTTAATTCAATCTGCTTCTCATTTTCATCTTTTACTATTGGTGCTACCTCCTTAGCTTCTGGTTGAACTGAAGTGATTACAAAATCATCGTCATCTATTGTATTTACAGAAATTTCCTCATGTACAACATCTATATTTTTTATAAATTCTGTAGTAGGAATAATTGAAAAATCATCTTCATTTTCCTCTTCATCTCCTAAATCAAAAATAACTTTATCTTCAACAACGTCATTTGTATCATTGGCTGTTTTATCCGTTGTTGTTGACATCGTTTTAACTGTATCATTTTCTAAAAAATCGAAAGAAGCCTCTTGTTCATCACCTAAAGTATGAATAATTTTTTTGGCTTCCAAATTTGAAATTTCATGTTGTTGAGCTTTATTAAATCCCGTTGCAACTATAGTAACTGCAATAGCATCTCCTAAATTTTCATCTTCACCAACACCCATTATAATATTTACATTAGATTTTGCTTCGGATTGAATGTAGTCGTTAATTTCACCAATTTCATCTATTGTAATTTCTTCAGCACCTGAAACAATTAACAACAATACGTTTTTAGCTCCTGTAATTTTATTGTCATCTAATAGAGGAGAATCTAATGCTTTAGAAATAGCTTCTAAAGATCTATTTGCTCCTGATGCAGTTGCAGACCCCATAATTGCAGTACCACTATTAGAAAGTACAGTTTTTGCATCTTTTAAATCTATATTTTGAGTGTAATGGTGTGTTATAACCTCTGCAATACCTCTAGATGCAGTCGATAAAACTTCATCTGCTTTAGAGAATCCTGCTTTAAAGCCAAGATTACCATACACTTCTCTTAATTTATTATTATTTATTACCAATAAAGAATCTACATATTCACGTAACCTTTCAATACCTTTTTGAGCCTGACTATTACGCATTTTACCTTCAAAAGAAAAAGGAATTGTAACCACACCAATAGTTAACAAATCTAATTCACGCGCAACTTTAGCAATTACAGGAGCTGCACCAGTTCCTGTACCACCACCCATTCCAACAGTTATAAATATCATTTTAGAATTGGTAGAAAGCATATCTTTTATTTCTTGAATACTTTCTAAGGCTGCTTGCTCTCCAACATCAGGGTTTGCTCCTGCTCCTAAACCTTCTGTTAAGGATACTCCTAATTGAATTTTTGTTGGAATTGGACTGTTTTGTAATGCCTGAGCATCGGTATTACAAACTACAAAGTCAACTCCATCAATTCCTTGTGAATACATGTGGTTTACAGCATTGCTACCTCCACCTCCTACTCCTATTACTTTTATTACGTTTGATTGATTTTTCGGTAAATCGAATGAAATATTGCTAAAATCTGAACTGCTCATACTTAATTAATTTATTGGTGTTATTTTTCTTTTTCTTACTCTTTATATTTTATTATTCTGCGTTGTCTAAAAAATCTCTAAACTTATCAGCCCATTTTTCAAAAATTGTTTTTTTAGACTCTTGATGTTCTTCAATTTCGTCTACAACTTCTTTCTTTTCTGTTTCTTCTACTTCATTAACAACTTCTTCTTCATCAGCTTGCTGTTGTTTTATTTTTATATTTTTTTTATCCAGTCTGTTTAAGCCGTTCATTAACAACCCTACAGCAGTAGCATATTGTGGTGTTGAAAAAATTTCATCGGAATCTCCTGCTAAATTTTCATTAGGATATCCAATTCTAGTATCCATACCAGTTATATATTCTACCAATTGTTTTAAATGTTTTAGATTAGCTCCACCACCAGTTAAAACAATTCCTGCTATTAATTTTTTCTTTGGCTCTTCGTGCCCATAATTTTTAATTTCTAAAAATACTTGATCAACAATTTCAACTACACGTGCATGTATTATTTTTGATAAGTTTTTTAGAGTAATTTCTTTAGGTTCTCTACCTCTTAAGCCTGGAATAGATACAATCTCATTTTCTTTATTTTCTCCTGGCCAAGCTGACCCAAATTTTGTTTTTAATAACTCTGCTTGTTTTTCAATTATAGAACAACCTTCTTTAATATCTTCTGTTATTACATTTCCACCAAATGGGATAACTGCTGTATGGCGAATAATTCCATTTTTAAAAATAGCTAAATCAGTTGTCCCTCCACCTATATCAATTAAAGCTGCTCCAGCTTCTTTTTCTTCAGCACTTAAAACAGCTTCAGCAGATGCCAAAGGTTCTAAAGTAATACCTGCTAAATCTAAACCAGCGCTTTTAATACAACGCCCCACATTTCTAATAGAGGAAACTTGCCCTACAACAACATGAAAATTTGCTTCTAATCTACCTCCATACATACCAACTGGCTCTACAATTTCTGGTTGACCATCAACTTTAAATTCTTGCGGTAATACATGGATAATTTCTTCTCCAGGTAACATTACCAATTTATGAACTTGTTTTTCTAATTTATCTAAATCATCTTCATCAATTACATCTTCTGCATTTGGTCTAGTAATATAATCGCTATGTTGTAAACTTCTAATGTGTTGTCCTGCAATGCCTACAACCGCTTCATCAATTTTAATTCCAGAAACAGCAACAGCCTCATCTACTGCCATTTGAATAGATTGTATAGTTTGTGTAATATTATTTACAACACCACGGTGTACACCCAAACTCTTGGCTTTTCCAGTACCAAGTAACTCTATTTTACCATATTCATTTCTACGACCTATCATAGCAACAATTTTTGTTGTTCCTATATCTAATCCAACTGAAATATCGTTATGTTCCATACCCTACTTTTTTGTACAAACAACTTGGTTGTTATATTTTAAATTTATTGACGTATATTTATCTATTGTTTTATCAGCCATTGTTTTATTAAAAAACGACTTTAGGTTTTTAAATTTTGAATCTAAATTATCAATAGCACCTATTTCAATATCTTGCTCTCCTATTCTAGTTTTTAAAATAAACTGATTTTTTTGTGTTTTTTGCACACCAACAATTTGTTTTTTTAAAAATTCATCGTTTAAAATTGTTGTTACTAAAAGATAAATTTCATCTATATCTTTATCAATTATATTACCTGAAACCAATAAAACTCTTGCTGAATGATTTTCTGACAAAGGCATTTTTTTGGCCTGTTTATCAATATAATAACTATCAGCATTAGATACAACTCTAGCAATTGGGGTACGCTGCTTTATTTTAGCTTTAAGCACACCATCAACTGTTAAGAAAACAGCTGCTTTTTCCACCATGGGGTGTGATAAAACATTCGCTTCTAGTTTTTGTAAATCTATAACAGTTTTAGCTTCATTTAGAACTGGTATTCCATTTTGTATTAACAATTTATTAACCATATCATAATTCATAAAAAGATTACCTCCTTGCCCAAATTCAACAACAATATCCCCCACTTTTTTAGCAGTGTGTTTATGGTGCGAAAACCCATACAAAAACACCACCAAACTCAGTAGTAAAAATCCCTTTATGTAATTCCAATTAATTTTCAACTATTAAACTTTTTTTAATATTTTCTACTTGTAATCCAATATCTCCAGCCCCAATTACAACGATAATTTGTGCTTTAGATTTTAATACATTCGCAATTAAATTTTCTGTTGAAGAAAGTTGCTTTTTTTTACATGAAATTTTCTTCAATAACCACGCTGAACTTATACCTTCTATTGGCAACTCTCGAGCAGGATAAATATCTAATAAAATCAATTCGTCAAAACGCGATAAACTTTTTGCAAAATCACTTGCAAAATCTCGAGTTCTACTATACAAATGCGGCTGAAAAACTCCTAAAACTTTTTTCTCTGGATACATTTCCTTTACAGAATCTACAACTGCATCTATTTCAATTGGATGATGTGCATAATCATCTATTAACACTAGATCTTCAGTATTAATTTTATACGTAAAACGCCTTTTTACACCTTTAAAATTTAGTAAAGCTTTAGCAATAACTTCAATTGAAATTCCAAAATGATTAGCCATTGCCAAAGCTGCCACTGCATTTAGCACATTATGTTTTCCTGGTAGGTATATTTTTATGTTTTCAAAAATTTCAACTGGTGTTTTTACATCAAAAATATAAGCTCCATTTTCTATTCTAATATTATAAGCATTGTAATCTGCATTTTCTTCAATTCCATAAGTTTGCCCTTTAATTGGCAATCCTTTTCGAACAAATAATTTACCTGAAACTTTAGAAGCAAATTCTTGAAAAGATTTCTCCAATTCCAACTGCTCTCCATAAACATCTAAATGATCTGCATCCATAGAAGTTATACAGGCAATATCTGGAGATAGTTTTAAAAATGAACGATCAAACTCATCGGCTTCTACAACCGAAACCTCATTACCTCCTAAAATTATATTTGAATTGTAGTTTTCTGAAATTCCACCTAAAAAAGAAGTTGCATTTGTATTCGCCTCTTTTAAAATATGACCTAAAATTGTTGAAGTTGTAGTTTTTCCATGGGTACCTGCAACCGCCAAACAATTTGTATTTTTAGTGATTTCACCCAACACTTCCGAACGCTTTAAAACTGTAAAATTATTTGCTATAAAATAATTTAATTCTACATGGTTTTTAGGCACAGCTGGTGTATAAACTACAATTGTATTTTTAGGATCTTTAAAAACAGTATCAATTAAATTTACAGTATCTTCAAAATGTATTTTAATAGCCATTTTTTGAAGATTATTTGTAATTTCACTAGGCGTTTTATCGTAACCCGCTACATGCTTACCATTGCTTTTAAAATAAATTGCAATAGCGCTCATACCGATACCTCCAATACCTATAAAATAAACGTTATGTATACTGTTTAAATTCAATTAACTATTTATTAATTTTTCTATTTCTTTTACTATATCTTTTGTAGCGTTAGGCAAAGCCAATGCTTTTATATTTTTACTTAATTTTTGTTGTAATTCTTCATCATTTTTCAACTCTAACAACATATTTTGAAACATGTTTAACTCAGATTCTTTTAATAATAAAGCTGCATTTTTTGTAACTACAGAAAGTGCATTTTTTGTTTGATGATCTTCTGCAACATTAGGCGAAGGAATAAAAATTACTGGTTTCCCAACAATACATAGTTCTGAAATTGAACCAGCTCCTGCTCTACTAATTATAAAATCTGCTGCAGCATATGTTAAATCCATTCTATTTAAAAAAGCATGTGTTTGTACTCCATCAATATCATCATACTTTTTAAACTCATCATAATATAATTTTCCAGTTTGCCATATAACCTGAATGTTATTACCAACTAGCCAATCAATCTGTTTTTCAATTAAATTATTTAACGCTCTCGCTCCTAAACTACCACCGATAATTACAAGTGTTTTTTTATCAGGTTTTAACCCAAAAAATTTAATTGCCTCGTCTTTTTTTGCTGAAATATCTAATAAATCTTGTCGTACAGGGTTTCCTGTTTTTATTATTTTTTGAGCAGGAAAAAATCGCTCTAATCCATCATAAGCCACACAAATTTTATCTGCTTTTGTACTCAACAATTTATTAGTAATTCCTGGATACGAATTTTGCTCTTGAATTACCGTTTTTACTCCCTTAATACTTGCTGCATATAATGTTGGACCACTAGCAAAACCTCCTGTACCAATTACAATTGTTGGTTTAAATTTTCTTATAATTTTAAAAGCGTTCCACAAGCTACTTATTAACTTAAATGGAAATGCTAAATTTTTTAAAGTCAGACTTCTTTGTATTCCAGAAATCCATAATCCTTCAATTTTGTAACCAGATTGAGGAACTTTTTCCATTTCCATTCTATCCTTAGCACCTACAAACAAAAAATTAGCCTCAGGATATTTTTCCTTTAGCTCATTTGCTATAGACACAGCTGGATATATATGACCACCTGTTCCGCCTCCACTTAATATAATATTAATCGATTGCTTCATGTAAAATATCTAAAGGGTTTTCTTCACTTTCATTATCTACAATTTTTTCTTTTTCAGCTGTTACACTTAAAATAATACCAATGGCAAAACAGGTCATCCAAATAGAAGTTCCACCACTACTAATTAAAGGCAATGTTTGCCCTGTAACTGGAAATAAATTTACAGCTACAGCCATATTTATTATGGCTTGAAAAATAATTGGCAAACCTACGCCAATTATTAATAATGTTGCAAAAATAGTTGTAGCTTTTTTTGCTGCAACTAAAATTCTTATTAACAATAATAAATACATTAATATAACTGTCAAGGCTCCAAATATTAAACCGTATTCTTCAACTATTATAGCAAATATAAAATCGGATGAAGATTGCGGTAAAAAATTCTTTTGAACACTTTTTCCAGGACCTCTTCCTTGTAATCCACCACTTGCAATTGCTATTTTAGCCTTTTCAACTTGATATCCTTCTTCAGCGTTTTTATTAGAAAAATTTTCTATCCTACTCACCCAAGTATCTACTCTATTTGGCATTAAATCTGGAAATGCCTTTGCTAGTAAAACAAATACCATAAATAATGCAATTCCAATTCCTAGAATAGAAGCTAAATATTTTACTGGATATCCACCTAAAAAAGTTAAAAGCAACACCATTGAGAAAATAATAGCTGTGGTTGAAAAATTTGCAGGTAAAATAAAAGCTAATGTAATAGCTACTGGCAACCACAATCGCCAAAGACTTTCTTTAAAACTAATTGCTTTCTCTTTATTTTTAGCTAAATACCGCGCTACAAAAATCATTAAAACTACACCTGCCAAAGTAGATGTTTGAAATCCAACACCAATAAATGGTATGGTTATCCATCTACTTGCATTTGCACCACCAATAACAGTACCTTTTGCCAATGTAAAAATTAACAAAACTATTACCAGAGGAAGCATTAAAACTGAACCTCCACTAAAATACCTATAAGGTATTTTGTGTACACCATAAATAATTAAAAAACCAAAGAATAATAAAACAACATGCTTTATTAAATGATACGTTGTTGTTCCCGAATTAGCAACATATACTAAATTAGTACTTGCGCTATAAACAGGCATAAACGACAACAATGCCATAAAAACTACAATAGCCCAAATAGCACGATCACCTTCTATATTTTTTAATATTTTTTTCATTTACAATTCTCTAACTGCTTGTTTAAATTGAGCTCCTCTATCTTCGTAACTCTTAAATAAATCAAAACTTGCACAAGCTGGGGACAATAAAACAGCATCTCCTTTTTCAGCTATTTTATAAGCTACTTTAACCGCTTCTTCGGCTCCTGCAGTTTCAACAATTAAATCTACTACATTGTTAAAAGTTTGCTTTATTTTATGATTATCTACTCCTAAGCAAACAATTGCTTTAACCTTTTCTCTAACCAATGGCATTAAATCTAAATAATCATTTCCTTTATCTACCCCACCAACTATCCAAACTGTAGGGGATTGCATACAATCTAAAGCATAATATGTAGCATTAACATTGGTAGCTTTAGAATCGTTTATATATTGAACACCATTAATTTTCAATACAGGCTCTAGCCTATGCTCTGCACCTTCAAAATCTTCTAAACTCTCTCTTATTGTATTTTTTCTAACCTTTAATAATGTAGCTGTCATTGCAGCTGCCATTGCATTTTTAGTATTGTGTTCTCCTTTTAATGCTAAAGTTGATATTTCCATTATTGTTTCTTCGGTTTTATATTTTATTTGTATGTTATTATCTTTTAAAAAAACACCTTGATCTAATTTCTTTTTTACTGAAAAAGGAAGAAGTGTTGCTTTTACTTCATTGTTTTTTAACCAGTTTGTAATTACAGGATCATCTGCATCATAAATTAAAAAATCATTTTCTGTTTGATTTTTTGTAATTTTAAATTTCGATTCAACATAATTTTCAAACTTATAATTATACCTATCTAAATGATCTGGTGTAATATTTGTAATTATTGCTATATGCGGTGCAAAAGACTCAATGCCATCTAACTGAAAACTGCTTAATTCCAACACGTGAAAATCAAAATTGTGTTCAGCTACTTGCTGCGCAAAACTAAAGCCTATGTTTCCACCCATAGCAACGCTCAATTTTGCTCTTTTCAAAATATGATTTACAAGCATTGTTGTAGTGGTTTTGCCATTTGAACCGGTAATACCTACAACCAAACCTTTGGTATATTTTGCAGCAAACTCTATTTCAGAAATCACTTTAATATTTTTCTGTCTTAAAGCCTCTACTATTGAAATATTATCTGGTATACCAGGACTTTTAATAACAATATCTGCATCAAATATTCTTAACTCTGAATGATTTCCTTCTTCAAAAGAAATTTCGTTATCCAGAAGCACTTTCTTATATTTTTCTGCAATGGTTCCCATATCTGAAACAAAAACATCATATCCTTTCTGCTTTCCTAAAATAGCAGAACCAACACCACTTTCTCCAGCTCCAAGCACCACTAAAAGGTGTTTATATCCGGCAAAGACAGATGCGTCATATTCGTTTTTATTTCCTCTATTATTCATTATAATTCTCTCAAATAATTTTTCCTTACTTTAAAGCTATCTTAATTTTAATGTAACTATTGTTAGTACAGCCAACATAATACCTACAATCCAAAAACGAGTTACAATTTTACTTTCATGATATCCCGATTTCTGATAATGATGATGTAGTGGAGACATTTTAAATATGCGTCTTCCTACTCCGTATTTTTTCTTTGTGTATTTAAAAAACCCTACTTGCATTATAACAGATAGATTTTCAACTAAAAAAACACCTGCTAAAATTGGAATCAATAATTCTTTACGAACTGAAATTGCCAAAACAGCAATAATTCCTCCTATGGTTAAACTTCCTGTATCTCCCATAAAAACTTGAGCTGGATAGGTGTTATACCATAAAAACCCAACTAAAGCCCCTACAAATGCCGCTATAAAAATGGTCATTTCACCAGAATTAGGGATGTACATAACATCTAAATAATCAGCAAAAATAATATTCCCCGAAACCCAGGTAAAAATACCTAAGGTTAATACAATTATAGCTGAAGAACCCGCTGCTAAACCATCTATCCCGTCAGTTAAATTAGCTCCGTTTGAAACTGCTGTTATAATAAAAATTACAATGGGTATAAATAAAATCCAAGCATAATCTCTTAGTCCATCACCAAATAAATCTAACACAGCTGCATAATCTAATTCGTTATTTTTTAAAAAAGGAATAGTTGTTTTTGTTGATTTATGTGCGTCTGCAAACAAAACAGGAACACCTGCTTCTGTTTCGTATTGAAATTTTTGAGGTAACTGTTCTTTCATAGTAACATTTGGATGAAAATACAACATAGCACCTACAAAAATTCCTAAAGTAACTTGACCTAAAACTTTAAATCTTCCTTTTAAACCTTCTTTATTTTTTCTAAAAATCTTAATATAATCATCAACAAAACCAATAGTTCCCATCCAAATTGTTGTAACTATTAAAATAATGATATACACATTGTCTACTTTAGATAATAACAACACTGGAATTAGAGTTGCAAGTATTATTATTATTCCACCCATAGTTGGCGTACCTGCTTTTTCAACTTGACCATCCAAACCTAAATCTCTTACAGATTCTCCAACTTGCTTACGCTGTAAATAATTAATAACTCGTTTTCCATAAATTGTTGAAAACAACAATGAACCAATAAAAGCTAATGCAGAACGAAAAGTTATGTATTGAAACAACCCTGCTCCTGCCAAATTATAATGTTTGTCTAAATATTCGAATAAATAATATAACATTGTTTTATTTTTCTATAGCTTTTAATAATTGTGAAATTTTTTCGTAATCGTCAAAATGAGTACGCACCCCTTTAACTTCTTGATATGTTTCGTGCCCTTTTCCAGCAATTAAAATAATATCATCTTTTTTTGCCAGTTTAGTTGCTGTCTTTATAGCTTGCTCTCTATCTACAATTGATAGTGTTTTTCTATAATTTTGAGGATCAACACCCTCTTCTATCTCTTTTATAATTGTTTCAGGATCTTCATTTCTTGGGTTATCAGAAGTGAATATTACCTGGCTACTAAGTTGCGAAGCAATGCGCCCCATTACCGGACGTTTTGCCTTATCTCTATTTCCACCACAACCTACAACAGTAATAACCTGCTCGTTTCCGGTTCTTATATCATTAATAGTTTCCAACACATTTTTTAAAGCATCTGGTGTATGTGCATAATCAATTATAGCAGTGACTCCTTCTTTAGATCTAAAGTGTTGAAATCGTCCTGTTACATTTTCCAATTCACTAATTAAGGTTAAGGCTTCAGTAGCCTCTAGCTCTAACAATTGTGAAACACCATAAACCGCCAACAGATTATACGCATTAAAACTTCCTATTAATTTTGCACAAACCTCATTATTATTTATGTTTAAAAACAATCCAGAAAACTGATTTTCTAGAATCTTAGCTTTATAATCCGCCATTGTTTTTAAAGCATAGGTATATTTTTTTGATACTGTATTTTGAAGCATTATCAAACCATTTTTATCATCTACATTCACCAAAGAAAAAGCGGTTTTTGGCAAGTTGTCGAAAAATGATTTTTTTACATCTCTATATTCTTTAAACGAGTTGTGATAGTCTAAATGATCGTGTGTTAAGTTGGTATAAACACCACCTGTAAAATGCAAACCAGCCGTTCTTTTTTGATGAATTCCGTGCGAACTCACCTCCATAAAACAATAATCTACACCTGCTTCAACCATTTTATTTAAACAGCTATTAATTGCTAAAGAATCTGGCGTTGTATGTGTTGCATTAAATTGCTGATGGTCTACAAAAATTGTTACCGTAGATAACAATCCGGTTTTAAAACCTGCCTTTTGAAACAACTTATACAATAAGGTAGCAATAGTTGTTTTACCATTTGTACCAGTAACACCTATTAATTTTAATTTTGACGAAGGATTTCCATAAAAGTTAGATGCCATTATAGCTAGCGCCTCATTAGAATTACTAACCTTAACATACGTAATTGTATCTTCTAAAACTTCAGGAAATTCTTCACAAACAATTACTTTAGCACCTAATTCAATGGCTTTACCTATAAATTTATGTCCGTCGAATACCAATCCCTTTTGAGCCACAAATAAATCATTTGGTTGAATTTTTCGCGAATCAAATTGTATAGCATTAATTAACACTTCAGTGTTTCCATGAACTGCATTAATACTTACTTTGTACAATATGTCTTTAAATACTTTCAACTACGATAATTTTATATTAATTGTTGCTCCTTTTACTAATTTTGCTCCTTCATTAAGTGATTGCGATACTACTTTTCCATTTCCAGAAAAACGCACTTTTAAACCTAAGTTTTCAAGTAAAGAAATAGCATCCATAGCCGCCATTCCTTTTACATTTGGAATTGATTTTATTTCCTTATTAGAAATGGCATAATATTTTTCAAAATCATTTTTAACATTTTCAAAATCTGGGGTTTTATTCTCAATTTCGTTTATAATATGATTTGTAGTATAAATTTTTTGAGCTATATCTTTAAACACTGGACCTGAAACATCTGCTCCATAAAAACCCGTTTTTGTATTAGGCTCATGAATTACTACAATACATGAGTATTTTGGGTTTTCTGCTGGAAAATAACCTGTAAATGATGATATGTATTTTTTGTCTTTTAACCACTCTTGATAATTCCCATATTTCACACGAGCCGTACCCGTTTTACCAGCCATTGAAAAGTCTTCAGAATATAATTTTCTTCCAGTTCCACGAGATACCACGTTTTTAAGTACTTCTTGAATTTTAGCAACTGTTTCTTTAGAACAAATAGCATTATTTATTACCTCTTTCCCAAAAGATTCTACATGCTTATTCCAAGATCTAATTTCTTTTACAAATCTCGGTTTCACCATTTCTCCATTATTAGCAATTGCATTGTAAAATGTTAATGTTTGCAATGGTGTTAATTTTAAATTATAACCATAAGCTATAGATGGCAGAGCATTTTTACTCCATATTTCGTGGTCTGGATTTGGAATAAGCGGCTCTCCCTCTCCCTTAATTGGTAAACCCAATTTATCGTTCAAATTCATCTTATATAATGCATTAATGAATTTTTCTGGATGTTCTCCAAAATTTTCATCTATCAACCTAGCAAAAGCAATATTTGAAGACACCTCTAAAGCTCGTGCTGCGGTTATTTTACCATACCCTCCTCTTTTAGAATCGTTAATATAACGTCCATGCATTCTATACCTTCCATTTCCAGTATCTACAACTGTACTTGTATCTATTGCACCCGTTTCTAAGGCTACAACCATAGACATTAATTTAAATGCAGAGCCAGGTTCGTGTGATTCATAAACAGCATAATTTCGTTTTTCATAATATTTTCCATTAGAACCTCTTCCTAAATTAGAAATAGCTTTAATTTCTCCCGTTTCAGTTTCCATTACAACAACACATCCATGCTCAGCTTCATAATACTCCAACTGCCTCAATAAAGAATGGTGTGCAATATCTTGAATATTAACATTTAAGGTTGTAACAATATCTTTACCATTTACAGGCTCTTTTTCATTTCTATCATTAATAGGTTTCCACTGACCTTTTGCTATTTTCTGCTCTAATCTTAACCCATTTTTACCTTTTAAATATTTTCTATATGCACCTTCAATTCCAGGAGCACCTCTATAATCATCGTAACCAATAGTTCTTTCAGCCACTTTACCTAAAGGATGCGCCCTTACCGTAGATTGTTTTGCTATAAAACCACCTTTATACATTCCTAAATTAAAAATTGGAAAACTTTTAATTTTTATATACTCTGTATAACCCAACTTTCTAGCAATAAACAAATACCTATTTTTACTATTTCTAGCTTTTCTAATTTTTCGCTCCCAATGTGAAACCGAATTTCCTAACATTTTAGAAAGCTCTTGTGATAGTGCTCTTACATTTTTTTCAAAAACCTCACCAGCCACCGTAACCGCATCCATTCTAATTTCGTATTGCGACATTGAAGTTGCAAGCAAACTACCATCTTCAGAAAAAACACTTCCTCTATTCGCATAAATAGTATCATTTCTCAATGTTAATTGCTCAGATATATGTCTATACTTTTCTCCTTCGGAAAATTGAATATCTGTTAATTGGAAAATTATAGCCACCAAAAAAAGCGTTATAATAACAAATACAACGTACAATTTATTTAGTATGCTTTTTTTTGTTGTTGCCAATTTTTAATTATTTTTTTGTTATTACTCTTATAACTTGAGGTGGTTGTTCACTTGGTACAATTCCAAGGTTAACTACTTTTTTTCTCACTGTTGACTCCAGTCTCATCTCCATTGAAATTGCACGTTTATCTAAAAACTCGGCTCTTAACTCCTTAATTTCATTGGTTAATTTTGCAATTTCCATTACTTTTTTATCAGTACTATGTGCACTCGCAATCATTAATAACATAAGAATAACCACGAAAAAAATGAATCGCCAGTTCTTAAAGGAATCTTTATTTACTAAAAAATCCCCTTTTAAAAGGTTAAATATGCTGGATTTTATAGCTGACATTTATTTAATTGTTGCAATTCTTAATTTGGCACTTCTAGCTCTATTATTTTTCTTTATTTCAGAAAAGCTTGGAATTATTAGTTTCCCTACTTTTTTCATTGGCACATCTATATTACCAAACATATCCTTTTCAGGTTCACCTTCAAACAAACCACTTCTAATAAATCTTTTTACCAATCTATCTTCTAACGAATGATATGAGATTACACTTAACCTTCCATCTTCTGTTAACAAATCAGGTATTTGCAACAAAAACTCTTTTAAAACTTCTATTTCTTGATTTACTTCAATACGAATACCTTGAAATATTTGAGCTAAAATTTTATGTTCAACAGATTTTGGCACAAACTCGCTCAATACTTCTTTAAGCTCAAAACTTGTTTTAATTTTTTTTTCAGAACGTGCTTCAACAATTTTTCTAGCAATAGCCCTTGCGTTTCGCAACTCGCTATACTGAAACAAAACTGAACTTAATTTTTCCTCCTCATAATTATTTACAACTTCAAATGCAGATAATTCTCCTGTTTGATTCATCCTCATATCTAAATCTGCATCGAAACGTGTTGAAAACCCACGTTCTGCTTCATCAAATTGATGTGACGAAACACCTAAATCAGCCAAAACACCATCTACTTTTTTAACACCATAAAATCTTAAATACCTTTTTATGAATCTAAAATTTTGAGGAATTAAGGTAAACCTTGGATCATCTATTACATTTCTTTGGGCATCTTCATCTTGATCAAAAGCAAACAACTTTCCATTTTCATTTAACCTACTCAAAATCTCTTTTGAATGTCCACCGCCACCAAAAGTAACATCCACATACACGCCATTAGGTTTAATATCTAAACCATCAACACTTTCTTTTAATAAAACTGGACTATGATATTCCATCGCTATTTATTATGTTACCCATTACTTCTTCTGCTAAATCTGCAGTATCTCCCTCAACATCATCAACTGCTACTTCATACCTTTCTTTATCCCAAATTTCAACAATATTAACTGCTGAAGACAATACAACGTTCTTTGTAATTCCTGCAAAAGCCTGCAAATCTTTAGGAATCAACAAGCGCCCTGAAGCATCTAACTCTACTATTTTAACACCCGCTGTAAATCGACGAATAAAATCGTTATTCTTTTTAACAAATCGGTTTAACTTATTCACTTCTGCCATCAAAATATTCCACTCATTCATCGGATAAAGCTCTAAACACGATTGAAACAACGAACGTTTTAGCACAAAACCATCTTGTAAAACTGGACTTAATTGCTTTTTTAAAGCAGCAGAAAGCAGCAACCGCCCTTTGGCATCCGCTTTTCCTTCATATGTTCCAATTAAATTTATCATTATGATTTTGTATAAAATCAAAAATATAAATTTTTTCCCACATTTATCCACTTTTACCCACTTTGTTGATAACTTTTACCACTAAATAGATATTTGAAGCTATTTTTTTGAAAAACAGCCAATTAATAATTATATTACCTGAGTTTAGAAAAAAGTATTTTTTTAGAAAAAAAAGTTACCTTTGTAGTAAGCTTAAAAATTAAAAATTAATGAGCAAAAATCTTATTGAAGATAATAAATTCAAGTATGTAGAAGCTGGAGAAGGGCAACCGATGATTGTTCTTCATGGGCTTATGGGAGGATTAAGCAACTTTGAAGGAGTACTTAACTATTTTTCTAAACAAGGATATAAAGTTATAATTCCTGTCTTGCCAATTTATACCTTACCAATTCTAAAAACCAATGTTAAAAACTTATCAAAGTTTTTAAAAGATTTTATGGCTTATAAGAAAATTGATAAGGCTATATTAATTGGAAATTCTTTGGGTGGACATATTGGACTTTATTTCACAAAATTAAATCAAAAGAACGTTACTGCTTTAGTTTTAGCAGGAAGTTCTGGATTGTATGAAAAGTCTATGGGAGACACCTACCCTAAAAGAGGTAATTACGAATATATTAAGAAAAAAACCGAAGAAGTTTTTTACGACCCAAAAGTAGCTACTAAAGAAACAGTTGACGAAATATACGAGTCTGTAAATGACAGACATAAAGTAATTAGAACCCTAACTATTGCTAAAAGTGCTATAAGACATAATATGGCAAAAGACTTGCCAGAAATGCATATTCCAACGTGTGTTATTTGGGGTAAAAATGACAATGTTACACCTCCTGAAGTAGCCATAGATTTTGAAAAATTAATGCCTGATGCTGACTTATTTTGGATAGATAAATGTGGCCACGCTCCAATGATGGAACATCCAGATGAATTTAATAGAATTCTTGAAAACTGGCTAAAAAAAAGAAATTTGTAAAAAATGAAAATTAAAACAGCTGACTTTGTAATAAGCAATAGTGACGTTTCAAAATGCCCAAAAGAAAGGTTAGCCGAATATGCTTTTATCGGACGATCCAATGTTGGAAAATCTTCTTTAATAAATATGCTAACTGGTCAAAATAAGTTAGCAAAAACATCTGGAAGACCCGGAAAAACACAATTAATCAATCATTTTAAAATAAATAATAATTGGTTTTTAGTTGACTTACCTGGCTATGGTTATGCTAAAGTTTCTAAAAGTGTTAAAAAGACATTCCAAAGTTTTATAAAAAATTATTTTTTACAACGAGAGCAACTTATCTGTTCTTTTGTTTTAGTTGATTGCAGACACGAACCTCAAAAAGTTGATTTGGAGTTTATGGAGTTTTTAGGTGAAAATGAAATTCCCTTTTGTATTATTTTTACGAAATCTGATAAATTAAAACTTTCTGAACTGAATAGAAATATTAAGAACTATTCTAAAAAAATGACAAGTACACTTTGGGAAGAAATGCCTCAATATTTTATAACTTCTGCAACTTCAACAGCAGGTAAAGAAGAGCTATTAAACTATATAGACATCATAAATCAGCAATTAGAAAAAACCTCATAAATGGCTTCTACTAAAAACAATTTAGAAGTACTTTTTGAAGATAATCACTTAATAATTGTTAATAAAAAATCTGGTGATATTGTTCAAGGTGATAAAACTGGAGATGCTCCATTAAGCGATATTGTTAAAGCGTATATTAAGGAAAAATACAACAAACCGGGTAACGTATTTTTAGGTGTTGTTCACCGTTTAGACAGACCAACAACCGGCGTTATAGTTTTTGCAAGAACCTCAAAATCTTTAGAAAGGTTCAATAAAATGTTACGCGATAAAACTGTAAATAAAACTTACTGGGCACTTGTAAAAAACAAACCAAAAAAGGATAAAGACACTCTTACTGGGTATTTAAAAAAGAATCCTAAAAACAATAAATCCACATCTTACTCATCTGAAATTGAAGGAAGTAAAAAAGCAATTCTTCATTATAAAATCATCAAATCTTTAGACAACTATCATTTATTAGAAGTAGATTTAGAAACAGGAAGACACCACCAAATTCGCTGTCAATTAGCAGCCATTGGGTCTCCAATTAAAGGCGATTTAAAATATGGTTTTAACAGAAGCAACAAAGATGCAAGTATAAGTTTACACGCACGTAAAATTGAGTTTATTCACCCAGTAACCAAAGAAAATATATCAATTATAGCTCCAACACCTAAAGATGTTATTTGGAGCGCTTGTCTTCAATAAGAATTAATTTCCGTCAAACTGAACCTCGCAACTTCACTATGGTAATGAGATTCTGAAACAAGTTCAGAATGACGTAATATTTTTAAAATAATTTTAAGCTTTATTCTTTTTAGCAACTATTTCATCTAAACACAAGTTTCCAACACTTCCTTTATGTGTATGATTTACCGTTTTATTAGGCTTAAACTCACCTTCTTCAATACTTTTACCTACAATTTTATAAGCATCTCTAAACGGTGTTCCATTTTGAACTAATCTATTTACCTCCTCAACACTAAACATATATAAATATTTATCCTCTTCAACAATATTGGTTCTAACTTGAATATTTTTTAATGAATACGTTAACATTTCCAAACAAGATTTTAATGTTGAAAACGAAGGTATTAATCCTTCTTTTAACAATTGCAAATCTCTGTGATAACCACTGGTAAGATTGTTACTAATTAAAGTAAACTCCACAGGCAATGCTTGTAATTTGTTACATTTTCCTCTAATTAATTCAAAAACATCTGGATTTTTTTTATGAGGCATAATGCTTGAACCTGTTGTTAATTCATCTGGAAATGAAATAAAACTAAAATTTTGACTCATATACAAACAAATATCCATACTCATTTTAGATAAGGTTGCAGCAACTGAACTAATTGCAAAAGAAACCGATTTTTCTAATTTCCCACGTCCCATTTGCGCTGCAACTGAATTGTATTTTAACACTTCAAAATCTAGCAATTTAGTTGTTTCATCTCTATCAATTGGAAAAGAACTTCCGTAACCCGCAGCAGAACCTAACGGATTTTGATCTGCAACTTTGTAAGCGGCTTTTAAAAAGTAAATATCGTCAATTAAAGTTTCTGCATAAGCTGAAAACCACATTCCAAAAGAAGATGGCATAGCTACTTGTAAGTGCGTGTAACCAGGCAATAACACGTTTTTATATTGTTCAGCCAACGAAATTAATAAATCAAATAAATCATCAACCTCAGCATTTATATCATTTAAAGCATCTTTTAAATACAAATGAACATCTACTAAAACCTGATCGTTTCTTGAACGCGCTGTATGAATTTTCTTTCCAGTATCACCTAATTTTTCAGTTAATAAAAACTCAACTTTAGAGTGCACATCTTCAAAAGAATCTTCAATTGTAAAAGTACCAGCTTCAATAGTTTTTAAAATAGCATTTAATTCAACCTCTAAATTCGAAATTTCTTCAGAAGTTAACAAACCAATTTTATGCAACATTTTAGCATGTGCCAAATTGCCTATTACATCGTATTTTGCTAAAATTAAATCTAACTCTCTATCGTTACCAACGGTGAAAATATCTATTTTTTTATCGGTTGAAAATCCTTTATCCCAAAGTTTCATATTTGTTTTTTATTTTTAATTATTTAATGCTTTAATTGTAATTCTGAATGAAATGAATAATCTATATTGAAATTACTCAATTTAGACACTTCGACAAGCTCAGTGTGACATTCACAAAAAAAGCTTCAACTAAATTATTTCTTCTAATATTTTTATGTATAAATCTACACCTTCTTCTATTTCATGAATGTAGATAAACTCGTCTGCTGTGTGCGAACGTAAACTTTCTCCTGGCCCTAATTTTAATGAAGGACAAGTTAATATTGCTTGATCTGAAATTGTTGGCGACCCATACGTACTTCTTCCTAATTTAACACCCGCTTTTACAATTGGATGTTCTTTAGGTATGGAAGAAGAGTTTAAACGCTGCGATCTAGGGCAGACCTCAGATTTTACATGCGCCTCTATAATTTCAAACACTTCCTGATTTGTATAACAATCGGTTACACGAACATCAACTACAAAACTACAACTTGAAGGAATAACATTGTGCTGATGACCTGCATTTATTTGCGTAACAGTCATTTTAACTTTTCCTAAGGTCTCCGATATTTTTGGAAATTCATAGGTTTTAAACCAATTAATATCTTCTAAAGCATTGTAAATTGCATTATCTCCTGTTCCGTGTGCTGCGTGACCCGATGTTCCTTTTGCTTCGCAATTCACCACCATTAAGCCTTTTTCTGAAATAGCTAAATTCATTAAAGTTGGCTCTCCAACAATTGCAAAATCTATTTTTGGCAATATTGGCACAATGCTCACTAAACTATTTGGCCCCGTGTTTTCTTCTTCAGCAGAAGCCACCATAAGAAAATTATAATTTAAATCTTCTCGTTCGTAGAAATACGTAAATGTTGCCAATAATGAAACTAAACATCCACCAGCATCATTACTCCCCAAACCATACAATTTTCCATCAACAATTTCCGGATTTAAAGGGTCTTTTGTATATCCTTTATTCGGTTTTACAGTATCGTGATGCGAGTTTAATAAAATGGTTTTTTTAGCAGGATCAAAGTGTTTGTTTTTTGCCCAAACATTGTAAACTTGACTTTCAAACTTAATATTGTGATCTATAAACCATTGCTTTATTAACAAAAATGTTTCACTCTCTTCCCCTGAAAAAGATTGCTTTGAAATTAAATTTTTAAGCAATTCAATGGCTTCTTTTGTAAGTTTTTCTATCATTATTTTAAACTTATTGTAGTGTATAAATCATTTGAATTTTGAATCATAGAAGCGTCTCCAATTTTCACTTTTTGAACACCTCTATTTAATGCATTAAAACAATTTTGCATTTTTGGAAGCATTCCATCTGAAATAATTCCTTCTGAAATTAACGTTTCATATTTAGATGAATTGATTTTTTTTATTACTGAATTTTTATCTTCAATAGTTGACAAAACACCTTTTAATTCAAATATAAAATTAAGTTCTGTATGGTATAAATCACTCATTCCAATAGAAACTTCCGAAGCAATTGTATCTGCATTTGTATTTAATAATTGTCCATTTTTATCGTGTGTAATTGCACAAAAAACAGGTGTTACATTATTTTGAAGCAACACATTTATTATTTCAGAATTAATTGCATCAACATCTCCTGCAAAACCGTAATCTATATCTTTTACAATGCGTTTATGCGCTAAAATACAATTGGCATCAGCTCCTGATAAACCCATAGCATTACAGCCAAAACTTTGTAATTTTGCTGTAATATTTTTATTTAACAAACCTGCATACACCATTGTTACCACTTCAACAGTAGCTGCATCTGTTACACGTCTTCCATTAATCATTTGAGGCTTTAAACCCATTGCCGAAGAAACTTCCGTAGCTTTTTTACCTCCTCCGTGAACCAGTATTTTTGGACCTTTTAATTCAGAAAAATCTTTTAAAAATGAAGTTAATGCAGCATTGTTATTTATAACATTTCCTCCAATTTTAACAATTTGTAAAGTTTGTTTATTCATTTTTAATTAGTGATGAGATTCTGAAACAAATTCAGAATTACGTTTTATAAATTTTCTAATATCTTCTTCAACACTATTTGCGCTGAATACGTTCTATTATTTGCTTCTTGAATTACAATTGAATTTGCTGAATCTATCACTTCATCTGCCACAACTACATTTCTTCTCACAGGCAAACAATGCATAAACTTACCATTGTTGGTCAACTTCATTTTATCAGCTGTAATCATCCAATTTTCATCTTCATTAAGCACTTTTCCGTAATCGTTAAAATTACTCCAATTCTTTGCATACACAAAATCGGCATTTTCAAATGCTTTTTCTTGATTGTATTCAATTTTAGAATTTTTAGTAATGTTTTCATCTAATTCATAACCTTCTGGATGTGTAATTACAAAATCGGCATCCTGTAATTGCATCATTTCAACAAAAGAATTTGCAACTGCTTGCGGCAATGCTTTTGGATGTGGCGCCCAAGACAATACTACTTTTGGTTTATGCGGAACTTTAAATTCTTCCATAGTAATAGCATCGGCCAAGGCTTGTAATGGATGTCCTGTGGCACTTTCCATATTTACTACTGGAATCCCAGCATATTTTTCAAAATTACTTAAAACTATTTCAGCTAAATCTTTTTCTTTATCTGTTAAGGAAGCAAACGCTCTAATTGCAACAATATCACAATACTGTGCAATCACTTGAGCAGCTTCTTTTACATGTTCCGATTTATTTTGGTTCATTACTACACCATCTTCAAACTCCAATTGCCAACCTTCACTTCCAAAATTCATTACAATAGGATTTAAACCTAAATTTTGAGCGGCTTTTTGAGTACTTAAGCGAGTTCTTAAACTATTATTAAAAAACAATAAGCAAATGGTTTTCCCTTTTCCTAAGTCTTGAAATTCAAGCTCGTTTTCCTTTAACTGAACTGCTTCTTTTACTGTTTGTTGTAAATTTTTTAAATCTTTTATATTCAGATAATGTTTCATCTGTATGTTATTTTGTGGTTATTTTAGTAAACTTAGATTTATTTTCAAGGGCTTCTACCATAAAGTTATCCGTTAACCCGTTTAAAATCCATGTTTCAATTTCTGCTTTTTGTGCAATTTCAGCTGCGGCAATTTTTGTTACCATGCCCCCTGTTCCGTGTAATGATATTGAACTTTGTATCTGATTTTTTAAAGTTTCAACATTTGAAGTTTCTTTAATAGTTTCAAGACTGTTTGAATCAATAGATTCTTTTGTATAAACTCCGTTTGTATTTGTAGCTATTAATAATAAGTCAACATCTAACAACACTGCTGCTAAAGCAGATAGTCTATCGTTATCTCCAAACTTAATCTCATCGGTTGCCACGGTATCATTTTCATTAATAATTGGAATATAATTATTTTCAATTAACACATTAATGGTATCTTTAATATTTGTACGTGATTCTTCTTTCTTAAAATCTGAATACGATAATAAACACTGTGAAGTTAACAAACCTAGTTCCCAAAAATTTTCATGAAAAATTCGCATTAAATGTGGCTGCCCAATAGATGCTAAAGCCTGTTTTACGTTTATTGGTTTTCCATTACTTTCTAAATCAACAAACTGTTTTGCTACAGCAATTGCTCCAGAACTTACTATAACAAACTCGTACTTATCCTTTAATAAAGCTATTTGACGAGCAATATCTTCTAATTTCCCTCTTGAAATTTGATTGGTTTCTTTTGTTAAAACATTAGAGCCAATTTTTAGTAAGATTCGCTTTTTATCTAATTTGCCCATCTCCAAAAATATACCATTTATTTGTTACTAAATGCTGTAAACCCATTGGCCCTCTATGATGCAGTTTATCTGTACTTATTGCTAATTCGCCTCCCAAACCAAACTGTCCGCCATCGGTAAAACGAGTGGATGCATTTTGATAAACTGCCGCTGTATCTACAGATTGCATAAAAACTTGAGCAGTTTCATTCGTTGTTGTAATTATAGAAGCCGAATGTCCACCTCCATATTTATTTATTTTAGCAATGGCTTTATTTATATTTTCAATACTTCCTAAAACAATTTTATAATCTAAAAACTCTTCAAACCAAATTTCATCACTTTTTATCTCTTTCACGTGATCATATTTTGAAATAATAGCATCACCTAAAATTTTGACATCTGCCGCTATTAGTTTTTCAATTAAATTTTTAACAAAATTAGTTTTAGAAATTAACTCATCGTGAATTAACACTTTATCAACAGCATTGCACGCAGAAATTTTAGCCGTTTTGGCATTTAAAATAACATTTAAGGCTACGTTTAAATCTGCTTCAGCATCTACATAAACAAAGTTATTTCCACGTCCGCTAACAATTACGGGGCAAGATGCATTTTGTTTTACAAATTTAATTAGTCTTTCACCTCCACGTGGCACAATTAAATCTACTTTTTGAGTTGGATTTTCTAAAAAAGCTTGTGTTTCGGTTCTATTATAATTTAAATAAGCTACCCAATCTGTAGAAATATCATGAGCCTTTAAAGCTTGATGCCATAAGTCAACAATTTTTAAGTTGGATTTAGCAGATTCTTTCCCTCCTTTTAGTAAAATTTTATTACCAGATTTAAAAGCAATTCCTGCAGCTTCAACGGTAACGTCTGGCCTAGATTCATAAATAATTAAAACCGTACCAAAAGGTGCGGTTTTATTAATTATGTTCATTCCATTTGTATGCTTAAAATTATAAAGTTCTTTGTTTAACGGATCAACATCTGCAACTAATTGCTGTAAGGACAATATCATTCCTTCAATTTTTGCAGTATCTACTTTTAAACGGTCGTACATTGCTAAATCACCGCCTTTATAAGCATCGACTTCAATTTTATTAACGGCCAAAATTTCAGATTGTTTCTTCTGAATTAATTCGGCCATTGTTAGCAACACATTATTTCTTTGTTGTTCTGTTAGCATCGCATTCATTATACTAAAACTTCTTTTAGAGCTTTTATAAAAATTGCCACTTGTTCTTTTGTTATTGTTAAAGGAGGTAAAATTCTTAATAAATTTTTATTACTAGATCCTCCAGTAAAAATATGTTTATCAAAAATTAATTTTTTACGTAATTCTCCAACTTCAAAATCAAATTCGAGGCCTAACATTAAACCTTTTCCTTTTACTTTTTTAATTTTTGGAACCGATTTAATTTCTTCTAAAAAATAGCTATAAACATCATTTACATTCTCAATTAATTGCTCTTCTTCAATAATATCCAATACTGAAATTGCTGCTGCACAGGCTAAATGATTACCTCCAAAAGTGGTACCCAACATACCGTATTTCGCTTTAATTTTTTTTGAAATTAAAACACCTCCAATTGGAAATCCGTTTGCCATTCCTTTGGCAGTAGTAATAATATCTGGCTTAATTTTATGATGTTGAAATGCAAAAAATTGACCACTTCTACCGTAACCAGATTGAATTTCATCTAGAATTAATATGGTTTTAGTTTTTTTACACTCTTTTCTAACTTTTTTAAAGAATTTTTTCTTTCCTTCATCTAAACCTCCAACACCTTGAATTCCCTCAATAATTACAGCAGCCACATCTCCTTTACCCAGCTCGTGAACCACCAATTCAATATTATTTAAAGGAAGAAAAGTTACTTGTTGTTGTAAATTTATAGGTGCGTTTATATTTAAATTATCAGTAGCTGCAACTGCAGCTGATGTTCTACCATGAAAAGCATTTTTAAAAGAAAGAACTCTACTTTTACCTGTTATAAAAGATGCCAATTTTAAAGCATTTTCATTAGCTTCGGCTCCAGAATTACATAAAAACAAGTTGTATTTATCACAACCTGAAATACGCCCTAATTTCTCAGCTAATTCATGTTGTAATGGATTTTGAATTGAGTTAGAATAAAATCCTATTTTCTCAATTTGTTCTTTTATAGCTGTAACATATTTTGGATGCGAATGTCCCACAGAAATAACTCCATGGCCACCATATAAATCTAAATATTTTGTTCCTTTATCATCCCAAACATAAGCGCCTTCAGCTTTTACAGGTGTTACATTATACAACGGATAAACATCGAATAGTTCCATAATTTATATATTTTAAATCTGATTAATTTTTTCAAAAGAAGTAACTAAACCCCTTATTAATGAAGCGCTTAAACCTTGATGTTCCATTTCGTTTAAACCTTCTATTGTACAACCGCTTGGCGTAGTTACCTTATCAATTTCTTCTTCAGGATGATTTCCTGATTTAATTAATAAACTAGCTGCACCTAATGCAGTTTGCATAGATAACTCTTGAGCCTCTTTAGCATCAAAACCTAATTGAACTGCACCTTGCGTTGTAGCTCTAATTAAACGCATCCAAAAAGCAATTCCACTAGCACAAATAACAGTTGCTGCTTGCATTAAATTTTCTTCAATACACATAGTTTGACCTAAAGAGTTAAAGATACTTTTTGCCAATTCAATATTTTTAACACCTTTTGAATTTGCACTCATACAAGTCATAGATTGTTTAACTGAGATTGCGGTATTCGGCATACTTCTAACAATAGCTACTTCATTTCCAATAACAGCTTCTAGATCTGCTATTTTTCTACCCGTTACCACAGAAATTATGGTATGCCTTTTAGGATTTACCACCTCTTTAATTTCTTCTAAAACACCCTGTAAATGAGCTGGCTGCACCGCAATAATTATAACATCTGAAAAACGAACTGCTTTTCTATTATCGGTCGAAATTTTTACGTTTGGTAACTTATACCACGATTCTAAAGATTTTGTATTTCGTTTAGTTAAGTATAAATTCTTGAACTTAAAATTTTCTTGTGATAAAATTCCAAGAGCAATTGAATACCCTAAATTTCCTGTACCTAAAATTGCTATTTTCATAATTATTATTGCTCGTTATTGTTTAATTGTTTAGGAACCTTAAGTTTGCAACAAACTAAAATGAATTCGCTTTTAATTTTAATCCTTCTGTTTCTTCAAAACCAAACATTAAGTTCATATTTTGAATTGCTTGACCAGATGCTCCTTTCAGTAAATTATCAATTTCTGAAGTTATTAATAGCATTCCTTCATGTTTTTGTAAATGCAAAAAGCAATTATTTGTATTTACAACTTGTTTTAAATTAATTGGCGTTTTAGATACGTGTGTAAAAACAGCATCTTTATAAAAATCTTCAAATAAATTAAATGCTTTTTCTATACTTTCATCGAATTTTAAATAGATTGACGCAAATATTCCACGACTAAAATTCCCTCTATTTGGTATAAAAAACAAGTCTTTATTAAAATTATTTTGAAGGCTTTTTAGACTTTCTCCAATTTCACCTAAATGTTGATGTGTAAATGCTTTATAAATCGAAAAATTATTATCTCTCCAAGCAAAATGCGTAGTTGCACCTGGAGAAACTCCCGCGCCTGTAGCACCAGTTGTTGCGTTAATATGCACCGAACTGTTTAACAAACCTGCTTTTGCTAATGGCAATAAAGCCAACTCAATTGATGTTGCAAAACAACCTGGATTTGCTATATTTTTTGCTGTTTTAATCTTTTCTTTTTGAAGTTCTGGAAGTCCATATACAAATTCTTTCCCTTGAAAAACAGCATCGGCTTCAAGTCTAAAATCGTTACTTAAATCGATAATTTTTGTGTTTTCAGAAAATGAATTATTCTCTAAAAATGCGGTGGAATTTCCATGTCCTAAGCATAAAAACAACACATCAACTTCAGAATTAATTTCACTTGAAAATTTTAAATCTAGCGCTCCTAATAAATCTTGATGCACTTGATAAATATAGTTTCCAGCATTAGAAGTGCTATACACAAAATCTAATGCTACTTTTGGGTGATTTACCAATAATCTAATTAATTCTCCTGCAGTATATCCTGCTCCTCCAACAATTCCAACTTTAATCATAATTCTGAATTTACGCTATGATAGATTTTATTAGCAGTTCCTAAAATTTTAATAAATCCTTTAGCATCTTCTGCATCCCAAGCTTTATTTGTTTCACCATATTCACCAAATTTAGATTTCATTAAATCGTGTTTAGAATCAATTCCATTTAAACTGAAATGGTACGGTTTTAGAGTTACAAAAACTTCACCTGTTACTACTCTTTGTGAGCTTGTTAAATAAGCTTCAATATCTCTCATTACAGGCTCAAAATATTGTCCATCGTGCAATAATGTTCCGTAAGTACTACCTAAACCTTCTTTTAAATTTTGTTGCGCTTTAGAAAGTACATGTTTTTCTAATAAATGATGCGCTTTAATAATTACGGTTGCAGCCGCTGCTTCAAATCCAACCCTTCCTTTAATACCAACAATGGTATCTCCAACATGAATATCTCTACCAATAGCATATTTTGAAGCTAGTTCTTCAACTTTTAAAATATTGTTTACAGGTGTATCCATTTCATCATTTACTCCAACCAACTGACCTTTTTCAAAATGAAGTTTTAAATCTGATGGCTCAGTTTTTTCTAACTGACTTGGATATGCTTCTTCTGGTAATGCTTGGTGTGATGTTAGTGTTTCAACACCTCCAACGCTTGTTCCCCAAATTCCTTTATTTATTGAATATTTTGCTTGAGACCAAGGATAATCTACACCGTGTTTTTTTAAATAATCAATTTCTTCTTTTCTAGATAATTTTAAATCTCTAATTGGTGTAATAATTTCAATTTCTGGAGCTAATGTTTGAAAAATCATATCAAAACGAACTTGATCGTTTCCTGCTCCTGTACTTCCATGAGCTATATATTTAGCGTTTAGTTTTTTAGCATATTCAACAACTTCAATTGCTTGAAAAACACGCTCTGCACTTACAGATAATGGATACGTATTATTTTTTAACACATTACCATACACCATATATTTAATGGCTTTCTCATAATAAATATCTAAAATATTATGATTGGTATGCGATTTAACCCCCATATCATAGGCTTTTGCTTCAACAACTTTTAATTCTTCCGAAGAAAAACCTCCCGTGTTTACTAATACACTGTGAACTTCTAAATTTAGTTCGTTTTGTAAATACTTTACACAATAAGATGTGTCTAAACCTCCGCTATATGCTACTACAACTTTTTCCATGACTTTTATTTATTACTTTTTTTTAAAAACAATGATTGCTTAATTTTTTTTAATCTGTTTAATACTTTTGAATTGTATTTGTGTCTTTTTACATTTTTTTGAACCTTTGGATCATATAACATCCCAGTACACAAACACATTTTTCGATTTGTTCTAGTTAAAACATCAAAATTCTTACAGGTTCTACACCCATTCCAGAAAGCTTCGTCTGTAGTTAATTCAGAAAAGGTTACTGGTTGATAACCTAATTCGTAATTAATTTTTAATACTGCTAGCCCTGTAGTAATACCAAATACTTTTGCTTCTGGATATTTTTCTAATGAATACTCAAGTATTTTCTTTTTAATAGTTTTTGCCAAACCTTGGTTTCTAAAATTTGGATGTACAATTAAACCAGAGTTTACTACAAAGGAAGAATTGTCCCAAGTTTCTATATAACAAAACCCAGCAAATTCATCATTTTCAATAGCAATTACAGCATCACCTGTACTTATTTTTTTTATGATATATTCAGGAGTTCTTTGTGCAATACCTGTACCTCTAACCTTGGCAGACTCTTCAATAGTCTCACAAATTAACTCAGCATATTTAATATGCGATATATTAGCAATAACAACTTTCATTGATTACTTTTTAAATTTTATAAATGTATTTTGATGTTTTGTTTGAAATGTGAAAACGGACGCACCGTAATCAATAGAAATTTAAGCCCTCAAGGGGCGACGAGTAAAGCGGCGTGTATTTAATATGTTAAAACGCTGTGTTTTCATTGACACAAATTTACACAAATATTTTAAAGCAAACATCAATTTGTTTAATAATTAACAATATTTTTATTAAATTGTTTATTATTAACAATCTTCTTTATCAAAGACCTTATATTTTAAACTAAAAATTGAAACAATTGTTGATTTTCATTTAAATATTCACTTAAAAATCCTTTTTGTTCCATTCTTTCCATTAAAGGTTTAAAATCACTTTTAGATTTTAATTCTATACCAACTACTGCCGGCCCTTTATCTCTATTATTCTTTTTGGTATATTCAAAATATGCAATATCATCATTAGGACCTAAAACGTCAACTACAAATTCCTTTAAAGCTCCTGCTCTTTGTGGAAAACGGATAATAAAATAATGCTTTAAACCTTGATATAACAAGGCGCGCTCTTTCATTTCTTCCATTCGGGTAATATCATTATTACCTCCACTTACAATACAAACAACTGTTTTACCCTTAATTTGTTCTTTTTGTTTTTCTAAAGCTGCAATAGATAACGCTCCCGCTGGTTCTACCACCAAAGCATTTTCATTATACACCTTTAAAATAGTTTCACAGATTAAACCTTCGCAAATTGTGTCTGTTCCATTTAATAAACCTTTACAAAACTCAAACGTAAGTTCTCCCATACGTTTTACAGCAGCTCCATCAACAAATTTTTCTATTTCGCTTAAGGTGGTATTCTCTCCTTTTTCTAATGAAGTTGTTAAAGATGGTGCTCCTTTTGGTTCTACACCAATTAACTTTGTTGTTGGACTTAAGGTTTTAAATACACTTCCAACACCAGATGCTAGACCACCACCACCAACAGGCATATATAAATAATCTATCTGTGTATCTATATCATTTAGAATTTCTAAACCAATAGTTCCTTGTCCGGCAATTACATCTAAATCGTCAAACGGATGCACAAAAGTGCTATTATGAAGCTTACAAAATTCTGACGCAGCTTTTTGACTATCATCAAAGCTATCTCCAATTAGTTTAATATCAACAAAACTACCTCCAAACATAGTTACCTGTTGAATTTTTTGAGGCGGTGTTGTAACTGGCATAAAAACCGTACCGTGTACTTTTAACTTTTTACAAGCAAAAGCAACACCTTGTGCATGGTTACCTGCACTAGCACAAACAATTCCGTTTTTTAACTCATTATCAGATAAACCTTGAATTTTATTATAAGCACCTCTAATTTTATAAGAACGAACTACTTGTAGATCTTCTCTTTTAAAATAAATATTGGCATTATAATATTCTGAAAAGTTTTTCATAAACACTAAAGGAGTTGCATGTACAACTCCTTTAATGCTCTGCTGAGCTTTATATATTTCTTCTAATGAAATACTGTTTTTAATACTTTCACTCAAAATTTAAACTATTTTAATCATAGCAGTCATAGATGCTCTTAAAAATTCTCCAACTTCTTCAACTGGATGGTTTCTAATAACCGAATTTACCTCGATCAACTCTTTATTATCAACTGCTGTTTCCCCACCGTTAAATGGTTTTCCAATAAAATTACTTGGTGTTTTATTAATATAATCAGCTATTAAAGGTTTACAAGCGTGATCAAACAAATAACATCCATATTCTGCTGTATCAGAAATTACACGGTTCATTTCAAATAATTTTTTACGTGCAATTGTGTTTGCAATTAATGGTGTTTCGTGTAAAGATTCGTAATAAGCTGATGCATCAATAATACCCGATTCTGTCATTGCCTCAAAAGCTAATTCTACTCCTGCTTTTACAATAGCAACCATTAACACTCCATTATCAAAATATTCTTGTTCAGAAATTTCTACATCTGAAGCTGGTGTTTTTTCGAATGCTGTTTCTCCAGTTTCAGCTCTCCAAGTTAATAAGTTAACATCGTCATTTGCCCAATCTTCCATCATTGTTTTAGAAAAATGACCACTCATAATATCATCCATATGTTTTTGGAATAATGGACGCATAATATCTTTCAATTCTTCTGAAGCATTAAATGCAGCAATTTTTGCTGGATTTGACAAACGATCCATCATATTGGTAATTCCACCATGTTTTAAAGCTTCTGTAATTGTTTCCCAACCATATTGAATTAATTTTGAAGCGTAACCAGCATCAACACCTTCAGTAATCATTTTATCGAAACATAAAATAGAACCTGTTTGTAACAATCCACAAAGAATTGTTTGCTCACCCATTAAATCTGATTTCACCTCAGCAACAAATGAAGATTCTAACACACCTGCTGTATGTCCTCCTGTTCCAACAGCATAAGCTTTTGCATAATCCCAACCTTTTCCTTCAGGATCGTTTTCTGGATGCACAGCAATTAAAGTTGGTACTCCAAAACCTCTTTTAAACTCTTCTCTTACTTCAGAACCAGGTGATTTAGGTGCCACCATTATTACCGTAATATCTTTACGAATTTGCATTCCTTCCTCAACAATATTAAATCCGTGAGAATAAGATAATGCAGCTCCTTTTTTCATTAAAGGCATTACTGCAGATACTACTGCGGTATGTTGCTTATCTGGCGTTAAGTTAATTAACAAATCTGCTGTAGGAATCATTTCTTCATAGGTTCCAACTGCAAAATTGTTTTCACTTGCATTTAAGAACGATTGCCTTTTTTCAGCAATTGCAGCTGGTCTTAAAGTATAAGAAACATCTAAACCAGAATCTCTCATATTTAAACCTTGGTTTAAACCTTGGGCTCCACAACCTACTATTACTATTTTTTTACCTTTTAAAGCCGCTACACCTTCACTAAATTCTGTAGGATCCATAAATCTACATCTTCCTAACTGATCTAATTTATCTCTTAATGAAAGTGTGTTAAAATAATTTGCCATTTTCTTTTTATTTTTGTTAATCTTTTTATTTGTTATTTAAAGCCTAAAAATAATTTACTATTATTTTTTAGTCTAATTAATTTCTGCTAATAATTGAGATATTTCCATTTTTGGTCGTGTAATTGCAATACGTCCTGAACGAACAAATTGTAACAAGCCATAAGGTTTTAATTTCCTATACATTTTGTCAATATTTTCTTTTGTTCCGGAAGCTTCAATAACGAAAAAACTTTCAGTTATTGTAAGTATATGCGCTCTTCTAAATTTAAATTTCTTCTGAAGTTTCTCATCATTTAAATGTTCTGTTGAAATTTTAAACAACGCTGTCTCATTATAAATAATTTCATCTTGTGTGTGATAGAAGGCACGTATTACTTCAATTTGTTTTTCTAATTGTCCAGCAACTTTTCTAGCTAATACTTCAGATATGTTTACTACAAATGTAAATCTGTGCACATGTTCTATCTCCGATTTTGAAACAGACATACTCTCGATATTAATATGTCGTTTTAAAAATATTGCCGAAAGGCGATTTAATATTCCTACGTTATTTTCAGTATATACTGAAAATGTAAAATTTTTAATTACTTCCATTTTAACTTAATCTTATATCTGAAACACTTGCTCCTGTTGGTATCATAGGAAAAACATTATCCTCTTGCTCAATAATAACCTCTAAAAAATAAGCTTCTTTTGAAGCCATCATTGTTTTAATTGCTTCTGCTAAATCCTCACGTTTTGAAACTCTTTGCGCTTCAATATCATATGCTCCAGCTAATTTTACAAAATCTGGACTTACCATTTCTGTAGAGGCATAACGTTTATCAAAAAATAATTCTTGCCATTGGCGTACCATTCCTAAATAGCTATTATTTAAAACCACAATTTTAACAGCAGCTTTTGTTTGCAGAATAGTTCCTAATTCATTACAAGTCATTTGGTAACCACCATCACCAATAATAGCAACTACTTCTCTATTTGGCACTCCCATTTTTGCTCCAATTGAAGCTGGTAAAGCAAATCCCATAGTTCCTAAACCTCCTGAGGTTACGTTACTTCTTGTTTTAATAAAATCGGCATAACGACAGGCAAACATTTGATGTTGCCCTACATCTGAAACTATTACCGCATCTCCATTGGTTTCTTTATTAATACCTCCTAAAACTTCACCCATTGTTAAACCTGGTTTTGTTGGATTTAGTTGATCATTAATAACTTGATCTTTTTCAATTTGAAGTAACTTATCAAATTCTTGCATCCATATTTTATGATCCGATTTCTTAACATACTGCATAATTTCTACTAATGTCTGCTTAACTGTTCCTAATACAGCTACGTCAGTTTCTACATTTTTATCAACTTCTGCAGGATCAATTTCAAAATGAATCACTTTTGCTTGTTTTGCATAGGTTTGTAAATTCCCTGTAACCCTATCATCAAAACGCATTCCAATAGCAATTAAAACATCACATGAATTAGTTAAAACATTTGGTGCATAATTTCCGTGCATCCCCACCATTCCAACATTTAACGGGTGACTTGTTTCTAAAGCAGAAAGCCCTAAAACTGTTGATGCAGAAGGAATATCTGTTTTTTCTATAAAGCTTTTAAATTCTTCTTCAGCACCTCCAATAATTACTCCTTGTCCCCAAACTATTAATGGTTTTTTTGCCGCATTAATTAGCTCAGCAGCTTCTTTTATTTTTTCAATATCAAATTTAGGAATAGCTCTATAACTTCTTATTTTTTCACATTTTTGATACTCAAAATCTAATTCACCAAACTGTGCGTCTTTTGTAATATCAATTAATACTGGTCCTGGACGTCCAGACTTAGCAATATAAAATGCTTTAGCCATAACTTCAGGTATTTCTGAAGCCTTAGTAATTTGATAATTCCATTTTGTTACTGGTGTAGAAATACCAATAATATCTGTTTCTTGAAAAGCATCAGACCCTAATAAATGTGAAGCTACTTGCCCTGTAATACAGACTAAAGGTGTAGAATCTATTTGCGCATCTGCAATACCTGTTACTAAATTTGTTGCACCTGGACCTGAAGTTGCAAATACAACTCCTGGTTTACCTGTAACACGTGCAAAACCTTGAGCTGCATGAATTGCTCCTTGCTCATGACGTGTTAGAACATGGTGAAATTTTTCACGATATTTATATATCTCATCATATACTGGCATAATGGCCCCTCCTGGGTAGCCATAAGCTAAATCGGCACCTTCTTCTAATAAACATTTTAGAACTGCCTCAGCACCTGATACTTTAACAGCTGCTGTTGTTTTTTTTTCTTGAACCTGTTTACTCAATGTCTCCATAGGTTTAAAATTTATCCGTTACACACCCTTCAGAAGCAGATGAAACGGTTTTTGCATATTTATATAATATTCCTTTTGTATGTTTTAATTCTGGTGCTTTCCATTGTTCTTTTCTTTTGACCAATTCAGCATCGGAAATTTTCATATTAATTGTTTTATTAACTGCATCTATTACAATTATATCTCCATCTTTTACCAATCCAATTCCTCCTCCACTTTGGGCTTCAGGTGTAATATGTCCCACTACAAATCCGTGTGTTCCTCCTGAAAAGCGTCCATCCGTTATTAAAGCAACTGATTTTCCTAAACCTGCTCCCATAATCATAGAAGTTGGCTTTAACATTTCTGGCATTCCTGGTCCTCCTTTTGGACCTACATATCTAATTACTACAACATCTCCTCTAGATACTTTTCCAGCTCCAATACCATCATTTGCTTCTTGCTCACTATTAAAAACGACTGCTTTCCCTTCAAATAAATTCCCTTCTTTTCCACTTATTTTAGCAACCGAACCTTCTGCTGCTAGATTTCCATATAGAATTTGAAGATTCCCTGAAGATTTTAAAGCTTTATCTTTTGGATGAATTACCTGTTGATCGTCTTCAAAACTTAAAGGTTTTACATCTGCTAAATTTTCAGCTAGAGTTTTTCCAGTAACAGTCATACAATCTCCATGTAAATAACCTTCTTCTAACAAATATTTCATTACAGCTGGCGTACCTCCTACTCCATGAACATCTTCCATTAGATACTCTCCACTTGGTTTTAAATCTGCAATTAAAGGTGTTTTATCACTTACACGCTGAAAATCTTCTAATGTAAATTCTATTCCTGCAGCATGTGCAATAGCTAAATAATGCAATACAGCATTGGTTGACCCTCCTAAAGCATTTACCAAAGCAACTGCATTTTCTAACGATTTTTTAGTAATTATATCTAAAGGCTTTAAATCTAATTCCAATAAGTTTTTAATTGCAGCAGCAATACGTGCACTTTCATCTTGTTTATAAGGATTTTCTGCTGGAATAGAAGAATTATAAGGTAATGCAAACCCCAAAGCCTCTATAGAAGATGCCATTGTATTTGCGGTATACATACCTCCACAAGCACCTGCTCCTGGAATTGCGTTTTTTATAATTTCTTTATATTCTTCTTCTGATATTTCTCCAGCTATTTTTTGACCTAAAGCTTCAAAGGCAGAAACAATATTTAATTTTTTCCCATTGTATCTTCCTGAAGCAATAGTACCTCCATACACCATTAAAGATGGACGGTTTAAACGCAACATTGCAATAATTGCTCCTGGCATATTTTTATCACAACCTACAACAGTCACTAAACCATCGTAACTTTGTGCATTCATTACTATCTCAATAGAATCCGCAATAACATCTCTAGATGGTAAAGAATAATTCATTCCTGAAGTTCCCATAGAAATACCATCACTTACTCCAATAGTATTAAATACTAAACCAACTTCGTTGTTTTTATTAACAGCCTCTTTAATTTTACCAGCTAAACCATTTAAGTGCATATTACACGGATTGCCATCATAACCAGTACTTGCAATACCAATCTGTGGTTTTTTCATATCATCTTCAGATAACCCCACGCCATATAACATTGCTTGAGCTGCTGGTTGAGTAGCATCTTGAGTAACTCTTTTACTATATTTATTTAACTGCATTTAATTTAATATTTCTTTATATATTTTGAATTATCCTTAAAAATAATTCATTTTTATTGTTTACTTTTTAATAGGACACAAATTTACTTTAGTCATTTATTTTATCATTATTCCATTTACTTTTTTTACAATAGTCACAACAAGATATTTTACACTAAAATACTGTATAACAATATATTAACTCTTATTTTTTTACAATGATTATTTTATAAAAAAACCTTTACCAATATAAACAACCAAAAATCTCCAATTAATCAAATAAATTATTTATAACTAAAAGAGCCTTCCTAAAAAAAATTTAGGAAGGCTCAATAATTCTATATTAATTATAATAACAATCCTATCTACTTGTGAATAATCACAGAGACAATAATAGAAATGATATTAATAAGTATGTTTGTCATAATTGAACTACAAATATGTAACATTTTTTATTACTTTAAAAGTTTTTTTTCTTTTTGTTGAATAATTAATTCTACGGGTTCATTTTTAATTTTACTTTCTAACCAAGATAAAACATCTAAATATAAAAATGCACGTCTTTCAAAAGGATGGTTTTCATATTTTTTTAATTCGGCATGCAGTTTAATAAATTCTTTCTTTAAATCTTGTGGATAAATATTACTTAGATTCTTTAAAAATTCTATCATTTTCTTTTGAACCTCGTGTAAATCGTTCATTTTCAACAAAAACTTATATGTTGAAACAATTAATTTATCTATGTTATAATCTATTCCTGCTTCATAATGCGCAACTAAATTTAAAACTCGAGAAAAACACAATAAGTCTTCACGCATTTTTAGATCTTTATTTTGAATAATTTTCTCAAGATAAAAAATACACGTTTTATTATCTCCAGCTCCAAAATACATACAAGCAATTCTATAATAAAAAACCATTATATGATGCGCATCAATATGCCCTTCATATTTCTTAATTTCTTCAACTAGGTTTTTAACAAAATCTAAGCCATTTGTAAAGTTACCTTCTAAAAAATAAAGGCTCAGCATATTTTGATTGTAATATAAAAACGCCAAAGTTTTAGTGTTTTCATTTAAAACAATTACATTATTTTTAATATCAAAATCGAGGTTCTCTAATACTTTTTTAAACTTTTTTCGATATTTAATAAGGTATAAAGCTTCTGCTAAGTAGTTAACTCCTTTTAAATAAAAAACAGGATTTTGTTTTTTCATTTCAGGTTTCTCATCAAACAAATCAACCCATTTTTGAGCATATTTAAAACTCGAAACAAAATCTTGTTTTATTAAACTATGCCATAAATAAGCTTTATATAAGAAAAGTTTTTCTGTAAAACCTAGTTCTGATAATTCGTATTTCGGTATTCTTTTTTTAAAATACTCCGTTAATGCTTTAGAATCTATATTGTCTTTAGCATAGCCTGTTCGCAACATTAAACTATACAATTGCAACGACAGGTTAGACAACTTACTAATTCTAATATTTCTTAAGCTTAATTCTTTTGCTTGTATTGTAAGTTCATCAGCCCTATTACTCATACTTCTTGTAATATACTGGGACTCGATTATTTTCTCAAACTCAACAATTTCATATGCTAAATTATTTTCGCCATTATTAATTGCAACATCTTTTGCTTTATCTAATATTTTAAGACTTTGCTTATAAAGACCTTTATTATATAAAATTGTAGCAAAATCGAATTGCTCTCTAATTTGAGTCCGTATATTTTGGTGTACAGGGTTAAATCTTAAACTCACTAAAATCTGACGATATAAATGTGCCTTTGTATTAGAAATTTGTTGCTTTTTTATGTTTGTTTTTTCTAAAATAAGTTTATCATCATAGGCACTCACTTTATCTAACAGATTAAATAAAGAAATAAAATTTGCATCAGCATTTCCACCTAATCTACCTACATATAATTTAAATTGTCGCTTTTCAGATTTTGAAAGTGACTTAATTAATGTAAAAAGCGAATCTTTTTGTTCAATAGCCATTGTAACTATTTTATTTTTATCTTATTGAAAATCAATTACTTGCAAAAAATACAACTCGTTTGAATATAGTAAACAACCATATTTACCATAATTATAAAAAACGTATACTCATATTTTTGGTATTCAAAAGTGATAAAAAAAAATTAGAAATGAGTAAAAATCGAGTCCAAATTTTTGATACTACATTAAGAGATGGAGAACAAGTCCCAGGTTGCAAGTTAAATACTGAACAAAAATTAGTAATTGCCAAACGACTTGATTTATTAGGAGTAGACGTTATAGAAGCTGGATTTCCTATATCTAGCCCTGGTGACTTTACATCAGTTGAAGAGATTTCAAAATTAGTTAAAAACGCTACTGTATGTGGACTAACTAGAGCCAATAAAAAAGACATTGAAGTTGCTGCACAGGCATTAAAATATGCAAAAAAACCAAGAATACATACTGGTATTGGTACTTCAGAATCTCATATTAAATATAAGTTTAATTCCACACAAGATAAAATAATAGAACGTGCTTTCGAAGCTACTGCTTATGCTAAAAAGTTTGTAGAAGATGTAGAATTCTACGCTGAAGATGCTGGAAGAACTGATAACGAATATTTAGCAAGAGTTTTAGAACAAGTTATTAAAGCTGGTGCAACTGTTTTAAATATCCCAGATACAACAGGCTATTGCTTACCAGATGAATACGGAGCAAAAATAAAATACCTAAAAGAAAATGTAAAAGGTATTGACAATGTAACAATTTCTTGCCACTGCCATAACGATTTAGGTTTAGCTACTGCAAATGCAATCTCAGGAATCCAAAATGGTGCACGACAAATAGAATGTACTATTAATGGAATTGGAGAACGCGCAGGAAATACAGCCTTAGAAGAAGTTGTAATGATTATGAAACAACATCCGTATTTAAATTTAGATACCGGAATTAATACAAAATTATTATACGACACTAGCTTATTGGTGCAACGTAGTATGGGAATGTTAGTACAACCAAACAAAGCTGTTATAGGTGAAAATGCTTTTGCCCATAGTTCAGGGATTCATCAAGATGGAGTAATTAAAAATAGAGAAACCTACGAAATTATGAATCCAGAAGATGTTGGAGTTACTGAATCTTCAATTGTTTTAACTGCTAGAAGCGGTAGAGCTGCTTTAGCATATAGAGCTAAAAACATTGGATACGACTTAACCAAGATACAGTTAGATGACCTCTATCCTCAATTTTTAAAATTTGCAGACTTCCATAAAGAAGTGAATAATAACGACATTCACCACCTTATGGAATTAAATAAAATTCAAAAAACAAGCGTCCATATTTAACACCAAATATAATCCTATTAATTTTTTGTGTTTTATTAAAAATAATAACTTAAATTCACCTAAATTTTAGATTAAAAACACTCAATTAATATAGTTATGAAATTAAATATCGCTTTGCTTCCAGGCGATGGAATAGGTCCAGAAGTAACACAACAAGCAGTAAAAACATTAGATGCTGTTGCCGAAAAATACAACCATAAATTTGTATATAAATATGCAAACATTGGCGCAGTTGCTATAGAGGAAACCGGAAATCCATTACCCGACGCAACTTTAAAAACATGTATTGATGCAGATGCAATTTTATTTGGAGCTATTGGCGATCCAAAATATGATAATAATCTAACAATTAATGTTCGACCAGAACAAGGTTTATTAGAACTAAGAAAAAGTCTGGACTTATTTGCCAATATACGCCCTTTAGCAACCTATGACGCTCTAATTGATCAATCTAACTTAAAAGCACAAGTAATAAAAGATGTAGATTTTGTTATTTTTAGAGAACTAACAAGTGGTATTTATTTTGGTCATAAAGAATTAAGTGAAAATGGTAATGAAGCTACTGATGTTTGTAAATATACTATTGAAGAAATAGATAGAATTGCCCACTTAGCTTTTAAGAGTGCACAAATTAGGCGAAAAAAATTAACATTGGTTGATAAATCTAATATTTTAGAAACATCAAGATTATGGCGAAAACGTGTAATAGAAATTTCTAAAAATTACCCAACTGTAAATTTAGACTTTTTACTTGTTGACAATGCTGCAATGCAACTAATTTTAAACCCAAAACAGTTTGATGTAATCTTAACAGAAAACATGTTTGGAGATATTTTATCTGATGAAGCAAGTGTTATTTCAGGCTCCATAGGCCTGTTAGCTTCTGCTTCCATTGGCACAAATACTGCTATGTTCGAACCAATACATGGCTCGTATCCACAAGCAAAAGGAAAAAATATAGCAAATCCTTTAGCCGCAGTATTATCCGCAGCAATGCTTTTAGATCATTTCGAATTACATGAGGAGGCTGAAGCAATTAGATCAGCTGTTGAAAAATCAATTGAGTTAAACATAACAACACCCGATTTAAATAGCACCAATCATTTTTCAACAACTAATGTTGGGAATTTTTTAAGCGATTTTATTTTAGATGATGAAAATACATTTTACAACAAGAATAATATTGATTTAGGACAGTCAACAATTATTTAGTTTGTAATTAATTGTTAGTAAAATAAAAATTCTTCGACCAATCTTGAAAAGATGCAGTAAAAATGACTGACAAAGAACGTAGTATCCATAAAATTATTTCTAGTAAAAATAAGCCGCATTTAGATTTTAATTTAAAATCTAAAACTGAAAAATTTACAAACAAACTATTTTATACATTATTTGATGCAAACGCATGTGTTGCCAAAAACATAGAACAATTAGAGCTAGATTTTAATGAAATTTATAAATTAGCCTGCAGAGTTGATGCTGAATCTTGCGGTTCAATTTGGAATTCTTTTTTATCTGAACTTCCAGAAATTTTAGAAGATTTAAATTTAGACGCACAAGAATTGGTAAACAGCGACCCTGCATCTAATAATATAGAAGAAGTTTACTTAGCTTACCCTGGTTTTTTTGCTATTGCTATTTATAGATTAAGTCATAAATTGTATAAGCTTAAAACACCATTAATTCCAAGGTTAATGAGTGAATATGCTCATAGTAAAACTGGTACAGACATTCATCCAGGAGCAACTATTGGAAAATCATTTTTTATAGACCACGCTACAGGAACTGTAATTGGTGAAACTTGCTTAATTAAAAACCATGTAAAAATTTACCAAGGAGTTACTTTAGGTGCATTACAAGTTTCTAAGGATTTAAAAGATGTAAAAAGACACCCAACGGTTGAAGACAATGTAACAATATATGCCAATGCAACCATACTTGGAGGAGAAACCATTATAGGAAAAAATAGCATAATTGGTGGTAATGTTTGGATTACAGAATCAATTCCAGAAAACTCTTTAGTCTATCACAAAGCAGAAATTAGAATGAAACAAAAAAAATAGTACATGAAAACTAAAAGTTTATTCGATTTTATTGGGAACACACCTTTAGTTAAAGCTAAAAATATTTTAACCAAAGAAAATGTTTCGCTTTATCTTAAGTTAGAAGGAAATAACCCTGGAGGAAGCGTAAAAGATAGAGCGGCATACAACATGATAGCTTCAGCTTTAAAAAATGGTGACATCCAAAAAACAGACTATTTAATTGAAGCTACAAGTGGAAATACGGGTATTGCACTAGCAATGATTGCACAACAATTCGGAATCAATATTGAATTGGTAATGCCAGAAAACTCTACTAAAGAGAGGGTGCAAACTATGCGAGCTTATGGCGCAAAAGTTACCTTAACATCTAGTGAAACTGGCATTGAAGGCTCCAGAGCTTATGCTGAAAAAAAAGTAATAGAAAAAGGATATAAAATGCTTAATCAATTTGCTAATGAAGCTAATTGGCAAGCACATTATAAAACTACTGGACCAGAAATATGGAGAGATACTAATGGAGAAATCACCCATTTTGTTTCTGCAATGGGTACAACCGGTACCATTATGGGAACTTCTACCTTTTTAAAAGAAAAAAATAACAACATTCAAATAATTGGCGCACAACCAACCGATAATTCTAGAATTCCGGGTATAAGAAAATGGTCTCCAGAATTTTTGCCCAAAATATTTAATCCTAAAAAAGTAGATACCGTTATTGAAGTTAGCGAAAATGAAGCTAGAAAAATGACTAAAAGACTTGCAAAAGAAGAAGGTATTTTTGCAGGAATGAGCAGTGGTGGAGCCGTAACTGCAGCATTAAAATTATCAAAAACTATAGAAAAAGGCATTATAGTTGCCATAATTTGCGATCGTGGAGATCGTTATTTATCATCTGATTTATTTGAATAAAACGTTATAGCAACTATCCGTATTTTAGATTGGATAGCAACCTCTTTTATTGTATTTTTGTTTGTTAGAATACATACAAATCTTACCATGAAAAAAATACAAATGGTTGACCTCCAAAGTCAATACACCAAAATACAAGAACAAGTTGATTCTAAAATTTCAGAAGTTTTAAAATCTGCAGCTTATATAAATGGACCGGAAGTCCAGTCTTTTCAAAAAAATTTAGAAACTTATTTAAATGTAAAACACGTAATTCCTTGTGCAAATGGTACCGATGCTCTTCAAATCGCTATGATGGGATTAGGACTAGCTCCTGGAGACGAAGTTATTACAGTTGATTTTACCTTTGCTGCAACTGTTGAAGTAATTGCTTTATTACATTTAACTCCTGTTTTAGTAGATGTTGAAAAAGATACTTTTAACATAAATATTGAAGCATTAAAAAAAGCAATTACCCCAAAAACTAAAGCTATTGTTCCAGTACATTTATTTGGACAATGTGCAAATATGGAGGCAATTTTAGAAGTTGCAAAAGAATATAACTTATTTGTAATTGAAGATACAGCACAAGCTATTGGTGCCAACTACACCTTTAAAGATGGCACAACTAAAAAAGCAGGAACTATTGGAAATATAGGTACAACTTCATTCTTTCCTTCAAAAAATTTAGGTTGTTATGGTGATGGTGGTGCTATTTTTACAAATGATGATGATTTAGCACATACAATTAGAGGAATTGTAAACCACGGAATGTACAAACGCTATTACCACGATGTTGTAGGTGTTAATTCTAGATTAGACAGCGTACAAGCAGCTGTTTTAAATGTAAAATTACCTCTTCTAGATTCGTATTGTGAAGCTAGACAAAAAGCCGCTGCATACTACTCTAATGCTTTTGCTGGAAATGAAAACATAATTACACCTGCCACAAGCAACTTTACATCACATGTTTTTCATCAATATACATTACAAATTTTAACTGGTAAAAGAAACGAATTACACCAACATTTACTAGACAATGGAATTCCAAATGCCATTTACTACCCTGTACCACTTCACAGTCAAAAAGCATATAAAGACAAACGTTATAATGAGGATGATTTTAAAGTAACAAATGAATTAATTGATACTGTTATTTCTTTGCCAATGCACACAGAATTAGATGAAGAACAATTAAATTTTATTACATCAACAATTTTAAATTTTATAAATAAATAATGAAAAAAGTTTTAGTTACTGGAGGGTTAGGATTTATTGGCTCACACACAGTTGTAGAGTTACAAAATGAAGGTTTCGAAGTTCTTATTATTGATAATTTATCAAACTCAAGCATTGAAGTTTTAGATAAAATAACTTCAATTACAGGAACAAAACCTACATATTTTAATATCGATTTAAGAGAAAAAACTGCTGTTAAAGATTTTTTCGCAAATAATAAAGTAGATGGAATTATTCATTTTGCAGCATCTAAAGCAGTAGGTGAAAGTGTTCAAATGCCATTAGAATATTATGAAAACAATCTTGGTAGTTTAATTTCTATTTTACAAGAAATGAAAGCTAACAACTTAAATAACTTTATTTTTAGTTCATCTTGTACCGTTTATGGACAAGCAGATGAACTTCCAATTACAGAAAATGCACCTATAAAACCTGCGGAATCTCCTTACGGAAATACAAAACAAATTGGTGAAGAAATTATAAAAGATGCTACCAAAATTTCAGATTTAAAAGCTATTGCATTGCGTTATTTTAATCCAATTGGCTCACACGAATCTTCAAAAATTGGTGAATTACCTATTGGAATACCTCAAAACTTAATTCCTTATGTAGTACAAACTGCAGCTGGAATACGTAAAGAACTTTCCGTTTTTGGAAGTGATTACGATACACCTGACGGTACAGCCGTTAGAGATTACATTCATGTAGTTGACTTAGCAAAAGCACATATTGTTGCTTTAAAAAGACTTATTGAAAATAATAACAAAGCTCAATATGAAATTTTTAACTTAGGTACTGGTAAAGGAAATTCTGTTTTAGAAGTTATAAATACTTTTGAAAAAGTTACTGGTAAAAAAGTAAACTATAAATTAGTAGATAGACGGGAAGGCGACATTACAGCCGCTTATGCCGATACAAATTTTGCAAATGAAGAACTTGGATGGAAAGCTGAATTAACTCTAGATGAGGCTTTACTTTCTGCCTGGAAATGGCAAGAAGCTTTAAATAGCGAAAAGTAAACAACTCCTATTTTAAGTAACAACACACTATTAAAAAAGGGCTTTTAAATAAAATTTGAAAGCCCTTTTTATTTTATCTGTATAAAACTGTTAACCGCAAATTGCAACTGAGCGTTAGAAACTAAGCAACAGCTCCACTAGCAGAAACACTTCTATCTATTTTACGCATTAAACCTTGTAAAACCTTACCTGGTCCAACTTCAACAAATTCTGTTCCACCATCTGCAATCATAGCTTGCACGCATTGTGTCCAACGTACAGGCGCCGTTAATTGCGCTATTAAATTTCCTTTAATTTCATCTGGATTTGTAACCGCTTTTGCCACAACATTTTGATAAACCGGACAAATAGGTTCACTAAATACAGTATTTTTAATCGCTTCAGCTAATTCCTCTCTTGCTGGCGCCATTAAAGGAGAGTGAAATGCTCCACCAACTGGTAATTTTAAAGCACGTCTTGCTCCTTTTTCTGTTAGCAACTCACAAGCTTTATCTATAGCTGAAATTTCACCAGAAATAACCAACTGACCAGGACAATTATAATTAGCTGCCACTACTACACCATCAATACTAGCACATACTTCTTCAACAACATTATCATCTAAACCTAAAACTGCAGCCATTGTTGATTCTTGAGCTTCACAAGCTTTTTGCATTGCTAAAGCTCTTTTAGAAACCAATTTTAGACCATCTTCAAAAGTCAATACTCCATTAGCAACTAAAGCTGAAAGTTCACCTAAAGAATGCCCTGCAACCATTTCTGGTTTAAAATCATCTCCTAATGTTTTTGCCAAAATTACTGAATGCAAAAAAATTGCAGGCTGTGTTACTTTTGTTTGTTTTAAATCCTCTGCAGTACCTTCAAACATAATGTCTGTTATAGAAAAACCTAAAATACTGTTTGCTTTTTCAAAAAGTTCTTGAGCTAAGGGTGAGCTTTGATATAAATCTAATCCCATTCCGACAAATTGAGCTCCTTGACCTGGAAATATATATGCTTTCATTCTATTTATTTTATTCGATTTAAATTAAAAAAACAAAAATAAGAATAAATTACTATATTCGTATCAACTTGATAGTAATGAATCAAAAACTAAAATCCGAAGCTTTTACAATTTATTTAATTTTAGCATCCATGTTTATTGCAGCATTGGTAGCTTCAAATTTAATTTTTCAAAAATTTTTTTATTGGAATCCTTTTGGATGGTTCAGATTTGAACTTTCTGTTGGTATTTTACCTTACCCTATTACCTTTTTAATTACCGATATTATTTCAGAAATTTATGGGCGAAAAAAAGCAAATCAGGTTGTAATTGCAGGTATTTTTGCTTCATTTTTTTCAATGTTGATTGTTCTTATTGCAAATTATACTCCAGCAATTGATAATTCACCTATTAACAACCAAATATTTACAAAAGTATTTGGACTATCTCCTATTGCTGTTTTAGCTTCTATGTTAGCTTATTTATTTGCTCAATTTATTGATATCCGCCTATTTCATTTTTGGAAAAGAAAAACCAAAGGTGAACATTTATGGTTACGCAATAATTTTTCCACCTTCGCTTCACAATTAATTGACACTGTAACGGTGGTAGGTTTACTGTGTATTTTTAAAGTTTTACCTTGGAATATTTTTGGGACTTTAGTTTTAAGTGGTTTTTTATTTAAAATTATAATTGCACTTTTAGATACTCCTATTTTATACTTTATAGTTTACCTATTTAAAAAACGATTTCATTTAGCGAAAGGAGAAGAAATTTCATTTTTTAAATAAAAACAAGTGCTTATTTTAAAGGTCTTTTTTTTATCATTCCTCCTTTGGTGTCTTTTATACTGTTCATAATTATAAATGCATGCTCGTCAATTTTTTCTATTTCGGTTTTAATTCTTGCAATTTCTAATCGTGTAACAATTGTATAAATAATATCAAAATTAGTTAAATCTTGTTCTTGCTTTCCAAATCCACCTTTTCCAACATATACGGTTACTCCACGTCCTAAATCTTCAGTTATCATTAACCTAATTTTTTCACTTTTGGTTGAAATTATTGAAATTCCGGTATATTCTTCAACTCCTTCAATAATAAAATCAATTGTTTTTGCTGCAGCCATATAAGTTAACATTGCATACAAGGCTACTTCTATTGATAAAATATAGGCTCCAAAGGAAAATATTATAATGTTAAAAATTAAAATTATATCACCTATTGTAAGTCCTGATTTTTTACTCAAAAATATTGCTAAAACTTCTGTTCCATCAATAACAGCACCACCTCTAATAGACATTCCAATACCACCTCCTAAGAAAAAACCACCAAAAACAGCGATTAACAACTTATCTGAAGTAATTAAAGGGTATGGAATAAAATGAACCGATAATGCTAAAGCTATAATTGCTAAAATACTTTTTAAAGCAAATTGTTTACCAATATTAGAATACCCTAAAACTATAAAAGGCAAATTAATAAGTACAATTAATACCGATAGGGAATAACCTGTAACATCTGAAATTAATAAGGATATCCCCATTGCTCCACCATCAATAAAAGAGTTTGGCAATAAAAATCCTTTTAATCCAAAACCGGCAGAAACAACACCTATTAAAATAAAAAACACCTCTCGTACACTATGAGAGATGCTTACTTCTATACTTTTAACCTCTTCAGACAATCTTTTAGTTTGTCTAAACGAGCTTTTTTTAAATCTACGTTTTACGGTTTTAACAATTAAATTATGTATAAATGCAATCATATATTATTTCTTCTCCTCTAAAATTAATTAACCGTTATTATTACTTTATAACCTTCGTTATTTCTAATGTTAAAAACGGTATTATCTTCAAATAATAAATACTGCCCTTTTACACCTTTTAATTTACCTGAATATACATGAGATTTTTCTAAATTTAAGGTTTTAATTTTTGTTGGATATTGTAAAACTGGATAATTTACCTCTGTAATTTTATTATTATTTGCTAAAAAGTAAGGTTGAACTTCTTCTGGAATATATTTTTTTAATTTTTCACGTTCTTCAATCAAATCTGCACTAGAGATATCATTTTTCAACATTTTTTGCCAGCTTGTTTTATCTGCTACGTATTCTTTAAGCGCAACTTCTGTAATACCTGCCAAATATCTATTAGGAACCTCAACAATTTCAATTGCTTTTGAGGCACCTTGGTCAATCCAACGTGTTGGCACTTGGGTTTTTCTTGTTACACCTACTTTTACATTACTTGACAGTGCTAAATATACAATATGTGGCTTTAACTGAACACTTTTTTCATAGGCTAAATCTCTATCTTCAATATCTTTATGTGCTGTGCTTAATTCGGGTTTCATTATCCAATCTCCAACGGCAGCACTTTTGTAAAAACAATCATAACAAAAGCCTTGTCTAAAAATTTTCTTTTCTTTACCACAACACAAACATTGATACCCTTCAAAACTAATCTCAATTTCTTTATCTAATAATTGGTTTAAAACTAAAAAATCATTTTCAACATCTAAGTAATATTGAACTTGATTGTTTAATTCTGTTTTCATTTTTTTTAGTACTGTTTGATATTGCATTTAAAGTTTTTTATTAAATTTAACATTCCAAATATACTGATTAAAATATGCCATTTCAAATAGTAAATTCAATAATATCTTGGTTCTTAAAAAAAAGAAAACATCAAATGGAGTTATTTTTAAAATATCCTATAGATGTACAACATGAATTATTGTTTAAATTATTAAATAAAGCTCAAAATACAGAAATAGGAATTAAATATGACTTTTCGAAAATAGACACTTACAAAGATTTTACAAAAAATGTACCAATTCAACAATACGAATCTATAGAACCTTTAATAGATCGTACTAGAAAAGGTGAACAAAATATTTTTTGGCCTACACATATTAGATGGTTTGCAAAATCTAGTGGAACAACAAATGCTAAAAGTAAATTTATTCCCGTAAGCGATGAAGCTTTAGAAAACTGCCATTTTAAAGCAGGAAAAGATATGCTTTGTTTGTATTTTAACAATAATGAAGAAGCTCAACTTTTTACTGGTAAAGGCTTACGTTTAGGAGGAAGCAGTGCTGTATATGAAGATAATGACACGTATTTTGGTGATTTATCTGCTATAATTATTGAAAACATGCCATTTTGGGCAGATTTTAGAAGTGCACCTAAACAAGAAACTGCTTTAATGGAAGAATGGGAAACCAAATTAAATGCAATTGTTAAAGAAACTATTAACGAAGATATTACAAGTTTAGTAGGTGTTCCTTCTTGGATGCTGGTTTTATTAAACAGAGTTTTAGAAAAAACAGGAAAAGATAATATTCTAGAAGTTTGGCCAAATTTAGAAGTATATTTTCATGGCGGTGTAAATTTCAATCCATACAGAGAACAATTTAAAAAACTAATACCAAAAAAAGATTTTAAATATTACGAAACCTACAATGCTTCTGAAGGATTTTTTGCAATTCAAGATGTAAATGATTCTTTAGACATGTTATTAATGCTCGATTATGGAATTTTTTATGAATTTATTCCTATGCACGCATTTAATGGTGAAGATTCTGAAGCTATTCCGCTTGAACAAGTAGAATTAAATACCAATTACGCCATTGTTATTACTACCAATGGTGGCTTATGGCGCTACTTAATTGGTGATACTGTAAAGTTTACATCATTAAACCCTTATAGAATTCGAATAACCGGACGCACAAAACACTTTATCAATGTTTTTGGTGAAGAATTAATTGTAGAAAATGCTGAAGAAGCATTAAAACAAGCTTGCTTAAAAACAAATGCTGAAATTTCTGAATACACTGCTGCACCTGTTTTTATGGATAACAAAAAAAGTGGTAGACACGAATGGATTATTGAATTTAAAAAACTTCCAGAAGATATCGATTATTTTACAGAAATACTTGATAACACAATTAAAGCTATAAATTCAGATTATGAAGCTAAAAGGTATCATGATTTAACCTTAGAAATGCCTAAAGTAAATGTAGCTCCAGAAGGTTTATTTTACAATTGGTTAAAACTTAAAGGTAAATTAGGCGGACAACATAAAATACCAAGGCTTTCAAATTCTAGAAAACATTTAGAGGAATTATTAGAACTCGAATTGGTAAATTAATTACTTCCAAAGCACCTCTGTTTTAGAGGTGTTTTTATCGTTTTCTGAAATATATTTTAGATTTTGAATTTTTGCTTTTAACAATAATTTTTTTCCTTCTAAACTTCTAGAATAAAGCAACTCTGATTTTCCAACATACTTTTTCCAATTTTTATAAAACAATGTAGCTGATTTTTTATTAGAATCGAAAATATTTGGCACTGAATGCATATTGTAAATTCCTATTTTATCCTTCATCCAATTTTTTCGTGAAATAATATATCTAGGATTTTTTATTGGTTGTAATATTTCATTTAAACTTGTTACAAAAAGTGAATTTTCAAAATAAGACGCCCCAATTAACGAACAACTAATTGCTCCTTTTTTATCTTTAACAACTTCAATTTGAATGGTGTTAAAATCTGTTTTTATTAAATTTGATTGTAACATAGTTTGTAAAACTGCTTTCCCAATTTTACTAACTAGCTTATCTACATTTCCTAAAACATAATACAGTCTAATTACTTTTAATGTTCTTGGTAGAAACACAATAAATAAACTTACTATAAAATATTTTAATACAATTAAAAAATTACCTCTTAATAAGTTAACAAGATTATTGGTTATGTATTCAGTTGTAAAATATAAAAAACCAAGTCCCAATTCAATAAATCCATTTTTAGATAATTTAGTATAAACTGCTTTTTTACCTTTCTTAAAAGCTGGTGTTGTTAAATAATCAACTTTTACAATTTTTTTAATATTATAACCTTTTGCAATAGCTGTATCCCAATCTTTAATTAAATCCGTTCTATTTTTAGCTTTATTAAACGTTTTTTTATTTAATTCATCTAAATCTAGATTATAAAAATTTGAAGGAATATTTAGCCTTTTAATTCCATTTTTAATAGTAGTTCCTATTACACTTAAACCTGTAAAAGCTTCAAATCTTTGAGTAAGTTTATTTATATCTTCACCACCATTTACGTGAGTAGTATCTATACTTGCTAAATGCCAAATATGACCAGTTTTATTGGCTTGTTTTACCCTTATTGCCCTACCTCTCATTTGATTAGATGAAGCAAAAGAACCAATATTTGAAGCTAAAATTAATGAATTTATTGAAGGAGCATCCCATCCTTCTCCTAATAAAGATTTTGTACCAATTAAAATTTTTATAACTCCTTTTTCAAACAACTGAGTAATTACTGCTACAATTGTATTTCTATAGGACTTACTTACCACAAGTTCCACAAAGTTATTTGAATTATCTATACTTTTTGTATGAAAGTCTTCAGGTGAAATAGCATCACTTAATTTTTCTAGACAACTCTTATTTAAAATAATAATAGATCCAGATAATACAGCAATTGAAGAAGTATCTTCAATATATTTTTTTAGATAATTAAAAATTGGTATCACTCCAATTTTATTAATTTGCTTGGTATAATTTTCATTTAAACCTAAAAATTCTTTTCTAATAAAATCCGTTAAAATAACCAACCTTAAATCTCCTTTAAGCTGTTCTTTTTCAAATTTCACAATAGAGACAATACTTTGTAATTTATTGGTACTATTTGTTATTTTTTTAAAAATTTTTTGATTGGCTAATAAGTTTACTTTTTTATTATGAATTCCTCCTACTTTTTTTAAATCTTTCTCAATTAAACTTAAAGACTCTTCGAAATACTCTAAAGAGGTTCTATATTCAAATAATATTTTTTGTAATAAAATTGCTATCCAATTTAAATCTAAAACTGGAAACTCAATAGTTTCATTTTTTTCAAAACCTAAAAACTGTAATTTTTCTTGTGAAATTAGCTCTCCACATTCGTTTAAAAAAATTAAAATAGATGAATAGTATGAAGGATCATTATAAATTTCTTCAATATATTGTTTAGGAAACTTATAAAAAGCATGTGTTTTTAAAAAATTAATAAATTTTTCATCTTCTTTTAAAAACTGGATAAATGTTGCTATACGTTTTCTAAAAGTAACAATGTATTCAATTTCAACATCGTTTGGTTTTGAAAAATAAATAAAATCTTGGTGTGGACATAATGCTCTTTCTTTTACCAAATCTGGTATTGAAATTTCATCGTCTACCTCTCCACATAAACTAAAATATCTGTTAAGCTCCAAGGGTGAACTATCTATTGGAGGAGTTGCTGTGAGTGCTATTATTGCTAAATTAGCATATTGCTTAAGCTCGAAAAGCACTCTCCACCACTCTTGTTTTAAATGATGTGCTTCATCTAAAACTAACACTTCAATACCATTATTTTTAAAATAGTTAATAAAGTCTTCAGAAGTTTCAAAATCTTTACGTAACGAAAATACACCTTGATAAGTACTAAAATTTAAATCTGATAATTCTTTTAAATTATCAGAATAATTAACAAACTTATTTTCAACATCAAAAAAAGTTTTAAATTTCTCTTGCCATTGGTGTTTAATGGTTAATGTAGGTGTTAACACTAGCGTTTTTTTATTTATACGCCGTAACATTTCTATACCAAGAATAGTTTTTCCTGCTCCAGGAGGAGCAATAACATGCAAATGATTATCTACAAAATGTGTTTCAAAATTATCTAAAAAAAGTTTTTGGTAAGATCTCCACGTAAATTTAAAACCTATAAAATTATTAAAAATTAGGTTATTTTTTTCGTTCAATAACATAATTCATCATAATAAGCAACGATTCTTTATATGGAGAATCTGGATAGGTATTTAAAATTTCTAATGCTTTTGTTTGGTATTCTTTCATTTTAGAAATTGTGTATTCAATACCTCCGTTTTCTTTAACAAAAGCAATAACTTCTTTTACTCTTTTTTTATCCTTATTATGGTTTTTAACCGAGTTTATTAACCATTTTTTTTCTTTGGTAGAACAATTATTTAAGGTGTAAATAAGTGGCAAAGTCATTTTTTGTTCTTTAATATCAATACCGGTAGGTTTTCCAATATGGGCTTCGGTATAATCAAATAAATCATCCTTAATTTGAAAAGCGGTTCCAATTAATTCTCCAAAAAGTCGCATTTTTTCTACCTCCTCTTCTGAAGAGCCAACAGAAGCTGCTCCAATACCACAGCATGCAGCAATTAAAGTTGCTGTTTTCTGACGAATAATTTCAAAGTAAACACTTTCTGTAATATCTAATTTACGTGCTTTTTCGATTTGAAGTAACTCTCCTTCACTCATTTCTCGAACAGCAACTGATATTAATTTTAAAATATCAAAATCTTCATTATCTATTGAAAGTAATAATCCTTTAGATAATAAAAAATCACCAACTAGAACGGCTATTTTATTTTTCCAAAGTGCGTTTACAGAGAAAAATCCACGTCTTCTATTACTATCATCAACAACATCGTCATGCACTAAAGTAGCTGTATGGATTAATTCTATAATTGAAGCTCCTCTATAAGTTCGTTCTTCAAATCTACCGTTTGAAACCATTTTAGCAACCAAAAAAACAAACATCGGTCGCATTTGTTTTCCTTTTCTTCTAACTATATAATGTGTAATTCTATTTAACAGCGGAACCTTAGTTATCATAGCTTCTCTGAATTTACTTTCAAAGAGCTCCATTTCTTTAAGTATAGGCTGTTTTATTAGTTCTACTGGTTTCATAACAATTACAAAAATAACAGAATTTTTATACCAATCTAAATTAATTTGACTGCATATTTAATTATTGAAAATTCTCAATATTTTAATACCCAAAAAGCATTTAAATACACGCTTTAAAACATTAAATTATAGTATTACAAATTAATACTATTTACCAATAAAAAAAAATAATTTATTGTTTTATACTGCTTTAATATAGTTTATATAAAAACCACTTATCACTACAGTTAACAACCCTAAAAACAAGCACTTTAGGGCAAACTTAAACAAACACAACTATTTGCTATAAAAAAATAAAACGCTTAAAAATAAGCGTTTTATTAAAGTTGTTTTTATAATACAATTCCGTTATGCAGTATAACCCTTAAAATAGTTTTTATACCAATTTATGCATGTATAGATAAAAAATAAGTTTGAAAATTACAATTCTTAATAATTCTAATTAGCACACTTAAAAAGGCCAAAATAATTAAATACGTTTCATTAAAATGCAGAACGGATACTGTTAATTATTTTATATTACGTTGAATATTTATAGATTCAACATGTATTGCTTTAAAAACTTCCTCTACAAATTCTTTACTTAAGCCTTTGCTAGTTCCAGTTTCTATCATAGCCGATAAAATATCTGACCATCTTCCACTTTGTAAAATAGCAACATTTTCTTTATGCTTTAATTTTCCAATTTCTTCAGCAACACCCATTCTATCGCTTAAAATATCAATAATATTACCATCAATTAAATCTAATTCTTTACGGAATAAATTCAATTTACTTTGGAAACTTTCTTTCGAACTATTTTTCTTACGGATTTTTAAATCTTTTGTAATTTCATCCAATCTTGCAGGTGTAATTTGTTGAGCTGCATCACTCCAAGCATTGTCTGGATCAATATGAGTTTCAATCATAAATCCATCAAAATTTAAATCCAATGCAGTTTGAGAAACATCTAAAAGAGTATCTCTTCTACCACAAATATGTGATGGATCAAGAATAATTGGTAAATCTGGGAATTCTTTTTTCAATTCAATTGCAATATGCCATTTTGGTTTATTTCTGTAATGACCTGTATTGTATGCCGAAAATCCACGGTGAATTACACCTAATTGTGAAATTCCATTTGCTTGAAAACGTTCAACTCCACCTAACCATAAAGCTAAATCTGGATTCACTGGATTTTTTACCAATACTGGTTTATCAACACCTTTTAATGCATCTGCAATTTCTTGAACGGCAAATGGGTTAACAGTAGTTCTAGCTCCAATCCATAAAATATCTACATCTGCTTTTAAAGCTAATTCTACGTGATTTGCATTTCCAACTTCAGTTGTAATTTTCATACCTGTTTCTTCACGAACGCGTTGTAACCATGGCAAACCAATACCCCCAACACCTTCAAAACCTCCTGGTCTTGTTCTTGGTTTCCAAATACCAGCTCTAAACACATTTGTATCTGTATCTTTTAATAAATGAGCTGTTTTTAAAACTTGTTCTTCAGTTTCAGCACTACAAGGTCCTGCAATAACAATTGGATGATCTAACCCCATGTTATCTAACCACTTTCTGTTTTCTTTTGTAATTTCCATCTTATTTTTGTTTCTTATTTAGTCGTTTTCTTGAATTCCGTTTAAAATTGATTTTATATAATTTGTATCGTTCATAGTTACTCTTAATCCATCGTCATCTGCATGTTCTATTAAAGATTTAAATTCAGTTAAATTTTTAATATACTCGTCTAGAGATCTAATAACATTTTCTTTATTTTCTAAAAAAATTGGTGCCCAAGTATTTGCATTACTTTTTGCTAAACGCACTGTAGATGCAAAACCTGTACTAGCCATATCAAAAATTGCTTGTTCATTTTTTTCAATTTGCAATACTGTTTTCCCTAACATAAAAGAACTAATATGCGATAGGTGAGAAACATACGCAATATGTCTATCATGTTCTACTGGTTGCATCATTTTAATACGCATATCTAAAAGTTTAAATAAACTTATTGCTTTATCTAAAATTTTCCAATCTGTTTTATCTGCTTCACAAATAATATTTACTTTATGATCAAACAAATTTAAAATAGCAGCTTCGGGACCTGAAAACTCTGTTCCTGCAAGCGGGTGTGCCGCTACAAAGTTTTTACGATTTTTATGATTTTCTACTGCCTTACAAATTTCATTTTTTACAGAACCAACATCAAAAACCAACGTTTTATCAGATATAATATCCAATACTTGTTTTGTAATTTTTGGAATAATATTAACTGGTACTGCAATAATTACCACAGCTGCATCAGCAATTTCAGAAAAATTAATTTCCTCATCAATTACTCCAAATTTTAGTGCTGCTTTTACATGTTCAGGATTTTGATCTACTCCATAGACTTTGTAATTTCCTCTCTTTTTCAAATCCAAAGCTAAAGAACCGCCTATTAAACCTAAACCAATAACTACTAACTTTTCCATGCTACACATTTATAGTAATTATTCTATTTAACACTTCTTCTAGTACCTCTTCTGAAACACATAATGATGCTCTTAAATAACCAGCTCCATTAGAACCAAAAATAGTTCCTGGTGTTATAAATACATTTTTATTATACAATAAATCGTCTGTAACATCTTCAGATTTTATGCCTTTTGGTAATTTTGCCCAAACAAACAAACCTCCAATATTTTTATTATAGGTACAACCTAGTGCATCAAATATCTGCCAAACTAATGCTCTTCTTCTTTTATAAATTTCATTTTGAGATTTAAACCAATCATCCGATAATTTGAATGCTTCCACAGCTCCTTTTTGAATACCAAAAAACATACCTGAATCCATATTACTTTTTACCTGTAAAATTGTTTTAATAATTTCGGCATCTCCCACAACCATTCCTACTCTCCAGCCTGCCATATTAAATGTTTTACTTAAAGAATTTAACTCTATAGCAACCTCTTTAGCTCCTTCTATTTCTAAAATACTAAGTGGGTTTTCATTTAAAATAAAACTATATGGATTGTCGTTAACAATTAAAATTTGATGTTTTTTAGCAAAAGCTATCAATTCTTTAAAATCTTCTTTTGAAGCAACAGCACCTGTTGGCATATGCGGATAATTGATCCACATAATTTTAACGTTATTTAAATCTTGTTGTTCTAATTCTTTAAAATTAGGCAACCAATTAGTTGAATCTGTTAAATTATATAAAATCGGTTCAGCTTCAACCAAATTTGTAACAGATGCATATGTTGGATATCCTGGATTTGGTATTAATACTTTATCGCCTTTATTTAAAAACGCCATAGAAATATGCATAATTCCTTCTTTAGAACCCATTAGGGGAAGAATTTCTGTAGCTGGATTTAAGGTAACATTGTAGTTTTCTTTATAAAAATCTGAAATCCCGTTTCGTAATTCTGGAATTCCTTGATAACTTTGATATTGATGTGCATCTGGCAATGTTACAGCTTTTTGAATTGCTGTTATTACACTAGTTGACGGCGCTAAATCTGGGCTTCCAATTGCTATATTTATTATTGGTTTACCTTGATTTCTTAAAGCCGCTACTTCTCTCAATTTTTTTGAGAAGTAGTATTCTTTTACATCATTTAATCTATCAGCTTTTTGTATCATTATCTTTTACCTTTTGTGTATTCTCCTAATATTTTTACTATTTCAACTTTTTCTTTAATTTCATCTATTGCATCAAAATAATCTGCATAACTTTTAAAAATAAAATCAGCAAAAAATGCATATTTCCAAGGGGTATTTATAACTGGCATAGATTGAATTTTAGACATATTTAAATTATGCTTAGCTAAAATTGAAAGTACTTCTGCTAAACTTCCAGAATCGTTACTTGTAATAAATTTTATAGAAGCTTTATTTGCAGAAACACTACTTTTATCTTTATTGTTATTTAAAATAAAAAAGCGAGTTGCATTTTCTTTAATAGTTTGAATATCTGTTGCTATAATATCTAAATCATATATTTCTGCAGCCAATGTACTTGCAATTGCGCCTACACCTGTTAAGTTATCATCTTTAATTCTTTTAGCAACAGAAGCTGTATCTTTATCTTCTATAAGCTTGATATGCGGATAGTCTTTAAAAAAATTATGACACTGTAATAGTGCCATAGGATGAGAATATACTTCTTTAATATCTTCAATTTTTTGACCTTTCAAACCCATTAAATTATGGCTAATTGGTAAATGAAATTCACCACAAATATTTAATTGAAAATCATCAATTAATGCGTAATTAGGCAATATTGCCCCAGCTATAGAATTTTCTATTGCCATAATTAAGACATCAGCTTTTTTGTCTAATAAAAGGTTTGGCATCTCAGAAAAAGATAAACATTCTAGTAAATCTATGTTTGCTCCAAAATATTGTTGCGCCACAATGTGGTGAAAAGACCCTTTTATACCTTGAATTGCTACTTTCATTTTTAATTTTTGTTCAAAAAAAAATCTCGAAATAATTTCGAGACTCTATAATTTATATTTTGTTAATCAACACATACAAAGCCTCACCCCTTATTGTTAAAATAAAAGTAAAAATAGAAGCTGTTAAATGTGTTATTTGTAATCATAATTGTTTTAATACCCGACAAATCTATACATTAATTTTAAAAAAACATTCTTTTTTATAAAAAAATTTAAATACTTATTGAAAATTTAATATTTAACGACTTATAATATGCTTTTCTAAAATACAATACCTAATTTTTAATAATTATTAAAACAATTCAGTTTTAATTTAAAAATACTTTAGCGTAATTTAAACACATGGTACTTTAAAAACTAAACTATTATTCATAAAACAAGCTTTTACTGCAACCTTAATATAAATTTATTTAACTTTGATTTTATATTTCATTTAAATTTTTAAATATTGAAACACCTTAAAATTATATTGAATTTAACCCTATTTTTTAGCATATTTTTTGAAGTACATGCTCAAAATTACGCTATTGAACTAAATTCAAATATTAGCAGTAAAGAAACACTTCCTTTTTTTTTAACATCAAATAAATTTGGCGCAATACCAAACAGCGATAATATTATATTGAATACAGCTATTTTTTCTGATTTTAAAAATAACAACAACACTTTTAACATTGCTTATAAAGCATCAATATCAGGTTTTATTGCTGATAAAAATGAAGTTTTAATTAACGAACTTTACACCAGTATTGCTACTAAAAATTTGCAATTAGACCTTGGTAGTAAAAATGAAGAAATTTTGTTTGAAGGTTTATCTGTTTCTAACGGTAATATTATAAATTCAATTAACACAAGAGCTTTTCCTGGAATTAACTTAAAAACCAGATCTTACTTAACGCTACCTATTGCCAAAAACTGGTTAAAAGTTAAAGCTAATTATGCTGAGTATTTTTTAAATGATAAACGCGCTGTAGAAAATGCTCATTTACATTATAAAAGCTTGTATTTAAAATCTAAGCTAAGTACTAAATTAAATTTAATAACTGGATTAGATCACTATGTTGTTTGGGGTGGAACATCTGAAGAGTTTGGAAAACAACCTACAGGTTTTAATAATTATTTAAAATATATAACTGGACAAGGAGATGGCATTAATACCGATGAAAGCATTAATTCATCAAACGCCTGGGGAAATCATGTTGGTAATTATTTAATTCAATTAGATTATGCTGGTGAAAAAACTAACTGGAGTTTTTATGTATCACATCCTTTTGAAGATAGATCTGGAAGAGAATTTTCTAATTACCCAGATGCATTGTATGGTTTTTTTATAGATTTAAAAAAACCAAAAAGCTTTATCACTCACTTTATTACTGAGTTTCAATACACCAAACATCAAGGAAAAAATACTTCAGAAAACGGTTTAATTGATAACTACTTTAACAATACCGTTTATAGTAGTGGATGGACCTATTTTGGACGCACAATTGGGTCACCATTTTTCACTACAAAAACACCTATAAATGGCATTACTTATGGTATTGCTGAAAATAGATTTACATCAATTAATGTAGGTTTTAAAGGCTATTTAAGTGAAACTATTCAGTACAAAACAAATGTTACGTATACAAAATACCCTGGATGGTTTAACACCCCTCTTAATAAATCTTTATTTTCACCATATTTAGAAGTTTTTATTTCTAATAGCTCTATACCTTTTGAAATAACAGTTGGTACAACTGGAGATTTCGGAGACTTTTTACCAACTAATTTTGGAGGTTTTTTAAAATTAACTAAAACTGGAATTTTTTAAGCTATGCTGTCTTTATTTAAAAAAAACAAACATACAATTACAACGTTATTTCCTGAAACTTATATAGATATTCATTCGCATTTATTACCAAATATTGATGATGGCTCTAAAAGTTTTGAAGAATCTACCCTACTTCTAAAAAAGCTTTCTAGTTATGGAATTAAAAACTTTGTTATTACACCACATATAATGGATGGTGTTTGGAATAATACTACGCAAATAATAAATCAAAAACTTTTTGAATTAACTAACTATTTAAAATCGCAAGGCATAGATGATTTAAACATTAGAGCTGCAGCAGAATATATGATAGATGCTAATTTTGAAAAATTATTAAGTGAAAAAGACTTACTTACTATTAAAGACCAATATGTACTTGTAGAATTATCATATTTTAACCCTCCAATAAATTTAAATGAAATACTTTTTAATATTCAAATAGCTGGATATAAACCTATTCTTGCACATCCGGAAAGGTATATTTTTTACCATTCTAATTACAAAAAATATTACGAATTAAAAGAATTAGGCTGTTTATTCCAATTGAATTTACTTTCATTATCACAGCATTATGGTTCTAAAATAACTAAAATAGCTGAACGCTTATTAAAAGATAACTTAATAGATTTTACAGGAACAGATACGCACAATATACGTCATTTAAACACTTTAGAGACTATTAACAACAGTAAACTATTAAAGTTAATAACTCCAATTTTAGAAAACAACGCTAAGTTGCTTTAAACTAAACTCCGTAATAAAAGCTTTTTAAAAAGACATTATTTTTTGCCACCATTTTTTTGACTTAAGTCCTCTTTCGGTATAACCATAACCATACCCGTAACCATAGCCATACCCTCTTTCTAGATCGGTATCGTTTATTAAGGCTGCCATATTTGGCAAGCGCTTATCTTTATATAATTTATTAGGAATTTCTAGTAAGCGTTTGTCTAAAAAATTAGCTCTTACAACATAAATAAATAAATCTGCATTTTTACTAAATAATAAAGTATCTGTTACAATATTTATAGGAGCAGTATCAACAATTACATAATCGTAATGCGTTTCCCCATAAGCTAAAATTTCATCAAAACGGCCATTCATTAATAATTCTGAAGGATTAGGGGCAACAATTCCAGATTCTAAAATATCAAAATTAGTTTCTTTAAATTGCTCAATTACATCAGGCACTTGTAATGATGGATCCATTAAAAAATGTGAAAGTCCTTTTTTAGTAGATTTAATTTTTAAATATTCAACAATTTTAGGCTTTCGAATATCACCTCCAACTAACAATACTTTTTTATTTGTTAACGCCAATACAGATGCTAAATTTATAGCAATAAAGGTTTTCCCTTCACCAGCCAAAGTAGATGTTATAAATATAGTTTTAGAAGCTTTTTTAACGCTAGAAAGCATAAAGTTCACATTGGTTCTTAGCAGTCTAAAAGATTCTGATGTACTATCTCTATCCTTATCTGAAATAATTACTTTCTTTTCTGATTTAGATTGTGGGATATCTCCTAAAATAGGAATATCAACTAATGCTTCTACCTCTTTACGAGTGTGTACTTTATTATCTAATAAAAATAGAATATACAATGTTGCAAATGGTAAAATTAAGCCTACAAGTAAGGCTGCTAAAAAATACATTCTACGATTTGGAGCTACAGGATAACCACTACCATAAGCTTTATCAACAATTTTTGCATTAGGCAATGTTACTGCTAAAGAAATTGCATTCTCTTCACGTTTTTGCAATAAATACAAGTATAAAGATTCTATTATTTGTTGTTGCCTTTGAATATCTCTATACTCTCTCTCTTGTTTTGGAACTGCTGCAATTTTTGAATTAAACCTAACTTCTTGACTCTTTATATCGTTTAAAGATATTGTTAACGAAGATTTTAAGTTTGACAAACTCTGCGAAATATTTTCTCTAAATTGACGTAATTGTAAATTTAAATTCACAATTGTTGGATGTAGTTCACTTGTACTTTTTAATATTCTATTACGCTCTAACAAAACTTGGTTATACTTAGTAGTGCTTTCGGCAATTGAACTATTTTCTAAACCTAAGTCCGCAGGAATTAACTGCTCTCCATTTGTTGAAATATATTCATCAACAAAATCAACCAACTTTAACTGTGTGCTTAAAGCTATAATTTGCTTAGACAAATCATTTTTCGATTGTAAAGCAATTCCAGCCTCCGAAGAAATATCGGTTAACCCATTTTGGGTTTTAAATTGCTCTACACCTGCTTCAATAAGAGATAAATCCTTATCAATAATTGAAATTCTATCATTAATAAATTCATTGGTTCGCTTCGCTATTAAACTCTTATCTGTAACAGCATCATCATTATACTGCTTTATTAAATTATCAAGAATTTCTTGTGCTTTTTCATTAACCCTATCTCTTAAAATTAAACGAATAACACTAGAATTTTTAACTACAGCAACCTGAATTCTATTTCTATAACTCTCAACAACAGATTTTAAAGGAATAATTTTAATAATTGTTTCATCTCCAACTCTTAACTTATCCAAATCTTTAGGCGTTATAATAATATCTCCAAAAGGCAAACTTACTTTTTCTCCAAAAGCCACTTTTTTTTCATCTAAATTTGTTTTTACAACAATATCTGTTTTAGATTTTACAATAATTGAAAACGTAGTGCTTAAGTTTTCTAAAATAGAATCGCTAATTAAAAAATTAATATTCAGCTGCGAACTTTTATTAATAAATTCGGCTTCAATTACTCTTCCTTGGGTATAATAAGTAACATTTAATTTTAATTCTTTCGCAACTCTTTCAATTAAGTTTCTAGACTTTAGTAGCTCTATTTCATTTTCTAAAGATGCTTGTGAACTACCTACTAAACCTAAATCTTTAAATGCAGAAAGTTCATTATTTTCAACATCTTCAATTAAAATAGTTGCAGAAGCTTCATATAGATTTGGTGTATAACGTAAATAAACATAAACAATAGCAAGCGCTAAAAACGTGCTAAGCACAAACCATTTCCAATGGTAAACATACCGTTCAATTTCTTCACGTATATTTATGGTCCCCTCGTTAAAATTTATGGGGCTATGTTCCTTGTTTCCTTGCATATTATCGTGTTAAAATTAGCACTAAAGAAAGTAATGCAGAAGCTATTGAAATTAAAGAAGAAGTAGTTCCTATTGCAGATGAATTTACTTTTGCCCTGTTAGGCTCTACATAAACAATATCATTTTGAGCTAGGTAAAAATAAGGCGATTTAAACAACGTTTTATCAGTTAAATCTAAACGAATACTTTCTACTTTTTCACCAGTAGTTCTTAATAATAAAATATTTTTTCTTTTCCCTTGAATAGTTAAATCTCCAGCCATAGCAAGTGCTTCTGGTATAGATACTTTTTCGTTCTCTAAGTTGTAAGGCCCAGGAGATTTTACTTCACCTAAAATTGAAACTCTAAAATTTTCTAATCTAATAGTAACAATTGGGTTTGTAATAAATACCTCTAAGCGTTTAATTAAATCATTTTTTAATTGATTTGTTGTCAATCCACTAACTTTAATTTTCCCAAGCTCTGGGAACGTAATGTTACCTTCATTATCTACTAAATAAGTAATTGGATTTGAAGAACCTGTTTGCCCTCCACCTTGATATAAATTATAAACTATAGCAGCTTCAGGTTCACGAGCACTAACTGTAATATTTAGAATGTCGTCTGTTTGAATTTTTGGAGCATAATTTTTATGCAATTCATTTGATATCACCTCATCATTCTGAAAATAAATCATATCTTTTTTAGATGCACAAGAAGAAGCAATAATTAATATTAAAAAAAATAATCCAAAATTAAATAGGCTGTTTTTTTTCATTCTCTTTTTTTACAAATATATTTAATAAAAATTTGTTATTTATCTAGTGCTTCGTATTTTGAATTATTTGAAATAAACTCAGGAACAATTTCTTTCATTTTTAAAACCGTTAATTCATTATTTTCTTCATTATTAATAGCGCATAAATCTTTAATTTGTTGTTTAACAATTTTAGCTTCTAAAGGTATCACTTGAGCTATCATTATTTTTTCATTATGCGTTGCAATTGTATTTTCTGAAGTAGCTAATAGTTCTTCATAAATTTTTTCTCCTGGGCGTAAGCCTTTAATTTCAATAGATATATCTTCTGGGTATTTTAAACCTGACAAACGTATCATATTAACTGCTAAATCATAAATTTTAATAGACTCTCCCATATCAAACACAAAAATTTCACCTCCTTTTCCCATTGATCCCGCCTCTAAAACTAGTTGACAAGCTTCAGGAATTGTCATAAAATACCTTGTAATATCTTTATGAGTTACAGTTATAGGGCCTCCATGTTTAATTTGCGATTGAAATAACGGAATTACCGAACCATTAGACCCAAGCACATTTCCAAAACGTGTTGTAATAAATTTTGTTGTTTTATTACTACTACTTAAACAATTTATATACATTTCTGCAATTCTCTTAGTTGCTCCCATTACATTTGTTGGGTTTACAGCTTTGTCTGTAGAAATCATTACAAACTTTTCAACATTATGCAGTACCGATAAATCTGCAATATTTTTACTCCCCATAATATTAGTTCTAACGGCTTCGTAAGGATTTTCTTCCATAAACGGCACATGCTTATATGCTGCAGCATGAAAAACTATTTGAGGTTTGTATTTATTAAAAATTGTAGCAATTCTTTTTTTATTTTTAATATCAGCAACAATAGCTGTAATGTTTTCTATATTTTTATTTATAAAAAATTGTTGAAGATTATAGAGATCCGATTCTGCCTGATCTATTAAAATTAATTGTTTAAATTTAAAACTAGATACTTGCCGTACAATTTCACTCCCTATAGAGCCTGCTGCTCCAGTTATTAACACTACTTTATCAGTATATTCTTTATGTAATATTGGGTTGTTTAATTCAATAGGTATTCTTCCTAATAAATCTTCAATCTTAACAGTTTTAATCTGTTTTACTTGTAAGTCTCCATTTATCCACGTTTGTACAGCTGGCACTATTTTAACTTCTAAAGGTAACTTAGATAATGCTTCAACAATTTCAATTAATTTTGAAGGTTTAATTTTTTGAATCGCCAAAATTATTTCATCAACACTTCTTTTTTCAACAAAAAATTTATTAATTTTTTTAGCATTAAAAATACGAACTCCATTTAATTTACTACCAACTTTATGCTTATCATCATCAATAAACCCTACTATTTGAACTCTATTGGTTTTATCTTCTTTTAATAAAGAATGTACTAACATACCCGCTTCACCTGCTCCGTATATTAGAACTCTTTTTGCTACTGAAGAACCTGAGACTAAATAAGTATAAATCCCTTTATATAAAAACCTAATTGCTATTAATACAAATACGTTTAATAAAAAATGAATAGCAATAATTGATTTTGGTATTGTAAATTCTGGAATAATTTCAAAATGATGATTTACCATAACACAGGTAATCAAAAGCCAAAAAATTATTAAACTAGAAAATAACACATTAATAGAATCTCTAACACCTGTGTGCCTTATAACACCTTTATAAGAACCCACCAATAAAAAACTAATTAATGCAATAATTATTACAGCTGGTAGCTGCAAAATAAATTTTGAGGTATCAAAATTAAAACTAAAATTAAATCGAATTAAATAAGATATTATAAATGTATTAATTACAATATAAATATCAATTATCAATACAAGCCATCTAGGTGTATTTCGAATTAATAATTGTTTAAAAACTCTATTTAACATACTAAAAATTATTTAGAACCCCAATAACTCTATTCAATTCATTTTCAGTAATATTAGAACCACTTGGCAAACATAATCCCCTATTAAATAATTGTTCTGAGTTTCCGTTTAAAAAACTTAAACAATCTTTAAATACAGGTTGTAAGTGCATTGGTTTCCACAATGGTCTAGACTCAATATTTTCTTGTTCGAAAGATAATCTAATTTTTTTACTTATTTTATTAGAAGGCGTTAAAATACAAGTCAACCATCTATTTGAGTAATAACCCTTTGGCTCATTTAAAAATTTAAAATCTGAATTTTTAACTGTTGATTTATAAAAATTATAGTTAAACCTTCTTGCCGCAACGCGATCTTTTAGCACTTCTAATTGTCCTCTTCCTATACCAGCTACAATATTAGACATTCTATAATTATAACCAATTTGGCTATGTTGATAATGTTGTGCATTATCTCTAGCTTGTGTAGCTAAAAATACGGCTGTATCTTTGTCTTGTTTACTTTTACTAATTAGAGCACCTCCACCCGAGGTTGTTATTATTTTATTTCCATTGAACGATAAAATTGCAAGATCTCCAAAAGTTCCACATTTTCTATTTGATACTTTACTCCCTAAAGCCTCGGCACTATCTTCTATAATTGGAATTTCATATTTTTTCCCTAATTCGCTAATTTTTTCAACATTATAAGGCATACCATACAAATGAACCGCAATAATTGCTTTTGGCTTTTTACCATTTTTTATTCTGTGTAAAATGGCAATTTCTAATTGCTCTGGACACATATTCCAAGTTTCTAGTTCACTATCTATAAAAACGGGTGTTGCTCCTTGGTAAACTATCGGATTTGCTGATGCAGAAAATGTAAAACTTTGACAAAGCACTTCATCTCCCTTAGTTACTCCTAATAAAATTAATGCTAAATGTATGGCTGCAGTTCCAGAACTCAACGCTGCTATATGCGAACCTTCTTCTAAATAATTCTCTAAACTATCTTCAAAAGCATTAACATTTGGGCCTAATGGAGCTACCCAATTTGTATCAAATGCTTCTTGAACATATTTTTGCTCTGTACCTCCCATATGAGGAGATGATAGCCAAATTTTATTTTTCATTTGCATTTTTATTCTTTATGGATAGCAAAACTACAGTATTTATTCTAAAAGAGACTACTAATATTACTTCTCAGTTATTTAAAAAACTTGATTTTAAAGCAAAAAAGAAACTAAATAACTCAATAACAAAACGTACAAAGCTTCATTTTTTTAAATTCACTTGAAAATAGTATTTCTATATAACGAAACTAATATGCTTTTTATTCTTCTAAAGGATAAATTGTAACACTATATCCTAACCAATTTTGAAGTTTTTCGTAAATCAGTTCTTTATCTTTGATAGAAAAATCTTTAATTCTAGTTGTATGAGAACCTTTTTTAAGAACCACTTTTAAGGCATCTACATGTGGTTTTGGTGTTGGAGCACAAGCTCCCCAAGTATCATACTCTCCATAAATATAAAGTATATTTTTCCCTTTATTTTCTACAAAATCACGCACTTCATTAATATATGTTGGACTGTAAGTTAAGTCTACATTTTTAGGTGCAAACCTTAAATTTGTTGGTTCTTTAACCACTTGCAGCAAATCTTTAACCGGCGTGGTATCAAATCCGTAATACCCTAATTCTGTTAAATGCTGGTAATATGAAGGCAGTAAATCGTAATAGGTTTTATCGTTATAAAAACCAATACCAACAATTTTATTTATATAATTAAACATTTCTTTGGCTGATGCATTTTCATTAGGAATTTCTTCGCAACTGCCTCCCCACTGCCAAAAAGAAAAAGGAAATTCTAGCACACTATATTCCAATGCTTCTTCAATAGAAAGCTCTGTGAAATTCATGTTTTTTTCGGTGGCAAAGTTTGAAATTTCTAATAAAACCGCTTTTCTATTTTTTAAAACTTCTTGTTGAAATGCAGTAATTTTAGCACGACACTCTTCTGTTCCAATAGTATTAATATGATTTTGAGTTCTACTATCTTCCTGAGCATTAATTAGCGGTGCAACATAAGACACAGCAACATCTACATCCCAAGGGTATTTACTTTTGTGTATTAATACCGTCTCTCCTCCTTTGCTAATTCCCGTTGAAATCCATTTACCCGTATATAATCTTTTTAGTTTTGAAATTATTTTATGATAATCTTCAATAGCTAAATCGTTTTTTAAATATTGCCACGGAATGGTATCTGGACGCGATTTCCCATAAAAACGATATTCTACCTGCACTTGATTCCCTTTAAATATTTTACTTAATTCGTACGTTCTTGGAGTTGCATTATAACCTTCAGTAATAAAAACTGTTGGTTTAGTTTCATCTACATGCGATAGATAGAAATAATGTTTAAATGTACCTGCTTCAGGGTTTTTATGATCTAGTGGCTGGTCTAAAACTACTTGGTAAGCTTTGGTAAAATGGTCTTTTACCTCCATTTTAGAAACTTCAGCATTTGGAAATAATTTTTCAATTTTTTGCTGAAATGTTAAAATTACAACTGGTTCTAATTTTACTCTACAACCAACTAAAACAGTACTAAGGGTTATAAATAAAAAAACGGATTTAAATAATTTCATGAAACTTGTTTATAGGTTTAAGTTAGTAATAGGTTTTTTCACCAACTTTACTTAATAATTAAATTATATAACAAAAATAAGAATTAAAATCAGATAAATTTTTAATAATTTAATTTATCATATTTCATATAAACAACTAAAATTCCAACTGAAAAGTAGTGGGCTTCAATTTTATTGATAACTATTAAAATTATGTATTCTATAAGAATGCTCGAACTATTTTACGTACTTAAATCAAGCGTTTTTCAATATACCTGGAATTCATAATTCTTAAAGCTCCCATATATTTCATTTTAAAAGAGACTACATCTCCAACTTTGTATTTTTTACGTGTAACATTTAAATCTACCACCAACATATCTGAACTTGCACCTATAAATGTAATTTTTTTATCTACAGGTTCTAAAAAATCTGTAGTCGCAATATCTAACAAGCCAACATCTAAAATACCTCTTTTATGTGTAGTTCCATAATCTTCTGGATCTATTTCTAGTATTTCTCCGGAAGGATTTTCTTCTAAATCACCATAAGGAATTATAGGTTTTTCTGTAACTTCTATTATTTCAGCATGCAATAGAAACACATCGCTTTTCATTTTTGGAATAGTTTTGTTTGAAAACAAATCAACTCCAAAAAACAAGGTCTCTCCAATTCTAAAATGATTTACACCTTTAGGAATTTGCTTTTTCTGCAACAAAGGAATCATTACAGAAGAACCACCTGTTACATTTTCAATTCTTTCACCAAATTTAGCTTCAATCAATTGCTCGTATAAACTCAATTGAATTAATTTATCTTTACTTGGCATAACACCACTCAAGCAATTTAAATTTGCTCCAATACCCACAACTTTTATGTTAGGTAATCCAAATACTTTTTTATAAAACTCTAATAAATGTTCACCTAAAATACCTTCACGCAAATCACCAAGTTCTATCATAATAATTATACGGTGTACTTTATTTTGCGCTTTAGCCTCTTCAGACAACCATTTTATAGTTGAATATTCAGTATTAAAACTTACATCGGCATATTTAATTACACTTTTAATACTTCTTTTTGCTGGTGGTTTAATATAAATAGTTTCAACTTCTGGATTTATAGATTTTATAGTTTTTAAATTTGTAAGTCGCGCATCACAAACTTGCTCTTTTCCTAACGACAATAAATACTCTAGAAATTGCTTATGACCACATAGCATTTTTACTACTGGAGCCCATTCTTTATCGTGTTTTTTAAAGAGTTCTTGTAAATACTTATAATTTATTGATAATGATTTTTTATTAAGTGTTACATAAGCCATAACTTAATTTTTAATTGACAAATAACTAAATAAGGATAGTAAAATACCTATTATAATTGGGTCTAACCCAAACGGTATGGGAGCCTGTAAAATAGATAATATTAAAGTAGAAAAACCGCCTAACAACATAGAAACAAGTGCTGCTTTAGGTTTTCTTTTCTTAGATATTAGAATTCCTAATACAGGAATTAACAATCCAGAAACCATAAAAGAATAAGAAAGTAACATTAACTCTAATACACTCTGCATTGAACTTGCAATTAAAATAGCCAATCCTCCAATTATAAAGGTTGTAATTTGTGAAATTTTAATTGTATTGGGACTTAAATCTTTAAATCCTAAAATATCAGTAACAAAATTTCCCGAAGCTGCTAAAAGACAACTATCTGCTGTTGACATAATTGCTGAAAAATAAGCAGATAACATTAAGCCCATAAAACCAATAGGAAGCACTTTTTTTAATAATAGAGGCATTCCAATTTCAGGATCCATTAACAAAGCATTATCAAATCCTGCAGAAGCAAATAAACCTTGTTCAGCTGCTACACGAGCAAATAAACCTAGAATTACTCCCATAAATGCCATAATAGGATATTCAAATAAACCAGCAATAAGCCAAGCTTTTTTGGCTGTTCTTTCGTTTTTACAAGCATAAATTCTCTGGTACAATGTCATACCAACAAACCAAATAGGAACAATAATTACAAACCAATTCACCAACTGAACCCAAGTAACATTTTTTAAAGAATAAAATTTACTAGGCAATACATTAACAATTTCATTATAACCACCTAAATAGTTATACGAAGCTGGAATTCCTATAAAAATTAAACCTGCCATTAAAATAAGCCACTGAAAGGTATCTGTATAAATAACAGCCTTCATGCCTCCAAAAACAGTATACACAAGGGCAATTCCGCCCATAATTAATAAAGCATCTAATAAATCTAAACTCGGAAAAGTTCCAATAGCTAATTTTGCACCCGCTAAAAATTGAGATGAAGTAAAACCCAAATATCCTATAAAAGATATAACACCAGCAACCATAGCTACTGTTACACCATAATTATGTTTTAAAAATTCGGGAAATGTTAAAAAACCGTATAAGTTACCTTGCTTTACTACTTTTGGAATTAAAAATACTGCACTTAACCAAGCACCTATTAAACCTGTAAATAGCATCCAAGAACCGGAAATTCCCATCATAAATCCCAAACCACCTAAACCTATAGAAAATCCACCTCCAACATCTGTAGCCACAACGGAAAGACCAATATGTGCACTACTCATTTTTCCACCACCAATATAATAATCTTTTACATCCTTATTCTTTTTGAAATAGTAAAAACCTATTCCAAGAACTAAAATCATGTATATTACAAAGACTATTACGTCTATAGTTTCCATAACTAATTTCGGCTATTTTTTTAAGCGCATTTCTAAATACTTGTTTTCAAAACCTAGTTTTTCGTACAAAAATTTTGCTGGATTATTTGGTTCTACATGCAAAGCAATATCGCCATCTGCAGTTTCAATTGCTTTTTGCATTATTTTTTTACCAACTCCTTTACCCCTAACTTTATTATGAACTGCTATATAAACAAGAATATTTTCAGGAATATAATCTTCCATTCCCGTTTTATTAACTATTGTAATTCCTAAGTTTTCGGTTTCATCACTTAAAACCAAAACAAAACCACCCAATCCAGCATCAGAATCTTGCACTGCAAAATTTAAGCATTTTAGGATAGCTTCTTTTTCATCGCCAAAAGCTTCTAAATGTGTATGAAGGAAATTAACAATTTCTTGTTTTTCGTCCTCAGAAGGTGTAGAAATTTTATTGTAGATTTTAAACTTAAACATTTCTATTGGTCTTGTTGATCTCGTAAATGTTGTTTATACTCTGCTTTTTCTATTTGTTTTCTTCTTTTAACCGACTTTTTAGTAAATTGTTTACGGTCTCTTAATTGATTTAATATTTTGGTATTTCTAGTCTTTCTTTTATAACGTTTTAAAGCTCTATCTATATTCTCACCTTCTTTTACAGGAATTATTAACATATAATTTTATTGTTTTTTAAATTTTACGCTAAAATACAAAATAGTTTCTACAGAAACTATTTTTAACAATCAATTTTTTTTAAGATATACTATAAATTCCTACAAAAAATTCAATATATTTAATATAATTATACATTAAATATTTAATTTCTTATTAGTTTCTACAGAAAGTTTAAGTATTGATAAAAATTAATTTATTTTTCAGTTTGAAATTCCTCAGCAGTAATTATAGGTGAAGCATCTAACTCATCAACTTCCATTATTTGTGTTAACAGATCAATCCCTTCTATAATAGTTAATAGTTTTTCTGGTGGAAGTGCTTGTAATTTTTCACTCAATTTTTGCTGAAATGTTATTGGAGCAGACTGTAGCAAATCCATACCACTAGCCGTTAATGAAATAAGAGTTACTCTTTTATCAGTTGCTTTAGGCAGTTTTGCAACGAATCCTTTTTTTTCTAATCGGCGTAAAATTCCTGAAATAGTACTCGCATTTAAATTTAAAAATGCTTTTAGCTTAGCTGCATTTGTTTTATAATCTTCTTGTTCTGCTAAGTATTGCAAACACAAAAGTTGTGGAATACTAACACCTTGTTCTTTCTCTACCCGTTTACTTTCTAGGTTTACAGAGCGAACAATCTTACGCAATCTAATTAGAATATCAATAATAGTCATATGGTAAAATTACAAAAATTTGATTAGTAGCTTTATTTTATTATAAATAAGACCTTATTTAAATTACATCTACAGTATGTTTTCCATTAACTGAACGATAAATTCCTAATGGATTTTCATTTTTTAATTCGTTTGGCAATAATTTATCTGGCCAATTTTGATAACAGATAGGTCGCACCCAACGTTTAATTGAATTTACTCCAACTGCTGTAAATCTACTATCTGTAGAAGCAGGATAAGGACCACCGTGCACCATTGCATCACAAACTTCAACACCTGTAGGAACTCCATTAAAAATAATACGTCCTACTTTATTTTGAAGTGCATTTACAATTTCCAAATTATTTTCCAGTTCATCTTCAGCCAAAATAGTCCCTGTTAATTGACCTTCTAATTTTGAAATTACCACTTGTAATTGTTCCACATTTTCACATTGTACAACCATAGAAAAAGGCCCAAAAACTTCTTGATGTAGAGTTGTGTTTTCCAAAAATCTTACAGCATCTACAGTTGTAATAATTTGACGTCCGTAATTTTTAGAAACCTCGCCATTATAATCAACTACCATTTTCACTCCTTTTTGTTGCTGTATTGTTGATTTATTATCTTCAAAAGCGCCAATAATGTTGGGATGTAACATACAAACAGGTTTAATTTTTATAATTTCTTCAGCTAAAGTTTCAATAAAACTTGTTAAACCTTCACTTTTCACTGCTAAAATTAATCCTGGATTTGTACAAAATTGTCCAGCTCCTTGAGTAATCGATTTCGCATAATTTTTAGCCCAAAATACAGCCTTTTTACTTGCAGCATTTGGTAATAAAATTACTGGATTTACACTTCCCATTTCAGCAAAAACAGGTATTGGCTCTGGACGTTGAGAGGCAGTATTATACAAACTCCTACCTCCTCTAACACTACCTGTAAAACCAACCGCTTTTACAGCTGGGTGTTTTACTAAAGTAACTCCAACTTCAATACCACTACTGTTTAAATTAGAGAAAACACCATTTGGCATCCCTGTTATTTCTGCAGCTTTTATAACAGCATAAGCTACTAATTCGCCAGTTCCAGCATGCATTGGATGTGATTTAACAATTACAGGACAACCTGCCGCAAGTGCCGCAGCAGTATCTCCACCTGCTGTTGAATAAGCCAAAGGAAAATTACTTGCTCCAAAAACAACAATTGGTCCCAATGGCATTAACATTTTACGTAAATCTACTTTTGGAACTGGAGTTCTTTCTAAATTGGCAGTATCTATAACAGCTTCAACCCAAGAGCCATCTTTTACCAAATCTGCAAAAGAATGCAATTGAAAAATGGTTCTAGTTCTTTCGCTTATAGCTCTCTCTTTAGACAAACCAGACTCTAAACAATATATATTTAATAAATTATCTCCTAAAGCCAATATTTGATTTGCAATTTCATTCAAAAATTTACTTTTTGCTACTCCAGAAATAGTTTTAAATATTTTAAATGCTTCCCTTGCCAATTCCACAGCTTGCTCAATCTCTATAGTTGTTGCTTCTGTAAAAACAACTTCATTTTCTTGATTTTTTTGAGGATTAAAAGTTTTAAAAGTTGTATTTCCTGTAGCAGATAAAACGTTTCCTATATAGTTTTTCCCTGTTATCATAAAAAAATTAATATTTTTTTAATTTAAAATTCATTAAAAAAAAGATCTCTATTGTTAATTGGATAAAGTTAATTAATTTAGTAAGATTAATTGTTGATTCATTAAAAGAATCAACATATAAAAATTGATATGGAACAGAGAAATGACTTAATATTGCGTGAAATAGAAAAATTGGGATTACTTCTAAAAAAGTTAATTAAAGATATTCATGACGCAAATTCTAAAGATATAGAAACTGAAATTAACCAAATAAATGAAGTTTTGACTTCTGAATTTAATTTATCTATTTCAACTATTACTAAACTTAATAATGATGAATTATTAGAAAAAACTAATAACCTTCACGAATCTCATTTAGAAAAATTGGCTGAATTATTACATGAAGTCATAAAAAAAATGAATCAAGAAAACAAAGAATATGGGCTTAATCGTGAAGAATTAACTAAAAAAGCTATTGTTTTAATTGATTATATAGACAGTAACTCAACTACGTTTTCTATAGATAGAATGCATTTAAAAAACGCTTTACAACTTCAAATGGATATTTTTTAATATTATTTTTATCCAATTTTTTTAAAACTGTATCCTTTTACCGAATAATATTCTAAAATTTTTGGCAATACATACTTTAGTTTTTCGCTAGCTTTAACACTATCATGAAAAACTATTATACTACCATTTGCCGTATTTTTAACAACATTATTTAAACAACGTTTAACTGAAATTTCAGTATCAAAATCTGCACTAATCACATCCCAAGCAATTATTTTATAGCCTTTATCTCTAATTTTTTTACTTTGTTTTAACGACATTTTACCATAAGGCGGACGAAACAGTTTTCTAGTTTCTAAACTAACACTAGAGGCTTCTGAAAATAAACCTGTATTATTATATATTGTTGAATCAGCTTTTTCGAAATTTTTAAAATACTCTTGTGTATTAGTTTTCCAACCATTAAGATGGTTGTGAGTATGATTTCCAATAGCATGTTTTTCCTTAATTATTTTCTGAAAAATTTCCGGATGATTTTCAACATTTTTCCCAATACAAAAAAAAGTAGCTTTGGCTTTGTATTTTTTAAGTTGTTCTAAAGTCCATTCAGTAATTTCAGGTGTAGGACCATCATCAAAAGTTAAATAAATATTTTTTTCTTTAGCAGAAAAACTCCAAGACCATTTACTAAAAATAATTTTTAATAGACTTGGAGTTTTTATAAAATAAGGTTTCATGTGATTATTTTATTGTTTTTATTAGTCACATGCTATTCGCAATTTACCATTAGTTTGGTAATAAAATTTCGAATGCGTTCATTTCGTTTTAATAAATTACTATTCTTGATCAGGCATTAAAAAATCAAAAAGTTGTAAATATTTAAAATACTCGTCTTTAATTTCCTGAGCATAGGCTTCATCATCTAATCTAATTGATGATTTTACAATTTGATCGTACATTAAAAAATTACGCTCAATTTGATTAAAAACAATATCTATTTTTGATTCATCATACTGACTAAAGTAGACTAATTTTTCTTGCAAAACGTTTTTTAACTCGGAAGTTAATTTACGCGCTTTTTCTGTTTCCTCTAGAAAATAGTATAAATCTATATAAGAAATTAACATGCTATAATGCCCAAACTTATCTACAGGCATTTTTTCTAAAGAAGTATCTAAAATTTCCAATGCTTTTTCTGACTTCCCTTCACTTATTAATTCCCTTGCCAATCGTTCCATATTATTACGATAGGTTACAGAATTTTTACGTGTTTCTACGTCTAAATAAATATTATCATCAGTGATATTACGCCAATCCCAATTTTTAACATTCTCGTACATAATATCGGTATTAATTCTTCCCATTTCAAAGAAGTTACCATCGTTTTTAGTATATATTGGCACTAATTTATAAGTCATCCCATCTAATTGCAGATAATCTTTCATCCAAATATATTCTTCATCGGCTTGTGCTCCTCCAGTAAAATAGATTGGTTTTTCCCAATTATTATTAGCTATAATATCAAGCATTAAAATTCTATTTTTTGTAATAGCACTTCCAATTTCAATATCAATATAAGGAACAATTAAATCAGCATCTTTTTCAGCTACAATACCATTTTTAAGAACAGCTTCTTTATCAACTGGTATTCTAATTTTATTAGAAGGCAATACTTTCTCTGGAATTCCATCATCATCTAAGTCGTATTGTGTAATTTCTTTATCGCTTTCAATCCATTTCATAAAGTAATCTATATCAACAACCGAATCTTTTAATTGTGGGAAAATTTCTTCAAAATAATAAGCCACGTCTAAAGTTCCCCACTTGTATTTGTCGTGCGTTAATTGAGACGGAATTGGATCAGCTTCATACGTTTTACGTTTCATTTGATCTATATACCAATCCGTTTGAAATAAACTGGTATTTATCAATTTCATATCTGTTCTATAATTTTCAACTTCTTGCATATACCAAAGTGGAAACGTATCGTTATCTCCAATTGTAAATAAAATTGCATTTTCATCGCAAGAATCTAAACATGCTTTAGCGTTTAAGTGTGCTGTATATCTATTAGATCTATCGTGATCGTCCCAGTTTTGTGAAGCCATAAGTGTTGGTACAGCTAATAAACTAATAACAGAAACAGCTATTGCCACAGTATTTTGATTGGCATATTTTTTCAATTTTTCAAAAATAGCCAATACTCCAAAGCCAACCCAAATTGCAAAAATATAGAACGAACCAACCACTGCGTAGTCTCGTTCTCTAGGCTCAAAAGGTTTTGGGTTTGTATAAAATATAATTGCTAAACCAGTAAATGCAAAAAACAATAGCAACACATAAAAATCGTTTTTATCTTTTTTAAGGTGAAAAAGAAGTCCTATAAAACCTAAAATAAATGGTAAGAAAAAGTAAGTATTTCTTCCTTTATTATTTTCAACATCTGAAGGTAAATTAGATTGTGGGCCTAAACGTAATTCATCAATAAATTTAATACCACTTAACCAATTTCCATTTTGTAAATCTAAATTCCCTTGTACATCGTTTTGCTTACCAACAAAATTCCACATAAAATACCTTCCATACATATAACCAAATTGAAAATCGATCATATATTTAATATTTTCAATAAAAGTTGGTCTTCTTTTACTGTTTTCAGGAATACCAGCAATGGATTTATAATTTTTAATTACAGATCCATCTGTACTCACCATTCTAGGTATTATCCCTTTATGTCTATCACTGTAATTTGGCAAAGCATCTTTATAGTGATTAACAATAACATATTTACCTAGTTTTTCGTCTTTTTCGTATTTTGGTTTATCATCTTTAGTAGGGTTACTACTATCTATCTCTCTATTAAATATTATAGAGTAATACGTATCGTAAAACACACTTGCATCTCCATATTGCTCTCTATCGTAATAGGCTAATAATTCACGTGCACTAGATGGATTGTTTTCGTTAATGGTAGTATTTGCATTGGCTCTTATTGGAAGCATTAACCAAGAAGAAAAACCAATCATAATAAACAATATTGAAAGCAATATGGTATTTGCTTCAACCTTATTGTTTTTATGAGTATAAGTTAATCCTATATAAAATGCTACAATTAATAAAATAGCGGCAATAATACTTCCTGAGTTAAAAGGCAATCCTATTGAGTTTACAAAAAACAACTCTAAAGCACTAAAATATTTTAATGTATATGGAAACAACATTTTAAAAACAAAAAGCAATACTAATATTGCTACTGCATTTGCAATTATAAATTGCTTAGCATTTAAATTTTTATACTTTTTATAAATGTAAAGAAATACAATTGAAGGTATTACAAGTAATGATAAAATATGCACCCCAAATGACAACCCAACAACAAAACTGATTAATAGTAACCATTTATCTCCTCCTGGCTTACCTATTTCTGCTTCCCAACGTAGCCCTAGCCAAAACAGTAAAGCCATTAAAAATGAAGACATTGCATATACTTCACCTTCAACAGCACTAAACCAAAAACTATCTGAAAAAGTATATGTTAAAGCACCTACAACAGCACTTCCTAAAACAGCAATTGCTGTGCTTTTAGTAATTTCAGTTGATTTTAGTACTAATTTTCTAGCTAAAATAGTAATCGTCCAAAACATAAATAAAATAGTAAATGCACTGGCTAATGCAGACATAAAGTTTACCATTTTAGCAATATGAGTAATATCTGTAGTGAACATTGCAAAAAACGCACCTAACATTTGAAATAAAGGAGCTCCAGGTGGATGTCCAACTTCTAACTTTACAGATGTTGCAATATATTCACCGCAATCCCAATAACTAACTGTTGGTTCTAATGTTAAAGTATAGGTAATTAAAGCAATTGCAAAAATTGCCCATCCAATAATGGTATTCCATTTAGAGAAATTGAGTGACTTCATAAGTTAAATTTAGTACTTCGCGAATTTAGTAAAATTAAACTAAATTCTTTAAATTAAGTTTTGTTTGAAAAGTTAATAAAGTGCTAAAATAGAGCTCTAAAAAAAATTATTCAAAAAAAACATAAATTTTATTTGCAAAATAGAAACTTTCCCTTAAATTTGCATCCGCAAAATGACCTATGGTGTAATGGTAGCACTCCGGTTTTTGGTATCGTCAGTCAAGGTTCGAGTCCTTGTAGGTCAACATTTAGCTAATGCAATCACTTTATAATTAAGTGATTGCATTTTTTTATGCAAAAAATGTATCGCTTTTTGTAAAATCAAGGAATCAAGAATATGAATAACTTAAAGAACACTTGTTGTGTTTCAACAAAACTTACAACTTATTTATATTTAAAAAAGTTATTTTATTACAACCACTTCTAACAAAAAAAATAAGCACACCTCTTTTAGAAGTGCACTTATTAATATTTTTATTAAGTAAAATAAAGTTTCTATTTTAGAAAACCTATAAAACTCAAGCTATTTTTTTGAAGCTACTACTGCTGAAAACAATATGTATATTAAACAAGCTAATGGCACTAAAAAGCCTAATAAAACACTTGTTGAATCTGCTACATATCCCATTATTGGAGGTACAAAAGCACCACCTACAATAGCAGTTACCATTAAACCACTTAGCTCATTTGCGCGTTCTGGTAATTTATCTACTGTGATTGAGAAAACTAAAGGGAAAATATTTGCAAATCCTAAACCTACTAAAATAATTCCTGTATATGCTAATACTGTGTTTCCAAATATTAATAAAAACACACCTATTATTGATAAAATTACTGTTACAAATAAAAACTTAATTGGTTTTATTTTTGTTAGAATTGCAGCTCCTGAAAATCTACCAATTAATATTGGTAGGAAAAATAAAGCCCAACTTAACCATAAACTAAAACCTTCTATTCCAAACTCTTCTTTCAATAAAATTGGAATTCCTGAACTCATTGAAACTTCGGCTCCTACATATACAAATATTGCCATCACCATCATTAAAACATATTTGTTCTTTAAAAGTGATAAACAACTAACTAAAGAGGCTGGTGTTTCGTCTTCGTGTTTTACTTCTTCAATTTTTAATTTGCTTGTCCAAGCAAATGTAATTAAAATTAGTACCGAATAAATTGGAAATAACAAAGTCCAGTCCATTCCTGCCATTACAGCAAAAGGAGGTAATAAAAAACCTAACGAAGAACCGATAGCTTTTATTGATTGCCCTAAAGACAAATTACTAGAAAACATTCCTGGTGCTGATACATCTCGCATTATTGGATTTCCTGAAACTTGTAAAACGGTTGCTCCTGCTCCTAACAATAATATAGATCCTAAAATTACATAAAATTTAGATTGTAAATCTACTGCTGCAACCTCTATTATTGGCCCGTACATTCCAGATAAAATAGGCATTAAAAGTCCTATAAAAGCAATTGCTAAACCTATTAATAACACTTTTTTCTTTCCTTTTCTATCTTGGTATATTCCCATGGGAATAGATAATATTCCAAACATTAAAAACCCACTAAAAGGCAATAAGGTTGCTAAAAAATTTGTTAGCTCAAAAGTTTCTTTTGCTAAACTTACCATTGGCCCAACAACATCTCCAAAACCCATACATAAAAAGGCTAAAAATATTGGTAACGTATTTACTTTTTTATTACTCATAATCGTTTTTTATTTAAATAAGGTTACTGCACCTAACATAGCTGCACTTTCTTTTAAAACTGATACTTTAAATGGAATCTGAACTCCTTTTTCTTTTAATTCTGAATATAAACTTGGTTTAAACAACTCAAAAGCTTCTGCTATATTTCCTCCCATAACAACTACATCTGCACTAAAATTTATTAGATGCTCTGCTAAACAATCAGCTAAATTTTTACCAAAATTATTAAATAATGAAATTGCTTCTTGATTTCCTGACGTTGCTAATTCAGCAATTCGTTTAACTCCTGTAACCTCTTCTTTAGAGAGCTCATTAAAACTGTTTACAAACCATCTTGTAGAAAAATAATCATCTGCAATTCCTTCTTTAAAAGGCTTATCCCATAAATATCCATTTTCTGGAACTGTAGTTCCCTCTTCAATGGCTTCACCTTCACTAATAAATGATGATCCAAATCCTGTGCCTAAGGTAATAGCAACCATTTTATTGTTCCCTTTACCGCTTCCGTACCAAAAACATCCCAATGAAAAAGCTGTAGCATCATTTACAAATCTAATTTGATCTTGTGGCAATGCCAAACTCTCAGACAGCGCTTCTTTTACATTAACATTTATTAAATCCACAAATTTTTGATTTGAATTATCGAACAAACCAATCCCTTTTTCGTAATCAAAAGGACCAGGAATAGCTAATCCTACTCCTAAAAATTCTGAATTGTCAGGTAAATTTTCTTTACACATTGCTATTGCTTTTGTCCAAGCAGCAATTAAAACTTCTTTTGATTCTGAATTTTCAACTTTAATATTAATTAATGAGTTTTCTAAAACAACACCTGTGTCTACGCCAATAATTGCACAACTTATATGGCTCCCTCCTATATCGCAACCGATACTATATCTATTTTTATTCATCTTTATTGGTTAACATATTATACAGTAAAGCTATTTAATTTTCATGCTATATTTAAAAAATTTCGATAAACAACCTAATTGAAATTATAAACGGAAGTTATTCTCAATTTGCTTAATACTTTACTTAATTAACTTTCAGCTATTTTATTATTTCATCATAAAAATTACTTAAAACAATCTCTCTAGAAATGTAAATTGTTTAAACTTATGTTAGTTAGTTATTTTATAAATTAAATTTAATGAAATTATTCTGTGTCAAAAACTTTTTTCTTAAATCTTCAAGATCTTCTCCTTTAAAATTTTCATATTTTTACAATTCATATAATTAATTTATAAAAAAGTTGAAAAATAATAGATGTGATTGGTGCGGAAACGACCCTCTTTATATTGAATACCACGACAAGGAATGGGGGACTCCTATTTTTGATGATGCTGAATTATTTGAGTTTTTAATTTTAGAAACTTTTCAGGCAGGATTAAGTTGGATTACTATTCTTAAAAAACGAGAAAACTTTAGAGAAGCTTTTGATAATTTTAATTATAAAAAAATAGCAAATTATAATGAAATTAAATTTCAAGAACTTCTTAAAAATAAAGGAATAATTAGAAATAAATTAAAAATAAAAGCAACTATTTCTAACGCTATTTCTTTTATTGAAATTCAGAAAGAATTTGGTTCTTTTTCTAATTATATATGGAAATTTACCAACGGAAAGCCTTTAAACAACGAATACAAAACATTAAGTGAAGTTCCTGCTAACACAGCTCTATCCGATACTATTTCTAAAGATTTAAAAAAACGCGGATTTAAATTTGTCGGTTCTACGGTAATTTACGCTTATATGCAAGCCACTGGCATGGTAAACGACCACCTTACAACGTGTTTTAGATATCAAGAAATTAACAAACTAAATTTTTAAAACATCAAATAACCTATAATTTAAAATGCATTAGAAACTTAATAAGTTTCAGTTTTAAATTTGTTAGTGGATGGTATTTCAAATTAGGTTCAAACCAAGTGCTTTTTCTTAAAATGGATTTATAATGTGAAAATGTTTTAAAACCGTATTCTCCATGGTACGAGCCTATACCACTGTTTCCGACACCTCCAAAAGGTAAATTTTCATTCGTTATTTGCATAATGGCATCATTAATTGCTCCCGAACCAAATGATACTTCTTTTTCAATTTTTTTTATGAAAGTATTATTATTTGAAAAAATATAACACGCTAAAGGCTTGGGTTTTAATTTTATTTGAGTTATTATTTCATCAATATTTTTATAGCTTATTATAGGTAGAATTGGGCCAAATATTTCATCAGCCATAATTTCATCATTAAAATTAATATCGGTTAAAATAGTTGGATCAATAGTATTTTCTTCAAGCTTATAAGTCCCTCCAAAATAAATTTTTTCTGTATCAATTAATGAAACCAAACGTTTCATGTTTTTTCGATCAATTATTTGAACATAATTGTTGTTTTCAATTTTAAAATTAGATGCTTTAATTTCTAACGTTAGTTGTTTTAAAAACTCAGTTTTAATTGACTCATGAACACACACATAATCTGGAGCAATACAGGTTTGACCTGCATTTAAAAATTTTGCCCAAACCAACCTTTTAACACCTACTTTTATATTAAATTTTTCATCAATAATTGCAGGACTTTTCCCTCCGAGTTCTAAAGTAACAGGTGTTAAATTTTTTGCAGCTGCTTTATAAATTATTTTTCCTACTGCAGTACTTCCTGTAAAAAATATTTTATCATATTTTTCATTTAGTAACTGAGTAGTTTCTAAAACTCCACCTTCAATAACTTTAAAAAATGCTGGATCAAAGGCTTCATTTAAAATTTTTGCTAATAAAGAACTTGTTTCTATTGCAATTTCACTAGGTTTTAAAATTACAGTGTTTCCGGCTGAAATTGCAGCAATTGCGGGAGATAATGATAATTGATAAGGATAATTCCAGGCTCCAATAATTAATGTAACACCCAATGGTTCTGGAATGATATAACTTTTCCCAGGAAAATTTAAAAAATTTGTTGACACCCTTTTAGTACGTGCCCACTTATGTAATTTTTTACATGTTAACTGAATTTCACTATAAATTATACCTAATTCTGTTGTATAAGTATCGAATTCAGATTTTTTAAAATCTTTAAATATGGCCTCATTTAAAAGTTGCTCATTTTCCTTTAAAAGCTGCTCTAACTTTTTAAGCTGTTGAATTCTAAATGAAATACTTTTAGTAACATTTGTTTGAAAATATTTTTTTTGAGCAGTTACAATTTCGTTCATTTAAAACAATTTAAACTATTAATTTATAGGAATATAGATTTCAGTAACCCATTTTGCAGGGTTTGGATTATCTGTTGGACGTACGGTATATACCTCGAAAGGTTCACTAGTATCTAAAGTTGTAAAACCTTGTTCTGTTAATTCTTTATATGCAGCTTCCCAAGCTTTATGAGAATATTGATAGCTTCCATAAAAAATGGTTTTAAAAGTTTTTTGTGGCTTTAAAAATCCAGTTAAAACATTGCCTGTAGTTACAATTCTTTCCTTAACAGGAACCGCTGTTGAAAACATAGTTGTATTATTTGTTTCATCCCAATTATGAGTTAATAAAAACGGTTTTCCAGCAGGATCTATAGTATTTTCTGCCATATAATCTATAACTGTTTTAAACATCTCTTTCATATTTTTATCAGCATCATCAATTTTACAAGAAGTTGATTGGTATAAATAAAACCCACCTCCATAGTCTACCTCTCCAATAATTTTAAAAGAGTGTTTATCCATTTCTGTTAATAAATGTTGTTCTAATAACTCAAGCCCACGATCATACATTGGTTTCAGGTTTTTTTCGATACCTCCTTGTGTTAACCAATATGCTTTTTCGCTAAAAGAACTTTCTCCTCGCATTCCCCAGGTTACTTTATTTCCAGTTGCTGTTTCTGTTATATCCCAATAAACTTCAGGTTTAGTTCCTGTTCCAAAATCTATTTCTTGAATTAATTGTTTGTTGGGTACCAATGAGATTGTTTTCATAGCACCAGTTCCTTCTTTTCCAGTCCACGAATAAGAAGCTCCAACACCTACTGTTACCTCTGGATAACTAGCTACAATAGTAGAATCTATTTCATACCAAGGTCCCCAATATTGCCAGTTTTTAAAATCGTTAATATTTTCAAAAATTAGAGAAGCATGCACTTTCATAATTTTTGAACTTTTAATATCATAATTACCTGGTAAGGTTGCAATATAAATTGCAGTACCAATTATTAATATTAATAAAAAAAACAGTAGATATTTAAAAAACTTCATAACAATAAAATTTATATTAATTTAATGCTAAATTACTAAATAATGCGATTTTAATTCAACTTTACATGAATTAAACTTTTGAGATTTTACCAGCTTCCTCCGCCTCCGCCTCCGAAACCTCCACCTGAAGAACCTCCTCCACCTGAAGAACTACTTGAAGGTGTGCTAACCATAGCAGATTTAGCTGTATTAATTGAATTTGAAAAAGAGTTGGTAAAATTATGCATATTTACCACTCCTGAAGATGAACTATACCAGCTTGGCGGTTGTAAGTTAAGATCTTCAAACTTTTTTGACCAACTATTAAACATCCCAAATGCAAGTGCATAGCCCATTGTAGATTCAAAATAAGTTGGATTATCTTTTAAAAGCATTTTTAATTTATTTTCTTCAGCTACTTTAATAAATTGTTTAAACCCTTTTAATTCAGAAAAAAGAGTATTCCCTATTGCATTTTTTTTAACTAAATAAAATGACATAATCAATAAAAATATTGCGACTGGTATAACAGAAAGAGCTGCTAAAAGTCCCCAAATATTTAAAAAGATAAAAAAACTTAAAATTGTAATAATTAAAATTGCAACAATTACCTTAGTTTGCATTTTTCTAGCTGCTTCAACATAGTAAATTTGTGCTTTTTCTTTTAAAACCTTTTTTGCTTCAAACATGGTAGTATAAAAAGTATTTTTTAAACTACTAATCAATACTTCGTTAGAACCCTCTTTATGAAAACTACCAAAAAGACCTTTAAAAATTTTCTTTTCATACTCTGGAGCATCAACAGGCAAAGCTTTTAATGAAATTAATTTAGTATCTTCTTTTGAAAAAAACCCATCTTTTGCAATATATTCCATTTTAATAATTCCACGTGAGCCCCAGTGTGGTATAAGCGAAATTAAATCTTGTGTATCGCCTCTATCGTTAATTAAAAAACCAGCCATTGCAGGATCTACACCACTTGGCGGAAAATAACTAATAGCTGCTACTACTTCATCATCTTTTCCAAATTTATTCCAAACCCAATAGAATGCCGCTAAAAACAACCCAATTAATAATGTCCAGCCATAATTAGTCCAAAATGGCCATAAAGGCTTTATTTCGGTTATAGAATTGGGTGGAAGGTTTAATAATACCGTAACGCTTTGTCCGAAAGCAGATTTAAAATTGGTTGTGCTTTTGGCTGTATAAACACCATTAGAATACGTAATTTCAAACTCATTATTATTTTTAGTAGTACCTGTATCTCCTGAGTACACAAAAATATTATTTAAATTTGTAGCTATATTTTCTGGAAGATGAATTGTAAAATCTAATTGTTGAAAAACAGTATTCCATCCATCTGGCTTTACATTCCAGTAAAATTGTACTTTAGAATCATCAAAAAGAAAAGCATTATAAACTCTATATTTTATTTGATAATGTTGTGGACCAATTAGTGAAATATTTTTATCTCCTATTTTTATATTAAGCCTATCACTTAATTGTTGTTCAAAATCGAAATCAACATCAAACTTATAATTTGGAACTTCAACATTTTTAATTTTTATTTTACGTTTTTCTTGGGTTCCTTCTGCTGTTAGTAAGTTGTATTTGGTTTGTATATCTCGATAAATACCGTGTTTATGTATCTCGAAAGTAAGATCATAATTTTCAACAACATCAAAATAACCTTCTTCGTGAATAAAAATTTCTATATGACTTTTATTCACCGTAAAATCTTGTGCTACAGCTTTATAAAAAAATAAAAACCCGAAAAGAAGTAAGTATACTTTTTTCATAATTATTAGGCTTAGTCAAAACTTACTTTAACATTTTCTCTACTTACATCATCAACTTCAAAAAAGTCGAAATGTTGATAATTAAATACCCCAGCAAATAAGGCTCCAGGTAAACTTTCTCCATAGGTGTTATTTTCTCTTACAGTACCGTTGTAATACCTACGACTGCGTTCTAAATTTTCTTCAATTTCATTAAGTTTTTGCTGTAAATCCAAATAATTTGTATTTGCTTTTAAGTCTGGATAGGCTTCGCTTAAAGCAAAAATACTACGCAACGTTTTTTGCAATTGATTTTCGGCTTTTATCTGAGCATTTATATCCGTTGAAGGTACTTCCATAGCGGAATTTCTTGCTTTTATAACATTTTCTAATGTAGCTTTTTCATGTTTTGCATAACCTTTTACGGTTTCAACAAGATTTGGTATTAAATCATATCGGCGTTTTAATGCTACATCAATATTACTCCAGGCATCTTTTACAACATTCCTATTTTTTACAAATCTGTTAAAGACAGTTACAATAAAAAAAATAATGATTACAAGGGCTCCTAAGAAAATAAACATAAGACTAATAGTTAATTTGATTTATATAAATATTTAAAATCTATGTAATTAATACATTTTACAAATACTAAGATAGTGTATTTTATATTATCTAGTATTTCATTCATTTAAAAGAAGAAAAATAACCAACATTTAAGCTTGCTTAAACAGTGAATAATAGAACTTAAATAGAAAAGTATTTAGTGTAAGGAGAAAGTAATTAATGTGAAAATAGCAATTATTAAAAAAACGGCAATTACAACAATAAAGGTATTTTTATAGTGTTTTTTATGGATTTTTATATCCTTTCTATAACTCCAAATCATTAAAATTGTAAATGCTATTACAAAAAAAGCTGCAAAAATAAGTTGTCCTTTACTAAACATATCTAATGAATGTATTTGAAATCAAAAATACATAAATTTTCTATAACAATTACTTCTCTTTAAACTGACTTTAAGTATTTCTCTAAAATTAAATTGAATGAACATACAATCACATTTAGTATCTAAACTGCCTTGGTTTCAAATTTTTACTCGCATTATAAGCTATTTCAAAAACCCTCTTTTTTCTAGTCTCTTTCCGTTTAGCAGAAACAATCCAGTACAATAAAATCTTTTTATTAGAATTACTTAGTCTTTTAAAAAATGTTAAGGAGTTATTATGCTTTGTAAATTCTTCCTTTAAATCTTCTGGTATTATTAGAGCTTCAATCTGACCTAAAAATGTCCAAGAACCATTTGCTTTGGCAATTTCAATACTTTTATAACCATTTTCTTTCATAAGACCTTGCTCTATTAAGAATTGAACTTTATCCTTATTAATTTTAGACCAATTACTTTTTGGTTTACGTTTGCTAAAATATTGCTTATATGTTTCTGTATCTATTGTTTTTTTAACACTATCAATCCAACCAAAACAAAGTGCTTGATCTACAGAATCGCTCCAACTTAGATTAAATTTAGGAGATTTTTTCTTATAAAATATCAACCAAACTCCATCTTTTTTATTGTGATTTAGTTCTAACCATTTTCTCCAATCTTGGTAGTTAGCAGGACAATAATCTTCAACGTTTTTCATACCATACTATTTTAGGAAGGAATAATTCTAAATTAAAAAACGCCTTTTTAATATGTTAAAAAGGCGTTTTTGATATTATATTTCTAAAAATTAAGATTCTTCTTCTCCCTCTTTTAGAGGTGTAGATTGCAAAACAAAATCTTCATCTAATCCTGGTTTACTATAATCATAAGCCCATCTATGCACTTCTGGAATTTCACCTGGCCAGTTTCCGTGAACATGTTCAACCGGAGTTGTCCATTCTAAAGTATTTGCTTTCCAAGGGTTTTGTGTTGCTTTTTTACCTTTATAAATACTAATAAAGAAGTTTGCCAAGAAAATTAACTGAGCAGCTCCTCCCATTATTGCAAACATTGTAATTACAATATTAACATCAGCTACATCATCAAATAAAGGAAAAGCAGTATTTGCATAATACCTACGTGGTAAACCTGCTAAACCTACAAAATGCATTGGGAAGAAAACTCCATAAGCAGCAACTACAGTTATCCAAAAATGCCAGTATCCCAATGTTTTATTCATCATTCTACCATACATTTTAGGGAACCAATGATACACTCCTGCAAACATACCATAAATAGCAGATACACCCATTACTAAATGAAAGTGTGCAACAACAAAATAAGTATCATGTACATTAATATCTAAAGCACTATCTCCAAGAACTAGTCCTGTTAACCCTCCAGAAATAAATGTTGAAACAAATCCAATGGAAAAAAGCATTGCGGTATTCATTTGAATATTTCCTTTCCACATAGTTGTTAGCCAGTTAAAAGCTTTAACTGCAGAAGGAATTGCAATTAATAAGGTTGTAAATGTAAATACAGAACCTAAAAACGGATTCATACCTGAAACAAACATATGATGCCCCCAAACAATTGTAGATAAAAACGCAATTGCTATAATAGATCCAATCATGGCTCTATAACCAAATATTGGCTTTCTAGAATTACAAGCTATAATTTCTGATACAATTCCCATTGCTGGTAAAATAACTATATAAACTTCTGGATGTCCTAAGAACCAGAATAAGTGTTCGAATAATACTGGAGAACCTCCTTGATAGTGTAATACTTCACCTTGAATAAATATATCTGACAAGAAGAATGATGTTCCAAAACTTCTATCAAAAATTAATAACAAAGCAGCAGATAATAAAACTGGGAATGATACTACACCAATAATTGCAGTAACAAAGAATGCCCATATTGTTAATGGTAATCTTGTCATTTTCATTCCAACAGTTCTTAAATTTAATACTGTTACAATATAATTTAAAGCTCCGATTAATGAAGATGCAATAAATATTGCCATTGAAATTAACCAAAGTGTCATACCCATTCCAGAACCAGGTATTGCTTGTGGTAAAGCACTTAAAGGTGGATAAATTGTCCAACCTGCAGAAGCTGGTCCAGCTTCAACAAAAAGTGATATAACCATAATTATACTTGATAAGAAGAATAACCAATACGAAACCATATTTAAAAACCCTGAAGCCATATCTCTTGCACCAATTTGTAAAGGAATTAAAAGGTTACTAAAGGTACCACTTAAACCAGCTGTTAATACAAAAAATACCATTATAGTACCGTGTATAGTAACAAGGGCTAAATATATATCTGGAGACATTACACCTCCGTCTTGATGGTTTCCTAAAAATGCTTCAATAATTGTAAAAGATCTATCTGGCCAAGCAATTTGTAAACGAAATAGCATTGACATAAATACACCTATAATACCCATAAAAATACCAGTAACTAAATACTGTTTAGAAATCATTTTATGGTCAGTACTAAAAACGTATTTAGTAATGAATGTTTCTTTATGATGATGATCTGACATAATTTATTTTTTTAGTAGTGTAGTAGTAGTTAGTTTAGTTATTGCACAACTTGCGCCATCGTTTTTTGGTCTTTCATCCAATTGTTAAAATCAGCTTCTTCTTCAACAATAATTTTCATCTGCATATTGTAATGAGAAGAACCACAAATTTTGTTGCATAAAAGTAAATAATCAAACTCATAAGGATCTTCTCCTTTTTCAGCTCTAATTTTATTAATTCCTTCAACTTTAGCTATAGTTTCATCATTTAACCTCATTTCTTCTGTAGTTAATGAAGGTGTAAATGCAAATTGAGTAACCATACCAGGAACACAATTCATTTGTGCTCTAAAATGCGGCATATAAGCAGAGTGCAATACATCTTGTGAACGAAACTTAAATATTACCTTTCTACCTTTTGGTAAGCGTAATTCACGAACAGGTACATCATCTAACGCATTTATATCAGACATATCTACACCCATAGTATTAATTCCTTTTATGTTTCTAACATTTGCTAGACCTAACTCATTATCTTCTCCTGCATAACGAGCTTCCCAAGAAAACTGTTTTGCATAAACTTCAACAATTAAAGGATTTTCAGCATCTGATGGATCCATAACATCTACCCAAACAGATAGACCGTACAATACTAAACCTGCAAGTACAACTGCAGGAACAACAGTCCAAATCATTTCTAATTTGTGGCTGTCTGCATAAAACAATGCTTTTCTTCCTTTTATTCCTCTGTATTTAAACGCAAAGTAGAAAAGTAGAAATTGAGTGATTGCCTGAACTACTAGAATTAATATCATAGTAACGGCATATAAAGTATCATAGCTTTCTCCTTCAACAGAAGCTGCATCTGGTAGTAAAATCACCGAGTATTTTACAAACGTAAAGATCATTAATCCATAGAAGAAAATTCCAAAAATTGCGAATAAAATACCTTGGGTATTATTATCTTTTTCGGTAGCTATTACGCTTTTAAATTTTAGAATACTTGCAACTTGCCAAATAGCTACGGCAACAACAATTGCCAGTAAAATATAAAGTAATGCTGTCATTTTTTTAGTTTAGATTTTTTTAGTTGTGCCAAATATAAAAAAAATCCTGAATATTTTGTATTCAGGACCCTTTTCTATGAGTATATTTTAATTTTTAGTAGTGATATTGTTCACTTTCTTTTGTAAATGGATTACCTTTTGCTAATAAAGGAGCTTTAGAGATTGCGTTAAACACTACATAAATAAATATTCCAAGCACTAATAATGCTGCACCTATTTCTGTAATTCCGAAGAACCATTGATCTCCAACTGTAGCAGGCATAATCATCACAAAAATATCAATATAATGTCCTATTAATATTATAATACCTGTTGAAACAATAAACCAATTTACACGTTTATAATCACTATTCATTAATACTAATAAAGGAAATACAAAGTTTAGTACTAGCATTCCTAAAAAAGGTATTTTATAATCATTAAATCTTGTAACAAAATAAGTAACTTCTTCTGGTATATCCGCGTACCAAATCAACATAAATTGTGAAAACCATAAATATGTCCAAAAAATACTAAAACCAAACATAAACTTCGCTAAGTCATGCATGTGGCTGTCATTTACAAATTCTAAATAACCTTTACCTTTTAAGTAAATTGAAACCAAAGCAATAGTTGTTATTGCTGAAACTATCATACTTGCAAAAAGGTACCACCCAAATAAAGTACTAAACCAGTGTGGATCTAAAGACATAATCCAATCCCAAGACATCATAGATTCTGTAACTAAAAAGAATACTAAAAATGCAGCAGAGCGTTTAAATAATTTTGTATAATTACTTAAGTCTGTAGCGTTATCTTGTGCCAATGTTAATTTTCTTGAATGCTGACGATACCATATCCAACCAGCTATATAAATTGCCGCTCTAATTAAAAAGAATGGAACATTTAAATAACCTGCTTTATTTTGAATTAATTCATCATGTGCTACTACTTCTGGATCCATCCACACAAATAAATGATTTAAATGTAGTGATGAAAGAACAAAAAACACAAATAATAAAATTCCTCCTATTGGTAAATAAGCTGTAATTCCTTCCATTACTCTAAATAGTACTATAGACCATCCAGCTTGAGAAACATGTTGAATTGCGTAAAACGCTAATGTTCCTAATGAAATCATAAAAAAGAAAAATAGCGCAACATAAACTGCTGACCAAGGTTTATTCATTAAATAATGAAAAGCATGTTCTGCATGCGCATCATCTGAATGTGCTGTATCGTGTGTAGCCTCAATATCATTCGCCTGTGTATCATTTTGATGCGTTGCAGTTGCACCATGAGTATCATGACTTTCTTGAAGCATTATTTTAACATCTTCTACTGAACTTGGTGTAGTAAAAAAACCGTAAGCAACACCTAAAATACCTACTATCATTAAGGCGTAAGAAAATGTTTTTAATTTACTTGAAAAGGTATACATATCTTTAAATTCTATCTTAGTAAAAGTGTTATTTTAATAATTCAGTTCTAAGTTGTTGCACGTACATAGTAACTTGCCAACGTTCCTTAGTTGTTAATTGGGAAGCATGAGAACCCATTAAGTTTCTACCGTGCATAATTACATGGTAAATACTTCCTTCGGTAATATCTCTATCTTTATAATTAGGTACTCCCAAAAACTTTTCTCTTTCAACCAATACTCCATCTCCTGCTCCAGATTTACCATGACAAGATAAACAGTATATATTGTACATTTTTTCACCATTTTCTAAATTAGCTTCAGAAATCTCTAAAGGATTTTTAAGTTCTAATTTAGCCGTTTCATAACCTTCATTAGTATCTGTATATTCGTAAGGTACGTTACCTCTAGCAATAGTTCCTTCAGCAGGTAACTGCGTAGTCATACCATTAGAATAATTAGGATTTTCTGAATACGTTTCATAGCCAACAGACTTATACATATCTGGCATATACTGATAATTTGGTTTTGATTTATCTCCCCAACAAGATGATAAAACAATTAAGAATACCAGTGCAATTGTTATTTTTAAAATGTTCTTCATTTTAATTAATGCTTTTCAGTTACTTTAATTTCAACAGTTCCAGTGTTTTCTAAAAATGAAACCAATTCTTTTTCATTTCCATCAACAGCAACCTCCATAACAAACATATCGTCTGTAGTTCTAGGGTCTGGATTTTCAGCTTCTTTAAATGGCCATAATCTACTTCTCATATAAAAAGTAATTACCATTAAATGCGCTGCAAAAAACACACTCATTTCAAACATAATAGGTACAAATGCTGGCATATTTTGTAAAAATGTAAAACTTGGTTTACCTCCAATATCTTGTGGCCATTCTTCTATCATCATATAATTCATCATCCAAATAGAAAATACGAAACCAACACAACCATACATAAAAGCAGTAATTGCAATTCGTGTTCCTTTTAGCCCCATTGCTTTATCTAATCCATGAACTGGAAATGGTGTATAAACTTCTTCGATATGATGATTTGCTGCACGAACTTCTTTTACAGCATCCATAAGGATATCATCATCATTATACATTGCTTGTATTACTTTTGAGCTCATAATTATTACCCGTTATTTTTTAAGTTTTTAGCTTGTCCTGCCCAATCATCACGTTTTGCTCTTCCTTTAAATGACTCTAAAAGAGAATCTAACAAATCGTATTCTTTTTCAGTCATTTTACTAACTTGATCAAAACTATAAATACCAATAGTATTTAATGTTTTTTCCAACTTTGGACCTACTCCACTAATTAATTTTAAATCATCAGCTTTTTGGGTAGAGTTATCAAATACCCCTAAACTTCCTAACAAATCGTTTTTTTGTACTGCTGTATCTTTAACTTCTTCTGTTGTAGTTGAAACTTTAACTACTTTAGTTGGTGCTGGATTTTTACCTCCTGCATCTCTATATCTTTTATAAGCTTCTCCAGAAGATTTTAATATAGACTTAACCTCTGCTTGAGCAATTACAGGGAATGTTCTTGCATATAGCAAAAATAATACAAAGAAAAATCCTATTGTTCCTACGTAAATTCCAATATCAACAAATGTTGGTGAAAACATTGTCCAAGATGATGGTAAATAATCTCTATGTAAAGATGTTACAATAATTACAAAACGCTCGAACCACATTCCAATATTAACAACAATTGAAATAAAGAAAGAGAACATAATACTTGTACGTAACTTTTTAAACCACATAAATTGTGGAGAAAGTACATTACAACTCATCATTAATAAATATGCCCACCAGTAAGGACCAGTTGCTCTATTTAAAAATGCATATTGTTCGTATTCTACACCCGAATACCAAGCAATAAATAACTCAGTAATATAAGCACAACCTACTATTGAACCTGTAATCATAATTACAATGTTCATTAATTCTATATGTTGTTTTGTAATATATGCTTCTAAGTTTGATACTTTTCTCATTATAATAAGCAAGGTATTTACCATTGCAAATCCAGAGAATACCGCTCCAGCAACAAAGTATGGAGGGAAAATTGTTGTATGCCATCCAGGAATTACCGATGTAGCAAAGTCAAAAGATACAATTGTATGTACAGAAAGTACTAATGGTGTTGCTAAACCAGCTAACACTAAAGAAACTTCTTCAAAACGTTGCCAATCTTTTGCTCTACCAGTCCATCCGAAACTTAATAAACTATAAATTTTCTTTTGAAAAGGTCTTACAGCTCTATCACGTAACATTGCAAAATCAGGTAATAAACCTGTCCACCAGAAAACTAATGAAACCGATAAATAAGTTGAAATTGCAAAAACATCCCATAATAATGGCGAGTTAAAGTTAGTCCAAAGTGTACCAAATTGGTTTGGAATTGGCAATACAAAATGTGCGTTCCAAACACGTCCCATGTGAATTACTGGGAACAAACCTGCTTGAACAACAGAGAAAATTGTCATTGCTTCTGCAGAACGGTTAATACCCATTCTCCATTTTTGACGGAATAATAACAGTACAGCAGAAATTAAAGTACCAGCATGACCGATACCTACCCACCATACAAAGTTGGTAATATCCCAGGCCCAACCTACGGTTTTATTTAAACCCCAAACTCCAATTCCTGTTCCAATGGTGTATATAATTGCTCCTAGCCCCCAAAGGAATGCTATAAGTGCAATTGTAAAAGCTGTCCACCATAATTTATTTGCTTTACCTTCAACTGGAGCTGCAACTTCCAAAGTAATATCATGGTAGCTTTTATCTCCAACAATTAAAGGTCTTCTAATAGGTGCTTCGTAATGAGACGACATATTCTAGTTTAATTATTATCTTATATTAATATTTTATGCTTCTTTCGTATTTCTAACTTTTACATGGTAAACCACGTTTGGTTTTGTACCAATATGTTCAAGTAAATGGTATGCTCTTTTATCTTTTGCTAAACTTGCAACGGCATCTTCTTTCTTATTAACATCTCCAAATACCATAGCGCCAGTACTACAAGCGTTAGAACAAGCTGTTTCAAACTCGTTAGTATTTACTGGTCTTCCTTCTTTTTTAGCTTTTAAAATTGTTGCTTGTGTCATTTGAATACACATAGAACATTTTTCCATAACTCCACGTGAACGAACAGTAACATCTGGATTTAACACCATTTTACCTAAATCATCGTTCATATTGTAATCAAATTCACTATTATTTGGATAATTAAACCAGTTGAATCTACGTACTTTATATGGGCAGTTATTTGCACAATATCTAGTTCCTACACAACGATTATAAGCCATTTGATTTTGACCTTGACGACCATGAGAAGTTGCTGCTACTGGACAAACTGTTTCACAAGGTGCGTGATTACAATGTTGACACATTACAGGTTGAAAAGCTACAGAAGGATTTTCTGAAGGGTCTTCTAAGGCTGCCATTGTATCTTTATAACCAATAACTCCTGTTCCAGCTTCTTTCTTTTCGTTATCTCCAGCAAAATCTTCTTCATGAGAATAATATCTATCAATACGCAACCAGTGCATATCTCTAGATTTTCTAATCTCTTCTTTTCCTACAACCGGTACATTATTTTCAGCATGACAAGCTATAACACAAGCTCCACAACCTGTACAGGCATTTAAATCTATAGACAAGTTAAAATGATGACCTACTGTTCTATCAAATTCTTGCCATAAATCTACAGAGTTTGCTTCAACTTCATTATGATCTAAAGAAACTACAGGAACTTTATTCCATTCTTTAGAATCTAAATTGTTGTAATCTTCAATAGTTGTTTCTTTAATAATATCTCCCCTACCCATTAAAGTGTTATGTAACTGTACACACGCAAATTTGTGTTCTCCAGCAGCTAACTTTAACGTTACGTTAGATTGATATTTATTAAAGTCTTTATAAAATTGATATCCATTTTTACCGGTTTGCATTTCTGCTTTTAAGCCTTGCTTACGACCATAACCTAAGGCTAAACCTATTGAACCTTTTGCTTGTCCTGGTTGAATTAAAACAGGTAAAACTTCAGAAATACCATTTAAAGACATTTCAACAAAACTACCATTTAAAGCGCCATTTGCTACATTATGGTTTACTACACCAAGAGCTTCAGCATCTGCTTTAGACATAGTTAAGTAGTTGTCCCAAGAGGTTCTAGTTATTGGATCAGGCAATTCTTGTAACCAAGGATTGTTAGCCATTTGTCCATCTCCTAAACCTGTTTTTGTATATAATGAAAGTTCAAATTCACTTCCTTTAATTTTTGCTAATTCAGAACCAGCTGCATCAATATCAACTTCATTTATAACAATTTCTTGCTCTTCAGTAGCATCTGCTACAAATACTCCATCATGTAAAGCTTGATTCCAAGATTGTCCTTTCAATATTTCTACGCTCCAATATTCTTTTAGAAAATCGTAATATGTAGAAGTATTTCCTGTCCAAGCTAATAAAGCATCTTGAAATTGACGTGTTTTAAATAAAGGCTTAATAGTTGGTTGCATTAAACTATACTGTCCTTTTTTAATAACAACATCTCCCCAAGACTCTAGGTAATGCGGAGTAGCCAATGCAAATTGAACAGCATTTGCAGTTTCATTATCTTGCATAGAAAATGCTACAGATAATTTCACTTTTTTCAATCCTTCCACAAACTCCGTTGAATTTGGAAGTGTATAAACAGGATTGGAATTATTTATTATTATTGCTCCAATTTTCCCAGCATTCATATCTGAAATTAATTGAGCTACAGCTGCATCATCTCCTTTTCTTACATTTTTAGTATTTACAACGTCAATAACAGTACTATTAATAGCCTTATTAATTGCCAATGCTAATAATTGTGCGTTTTTATCTTGTATACCAGTTACTACAACTGCTTTGCTACCTGCTTTTTTAATTTGAGCTGCAGCTTTTAAAATAACATCGTTTAAAGGACTAGCTTCTCTTGTAGCTATACCTTTAACAACTGCATTGTATAATTTAATTAATGCTAAATTTTGTTCAGATGGTTTTACCATAAAACGTTTATCGGCATTAGCACCAGATAAAGTCATATTAGATTCAATCTGAATATGGCGTGACATTTTTCCATTAGTTGGAACACGTCCTTTAGCATAACCAGCTTCAAAACCTCCACCTTGCCAATCTCCTAAGAAATCTGCACCAATAGAAACTATAACATCTGCTTTTTCAAAATTATAATCTGGTAAAGCTCTTGAACCGTACATTGCTTCAAATGCATCTAAAGCAGCAGATTCAGAAACAGCATCATAAACAACATGATTTACGTTCCCAAAAGTTTCACTAAAGTTATTTATAAGTTTCTTAGTAGAAGGACTAGCACAAGTTCCAGTAAGAACAGCAATTGGTAAATTAGCCGCTTTAACTTCATTTAACTTAGCTAGTATTTGTTTGTCTGCGTTTTCAGAAGAAATAGCAGCTCCATTTTCGTTAAACCTAGATTCTTTTAAACGCAAACTATCATACAATGATAACACAGATGCTTGCACACGTGCGTTTGTAGATCCGTTAGCTTCTTTATTAGGTTCAATTTTTATTGGACGTCCTTCTCGAACTTTCACTAAAACATTTGCAAAATCAAAACCATCAGCCATTGTAGTAGCGTAGTATTCTGCAACACCAGGAATAATATCATCTGGCTTAATTACATAAGGAATTGATTTAACAACTGGACCTTCACAGGCAGCTAAAGAAGCTGCTGCTGTGGTAAACCCAACATATTTTAAAAAGTCTCTACGTGTTGTTGATGAAGTTTCTAAACTCTCTTTATTACTTAAAAATTCATCAGTAGGAATTTCTTCAACAAACTCGTTTTGTTTTAACGTATCAACAATAGAGCTTTTTGTATTTAGCTCTTCAACACTTTTCCAGTATTTTTTGTTTGATGCCATTTTATATTTAGTTATTTACTTCGTAATTAATATTAGTAGTGACATTTTCCACATTCTAAACCTCCCATTTGAGCGGCAGTCACTTTTTCTACACCGTACTTTTTAGCTAATTGATCGTGAATATTTTTGTAATATCCGTTTTCAGTCATATCTACTTGAGTATCTCTATGACATTCAATACACCATCCCATTGTTAATGGAGAGAACTGATGCATTTCGTGCATTTCTTCTACTGGTCCGTGACATTTTTGACAATCTAAACCTGCAACAGTAACGTGTTGTGAGTGATTGTAATAAGCAAAATCAGCCAAGTTATGAATTCTAACCCATTCTATAGGTTTTTCTTCGTATCCTTCAATGTATTCCATCTTGTCTTTATCCCAACCAACTGCATCGTAAATTTTTTGAATTTCATTATCTAAGTCTTCTTTTGTATGACCATCAAATAATGGACCTGTATACTCAGATATTGACTTATGACAATTCATACAAACATTTGCCGTAGGAATTCCAGAAGTTTTACTATGTTTAGCTGATGAGTGACAATATTGACAATCTATTTTATTATCTCCAGCATGAACAGCGTGTGAAAAAGTTATAGGTTGAATTGGTTGATAACCTTCATTTACATCAATTTGCATTAACCATCCAAAAAAGAACCATGCTCCACCTAATAAAACAAAAATTATAGTTAAGAATCTTAAAAACGGATTGAAAAACATTGTTTTCAACATGTTTTCTGTAGACTCTTCTCCTTCTTCTACTTTTTTATTTGTAGTTGCTGCTACAATTAATGAAAGCAATAAAAACGCTAAAATTGTAACACCTAATGTTGGTAAAACACCAAAACCTGGTTTATTAAAAATTTGCTCACTTGAAGCATCTCCAGTTGCTACAGCAACAGCTTTTACATCTCCAACTGCAAAATATTTTAATAAATCCTCTAAATCTTGATCAGCTAATTGAGGGAAAGGAGTCATTACAGCAGGATTACTTGCCTGAACTTCTTTTGCCAATTTATCTCCAGAAGCAGCTAAAGCATTGTTATCTTTAATCCAAGCTTTTAACCACTCATGTTCACGACTGTCTGTGATTTTAAACAATTCCGGACCAATTAACTTACCTTCCATTTTATGGCAGGCAGCACAATTAGTTTTAAATATTTGTTTACCACGTTCTACACCCGGATCAACCTCTTGAGTAGCAGGTGCAGCTTGTGGCGCAACTTCTTCTCCTTTAGTATATTCTAAAATATCCACAATATCTTGATCAGATAAATGCGGATTCGCTATCATTGGCAATTTATTGTTTTCTTCGAAAACCTGAATCGCTAATTTATCTCCTGACTTAATCATCCCTGGACTATCCTTAATCCAGGCAATTAACCAGTCTTGTTCTCTTTTATCAGTTATTCCTTTTAGAGCAGGGCCAACTAATTTTTTATCAAGTTTATGACAAGCAGCACAATTAGCTTTGAAGAGTTTTTCTCCATTTGCTACATCGGTTTGTTGCGCAGATAAACTGAGTGAAAATAATAAAAGGAAAGCAAGACTACTATTGACTAATCTTGATAATGGACTGTGTTGTTTCACACTTTTCATACTTAAAAAAAATCTTTTCTTTCTTGATTTGGTACAATATTTTCATTAAAAAACAATGATATAAATCATTATTTTATAAATGATTTCACAAAAGTACTATTTAAAAGTAAAACTAAAAATCTAAAAATTGTGTTAAAGTTAATTTATACTGATTCTAAATAAGGTTATTTTCCTTTTACGTTTAATCTGAATACTCTAAATTTGAAAAAAATTATAACAATGAAGTTTTTATTTAAAATAAAAAACACGTGCTTATTAATAGCTTTATTAACAGGTGGAGTCGTATTTTCACAAACAGAATCTCAAAAAATTGAGAGTTTAATTAGCCAAAAAAAAAGCTATAATCAAGAGAATAAAAATACTGTTGTATATAAAATTCAACTCTACAATGGTTCGGAAAGCGAAGCTTATAAGATTAAAAATAATTTTAAAAGTGCTTTTCCAGAGTACAAAGCAAAAATTATTTACAAACAACCAGAATGGAAAACTCAGGTTGGAGATTTTGAAACTAAATTAGAAGCCGATAGAGTATTATTACTTATTAAAGAGGAATTTTCAGGTGCTATTGTTTTAGAAGATCTTATTTAATTACACAACCCTATTTAGTCTTTCAAACAGACGTTGTTTTAAATTTGTATAGTTTACTACTGATTCTAAAATTTGCTCTCGCTCGTTATCTTTTGTCACATTTGTTATTAAAGAATTTATTTTCTGTTCAATAAGTACACGTCTTAAATTATAAATTGCGTCGAGCACCATTTTAGAAAGGTCACTTTCTTTACTTTTAACCACAATATCTTTACGTTCCCAATTACTTAACACATGTTTTTCATCATCCATTAAAATATTGGTTACTAAATTCGAAATTTCTTGATTTGTATGATTTACCAAAACATCAACCGATATATTTTTATTTTGATTTAGTTGGTTAATAATATCGTAATATATCTGTTTAAATATTTCATTGGTAAATTCAACTTCATCGTCTTGTAGGTTTAAATAGATTTCTTTTGAAACCAAATTTTGGAAATGTTCTTTTTTCAGTGCTTGAAAACCTCTTCCATCAACACTTTCATCCTCTACAAAATCAACAAAATCTACTTCATTATTACCATATAATAATAAAATTTTAATTATTTCACGTTCGTATTTTTGAAGCTCATCAACCTTTTCAGTTTGAGGTGTTTTTTGAAGTTGCATCATTTCTGGATACAACACTTCCATTGGAGGTTCATTGGGATCTGGACGATTTCCAGTATTAAAATTACTAGTTTTTTTACTCGTATTTTTTGAAGCCTCTCTTTTTAATTTATTATCTATTTGAGCCAATTCATTAAAAAGCACGTTTTCTGAAATATCCATTATTCTGGAACATTCTTGTATGTAAACTTCTCTTTGAATTCTGTCTGGAATTTTTGAAATACTAACAACAATATCTCTAATTAACCCTGCTTTTTTAACCGGATCGTTTTTGGCTTCTTCCATTAATAAAGAAACCTTAAAATTGATAAAGTCTTGTGAATTATTTTCTAAATAATCTTTTAGCTCTGTTTCTGAAACTTTTTTAGCATAACTATCAGGATCATCTCCATTTGGAAACATTAACACCCTAACATTCATTCCTTGCTCAAGTATAAGGTCAATTCCTCTTATAGAAGCTCTAATACCCGCAGCATCTCCATCAAATAAAATAGTTATATTTTTTGTTAGACGATTTATTAATCGAATCTGATTTTCTGTAAGTGCTGTTCCAGATGAAGAAACTACGTTTTCTATACCACATTGATGCAAGGTTATTGTATCTGTATAACCTTCAACTAAATAACAATTATCTTCGCGCGCAATAGTTTTTTTTGCATAGTGAATTCCATACAACACATTGCTTTTATGGTAAATATCGCTGTCTGGTGAGTTTAAATATTTGGCAGCTTTTTTATCGTTTGTTAAAATTCTCCCTCCAAAACCCAACACTCTCCCACTCATACTGTGAATAGGAAACATAACACGACCTTTAAATCTGTCGAATTGTTTATTATTATTTGGATTTTGAGAATCTTGTTTTACAATTGTAAGACCTGTAGATTCTAAATATTTTAAGTTATATCCTTTATTTAATGCTTCTGAAGTAAAAGCTTCCCATTCGTTTAACGAATAACCTAATTGAAATTTTTTAATGGTTTCTTCGGTATAACCTCGCTCCTTAAAGTAACTTAAACCAATTGCTATTCCTTGAGGGTCTTCCAATAAATTTTTATGAAAATAATCACGAGCATATTCTGAAACCAAAAACATACTTTCTCGCTCATCAGCTTGTTGTTTTTGCTCATCAGTTTGCTCTATTTCATCAATTTCAATATTGTATTTTCTTGCTAAAAAGCGAATAGCTTCTGGATACGAATAATGCTCTTGTTCCATTAAAAAAGAAACTACATTACCCCCTTTACCTGTACTAAAATCTTTCCAAATTTGTTTTACAGGCGACACCATAAAAGATGGTGTTCTTTCTTCGGAAAAAGGACTTAGCCCTTTAAAATTACTTCCCGACTTTTTTAATTGAACAAATTCACCAATAACCTCCTCTACTCGGGCGGTTTCAAAAACTCTATCTATAGTTTCTCTTGAAATCAATTTTGTTCGTTTTAATTTTACAGAAATAACAAACCTAACAGATTTTTAAAACCTGTTAGGTTTAAATTTTTAACTTACGAAACTGCTTTCAACTTTTTTAAGGTTGATTTTCTAATTTTATTTTCAGCATATTTTTCAGTTACTTTAAGCTCTGTAGCATCTGTACCAGGAAGCTCAAACATAGCGTCTGTTAAAATAGCTTCACAAAGCGAACGTAAACCACGTGCTCCTAACTTATACTCAACAGCCTTACCTACAACATATTGTAATGCTTTTTCATCAATAGAAAAATCGATACCATCCATTTTAAACAACTTTTGATATTGTTTAATAATTGAATTTTTAGGTTCCGTTAAAATTGACCTTAAAGTTTCTGCATCTAAAGGATTCATATAAGTTAGTGCAGGTAAACGACCTATTATTTCTGGAATTAAACCAAATGATTTTAAATCGCTTGGAATTATATATTGCAATAAATTATCCTCATCTACTTTATCTACTTTTATAGATGCACTATACCCTACTGCTTGTCTGTTTAAACGTTTTCCAATTAATTTGTCAATTCCTGAAAAAGCACCTCCTGCAATAAAAAGTATATCTTTAGTATTTACTTCAATAAACTTTTGATCTGGATGTTTTCTACCTCCTTTTGGTGGCACATTTACAACAGCTCCTTCTAATAATTTTAACAATGCTTGTTGTACACCTTCACCAGAAACATCTCTTGTTATTGATGGATTATCGCCTTTTCTGGCAATTTTATCAATTTCATCAATAAAAACTATACCGCGTTGTGCTTTAGTTACATCGTAATCTGCAGCTTGTAATAAACGTGTTAAAATGGTTTCTACATCTTCACCTACATAACCAGCTTCTGTTAAAACTGTAGCATCTACAATACAAAAAGGCACATTTAACATTCTTGCAATTGTACGCGCAATTAATGTTTTACCAGTTCCGGTTTCACCTACTAAAACAATATTACTTTTTTCAATTTCAATAGCGTCTTCGTCTTTTGTATTTGGTTGTAATAATCTTTTATAATGATTATAAACAGCCACAGCCATTACACGCTTAGCTTGATCTTGACCAATCATATATTGGTCTATAAATTCCTTTATTTCTAAAGGTTTTTTTAAAATCAATTCAGAATTAAGAGAATTAGAAGAGTTTTCAGCCATTTCTTCCATTACAATCCCATGAGCTTGTTCAATGCATTTATCACAAATATGTGCATCTAAACCCGCTATCAACAAATCCGTTTCTGGCTTTTTTCTACCACAAAACGAACACTCTAAAACTTCATCTTTTGCCATACTTTATATTCGTATTTTTACTTTCTTTCTAAAATTTCATCAATCATTCCATACGCTTTAGCTTCATCAGCTTTCATCCAATAATCTCTATCAGAATCGTGGTGAACTTTTTCAATAGTTTGTCCAGAATGCTTTGAAATTATTTGATACAATTCGTCTTTTAATTTTAAAATTTCACGTGCTGTAATTTCAATATCACTTGCTTGACCTTGCGCTCCACCTAAAGGTTGATGAATCATAACACGAGAATGTGGTAAAGCCGAACGTTTTCCTTTTTCTCCAGCACACATTAAAACTGCTCCCATAGAAGCTGCCATTCCAGTACAAATTGTAGCTACTTCTGGTTTTATAAATTGCATAGTATCGTAAATTCCTAAGCCAGCATAAACTCCACCACCTGGAGAATTTATGTAAATTGAGATATCTTTTGAATTATCTACACTTTCTAAAAATAATAATTGTGCTTGTATAATATTTGCAACATTATCATCTATTCCAGTACCTAAAAATATAATTCTATCCATCATTAAACGAGAAAACACATCCATTTGTGCTACGTTTAACTGTCGTTCTTCAATAATATAAGGTGTTACACTACTAACAATCTTATCGTAATATGTGCTACTAATACCTTGTTCTTTAGTCGCAAACTTTTTAAATTCTTTTCCGTAATCCATTTTATAGTTTTATAAAATTATGGGGGTAAAGATAAGAAGTATTCATGAAACATGAAGCCTCTGACTCAAATAGTAAATTTTGAACGACTTTATATAACAGTATTTTAACAGAAAATGATTATTTTTATTAAGTTTATCTCATAAAAACAATCACCTATTGAAATTACAAAACTACTTCCGGTTTTAAAAATTATACACCTTTACAACATTAGATTAAAAGTTTATTTTTACAATTATTAACCTAACTGTTTAAACTTTCAACATCATTTTTATTTAAAATGGTATTGTTTTTAAGTATATTTGAACTTCAAAAAATAAACACCCACATGAAATTTATTATTAAAATTAGTTTTCTTTTTTTCGGATTCTGTAATATACTTTTTGCACAAACAAACAATGCACAATATAATAATATAGATGTGCAACATTATAAATTAACACTATCCGTTAATGATTCTACCGATGTAATAGACGCAGAAATGGAAGTTTCTATAAAATTTAAAAGATCTTTAGATTTATTTGAATTGGACTTAATTACAAAAGACTCTACAGGAATTGGAATGCAAGTAGATAGCGTCTATCAAAATAACATTGTTGTAGACTTTAGTCAGAAAAACAACAAACTGGCAATTGAAGCAAAACATGTATTTCCTCGTTTACCATATACTTACACAATTAAATATAGTGGAATACCTAAAGATGGTTTAATTATTTCTGAAAACATGTATGGAGATCGTACTTTTTTTGGTGATAATTGGCCAAATAGAGCGCATAATTGGTTTCCTTGTGTAGATCATCCTTCAGACAAAGCAACAATTGAATATTTTATTAAAGCACCAAACCATTACCAAGTAATAGCCAATGGCTACCAAGTTGAAGAAACAAATTTAACCGAGAATTTAAAACAATATCATTACAAAACTAAGGTTCCTTTACCAACAAAAGTAATGGTAATTGGCATTGCTAAATTTGCAGTTCAAAACACTGGTATTACACACAATATTCCTGTTTCTACTTGGGTATATCCACAAACAAAAGCAGCTGGTTTTAACGATTTTGCTATTGCTAAAGACATTTTAGATTTCTTTATTGAAAAAATTGGCGATTATCCATTTCAAAAATTAGCAAACGTGCAATCTAAAACACGTTATGGAGGTATGGAAAATGCCGGTAATATATTTTATTTTGAAAAATCTGTAACCGGAAACCAAGAACATAAAGATTTAATAGCACACGAAATTGCACACCAATGGTTTGGAAATTCTGCAACAGAAATTGAATGGTCTCACTTATGGTTAAGTGAAGGTTTTGCAACCTACTTTACTAATTTATATATTTTAGAAGCCGATGGTGAAACTGCATTTAAAAAACGTTTAACTGAAGAACGCGAAAAAGTTTTAAACTTTTATAAAATGCAACAAACACCTATTATTGACACTAAAACAACTGATTATTTAAAATTATTAAATCCGAACTCATATCAAAAAGGAGCTTGGGTTTTACATATGTTAAAAGCTACAGTTGGTGAAGAAAACTTTTGGAAAGGAATTAAAACCTATTACAATTTTTATAAATTTAAAAACGCTTCTTCAAACGATTTTAAAAATGTAATGGCTCAAGTTTCTGGAAAAAATTTAGATGTATTTTTCACACAATGGCTTCAAAAAACAGGGCAACCAAAAATAAAAGCATCTTGGATTCACGGTGGCGATAAATTAAGAATTATGGTAGAACAACTTCAAGAAACTACTTTTGAATTCCCGTTAGATCTTGAAATTATTTATTCCGATGGAACTTCAGAAATTAAAACCGTTGAAGTTACTACTCAAAAAGAACCTTTTGTAGTTACAACAAAAGCCTTAGACGTAAAAGAAATTAAATACGACCCCAACGTAAATTTATTGTTTGAAATGGATAATGAATAGTAAATTATACATTTTACAACTACAATTCAACTTTAAAGAGGGGCAAAAATGTAAGTTTTTCAAAAGTTATAGTGAATAATAGATTGATTTACTTTAAACTATAATTTAAGACTTATATTTGCAAAAACTAAAAAAATGACTTTTTCCGATTTAAATCTAAACCGCTTTTTACTCGACGCCCTTACTGAAATGGGTTTTGAAACACCAACACCTATTCAAGAAAAAGCTTTTAATGTAATTATGAGCAGTAGAGATGTAGTTGGAATTGCACAAACCGGAACCGGAAAAACCTACGCTTATTTATTACCAATTTTAAAACAACTCACCTATTCTGAGCAAAAACATCCACGTGTTTTAATTGTAGTGCCAACTAGAGAATTGGTAGTTCAGGTAATACAAGAAATTGAAAATTTAACACCTTATATAAATGTGCGTTTTACCGGTGTTTATGGAGGTACAAATTTAAATAAGCAAAAACAAATTGTGTATCAAGGTCAAGATATTTTAGTTGCAACTCCTGGAAGATTGTTAGATTTAGCCTTGGATGGTATTTTAAAGTTAAAGCAAATTCAGAAATTGGTAATTGATGAAGTTGATGAAATGATGAACCTAGGTTTTAGAGCGCAACTAATAACTTTATTAGATTTATTACCTAAAAAAAGACAAAATATTTTATTCTCTGCAACTTTAACTAAAGAAGTGAACGATTTACTCCACGACTTTTTTAAATCGCCTATAAAAATTGAAGTTGCAGCAAGCGGAAGTCCTTTAGATACTATTAAACAATTGGCTTATCCAGTTCCAAATTTTTATACAAAAGTCAACTTTTTAGTGCAATTACTAAAAGATAAAGAGACTTTTAAAAAAGTATTGGTATTTGTAAAAAACAAGAAACAAGCCAATATCTTATTCGAAGAATTAGAAGGTTTAATTCCGGGTGATACAAATGTAATTCACTCTAATAAAACCCAAAATTATCGTTTACGAGCAGTAACTAATTTTGAAAAAGGTTTTTTTAATGTGCTAATTGCAAGTGATATTATTGCGCGAGGTTTGGATTTCACAGATGTGAGTCACGTAATTAATTTTAATATTCCTGAAGAACCTGAAAATTATATGCACCGAATTGGTAGAACTGGTAGAGCGGAACAAGAAGGTACTGCTATTTCATTTTTTAATGAAGAAGAAGCTGAATATTTAGGTGAAATTGAATTGTTGATGAATACTGAAATTGATGTTGAAGATTTACCGGAAACCATTGAAATTTCCACCAGATTGATTGATGAAGAACTACCAAAAGTTGAACCAGAAAAGAGCAGTAGAAAAAAGACAATAACAGAACCAAGTGGTGCTGCTTTTCACGAGAAAAAAGAAAAAAATAGCAAGAAAAATCTTGGCGGATCTTATAGACGCGAAATAGCAAAAAAATACAAGAAACCTAAAACTAGAGGTCAGAAACGCAAGTAACAATTATCATTTTTTTAGGCATTCAATTAGCAATAATTATACTAAATATTAGTACTTTTAATTCAAATTTTTAAGTATGCTTTTTGAAACCGAAAAACTAGAAGAAATACGTATTCAAATAGATTTAATTTTAGAAAAAATCTTAGAATATGAGAATAGGTATAAAAACCAAATTTTAGGTGTACATCCAAATTATACGGAAAGTGCTAAAAACTTAATTCACTACTTAGCACTTAGAAGTTTTGATAATGCTGTTTTTCAAGATAAATTAAGTAAAATTGGATTGCCAAATACATCAAGCTCAGAAAGCAGTGTTTTACACAACTTACTTGTTTATAAAACAATCATAAATCATTTATTAAACAACCATAAGACTGAAAAAACTTCTGGATTTTTAACAAAAAGTGAAAGCAAAAAATTAATAAAAAAACACGTAAATGCTTTATTTGGTAAAATAGATAGAAACCGTAACACGCGTATTTTAGTAACCCAACCTACTCTTGCTTCAGAAGATAAAGACTTTGCAAAAAACCTTACAGCTCTAGGAATGGATGCTGCCCGTATTAATTGCGCCCACGATTCTGAACCAGTTTGGAGCAAAATTATTGCTAACACAAAACAAGCAAATCCAACTTGTAAAATATTTATGGATTTAGGTGGTCCAAAATTAAGAACTGGCAAAATGAAACCTGGTTACAAAGTAATTCATATAAAACCAAAACGAAACACTTTAGGCCAAGTTATAGTGCCTGCAAAAGTATGGCTAGCGCCTTTTGGAATGCTTCCACCAGAAAACGCTGAAGTTGATGCTATTATTCCCGTAAATAAAAAATGGTTGCAAAAAACCCGAAAAGGCTCTTATGTTACTTTTTTAGATTCTAGAGGTAAAAAATGTAAAATCACCATTGAAAGCAAAGAAGGTTATGGAAGATGGGCTTCTTGTTCAGATTCTGCTTTTGTTACTACTGGCACACAATTAACAGTGTTTTTGGAGAAAAAATCGACTTCAGAAATACATACCGTTCACGAAATATTACCCTTAGAAGAAGTTATTTTTTTATTTGAAGGCGATACTTTAAAATTAAATAAAGCACCAATTTTAGGAGAACCTACAAAATATGATGAAGCTGGAAATTTAATTGAATATCCACATATTTCGTGCACATTACCTCAACTGTTTTCTGAAGTAAAAAAAGGCGAATTAATTTATTTTGACGATGGTAAAATTGAAGGTATTATAAAAGAAGTTGCTTCAGATTTTTTATTGGTAAAAATCACCAATGCCAAAAAAAATGGAAGTAAACTTAAAGCGGATAAAGGAATTAACCTTCCGAATAGCGACTTAGGAATTAATGGTTTAACCGAAAAAGATAAAGAAGACTTAAAGTTTGTTGCTAAAAATGCTGATGCCGTAAATTTTTCTTTTGTAAACTCTAAAAACGACGTTGAAGATCTACTAAATGAATTTAAAAAACTGAATGCTGATTTAAGTATTGTATTAAAAATTGAAACCAAAAAAGCCTTTAGAAATTTGCCAAGTATTTTATTAAAAGCAATGGAAAATTATCCAATTGGAGTTATGATTGCTCGTGGAGATTTGGCTATTGAAACGGGATGGAAAAATTTTGCAGTTATTCAAGAAGAGATAATTCATATTTGTGAAGCTGCCCATATACCCGATATTTGGGCAACTCAAGTATTGGAAAATTTAGCAAAAAAAGGAATTCCTACGAGAGCTGAAATTACTGATGCTGCAATGTCTCAACGTGTTTCTTGCGCAATGTTAAATAAAGGCATATATATTGAAAAAGCTGTAAAAATGCTCGACAAAATTTTATGTAAAATGCAATCTATTCAAAATAAAAAGATGGCAGTATTACCTAAATTAGAATTTTCTAAAGAATTGTAGATTTGACATTTAACGTCATTGCGAAGGAGGCACGACTGCGGCAATCTGTTTATTTGAAACTAAAAATATAATTGTATCTATTATTTATGAGATTGCTTCGCCGTGTTTTTCATTGCATTACAAACACTTCTCGCAATGACGGACAGGTTGGTTTCGTGCCTAGCAATTACGTGTCTTATAAACTTTCTAAAACGTCTTTATTAATTTTTAAGCCACAAAAAAACTCCTTAAATTGCTTTAAGGAGTTTTTAAAATTTATTTAAAATTTTCTATTTGTAAACTTCTTTTACAAAGTCTTCGTAATTCATTTCTTTTACTTTGAAAGTAATTTTTTCTTTATAGAAAGCTAATAATTTTTGACTTACTAATTGTTCTTGTAAACGTTTAGCTTCATCTTGATTACTTAATACACGTTGTACAATATCATCCAATTCTTTTTCTTCTGGATTTAATTGTCCGTATTGAGCCATTTGCGCTTTTACAAAACCTTTAGTAAAGTCTTTTAACTCTTCAAAATCAAGTTTTATATCGTTATCTTTTAATACTTTTCCTTCAATTAATTGGTAACGTAAACCTTTTTCAGATTTTTCGTATTCTTCAGCAGCCTGTTCAGCAGAAATTGGTTTTTCACCAGCAACAGCTAACCATTTTTTCAAAAATTCTGCAGGTAAATCGAATTTAGTATTTTCTACTAAATATTCTGTTACTGCATTTAATAATTGTTGATCTGCTTGTGTTTGGAATTGCTTTTCAGCATCTTCTTTTATTTTTTCTCTAAGTTCTTCTTCAGATTTTACAACATCTGGTCCAAAAACTTTATCAAATAATTCTTGATTAACTTCAGCAAGTTCAGTTACATTAATTTCTTCAATAGTAAATGTTAATGGAATATCTAAATCGTGAATTTCATCGTGACCAACACCTAAAGCACCCATTAATTTATGCTCATCATCAAATAAACCTTTTGATTTTACTTCAATAACATCTCCAACTTTAGCACCTATAAATTTCTTTTGATTTACTTTTCCTTTAATTGAAGCTAATTCAATTGTAGATTTTTTATCAATTCCTTTATCTTCATTAGCAAAAGTACCTGCAATATTAACACCTTCTTCTACTACTTCTTTAGGAATAATTTTTCCAAAACGTTTTTGGATATTTTCAACTTCTTTATCTAACAATTCATTATCTGCAACAATATTGTATTGTGTAATTTTATTTTTTGCTTCTAAATCCACATCAAATTCAGGAGCCAAACCTAATTCAAATTCGAATGAATAGTCTTCTTTATCCCAATTAAAATCTTCTTGCATTTTAGGTAATGGATTTCCTAAAATATCTAATTTTTCTTCAACTAAATAATTGTTTAAAGATTCTTGAAGTAATTTATTAACCTCATCAATCATTACAGATTTTCCATATTGTTTTTTTACCATTCCCATTGGCACATGACCTTTTCTAAATCCTGGAATGTCAGCTTTTTGACGGTAATCTTGTAAAATCTTTTCTACTTTATCTTGGTAATCAGCAGCTGAAATTTCAACCTTTACTACTGCATTTAATGCATCAACACTTTCTTTTGTAATATTCATTTTATGTTGTTTTTATCTAAAATCATTCAAAATTGGGTGCAAAAGTACTACTTTTTGCTTACTTGACAAATATTTAACCCGTTCAAATTCAACTATTTTTGTTTATCTTCTTCTAAAAAAGAGTACAATACCGATTGGAATATTGATAATAGCACACTAAATAATAATGCTATCCAAAATCCTGAAACCGAAAATCCGCTTACAAAATAATCTGCTAGTAAAATAATTACTGCATTTATTACCAATAAAAAGAGTCCGAGTGTTACAATGGTAGCGGGTAATGTAAAAAATATTAATAATGGTTTTACTGTTACGCGTAATAATCCTAAAACTACAGCTACTACTATTGCACTTGTATATCCTTGTATTTGAACGCCTGGTAAAAAGCTTGCTAAAACTACAACAGCAATTGCAGTTAAAAGTATTCTTAAAATTAATTTCATATTTATAACTATTTTATAATGAACTATAAATTTAACTATAATTGTGCCAATTACTGAATTAGCTTAAAAAGCTGACAACTTCACTATAAAATTGCTTAGGATTTTCTGCGTGTAGCCAATGTCCTGCATTTTTGACAGTTACAATTTTTGAATTTGGAAAATGAGCTTCAATTAAACCTACTTCATTTTCGGTAATATAATCAGATTTTTCTCCTTTTAAAAATAAGGTTTCACCTTCAAAATGTGTAAATGATGGTAAAGCAGCGCCAACTTCATCGTTATTTTCAGTTAAACTATGTAAATTAAACCTAAAACCCAATTGATCTTTTGTTTTACGATGAACATTTTTAAGCATAAATTGAAGAATTCCAGTATCTTGAATATATATTTTCAAAACATCTTCTACTTCTTTTCTTGTATTTTGAATTTCAAAATTTACAGCATTTAATGCAGCCAAAATAGGTTGATGATGCGGCTTATAATATCTTGGACTTATATCTGCAACTATTAATTTACTTACAAAATCTGGGTAAGTAACCGCAAAAAGCATTGCTACCTTCCCTCCCATTGAATGGCCTAATAAACAAACTTTATCTAAATTAAAATGTTGAATATAGTTGTACAAATCTTCTACCAACAACTCATAATCAAAATCATCCGTATGAAAACTTCTTCCATGATTACGTTGATCTATTAAATGAACTTCATAATCTTTAGAAAACAAATTTGCCAAAGATTTCCAGTTGTCACCCATTCCAAAATACCCATGCAAAATAAGTAAAGGAGTTCCTTCTCCTAATATTTTTGAATGTAATATCATGTTCATTTTTCGTTTTTAATTATTAACTTTTAAATTAACGCCTGCCTTTAAACTTTTAACTTATACTTATACATATTTATAACATTTTCCAATCCCAAATAAAGTGATTCGGTAATTAATGCATGACCTATAGAAACCTCTAATAGATTAGGTATATTTTCAGCAAAATATTTAATATTATTTAAACTTAAATCGTGTCCAGCATTAATTCCTAAGCCAAGTTCAGTAGCTAGTTCTGCACTTTTAGTATATGGAATTATGGCATCTTTATTTCCTAATTCATATTGCGTAGCAAAATCTTCGGTATACAATTCAATTCTATCTGCTCCAGTTTTTGCGGCAGCCTCAATTAATTTGAAATCTGTATCTATAAAAACAGAAGTTCTAATCCCTTTAGATTTAAATTCTGAAATAACTTCTTGTAAAAAATCTTGATGTTTAATGGTATCCCAACCAGCATTAGAAGTTACAGCATCTACTGCATCTGGCACTAAAGTAACTTGTGTTGGACGAATTTCCAATACCATATCCATAAATTTCTTAATTGGATTTCCTTCAATATTAAATTCGGTAGTTACAATTTCTTTTAAATCGTACGCATCTTTATAACGAATATGACGCTCATCTGGCCTTGGATGAATTGTAATCCCCTCTGCTCCAAAATCTTGAATATCAGATGATACTTTTACTACATTTGGAAAATCTCCACCTCTAGAATTACGTAAAGTTGCAATTTTGTTTACGTTTACACTTAATTTTGTCATTGCTAAAATCTTTAAAATTAAAAAGCAAAGCAAATTTACAAACTAATAGCTATTAAACCTTAAAATGTTACACTTAAATAAATTGTTATTGTTTGGTATTTTAAAATACTGGCATAACATTTAATTTACACCTAATTTTAAATTAATTTGGTATAAGAATGTATTTTTGGATTTATTTTTGATTTATTTGTATAATAATAGCAAACACAATATGGAAACGGCCCCTTTTATACTAAAAAAAATTAAACCTTTTACACTTGAAAGCAAGGTAGAAGCTGTAAAATTATTTTTTAAAGAAACTGCTTTTTCTCATTTTCCAATTGTAAATAATAATGAACTTATTGGTTTAATTTCTAAAATTGATATTGATGAAGTTGATGCCAACGAAAAAAAATTAGAAGATTTTAGCTATTTAATAAATTTATTTTTTGTTGAACAATCAGAAAATTTACTAGAAATTATTAAAGCTTTTGCGGCAAACGAAGCAAATATAGTTCCTGTAATTAAAAAAGACCATACTTACATAGGTTATTTAGATTTAATAGACATTTTACATGTTTACAACCAAACACCTTTTTTAAATAACGAAGGTGTTGTATTGCAATTAGAAAAAGAAATTCAAGATTTTTCATTTACTCAAGTTTCACAAATTGTAGAAACTAATAATGGTAAAATATCTGGTCTCTTTATTTCAGAAACATCGGGTGCATTTGTTAAAATTACACTTAAATTTAGCGCACAAGATATTAATGAAATTATACAAGCATTTAGACGCTATAATTACACAGTTTTATCAAAACATAAAGAAGATTTTTATTTAGAGGAACTTAAAGAAAGGTCAGATTACTTACAAAAATACTTAAATATTTAAGAATGAAAGTAGCAATTTACGGTCAGTATTTTAAAATTGAAGATAGTACTTATGTAGAGAATTTATTTCAAATATTAACCTCTAATAATATAGATTTTGTAATTGAATTAAAATATTACAAATCCCTTAAAAAACATCTGAACATAAAAAAGTATAAAACTTTTACATCTTATAAAGAATTAGACAACACATTTAATTTTATGTTTACCATTGGTGGAGATGGAACAATTTTAAGAGCTGTTACTTTTATAAGAGCCTCAAATATTCCAATTGTTGGTATAAATACAGGTAGATTAGGGTTTTTGGCAACCGTACAAAAAGAAAATATCTTAAATGCGGTAAATTTACTTCTAAAAAAAGAGTACAAATTAAAAGAACGTTCTCTATTAAGCATTACAACATTTCCCGAAGTAGATGGTTTAAATACGTTAAATTTTGCTTTAAATGAAGTTTCAGTAAACAGAAAAAATACCGCTTCTATGATTACTATTAAAACGTATTTAGATGATGAGTTTTTAAACTCTTATTGGGCAGATGGATTAATTATTGCAACACCTACAGGTTCTACTGGGTATTCATTAAGTTGTGGTGGACCAATTATAACACCGCAAGCCAAAAGTTTTGTACTTACACCAATTGCACCACACAATTTAAATGCAAGACCTTTAGTTATACCAGATGATACAAAAATAACATTTACAGTTAGCGGAAGAGAAGATCATTTCTTTTTATCTTTAGATTCTAGAATTAAAACCATAGACAACAATACCGAAATAACGGTTAAAAAGGCAAATTTTAACTTAAAAGTAGTACAGTTTAAAGATCAAACATTTATTAAAACCCTTAGAGAAAAACTACTTTGGGGACAAGATACTAGGAATTAATTCTTCTATGTATACCTAATTGGCATCTAAAAAATTATTTCTAAAAACTTTAAGATATTAAACACTCGTTTTTAGCGAATAAATATTAATAATATTTAAAAAACAAATTTAAATTTTTTACCAAAATTAGAGAATACTTTACACTTTATCAGTTAATTAACCTTATATACACAAAACCTTTCCTTTATTTTTAAAGGTGACTTAATAACGTCTAAAAATTACATTTACTATTCAAAATTAAAGAATAAACAATGTATGTGTTTTTATTGAGTTAAATATTATTTCTTAAGTAAGGTATAAACTTCAACAATATTTTTAAGTATAAACAGTTTATCAAAAAAGACATTGTTAAACTTCTAAAAGCAAGTATATTTATTTATATTTGCACGCTATTTTATATTATGAAACATAATATTTTACTTATTACATTTATCTGTATCACAACAACTTCCATTTCTCAAATTCATGAAATTGGGATAATGGCTGGTGGAAGTAATTATATTGGAGATATAGGATCTGAAAAATACATCAATCCAAATAAGTTAATGGGTGGTTTAATTTATAAATGGAATGTAAACCCACGAATTTCCTACAGAGGTACTTTTACTTTTTCGCAACTAGAAGCCAACGATAAAAATTCCTCTAACATAGCACGTTACAACAGAGGTATTAAATTTACAAATAGCGTAAAAGAACTAGCAATAGGACTAGAATTCAACTATTTCGAATATAATTTAGACGATTTTAAAAAAACTAAAACGCCTTATTTATTAGTTGAAATTGCTGCTTTTAACTACAAAACAATAGTAGATGGCACTGATGATTCTAATTATGAATATGATTCAAACACCTCTTTCGCTATTCCTTTTGGAGTTGGCTATAAAACAAAATTATTTGGAGATTTTGCAATGGCTATAGAATTAAGAGCTCGTTATACTTTTGTAGATAATATAGATTATAATAATAATGAAATAAAATCATTGCAATTTGGAAATCCAGATAGTAATGACTGGTATATTTTTAGTGGTATTAATTTAGTGTATACTTTTGGAAGACCACCTTGTTACGCAACACCCTATTAATATTAATGGAAGCATTAAAAAACAACATATTAAAAAATAAAGTCCCAGAGCATGTAGCTATAATTATGGATGGTAACGGCAGATGGGCAAAACTTAAAAATAAACCGCGCGTTTTTGGACATAAAAATGGTGTAAATTCTGTACGAGAAACTATAGAAGCTTGTGGAGAAATAGGTGTTAAATATTTAACTTTATACGCCTTTTCTACCGAAAACTGGAAACGTCCAAAATTAGAAGTAAAAACATTAATGGCTTTATTGGTTTCTTCACTAAAAAAAGAATTAAAAATACTTCAAAAAAACAATATCAAATTAAACACTATTGGTAATTTAAATGATTTACCAGGAAATGCTCAAAAAGAGCTAACTGAAGTAATAGAAAAAACCAAAAACAACACTGCCTTAACCTTAACCTTAGCCTTAAGCTATGGATCAAGGGATGAAATTGTTAATGTTATCAAAAATATATCAAAAAAAGTTGTTAATAATGAACTTGCTATTGAAGAAATTGACGAAAATATTATAAATAATCATTTATATACGTTTTCTTTGCCTGATGTTGACTTTTTAATAAGAACAAGTGGAGAAAAAAGAATTAGCAATTTTTTATTATGGCAAATAGCATACGCCGAACTGTATTTTACAAATACACTTTGGCCTGATTTTAAAAAAGAAAATCTGTTTAATGCAGTTATAGAATATCAAAATAGAGAACGAAGGTTTGGAAAAACCAGTGAACAAATTATAAAAATAAATGAATAATTTAAAAATAGCCCTTTTACTTTTTACCGTTATTTTAAGTTTAAACTCGCTAAGTGCGCAAGAAGAACAAAATGTTAACGCTAAAAATGTTGAAACAAAAAATAGTGAAATTACAAATAGCACTATTAAAAAAGACACCACTTCTACTGATACATCGAACACAAATTATGTAAAAGATAGTTCTTATGAACTAGGAGGAATCACTGTTAAAGGGCTTCAAAAATTTGAAGAACAAACCGTAAAAGTTTTCACTGGATTAAAAGTAGGTCAAGAAATTAAACTTCCTGGAGATAAATTAACAAGTGCCATAAAAAAACTATACGAAACAAAACAGTTTAGCAATGTTGAAGTATATGTTTCAAAAATAGACGGAACCACCGTATATTTAGAATTTGAAGTTGAAGAACTACCACAACTTAACAATATTACAATTACTGGTGTAAAAACTAATAAAGCAAAAGAACTACAAAAAGATGCCGAATTAAAAAGAGGTGCTATGGTAACAGACAACTTATTGGTTACCACAACAAATTATTTTAAAAAGAAATACCAAGAAAAAGGATTCTTAAAAACCAAAGTTTCTTTAGATACAAAAAAAGACACATCAGATGTAAACATAGTTAATATGTTGGTTCATATTGACAAGGGTGAAAAAGTAAAAATTAAGAACATTAATTTTGAAGGTAATGAAGCTTTAAGTGATAAAAAGCTTAGAAAAGCAATGAAAAATACCAAAAAGAAAATGCTTGGTAGATTTTGGAAAGGATCTAAATATATAGATGCCGATTTTAAAGAAGATTTAGAAAACATTATAAATACCTACAGCGAAAGAGGACATAGAGATGCTAGAATTTTAGACCACTCACTTACTTGGAACGATGATAATACATTAAACCTAAACCTTAAAATTGAAGAAGGTAAAAAATATATTTTTGGAGATATTAAATTTATTGGGAACAGTAAATACACAGATGCACAATTACAACGTGTTTTAAGAATTGAAAAAGGAGATACTTACAATGGTAAGTTATTAAAAGAACGTGTTACAGGTGATGGCTCTCCAGACTCTCAAGACATTGCTACAGAATACCAAAATAACGGATATTTATTTTCGCGTGTAATGCCTGTTGAAACAAGAGTAAACAACGATTCTATTGATGTAGAAATTAGAATTTACGAAGACCAAATTACAAAAATTAACAAAGTAACAGTTAACGGTAACGATAGAACAAACGACCACGTAATTTTTAGAGAAATAAGTACAAAACCTGGATATTTATATAGTAAAGCTGATATTATTAGAACTATTAGAGAAATTGGTCAATTAGGCTTTTTTGATGCCGAGGCAATTACTCCAGATATTTCTCCAAACCATACAGACAAAACTGTAGATATAGATTATACAGTTGCCGAAAAAGGTTCTAGTCAAATAGAATTACAAGGTGGTTACGGTGGTGGCTCTTTTATTGGAACCTTAGGGCTTTCATTCAATAACTTTTCAACACGTAATATTTTCAATAAAAAAGCATATAAACCGCTTCCAATGGGAGACGGACAAACACTATCATTACGTTTACAAAAAAGTAGATACTATACAACTTCTAGTTTTTCTTTTACAGAACCTTGGTTAGGTGGTAAAAAGCCGAGATCACTATCTTTTTCTGTTTATAATTCTAAACAATTTAGATACGATTATTACTCTAATGATGTTGATAAAGATCAACGTTTAAATATTGTTGGAGCAACAGTTGGTTTAGGGCAACGTTTAAAATGGCCAGATGATTATTTTACACTATCGCAAAGTATTAGCTACCAATTATATGACCTTAAAGATTACGGAATGAGCATTGGTAACCTTACTTTAAGTAATGGTAATTTAAATAATTTAGCTTACAATATTACTCTTGGTAGAAATTCTGCAGGACCAAACCCAATATTTCCAAAAGGAGGTTCAGAATTTGCCATAGGAGCAAAATTAACAATTCCATACTCTTTATTAAATGATAAAGATTACGATTCTATGGAATTAGCAGAGAAATACAAATGGTTAGAATACTACAAAGCCTTTTTTAAAGGAAAATGGTATACTTCTTTAACTAAAGATGTTGTATTAATGTCTAATATAGAATTTGGATTTTTAGGAAACTACAACGATGAAGTTGGAGATTCACCTTTTGAGCGTTATTTTGTGGGTGGAGATGGAATGGCATCATACCAATTAGATGGTAGAGAAACAATTGCTTTAAGAGGTTATGAAAACGGACAACTATCTTCTATTGCAGGTGGAACAATTTATAATAAATTCCAAATGGAAGTTAGATACCCAATAACTCTAAAACCTTCTGCATCTATATACGCACTAGGATTTTTAGAAGCCGGTAACTCTTACGATGGCTTTAAAGAATTTAATCCTTTCCAACTAAAAAGATCTGCGGGTGTAGGTTTAAGAATTTTTATGCCAGCCTTTGGATTGCTTGGTATTGACTTTGCACACGGTTTCGATCCACTTCCTGGAGGAACAGAAAAATCGGGTTGGCAAACACACTTTATAATAGGACAGCAATTCTAAACTAAATCTCTTATATTTGTAAATGAATTATAAATTGGCACGGTTTTTTCTAAATACTTATTAGTTATGACAAAAAAAGTTCTTTTATTTGCATTTTTAATTATAGGGGTTTCTGCAATTGCTCAAAAAGCTCAAAGAATTGGATATATAGATATGGAGTATATTTTACAAAATATTCCAGAATATAGTGAAGCGCAATCTAAATTAAATTCAAAAGCCTTAACATGGCAACAAAATATTGAAAAAAAGCAAACAGAAATTGATGCTTTAAAAAATGAATTAAATATTGAAAAAGCTTTAATGACTAAAGAGTTAATTTTAGATAAAGAAGAAGATATCCAAATTAAAACTTTAGAGTTAAAAAAATTACAAGATTCCTATTTTGGAGTTGAAGGAGATTTATTTTTATTAAGACAACAATTGGTGCAACCAATTCAAGATTTAGTTTACAACGCAATTCAAGATATTGCAGTTAAAAGAAAATATGATTTTGTTTTAGATAAATCAACAGATTTAATAATGTTATATACAAATAAACAATATGATATTAGTGAATTGGTTATAAATAGTATTACTAGAGAGAAAAAAATAGAAGCTGTTAAACAAAAACAACAAGGTATTGACAGTAATATTGTAAACACTGAAACTGACAATCAAGAAGTTGAAGAAGTTGAAAAAGAATTAACTGAAAAAGAAGCTAAAAAAGCAGCACTTCAAAAAAAGATTGAAGAAAAAAGAGCTTTACAATTGCAAAAAAGAGAAGAACTAAAAAAAGCTATAGAAGCCAAAAGATTAAAAAGAATTCAAGATATTGAAGACGCAAAAAAAGCAAAAGAACAAGAAAAACAAGAAAATTAATTTAAACAACAAGAATAAAATGAAACAATTTAGAACTTTATTATTAATTGCCGTAATTACTTTAGGGTTTAACTCGGTTCAAGCTCAAACTAAAGTAGGACACATAAGTACTGATTTATTATTAAGTCTTATGCCAGAAACTAAAACTTTGAATGCAGATTTAGAAAAATTAAGTAAAACTTATGAATCTGAATTAAAAGCAGAAAATGATAAACTTGAAGCTAAATTAAAAAAATATGAAGCTGAAGTAGCTTCTCAAACTGATGAAGTAAATCAACAAAGAAGTGTAGAAGTTCAACAAGATAGACAAAACTTATACCAAGCTTCTCAAATTGCACAACAAGATATTGCAAAAAAAAGAGATGATAAATTAAAACCAATTTTAGAAAAAGCTAGAAAAGCAATTGAAGATGTAGCTAACGAACAAGGTTTTACATATGTTTTAGATGCTTCTAGTATTATTGTTGCTAATGGTACAGATTTATTACCTGCAGTAAAAGCTAAATTAGGTATTCAATAAAAAAATTACCTATAATTTAATAGGCTGTCTAGAAAGACTTGAAATACGTTATTCTGAACTTGGTTTAGAAACTCTTTATTGAGACCTGAATACATACAGGTAAACGAAAATTTCACTTTTTAGACAGCTTTTTTGTACATTTATAATTCACTTCATCATTTAATTTTTTTAATGTGAATAAACAACCTATTGGCTTATTTGATTCTGGTATTGGTGGTACTTCAATTTGGAAAGAGGTTATAGCACTACTACCCTATGAAAATACTATTTACTTGGCCGATAGTAAAAATGCTCCTTATGGAGAAAAAACTTCCGAAGAAATTCTTTCTTTAGCTATAAAAAATACAGAATTTTTAATTTCTAAAGGCTGTAAGCTTATTATTATTGCTTGTAATACTGCAACTACAAATGCTATAGATTATTTAAGAAAACACTATAAAATTCCATTTATAGGCATAGAACCTGCAATAAAGCCAGCTGCTTTGTACAGCAAAACTGGAGCCATTGGTATTTTAGCCACTAAAGGTACTTTATCTAGTAAATTATTTGAAAAAAAGGCTAAAGAATACACCAAAAAATTGACGATAATAGAACAAGAAGGTGCTGGTTTAGTTTCATTAATTGAATCTGGTAAAATAGATACTCCAGAAATTAATCAATTACTTGAAACCTATTTAAAACCAATGCTAAAATTTAATATTGACCATTTAGTTTTAGGATGCACACATTACCCCTACTTAATTCCAAAAATTAAAAAAATTATTGGGTCAAATGTAAATATAATTGACTCTGGAAAAGCAGTTGCAAAACAAACTAAAAATATATTAGAAAAAAATAATATATTAAATATCAAAAATTCAAATACTGTAACACATCTATTTTTTACAAATGGGAATAAAGAAATACTAGCTCAATTTACTCCCATAAAATCAATTTATACATTTTAGTTTTACACCGTTTTTAAAACATTTTATTGCTTTTCTAAGCTTATCGGTTAAGGTTCTAATAAAAACTATAAAACCTACTGTTATTTCCTCTTCTACGCTGTCTCAGTTCAAAGAAATCAAAAGAAATAAAGATTTCAAAATAATTATAAGCAATACCTGTTAGTTGTTTACTACTTATTTCAAAAGAATAATTAGCTCCTATTTCCATTTGATCTAGAAAAACACTTGCTGAAGCCCCAAAAGAAGTTAATGAAGCACCTTCATAATTATTAACATGTTGATTTATACCCAATGAAAAATCATCGAAAATGGCTTCTTGGTAAAAATCAAATCTAGACTTTGCTCCTTGTAGGGTAGCAGATCCATATAAAAACAAAAATGAATTTCGTGGTAAAAAGTCTCTTCTAAAAGGATTTAAATCAATTTCGTAAGCTCCTTGTAAAGAAATTAAAAGTTCTTTATTATCATCAGCTTCATCATTTAAAGAAATATTGGGTTGATTTAAATGTTTTAAATTTAATCCAAAAAACATATTTCTACTATTATGTATATGCGCACCTGCACCTAAATCGAAATAACTTACTCTATTATTCACATTTACTGGATCTATTGAAAATCCAGAAACATTCCCTGTTAAAATATCTACCTGATCTTCAAAAACCAGTGAAGAAAAATCTAATTTATTATTTCCATAGCCTAATGAAAGTGATGTATTTAAAACCCATTCGTACGATAAATTAGTTTTGTATATATAATGCAAATTTGCTTGTGTTGAAGTATAACCTAATGTAGAAATTTTAAAAAGATTTACATCTAAAGCTAAAGAGAAATTATAATCTTCAAAAAAAGTTGAACCATAAGCATAACTATTTTCAATATTACTATCATTATTTAATACTTTTTGAGTTGCATAAGAAACACCAATATGAGGTACCTCATCGAACCCATAAAAACTAGGGTTTAAACTTCCAAGTAATTTATTTTGATTTGAGTATATATACTCTTGACTATACATAGTTGTACTAATATAAAAGATAGTTATAATACTGTATATATATTTATTCATCATTAGGGTCTTTATTATTTATTTAAGAAATAATTATTGTATTATTAAGAATCTAACACTCTTTTCAATAACCTTGTTATCCAGCGTTTTTGCGACAATATAACACCTATAATTACCATTTTTAGGTTCCGAATTTACAGGCTCAATACCATCCCAACCCCAATTAGCATCATTTTGAAGTGATGTTGCATCATCTGAGGTAAACTCATAAGCTAGGTTACCCCAACTATCATAAATATACATAGATATTTCTGTAATACCTCTAAACAATGGTCTGTACATATCGTTAACACCATCGCCATTAGGAGAAAATACTGTTGGTAAAATTACTGATGCTCCTTTACCTACTACAATGGTTTTGGTTATAGATGTTGCACAACCAGCACTGTTATAAAGTGTAAGAGTAACATCATAAATTCCATCCGTTGTATATGTATGGAAAACAGTTTCTATATTTTCATCATTTTCATTTGCATCTAAATCATCTGGATAATAGAAAGTTTTAAACGGTGTATTATCATCAAAATCCCATTCTATATAAGTATAAACATTAGGGTTAAAAATTGTTGAATTTGCAAAGTTTAAATTTGTAAACTCAATACTTGAATTTACTTCATAATAACCAAAGTTTTCAAATTCTATAGAAGTAAATTCAAAATCTGGCTCCATTGTTTCCAATGTAATATCTCTAGATATTGAACATCCATCTGAATTAGTTACGGTAACAACACCTGTTGTTACAAGTCCTGCACTAATTTGAAGTTCATAGAAATTATTTCCAAGATCTTCTACTGTAACAGCAGCACCATTATACGTAAATATAAGGTTTGAATCTTTGGAAGTTACTTCCATTAAAATAATACCTGTTTCTCCAGTACATAAATCTTGATCAAATACTAAGTTTTCGATTGCAAACTGACTTCCATTTTCAATACTAAAAGTAAAAGGTTCAGTTGTACAACCTCCACTATCAGTTACTGTAACTCTATACAAGCCGGCTTCTAAATCACAAATATTATAATAGTTATTATTTTTAGGTGTTATTGATTTCCAAACCTGATTTTGAGGATTTTTATATTCTAATAAGAAAGAAGTATAAATTCCTGTTCCTCCAGTATAATCTAGGTTAGCACAGCCTAATTCATTCTCATCACCACAACCAGATATATCTGTTGAACTTAATAATTCTACATATAAAGGCTCTAAAGATTCAATTGTAAAGGTTTCAGATTGTGCATTACAACCTAAAGCATCTTCAACTGTAATAACATAATCTCCTGGTAGAAGTCCCGTTATTGTGGTTTGATTTTGTTTAAATCCGTTTGGACCTTCCCACGAAACATTATAGAATGGTTGTCCACTTGCATCAATATAAGGAACACCTCCAAAAATATCAACAGCTATAGATGCATCATCACCCGTACAAGAAATTTGAGTTACAGTACTATTTAATGATATAGGTGAAGAAACTTCTATACTACCAGTTCTAATTGCTCCACAATTATCGTATACCAACTCATATTCGTAAACTCCTGTAGCAGTTGCTTGTCCGCTTATGGTTACTATCATTCCTGTTGCAGTTGTAGTTTTTGTATAACTTATTCCGCTTGGCAAACCATTAACAGTAATAATACTTGGATCTGGAATAGTTCCTGTAATAGTATAAACAATAGCTTCTATTGAATCGTTAAACGAACATATGGTTTGATTTTCTGAACCACTATTTGTAGCCAACACAGCATTTACTCCTGCATATAAATTTTCAATTTGAATTTGTAAACTTGCACTACAATTTGAATTTCCTATAGTTTGAATTTCAAAATTAAAGACTCCTGTACTTAATGGCGCTCCGGTTAATTCCCATAATCCAGTACTTGCATTAATTTCAGTTGCCGTAATATAACTTGGTAATAAACTTAAATCTATTGTTGTACCAATAGGGCTAACCGTAAATTGAATTGGATCTATTGCTTTATTTTGACAAACAGATTGGGTAACTGTTCCTGAATTTGCTACTAATGTAATTTCTGGAGTTTCTTCAATAGTTAAATTAAACTCCGTTGAAGTATTTCCACATTTACTAGTAACAGTTATTTCAAAAGTAGTTTCTGCTAATACATTAGTTGGTGTTCCAGAAAGAATTAGCTCACCGTCTTTTACCAAATAATTAATTCCTAAAGGTAAAGGAGTTGTAAATGTTACATCAGACTGTAATACACTTAAAGGTAATTCATATCTTAATGTTTCCATTGGAGATCCCACACAAATAACTTGATTTATAGATCCGCTATTTAAATCTATAAATGCATTATCTTCTACTACAATACTTCCTTCAATTATTTCACTACAATTAGAATCTGATGTAATACTATAATTATATGTTCCAACAAGTGTTGGTGTTCCATCTATAACAGCACTACCAGTTACAGGGTCAGCAATAAATGAAACCCCAGGAGGTAAAACTCCATTAAGTTGTAATGTTAAACCAGCTGTTCCTTGGTACTGAATAGCACTTGTTAAGCTACTATTTACACAAACAATTTCATCTGTACTACCATTTGTTAATGCTACACTATCTGGAGCTGTAATAGTTATAACTCCCGTTGTTGAAGTACCTGAACAAATACCTTGTGTTTCTATAGTATAAGTATAAGCACCAACTGCTCCATTGTTTGTTCCTGAAATAGTTACAATACCAGCGTCTATATTCCATATAATTCCAGAAGGTAACCCTGTAATATTTACACCTGTTGCACTACCACTCAATTCAAATAATATTGGTTGAATGGATTCATTAGGACAAATTGTTTGATCAATAGTATCCTCAGAAACTGCTGTTATTTTATCATTTTCATTAATATCAATTGTTCCACTAAATGTTGAATTACAAGAAGTAGAAAGTCCAGAAGAAACAACTGTATAAGTATAGTTACCAGTTACTGTTGGCGTTCCTGAAATAGTTAATACATTTGCTGTAAATGAACTAATAACACCAGATGGTAAACCTTCTACATAAGCGTTTGTTGCATCTCCTTGAATATTAAAACTAATATTTGAAATAGCTTCACCTTCACAAATTGTTTGATAAATTTCAGCATTTGCTACAGGATATATACTCGAATCTACAACTGAAACTTCTGCTGTTGTAGGCTCTAAAAGCGTAGGTGGATTACAATTTGCACTTCCACTATCTTCTACATTAACTAATTTAATATCGAAATTACCAGCTGTAGTAGTTGGTATCGTTATTACAACACTATCACTATTATTAATACTAGAAATTGTATTCGTTATACCATTAACAGTATAAGTAAATGTATAAGGAGCAATACCATTTGTTGCAGTAAATGTTATGCTTGGTGCTGTTTCATCTTTACAAACTTCAAACGTATTTAAACCTGTTATAGTTGCTGAAATTGCAGGTTTTAGAATCACATTTATTTCTGCTGTATTTGAACAACCACTAGTGGATGTTCCAATTACATACAAGGTTTGATTAGCAGTTGGACTATATGTATAAACATCAGTTGTTGCCAATGAAACTGGTACTCCAGCTGAGTTTAACTCATACCATTCGTAACTATCAGCACCAGTTGCAGTAAGCGAAATTTCACTTCCTTCACAAACTTCAATAGTATCTAATCCATTCTGAATAAGAACTATTGGTAAATTAGTATTCACAACTATTTCACCTGTAATTGGTGCAGCACAACTTGTTGAAGCTTCTATACTATATGAGAACGTACCACCTTCAATTGGTGTTCCTGATAAAATACCTGTTGCAGTATCAAAAGTAACACCTTCTGGCAATGTACCATTCAATACTAATGATGCAGTGGTTACAGTTGATGGAACCGTTGTTATATTATATGTAATAGCCTCAATAGCCGTATCAATACACACTGTTTGATCTGGTGTTCCAGAAACTATATTTATTTCATTTTCTGTAATCGTAATTGTTCCGGTTTCAATTGCCTGGCTACAACTATTATCTGTTGAAAAAGTTTCTACAGTGTAAGTAAACACACCTGTTTCAGTTGGTGTTCCTGAAATTACAACACTTGAACCACTAACAGTATAACTTATTCCTGCTGGAGCATTTGGAGAGAATACAACTGTTGCTCCTGTTGCACCACCTTCTATATCATATGTAATATTAGTTATTGGTGTATTATTACAAACCAATTGTTTGTCTGAATCTGGTATTTGTAAGTTTAATTTACCCGTTTCATTAATTGTTAATGTTCCAGGGAATGTGGCATCACAACCAACTAACGAACCAGAAACTACAACTGTATAATCAAATTCACCCGCTTCAGTAGATGCTCCACTAATAGTTAAAATACCAGTAGCACTATCATAGTCACTAGTTACTCCATTAGGTAAATTATCGACATATGCATCTTGAGGTGAACCATTTATTTCAAAAATCACGTCTACAATTGGCTCATTTTCACATACTATCTGATTTACTTCAGTTAAGTTTAATGGTTCAATTCCAGCATCTAATATTTCAATAAATGCTTGATTTGGAGCTACAATATCTTCATTATAACAACCTTTATCATCAGAAACACTTAACAAAGTTACCGTAAATGAACCCGCTGTTGATGTTGGTAATTCTGGTACTAAATTAGCTTCATTTCCAGTTGATGTAACACTTCCTGTTATTGGTGCATTTAATAAAACTGAACTTATTTCATATGTAAATGTATAAGGTGCTGCTCCGTTGGCTCCAACAAATGTTATAGTTGGTGCAGGTGCATCTTTACATAGTTCAAAATCGTAAGGAGTTTTAATTGTTCCTGTAATAGCTGGTTCTATAGTTACAGTTATTTCATCTGTATTTTCACATCCAAAAGAATCTGTTCCAGTTACTGTGTATGTAGTAGATATGGTAGGTGTAAATGGTACTCCATCTACTACTCCATTACTCCATACATAACTACTTGCCGTTCCTGACGCTGTAAGTGTTAGTTCTTCTCCTGCACAAACAGTAATATCTGCACCTGCATCTACAGTTGGTGCTTCTCTAACAGTAACCGTTACTGAATCTGATTGTACTTGATTACAAGCTGTACTAGAATCTTCAACACTTCCTAATGTATAGGTATAAACACCAGCAATAGCTGTAGGAACATTAATCTCTGCAGTATTACCTGTAGAAGCAATTGTTTGTGTTGCTCCTGTAGGATCGGTATACTCAAACATATAAGCATCTGTACTATTTGAACCTGTTAAGGTAATTGTTACAGGAGTATCCATACAAACCTCAGTATCTGAAATTGCAATAGAAGCACTAGGTAATGGATTTACTATTACTGTTGAAGTTGCAACTGCGCTTTCACAATTCGGTGCATTTACTTCTGTTATATATACGGTATAATCACCTGCAATATCTGTATCAAAAGTAGCTACATTTCCTGGAGGAGTTGCTCCTAATGGAACAGTCCAGGTATAATTATAATAATCACTTGTACTAGGAGTTGCAGTAATTGTTGCTAAATCTCCTTCACAAATTGTTGCACTATTAACTGTTACTTCTGGTAATGGATTTACAATAATTTCACCAGTATATGCTACTGCACAACCAATTGAAGAGTCTATACTATATGAGAAAGTTCCACTCTCAGTTGGTATTCCTGATAGTATTCCTGTTAAAGAATCAAAAGTAACTCCTTTTGGTAATGTGCCATTTAATACTAATGCTGCTTGTGTTGCTGTTGATGGGGCAGTTGATATACTATATGTAGTAATGTCAATAGCTGTTCCAAAACAAACTGTTTGATCTGCTGTTCCAGAAACTATATTTATTTCGCTTTCAGTACTAGTAATTGTTCCAGTTTCAATTGCTTGATCACAACTGTTATCTGTAGAGAATGTTTCTACAGTATATGTAAATACTCCTGTTTCGGTTGGTGTTCCTGAAATTATAACACTTGAACCACTAACAGTATAACTTATACCTGCAGGAGCATTTGGTGAAAATACAACTGTTGCTCCTGTTGCTCCACCTTCTATATCATATGTAATATCATTTATTGGCGTATTATTACAAACCAATTGCTCGTTAGATCCTGGTATTTGCAAGTCTAATTTTCCTGTTTCATTAATAGTTAATGTTCCAGGGAATGTGGCATCACATCCAACTAACGAACCAGAAACTACAACTGTATAATTAAATATACCTGCTTCGTTTGGCGTTCCGCTTATGGTTAAAATACCTGGGTCTCCAAAAGTTACTCCTGGTATATAATCACTTGTTACACCAGCTGGTAAATCATCTACATACGCATTAAGAGGAGAACCATTTATTTCAAAAACTACATCTACAATTGGCTCATTTTCACATACTATTTGACTTACTTCAATTAAATTTAATGGATTAATACCTGCATCTAACACGTTTACAAATGCTTGATTTGGAGCTATTAAATTTCCATTATTACAGCTTCCTGAATCTTCCACATTTATTAAAGTTATTGTAAATGAGTCTGCTGTTGATGTAGGTAATTCTGGCACTAAATTAGCTTCATTACCTGTTGATGTTATAGTTCCTGTTACTGGAGTTGCTAATAAAGCTGAACTTATTTCATATGTAAATGTATAAGGTGCTGTTCCGTTAGCTCCAACAAATGTTATAGTTGGTGCAGTTGCATCTTTACATATCTCAAAATCGTAAGGAGTTTTAATTGTTCCTGTAATAGCTGGTGCAATAGTTACAGTTATTTCATCTGTATTTTCACATCCAAAAGGATCCGTTCCAGTTACTGTATATGTAGTGGATAAAGTAGGTGTAAATGGTACTCCATCTACAACTCCATTACTCCAAACATAACTACTTGCTGTTCCTGTTGCTGTAAGCGTTAACTCTTCTCCTGCACAAACAGTAATATCTGTACCTGCATCTACAGTTGGCACATCTCTAACAGTAACCGTTACTGAATCTGATTGTACTTGATTACAGGCTGTACTAGAATCTGCAACGCTTACTAATGTATAAGTATAAACACCAGCTGCAGCTGTTGGCACATTAATCTCTGCTGTATTACCTGTAGAAACAATTGTTTGTGTTGCTCCTGTAGGATCTGTATATTCAAATTCATATGTATCTGTACCATTTAAACCTGTAAAGGTGATTGTTACAGGAGTGTCCATACAAACTTCAGTATCTGACGTTGTAATGGTTGCACTAGGTAAAGGATTTATTGTTACCGTTGAAGTAGCAACTGCGCTTTCACAATATGGCGCATTCACTTCGGTTATATAAACTGTATAATTACCCGCAATATCGGTATCAAAAGTAGCTATATTTCCTGGAGGAGTTGCTCCTGATGGAACTGTCCAATTATAATTATAAATACCACTTATACTTGGAGTTGCAGTAATTGTTGCTAAATCTCCTTCACAAATTATTGCACTATTTACTGTTACCTCTGGCAATGCGTTTTGTTGAACTACTACTTCTTCTATAGTAATACATCCATTGGTATCTTCAGCTTTAATATAATAAGTACCAGGACCTACTGCATTTGGCGTAGCAACAGGTATTGAGGCATCAATATTAGCCCAATAAGTATACGTTAAACCACTATTTAAAGGTGAAATAGTAGTTTCTAAATCTACTGTATCATTTTCACAGATAGGATCTGGATTAACTATTGTTAAACTTGGAGGCGGTGCTACTTCTAAAGTATAACTAACTCCAGTTAACGATTGTGTGCAAGCTGTACTACTTCCATCCGTAACACTTATTAAGTTATAATTAAATGTTCCTGGTGAACTTGTATCAACTATAATTGTTGTAGCTGGACCAACTGAAGTTACAGTTTGTACAGTTCCTCCATCTATATTATACTCGAAAGTATATGGAGCAGTTCCTAAACTACCTGTAAGTGTAATTGTTGTTTGCTCATCAACACAAACTGGTGCTGTTGGACCACTTATAGTTGCTGTTGGTAATGGATTTACAGTTAATGTTCCATTTACAGTTTCACTAACACAAGATGGTCTCTCAACACTTGTTATAGTTACGCTGTAATTATAAGTTCCAGCAGTAAGTGTTGTTGGTGTTGTAAAAGTAGCAACGTTTCCAGGAGGATTTACTCCTGTTGGAACCGTCCAACTATAAGTATAGGTATCTCCAAAAGTTCCTGCCAGATAAGTGTCTCCACTATTTTTTGGAGAAGCAGCGATAGTTCCAACATCTCCCTCACAGATAGTTAAACTATTTACTATAATTTCTGGCGTAGGAACTCCTGTAACTACTACAGGTTGGATACTTGAACAACTTGTTGAAGTTGTTGTTGCTTTAATATAATATGTTCCTGGAGTGGCTGCTTCAGGTGTATAATAAGGGTTTGAACCTGTAGCGTCTGTCCAATAAGACAATGTAATATTGGTATCTGAACCAGCTGTAATACCAACATCTGTTAAATCTGTAGTTCCATTTTCACAAATTGGTAGTGGATCTGTTATTATCAATGTAGGTGCTGCAATTACATCTATTGTAGCAGTTAATACTGCTCCTGATAAATCGGTTTCACAACCATTTGCATCTATAATTCGTTGTAAATCATACGTAAATGAACCAATATTACTTGACGAAGATACTATTTGAATACTGTTATTGCTACCTACTGTTGTTATAGTATTTAAAACAGACCCATTAATAGTATATTCAAAAGTATATGGAGCAATTCCATTAGAACCTGTAAATGTTATTAGGTTGTCCGTACTATTTAAACAAGTATTTCCACCTCCACTTATGGCTGCAATTGGAGATGGATGTACATTTACAATAATGTTTTCTGTTGTTGTACATCCGTGAGGTGTTGTTGCAGGCAACTCTAATTGATAGGTTACAGCTATACTATTACTTGTTGAATTTGTTAATGTTTCAGTAATGGTTCCTGTTCCAGAATTAACACCAGAAGATGTAATTCCTGCAATATCTACTCGTGTCCAAATTACAGGACCAGTTGTAGCTGGAATTGAATTTAGAACAGGTGTATATGTAAATACTTCTCCTGAACATATGTCCGAAATTGGTAATACTGTAAAATCAAGCGATGGTGATGGGTGTACAGTTACTGTTATTATTTCTGTATTTGTACATCCTATATCAGTTGTAATAGTGTATTCATAATCTACTAATACATCATTATTACTTGTATTTATAAGTGTTTCATTAATAGCTCCAGTACCATTATTAGCTGGATTTTGAATATTTGGATTTGCAGACCTAGTCCAACTAAAAGTGGTTCCCGTACTACTTGTTGGAGTATAATTAAATGTTGTATTTGAACAAACCTCATCAGTTAAAGAACTTGATAATACAGGTGGAGCAATTACAGTAATTGGTAATACAGAAGGTATTCCGTTTCCACAATCATTTTTCCCTTCTACAGTAAGCGAACCATCCGTAGCTGACACATTATAATCAATAGTTATTGTATTAGAGTTTGTAGTAATAACACTGCCATTAGGTAAGGTCCATACATATTCAAGAGCGTTAGTAATTGAAGCTACACTATACACATGCCCAGTTGAACCTGCACAAACTTCAGTAGGACCAGTAATTACACCTGCTTCAGCTGGTACTGGGTCAACATCAACTTCAATAATTTCAGTTGAAGTACAACCATTAGCTGTAGTAGCTGGTAAGGTTATTATATATTCAACTGTAATTGTATTATTAGTTGAATTTGTAAGTGTTTCATTTATGGTTCCTGAACCACTACTAGATGAAGAACCATTAATACCTGTAACCCCATTTCTAACCCAACTAATAGCTCCAGTAGTTACTGGTACAGCTTTTGTTTGTGGTGTGAATGAAAAAGAAACTCCAGAACATACGCTTCCAGGAGCATCAGTTACAACTAAATCTAAACTTGGTAATGGGTTTACAATTACAGTAACTGTTTGTGTATTGGTACAACCTTGTGCTGTTGTTAATGTTATTTCATAATCAACAGGTACTGGTACATCAGTTGTGTTTATCAACACTTCATCAATAGTATTAATTCCAAAACCTGCAGCATTTGCAATATTAGGTTGCGCTATACGTTCCCATTCAAAAGTAGTTGTTGTTTTTGCACTAGTAGCTTCATAATGAAATAACTCACCAGAACATACCGCTGGCGGTGTTAAACTACTTGATAATGTTGGCTGTTGTACAACAGTAATTGCGAATGCATCAGAACTTAGTCCTTTTCCACAGGCATTTACACCTTGTACAGTTAAACTACCTGTAGTTGCTGCTGCAGCAAAATTAATAGTAATAGTACTACTTGAAGTAGTAACTTCACTACCATCAGGTAAGGTCCATAAATAATCTACTGCATTCGTAATTTCTGGAGTAGTATATACCACACCTGTTTCACCTGCACACACCGTATTAGGACCAGAAATATCTTTTCCATCTCCCGGAATAGGTGCTACATCTACGCTTACAGTTGTATCTGTAGTACACGTTCCATCATCAATTGTAACATCATAAATAACCGTAACTACATTCTCTGTTAAATTGGTTAAACTAGTTTCATTAATATCTCCAGTACCAGTACTTGAACTTTCTGAAATGGTTCCTGTAGCAGCTCTTTTCCAAGTAAAAGTTGCTGTAGAAATATTACTTGAAAGTGTATGTGTAAAGGAATCTCCTGAACAAATTGAAACTGGTGCCGCAGCTGTTAATATTGGTGAAGGGTTAACGGTAACTTGTACGTCTTGTGTTGAAGTATTTGTACAACCTTCCGATGTTTCTAAGGTATAAGTATAAGTTACAATAATAGGCGAATTAGTTGTATTGGTTAACACCTCATTAATCGCATTTGAACCTAAACTTGTTGCCGGACTAATTCCTGGTACAAAATTTCGTACCCAATTATAATTTACTGCAGAACTACTTGCTGGAGTGTAATTAAATTGAATATCTGAACAAATTGCTGCACTTGTAGGTATATTTGAAAGTGTTGGTGGTGTAATAATGTTGATATAGTATGGACTAGATACTGTTCCGTTACCACAAGCATTTATACCTTGTACGGTTAAGTTTCCTGGCGTAGCCAACGAATCAAAAGTGGTAACTAATGTATTACCTGAAGTTGTATGTGTTGAACCGTTAGGCAAGGTCCATAAATAACTTGTTGCATTTGCAATTAAAGGAACTGTATATGTATTTCCTGCACTACCAGCACAAATATTATTATCACCAGTAATTGTACCTGCTGCATCAGGTAATGGGTTTACATCTACACTAATAGTAGTATTACTTGTACAGCCATTTGCAATAATTTCAAGATTGTAAACAACAGTTACAACACCACTTGTTAAGTTTGTTAATTGTTGATTTATTGGTCCAGAACCTGTACCAGAGCCCGTTGCTATAAAATCACTAGAATTTACAACTGACCAATTAATGGTAGTTGCTGCTGGTTCACTTGTAGGATTGTATATAAAATAGTCTCCAGAACATATTGCTGCTGGTGTACCTGAATTTAATACTGGTGAAGGTTGTACAAGTACATCAAAACTTTCCGTATTAGTACAACCATCTATTGTTGTAATTGTATAGGTATATGTAACTGTAATAGGAGTACTAGTTGTATTTATTAAAGTTTCATTAATTGCTCCATTAATAGCTGTTACAGCACTATTAGAAATACCTGAAACCAAAGATCTTTCCCATTCAAATTGAATACCTTGCAAACTAGCTGGAGTATAACTAAATAATTCTCCCGAACAGACTTCTGCTCCACTAGGGGCATTTGAAAGTGTTGGTGGAACAATTACTGTAATATTAAATGCTGCTGAAACAACACCTGTTCCACAAGCATTTTCACCTTGAACTGTTAAAGTTCCTGAATTAGTTATCGGACCATAATTTAAGGTATTGGTAGCAGTAGTAATTACTGTTGTATTTGTTCCGTCACTATATGTCCAATTATAAGATGTTGCTGCATCAATAGCTGTTACACTATAATTTCCATCAGCCCCTTCACAAACAATAGTATCTCCAGTAATTGTACCTGGAGTTCCTGGTATTGGTAATACATCAACACTTACAGTTGTATTAGTTGTACATCCGTTTGAAATTATTTCTAGATCATAAACAACAGTAATTATATTAGTTGTTGTGTTGGTTAATACTTCACTTATTGCTCCTGTTCCGCTAGTTGCAGTTTCAGCAATACCAGTTGTAGTACTTCTTGACCAATTAATAGTTCCTCCAGGAATACTTGAAGGACTGTATTCATAAGTATCTCCTGAACAGATTTCAGTTGGTGCAGTTGCTAAATTATTTAATGCTGGTAATGGGTTTACAACAACTTGTACATCTTCCGTATTGGCACAACCTTCTGCAGTTGTTAATGTATAAGTATATGTTACCGTTATAGGTGAACTTGTTGTATTTTCTAAAGCTCCTGAAATTGCTCCTGAACCATTAGCTGTATTAACAGTAATACCTGATGTAGGATTTACTACCCAATCAAAACTAGTTGCAGTAGCACTAAGTGGTGTATAACCATATGCATCTCCAGAACAAATTTCATCTAAAACAGAAGCTATATTTGAAAGTGTTGGTGGTGCTATTACTGTAATGTTAATTGCTGCTGAAACAACACCTGTTCCACAAGTATTTTCACCTTGAACTGTTAAAGTTCCTGAATTAGTTATCGGACCAAAATTTAAGGTATTTGTTGTTGTAGTTATTGTTGTATTTGTTCCATCATTAAATGTCCAATTATAAGATGTTGCTCCATCAATAGCTGGTACGCTATAATTTCCATTAACTCCTTCACAAACAATAGTATCTCCAGTAATTGTACCTGGAGTTCCTGGTATTGGTAATACATCAACACTTACAGTTGTATTAGTTGTACATCCGTTTGAAATTATTTCTAGATCGTAAACAACAGTAATTATATTAGTTGTTGTGTTGGTTAATACTTCACTTATTGCTCCTGCTCCGCTAGTTGCAGTTTCAGCAATGCCAGTTGTAATACTTCTTGACCAATTAATAGTTCCTCCTGGAGTACTTGAAGGACTGTATGCATAAGTATCTCCTGAACAGATTTCAGTTGGTGCAGTTGCTAAATTATTTAATGCTGGTAATGGGTTTACAACGACTTGTACATCTTCTGTATTGGTACAACCTTCTGCAGTTGTTAATGTATAAGTATATGTTACTGTTATAGGTGAACTTGTTGTATTTTCTAAAGCTCCTGAAATTGCTCCTGAACCATTAGCTGTATTAACAGTAATACCTGATGTAGGATTTACTACCCAATCAAAACTCGTTGCAGTAGCACTAAGAGGTGTATAACCATATGCATCTCCAGAACAAATTTCATCTAAAACAGAAGGTAGATTTGAAAGTGTTGGTGGTGCTATTACTGTTATTGGTAAAGCACTTGAAGCACCATCACCACAAGTATTAGTTCCATAAACTTCAATATTACCTGAAACGGCACTTGCACTAAAATCTACAGTTATTGTATTAGTAGTAGCTCCAGAAACAATAGTTGCTCCTGCTGGAACTGTCCAAACATAAGATGTTGCATTTGGTATTGCAGGTACAGAGTATGTATATCCAGATGTATCTGCACATACTGTTGTATCTGCACTTGAAATAGCTCCTGCATCTGAAGGTGTTGGGCTTACATCTACAGAAACGATAACTGCATCGGTACAACCATTACCTGTTGCTGGTAAGGTAATTTCATAATCCACTGTAATTACAGCATCTGTAGTATTGGTTAAAGTTTCAGAAATTGGTGTATTATTATTACTTGATCCTGATTCTGTTATTCCCGCTATAGTAGCTCTTGACCATAAAACTGTACCCGAAGTACTACTTGTAGGACTAAAATTAAATATATCTCCTGAACATATTACAGTAAGCGCAGGAGCATTGGTTAATTGTGGTGCTGGGTTAATTGCTACTGAAATAGTTTCAGTTGCTATACATCCTTCAGTTGAAGTTAATGTTACGGTATAAATTGCATTTTGAACTGAAGCAGTTGTGTTTACCAAAACATCAGTAATATCACCTGAACCAGATGCACTACCATCAATTCCACTTTGCACTGGTCTATCCCAAGTAAATGTAACTCCTGGTGTACTCATTAAAGAATGTGTAAAATTATCTCCAGAACATATTGGTGTAGTAGTTGTATTCGTTAAAGTTGGTGATGCAATAACAGTTACTGGAAGCACAGATGCTACTCCAGAACCACATGCATTATTTGCTTGTACAATAATATCTCCATCAACAGCTGTTGAAGTAAAGTTTACAGTTATTTCGTTGGTTGTTGCTCCAGAGACTAAACTAACACCTGCAGGAAGCGTCCAAGTATAACTTGTTGCATTAGGTATTACTCCTGCTGTATACGTTACTCCAGTTTCTCCTGCGCAAACTGTTGTTGCTCCAACTATTGTAGTAGCAACTGGTACAGGTTCTAGAGTAATTCCTAAAGTAGAAATTGATCCATTTCCACAAGAATTAGATGCATACACAGCTACATTTCCATTTATAGCACTAGCACCATAGTCAACCGTAATAATATTATCACTTTGACTTACAATAGTTGCGCCTGTTGGAACACTCCAATTATATGTTGTAACACTTGGATTTGCTGGTACTTGATACACAACTCCTGTTGTTCCAGCACAAAGTGTAGTTGAAGCACTTGATGTTATAGTACCCAAATCTGGTGCTTCGCAATTAATATTTAAAGTAACTACATCTGAAACAGTACTTGAGCTACAAGCTCCAACACCATTAGCTGTTAATGTTAAATCTTCAGTTCCAGGGCAATTATTTGCTAAAGATTGATAACTAGTAGGTGTACCTGCTGTAAAACTACCAATTCCTGAAGTAGACCAATTTTGAGAACTAGCATTAAGTACATTGGTATTATTTATTGTGAATAAAGAAATAGGTTGTCCAGAAATATAACAAACAGCTCCATTATCTCCTGCTTCAACAGTTGGTAATGGTTGAATTGTAATAATTAAATCTTGAATAATTGTTTCTGAAGAAGGACATCCATCATTTGGTGTTAAAATCGCTCTTGCAATTGTAGTTTGTACCGATGTTATTGTTGATGCTAATCCAGAAGTAAACGTAGGTGTTTCTGAATTTATATCAGATAAACTTCCTGGTCCGCTATAAATACTCCATTCAATAGTTTTATAATTATCTGCACTACTATTTAATATAATACTTGGTGTATCAACACAAATAGAAGCATCTGTTACAGTAATTGATGGTTTTTTAGCAATATCAATACGCATAAAACTATTATCAACACTACAAGATCCAGCTCCTGAACCTGTTAAAATTAAATATACATAACCTTGATTAACGTCATCAACGCTTGGTATATATGTTGGGTTGGTATCTGTAGTACTACTAAAAGTTCCACCTATATAACTAGGAACTGAAGTTCCATTACTATTTTGAGCACTTGTCCATACAACACCTCCAGCTGCATTAGCAGCAGTAGCATCAAATAAGGCATACGATTCTCCTTCACAAAGAGTTGTATTGTTTCCTGCAAATACTCCAACTCCTGGTTCAATAGTTAACTTCATATAGTCTGAAGTAATTCCACAACTATTAGAAGCTTTTAAAGTAAGGTATACCTGACCTGCAGTTATATCATCTACACTTGGTGTATAAGTTGGATTTATTGTATTTGCACTTAAAGGATTAAATGTACCCGTTGCTGGACTTGCTCCTGCAATATCATATGAAGCGGTCCATTGTATCGATGTATAGTATAATGCATCTGCATCTGTAATATTAAAAGACGATCCTTCACAAATAGTCGCATCTGAACCAGCATTTACTGTAGGTAACGGAGTAATATCTAAAGTTACTGTATCTGTTGTTTCACCTACACAAGGCGATGGATTAGTTGCATGTAATGTAAATGTTACAATACCTGTTTCATTTATACCAGGTGTATATTGTGGTACTAAACTATTTACAGTACTTGGCAAAATTGTTCCAGTACCATCTGTAGTCCAATTATATGTTGTAGTATTTGGCGAAACACTAGCACCAAAATTTAATGCTATTGGGTTTGTATCTGAACATACTGAAACAAGAGTCCCTGCATCAATTATTGGAGCAGCATTTAAATTAATTTTTATAGTTTCTTCTGCTGTTCCAACACACGGTGTTGTAGGTTGCGCAATTAAAGTTAACAAAATAAATCCATTGTTAATTTCATCAACAGTTGGTGTTATTGAAGGTGTTTCTGTTGTTGCATTTACAGGAACAGATTTATTTGAAACCACTGTTGTATTTGTCCAAGTATAATTAGTACTATTTGTAATAGTTACAACATCTGGTAAAGTAAATGTTTCAGCACAAAAAGTAAATTCATTTTGTGTTGTTGTAATTGTTGGTAATTGTGTTACATTAATAACTACTTCATCAGTAATAGGTCCAGTTGCACAAGCAACATTTGGAGTTGCAGACATTGTAAGAGTTACTGTTCCTGTGTCTCCACTACCCAAAGTATAGGTTGGATTTATTGCAGATGAACTATAATCAAAAGTTCCTGTACCTCCAGACCAAGTTACAGCGCTATAATTAGTAGCTGTTGCTCCACTTAATGTTACTGTTCCTCCTTCACATGCTGATATATCTGCTCCAGCATTAACTGTTGGGTTTGCATATAAAGTAATTGTAGTACTATCATTTATATTTCCACAACTACCTGCACCAGTAGCTTCTAAGTAAACATTAATTGTTGTTACTCCTGTAGGGTTCGTGTAATCTGCCGCAGCTGGAATGTATTTTGGTTGTAAAGGATCTGTGGTTGCTTGAATTGTTCCTGCTCCTGTATGTGTCCACGTATACGTTACTCCATTACTCGCAGTTCCATTTAATGGAATTTCTGTAATACCTTCACAAGCTTCAATTGGTAAACCTGCATCAACAACTGGCAATGGATTAATTGTAATAGATACTGTATCAGAAACTGGAGCTGGACAGCTTGCTGGACCTGAAGCTTCTAAAGTTACATTAACTATTCCTGAAGCTCCAACATTAGGAACTATTTCTGGAGTAAGTGTTGTTTCTGTTCCTGCTGTAATTGTTGCAGGGCCTGTAATAGACCAGTTAAACACACCATTTCCATTTGAAATAGAAGCATCTGAAATTATATAAGTTTCATTTTCACAAATTGCAGTTCCTGTTCCTGCTTCAACTTGAACAGAAGGAGCAATAGTTAAATCTAAATCTTCTGAAACATCTGTACAAGATCCATCTAAAGCAATTGCTGTTAATGTTAATGTAACCGTACCTGTTTGTGTAGGATCTGGAGTGTAAATTGTAGCTGCTGTATTTGATGGTGAAAAAGTTCCTAAACCATTAGACGATGTCCAAAGTAATGAAGCATAATTTGAAGCTATTGCTTCTGCCGCAGTAATTGTTAAGCTTTCACCCTGACAAATAGTGCTTGTTGAAGGTATACTTACTTCTGGACTTGGAATAATAGTAATAGTTTTTGTAGAAATTACATCATTAGCAGTTCCACAAGTTGTATTTGCATATGCCGTTAATGTTAGTGTTACATTTCCTGTTTGACCTACTGCAGGAATAAATTCTGGTGTTAAAGTTGTTTCTGTACCAGCTGTAATAGTTCCACCACCAGATACTGTCCATAAAATTGAACTTGCATTGGTTGCTGTTGCTTCACTAGCTAATAAGGTATAAGAAGCTCCTTCACAAATTGTAACGGATCCTCCTGCATTTGCAGTTGGTTTTTTCAAAATAGTTACAACTACAGCATCCACTACTTCAGCACAATTGGTATCACTAACTGCATGTAATGTTAGCGTTACTGTACCATTATTTAAATCTAAAGTACTTGGAGTATAACTTGTATTTTCAGTGGTTGAAAAGGTTGCTCCTGTTGAACTAGTTGTCCAATATACACTTGAAGCATTTGTTGCAGACCCATTTAAAATAATATCTTCACCTTCACAAATAGACATATCTGCCCCGGCATCTACAATTTGTTCTGGCGCTAAGTTTAAAGTAATATCATCAAAAACAGGCGTTGCACAAGGTGCTAATGGATTTGCAGTAAGTCTTAATACTATTGGTAAACCTGATGCTATTTCTGTAGCACTTGGTGTATATGTTGGATTTAAAATACCATTATTACTAAATGTACCAGGAGTACCACTTGTTGAAGTCCATAATAACGAATCATAATCTTGCCCTGTAACTCCAGTAATTACAAAAGGTTCCGAAGCACAACTAGTTCTGTTTTCTAATCCAACATCAACAGTAGGATTTGCAATTATATTTACAGTTGTAGTTGCAGTTGCTGGAGTACAAGTTGTAGCTCCTGTTGCAGTAAGTTGTATGGTAAACGAACCATTTAAAATATCATTAGCTCCTGGTATATATTCTGCTAACGTTAAATCGTTTGCAAAAGAAAATGTTCCGTCTGAAGCTCCAATTGGTTCCCATAAATAAGAGCTAGCATTTGCAGTAGTTGCAATTGAATTTACAGCAAAACTTGTTCCTTCACATATTTCTGAAGTAGGATTGGTAATTGTAACTTCAGGAGCATCTATAATTGTAATTACAATTTCATCATAATCTTCTAAAGCACAAGTTGCATCGCTAGTTGCTGTTAAACGTAAAGTTACTGTACCATTGGTTTTATCTGCACCAGAAAAAGTATAGTTTGAAATTGGGTTGTTTGGATTACTAAATGTAGCACTACTTGACGAACTTGTCCATTGGTAAGTTGTATTTGCCGTTGTGTTTGAAACTGTTACCGTATTTAAATCTATTGAAGTTTCTGAACTACAAATCGTTGCAACATTTGTTCCTAAAGTAACCTCTGGCGCATGTATTTTATTAATGGTAAATTCTTTAGACACTACATTTGCACAAGGAGTATTTCCTGTTACTGATACTCTTATTACTACAACCTCACTATCTGAAGCTGGAATATATTCTGGTGTAGCTATATTGTTTACTGAAATGCTACCTGTACCACTAATTATTTGCCAGTTATATGTACTTGCATCTTCATTGGTGAAAATAGCTTCTAATTGTTTATTTGTTCCTTCACAAAAAGTATAATTTGTTTGGGTTGCATCAATTGTTGCATTTTCTAAAATGTTAACACGAATAGTTTCCGTTAAAATATTTCCAGCACAATTTCCTATTGGAGTTACTGTAATAGTTAAGTCTGAATATCCATTATTAATATCCGTAGTGCTTGGTGTAAAAACAGGTTCTAAATCCAAAGGATTTCCTTGAGTTATTGTTCCTGGTGATGTTGCAGACCAAACTACCGAAGCAACATTACTAAAATCTGTAATAGTTACTTGCCCTGGTTGTACTTGATAGGTAGCGTCTTCACAAATATCTACACTAGCAGGGCTCACCGTAAGTGTAGGATTTTTTACTATTGTATGTGTTACATTAGCAATAGCAGTTGCAGCACATGGTGAAGTAGCCGTTCCAGTTAAAGTTAAATTTACTTGTCCGTTATCTATTTCTGTAGGTCCTGGTTGGTAAGTTGTAACTACAGCATTTATTGAGCCTGTAAAAATACCATCACCTCCATTATTTGTCCATACTAAATTACCACCTGCAATATCTACAAAAGAAACAGTAGCATCTGTAGTTGTAATTGTTTCTCCTTCACAAATATTTTGAGGAGTTCCAATGTTAACAACCGGATTTCTTTCAATAGGGATAGTTACTATTTCAGTAACTGGTGTTGTTCCACAATTTACAGTAGGTTTGGCTTCAATAGTTAATTCAATATAACCTAAATTAATATCTGTAGTACTTGGTGTTACGGTTGGGTTTAGTGTTGTTTCATTATTTATAATAGTTTCTGTTGTAGAAGTGTAGATAAAACTTAATGCGTCGGTTATAGTAGTTCCTAAAACTTGCACGCCTTTTGCATCTTCACAAATTGTAGCTTGATTCGCTACAGTAATTTCAGGTAACTTAGCTATACTAACAGTAATAGTTTCTGAATAAGGAGCTGCACAAGGACTTACAGGATTCGCAGTTAATGTTAAATCTACAGTACCTGCAGAAATATCAGCAGTAGAAGGTATGTATGTAGGATTTATAATATTTGTTATTCCTCCAGCAAAAGTACCTGTACCTGATGTAGTCCAAACCAAACCGCTATAAGTTCCTGCAGTTGCTGTAGCTGTTATAATTTGAAAAGGAGTTTCACATTGCGATAAATTACCACCTGCATTTGCAATAGGCTCTGGGATAAACGTTAAGGTAATATCCTCACTTTGTGGCGCTAAACATGGTGCTGTAGGAGTTACTGTTAACGTTAATGTTACATTTCCTGAAGCAATATCAGCAGCGGTTGGTGTGTAAATAGGATTTAAAGGGTCTCCAGAAGTGGTAAAACTTCCTGTTCCTGTTGAAGTCCAATCTGCTAATGTTACTGGTTCGTAATTATTAGCAATACTTGTTCCTGCTATTGCAAATGATGTTTCACTTGCACAAACAGTTGCTGTGCCTGCTGTTGTAATTATAGGTAACGGTTCTAAATTTAAAACAATAGCATCTGTAATAGTTTCAAAACAAGGAGCTAAACCAGTAGCTGTAATAGTAAGCGTTACTGAACCCAACCCAATATCTGCAATAGACGGTGTATATTGTGCATTTGATACATCATTTTGAGTACCTCCCCAAGTTCCAGTACCTGTTGATGTCCAGGTTACATTAGAATAATGATTAGCACTAGCTGAAAGTGTGGTGTATGAAGTTCCTTCACAAATAGTAGCTGTTGCAGGGCCAGCATCAACAATAGGATCTTCAACAAAATTTAAAGTTACAGTATTAGTTGTACTAGAATTACAATTTAAAGGATCTCTAGCTGCTTCTAATGTTAATACTACAGAACCAGAAGTAATATCTGTTACTGATGGATTGTAAAAAATAGCTGTTGTAGTATTTAAAGGGTTTGGTGAAGGTGTAAAAGTTCCAGAACCCGAAGTTGTCCATTCTAAAGTATCATAATCTATAGCAGTTACTCCAGTAATTTCAAAAGGTGCCGTATCTGTACAAACATCTATGCTTGAATTTATTACATTAACTGTTGGTATTTTGTTAATGGTTAAAGTCATTTCATCTTCAGCATCAGAAAAACAAGGACTGTCTTTAAGAGCTGTTAATTTAAGTGTTGCATACCCATTATTAATATCGGCAGTACTCGGATAATATGTTGGTGACAATGTATTACCCCCAGTAAAAGTACCTCCACTAGGTCCTGCAGACCAAAATACAGTTCCGCTTATATTAGATGCTGAAGCTGTTGTTATTGTATAATCTCCTCCTTCACAAATATCTGCATCTACACCTGCATCTGCTGTTGGATTTGCAATAATAGTAACCGTTGTTGAAGCTCCTAAACTCGGTGAAGTACAAGGTCCAATAGGCTCTCCAACTAATGTAAATGTAATTGTTCCTGTTTCACTAGAAGATGAATTATAAGTTGGAGTTAAAGTCGTGTCATTATCAAATGTACCTGTACCACTACTTCTCACCCAATAAACTGAACTCGTGTTTGTTGACGAACCTGACAAGGTAGCGCTTTGTCCTTGACAGATACTTTGTGCTAAACCAGCATTAACAGTTGGATTTTGTTGAATAGTTATTGTAACATCATCCGTTATAGGTCCGCAACTAGTTTGAGAGCCTTCTAATGTAAAAGTAACAGAGCCAGAACTTATATCACCAGGACTAAAGGTATAAATTGGATCTTCATTTGATGAATTGTCAAAAGAACCAGAACCAGAACTTGTCCATAATAGTGAAGCTGCATTATTAACAGTACCATTTAATTGATATGTTGGCTGACTTTCACAAATAGTGTCATCTCCACCAGCATCTACTGTAGGTTCTGCATTTATGGTATAAATAAATGTTTCCTCAGCAACTGTGCCACAAGAGCTTGTAGGCTGTACCGTAACAGTAAAGGTAATATTTGTATTTAAATCAGCACTACTTGGTGTAAAAATTGGTGTTGCTGAATTTTCTGTTCCATTAAACGAACCTGTACCACTACTAGTCCAAAGAATAGTACCTGGATTTTGAATAGTCGCACTTAAATTTAATGGAGTTATAGGACTTGCACAAACTATGGCATCTGCAATAGGATCAATTATTGGGTTTTTTTCAATTGTTAAAATTGTTTCACTTGTTTCAAATGAACAAGGAGATTTACCATAGGCTGTTAGTGTTAATGTAACTGTTCCATTTATTTTATCATTAACTCCCGGTATATAAGTAGGTGTTTCACTCTTTATATTTGTAAAATGTCCATCTCCATTATGTGTCCAAGCAAAAGATGCAGCATTGGTAATAGTAACATTTGCTATATCAGGTGTAAAATTTCCATCTTCACAAATAGTTGTTGCAGCAATTGTGCTTACTATTGGTGGCTCTATAATAGTTACATCTACTGTTACTGGATCACTTTGCGCACAAGAACCACCTGAAGTTGTAACTAATGTAAATGTTATTGGGTTTAAAGTAGCTGCATTTAAAACATCGGCAGTACTAGGTGTATATGTTGCTGTAGTTCCTGTACCGTTAGGTACTAATGTCCCAGAAATTCCAGATGGTTTACTCCAAATATAACCCGTAGCAAATTGAGATCCTACAGCACTTAATGTTATAGGTGTAGTGTTACATACAGCACCTCCACCACTTACAACTGCAGTTGGTTGTCTATCAATGTTAACTAAAATATCTTGATATGTAGTTGTACCACAATTATCGGTTACGTTTAAGCGTACTGTAGCAAAACCATTGTTTATACCTGTTGCAGAAGGTGTAAACTCTACTCCTGTAGCTAATTGATTGTATAAATCTCCTGCATTTGCAGGAAGCACTTCCCAATTATAAGTTGCATAAGGGTTTGTTATACTTGCTCCAATAAAATGATTTGTTGCTGTTTCACAAATTGTAATATTTGGGCTACCAGTTATATTAATTATTGGAGTTGGCTCTACAGTAATAGTAACACTGTTAGTTTCTGTACAACTACCAGAACCCGAAGTTTCTACCAATGTATAAGTAGTAGTTACCGAAGGTGTTACATTAGGATTTGAAACAGATGAACTAAATCCTGCTGGACTACTAGTCCAATTATATGTAGATCCTGCTACAGGTGCTGCACCAATACTTATAGCATCACCTTCACAAATTGTAGCATCAGCGGCAACAGTTGCTGTTGGATTGGGTAATAAGGTAATGGTAAAATCTTCTGAAACGGTACAACCTGTACTTTTGTTTGTAATAGTTAATGTATAGTCTTCAGTTTGAGTAACTGTAGTGTTAAATTCTGAAGTAGGATCAATCAACCCTGCACTTGAAGTCCATACATAATCAAGATTGGCAGGTGTAGTTCCTATAGGGTATCCAAATGTTAAGTTTTCACCATAACAATGGTTTTCATCTACAATATTTAAAATAGAAGGTAAAGGATTTACTGTTATTGTACTTATAGGTGAATAAGCAGGAGCACAAACACCATTTTGTACAACTGCTCTATAATATGTTGTTTGGGTTAACCCTGTATAATTTAATAAATTTGTTGTATTAGCTATAGTAGACCAATTAACAGTATCTGTTGAAGATTCCCAACGGATAATATTTCCTATTTGACCACTTAGGGTAATTGTACCAAGTGATACATCATTCTGACAAACATCAAAATTAGTAGGTGCAATTATACCTCCATCACTTGCTTTATCTACTTGAATATAAGCTGGATTTGAATAATCTATTGAACCACCACTAGACAATACAGCTCTATAATATAAAGAGGTTGTATTATTTGTACTTGTATAAGTTGTAGATGTACTTGCAATATTTGTATTACCACTTGAGAAATCAGCCACGGTAGAAGATTCCCAATTTAGAACAGTTCCTGTATGCCCAATTAATACTAGCGAAGCACTTGAATTATAACAAACAGTAGTTCCACCAGTTACTGAACCTCCAATTGCATTAGGATATACATTAACAGTTACAGGCGTACGTGCACTTTCGCAACCACTTAAACTTTGAGAAACATAGTATATACCTGTTGTTAAACCTGTTAATACAGGTAATGCAGAACCTCCTGAAGGAGTGTTATACCAATTTACTGTGGCTCCTGCCGTAGGAGTACTCGTTACCAAATCACTAATAGTATAACCAGTTCCTGTAAAATCTTGCGCACTCGCTGTTAAAGGGGTCGGTGTTGCAGGTTGTGCATCAATAGTAACATTTGTACTATTAGAAATACAACCATTAGCATCTGTTACTGTATAAGTATATGAACCTGTAGAAATATTATTAATTGGTAAACTACTTGTATTTCCAGTACTTATAACTCCTCCTGGGTTTCTAGTAATTGTATAACTTCCAGAGGGTAAACTATTAAATATTACACTTCCAAACGGTGTTGAACAAGTAGGTTGTGTTATAGTTTGTACAACAGGTGCAGCAATTGTTGGTTGGTTATTAATTGTAGCAGTACTTGATACTGCAGAGGTACAACCATCGCTATTAGTTACTGTAAAACTATAAGTATCTGGAGAAAGGTTAAGCTCTGTATAACTAGTACCACTACCGGCATATGTATATGTAGGAGTTGAAACTCCAGTAATATTTAAAGTCCAACTACCCGTAGCAGGTAAACCAGTAAGTGGTATGCTACCTGTAGCTACCGTACACGTTGTTTGTGTTGGCACGCCTACAACAGGCGCTGTAGGTACTGGTGGCGCAGCGTCTATTGTTATATTTGGTAAACTTATGGTACACCCACTATCATTACTTACAGTGAAATTATAGTTTCCTGGTGCAAGCCCCGTATAATCATAGGCAGAACCACTTCCATTTACACCTGTTCCTCCATAACTTATAGTCCAATTACCACTAGTGGCAGGTAAGCCCGAAAATTGAACTGTCCCTGTAGCTGTTGTACAATCAGGATGAATAATTGTTGTTGTTGGTGTATTTGGTAATGCATTTACTGTAATTGTAACTGCATCTGTATTTTCACAACCGTTGGCATCTTTAATAGTAGCAGTATAAGTAGTAGTAGCAGTAGCTAAAAATTCAACACCTTCTGTTATACCATTATCCCAAGTCACAACACCCCCACTTGAAGTTGTAGTTAAAGTAACCGGATCTAGCTCACATACGGTTGTATTAGCCGACGGATTAATACTAATTGTAGGGTTTGAGATTGTTATTGTTGCTAAAACACCCGCAGTACTATTATCAAAACTATCTGTAACTTCACAATAATAATCTCCTGCATCTGTAGGCGTAGCACCTGTTATAGTAAGTGTAGTTGAATTGCTCCCCGATATATTTCCAACATCACTAAGCGCTGCTCCTGAAGAATTGACACCTCTATACCATTGGTATAATAAAGGTCCGTTTGTTGTTGTGGCATTAACTGTAAGTGTTATACCTTCTCCCGCACAAACCGTTTGATTTGCTAATGGCTGCACAGTAATTACAGGTGTTAAAACCGTTTTTACTCCATCAATTGGTGAAAAAACATCGTTAAAACCATCAAAAATAGCTTTATGTTTTGTTGCAGATTTAACACCTAAAACAGGCCCTAATTCATTACTTGAAATTGAAATAACATTACTATAAACACTTGTATAAGAACATAATACAAGAAACGAGTACGCGAATAAAAAGACACTGCTTTTTATTGACTTAATGAGGGGTTTGGTCAACATAGTTTTATTTTAAAACCAATCTTAAATAAATAAGATAGGGGATGCATCAATTAAACAAATATATTAAAAATAAGTTAAAGTTTTTACACAAATTTTTATATCCGTACAATAATGATTATTTTTTTACGATATAATATCATTTTTTTTAAAAACAAACACCCGTGCTTAACAAATTTAATTTTAACATATTTTTAATGTTTTTTTGTTTTCAAATAGCTTCAATAGGTCAACAAAAACAAGCAGTTTCCATTACATTTAAAGCCCCTTCTTTTAAAACCAATATGTATTATTTGGCTGGTTATTACGGAAAATATACCGTATTATTAGATTCTACAAAGGCAAATTTAAAAGGTGAAATTAATTTTAAAAAAAATAAAAAATACACAGAAGGTATTTATATGTTAGTTAATGCCGACAAACAAATTGTAACTGAGTTTATTATAGATAAACAACAACAGTTTTCAATTTCATTAAATTTAGAACATCCAGACAAAACTACCATTGAAAATTCAGAAACAAACACGCTTTTTTTTGAATTTAACACTTTATTAAAGCAAAACAATTTACAAATACAAGAACTAACAAAACAATTAGCAGCTGCTACAACTAATAAAGACAGTGCAGATATTAAAGGTAAAATATCTACACTTAATAAATCTATAATAGCATACAAAAGCAATATCATACAAAAAGACCCTGATAATGTTTTATCGTTACTTTTCAATCTTTCAAAACCTATAGAACATTATTTTAATGAAGTAACACTGGCTACAAAACAAGATTCGATAACTTATTTAAAAGATCATTTTTTTGAAGGAATAAATTTTAACGATGAACGTTTATTAAGAAATCCATTTTTAGAAACTAAAATTACGACCTATTTTAATGTTTTAGTCCCTAGAACTGCTGACGCTATTACAAAAGAAATTTTTACAATTTTAAACAATACTGGAGATAAAAATAACAGCATGTTTTCGTACCTCAGCATATTTTTTGCAAATACATATGCAAATCCAAAAGTGATGGGGAACGATCGTGTTTTTGTCAATATTTACAATAACTATTTTAAAGATAAAACCTATAGCTGGCTAACAGAACAGCAAAAAATATTTTTAAATACCACAAACGCACATTTAAAGGATAATTTAATTGGTAACAAAGCCAAGAATCTTTTTATGACATCTATTGATGGACAAACATTAAATTTGCACGATGTTAACGCGCCCTATATAGTAGTTATATTTTGGGATCCATCTTGCGGCCATTGTGTTAAAGAGCTTCCAAAAATAAACCAATGGTATCTTAAAGATTTAAAAAACAAAGGCACTAAAATATATGCAGTAAATTTAAATCCGGATTTAAAAAAAGAATGGGTAGATTTTATTGAAAAAGAACATTTAAACGATTGGATTCACGTATCCCCTACAAAAGTTGTATATGGAGATTATTCTAAAGAAGAAGTAGATTTTCAAACATTGTACAATGTTGTACAAACGCCTGTTATATATTTATTGGATAGTACAAAAACATTTAGAGCAAAAAATATTAGTGTAGAAAACTACATTCATATTATAAACCAATTACAACCTTAGTTTAAGATTAAAACAAGTGCTTTTTAAATATTTTAACTACAAAATTAAACTACACCTTTAGATTTCTAATACATTTACAAATTATATAAAGCTAAAGGTGTAGCAACTATCAAGCTACTCTTTATACCAGCCCGAATATTTTACGTAATTATTTGCAATTCTATCAATTTCACCAGAAATTAACTCTTGACTAATGTCTTTAACTTTTTTAGCAGGAATACCAGCATAAATAGTACCTGATTCAACATGAGTTCCTTTAGTTACAACAGCACCAGCTGCAATTATAGAGTTACTTTCCACAACACAATCGTCCATAACAATAGATCCCATACCAATTAAAACATTGTCGTGAATTGTACAACCGTGTACCATAGCATTATGACCGATAGAAACATTATTTCCAATATTTGTTGGATATTTTTGATAGGTTGCATGAATTACTGCACCATCTTGTACATTAACTTTATCTCCCATTTTAATATAGTGTACATCGCCACGAATAACAGCGTTATACCATATACTACATTGATTACCCATAGTAACTTGACCAATAATTACACAGTTTTCAGCTAAAAAGCAATCATCACCAAAAGTTGGTTTTACTCCATTTAATTCTCTAATAATCATATTAAATATATTTTCTACTTAAAACATTCTATTTGTTTTGCCTCCCCTTTCGTTCCAAAATCTTCGAGAACCAGTACAACCAAAATTAAACCCTAATGTTATTTGATGATAGCTTGCATCATCAAATAATATTTCACCAGTTTGTTTTGTATACGTATAAGAAAGCATATATTTTTCAAAATTTACCCCCACAATTGGAGTTAAATAATTTATTTGATTAGCATCAACTACATCAAAACCTCTTCTATAAGAAAAAGCCGCCCACAATTTTGCTGTAGGCAATTGCCTATAGACCTTCATATTAAGATCTATAAATTTTTCATTTGTTCTTTCAATATATTGAATCATTACAGAAGGTTCAAATTCAATAGTTCTTCTATTTTTATAATAATCGAAATAATAACCAAAAGAGAGCAAATACCTTCTAAGGTTTAACGATTCGTAATCACTATTGTATAAATTTCTAGCATTCAACATTAAATTTTTAATTGTAAAATAGCCGAAAAAATCTATGTTATGGTAAGCCATACTAAAATCTGCATTAAAATATCCTTCACTTTGAACAATTTGCGAAATTACTGGATCTGGAATATTAAATGAAGATTCGTCAAGTTTATTATTTACCATCATAAAAGACAATCCAAAAGATAATTTTTTATAATCTTCTAACCTTCCTAAATCTAGATGATAGGCATAAGTTGCTTGTATACCTTGTTGACTGTGATAGCCATTTTTATCATTAAAAATAACCAATCCTAAACCTGCATTTGTTCCAAATTTAGAATGTACACTTAAGGTTTGTAGTGAAGGCGCATCTTTTATTCCACTCCATTGGTTTCTAGCAGTTACTCTTAGATTGCCACAATCTCTAAATCCTGCGGCAGAAGGATGCACCAAAAAAACATTGTCAGATAAGTAATCTGAATATATTGGAAGCGTTTCTTGTGCTTCGAGTTTAACTGAAGCAATTAAAACATAAATAAGTATAAAAACACTGTAATTTTTCATTGTAGAATACAAACAACCAAATATATAATAATTATAGTTATTTCAAGATTCTATTTAAAAAAATAGCAGTCTATTTTAATTTAATAAGCACTTTATTATAAATTCATAAAAATTAATTTTATAAAGAACAATTACACCTATTTATAGTTTAGACTTATTAGTATATTTTTTTAGGTTTTAAAAATACAAAGAGTCTATTTTATCAATAGACTCTTTTAAATATTTGAAATTAATTAGAAGTACATTAATTTATTCCTATTCTTCTTCAATACAAGCAATATAATTTCCATAAGGAGCTTTTATACTACCCCTATTAATTCCATTAAAAAATGGGGTTCCATAAGTACCTCCACCTGTATAATCTCTTCTCAAAATAAACTGATATAACATACATTGACCATCAGAGTTTTTTTGAACTACTGCTCCAACAGCCCATTGATATAGAGGGACACCTGTCTCTTTATGCTTTACCGTAGACCAATTATTTGAAGTTATATATTGATGAGTATTGGTCATACTTAATTTACTATAATGAGTATTCAGTCCATTTACAGCAATGGTATTTAAAGCTATATCATCATTTAAACTTCCTGAAGCAGGCAGTTTTATATTTTTACGTCGCTCTAATTCTTCATCATTTATTTTTTTCTTCTTTTTTGAAATTATTGGTTTATCTAATTTCTCTTGTAATTTTTTTTAAAAATTAAGCCTGGGTAGGCTGAGAATAACCCAATACAAGTATAATAGCTATAAAAAATATTTTTTTCATGTACCAAAGATTAAATTTCACATTTACAATAGCCACCATAAGGCGCACGTACACTACCTCTATTTATACCGTTAAAATAAGGTGCTCCATAACTACCACCTCCTGTATAATCTCTTCTAACTATAAATTCTTGCAACATGCATTGTCCATCTGAATTTTTCTGAACAACAGCACCTACAGCCCATTGGTACAATGGTACGCCTGTTACTTTATGTTTTACAGTAGACCAGCTATTAGAAGTCATATACTGTGTTAAATTTTTCATACTTGTTTTTGCATAATAAGCATTTAACCCGCTTACAGCTGCACTTTTTATAACCGAATCACTATCAAAACTACCTTTACTAGGCATTACTACATTGCTTAATGTTTCTCCTTTCCAATCTTTACGTAATTCATCAAATTTTTGAAAAGTAACTTTTGAAGTTAGCTCTGGGTTTTTATAATATTTCTTGATATTTTCAGGATCTTTTGCGGCAATTATAAATTGTTTTGGTTCCGCATTATTCATCCATTTATGCCCTTCATTATTATTTTTATGATACACCTCTGCTCCTATTAATAAAACTCCTGGCTCAAGTAAAAGTACTTTTACATTTGTCCATTCAGGTCCATCTCCCATTCCAAATTGAAAATGGATATTTCCTTTATCCGCAGATTTCTTATACTGTTCTAAAACAACACCATAACGCTTTTTTTCTGGAGTAAAAAATGCATTTAATTCATAAGTTGTAGGATTATATTCAATTGAAAAACCTTCATAAATAGAACCAGGATCATTGTCGAAATGATTTGTTGGACCTTTTACAAAATATTGAGACAAATGATAATAACCAGACAATCCTTTTGAATCTGTAAAGCCACCATCATAAGCCGGTTTTTTTATAAATTTAGTATTGTTCAATAAATAAATTTGATTGTTTTTAAACTTTTTATCTTCGCTACTTTCTACAGGAGATGGAATTTCAGCAACTACAATCCCTTTACTATTAGCCTTATTTTTCAGCGCTTCTTCTTCGGCTATTTGTTGTTGTTGGTACTCTTTATATTTTTTAAAATATAAATCTTGCTTTTCTTGATCGTTTGGATACTTTTTAGCTAATTCTGCTTTAAATTCTTCATCTGTATAAGTTGTTTCTGTTGAAGAAGTATCACTACTTGAAGAGGTTGTATTATCGCTTTTAGTCACCTTTTTTTCCAAGGCTGCTTTAGCTTTTTTCTTTAGCATTTTCCCCAATTGTGCTTGTGTTGAATTATAGCTAAACACAAGTACACATAATAAAATAATTTTTTTCATTAGTAGATATTTAAATTTACTTCAAAAAAAAATAAAATTAATCTGGAATCTATATGGTTTTTTCTGAAAGAAACTATTTTTTTTCTAAAACACTATAAAAATATTTCTTTAATAACTTCTAAAAAGTGATCGCGTTTAGATTTTGAAACAGGAATACGTTTTTGATTGCTCATTAATAAATAATCTCCATCGCCTTTCACCAATTCATCAACATATTTTAAATTAATTAAATACGATCGGTGACATTTAAAAAACATTGAATTATTTGCTAATTGTTGTACAAAATGTTTTAAAGGTTTACAAATAGTTTTTTGCTTACCTGTTGTTAATTGTACATTAGTATACATTCCATCTGCTTCAAAATATAAAATATCTTTATGCGATGTAAACAATATGCCTTTAGGAATTTCAAGTGCTATTTTATCTACAGAAAGTTGTTTTAAAGATTTACGCAATTGATTTAACTGACCATTTAAATTACTTGCTGTTATTGCTTCCTGTGCTTTAGAAATAGCCTCTTTAAGCTCCAAAACATCTAAAGGTTTTAGCAAATAATCTATAGCGGACATTTTGAAAGCTTCAATAGCATATTGATTGTATGCTGTAACAAATATTATTTTAAAATCGATATTATCAGGGAAATATTCTAAAATTTCTAACCCACTTTGATTGGGCATTTCAATATCTAAAAAAACAATATCTGGATTAGTAACTTTTATTAAAGCAACTCCCGAAGCTAAATCTTGAGCTTCTTGTATTTCTAATATATCACTACAATGCTCCACAATTAAATTAGACAATAAATGCCTAGAACGTTTTTCATCGTCAATTATTAAAACTTTCATATTATTTAAATTGTCATTATTATAACTACCTTGGTTCCTGTTGCTTTGTTATTGCTGTATAAATCTATAATATCAATTACAATATTACGCTTTAATTTATTTTTATATAAGTAAACACGTTCTTTGTTTGCTTGAGTTGCAAAAGGTTTATGATGCTGATTTAATCGCTTATTTTTTTCAGATTGCACCCTGCCAATTCCATTATCTTCAATAGTAATTTGTAATGTATTTCTTGTAATAATTTTAGCTTCAACTTTTAATTTTCTATCCTTAGATTTATGTAGTAAACCATGTTTTAAAGCATTTTCTACATAAGGCTGTATAAATAAAGATGGAACTTTTATTTGATTTGTATTTAATTTTTTATCTATAAAAATAGTATAATCTAACTCTTCTTCAAAACGAACTTTTTCTAATTCTAAATACAATTTTAATGCATTTAACTCTTCCTGCAATGTTATTTCATTTTGCTGACTGTACACAAGATACATTCTAATTAAACGGCTAAACTTTACTAAATACGAACTCGCTAATTCTTTTTTATTGGATACAATATAATCTTGTATAGAATTTAAAGCATTAAAAATAAAATGAGGATTCATTTGTGAACGCAAATTCTCTAATCTAAGATTTGTGATTTTTTTATCCATTAAAATTTTATCAATTTCTACAACACGTTGTAATTCTTTTTGCTGTAACCTCCATTTAAAATAGCTCCAAATAAGCGCTATTATAATTATTAAAACTAATAGATAAAACCAAAAGGTCTGCCAAAAAGGCTTTTGAATTATAAACGTAATTGGATCTATAAAAACAGCTTTATTTGAGCTCACATTTTTAGCTTGCAACTCAACTGTATATGTACCACTAGGAAGGCTATTAAAATTTATAAATTGAGTTTTTAAAGGTATTTCTTTCCAAAGCGTATCTATTTCTTTTACACGGTACTTATACCTAACATAATTAGTTGATAAATAACCACTTGAATTAAAATCTAACCTAATATTATTATAATTATAAGGCAACTTATAATACGATGAAATTAGCGTATCCTTATAATTAATAAAGATCTTTTTTATTTCAACTTTAGAAGTCTTATAATTTTTAAATAACTTGTTGCCTTTAGGTAGAATATACAACGTATTTGGCAGAAGTATTACTAATTTATCTTGTAAAAAAATAAACTTATTTATTGCTATATCTATTCCTTCTTGAGCCCCTAAACGCTTAAGTATATTTGTTTTTGTTTGATAGTTAAACAAATTATTATCGGTAGCAATCCAAAGCTCATCCGAATCTGCTTTAATAACATTAATATGATGATCTTTTGGAATTAAATTTTCAACTGGAACTAACGTGTCATTTTCATACTTTAGTAAATTATTATGCTGTGTTGCAAGCCAAACAACATTTTTAGTTTTAGTTAAACTCCCTACTAAGAATTTTTTATTATTAAACTTAAGTTCTTCTGCTGAAAAATTTGAGATATTGTATTTAAACACCCCATCTATATACGAAACAAATAAATGCTTATTAGCGACTACAGAACTAATTACACGACTAGACCGAATTGTTTGTGATGAATCTTTTTTATATGGTTTATAATAAACAATTCCTTCTTTATAATTACCATAAAATAAATTATCATTATCTAATTTTGATATAGTTTTAGCAACTGAAAATTTATTTTTTGAATCAATTACCTTATCCGTTTTTAAATCAATAACAAAAGAATCAGAAGCATTAATACTTACTATAAGTTGCTTTTTAGCAATATCATAAAATAAATTTCCAATAATTTTTTGACCTGGTAATTGTATTGTTTTAAGTAGTTTTGATTCTTCGTAAAATAATAACTTACCTTTATTTGTACCCACAACAAATCGATTATTTTCTAAACTACAAGCCGAAATTGCCTTATCGTTTGTTATGGTTATATCTACACGTTTAAAATTTAAATTAGGCACTACAAATATTCCATTATCTAGCGTTGTAAACCAATAATTATTATTAAAATCTACTTCAACATCTGTAATAGATTCGTTTTTAAACATTTTATCTACTAACTGTAAAGTGTCATTTTCAAACGCATAAATAAAGACACCAGATGTTGTTAAAAACCAGTAATTAGCATTAAATTCTAAAACATTATAGATTTTCACATGCTTTATTTCATCGGGAGTTTTAAGAATTTTTAATTTATTATTCTTACTATTAATATAATAAATTAAATTACTCTCATTATTCTTAAAGCTAACAAATACATTGTCTTTAAAAGCAAACACATAGGGCGATTGCACATTTTTATACTTATCAATATTTAATATTTTTTCTATTGAATTACCTGTAATTTTATAGACTCCTCCATCTTTTTTATTATTAATTCCTTCATTAATAATAAATGCGTAAGAAGCCTCTTTATAATTAGCAACACTTACCACTAATCCATCAAAAATTTTAGTGATTTTTTTATTAGATTTTGCTATATCAAAAATTCCTTGAGAAGTAAATACCCTAACACTATTTTCTCTTATAACAAAAGGAGACAATTGCCCTTTAACCAATGTATTAACATCTAAAAATAATCTTAAGCTGTCTTTTTCAATATAAAAAATTTGTCCGTAAATATTATTACACCATATTTTCCCTTTGCTATCTTTTTTTAATCCAAATACAGAGCTTCCATATTGCTCTTGATTAATTATTTTTTGATAAGTATTTCCATTATATCTAAACAGGCCTTTAGCTGCAGATAACAATATATTATTGTTATCATCTTCAATAAGATCATAAAATACTGTATCTGGTAAATCAGATTTATCCAACAAATTATAACTTACTGGATTCTGACCAAAAGCATGTATCAGAAAAAAGAAAAAAAATACTTTAGGCAGTGTTTTTTTTAATAAATTTTGCATATTCTAAAAAATCAAACTTACAAACTTTACCAAAAATACAATAGTTTTTTTTCTAGATTAAAGGTGTTTTTTTCTAAAGTAGAAAATTCAATAGTTTTAATTGCTTATAACATATATATTGTTTTATAATATGGAATTCTTTAATTTTTAAATTCAGAATTCCATATTATAAATTATAGAATAAACCTAGCTAGAACAAATAAGTTTAAGCTGCCTAAACTTACATTTTAAACTAACTTTTATCAATTATTAACTAGAAATTTATTAAAGCTCTCTCCTATTATCTTCAGAATTATTGTCTATTAGTTTATTGTACGGATCTACACCAACTTCGGTAGGTTTTTTATTTACAATAATACTTACTTTATTATTTATTGAAGTTATTTTATGCTTTTTTAAATAAAGCTCTACTTCTTCTTTTTCTCCATCTATTTCCTCATCATAAAAAACACCAATTTCCACATAATCTTTTAACGGAAGTGATAGTTCTGGTTTTCGCATTTTATCCGTTTTATAAGAAAGTGTATCTCCTACTTTTTCACCATAAATACGTTTTCCTTTATCGCTAAGTCTATATTTACTTACATTAAACTCAATATCTACTTGATATTTCCCCTGCTCTAATTCGGTTGATTTTACATCAACAATTCTGTTTTTGTACAATGTAATTGTTTCAAACATATCTTTAATTACATACTGTAAAGAATCTGGTGTTGCTTCTTTTATATACTCAACCATTTCTGTTGAAGTGGTATAAGGTGGTTCTTGAAACTTCACTTTTTCTACATATTTTTTTATGGCTGCATTTAAATTTTCCTCACCTATAAAATCACTTAAAGCATAAAAAACTAAAGAACCTTTTTTGTAATGAATATACATTTGACCATCGTTGTACATTAACGGACTTTCTCTTTTTTGTTCTAGAGTTCTACCTTGTAAATATTCATCTAAAGATTCTTTTAAATACTTACGCATTTTCTTTTTACCGTGTTGATGTTCTAACACTTTTAACTTTACATAATCTGCCATACTTTCAGATAACATTGTGGCTCCTTTTACATCGGCACCAATTACTTGATGCGCCCACCATTGATGCGCTAATTCGTGCACCGTAATGGCAAAACCATAGTCTACCCCACCTTTTGCCGAGTCGTCTACATCTGCAATAAAACCAACACCTTCAGAAAAAGGAATGGTATTTGGAAATGATTGTGCAAAACTTCCATCGGTTCTAGGAAACTCAACAATACGGGCTTGTTTGTGTTGGTACGGACTAAAATATTTAGAATTGTACTCTAAAGAAGCTTTCATTCCATCTAACATTCTATCTAAATTATATTCGTGTCCTTTGTGGTAGTAAATTTCTAAATTAACATCGTTCCAAGTATCTTTTTTTACTTCATATCTAGCAGAGTTAAAGGCATAAAAGTTCAATATTTTACTATCCATTTTATAATGGAAATAACGTCTTCCATCTTTAACCCATTCTTTTTGTAAATAGCCTGGAGCAATTGCAATTTGATCTTTAGAAGTACTAACAGTTGCTTCAAAATCTATCCAATCAGAATCATTTGAAATATAGGTATTTCCTAAGGCCGTTGAATCGGTAGGAAAAGGTCTTAACTCATTCTTTGGCAGGCCATACTTTTCACGAACTTTATCATCTCTAAGTTCTCCATCACTTACATAACCCAGAGAAGGAAACAACACTTTATTATTTATAAATGTTCCATTTTCTTTTACATCTGAATGAATTCTAAGAAATGTATTCGGTTTGTTTTTCACCTGAAAAGTTAACTGTAAACTATCACCTGGAAACAACGTATTTTCTAATTTATAAATATTAAAATTCTGAATAGTATCTTCCAAAACCAACGTATTCTCTTTATTAAAAGTAAAGGTACTTGGGTAGTTATTGTGATTTAATAAAATACTATCAATTTTTTCTGAAGACTTATTCACCATAGTATAAATTCCCTCAGCCCTAAAGTCTAATTCTTTTGGATAGATATCGAAATTTACATTTACAGCAACAATTCTTGGCTGTATTTTATTTTGAAATTTTTTATATTTTTTCTCCCAATCAACTTGTAATAATTCGCGTTCTTTAGCGGAAGTTCTTTCGTTTAAAATATTGTTTTCGTAATAGATTCTAAAACCTAAGCTTAAAAAAGCCACAAAAAACACTACAAAACCAACTAAATAAACACCTTTAAAACGTTTTTTAGCTATATACAACCGTTCTTTAAATGAATGTGGCAAGCCTCTAACCCAAAATAAGGCAGAAACAATAAACAATATAATTCCGGTAAAAAACCAGTAAATTTTATAAGTAATATAGCTGCTAAAAAATGCTCCGTAACCATTCATATCTGAATACGAATAACCTGGTCCTTGATTGTATTTAAAAATAGATTGTTCAATCCCTGCAAAACTTAAAAAAGGCAATCCAATAGAAATCACCAACAATATAAACAAACCTAAATACGCATTACCTACCAATGTTTGAATACAGATTGCTAAAAAAGCCCAAATAGCAAAATGAATAAATTTTATAACTAATAATTCATACAAATATTGGTCTATTTCAAAATTATAATAACCTCTATACATTTGAAAAATAATACCTCCAAGCATAATTACAAATAGCAGTACTAATTGCATTTTTAACAAAGCCACAAACTTAGATAATAACAAGGTCCAATTTGGAATTGGAGTTACATCTATTAAATGATTAGATCTTGTCATTTTACCTCTTTGCACAAGCATTCCAGCATACAAAAACGTAAGAATATTTATAAACAAAGAAAAAGTATTTCCAGGATATAATAACATTTGCCAAGTTGTTGGGTAGGTTTTTGTACCTGATATTTCACCCAAGGAAATAGACATTATTAAAATAAAAATAAGGCCAACCAATAAAATACTTAAAAAAGGCCAACTTCTTATAATGAATTTAAAATCTAAATTAGAAAGTCTCCAAGATGTTTTTAAATTTTGTAAAAACGAGAAATTATACGAAACTTTTGGCAATTCAATTCTTGTGATTCCTCCAAAATTACTTTTAGTAACACGCGCTGCTTTTTGTTTTCTAAAACTAAATGTTACTGCATTTTGACTGAATGAAAAATATTTAAACACCAATCCAAAAACTACAGTTGCAATAGCCATCCATAGCAAACGATTATAAATAACAACACCTTTAAAAGGTATTAATAATTCATTTTGTTCAGCAACGGTCCAATAACGCGTATAATAATTTGCAGCCTGAGCCCCAAACGGATCTAACAATGCAGAAAGAAATCGATTATCAATATCACGCAATAAACTTTCCGAAACTCCTTGTATTAACATTAACATTACAACTACAATAAAGCCAGCAGAAATATTACGGGTAAAAGTTACGGTTGCAAATACAATAGCTCCAAATAAAAATACATTTGGTATTATATAAATTAAATAAGAATGCAGGTATGCTATAAACCTAAAGTTACCTACAATTTCTGGGTTTGTTCCTGGAACTCTAAAACCAATAAAAATTCCCAAACCAATAACTAATACAATTATAGTAACTATTAAAAATGAACTTAAAAATTTTCCAAATAAGTAATTCGCTTTTGTAAACGGATATGAATATAAAATTGTATGCATTTCGCTCTTAAAATCTCTAAAAATAGAGACCCCAATTATAGATGGAAATAGAAAATAAATTAAAATGGTTAGCCCATTAAACATTCCATTTAAATTCATTGGAGAATTTACAATTTTTGAAGAACCTGTACTTACCGTAAGTGAATCAAAAATACCTGCTGCACTAGCAGCAGCAAATAGAGCTATCACAAAAAAGATAGCCAAATATATATAAAATGAAGGTTTTTTAAACCAATATTTTAATTCGTGTTTAAATATTGTAGTAAACATATGAGTACGTTTTAATTGTTAAAAAAGGAGTTTATTCTGAAACTAAATTTGCTTCATCTTCCTTTAAAGCAATAAAATACACATCGTCTAATTGTGGTTGCGCTGCCATAAAATCTTCTGCAGGTTTTTCAGTTGCAAACACTCTAATATTTAAGGTATTATCTTGATTATAATTTGAAGACAATACATTGTAATTTGCTTCCATGGCTTCTAAATCATCACGCTCAATTATTTTAGTCCAAATCTGCCCTTCAACTTCTTGAGTACAAGTTATTGGTGTAGTATGTTTTAAAACTCTACCGCCATTAACAATTACCATTTCGTTACATAATTCTTTTACATCTTCTACTATATGCGTTGAAAATATAACGGTACAATTTGTACCTACTTCTCTTAAAACATTTAAAAACCGATGACGTTCAGCAGGATCTAAACCAGCAGTAGGCTCATCTACTATTATCAATTTTGGGTTATTAAGCAATAGTTGAGCAATTCCAAAACGTTGTTTCATACCACCTGAATAACCTGCTACATTTTTTTTTCGAACTTCATATAAATTAGTAATTTCTAATACTTCTTTTACCAATTTACTTCTATCTGTTTTTGAAGCTACTCCTTTTAAAGTTGCAAAATAATCCAATAATTCTTCTGCAGACATTTTTGGATATACACCAAAAGATTGCGGCAAATATCCTAATACTTTTCTTAAAGCCATTGGATCTTCTAAAACATTAATATCTCCAAAAGTAATGGTTCCAGAATCTGGACTTTGCAACGTTGCAATGGTTCGCATTAAAGATGATTTTCCTGCTCCATTTGGACCTAAAAGTCCAAACATTCCAGTTCCAATTTCGAGACTTAAATTATCAATAGCTTTTACACCATTTTTATAGGTTTTAGATAGGTTTTGGATAGTTAACTTCATATATATTGTAGCTTTTGCAATTAAAATTACAATATAAGTATGTTTTACTTGTAATTTGTTACAAAAAACTAATTATATAAAAAAAACTGCCTGAAAAATGTAATTTTCAGACAGTTTTTATAAATTTAAAATATTTTACTTATACGTTAGCTGCTAACCAATCTCCTACTTCACTTGTTCCAAAAGCTTTTCCACCATCGGCTAAATCTTCGGTTACAACACCTTCATTTAATGCTTTATTTACAACTTCTCTAATTGCTTTTCCTTCATCATGTAAACCAAAGTTTTCAAACATCATAGCAGCAGATAAAACTGTAGCCATTGGATTAGCAATATTTAATCCTGTTGCCTGTGGATATGAACCGTGAATTGGTTCAAATAAGCCAATATCAGAACCTAAAGATGCTGAAGGCATTAATCCCATAGATCCAGAAATTACAGAAGCTTCATCAGTTAAAATATCTCCAAATAAATTTTCAGTAATTAATACATCATAACTATTAGGCCATTGAACTAAACGCATTGCAACAGCATCTACAAACTCATAAGAAACCTCTACTTCTGGGTAATCTTTCTCCATTGCTTGTACTGTTTCTCTCCACAAACGAGATGTTTCTAAAACGTTGGCTTTATCTACACAACATAATTTTTTAGAACGTGTCATTGCTAATTCAAATCCTTTTTTAGCCAAACGTTGTACTTCTTCTCTGGTATAAACACAATTATCATAAGCCGTTTCTCCTTCATCTCTTCTTCCTTTTTCACCAAAGTAAATACCTCCTGTTAATTCTCTTAAAAAAACTAAGTCAGTACCTTCAATACGTTCTTTTTTTAAAGGTGATTTTTCTAATAATGAAGGAAATGTGAATGTAGGACGTACATTGGCAAATAAACCTAAAGCTTTACGCATTTTTAATAAACCTTGCTCTGGACGAACTTTTGCTGATGGATCATTATCAAAACGTGGGTGACCAATTGCTCCAAACAATACAGCATCTGAATTTTTACAAATTTCATGTGTTTCATCTGGGTAAGGTTCTCCAACGGCATCAATAGCAGCTGCACCTGTTAATGCAGGTTTCCAATTAATTTCGTGGTTAAATTTTTCTGCAACAACATCACAAACTTTTACAGCTTGATCTATTACTTCTGGTCCAATACCGTCTCCTGCTAAAAGTGCTATATTTAATTTCATTTTTCTTTAATTTTATTTCTTATTTTATTCTTTAATATCCCGTATTTTGATGCTACTGAACCATCAACTTAAATCTACTTAATATTCAACATTTTTTGAGTGGCTTTAATTGCAGAAACAGTTTGATCTGAATCTAAACCTCTTGTTATAAATTTTTTACTTTCTGTTTCCCAAGTAATAATAGTTTCACATAATGCATCTGCAGTACTTCCTGGAGGAATTCTAACTGCATAATCTATTAATTTAGGTAAACTAATATTTTCTTTTTTGTATATTTTTTTAAGCGCATTCATAAAAGCATCAAACTGACCATCACCGGTAGCGTGCTCTTCAAACAATTCATTATCAATTTTAACCAATATTGTTGATGAAGGTTTTAAACCTTTAGAATGTGTTAAAACATAGGATTCTACACTTATTCTTTCTTGGTATAAATTACTATTTAAAACATCAGAAATAATAAAAGGTAAATCTTCTTTAGTAACCAGTTCTTTTTTATCACCTAGCTCAATAATTCGTTGCGTAACCTTTTTTAAATCTTCATCATTTAATTGTAAGCCTAATTCTTGTAAATTCTTTTCAATATTTGCTTTACCTGAAGTTTTTCCTAAAGCATATTTACGTTTTCTACCAAAACGCTCGGGCATTAAATCGTTAAAATACAGGTTATTTTTATTGTCACCATCTGCGTGAATTCCGGCTGTTTGTGTAAATACATTATCACCTACAACTGGTTTATTTGAAGGAATTCTAATTCCTGAAAAGGATTCAATTATTTTACTAACCGAAAACAACGACGTTTCTTTTACTTGAATTTCAACTTCGTCTTTAAAGAAATCATTAATTACCGCAACCACACTTGCCATTGGTGCATTTCCGGCACGTTCACCCATTCCGTTTACAGTTAAATGCAAACCTTTTGCACCAGCTTTAATAGCCTCCATAACATTTGCAACGCTTAAATCGTAATCGTTATGTGCATGAAAATCAAAATGAACTGTTGGGTATTTTTTAGTTATTTGTGAAAAATAATCGAATGTTTGATTATGAGTTAATACTCCTAAAGTATCTGGCAATAAAATTCTTTCGATAGGAAGTGTTACCAAAAAGTCTAAAAACTGAAAAACATATTCTGGAGAATTATGCATTCCATTACTCCAATCTTCTAGATAAACATTGGTTTTAATACCTGAATTTTGAGCTAATTCTACAACTTCTTTTATTTCAGAAAAATGTTGTTCTGGAGTTTTTTTTAGTTGATGTTTTAAATGATTTAAAGAACCTTTAGTCAATAAATTTTGAACCTTAGCACCTGCATCATGCATCCAATCTATAGATTTTCCACCGTCAACAAATGTTAACATTTCTACACGATCTATATATCCATTATTACCTGCCCAATCGGTAATTGCTTTTACTGCTTGCAATTCTCCTTTTGAAACTCTTGCAGAAGCAACTTCAATTCTATCAACACCCAATTCTTCTAACAACAATTTTGCAATAGTTAATTTTTCCGCTGTTGGAAAAGAGACTCCAGAGGTTTGTTCACCATCACGGAGTGTGGTGTCCATTATTTCAATTTTTCTTTTTTTCATTTTTAAAACACCATTTAATGTCATTTCGAGCGCAGTCGAGAAATCTTTACTTCTAAATTATTAAACATTTCGACTGCGCTCAATGTGACAATTTAGCTATTTCAATTTCATTTTTATTTTAAAAAGGTCGTTTTTCAGCAAACGCTTTAATTTCAGATTTCATTTTTGATAAATAGTCGATATCATCAAAACCATTTAGCATATTCTCTTTTTTGTACTCATTAATTTCAAAAGACTCTTGTTCTCCAGAAACTAATAGCGTAATTGTTTGTTTTGGTAAATCTATTTCAATTTCGGTATTTGGATCAGCTTCTATTGCTTTAAAAATTTTGTCTAAAAATTCAGCACTAACCTGCACAGGTAATACTCCAATATTTAAACAATTCCCTCTAAAAATATCTGCAAAAAAACTAGAAACCACACAACGGAATCCATAGTCGTACACTGCCCAAGCAGCGTGTTCTCTTGAAGATCCAGAACCAAAGTTTTTACCTCCAACTAATATTTTTCCTTTATAAATTGGATTGTTAAATACAAATGATTCTTTTGGAGTATTATCTGCATTGTATCTCCAATCTCTAAAAAGGTTATCCCCAAATCCTTCACGTTTTGTCGCTTTTAAAAAACGAGCAGGAATAATTTGATCTGTATCTACGTTTTCAATTGGTAATGGAACCGCTGTACTTTTTAATATTTCGAATTTATCGTAAGCCATTTTGTTTAGTTTTTAATTATTGGTTTTAATTGTTAGTTACAAGTAAAGCCAACACATAATTTTTAATTTTTAATTATCAATATGTTAATTAAAGTAATGTTCTTGGATCAGTTACAACTCCGGTTACAGCTGTAGCAGCAGCAACTAACGGACTTGCTAACAATGTTTTTGATCCTGGACCTTGACGTCCTTCAAAGTTTCTATTTGATGTACTTACTGCAACTTTACCTGCAGGAATTTTATCATCATTCATTGCTAAACAAGCTGAACATCCAGGCTCTCGCAATACAAATCCGGCTTGATTGAAAATATCCAATAAACCTTCTTCTTTTATTTTTGCTTCAACAATATGCGAACCTGGCACTAACCAAGCTGTTATATTATCTGCTTTTTTTCTTCCTTTAACTATAGATGCAAATGCTCTAAAGTCTTCAATTCTACCATTTGTACAACTTCCAATAAACACATAATCTACTGGTTTTCCTATCATAGACTCACCTTCCGCAAATCCCATATAATCTAAGGATTTTTTATAAGTAGCCGCACCACCTTCAACCTGATCTGCAGTAGGGATATTATTTGAAATTCCTGTTCCCATTCCTGGATTTGTACCGTAAGTAATCATCGGTTCAATTTCTGCGGCATCAAATGTAAACTCTTTATCAAAAACTGCATCTGCATCTGTATAAAGTGTTTCCCAATATTCCATTGCAGTATCCCAAGCTTCTCCTTTTGGAGCAAACTGACGTCCTTTTACATATTCAAACGTTTTTTCGTCTGGAGCAATCATACCTCCACGAGCACCCATTTCTATACTTAAATTACAAACAGTCATACGTCCTTCCATAGACATTTGCTTAAACACATCACCGGCATATTCAACAAAATAACCTGTTGCACCAGAAGTAGTTAATTTAGAAATAATAAATAACGCAACATCTTTTGGAGTAACTCCTAAACCAAGTTCACCGTTAATAGTAATACGCATTTTTTTAGGTTTTGGTTGCATAATACATTGCGAACTCAATACCATTTCAACTTCTGAAGTTCCAATACCAAAAGCAATTGCCCCAAAAGCACCGTGTGTAGATGTATGTGAATCACCACAAACAATAGTTGCTCCTGGTAATGTAATTCCGTATTCCGGACCAACAACATGTACTATCCCGTTTTGTTGGTGACCTAAGCCCCAATGAGAAATACCATATTCAGCAGAATTTTCTTCTAAAGCTTTTAATTGATTTGCCGATAAAGGATCTTCAACTGGTAAATGTTGGTTTATTGTTGGTGTATTATGATCTGCAGTAGCAAAGGTACGCTCTGAAAATAATACTGTATTATTTCTTTCTTTTAATCCTAAAAAAGCTACAGGACTTGTAACTTCGTGAATTAAATGTCTATCTATAAAAAACACATCTGGTCCATCTTTAATTTTACGAACAACATGCGAATCCCAAACTTTGTCAAATAATGTAGTACTCATTTAAATTTTTTTTTGTTTTTGTTTGATACAAATAGGACTAAGCACCCTATTATGTACGAATGGTTGCAAATTTAAAAAAATCTATTATGATGTCAATTTTATTATTTTATATATACGATACCCAAAGAGTTTATTTTTAGAAGTATTAATTTAACTCGTTTTAATTATACATTTCATAATTGTATAAATCCAAATTTTAAACATCTATAAATTATATTTTAAACCAATTCTTACTCCCTTTCAAATTTTGATAATTTAACACATTCAATAGCCTTTAATGCTCTAATTTTAAAAATAGTTTAAAATTAAATGTGCTTTTGTTATTTTTTGACAACAATCAGTTCATATTGAAGTTTTCTCTAAATATTTTTTTTAAAACAATCCAATTGAAAAACACCTTAATTTTATGTAAAAAAATATAGAATTGTTTAATTGAATACTACGATATCCAATACTAAATTAAGGTTTTAAAATCTGCTAAACTTTTTATATAAAATCTAAAATAAACAACCGTTTTAGTAGTGTTAGAAACGTTAAAGATTTTAATTATTGATCATTTCAATTTTTATTATGAGAATATTCTCATTATCTTTGAACAAAAATTAGAATAGAATTTACATACTGTATGCCTCCTAAAAGAAAACTCAGAAAAATTGTAACGCCTCCAAATTTTAAAGGATATAAACCTTATGGAACTACAAAAAAATCGATTGATTCAATTGAATTACTTTATGAAGAATATGAAGCTATAAAACTAGCAGATTATAAATTTATGACACATTTAGAAGCTAGTAAATTAATGGGAATATCGAGAGCTACATTTGCCCGAATTTACGAAACAGGAAGAAGAAAAATAGCAAAAGCACTGGTTGAAACACGTGAAATTAAAACCGTTTTTGGAAATGCTGCTCTAGATAAAAGTTGGTATATATGTCACAACTGCAATGCTAAATTTACCATTCCAAAAACTATCGAAAACTATAATTGTCCAATGTGTGCATCTAATAATTTTGAAGCTGCAGCAGTATTAAATAAAAAACTATGAAAACAATTATAAGCGCTACAGGAAACAATATAAATTCTCAATTCGATTTACGATTTGGAAGAGCACCCTATTTTTGTGTGATTGAGAACGGCAATTTAGAGCACGTTACATTTTATAAAAATCACATTTTAAACTCCGAAAAAGATGCAGGCATTAGTGCCGCAAAAAATGCTTTAAAATTAAAAGCAACTAAAATTATTTCCGGTGAATATGGAAATCATTCTAAAAAAATACTAGATGCAAACAACATTCAACTAATTATGATTAGCGAAGAAAATTGCACAATTAAAGATATTCTAGACCGTCTAAAAAACAAACAAAATAAAACAAATTAATATAAAAATGAGTAGCACTAAATTAACATTAATACAAGGTGAAAAAGTAAAACTACCTACCAAATATGGTAATTTTGAATTGATTGTTTTTAAGGAAAAGGAAGCTAAACTTGAACATATTGCACTGCTAAAAGGAAATTCAAAAATTAAAGGCGATTGGTTAACACGTGTACACTCAGCTTGTGCCACAGGAGATTTGTTTGGCTCACTTCGATGCGATTGTGGAGAGCAGCTTGCAAAATCGCTTCAACTTATAGAAAAAAACGGCAAAGGAGTTCTTATTTATTTAATGCAAGAAGGAAGAGGAATTGGACTTTTAAATAAAATTAAAGCCTACAAATTACAAGAAGCTGGTATGGATACGGTAGAAGCAAATGTACACCTCGGCTACAAACCCGATGAAAGAAACTATGATATTGCAGCTTTAATATTAGAAGCATTAAACATTGGTGAAATTAATTTATTAACCAACAATCCAGATAAAGTAATAAAACTTGAAGAAAATGGCATTCAAATTAAAAATAGAATCCCTTTAAAAATTACACCCAACGCTCATAATATCAAATACTTTGAGACTAAAGTTTTAAAAATGGGACATCTATAGATGCAACAACAAGTAAATATAACAACAAACACTATGGATTTTAGAGATTAAAATTAAAATCCAATAATTATTTAAAAATGAAATTAACAATATTAACCGAAAATTGCGCAGGAAATAAGTTTGAAGCTGAACACGGACTATCGTATTTAGTGGAACACAACAATAACAAAATATTGTTTGATACTGGAGCAACAGATGTTTTTTTAAAAAACGCTAAACTTTTAAATATTGATGTTGAAAATGAAATTGAAACTGTTGTTTTAAGCCACGGACATTGGGATCACGGTGGTGGCCTAGAATACCTAAACAACAAGACTTTAATAACACATCCTACTTCATTTATAAAAAGATATAGAAAAAAGGATAAATCTTCAATTGGCTTAACCTTAACCGAAGATCAATTAAAAGAAAAATTTAAAATAATTAAAACTAGCAAACCCTATATTATAAATGATAATATGGTTTTTTTAGGGGAAATTCCAAGAGTAAATAAATTTGAAGCAAGAACGACTTCATTTATAGATAGCAAAAAAACAAAAGACTTTGTACCAGATGATTCTGCATTGGCACTATTAAACAAAGACGAAATTATAATAGTTACAGGTTGCTCTCACTCTGGAATATGCAACATAGTAGATTATGCTCAAAAAAAGTTTAAACGCTCTAAAATTAAAGCCGTAATTGGTGGCTTTCACTTAAAAGAAAACAATGCTCAAACACAAAAAACCATTGCGTTTTTAAAAAAATGTGACATTTCAGAAATCTATCCTTCGCACTGTACTGCCGAACCCGCGTTGGAAGCTTTTGAACAAGAATTTAAATTTAATCGCTTAAAAACGGGTATGACACTTACTTTTTGGGAATAAAATTAGTTTCTATATTTTTTTACAAGCTCTTCATTTTTTTAATTAATTTCGCCCTAAAACCACAGTACTTGGAAAATTTTAAAAACCCTTTTCCAAATAATGGGAGAATTGATATAAAATGAATTACAAATTACTAGCATCTCCCCTACAGGGATTTACAGATTTTAGATTTAGAAATGCACAAAACAATCAATTTGGAGGCATAGATACTTTTTATGCTCCATACATTCGATTGAATGGAAAACGCGTTATTAAAAATTCATATCAAAGAGATTTATTGCCCGAAAACAATAAAGTTCAAGAATTAATTCCTCAAATTATTACAAATGATGCCGATGAATTTTTATTTGTTGCGGACTATGTGCAACAACTTGGCTACAAAGAATTAAATTGGAATTTAGGCTGCCCCTACCCAATGGTTACAAAATGCGGCATGGGTTCTGGACTTATAAATAATGCTCAAAAAATTAATGAAATTCTGAAAAAAGTACATTCAGACTCTGATATTTTAGTTTCTATGAAAATGCGTTTGGGTTACGAAAACAGCGAAGAAATTTTAAAAACACTTCCTATATTAGACGTATTTCCACTTAAAAACATTGCAATTCATGCACGTATTGGCAAACAACTATATAAAGGCGGTGTGGATTTAGAAGGATTTCAAAAATGTATTGATACAGCAAAACATACACTGTATTACAACGGAGATATTACTTCTGTTGCAAAATTTAGAGAAATGCAAGAATTGTTTCCATCAATAAACCATTGGATGATAGGTCGCGGATTAATTGCTGACCCTTTTTTACCAAGTATGATAAAAAATAACACCTTAGAATATCCCGAAAACAGCATTAAGTTATTTAGAGAATTTCATAATACTTTGTACCAACAATACAGCCAATCGCTTTCGGGAGCTACACATATTCTACTAAAAATGTACCACCTTTGGGAGTATTTTTCTAAATCATTTTCAGATCCACGTAAAACTTTAAAGAAAATAAAAAAAGCAAAAAGTATTAGAAATTACGAAGCCGCTGTAAACGATATTTTTAATAATGAAACCCGTTAATTAACACCTAATTTTTATGACTCCATTTATAAGCATTGTTATATTATCTACAATTGTATTTTACATTTGGAAACGTAAAAATACCAACTCTTGGAAAAAACCTACCGAACCTTTCCCAAAAAAATGGAGGGTTATTTTAATCCAAAATATAACTTTTTACAACGCATTAACTAAAGCTGAACAAACAAAATTTGAATATCAAATTCAGGAATTTTTATTGAATTGTAGAATTACTGGTATTAAAACCTCCGTAAGTTTAACCGACAAACTATTGGTAGCTTCTAGTGCTGTAATACCTGTTTTTGGTTTCGACAATTGGAAATATTCTAATATTAATGAAGTATTAATTTATCCAAAATCATTTGACAAAGACTTTAAATTAGAAGGCGAAAATAGAGCCATTTTAGGAATGGTTGGCACTGGCTATATGGACGGAATTATGATACTTTCTAAACAAGCTTTACACCACGGTTTTAAAAATGAATCGGATAAAAAAAACACTGCCATACACGAATTTGTGCATCTAATTGATAAAACAGGAGGAACAATAGACGGTATTCCATCGGTTCTTATGGAAAAACAATATGCCATTCCGTGGATTGATTTAATCAATAAAAAAATTGATGAAATTTACAATGGAAAATCAGATATAAACCCATATGGAGGCACAAACAGCGCAGAATTTTTCTCTGTTATTAGCGAATATTTTTTTGAACGTCCAAAACTATTAGAAAGAAAACACCCAGAATTATACTTATTATTAGAAAAAGTATTTAAGCAAGATATGGCTGCTAGAAATTTAAACAAAAAAACTGTTAAAATTGAACGCAACAGCCCTTGTCCGTGCAACAGTGGTAAAAAGTTTAAAAAATGTTGCGGAGCAACACATTATAACTAGCAACACGCTAATTAACAATTCATTTTTTTAATTAAATTTGAGCTACTACTAAACAAACTTCAAAAGTAGCTGTGTTTATACCGATTTTATTAAGGAATAAAAAAAGGTTTTGTAAAATCTAAAAATTGGAACGGTTATAATATTGATAATGCGGAGATTCTATTTACAAATGAAATTACAAAAAAACAATATATATTCAATAGTAATAATGATGGAGATGTATGCGTTGAGTTAAACTCAGGCAGATAACATTTTATAGTAAATCACTCTGATTAGATTCATATGACTCGAAAAATGGGTTTAGTGTCTTTTATTCTATGTATGATGATGTAGGAAATTATTTTCTCGAAAAAAAGAAGATTAATAACTTGTGCTAACAAAGTACTGTGGTAAAAACAAATAAATTCTTAGTTTAATTTATAATAGTATAATTCTTAACCCATAAAAATATATTTAATGTTTTAATAGGTTTTTTTTATTAAATTAGTACTTTAAAAAAATTGCAGTATCAAAAATAACAAAACAACTATAAAGTTCTTTTATCCGGGTAAATTAACCGGGATAAATCAACATAAATGAAGTATATAGAACGTTGGCTAATATTAACGAAAAATAAAAATTGAACTATGAGTAAACAACCTACAAGACCTACACAACCGAATAAACCTAGTACCCCAAGACCAGCACCTTCGAGACCATCAAGAATTGATGAGGGAGAACAAAAAGGAATTGGAAGACCACCTAGCAGACCAACTCCACCTAAAAAATAAATAGAAAATAAGTCATAATTAGTATGAGACCTACAAACATAAATCCCATACTTAAATAATTGAATCTATTAGTCCATTTAGAATAAACATCTGATTTTCTATCATAGGTGTCGATTTCATCTTGTTCTTCGTTTGAAATTTTAGAACCAGAGTCAATTTTTGCTTGACACATTAAAAAATCTTGTTCATTTGACTTAAAACCGAACAATTGAGATAAAAAATTAATGATTATCCCGAATAAGAACATTGCTCCGGATATCCTAATTAAAGAACTAATACACTGATTATTTTCAGAAAGGAATTTCATCGTTTCTAAACATAGGTAAATACCAGCTCCAGAAATAGTAACGATTAATAAATCTATTCTTTGGATGCTATAGAACATTCCTTGCCAAGATAATTTTTGACGTTCTTTTAACTTTTTCATATTCTTATGATTTTTCATACGAATTTATTGATTTAAAATGATTAATTATTGATTTACATTAAAACATTAGCCAACAATGCATAACCAAAATTGTTGCATTTAGTAAAATAGAATGTTTCTTAATACTAATTTTATTAGTTTTATAAAACGAAAAATTGCAAAAACCAAAACACAACTTTGGTTATTCTAAACCGTTGGCAACAATTTGGAAGTGATTCGTATTTGATGTATATTTACACCAAATAATTAAATTATGTCAAGACAAAGTATATCATTTACAGAACCTAACGACGAATGGCTGAAAGCCCAAGTCAAAGGAAAAGAATATTCAAGCAAAAGCGAATTAGTAAACGATTTAATTAGACAAGCTAGAAAACAACAAATCGAAATTGATTGGATTCGAACTAAATTGGAAAAAGCTGAAAATAGCGGTTTTACAAGCGAATCAAAAAATGAAATTTTAGCTCAATCTAAAAATTTATTAAATGGCTAAATATCGATTAAGTAACGAAGCCAAAAATGACTTAATCCGAATTCATCACTATGGAGTTAAAAAATTTGGAATGACTCAAGCTGATAAATATTTTGAATCATTCTTTGAATACTTTGACATTATATCCCAAAGGCCTTTTTCATTCGAGTCGGTTGATTATATAAAAAAAGACTACAGAAGATGTGTTTGCGGAATAGATAGTATTTACTATAAAATAAATAATAACGTTGTTGAAATAATGGCAATTGTCGGAAGACAAAATTTGAACGAAATACTACAATATGTATAACAAAAACTGTTGCCAACAAAATACTGTGGTAAAAAACAAGTAAAAATGTATTAATTTTTCACTAAAACACTTCTATAATTATAATCATAAATTAGTCCTGATTTTGCAATAGCAAAAACCTGTTTCAGTAGCTTATTACATACTGCTACTAATACTATTTTTTTTACTTCCTTTATACGAAATCTGTGTAAAAAAGACAGGGGATTTTCAATGTTGAACGATATCTATAGTCTCTGCGTATATAATAACCTTAATCCTCTCTTTTGTGCTTTCTTATTTATATGTTTAAATTTAGTGTTTTTATTAAAATGCTAACTCAAGCAGTATAAAATTAATTGCTAGGCTCTAGCCTACTTACGAAAGTCCTCTCTGACTTTCTTTGTCCGTAATTATTTACTAAATTAGTTGCTTAAACCACGCAACAAATCATATTCAACAACCTTGTACATAATTTGACAGATGAAACTAATTGAACACAGAAGAATAATAAATAAGAATCCTCAAGCTTACGAAACGGATTTAGAATCTGAAAGATTAGTTAAATCTATCATTAATCATATTCGAAGTGATTTTTCAAATGTTAGGTTCGACCAACAGAAAAGAGAAATTTTAAGAGAAATAGTAATTCTACTTTTTGAAGCTCAAGAATACAGACCATTTTTTCACGTGGAAGGGACTGAATTACCTCTTTGTTGGAATAGACCTTCAGATTGGAATATAGATTACATAAAATATGAATGGGGCCATTTACTTTCACAGAACCAAATGCCTGAAAAAAGTAGTTCAATTGAAAATATTGGACTTTATTCAGCAAGATGTAATCAACATATTCAGAGTAGTATGAATATTCAAGAATTAATGGTTTACGGAGGACTTTTAGCTCAAAGAATATCAAACGTTTTAACGAATAGGAGAATTTTATTTGAATCTTACAAATGGAAAAACTTAATTTCTAAACTAAAAAGTTAAGAATATTTAAGTAAATTGTTGTCATTTAAATATATTTATAGATTCTCTATTATATGATTATTTCTTACTTTAGCCTTGTTTACGTAATACCGTTTTTACAACAGTAAAATATAAAATCAGATAATTAATGATCCCGTTTTCAAAAAAAACCAATTACTATAGTTCTTTACTTTCTTTAGTTGTGCTTATTATTATGCTAACTCCTAAAACTATTTGCACACAAGAATCAAACGAATCTTATCATAAACGCATGCAATGGTGGGATGAAGGGCGTTTAGGAATGTTTCTGCATTGGGGTGTTTATTCCACATTTGGAGGTGAATACAACGGAATGGATTATGGTAAGGAAATTGGGCAATCAAGTGCCGAATGGATTTACCTTGCTTCAAATATGCCACAAACAGCGTATCAAAATGCTGCTTTAAACTGGAATCCTAATAAATATAATCCAGAAGAATGGGTTAAAATGGCTAAAGATGCTGGTATGACGTATATGGTGCTTACTTCGAAACATCATGATGGTTATGCTCTTTTTAATACAGAAACTACTGATTGGAATAGTGTAGAAACGTCTGCAATAAATCGCGATTTGATAAAAGATTTTGTTTTAGCCTGTAATAAATATGATATGAAAGTAGGTTTTTATTACTCGCATGAAAAGGATTGGATAAATCATGTGCGACAAAATGTAGATCTTAATCCTATTTCTGAAAAATATAAAAATTTTGTAAAACAGCAGATTACTGAATTATTTACAAATTATGGAAAAATTGATTTAATATGGTTCGATATGCCTGTTCAAAAGCACCGTGAATTTAATAAAATGTGTGCAGATTTGGTGAGAAAACTTCAGCCCGAATGTATTATAAATGGTCGTATAGGCAGCGGATTAGGAGATTATAAAAATATTGGAGACCGTGCTATTGTAAATCCTGGTATGGCTGGTTATATGGAATCAATCATGACCATGCGCTTGAATTGGGGCTATGATAAAAATGATGATTATTGGAAATCTTCTGATGAGTTAATAAAAATGGTAAGTAAAAGCGCTTGTCGTGGATCAAACTTTTTATTGAATATTGGTCCTACACCTGAAGGTACTTTCCCTTTACAAGACCAAGTAAGATTAGACAATTTAGGAAAATGGATGAAATTAAATGCCGAAGCTATTTACAAAACAAAAGGCAGTCCTTTTTCAAAAGAACATAAATGGGGATCTTTATCACAAAGCAAAAAAAACAACATTATCTACCTTCATTTATGGAACTGGTCAGGCGGCAACATAACAGTTAATGGTCTACTGTCTAATGTAGAAAGTGCATCATTTTTAGATACTCATAAAAATTTGACTTTTACTCAGCATAAAAATTCTTCAGAATTAATAGTTGAATTACCAAAAATAAACAGCAGCGAGAATCTAAGAATTGTTAAACTAGTAGTGGATAAAAAAACTTTCGATATTACAAAAGGTCCAGACTTTGTAGCTCCAAAAGTTAAACATAAAGAACATTTAAAACTAACTGGTACTATACATAAAATCAATGGTATTAATTTTACAATTACTGGAAGACTAGTTACTCGAGACAAAATAGGTAAGGAAATCTATAAAGATGAAATAACTACTCAATTTACACTAAACGATCAAGTACGTTTTAGAATCAATACAGATGGAGACATTCGTGAAGTACAAAGTCTTAATCTAAACGAGGGTTCAAAATATCATATAGTGTACAGTTCCGATAAAAACAATCCAGAAGTAAAAATCGTTACTGAATTGAAATAAACGAAAATTAACAATTATAAAAAACAACAAAATACCAATACACGTTATACCTAAGCCAAAACTACAAGTGAACATAAATCTTTTATATTTACTTAGAATTGTAACAGTTTAATAGGTTTGTAATTAAAAGTTCCGGTCTCCGCATTCCATCAACGTTAAGTTCCCTATACTAAAAATAAAACAGGAAATATGAAGAAAATAGCGTCATATACTATTTTAGATGATATAAATATTGTCACTGAATATTATAATGGCGGTATTACTATTGAAGACATTATAGAGCTTAAAAAAAGATTGTTTTCTGAAAAACTATACAATCCTAAAATACAAATAATAATGGATTTTAGAACTGCTAATTTACTTATAAAAGAGCCTGAATTAATTTTATATACTGAATTTGCAAAAAACAAATTAAATGCTATTAGCGAAAGAAAAGTTGCGTTTTTAACCAATACACCAAATGAAGTTGTTATTGGTACTTTATTTGAGTTTGTAAAAAAAAATTTACCAATGACTACCGATGTTTTTTCAACCCTTAAAGCTGCAGCCTTATGGTTAAATTTAAGTTATGAAGAAATGGTAAAAGTTGAAAATACTTTTAATGAATTTTTAAAATAAAAACTTGAAATTAAAATAACAACGCTTAATTTTTTCAGTTGAATTAACCAGCAACTACACACATAAATTAAACTTTATAAAACACTTTAAACCAAAAAAAAGACCGTTTAAAAAAACGATCTTTAATATTTACATAATGTATATTTTTATATAACATACATTATTTAGGTAATTAAGCTATAACTTCAACGTTAATAGCGTTTAAACCTTTTCTTCCTTCTTGAGTGTTAAACTGAACTTTGTCATCTTCTCTAATTTCATCTGTTAAACCAGAGTTATGTACAAAAATGTCTTCACCAGTTTCTGATGATTTAATAAATCCAAATCCTTTTGTGTTGTCGAAAAATTTTACTGTGCCTTCTTGCATCTTTACTTAATTTTAAATTATAATTATTTTTTCACAATAAAGAATATCCTAATTAAGATAAGCATAATAAAATATTATTAATGAAAATGTATAAACAAATCCTTATAATTTAATGCGCTATTGAAAAAAGTAATCGTAAATATAAAATTGGAAAGAAGAGAAAAACTCGTAAAAACTAATTGTACTATATACTACCTTAAAACTCTATAGGTATCTTTTATTGTTTTGCAAATGTACCATATTTATTTAACACTTCCTAAATTAATTAAAATTAAAGTTATTTTTCATCAATTTCAATTTAATTATTAAATAGTTTGTTAACGCCTCGTAAAATTTATACTTACATTTGAAATAAAAATAAAGAAACCTTTTATGAAAGTAAAAATCGACAGATTTGTACTTGCTATTATAGTAGTAATTTGCCTAGCTTATATTTTTCCACAATGGGGAATTCCAGAAAGTAAAATTCCTATCGACACAATTAGTTCCGTTGGAATTTCACTTATTTTCTTTTTCTATGGACTAAAATTAAGTCCTACAAAATTAAAACAAGGTCTTAAAAACTGGAAATTACATATTTTAATACAAGCATCTACCTTTTTGTTATTTCCTTTATTAGTGTTACTATTTCAACCATTTATTCAAAATGAAGAACAAAAAATTATATGGTTGGCATTTTTTTTCTTGGCTGCACTTCCTTCAACCGTATCTTCATCTGTAGTTATGGTTTCAATAGCAAAAGGTAATATTCCAGCTGCAATTTTTAATGCTAGTATTTCTGGAATTATAGGTGTAGCTCTTACGCCTTTATGGATGGGATTATTTGTTCAAAATACGCAAACAGATTTTAATTTTATAGATATTTACATAAAGCTTATTGTACAAATAATACTTCCAGTAGTTTTTGGATTGCTTTTACAACGTTTCTTCGGAAAATATGCCCAAAAATATACCAAGCAATTAACGTTGTTCGATAAATCAGTAATACTATTAATTATTTACAAAAGTTTTGCAAACTCATTTAATGATAATATTTTTAGCACTGTATCTATATTAGATTTATTGTTACTTTTTATTACCGTTTTAGCTTTGTTTGCTATGCTATTTTATTTAACAAGTTTTTTAGCAAAAAAGATGAAATTCAATATTGAAGATCAAATTACCGCTCAATTTTGTGGGACTAAAAAATCCTTGGTACACGGAACCGTATTTTCTAAAATAATATTTGGACATATGTCTTCAATCGGTATTATTTTATTACCTCTAATGTTATACCATGCCATACAATTACTAATAATTAGCATTGTTGCTTCAAAAATGGGACTTAAAAATAGAACAGCATAAACCAATTAATATTTAGTAAATTTTCTAAACTAAATAAAGATTAAAAAAGCGGCCTAAATTATACATAAAAAAGATTTAATAGTCTCAATATTATTAAATAGTTAATTATTATATTATCAGCCTTTTAGACACAACAAATGTGCTTATATTTTTTGTTAATAAAATTTTCTTCATTATATTTATTGCTTCAAAAACCGAAATATGAACCAATATCTATTTTTTTTAAATGAAAGCCCACAAAAACATTAAAGAAAATTCACATTCTTGCATTAAAGAATTTGCATTAAAAAATTATAAAACTTACGTAACACATTTTAAAAGCAGAAATTTACAACCACCAATGCCATTTCAAGATTTCTTGAAAAATTATACTTCTCAAGAAAACTAATTTTTTAGTTTTTTCTTAATCTCACTTAAACTTAAATTCTACTTTGGTAGGTATATAAGTCATAGTAGCGCCCTTTTTTGGCGAGTAATTCATCGTGTTTTCCACACTCAACAATTTCACCTTCTTCAATAACTAAAATTTGATCGGCTTTTTGTATAGTACTTAACCTATGTGCAATTACAAATGTTGTTCTATCTTGCATTAAAGTTTGTAAACTTTTTTGAATAAAAGATTCGCTTTCTGTATCTAAATTTGAAGTTGCTTCATCTAAAATTATAACTTTCGGATTTGCCAAAATAGCTCTAGCAATAGAAATTCGTTGACGTTGCCCACCAGATAATTTTACACCTCTTTCACCAATAACAGTATTTAAACCATCATCAAATCTATCGGTAAATTCGTTAACATAAGCGCCTTCAACCGCTTCTAAAACTTGTGCTTCTGTAGCATCTGGCCTTGGAAACAAAACATTTTCTCTAATAGTACCTTCATATAAAAAATCGTCTTGCAACACAACTCCTAGCCTACTTCTAAAGCTATTTAAATTTACTTTAGACATATCTACACCATCAACAGTAATAATTCCTTTTGAAGGATTTAAAAATGAAGCTGCCAAACTAGCAATTGTAGATTTACCAGAACCCGAAGAACCTACCAAAGCAGTAACACTTCCTTTTGGTGCTTTAAATGAAATATTGTGTAGCACTTCTTTTCCTTTTTCATAACTGAAAGAGACATTATAAAACTCGATATCACCATCAATTTTACCTAAAACTTCTGTTCTAATCTCTGGATCATCTTCTTCTGTCATATTCATTAATTCTTCCGTTCTATCTAAGCCAGCCATTGCTTCTGTAAGCTGACTTCCAATATTACTCATTTGGACAATTGGAGCTATTAGAAAGCCTAAAAACAAGGTAAAAGACACAAATTCACCATAAGTCATTGTATTATTCATTATAAAATAACCACCAATTCCCATAATACCTGCGGAAGCCAAACCTAATAAAAAGGTTGAAGAACTCGTCATAAGTGCCGTTGCAGTTAAACTTTTTTTCACATTTAAAAACAATTTTTCCACACCAGCTTCAAAGGTTCTATTTTCTTGAGTTTCTGCATTAAAACCTTTAATTACACGAACACCATTTAAAGTTTCTGTCAATCTACCTGTAACCTCTGCATTAATTTTTCCACGTGCTCTAAAAATAGGACGAATATATCCAAATGCCTTTAATGCAACTACTGCAAAAATCACTACTGGAACCAATACAAAAAGCGTCATTAATGCATTTATTTTTATTAAAATTATTAATGAAATTACGGATGTTATAGAACCTCCAACTAATTGTACCAAGCCTGTACCAACAAGATTTCTAACACCTTCAACATCTGTCATAACTCTAGAAACTAATGCACCAGACTTATTATTATCGAAAAAACTTATGGGTAATGTTAAAAGCTTTTTTTGAACTTTTGCTCTTAGCAATGAAATTAAATGTTGTGCTTCTACGCTTAACAAACGCGTTAAAGAAAACGAGGTTATTGCCTGAATAAGAATTGCTGTACAAACAATAATAATTAATGTTGTAAGTGCTCTCATATCTTGTGAGGGAATTACATCATCTATCAAGTTTTTACTGGCATAAGGAAGTACCAAACTGGATAAACTTTTAGCCATTATTAAAAATAAACCTATAGAGATTATTTTTTTTCTTGGCCAAATAAACTCTTTAAATGCCCACCAAAATGATACGTTCTTTTTACTCATACCTTTAATAGTCGAAAATCGAGCCATAACTTTACAAATGACAATTAGGCAGAGAAAAAAGTTTATTATAAAACACTAATTAACAACAGTTTTAAAGCTATAAAAGCAGTATTTAGATTTGTGTAATTGCTAAAAGTAAAAGAGGTTGTTTTAAAACAACCTCTTTTCCACTAAATATTTTAAAGTATATTTTACTTTTTATTATCATAGAAATCCTTCAATACAAAAAACGCTTTCTTTTTTTGTCCGTCTTCAGAAATTAATCCTTTTCTATTATAACCATCTTGTATTTTTGGTAATACACGTCTTGGCGATCTAAAATCAACTAAAATCCAAGGAGAAAAACCTTGTAATTGCTCAATTCCTTCCAACATTTTTAAAGTTTGAATATACAAATCCTCTTGATATTCTTCAGTCCAACGTGTTAATTTATCGCCGTGAAAACCAACTTTAGCCCCAGCACCAAATTCTGAAATTAAGACTGGTTTATTTTGTGTAATTTTCCAACTAAGTTGTCCACATTTATCTGGTAAACCATCATACCAACCAACATATTGATTAAAACTTAATACATCAACAACATCGGCAAAGTCGTCGTGAATTGTTCTTATAGACGGATTTCCTTGATAATCTGTTTGCTCTAAAGCTGCACTAATTAATCTAGTTGGATCCATTTCACGTGTGTGTGCTGCTAAATTTCCAAGGAAAACATTACGAGCATCACTAGTAGGCGTTTCGTTTGCCATAGACCAAATAATTACAGAAGCTCTATTTTTATCTCTATTAATAACCTCTGATAATTGATTTTCGGCATTTTTATAAGTTTCCTCATTATCCCAAGCAATGGTCCAATAAACCGGGTTTTCTTCCCAAACTAATATTCCCATTTTATCGGCTAGTCTAACCATATGTTCGTTATGTGGATAATGTGCTAAACGCACATAATTACATCCCAATTCTTTTGCCCAATTTAGCAATTGTTGCGCGTCTTCTATTGTAGATCCTCTACCTCCAGAAATTGGACTTTCTTCGTGAATAGAAATTCCTTTTAAATATATTTTTTCATCATTTAAAAGAATTTCTTGTCCTTGTGTTTTAATAGTTCTAAACCCAATTTGATCTTCAATTTTATCTGCACCAACAGTTAAAACTACATTGTATAAATATGGATTTTGAGTTGACCAATATTTAATTTTTTTCGATTTTATTTGAATAGAAGCAATACCTTCTTTATTAGTTACAACTTTTTCTTTTATTTTAAGTTCTGGAATAGTTACTAAAATTTCTTTTTCAGAAACATCTTGCCCTTTTAATTGCACAAACCCTTTAATTTGTTGGTTATTTTCAGGATTTAATTGAATAAAATAATCTTGAATAAAAGTACTAGGAACCTCAACTAATTTTACATCTCTTGTAATTCCACCATAATTAAACCAATCGGTATTTAAAGTTGGAACACCTTCTGCTATTCTTTTATTATCAACTTTTACAACTAAAAAATTATCACTTTCTTTTAAAAGATCGGTTACTTCAAAATTAAAAGGTGTAAAACCACCTGTATGAGCCCCTAATTTTTTTCCATTAAAATACACATCTGATTGATAATTTACGGCTTCAAAATATACAAAAACACGGTTATCTTGATTGTTTTTCACATAATCGAAAGATTTTTTATACCAAAGCGTACCTTCATAATAGTATAAATTTTCTTTTTGCGTATTCCAATCACCTGGCACTGCAATTGAATCTGACAAATCAAAATCATATTCTACCAAATCAGTTTTATCTTTTGGTTTTGCATTCATAAAAAATGCACTACTACCCGGGTTTTCTTGATCTTCAAATGCTTCTAAACGGTAATTATAAAAACCGTTTTCATAAGGATCTACAATATATTTCCAATCGCCATTTAAACTTTCTGACGATCGATTGTATGTGTTTATTATTAAATTTTCTTGCGCATTTATTTGTGAAAAAAATGAGAATACAAAAATTAATAAAAGGATTTTTTTGTGAATTTTAAACATCTTATAGTTAATTTTAATTTATTATGATTTATACAATGTTGACTGTTAACTGTAATCAATTCTGATTGTTATACTATTTTAAATAATTGATTTGTTAATTTTTGTAATATATTTTGTGTTTTAATAATTCCTGCGGATTTCCACCCACTAAAATTTCAAACTCGCCAGGTTCTATAACCCAGTTATTATCAATTCCAATACTTTCTAAGTCTTTAGTAGTTAACTTAAACTCAACTGTTTTTGCTTCACCAGCTTTTAAATTAATTTTATTAAAACGAATTAATTTTTTTGCATCTGGAGAAACTGTTGCCACTACGTCTTTTACAAATACTTCTACCGCTTCATTTCCTGCTCTATCTCCTGTATTTTCTACCGTAACTGAAACTTTAAATTCCTCTGAATTTGATAGCGTATCTTTATCTATACTTAAATTTGAATATTCAAAAGTTGTGTATGAAAGTCCGAAACCAAACTCAAATTGTGGGTAAAAACCATCGTATCCCCAACTTATATCTCTTATATCAGCTTTTTTATAATAATAAGGCAATATATTCCCTGTATATTTTGGGTACGTATATGGCAACTTACCACTAGGATTTACATCTCCAAAAATTATATCGGAAATTGCTCTTCCTCCTTCTTGTCCTGGCAAATAAGCCATAAGTATTCCATCAACTAAAGGTTCAATGTCTTTTATAATTCTAGGTCTTCCTTGTACTAAAACTAAAATAATTGGCTTTCCTGTTTTGGCTAATTTTTTAACCAACTCTTGTTGTATTTTAGGTAAATCTAATTCATTAATATCTGAAGGTTTTTCAGATGCTGGAATTTCACCAACACAAACCACAATATAATCTGCATTTTTTGTTTTAGAAACTGCTACATCTGAATTGATATCATCTAAATAATCTGTACCTGCTACAAACTCCACATTTTTGGCTCCAACTTGTTTTTTTACAGCATCTAAAATTGTAAGTTTAGTTGGATCGTTATATTTAGTTTCTCTACCTAAAAATGAACGAGACCAAGCACCATTTAACATATTTATTGAATTTGCCGCATAACCGGTTACCAATATTTTTTTGGTGGAAGACAGCGGTAAAATTTCATTTTTATTTTTTAATAAAGTTATTGCTTCACTTGCTGTTTTATAATTGGCTGCTATATGTTTTTCACTTCCAAATTCGGGATACTCATTTGGGTTGTTATAAGGCGTTTCAAAAAGATTTAAGTAAAATTTTAATCTTAAAATTCGGGTTACAGCATCATTCACTCTTTCTATTGAAATTTCACCAGTTTCTACTAATTCAACAATAAAATCTACAACATCTATATCATACGGATTCATTAATAAATCAATTCCAGAATTTACCGCTAATTTTGTAGCTTCTCGTTTATCTTTAGCTGATGCATGTGCCTCAACTAAAAATTCAACATCACTAAAATCTGAAATCACCACACCTTTATAATCCATTTCACCTTTTAAAATATCTGTGATATAATAAGTGTTTAAATGACAAGGAATTCCATTTACAGCATTTGAACTAATCATTATTCCCATTGCTCCGCCTTTAACGGCTTTTTCAAAAGGAGGTAAAAAATATTGACGTAAACTGTTTTCTGGAATAATAGCATTTGCTCTATCTTTCCCATTTCTACCTGCTCCATAACCCACAAAATGTTTTACACAAACAGCAGTACTTGTTGAGTTTTCTAAGCCCTTTTCTTGCGATCCTTGAATGTATGCATTTGTCATTTCTGAAATTAAATACGGATCTTCACCAAAGCTCTCTCCAATTCTACCCCAAAGTGGGTTTGTTGCAACATCTGCATTTGGATTAAAATTCCAAGGTAATGAGGCTGCTCTGGACTCATAAGAAGTTATTTCACCACCAATTCTAGAAAGCTCTGTATTCCAAGTAGCTGCAACAGCAATTTGATGTGGAAACATAACAGATCCATTTACATAATTTGCTCCGTGAATATTATCAATACCATATAAAATAGGGATTCCTAAACGCGATTTTTGCATTGCAGAATCTTGAATTGTTTTTACTATTTGATACCAAACTTCTTTTTCTGGTATAAACCCTGGTGTATTATGAATAGATCCTATTGCATAATCAACTATAAATTTTTTGAATTTATCTTTATTAAAATCAGCACTATCTTTTGGTTCCCAATAACCTCCTTTTAAAATTGCAGGTAAGCCAATATTTAGCATTTGACCGGCCTTTTCTTTTAAAGTCATTTTTGCTAAAATATTTGTTATTTTAGTTTCTATTTCAGCTTTTTTTACAGTCTCACTCTTTACATCTGTACTTGCAATTTGTTTATCTTTTGAACAAGATAAAAGTACCAAAGCTATTACTATTAACTGTGCTATTCTTTTCATTTTGAAATACATTAATTGCTATATTATTTTAATCTACTTTAAAACTCAATCCTTTTGTATATCCTTTATTAACAAAGTTATTTTTATAAAGGCTGTTTTCTAAGTATTGATTTAATGCGTTTTGAACTTTTAAAATATCAGGTCTATTTTCTCTAATTTTAGCAAAAGATGAACGATCACTTTCTGCATATTCTATAATTAAATGATAATCTTCTGGTTGATTAAAATTCATAATTCCTTTAGGGTTATTCATTTTTTTATAAGGCCAAAAGCACCAATTAACTTCATTTTTATCTAACAAAGTTCTAAAATCATTAACCCATTCATCAGTATTTTCTCCAGTTTCTCCAATATAAATTGGCACCTGATGTTTATCTCTAAAATCTATATAATCTTGAATTTCTTCTTGCTTCACATCAAACCAATATTTATGAAATTCGTACACAACATTAGAATCAACTAACTCTTCAAAAACATCAAAATTGGTACTCCATACAGATCCATTTAAAAATATTGTATGTTTTGCATCTACCTCCCTAATTTCTTTGATAATACGACTATACAATAAAAACAACTGATGGTTTAAATTGTCCAATTCATCTTCAAAATAATGTGCAATTGGCTCATTTACTAGATCGTAACCAATAATTACAGGTTCATTTTTGTAACGTTCTGCAATTTTCACCCAAATTTCGGTCATTAAGTCTTGAGAAGATTTACTTTTAAACAAATAAGGATATCCATAGCTATCGTCTATATTATCACCAGTTTGACCACCTGGAGCACAATGCATATCTAACAAAATATACAATTGCTCTTCTCTACACCAATCTATCAATCTATCAAAATACTTAAAACCAGCATTTCTTTCTCCCATATATAAATCGTCTGTAAACATTTTATAATGAAAAGGTAAACGCAAGTGGTTTACACCAATACTTTTTAAATATTTTATATCATTATGAGTTATATAATTATTTAAAAAACCTTTCCAAAAAACCTGTAAACTATCTGGACCGACTAATTCGTATAATAATTCATCAATTTTTCGAGGCGCATTTACTTGTCCCATTTTAAACATATAACCTTCTGGAACTAACCAATTACCTAAATTTGTACCTTTTAGGGTTATTTCGTTTCCTTGATCATCTACTAATTTTGTCCCTTTGGTTTTTACAAAGTTTAACGTATGCTCTATTGGTTTTTCAGTTTTTTCAGGAATATTTTCTTTACAAGAAAACATAGTTATTATTAATACTATTATAGCAATGAGGGGTAAGTATTGTTTCATATGTATATTTTATTATAACGATCACATCTGTTCGCTATCGATTATTTATGTAGCCTATTTAAGCATTTTTAGAATGCTAAACTTTTAAACAGGCTCGCTTTATTCTAATTATTTTATATTCTAAGTTTATTGATCTATTTTAAAATTAAAAAAACATGTATTTTTTTAACAATACCAGTTCTATTAAAAACATCTTGACTCAGTTTCTCATCTAATTCGAGAGTATCACTAGTTAGCACAGTACCATCTTTTAATTCAACATTTATGCTGTTTTTATTCGCTAATTCATAAATTATTGGCACCTGACAATAAGTAAAACACAATGATTTTTTTGGCAATGCAACTTCTTGTTCTTGTTGTGTTACATCTAAATATTTAAATTCACTTTCTACACTTAAAAACTCTTTCTTATTTAAAAGATCTGCTTTAAATTGCAGTTTTCCTTCATTAACAACAACACCTAATTCTCCAAACCTATTTAAGATATCCTCTTTTACTTGTCCGGTCATTCCTGGTTGTTGTGCTCCTTTACCTGCTGGCGTGTGAGAATATGGGTCTGTAGGAAATGCCCCATATAATTCTGGCGATTTATGCACTCCTATTCCTTTATTTATTAGATAATAATGTGCTATTAGCTTATCAATAATTTCAGGATTTTCCTTAGCTTCAACAGCCTGTACACAAACTTCTTGTACAGCTAAAGCTAATTTTGAAACCATATGCCAATAAATAGAACCTAAACCTTCATAACCGAAAAATGTTCCAGATCTACCTGTAAACTCTTTATGATTAAAGATATCTTCAAAAACATTTAACAATTGTTTTTTATCCTCTTCTACTAAATTTTGATATGAATTTGGTAAAGAAGATAGTGCACTTTTTAAACTATTAGCATTGTTGAAATTTCCATTAAAATGATAATTACCATCACAATCTTTCTCTATAATTTGTGAATTGTTATCTTTTAAAAGTTGTTGAACTAGCTTAGAGTCTTCAATTTTATCTGCTGGAATATTATTTTTATCAACAAACCTAGAAAGTTCTTTATTTGGATATAATAAATAACTGTACTGATCTTTTCTGTATAAAGCACTCTTTTTTAAGCTATCTAAAAGTTTTAAACTATTTTCAGAAGAAATATAACCAGAACTTAATGCCGCAACCTGACCTTCTAACATTTCAGGTAAATAAGAAATGGAAATTTTATGATTAGTAATGCTTATTAAGTTATAGCTATGGTATAAATTATCTTCTCTTTTGTTAGCATCAATAGAGTGTTCTAAAAATGCAATAGTATTTAAAATAAAGTTTTGCAAATCACTTTTTACAACAACACTCTTATTGCTAGAAAAGCCTTTTTTATAGATTGAAGCCCTATAATTTCCAGCAGCACTTCCAAGTTTATCTGCTATTTTTTTTCTATCCGAATCAGAAATTACACCTTCTAATAAACCTTTATTTTTTTCAAAAACACTTGCTAATTCACTTAAAAACAAGGCTAATTCTTCCGAAATTTCTACATCGGTTAAATTTGAATTTGAAACAATTTCATTAAAAAACTTTAAAAACCGTCTTAAATGATAAAGCGTAACCATTGAAACTCCATTACCTACAAGTGCATTGTTAGCATCGTTCCATTCTGGTCTTTGTGTATTTAACCAAATTCCAGCCTCAGGAATAAAGTTAGAAACTTTCACTAAAACTGTTGCCAGTAATTTTTCAATAAGGTTTACTTTATAAATAGTATTGTTTTGATCTAAAAGCAAAGCGCCATCAGCTCCAATTTGTGTTTTTCTTTCTCTAATTTTTTTATCTAAATCAAAATCAAAATCAATAGTATCTTTTGGGTTGCTTACAATATCCTCATAATTTTTAATTTTATAAGGCACATTGGCATAAACAAAAATAGTTTCTTTAAAATATTGAGATATTTTTTTAGGATAATGTTTTTCAATAAATTCTAAAAATTTCAACAAGTAAATAAGCTGATGATCTCCCCAATACCCAATAAATGACCAAGGATCATCTGGCTCTACAATTTCCCAATCAAAACCACCTTTTGTTACACGGTAAGGATTATAACCTTCAAATGTTGTTGCATTTAAAAATTTAAAAATCATATTTTCAATAAAGGCAGGATAAGAATGAGCTAAAGCTTCCCAGTTTTGAAAAATATCTCTCCAATTACCTTCATAATCCAATATTTTTGATCCATCAATTTCACTTCTAGTATTTATAGAAAACTTATTCCAAGGTCTACTTGGATCTCCGTGTCTTCTACTAAATTTTAATGGAAGGTATTCAGCACAAAGTCTTTTAAAATCTAAATCATTATTTTGTTGTGATTTTTCCTGTAAAAATTTAAGCGAAAATACTTCAGGAAAATCATTTAAAATTAATTCTTGGTTCGTATAAACTTGCTTATTTGCATTTAAAATATACTTTTTAAAATCCTTTAATTCAATTGTGTAGTTTTCGTCAAAAATACCTCCACGCATATTGTTAAAAAGCACATTTGCAAAATGCCTAGTATCTCTTAAACTATCTTCAGTTACTTGTAGACCATCTGCATTACCCGTTAATTCAATTAAATTCTGGGTACCTAAATCAATATCTTTTTTGACTGAAATTAATAAGTCTTTTGGTTTTTTTAATTGTTCTGATATGTTAACTATAGCAGAAGGACCTTGATTTACATTTGCTGCTAAAAACCAGCTTTGTACAGATTTAGAACGTAATTTAATTTCTGAACTAACAAAATAAGCTCCTTTTTCGGCTCTTATATCGTATTCTTGTTTAATTTTTTTCCCTTTTCTATACTTATCTAATTGTAATGAAGATATTAAGTAAGTTGGATTTTCTAAGCCTATAGACCAAGCTATTGTTGCTTTTAAGGCTTCACTAGGCTCTGCTTTATCAACAATAACAGCGCTTAGTGCATAAATACCTAAACCAATATTTGCTTCTAATTCGCTTTTTTTATAAGCATCTACCAAATTACTTTTTCCATTTTGCATCTCAGCTTTTACGCCATAAGGCACAATATTTTGAAAGCCGTCTAGTACACTAATTTTTAAATCTTTATCAGAACTATTTATTAATGTAGATTTTTTTACAAAACCAAAAAGATTACTAGAGCTCCACTGATACCTGAAAGTTAGCCCTAAATCTTTATTTTTTTCTTCGAAAATTATTTTATTCCCAAACCTATTTTTATATAAGTTTCGTTGTATTTTATAAATACCTTCATAATTATCTGAAAAAGGTTCCCAAAGTAATATTTTCTTTTTTTTATGAATTTTAAAAATAGTTTTACTACCTGTTATATTAGAAGATTCTGTTATTTTATCATCAGTATAATATGGAAATAAGGCATTATCGCTATCTTTTCTTCCTGCGGTTAAACCTCCGTTGCTTGCAATAAACATCCAATGGTTTGAATCGCTAACTATACTCATAAAAAAAGGTCTCATTGTATTACTATTGGAGATTTTGTAATACGTTTCTCCTTCAATAACTACAGTTGTACCTTTTACTTTTGTTTTTTTATTTAAAACTTTATTAGATCCTATGTAAACAGACTTATGACTCATTATCACTATTTTTAAAATAAAAACCTCTAAAAATTTATGTTTAAAGAGGTTTTTACAATTTACTTATTATGAACTTAATTAACTCTAAATGGAATATTAGCCGTTGCAGCATGTCCAAAACTATCATCGGCATAAACAAACAACCTATAAACACCACTTTCTGGGGCTTTAAAAGTAACTTTTCCTTCCTCTATATTTTCAAAATTAATTTCAATTGCTTCTGGACGCTCTTCATAATCTCCTCCATCTCCTAAATCTGTACTTTCTGGTAAAATTTCCCATTTATAATTTATAGGGTCATTTTCAAAATCATTAATTTTTAAAATAGCTTCATAAGTTTTACCTTGTTCTAGATTCACATTTTCATAAGCTGTGTTACCGTTTAAAGTAAATGACACTATTTGAGGAGTTCTATTTTCTGGCCATTTATTATTCCAGATTTTATGCATTACATCAACTGACTCTGATTCTTTTCCATCTTCAAAAAATATTCCATACCAGGTAGGCGTTCTTTCTTGCTTGTTTCCCCAAAGAAAAACATACGATCCAATACATTGTAAAGTATCTGCTTCTATACCTCCTTTATATCTTTTTAAATAATTTGCAGCTTTTAAGGTGCTATTTTCTTCTATAGGAGCTCCCCATTCTGTTTTAGGCACTTCCCAATGTCCGGTTGCTCCCCATTCTGTAACCATATAAGATTTTTCCCAACCAAATTCTTTTATAAGTTTCGGTAAATTTGGTAAATCGCCATACATTTGAACAGATAATATATCGATATCTGTACATCTTTCTTTAATTAAAGAAATTTCTTTTTGTGAAATACCCGCTAAAGTTGTTGTTGTTAAATGATTTGGATCAATTTCATGAATCATTTTAGAAATATCATTTACAGCATTCCAAACTTTAGGATTTGTAGCTCTTAAATTTAGTTCGTTTCCAATTGCCCAAATCATTAAAGCAGGATGATCTTTTAATTCTAAAACCTCTTCTCTAATGTTTTCTAGTTGTTGTTTTACAGCAACCTCATCATCATAATCAAATCCGTGACGTTCTCTGGCAACTTCAATACCCATAGTTACCATTAATCCATGTTTATAAGCTTCATCTAAAACCTCTTTACCACTTCTTTGTCCGTTTTCTGTTCTCCAGGTTCTAAAAGAATTCCCGTTGTGTTTTGCCAACGCTTCAATATTACCAAACTCTAAACCTGCACCATCAATATAGAAAGGCTTATTGTTAACTAATAATTGATATTTACCATTTGTATTAGTTAATGTTACTTTTGCTGGTCCATCCATTGCTTCACTTTTATTTTTTGATTGCTCAGTTTTGCAACCATAAATTAATGAAATACAAAAAATAATTATTACTATATTTTTCATTTTTTTGATTCTAATTTAATTCTTAATTATTTTACTAATTCAAGCTCAATTTGTTCCAATGATTTTCCTTTTGTTTCTGGAAGAATTCTAAAAAGAATAAAGAATCCTATTGTTGCAATTACTCCAAATATTAAAAAAGTCATCGCATTTCCAAAAGTTGATAATTCCCAAGGGAATATTTGTTGAATTAACCAACTCACAAATGAGTTTACAAAACCTATGGCTCCAATAGCCAAACCTCTGTATTTTATTGGATATAATTCTGAAAGTAACACCCACATAACAGGTCCTAATGAAAACGCAAAACAAGCTATAAAACCTAAAATACCAACTAAAACTATTACTGGATTCATATCTGTAGCAGCTTCTAAAATAGCTCCTTCATTTTTAGCATATACCTGATTTCCAAGAGCTGATTTCATGTCGTTTTTAAAATCTAAATCGTTGGAATATTCCTTATTTTCAAAAGGTGTTAATAATGAATTGTCAAAATCTTCAAAACTTGTAATTTCTTGAGGTGTTAGTTTGTAAGTTGCTTGACTAAATCCGTAACCACATAACAACAAACTAATTGCAATACCTCCCATTCCAACTAAAAGTAAAGGTCGTCGCCCCATTTTATCAATTAACAAAATAGCAACAATGGTAAATAATACCGATGTAAAACTTAGTAAAACACCTGAAGAGAATGCTGCATCTGTTCCAATACCGGTTTGTTTAAAAATTGAAGTCGCGTAAAAATAAACAGCATTAATTCCTGTAATTTGTTGTAAAACACCAATTGTTAACCCAACAATTATAATAAATCTTAATGAAGGTTTTAGCAACTCTTTAATTGATACTTTTGATTTACTTTCTTCTTCTTTAACATTTTCTTCAATAGATTTTATTTCTATTTCTGCTTGTTCTTTTCCGTGAATAGATCTTAACACATTTTTTGCTTCTTCTATTTTACCAATAGCAAATAACCAACGAGGGCTTTTTGGTACTAAAAACATAAAGAAAAAGTACAAAACTGCAGGTACTAATTCAACTCCCAACATATATCTCCATACATTTTCGTCGGTAAAAAAAGTAGAACCTTCAGAGTTTAAATAATTCAAATAATAATTACTTAAAAATGCTGCAAAAAATCCTAAAACAATGTTTAATTGCTGAATAGAAACTAATTTACCTCTGCTTTCTGCAGTTGAAATTTCAGCAATATATGTTGGCGCTAAAATTAAAGCTGCACCAAATGCAAAACCACCAAGCATTCTAGCAATGTACATCATTTCATAAGACGTTGCATAAGCCGATGCCAATGCAGAAACTGCATAAGCCAAAGCGACACCTATCAGAATTTTTTTTCTTCCAACAATATCACTTAATCGACCAGAAACTAACATCGCAATCATGGCCGCAAATGATGGAGAACTTACCACCCAACCCATTTGACCATCAGTTAAATTAAATTCAGGACCTGCATAAGACATTACTCCTGAAATAATTCCTGCATCAAATCCAAATAGAAACCCTCCTAAGGAAACTACAAATGCTATAAATACTAACTTTTTTGACATGTTAAATTCTTTTAATAGTATAATTAATTATTTCAACAATAGTGTTTCTATTGCATGTGCAGGCATATCTAATGTCGCGGTTTTTGAACCAATAGTTACTGTATAAGTTAAAGGTTCGCTACTCTGGTTCATAGCAACTATAACAATACTTTTATCTTTATTTATAAATGCCGTAGTTAATAATTTGTTTGCACTAGACACACTAGAAATTCTTTTGGCTCCTGGTCTAATAAATTTTGAGAAATGACCAATATAATAGTATGAATTTGTAAAGGTAAGTTCACCTGTTCTAGTATCTCCATGGACTGGAGAAAAACATAAATTACCTACATGGTTTGGACCACCTGTTTCATCTAATAAAATATTCCAATCGGTCCAAGCAACAGTTCCATTATTAAAATCGTTGATCATTGATTTTCCATAACGTTCTGCTAATTTTGGGTCTTCATTTACAATTCTACTTAAATTATAAGACTCTGTACAACCTTCTGTAAATATTAGATTTTTATCAGGATATGCCTCATGAACTTTAGCTACATTATCAAACATTGGAACTCCATCTTTCCAATCTTCATACCAATGAAAACCAATACCCCAAACATATTTTGAAGCATCTGGATCATTTAAAATAGTACTTGCTCTTTGAAATATTAAATCACGGTTATGATCCCAAACAATAATTTTTTTATCTCCTAAACCTTCATTTTCCAATGTTGGACCTAAATGATTTTTTAAGAAATCACGTTCTTCTTCAGCAGTATAAATACAAGACTCCCAAATTTGAGTTGCCATTGGCTCATTTTGAATTGTTAATCCCCAAATTGGAACTCCTTCTTTTTCATAAGCTTTTATAAATTTAGCATAATATTTTGCCCATGATGCTGCAAACTCAGGTTTAAGTTTTCCACCATTTAACATATTATTATTTGTTTTCATAAAGGCTGGTGGACTCCAAGGACTCACATACATTTTTAATTTTCCTCCTGCTGCTGCAATTGCAGATTTAATAAATGGTAATCTAAATTCTTTATCGTGACCAATATTAAAGGTTTTTAGTTCAGCATCACCCTCTTCAATATAAGTATAACTTTCACTACCAAAATCACTACTATGTATGGTTGTTCTAGATAAAGAATATCCTATACCCTTATCTATACTGTAATAAGCTTCTAAAAATTTTGCCTGATTTTCTTTAGTTAATTTATAAAATGTTTCTGCTGCTGCATCTGTTAGTGATGCTCCAATACCTACAAAAGTTTGAAATTGTTTTGTTGGATCTACTAAAATAGAAGATTCTGTTTCTAAAGGTTGCTTAAAATCTGAAAATTCAATAGTACCGGTTGGTGATAATTTAAATTCAGAATTGTGAGCACTTGTAAATACTTGTAACGTATTACCAAATTCAGTTATTACTTCTGTTGTAACTTCTTCTACTGATTCTGATTTTGTATTCTCTTTTTGAACACAAGAAGAAAACAAAGTTATCAACGTATATGCTATAAATAATTTTCTCATTATTTTAATATATTATTTTCTATTATACATATTGCTTTATATCCTTTTCAAACAACACAATATTTTATTTTTTAATGATTCAATATTTAAGTAAATTATAGCGCTTGAAAATCGATAAAACGAATATTATTACAATTCTAATTTACTCTTATTGATAAACCCTTACATAATCAACTATCATACTCGATTCTGTAAAATTAGGATCTATCTCAAACCAACTACCTCCCATTGCTACATTTAATATTAGAAATTGATCAGCTGTGTATGGCCAGTTTTCATCATTTTTAGTTGCTGGACTATACGTATAATGCACTTTATCATCAACTGAAAAAACAATTTCCTCATCATCCCATTCTACTGTATACACGTGAAACTCATTAGATACATCTTCTAATAATTGTGAACCATGATTTGTTGTACTTCCATAACTAGAAGGTGTGTGTAAAGCACTTTGTACGGTACCATGATTGTAACCCCAGTGTTCCATAATATCAATTTCTCCACAAGCAGGCCAACCGACAGTATCTATATTTGCGCCTAACATCCAAATTGCTGGCCAAGTTCCACTACCAAATGGCAACTTTGCTCTTACCTCTACTCTTCCATAAGTAAACTCAAATTTATCTTGAGTTAACATACGGGCTGAAGTATATTTTGCCCCTTCATAATTTTCTTTAATTGCTGTAATTTTTAAAAAACCATCTTCAACAATAACATTTTCAGCTCTATCTGTATAATATTCTTTTTCACCGTTTCCCCAACCATTATCTCCAGTTCCAATATTATACCCCCATTTAGAATCATCTGGACTTCCATCAATATCAAATTCATCAAAGAAAATCAAATTATCAAATGGTGCACGCTGTACTGTTATTTTAATTTGTTGAAATGTATTTATAGTATCACCTGTTTTAGAAAAAGCAATTACTGAAACAATATAATTATTTGTACCTCTATCGGTATACTGATACTCTACAGAGCCTGATGTATTGGTAATTTCATCTCCATTACCAAATTTAAACTCATATTTTACTGCATCTGTAGCAGAAGCTGTACAATAAACAACTCCCGTACCATCACCATTAGGATTTTCTGAATCTAAACCAACAATATCGATTGTTAATAAAAGATTTGAAGGAGTGATAACTTCAGGATCTATTACAGAATCAAGAGAGCTATCATCTCCTTCACTTCCACAAGAAATAATAATTATCAGTATTAATCCTACTAAAACATTTAACTTACTATTTTTAATAAAGTCTAACATGTTAACTAATTTATTAGATACTATTAAAGAGTTAAAACAACTGTTTGTAGGAAACTCGATAATTAATTATTCTTCTATTTTATTATTTATTCAGCTTTAAAAACCCAAGTCCAACCAGTACCACCAGCATTATTAGATAAATACAGTACCATTTGATCTTCTGTTAATGAAACTATATCGTAAATTCCTTCTGGATTTCCTCTTGGTTCTTCGGCTCCTAATATATTACTACCTATTATTTGTAATTTTTGATTTGCAACATCTAATACAAAGCTACCTGCTTCACCTGTTCCTGAAGAAGCATCTGCATAATAAGTAAAGTTAGCTGCTCCATCTAAATCAAAATGCATTTTACCTGCTGCATCTACAGGTGGACAACAATCTCCTCCTGCATTCCACCAAGCACCCCAAGCTCCATCTATATTTCCTGGTGCAGACATAAACCACCACATTCTACCATCTGGATTTGGGCCTCCATCAAACACCCAAGTTTTTCCTCCAACTGTATCTTCACTTACCAAATTATACCAATCTTGATCTAATTCGTGATCTAATTGATCTACTTGAACATCTATAGTTTTTGTAAAAAACTCTTTTCCTAATGTACCTGTAAATGTAAAAGTAGCAGTTCCTGGTATTGGATAAATAAATGTAATTTTATCTGTTAGTGCTTGACCTAAATTATAATCCCAATATCCATTAATACCTGGAGTTACAAGATCTAAAGTAATTTCATTTCCACCTGGAGTACTCTGTGTAGCTGAAAGTTCCACTCCGGCAACATCTGTAGTATTTTCCAGTACATCTTCGTCAACTATTGGTTCACAAGCTGTAAATATCAACAGCAGTGAAGCAATAAAAAAACCTATTATTTTATTAATTTTCATATTTTTAAGTTTATAAGTTTATAATTATTACCAGCCTGGGTTTTGTTGGTAAACTCCATTACTTAAACGTACTTCCGTTTCTGGTATTGGAACCAATCCTTTTGTTTCTGATCTATAATTTACACTATAGGTCGCTGGAATCCCTGAATTGGTAACATCTATGGTACCATTAAAAGCAGTTTCTACATCTCCCCATCTTACTATATCAAACCAACGTAAACCTTCAAATGCAAATTCGTGTAAACGTTCTTGTTTTATAGCATCTAATGAATATCCTACTGCTGGTAAACCTGCTCTTGCTCTCACTGCATTCATACCATCAGCTGTTCCTGTAATTTCTGAGTGCATTAATAATACATCAGCAAAACGCATAAATATAAAGTCTTGAGCGTGCATTAATTGCATATCTGTGTTTGACCAATCGTATAATTGTACAAACATACCTACCACAGTTCCTTCCTCATCTGGATATTGGATAGATGAATACTTCTTATTAAATAAGCCTGTTTCGTGATCTCCCTTACCAGCTTCAAAAGATGCTGTTCCTTGGTCTGCTTCCCCAGTTTCTAATATTGATCCTTGTTTTCTAGGGTCTGCATCATCCCAATTATTATATAATGTTGGGTTTACTGTACACCATCCCCAACCTTGACCAAAAGGAGTCATTGAATTATCTCTTATTCCTGAGTATAAAACATATCTATTTGTATAACTGTTTCCATTACTCCAACCCCAATCTCCAAATGAAAATCTTTGCACAAACATTGTTTCATAATTTCCTGTACCAAAAGTTGGTGAGTGACCATCTTGACCTACCCAAGATAGACCTTCAGTTTCAGCCCAAGGTAAAACAGTACTTCCTGCAGATTGATTTACATAAGAATATGGCCATAAATTTCTAAAATCACTTGCTAAAGCATAACCGCTATTTTGAATACAATCCTCTAAATATGCTGATACATCTGATGCACTTAATGAACCTCCATCTGCTAATGGTAAATCGCTTGTAGCTTGTCCTTCTATGTTGGTCATATAACCTGTATAGTACAAGTAAGCTCTTCCTAAATATGCTTGTGCCACCCATTTATTAGCGTGTCCATACTCTGATGTAGAAATTTCCGTAAATGATTTATCAGGCATAGTTTCTATAGCTAACTTTAAATCTGATGCTATTTGAGCATAAGTTTCTGTATAAGTAGCTCTTGCTACATCTTTTGGATCATCGATTGCTATAATTAAAGGTACTCCTCCAAAAAACTTAGCCAATCTGAAGTAAAAGAATGCTCTCATAAACAAAGCTTCTCCTATAGCTTGATTTTTAAATGCTTCTGCTTCTTCTGTACTAGCAAAAAATGTAGAAAAATCAGCTGTAGCAGTTTTTTCAATTATGGCATTAGCTCTTGCAATACCGTTATAAGATTGTGTCCACATATCTCTATACGTATCTTCATCAGGATCTTCGAAATTATCAACATATTTTGCTGATTTATCGTCTGGTCCCCCACCTCCTAACATCATATCTGATAATAGATTGGCAGCTACAGTTTCTTCACTATGAACACCAGGTGTATAAATTGCATTATATACTCCAGCCATAGCTTCTTCAATATCTGTTGGTGTGCTATAATAAGTATCTAAACTTTTACCGTAAAGGTTATCAGTATCTAGAAACTTATCACCACAACTTGTTGTAATAACCATTGTGACAATAGCTATAAAATATTTTAGTTTTTTCATAATTTACTTTATTTAAATTTTAAAAATCAAGACTTAGTCCAAACATTACTGTTCTAGATTGTGGATATAATCCTAAGTCTATTCCTGATGCCCAATCTGAATCATGTCCAAATCTAACTTCTGGATCCATTCCATCATATTTAGTGAATGTATATAAGTTACTTATTGCTGCATATACTTTTAAGTTTGTAATTGCTGCATAATCCTCAAACATATCTCCAAACTCATAACCTACTGTTAAGTTGTTAATTCTTAAATAATCTGCATCGTGTATAAAAATATCTGAAATTAAATTTGTATTTCTATTTGATGTAGAACTTAAACGTGGTAATGTATTTGAAGTTCCTTCACCATGCCAACGATCAAAAATATCTGAAGTGTAGTTTTGATCAAAACGGTCAGCAAAAGAACGGTATGATTGCATTATTTGCATTCCAAATTTTCCTGAGAAAGTAACATTTGCATATACTTTTTTGTAAGATGCATTTAATTGTAATCCCATTTCAAAATCTGGATTTGGATTTCCTATTTTGGTTTTATCACCTTCATCTATAACACCATCTTGATTTAAATCTACAAAACGGACATCTCCTGGACGTTGATCTGCAAAATATGGATCACCGCTTGGTGTAACATAAGCATCTACTTCATCTTGATTTTGTAAAATACCATCTGTTGTATATCCGTAGAAAAAACCTATTGGTTGCCCTACTTCTACTCTTGATACAGCTGCAGTACCTTGAGATAATACACTACTTGATCCTTGTATTATTCCATCTGAATTTGCAATTCTTGTTACTTCATTTTTATTATGAGCTCCCGTTAATGTAACTCCATAATTAAAATCTCCTAAATTCTCTTTCCAATTTAATACAAGCTCAATACCCGTATTTTCAACATCTCCTCCATTTACATAAGGTGGATTAGCACCAGAAGTTCCTAAAATTGCTGATTCTAACAACCAGTCTTTTGTTGTTTTTTTGTACCAATCAAATGTTACTCCTAATCTTGAGTCAAAAAATTCTGTATCAAAACCAATATTTAATTGTTCTGATGTTTCCCATTTCACATCTGGATTTGTTACACGTTCTGGGTAAGATGTTACCCCTGATACTGGTTTAGTATCTCCAAAGAAATATCCTGGAAAAACATACGCAATTTGAGATGAGTAAATAAAATTTGGAATGGTTTGATTACCATTTTGTCCCCAACTTACACGAAGCTTAGCAAAATCTAATGCATCTACTTTATCTTCCATAAAATCTTCACTTGTTAAAACCCAACCTGCTGATACTGATGGGAAAGTACCCCATCTGTTTCCTTCAGCAAAATTAGAAGATCCATCTGCACGAACTGTTGCTGAGAATAAATATTTTTCTTTGTAATCATATTGTGCTCTTGCGATATACGATAATAATCCTCCACCACCTGCGGCCCAATCTGCACCCCAAGTATTAATTTCATTAATAGAAGAAGGACTCTCTGTGTTATTTACATAAGCATAGTCTGGATCCCCTGGAAATAATAAATTACTTTTTGAACCACCAACTTCAGTATTTAACTGATTTTTATACAACTCAGTACCTACTAAAACATTTAATTTGTGATCTCCAAATTGACGGTCATAGGATGCTGTGGTAGTCCAAGTCCAATTACTTCCTAAGTATTGACTTTGTGAAGCTCCATCTATTTTGTCTTCATACAATAAACCTAAACCATAAGTTGGATTCATTGATCTGCTGTGTCCAAACCAAGAATCAATACCGTAAGAAGTTCTTATTTTTAAATCTTTTATTGGTTCTATTTCTAAATATACATTTCCAATAATTTTATTTGATTTACTATAATTATAGTTTGATCTGTAATACATAACCGCCAATGGGTTTGTTTGATCATTTGCCAATCCGTCTAATGATGGGCTAAATCCAAATGGGTCAATATTACTATCTATAGATTGTTGCCAATAAGCAGGTTGTAATGGATTATGCACTAATGCATTATGCAGGTCATTATAATAAATGTTTCCTGTAGCTACTGCTCTATTTGTTGTATTGGTATAAGTAAAATTTTCTCCTATAGTAATGATATTATGTTCATCATTTTTTTTCAATACCATTTCTGTATTTAACCTTGTTGTGAATCTCTCAAATCCAGCATCTATAATATCACCACCAATAACTCCTTCTTGGTTTAAATATGAAGCTCCTAAAGAATACGTCATATTATCAGTTCCTCCTGTTATATTAATAGCATGACTTTGTATTATTGCATCTTCATTAGTCATTTCATCAACCCAATTGGTTCCTTCCCAACCGTTTTCTAAGTCGTTCCAAATTTCTTCTCCATATTGAGTTCCTAAACCTGGATAATTTGAATTTAACCAAGCATTGTTTTTTAAGATTGCCTCCCAATCATTTGGCGCTAAACCATCATTTACACGACCTTCATCCATTATATACATATATTCTTGTGCATTTAATGGGTCTAAGTTTTTGTAAGTATTTTGAATTCCATAATAAGTATCATAACTAATCTTAGCTGGACTTCCTTTACGTCCTTTAATTGTTGTTACTAAAACTACACCATTGGCAGCACGTGATCCGTAAATAGCGGCAGATGCAGCATCTTTTAAAACATCAATAGATTGAATATCTGATGAGTTTAAATAATCTATATCCCCTACAGCAACCCCATCAACAATGTATAATGGATTAGAATCACCAATAGTACCTAATCCACGAATAGTTACTTTTGTACCTGCTCCTGGTTGCCCATCGTTTCTAGTAATACTAACTCCGGCTGTTGTTCCTTGTAGAGCTTCCATTGCAGTTCCAGTATTTAACGCTGCAATATCTTCTCCTTTTAAATTTACACCAGCTCCGGTTATTAAGGTTTTCTTTTGTACTCCGTAACCTACTACGACTACTTCATCTAAACTTTGTAAATCTTCAGAAAGTACTACATTAATAGTAGTTTCATTATCGATTACAATTTCTTTGTTTACAAAACCAACATAAGAAAAAAGAAGTATTTGTCCTTTCTCTACATTAGTTATTGTAAAATTTCCATCAAAATCTGTAGAAGCACCATTTGTTGTGTTTTTTACAAGTACAGAAACACCTGGTAAAGGCATTCCATTTGTGTCGACTACATTTCCTTTTATTTCTTTGTCTTGTGAATATCCGAAGATACTGGCAAAACTGAGAAAAATTAATAATAAAAATGATTTCATATATATTGATAAATTAAGTTTACATAAAATTACATTTAATTTCTACTCACTATTAAAACTTCACCTATACAAAAAACATACATAAATTAGATAATACTACATTAATATAGTACAGTTTACTATTAAAATAGCACTATTATTGTTTGTTTAATAGGGCATTGAGAGTATTTAATTCAATTTTAAATAGTATTAAAAAAATGTTAATAAACTCTAGCTAAAACCTTATAGTTAGTGAAATGTTGTGGTAATGTTGAGGTATATTTTATAATTGTAGTGTAACTTAGAAGCTTTAAAGATAGAGCTACAAAGCATATTTCATCAAAAACAACTTAGTAAAATGAGAATTTAACAATTTTTAACACCATTAAATACTTAATTTTAACAAACACTTAAGTAAAATTTTTAAAGTTAATAACATGACATCACCATTTTTCTAACTAGTATAATTCTTAAATTATAAAATATATTGTTTCAGCTATGAATTAAAACTATTTAAGCCGAATATAACTCCATACCATTTAATGTAAATTAATAATAAACGGCAGTAAGCTTAAAAATAAATTCAATAAATAAATATTTTAGAATTATTGAAAAGATAAATTTGATGACATGTGAAGATGCATAGAATAATCTTTTAGAGATATTAAATCTCTAAAATATATTCAACAAGACTTTTTTCGTGGGCTAATTCCATTTTTTTACGTAGCCTGTAACGCTTTATTTCAACACTTCTAGCTGATATATTTAAAAGAGGTGCAATTTCTTTCGATGATAGATTTAAACGCAAGTATGCACACAACCGCAAATCGTTTGGTGTAAGGTTGGGGTGTAATTCTTTAATTTTTTTCAAAAAATCACTATCTGCATTATTAAATGCTTCTTGAAACAGTTTCCAATCGCTAGTGTTGGATAGATTTTTATTAATAATTTTTATAACTGGTTTAATTTTCTCTTTATCTTTAATAGCTGAAAGCTCTGCCTTAATAGTATTTAATATTTCATTCTTTTTAATTATACTCATAGTAGACGCAGATAATTCTCTTGTTTTACTATCTATCTCATGTTGAAGCTTTTCATTTTTCAATTTCATAATCTCCTTTTCACTCTTTAATTGAGACAAAGAAAATTCTCGTTGCTTTTTGTCTATCAATTTCTTTTTTTGTTTTGAATAGTGACGTTTATACAAGCTATGAACTAATAATAGTAATGCTACAAATACAAACGAATAAATAACAATTGATTGATTAGACAAATACCATGGTCTGTCAATTACAAAAGAATAAGAAGCCGTATTACTAGATAATGTATTACCTATTTGAGCTCTAACATTAAAAGTATAGCTTCCATAAGGTAAATTTTCAAAAGAAACTTCAGAATCAGTTGACCAATCGCTCCACTTATCATAGTAACCATCTAATTGGTATTGATATGTAACTTGATTAAACTTATTAAATTCAGGGACGCTAAACGTAAAATTTAAATTATTTTCTTTTGAACTAAATTCAACCTCATCATTTAAAGGAACAAATTGTTTTGTACCATCAAGAGCCTTTTTATCTATTGAATTTATTGATATTTTATAATCCGTAGCGTTAATCTTACTTTTATCTAATATTAAATAGCCACGTGAAGTTCCAAATAAGTATAATTCGTCTTTTAAATTAATAACACTCTCGAAACCGTTAAGATTCCTTCTTAAAGAAGCAGGTACAAATATTTTAGTACTTTGCAATGTAGAATTTAATTTTCCAGGTGAAAAGTAAATAATACTTTTATCGGTAAATCCCCATAAAGTATTAGTTTTAGAATCTAAAATTAACTTTCCAGAAATAAATTTATCGTCTTTTAAAAACTTATCAGATAAGTGTATATCTTTTTCAAATGATTCTTTCTTATTATCATACTTAAAAATACCTTCCTTAGATGTGTATAAAAGTTCCCCATTATAATTTGATATTGCAGCTTTTAATGCTTTAGGAGCGCTCTCAATAATTTTATAACTTTTAATTTGTGTGAAATCTTCATCTACATCTAGTTTAAAAAGTCCTTTGTATTCGTGAAAAACTAAAATACTACTATCATTGGTAAAATCGAAAAAACGAGTTGTAGGGTCGAAACCAACTATTTTATTCCTCAGTTTCCAAGTATCATTAACTTTTTCAATAATATTTAAACCATAGTAATACCCTTGAATTAGTTTATCCTCATGACCTTTAATTGATTTAATTGCCATAGTTCCCATAGCTCCAGGAATAAGATCTGCTTTATCTCCTTCAACTATAAAAGTTCCTTTATTATGCCCACAAAATAAGGTATTATCATGTACCTTAAAACACCATACTTGACCATCAGTATCGTTAATAAATTTAAAATCATTATTTGAACCAATTTCTTTATAAAATAACCCCTGATTAGTACCTAAATATAATTTATTATTAAAAATAACCGAAGTATAAACAGATCCGAGTTTTCCACCAAAATCATTATAAACTGAGAAAGGAGAATTCATATTTACAACACTAACACCGTTATCTAAACCTAACCATAAATTATTATCTACATCTTCAAACATAGATAAAACAGTATTATTATTCAATCCCTCTTCTTGGTCTATTTGCAGTAAAACATTCCCTTTTTTATCTAATTCAAAAATTCCGTTTGAAATAGTTCCTAAAACTAAATTACCATTTGCTAATTGCAAACTACTATAAACACTTAAATCTGTAATTTTTGGATTGATAGTAACATTCCACTGATGTACTTTGTTATCTTTATCCAAATAATAAAACCCTTTTGTTTGAGTTAAGTATAAAACTTTATCATCTAGTTCAAAAGCATCAACTAAAATATTCTCTTTAAACACATTATCTTCAGAAACTAAAACAGGCTCGCCACTTTCAATTCTAAAAACCCCTTCATTTAATTTTTGAAAATAGATACTTTCGTTTATTTTAAAAGCTTTTGGAAGTCGATTTTCAGAATCAATAATTCTAAATGTTTTATCAACGGTATTGTAAATATAAATTCTATTTAAAGATTGAAATAAAATCCATTTATCAAAATCTATAATACTCCAAAAATCTTCTTCTATTAAAGATTCTTTTAATTTTGCGCTTAATGAAGTGTATTCTAAATTACCAAAAACATTTTTTTCCCAAAACCCAAATTCCATATAAGCTCCGGTGTAAATTTTGTTTCCAATGGCATTTACCGAACGTAATATTGTATTATTTGGTGATGGATATAATCGCCAGTTTGCGCCATTAAATTCCAATAACCCACTATTATTAGCTAAATAAATGTATTTATCTTCCGATTGAGAAATAGACCAGTTCTGGTTTTCAGCACCATATACTTCTGAAGCATAATTTTTAATAGGTGGTAACTCTTGACCAACTATATAAAAAGAAGTTAAAAATAATAGAAAATTTAAAAATTGCTTTATTATACCCATAAAAAAACTACTAAAAAACTGTTATTACAATATTACAATTTTTAAGCTATTTATTATAATATTACAGCCTTTTCTAATACATACAAACAATTATATGATACTAAAAATTAAGAAAATTCAACAAAAAATGAATACCGTTTAATGCTTTACTACTTTAAAAATATAATCTTTATCTAAATGTACTTTAACAAAGTAAATTCCTCTAGGTTTATGTGTTAAATCTAACTGTACTTTAGAATTTATTACATTGTATGTTTTTGATAACACCAACTTAGAAACTGTATTAAACACGCTAATTTCAACCGTTTTATGGTTTGTTTCTATTGGAATTGAAAATAAGCCCATAGAAGGATTCGGATACACGTTTAAGCTATTAAATAATTCTATATTTTTAGAATATACTCCTTCACATTCAACCGCTGTTTTTACCTCTACTAAATCTCCATGATTTACTTCAAGATTAAAATCATTATCAAAGGTTTTAAATTGTAAACTTCCATTCACAATAACTTTATAAGGCAACGTTCCTTTGGAAATATTTACAAATAATTGTTTATTAGTTAAAGTAGATTTCCCAGATATAGTAGTTGCCTCAGGTATTACCACAGTATAACAATATGGAGACGTTACGCCAATTACTTCTATGCAAAAACTATATGTTCCTGGAGAAATATTTTCTAAGATTTTTCCTGAAGTAAAACTAAAAGTTTCACTATTATAAGTTAATGTATAATCTTGACTTTTAGCAGCCGCAATAACTATTTTACCATTATTTTTACCTGAACAAGTTTCACCTAGTACTTCAATTTTAAAATTATTAGATTCTAAAAGTGCGCAGCCATTTGCATCTACTGAGGTTCCTATACTAGTATTTGGACATTTATCATTACTATTTAAAACACCATCATCATCGTCATCAGCCACAGAAGTTGAAATTCCAAAAACTCTAAATTCTAATAGACTTATCCAATCACCTGTATAATTTTCGGAACCTGTAACGGTCACTTTAACAAAACGTGCATCTATTTCTGAAAAAATATTAATATTTGGGTTTAATTCAGTTGCCGGGGAAGTGTTTTCAGACCTATCTATAATTTGAGTAAAAGGTCCGTTTTCAGAAGTTGCAACAGCTACTGTATAATTATAAGCTCTATCTGTATAAGCTACTAACTCTGTTCTATCTATAGTATAAATTTCACCTAAATCTATGGTTGCTGTTTGTGGAAATCCTGAAACTGACCATCTTGTAGAAGTTAAACCATCCACTAAATTTGCTACTACATGCTCACCATCTGGAGTTCCTGTACCAATAACAGCCTTGTTTAATGCCAAATTAGAACCTACAGCCGCTTCTACTACATTTATTGTACTTGAATTGGTAAAACCTCCTTCACTTGTAGCCACAGTAATTATTGCACTCCCTTTTGAAATAGCTTTTACTAAACCATTTGCATCAACTGTAGCAACAGCATTATCACTACTACTAAAACTTACGTTTAAGTTTGTAGCACTTACAGGGCTCACCAAGGCATTTAATTGAAAGGTATTTCCTAACACAAGATCTATAGAAGCTGGAGATATACTTACTCCTGTTACACTAACATCATCATTATGATTAACAAAAAAATCGTATACTAAAACTTCTCCATAATTATCAGGATTATCGGTATCAGTTCCTTCTTCAACAGCATTGCTTTGAGTATAGTTACCAACTTTAAAGTAGGATTCGTCATAACTTAAGTCCATTACATAATCATTGCCATCAGCTTTCACTAAATATTGATCAGCGTTACCATTATTGTAGGCATTTAAAAGATTTCCATCTTCAGAATAATAACAATAATGTTTTCCATTAATTACATTAAAAATGACTTCATGTAAAGTACCTAAGGCATAGTTTGTTTTTATAGTTACATTATCTCTTAATTTACCTCCATTAAAAGATAAAAAAAGGTGTGTACCCTCTAATCTTAATACCATAGAATCGTCTATACCTTCTTCTTTGTTACCATGAATTTGTGTAGCTACTAATTGGGGTTTATTAATAGGTAAATGTGTTATAGCTTGTTTTACATATATTAAATGAGAGCCTTCTGTAGTCCAATAAACATCTACACTGCCATCTACCTCTCTTTCTCTAAGTTCTGAACGTATATTATCCGATTTTGGCGTAGTTCCATTATCGCTTCTTATGGGTGCGCGAAAAACTATTGCATCACCTGTTCCATTTACATAAAAAAACTCATTATTAGCTTCACCACATAGTGTTTTATCCTCGATACCTGTAGGATATGTAATTTTCCATTGCTTACAGTTATCCATAAGATCTGAAGGAACCGTTTGAGCAACTACTGGAACAGATATTAGTATTGTTAACACCCAAACAAAAGTAGACAATACTTTATTTTGCAACCTATTTTTCATATGCTCCTATTCAATTATTTATACTGGAAAGTCTCAATAATTCTCCTGAATCTAATTCTTTTGTGCCGTTCCAATTTTTATAATTAATTTTAATTGGCTTATCACTAATGTTTCGTAGGGTTATTCCATTTTTTACAGAAATAATTATATCAGCTTTTTTATTGAATTCAATTGAAATTGTTTCGTTTTTCACTTCTGAAGTTTCAAACAAAATAAAAGTTGTAGTATCGGATATTATGGTACTGGCATTAGACTTAAATAACTCTTGGTTATTAATATTCCAAGTCCCTAATTTTAAATTTGCATCAGTTTCATCTAATCTATTTTCGTAACCTTTGTATGGAAAAAGAGCCGTGATAAAACTAAAATTAGTATTCGATTTTTTAGTTACTACAGACCACTGCTTACCTCTTAATCCATTAGTATTTATAGTATCTACTTTATTTAACTGATAAATATCTAACCCCTCAGCTTCATCAAAAGTTGCTCTTAATAAATTTGGTGCATTTTCAAGCGAATAATGACCTTGCCAAACTTGTTTATACGCATGTGGTTTTTGAGAAGTAAAATTATCTTTTACAATCCAAAAATTGTTTTTGATGTTAATTACCTGACGAGAATAACCTACTCCAACATTTTCAAAACCATCATGTGCCCCAACAAAAACATCATAAACTTTATTTGTTTCCCAAGCAAGGGTTTTAGGATTAGGAAGTTCTAAAAATTTACCAAAACCACTCCCTCCTTTGTTTGATGTATATTGTTTTCCCTGTAACTCATCATCAACCAAAGCAACATTTTTTACCATTGAATTTTTAAAAAAACCATAGTCTTTTAACGAATAACGTACTTGATAATTAGGTAAAACAACTTTACCGTTTGCCATAGCTTGAACACCTAACATATCTCCATGCTGGTGGTCTGGCTTAAAAGCATCTAAACCAGCAGAAATTATCATCATATTATTAGTAATGTTCCAGCCATCTCTCGAAATAAAATAACCTGTTGTTGGAAATGAAACTGACCCTATAGTTGGTGTTTCTTTTTTTATTGAATTTAACAAGTTCAGTTGCTTATTATTCAAAAACCAATACATATTACTATTAACATAATTATTGGCAAAATATCCTAATGAAGGATCTTCAAATAACAAATAACCTAAAGTTAATGCTCCTGAAATATCATTCTTTTCTGCCCAAGGATTATCTGTATCATCTTGCAAAACAGGTGCAGATTTATCTGGGTATGCAATTTGGGTTAATGTGGTAAACAAGGACTTTAATTGTTTCTCCCAAAAATCGCCAACCTTAATATTATTAATTTTGGCTAATTGATACACATAATAATAGTTTCCAATATCACTCATATGATAATGGACAGAACGCTCAAATTGAAATCCATCATCATTAATTTCTTTCGACAAGTGTTCTTCTAATAATCGCATTGCATGTGTATACCAGCTATCTGTCCCTTCAAAATCTCTTAATAAAATTGAAACCATAACCAATGCAGATAAGCCTCTAGTTTGATGGTTTCCTGGTTTAAATTTTGTATTTCTAGCGTATAAATGTGCACCATGTTGTAATAAGGTTGCAACTGTTCTTAATTGATCTTCATCTGTATAGCCTTCTTCACCCAAGAACATATTGTGAATTTGTAACCAATTTAAAACACGATAACCAGATCTAAACGCCTCATAAACACCATTTCCATCTTCAATTTTTTCATAGTTATTTTGATGCAATGCATCATTTAAAGATTTTAATTGATTGGTAAAATAAGAAATGTATGTTACGTTTTTATGTTGATAATTATAGTAATAGGCAATATCAACCATTTTATGTTGGCGCGCTAAATGCCTTAATGCATAGGCATTAACTTGCTTACCATTTAAATAATTAAATGGTAATACCCAATGTGTTGAATCTGCAAACTTCGAAAGATGATCTAAAGCTCGTTCTGTATGACTCGCTTCAATATTGGAATAGGTTGCATTATATTTTTGAAACCTTTCATCAAAATTTTTCCAATTAAAAAAATAACGTTCAGAAAATTTCTCTCTTAAATAACTAGCTAATTTGGCTTCTGAAATTACATTATTTTCGCTTAATTGTGCTTTAACTTCTGGGGTTAAATAATTTGAAAGATGAGAATTTCCAATAACTTTTGTTGAAGGAATTTGTTGTGCATTACCGATTAAAGTAAAAAACAAATAAACACAAAAAATTAATTTATTAAATTTTATTTTTCCCATTTATTTGTTTTTCAATAATTTATAAATCAACATATTAGCTCACACAGACTAATACATTAATTTCATTTTTAAATTTTCTTCTACTACAATTTTCCCTGAATTTTGAATTTTATTATTTGAGTGTGAATTATTTTTAGCTCCCCATAAAAGAGCTACTAGTTTTACTCTGTTATTTTGAAACGTATTATTTTCAATATTTACATTAACAATACCTCGTGTATTAATTAAAATATTAGTTTCTTCTTTAGCACCACAGTTTTCAAAAGTAGTATTAGTAAGTGCTAAATTTCCACCTATGGTAGACTCATCGTAACCACCTCTATAATAATCAACCACATTGCTTCTTACATTATTAAACAGACAGTTGTCAATGGTTAAATATTCAACATTATAATCTCCTTTATCATTAATTTCCTCTGAAAGTTCAATTCCATTTTCGCAATTAGTAATAGAAGTGTTGGTAAATAAAATTTCTTCAGCAAATGTTTGTTTGTATGCTTTTAATACATAATCAAAGTTACTTATTTCACTTCCTATAACTGTTAATCCGAAATGATTAGACATATTTTCTTTTAAACTTGCAAAGGCTTTTTGAGTTCCATTACCTTTAATTTTAACATTTTTTAATGTTAACAAACCATAAGGATTCAATTCAAATAGTGGTGTATTTTCTTCACCTGAGAAAATAATTTCTGCTTTTTCTTCATCTTTAGATTGAATAGTAATAGTTTTATCTATTACTAAAGATTTAGGCACCATATAAGTTCCTGAATTTAATGCTACAATATCTCCTGATTTTGCTTCAGCAATTTTAGCTACAATTTCTTCATTAGTAGATACATTAAAAATTTGTGGTTCTCTTGGCGTTACTTCATTTGAATACCAGCTAGCACCGTATTTTGTTTTATCTAAAATTAATGGATCCTTAGTTACACCAGCAATAGTAGCTCCTATTGAATTAGAATTTGCTCTAGAATTTCCAAAAAGATCATTTGTAATTTCCTCAAAGCCAAATCCATTATATGGTTTAAACTCATCAGAAACACCCGTTGGAACAAAAACATATTCGCCAATTTTAGTTAATTCAAAACTAGTTGGAACAATGCGGTCTTCATCATTAAAACTAACACCTTGATTGTTAATTATATTACTTTTAAATCTTACACCATCGGCTTTATCGTGTTCTATAATCGGGTTAGAATCACCTACTTCATTAAAAATAATATTATTTGCAACGTCTATTCTAAGTGGTCTAGCTGAACGAATTTCAGACAAAGGCAACACGTCTTTTTGATCAATATTAGTACCTACTCCAAATTGCCAAGGAGATTTACAGTTTACATATGTATTGTATGCAACTACTACATCTGTAACTTGGTTGTATCTATTTAATGGAGATTTAGGTATCCCGTTCATAACAGCTAAAGGACTTCTAAAGTTTTCACCAATAATATTGTAGAAATAATTATTTACAACCCAATGACCGGTATTTACAAGTCTTATTCCTCCATAATTTTTATTTTCACCATCACCAATAAAATAATTTCCATCAATAATAGCATAATTACCATGGCGTGTTACAACAGACCCTTCACTTTTATAAAAAACGTTGTTTCTAATTTCATTAAAATTGGTTTTACTTGAAATAATTTCTACTTCACCATTACATTCTTCAAATAAGTTATTTGCAATTGTTGTATTACTTGGCGACATAGATGTAAAACTACTTCCTAATTGAATAGTTTCTCCTCTTGCACCACCTTTTCTAGGCCTTGGTCCAAAATGATTGTTTATAATTTGATGGTAATTTCTAATACTTTGGTTTCCTTTTAAATCTACTCTAAGCGTAGGTCCTCCGTTTGTTTTACCAGCAAAATAACAATGACTTACCTCATTATGTTTACCAAAAAGTTGCACCCAGTGATCATCTCGATCGCGTTGTTTTGGATTATAATCTAAAACTACACAGTTTGTTACTTTAGAATGATTGGCTACATTTTCTTTACTTGTTCTAAAAGCAATTACATCTCTACTTGGCGTATATCCATTTCTAAAAAATAAGCCCTCTACAATTAAATAATCACCTGCAATTTCTAAATTAGAAACACCTTCAATAAAAACCTCTCCTGCAGTTTCTGCTCTTAAAGTTATAGGTTTATCTTTAGTTCCTTTACCTACAAACTCAATTTCAACATCTTTCCAAACTCCATTTGTTAATACAATTTCATCTCCAGGCGTAGCATTTTTTATTGCTGAATTTAGTTCTTCAATATTTTCAACTTTTATCATATTTACTGAAACCTCATCACAAGAAATCAATAAAATAAGTGATAAAACAATTAATAAATTTTTATACATTGCAATAGTTTTTTTATTTTCTTACATCTTTAATTAACGCTAATGCTTCTTTAACTTTAGCTTTTAATCCATCGTAATCTTTATTTGCTATAATTTCTTTTGAAATTAATTGAGATCCCATTCCAACACAAGTTACACCGGCATTAAACCAACCTGTTAAATTCTCTTTAGTTGGAGAAACTCCTCCTGTAGGCATAATGCTTGTCCAAGGTTGAGGCCCTTTTATACCTTTTACAAACTGAGGTCCGTAAATATCTCCTGGAAATAGTTTTACAATTTCACAACCTAACTCTTCAGCTTTTGCAATTTCTGTTAATGTTCCACAGCCTGGTGACCATAAAACTTTACGACGATTACAAGCAATTGCAATATCTTCACGTAATACTGGAGTAACTATAAAATTTGCTCCTAAAGCCATATATAATGATGCTGCTGCTCCGTCGGTTACTGATCCTACACCCATTATCATTCCCGGTAATTCTGCAATTGCATATTTGGTTAATTCTCCAAAAACTTCGTGTGCAAAATCTCCACGAGCTGTAAATTCCATTAAACGTGCTCCACCATCATAACAAGCCTTTAATACTTTTTTACTTAATTCTATATCACTATTAAAAAACAAAGGAATCATTCCTGTTTCTTTCATTGCTGTTGCTACTTCTATTCTTGTAAATTGTGCCATTTTTGTTGCGTTATTAAATCGTGTAATTATTTTACTAAACAACTGAATTTATATCCAGTTTAATATTTTTTTAAAATCATATGCCGAAGGATCTTCAACATATTTAGTTGCTTCTTTGTAATCGTTTTTTCTAATATAAATTAAATTCTTTATAAAAAGCTGTGCCATGTCAGAGTTTACATCCACTAATCTTGGCTGAACTTTGCCTTTTTCATCTTCAAAATCTTTTAAATACAAAGGCGTAATATCTCCATTTGAATTAGCACTTACAATACAACCAGTAATACCTTGGTTGTACAATTTTTTAACACCTATAGCTAATAAAGTACACAATGTTAAATCGAATGCTATTGGTTTACAACACCTCAACTCATAACCTATTTCTACCGGTCTAGTTTTAATATCTAAACCTAATTCTTTTAATTTTACTTGAAGTAGGTAATTAAAAATATGAGATTTACTAACATTTCCTAATTCTGGATGTCCGTGAGCATCATATGTAAAATTAATTCCGGAGTTGTTTATTTCATCATCGTCCATAAAGTGAAAAACACCTTCACTAATCATAGCAACACCGTATTCAATTCCTCTTATTTTACTTTTTAGAATAGACGAAATAATTATATTCGTCAATTTTTCAAATGTAATTTTGGTTTTATTAAACATTTCAGGAATAATCATCATTGGAAAATGACATGCAGAAGCAATACCAAATGCTAAATGACCGGCAGATCTTCCCATTGCAGAAACTACAAACCAATTTTCACTAGTTCTTGCATCTTCATAAACAGTATTCCCTATTCGAACCCCTTCATCTTTTGCTGTATGAAATCCAAATGTTGGGTTTCTATCAGGTAAAGGCAAATCGTTATCTATAGTTTTTGGAACATGGATATGAGCTACCTCTAATTTTTTATTAACCAAGTATTTTGTTAGCCTACTCGCTGTTGACGCCGTGTCATCACCTCCAATTGTAACTAACAATTTTACATTATTTTTTTGAAAAAAATCTACTTTAAAATCACTATCTTTTGGTTTAAATCTACTCATAGTTAAAGTAGAACCACCCAAACTAAAAATCCGATCAGCACTTTGATAATCAAATGATTTTATTGAAGGATTTTTAGAAAACAATCCCTTGTACCCATGGTGAACTCCTAAAACATTATAACCATCTTTTAAAAATGTTTTAGCAAGTGTACTTATTACGGTATTAATTCCTGGAGCAGGACCTCCTCCGCAAATAATAGCAATTGATTTTTTCATATACCTGCAATTTAATTTAAATAGGTACTCTAGTGTTAACTAACACTATTCACTTATACTGTATTTTAAAATTGAAATAGTTTGATATAAAGTAAATTAAGGAAAGCTGATTTGATGGATGTAAACCAACTTTCCTAGTTATCAAACATAAATATTACTAAATAATATTATCGTGCTACTCTACCAGAAGCATCTCCACCCATTAGCTTTTTCACCTCTTCTATAGTAGATAAGTTTGCATCTCCTTTTATTGTGTGTTTTAAACAAGATGCGGCAACCGCAAAGTCTAAGGCTTTTTGATCATCTCCTTCATATTCTAACAAACCATAAATTAAACCTCCCATAAATGAATCTCCTCCACCAACTCTATCTACAATATCTGTAATTTGGTATTGAGGTGATTCAAATAATGTTTTACCATCATATAAAACTCCAGCCCAAGTATTATGTGATGCTGAAATGGATCCTCTTAATGTTGTTATTACTTTTTTAGCTCTTGGGAATTTTTTCAACATTTGATCACAAACTGATAAAAATGCTTCTCCTTTAACATGTTCTCCTTGAGTTGTAATATCTAATCCTTCTGGCTTAATATTAAAATGTTTTTCTGCATCTTCTTCATTTCCTAAAATAATATCACAGTACGAAGTTAATTCAGTCATTATTGCTTCTCTATCCCCTCCGTATTTCCATAATTTCTGACGGTAATTTAAATCCGTAGAAATTGTTAAACCTAACTTGCTTGCAACTTTTACAGCTTCTAAACATGCATCGGCTGCTCCTTGAGAAATGGCTGGTGTAATACCTGTCCAGTGAAACCAACCAGCACCTTCAAATACAGCTTCCCAATCTACCATTCCTGGCTCTATTTCTGCAACTGCTGAATGTTGTCGATCATAAACTACTTTACTTCCTCTATTTACGGCACCGGTTTCTAAGAAATAAATTCCTAATCGATCGCCTCCCCAAATAATATTATCGCAGTTTACGCCTCTTTTTCGCATTTCCATCATAGCACATTCTCCAATATCATTTTTTGGTAAACGCGTTATAAAATCTACTGGAACACCATAATTAGCTAAGGACACTGCTACATTAGACTCTCCTCCTCCATAAATCACATCAAATGCATTGGCTTGCGAAAATCTTAAAAATCCGTGTGGAGCTAATCTTAACATGATTTCTCCAAATGTTACTACTTTTTTCATTGTAAAATTTTATTATTATAAAATTGGCGTAGAAAATACCTACGCCAATTTTTTAAACTAACTATAAATTAAATTCCTAAAGCTTGTCCACCTCCAATTTGGATAGTTTCAGCTGTTATAAAAGAAGCATCTTTACTAGCTAAGAAAGATACAACAGAAGCTACTTCTTCTGGCTGACCTAATCTACCTAATAAAATGTTGTTTGCCCAAGAAGCAAAAACTTCTGGTTTAGTTGCTTTAATTTGAGCGTGGAAAGGAGTATCAATTGTACCTGGAGATACAGCGTTTACTCTAATTCCATATTCTGCTAAATCTTTTGCTAACGCTCTAGTAATTGCATGAACACCTGCTTTAGAAGTACCATAGATACCTGCTCCTGGTCCACCAGCATTCCATCCTGCATTAGATGTATAATTGATTATTGACGGATTGTCAGATTTTTTTAAGAAAGGAATAGCTGCTCTTGAAGCAAAAAATACTGAATCAAGGTTTAAAGCCATTACAAATCTGTAAAATTCAGTTGTCATTTCTTCAAATCTAGATCTTCCACCTAAACCACCTGCGTTATTTACAAGTACATCTATTTTACCATACTTTTCTCCAATTGCTTTAATGTTAGAAGTTACAGCATCGTCGCTTGTAACATCAAACCCAATATACTCAGCAGTAATTCCTTCTGCTGTTAATTCTTCAACTCTTTTAGCTCCATCTTCATCTTCTATACCATTTAAAACTACAGTATATCCGTCTTGACCTAATCTTTTAGCTACTTGAAATCCGATTCCTCCTGTAGCACCTGTAACAACTGCTACTTTATTATTTACATTACTCATTTTTAATTATTTTTAATTATTTTATTTATTTCTTTTAATTGGCTCAATTTTAGGGATAAATATCCACACACTAGCTAAAGTTAGAATAGCTAAAGCCGCTCCTATTATAAAAGCTGGTGTATAATTACCTCCACTAGTTAACCAAGGCACTAAGTAGGTTAAACCTGCAGCAGTAAGTTTTGCCGCCATACCTGAAAATCCAGATAATGTTCCAACAGTTTTTCCTGAAAAAAGGTCACTTGGTAAGGTTTGAACATTACCAATAGCTGTTTGAAAACCAAACAAGATAACAGCCATAATAATAACGGCAGTAGCAGCTTCTCCTGGATTTGCCATAGCAATTAATGCTGGTAGCATAATTAAACACCCAAGTGTAATTGTTAGTTTACGTGTTCTATTAGCATTCCAACCTGCTTTTAATCTATTTTGTGCTAATAGACCACCAAACCAAGCTCCAAACATAGCTCCAACGTATGGTACCCATCCATAAAGCCCAATAGATTTTACATCCATTCCATAAACTTCATTTAAATAAATAGGTATCCAAAAAACAAACAGCCACCAAATTGGATCTATAAATGCAGATGCTAATATTACACCCCAACTTTGTTTATGACCTAAAAGCTCTTTTGTATTAGGATTATACTCTTGATCAGGTGTTCCATCTCCATCAAAATCTTCATTTTTTTGACCTGTTAAAATATAATCACGTTCCTCATCTGTAATCCAAGGGTGATCTTTTGGTGGTGCTTTTACTAATATCCACCATGGTATTAACCAAAGTAAACCTGCTAAACCAATCAATATAAATATTGATTTCCAGCTAAAATATACAGCTAAAAATGCAATTAGCGGAATAGATATAATCCCTCCAATAGCTGCTCCAGAATTAAAAATTCCTTGAGCAAGTGCCCTCTCTTTAGTAGGGAACCATTCTGCATTACCTTTGGCAGCACCTGGCCAGTTTCCTGCTTCTGAAATACCTAATATTGAACGGAATATTCCAAAACTTAATATCCCTTGAGCAAAAGCGTGTAATGCTGTAGCAATAGACCATACTCCAATAGATAATACAAAACCTAATCGTGTACCTACCCAATCGAAAATTTTACCAAAAATAGCTTGTCCAAAAGCATAAGAAAATACAAATATGATTGAAATAAGTGCATAAATTGCCTTTGTCTCATCAGGTGTATGACCTGGATATAGTTCTTTAGCTATTTCTGGCCAAAGTACACTTAATGACTGACGATCAATATAATTAATAATTGTAGCAAGTGCAATTAACGCTACAACCCACCAACGTAAACCTTTTAATTTCATTTATTATTAAATTTAATCAGGGTTTTTATAAACATAGATTCTCTGACCAACCCTATTTTAGTCATTAAATAACACTCTTAATAAATACAAAATTTAATTTATTGAATAACTTCCCTCTAATTTTTATGTATTTATTAACAGTACTACTGTCCTCTATGATAGTAACTTAATTTTTATAATATTTTTTAATAATTTTAAAACTTAACATTGTAACAATATTCGTATAAATTTTTAAAATGTAATTTCATTTTCTGTTTAACCTCTGTTGGATTTTTATCCTTTATAGCGTTATAAATTGCTGTATGTTCTTCAATACCTATAAGTGAAGATTTTTTATCACATACATGATGCTTCTCAAAATTTATTATAATCTCAGGTGTTATCATTAACATTAACGTATTTAAAGTACTATTACCTGCTGCTTTAGCTATTGCTAAGTGAAATAATAAATCTTCTTGAATTGCATCTTCACCATTATAAACTTTTTTAGAAAATGCTTCTAATGCCCCTTTAATTTCTTCTAAATCGGCATCAGTTCTTCTTAAGGCTGCTAATTTTGAAGTTTTTAACTCTAATAAAATTCTAGTTTCTACCAGTGATTTAAAATCTGGTTGCTTTAATCCTAAAACTCCATCTATAATACCGTTTAAGGCAATTACACCAATATTAGCAACAAAAGTTCCACTTTGAGGTATTGATTTTAGTACACCATAAAACTCTAACCTTTGAATTGCTTCTCTAACATTATTTCTACTGGTCTCAAACTTTTCAGACATCATACGTTCAGATGGTAATTTATCTCCTGGTTCTAGATTCTTAAAATTTATATAATCTCTTATTTTAGAAATAATTAAATTCTGAGTTTCAACGTGGTCTGCTTTTGTTAGTATTTCTAATTTCATTTTAAATTTGGTTATACGTTTTTAATCTATACTATAAAATCTATTTTAAGCAAAATAATATTTATTTTGTTTTGTAATATGTTGACTCAATTACTGAGCCAACATATATCTACAAATTAACTCAATTTTTATTATTAACTTCTCTTATTAAACATTTTAATGGCTTACCTCTAATTCATAATACCGTACTGTTGAAAAAGAACCTTCATCTCTAGATTGAAAGTAATTTCCTGCTTTAAAGTAATTTTCAAAAATACCCCAGCGTTTAATATGAATATCATCATAAACTTTATATTCATTACCGTTCAATATAACTACCATTTTGCCCTCGCTTACTTGAACTTCTAAAGTAAATTTTCTAAAACCAACTTTTTGTTCAAAATTAAAACCTTCATCATCTCCCCAAGCATCTTCGTGAAGTATTTCTTCATCAGTAGCATGTATATTTTTAAGCACTTTTGATTTTACACGAATTTTTCCTTTATCCCAATATATTTTTAATATTGGTGGAGCATTATTATCATCTTCACCTATTAAATCGCGTTGTTCATTGGTTAACCTTCCATGAATTTGCATAATAATAGTTCTATGATATTTTCCTTCAGAATCTTTTGTTGTTTTTGCCATAGCTAATTTTCCCTTTAAATTACCACCTTGAGCAAAAGTCCAGTTTTTATTATTTTCTCCAGGTACCATTTGCTCACGTAATTCTGAACGTGTATACTTGGTGTTTCTGGTTTTAGACTCTGTAGGCATTGCATGAAAAACGATAGCACCTCTTGTAGAATCTATATACATATAAGGTTTTGCTATATCAATTTCTGCAAATTTTAAAATTTCTGGAGGTTCAATTTCATATGGTCTCCCTTTCTCATTTGTAACTGGTAAAGTAACCTTCCAATGACTTAAATCTATCATTGGAAGTTTTACCTTATTCTTCTTCTTTTTCTTTCCTTTTTTCTTTTTTTCAGTTTTAACATCCGAATCGGAAACGCTACTTTTCTGTGCTTGACAAGCAACGTTTGCAGTTAGAAATGCTAATAATAACATACTCAATATTTCTTTTCGGAAATGTTTCATTTTTCTTAATTATATAAATTTAAAATCCTGGAGTAATAATATCTATATTATCAATAAATACTTCATTACTACCATCAATAGCATTTAATGCTCTCACATAAATTACAACAATATTTGACGATGCTGTGAATGTAAATGTAGTTGTAGTAAATGTGTTTTCAGATGCAGAACCTTTACTTGAATTGAAATCATTTGTAATATTATAATACGCATCTACAGATGGATCATCTCCTGCATTAGCATCTAAACCAACCTCTGTAGTAATTTCATTATTTAAAATAAATACTTCTGTATTAATTCCTTCTGCTTCAGAACGTGTATCAATAGTAAACGTATATTCAACTCCTGGCTCTACAGCTACAACTTGGTATAAACGACGACTACTATTAGAAAGCTTCACAGCTCTTGTTTTAACACCGTTAACATATGTACCATCACTTGATGATCCTGGTTGTTCATTAGTACCGTAAGTAGCATCGATATAAGCATTTAATTCTGAATTATACCAAATAGCTCTATAAGGGCTATCAATTGTTGCTCCTGAATTATCTTCTATTGTACTATTAGGAGTCATATCCCAAGCATCAGCATTATCACCAGTATTCTTAGTCCAATCATCAGCTGTACCATTTTGAGTTTCAGCTGCAAAAGTTGCTTCAACTCCAGCACTAGCTTCTGGTGTAATAATGTCAATATTATCGATAAATACTTCATTACTACTATCAACAGCTTTTAATGCTCTTACATAAATTACAGCAATATTTGCAGTTGCTTTGAATCTAAATGTAGTTGTAGTAAATGTGTTCTCAGTTGCTGACCCTTTACTTGAATTGAAATCATTTGTAATATTATAATAAGCATCTACAGATGGATCATTTTCAGGATTCATATCTAAACCTACTTCAGTAGTAATTTCATTATTTAAAATAAATACTTCTGTATTAATTCCTTCTGCTTCAGAACGTGTATCAATAGTAAACGTATATTCAACTCCTGGCTCTACAGCTACAACTTGATATAAACGACGACTACTATTAGAAAGCTTCACAGCTCTTGTTTTAACACCGTCAACATATGTACCATCACTTGATGATCCTGGTTGTTCATTAGTACCGTAAGTAGCATCGATATAATCGTTTAATTCTGAGTTATACCAAATTGCTCTATAAGGACTAGGAATCACTGCACCTGTATTGTCTTCAATAGTACTATTAGGAGTCATATCCCAAGCATCAGCATTATCACCAGTATTCTTAGTCCAATCATCAGCTGTACCATTTTGAACAGTTGCCATAAATGTTGGGTCTATTCCTCCAATTGGAACAAATTGTGAAATACTCTTAGATACACCTGCATCATTGGTTGTAGTTAAAATTACTTCATAAGTACCTTCACCAGCATAAATATGTGTTGGATTAGGCTCTTCTGACGTATTTCCATCACCAAAGTCCCAACTATATGAAACTGCTAAAATAGAAGCATCTGTAAATTCAGCTGTAAAACCTCTAGTTATAAATGTAAAATCTGGAACTGTAGATAGTACTAAACCTTCTATATTTTTTGTTACAGAAAATTCAGCTCCCAAATAATTAGTTGCAGTTAATGTTGCATTAAAAGTCTCTGCTGTTTTATAGGCATGTATTGGATTAAAATCTGCATCTTCTTCTGTATCTTCAAGATCCCACTCCACTGTGTCTCCATCTCCAAAATCCCAAACTAAACTTACTGCACCAGTAGTTAAATTTTCGAAAGTAACTTCTGAATCTATAGAAGTAGTATTAAAATCAACAAAAATAGGTGCTACATCTGAAGAGTCTACCGCAACTAAATTATCTGAACTTGTAGTAGTTAATTTAACGGTATACAATCCACCTTTTGCATAGGTATAATCTGGGTTTGCATCTGTAGATGAATTACCATCTCCAAAATCCCATAAATAAGAAGCTGCATCTGTTGAATAACTTCTAAATACCATTGACAAATTATTATCAGGATTAGTACTTGTTGTAAATAAAGTATTAGGCTGAATATTGTTTACATTTCCAGTTGGTGGTACAAATTCTTCGTAACCACTATCATAACATGATATTAGACCTAAAAACATTAACAAAAGCACTAAAATACTTTTATTGAATTTTTTAATTATTTTATAAATCATAATATTAAATTTTAGAGCTTTATTATTGTTTTACTGTTATATCAAATGCATCTAATCTACACTCTGTACCTGAGTTAGTAAGTAAAATAATTACTGTCTCATATTCACCTGCCTCAAAGGTAATTGCATGTTTTTTAAATACATCGTCAACTCTTCCTACAGAACTATCTGTTCTAGAAGCTATTATATTTGCTTCTAATTTTGCCTCTTCTAAGGTTGTTGCATTTGGACTAATTATAGATACGGTAACTTCACCTAAATTATTAGTATCTAATTCACTAAAGTAAGTTAACACATAAGTAGCACCAGGTGTTACTTCTATCTCTTGGTATCCAACTCTAGTTCCATCTGAAGGGAATTTAGCCGCTTGGTAACCATCTGGTAAAACACCTAACTCAGATTTTGTATTAATTTGAAAAACTGATCCCCATTTAGAACTACTAGGAGCTCTCCAAGAATCTCTTCCATCACCAGTACCATCAAATAAAGTACCATCATCAAATCCAGGTTCTCCTATTTCAGGAATTGGAATTGTTGGTACAACTTGATTTACCGTAACTGTTTTTTCTATATAATCTGATTTACCAAGGTTATCGGTTACAGTTAAGCCCACAGTATATTCACCTGGACCTGGAAAAGAAACTATTAATTCTTTATCTTGTAAAGTTGCCGCAGGCAATGTAGCTATTTGATTTTCTAAATTAGAAACGTTTTGTAAAGTTTCGTCGGTTAGATTTGCTTTAGCTGTTTCTAATTGCGCTTCTAAATCTGCTATTTGCGCTTCTATTACTGCTGCTTTCGCTGGATCTACAGTACAAGGTAATTTAAATTCTAATTTTGAAATTGCATCTTCTAATCCAACAACAGATGCCAACTCACCTTCTATTGATTTTTCTAGAATAGGCAAGTCTTTATTAATTAAGCTAACACCTTCTGAAGGTGAAATCTTCCATTCATAATATATACCATTTACGGCTAAGTTTGAACCAGCTTGAAAGTTAAATTCATAATTAGCTTCTAACTCCACATCGCTACAATCAAATTCTGAAGTAGTAATATCGGTTACATTATAAAATGGCGTAGGTCCTGTTATATCAACTAAATCACCTACATCAGCCAAGTCATCATTGACACAAGAAGTTAAAGATACAAATGTAGCTAAAACTATATATTTTATTTTAAACAAATATTTATTCATAATTATCTGATTTTAGTATCCGCTATTTTGATTATAAAAATTAGGTAAATTGTCTATTTCTCTTTGAGGGAAAGGAAGGTATTTTTTCCCTGAAGTATAAAATAAACTATTTTCATTAGAGAATTCTGTCAATACATTATCTGCTTGACCAAATCTTATTAAATCATACAAACGTTGATTTTCATATACAAACTCAACTCTTCTTTCATCTAACAATGCTTGTTTAGTTAAATTTGCTACCTCTTCAAGTCCTGCTCTTGCTCTCACTTTATTAAAAGCTTCAACAGCTCTTGGGTCTGTAGTACTATCATTATTTCCTAAAATAGATTCAGCATATAATAACAATACATCAGCATATCTTAAAACAATCCAATCGTTGTCACCAATTTCACCATCTGTTGGAAATTTAGCATTAAACGTATCATTTGTTTCAAGTGTTGGGTTATAAGACAATGCATCAATACTAGCATAAAATCTTACAGGTTGTAATTCAGGGTTCATAACCTCTAAAAAGTCAAGCGATGCAATATTTACACCGTTAGAAGGCCCTTGCAAAGTCATAGCAAAACTGTGTGACTCTGAATCTGTTTCTACTTGATCATCTAAACCACTATCACTAGTTACATAATTATCGCTACTAACTAAATCATAAGCTATTGAAAAAATTACTTCATTGTTAATTTCATATGCAGAATTGTTTGACCAAGAACCATCAAGTACTCCATCTGAGTATCCTCCTGAAATTGAATTACCAAATACGTGACCATAGTCTATAACTAAATTAGCATAATACTCTTGATCTGTTAAAAGGTTAACAGAACTATCTGTAGGATCTGCATTAAACTCAAACTGCGCTGCATTACTTCTTTCTGTAAATAGTAAGTTATAATTGTAAGCTCCACTATTTTCAACAACAGAAGCTAACAACAATTCTGCTTCAGAATAATTTGGATTTGGTTGACTTAAATAAGCTTTAGCTGCTAAACTTATGGCAGCACCTTTAGATGGTCTGTATCTATTTTGTTCTACACCATCTAAATATGCAATTGATGTTTTAAAATCATCTATAATTCTTTCATAAACTTCAGTTTCTGGCAACTGAGGAAAATCTCTAGCCTCTTCTGTATTTATATCTAAAACTTTATCTACATAAGGAACATTTTGATATGCTCTTACTAAATTAAAATGACATAAAGCTCTCATAAAATAAGCTTCACCAACAGCATATTGTTGACTTTCTGGAGCTAAAAAACGATTGTCTATAATTGTATTTGCATGTTTAATAGTAGACATATTATTAGAATAATACGTTGCTACATCTCCATTATTTGGATCTACATTATATGCATTAATTGCTGGATAATTTCCATTTTCTGTATTAGCTCTTACATTATCTGATCTTAATTCTATAAGTAAAAACTCGTTAGCTGGAACTTTTTGATAAGCATCTAAAACTCCATTAGATAATAATTTAAATCCATCATCTGTTTGTAGTAACTCTTCTATAGAAAGTGCTGTAGGGTTACTTAGGTCTAGTTCTTCTTCACAACTTACAAGTAAAGCCATAAGAGAAAAACAAACTATTATATTTTTATATATATTTCTCATAATTAATTAAAATTGAAAGTTAATACCTGCTGAAATTGTTTTAACTACTGGTCCATCTCCTCTTTGATAACCTGACGTTAGAGGTGTATTAGCATTATCGGATGTTTGCCCAGCAGCTTCTGGGTTAAATCCTTCATACCCTTTAGCGGTAAAGAAAAGCAAGTTTTCACCTGATAAATATATTCTTAATCTATCAATATTATATTTTGAAACAATTGATGCTGGTATTGTATACCCAACACTTAAATTTCTTAATGTTACATAAGATGCATCTTGAATATGATCATCTGTATATCTTCTATGAACAGTTTTATCAATATCTGGGAAATTTGCAACTGGTTGCACTGCCGACTCACTTGCATAATATAACTGATCTAAATCTGCTACTCTTACTTCAGCACCATGAGATCCTTGCCATTGGAATGAAAAATCAAAATCATTATATACAAAATCTGAATTGAAACCCCAAGTAAAATCTGGATACGGACTACCTAACTCTGTTCTATCTTCACCGTCAATAATACCATCGTTATTTAAATCTTTTACATAAACGTTTGCAAAATCATTATTAAATCTATTAAAAGGATTATCTATCCATTCTAAAGGAACTTCTTTTTCATAAACCCAACCATAAAAAGATGTTATTGGCTGTCCTACTTTTGCTATAAACTCTGTAGGTCTTGTATCTTGATCTATTCTAGAAATAATTTGTTCATTATTACCTAAACTAACCACTTCGTTTCTATTTAAAGAGAATTGACCTGAAGCAATCCAGCTAAAGTTTTCTTTTGATATAATTCTAGAATTCAGTTCTATTTCTACACCTGAATTTTTAACTTCACCAATATTTTGCAACCAATTATCTGTACCATAAGTAGCAGGTACTGGAGCAAATAATATTAAGTCTTCACTTTTTCTAACATAATAATCTAAAGATAAGTTAAGAAGACCATTACCAAATCTAACATCAACTCCTGGGTTAAATTCTACTAATTTTTCCCATCCTAAATTTTGATTTGCTAAAGTTACACCTTTAACACCTGTTAAACCGTTATAACTAATAGTGCTAAACGTTTCTTCAAATCTGTAAAGAGATTCATAGATGTTTCTAGATATTTCATTAGAACCTGAAATACCATAACTTGCTCTTAATTTTAAAAATGAAATTAAATCACTTTCTAATAAAAAATCTTCATTAGACATTATCCAACCAACAGATGCTGCTGGAAAAAATCCAAACCTTGTATTTGTACCAAATCTAGAACTACCATCAGTACGAGCAGATAATTGCATAAGGTACTTTTCATTATAGTTATAATCTACCCTTCCAAAATACGAAACTAATTTATCTGTTCCATTATCTGTATAAGTAGTTCCACCATCTGCAATTGCAATATTGTTATTAAAATCATTTGTATAACCTACAGCTTCAGACTCTTGTACATAAAAATCTCTTCGCGTATATTCAAAACCGAATACAGTATTAAAATTGTGATCACCAAAACTTTTTTTGTATTTAAGTAATGACTCTACTGCATATTGATTTAACTCGTCTCTACCTTCAAATCTGAAAGATTCTTGATCTCTATTTTCTTGACCATATAAATAATCACTATTATTATTTTTATTATGTCTGAAAACACCAGAAATAGATTGTCTAAAATTAAGACCTTTAGCTAATTTAAAATCGATATATGCTGAAGTATTTAAACTTAATTTTTTCTTTACTCTAGATCTTTCTAAATAATGCACAAGTGGATGTACGTTTTTAGTAGTAGACAACGTTAAACCTCCAGATGTTAAGCCACTTGGAATTGGAAGACCAGTTTCTGCATCTCTAAGAATATCTCTAGGATTGTTAGGGTCTACTGTAAAAGTGTGGTCAAAAGCTCTTGAGAATCCATAGCTACCTACACCAAGATTTTCAAACAATTTACCTGCATCTGTAGAAGTCCCAACTTCTGTAGAAAATGGAGTTACATATTTTAAATGTTCTTCATTTAAATAAAGTGGAATATGCCCCATTTGTCTTAATGGATCCGTAAACCTAGTTGGTACTTTAACTTGATCGTTGTAATTAACGCTTAAACTTGCACCAAACTTAATTTTCTTATTTCTTGATTTACTATCAACTTTTATTCTAGCATTAATTTTTTCAAAATTATCTGACATTACTATACCTTCATCTTCTAAAAACCCTAAAGAAGCAGTATAACTTGTTAATTCAGTACCACCTCTAACAGATAAAGAATGACTTTGTATAAAACCTCCTTCAAAAATTTCATCTTGCCAATTTGTTTCACCGCCACCTAAAGAAGCAATAAAATCCATAGCTTCAAGTTCAGCATAGGCATTGTCATAATATCTATTAATATCTTCATATCTTTCACTAGTTGGTAATATTGCTGAAACTGTTGCTTGAAGACCATCTAATCTTGCTCTTTCATCAGCAATAGTTGTGTTAAAATTATCGTTGTTTTCAGAATATTTATACCCAATAAATGAATTGTAAGAAAAACTTGTTTTTCCAGAAACACCTTCTTTAAGTGTAATTAAAATAACTCCATTTGCACCACGTGAACCATATATTGCAACTGACGATGCATCTTTTAAAACACTAATAGATTGTATATTATTATTATCAATTGTACCTAAAATATCTGCATCGGTACCCAACACAACACCATCAACAACAATTAATGGAGCTGATGTACCTGTAATTGACCCAGGCCCTCTTAATGTAATTTTAGGATCTCCACCTGCTTCTGATGCAACTGTTTGAATTCTTAAACCAGCTACTTTACCTTGAAGTGCATCTTCAACACGAGATACTGAAACATTTTCAATATCTTTCCCGGAAACTTTTGTTAAGGAACTTGTTACATTACTTTGTTTTTGATCTCCATACCCTACAACAACAACTTCATCTAGTACAGCAGAATCTTCCTCCATTTGCACATTAATTACTTCTTGACTTACATAAGGTATCCTTTTTGTTACAAAACCCAAATAAGTGATTTCAAGAATTTCTCCTGACACCAACTCTATTTGATAATTACCATCAAAATCTGTACTTGTACCCTTTTGAGTACCTACTACAATAATATTAGCTCCCATAATAGGCTGTCCATCAACCTTGGAAGTAACAGTACCCTTTATAGTAAAGCTTTCCTGAGCTATTAATGAGACATTGAGCAACAACATCGCTATAAGGGCTAGCTTAATTTTTAAATTCATAATCTATTTTTTTATGTTTAAGTTTAATTTTAGTAATGGTTTGATTATTACTATTAATATCAATTATTAATGTTTAATTGCCTTATCTCTTAAAAATTCAATTCTGAAAATTTATTTGTTCAGGTATATTTTTGCAGATTCTTTTTTTTTAATATGTATAACTTTTATTATCTCAGAAAAGGTTATATTTAAAGAAGATAGGTGCAACTATCATTTTCTCTCTTTTAATTTATTTTATCATTGAAAATGTTATAATATAATGGTTTTTAGGTGTTAATACTTTTTTAATTCGATATTTCAAATTGGTTTACCAATTTGGTTTACCAAATATATATTAAAAAAAAGTTAAAAAAAAATATTCTTTAAACTATTTTAGATATTTAACAATTAAAACTATAACGTTTTAGTAAAACCTTTGATAATATTTATTTTATATACCTATAAAGTACTCTTTAACATTAAGTTTATTAGAATTTTTACTCCGTAATAGTATTATGTGTTTTCAACCATTCTTCTCCTTCTTTATCTCTAAAAAAGTCCATCCACATATAATACATTTTTTTCCCTTTTTCAACTTCAACAGAATGGCTAGAACCTAAAGGTATATGTAAAATTGAATATGCTGGAAGTTTAATTTGAGCATCATCTGCAAAAACAGTAATATCATTATCTGTTAGTCCTAAAAATAATTGCTCAAGCATCCCATGTTCATGCGCTCCTACCTTGTCAGGTCCTGGTGCTTCAACAGTACCCAATGCAATACGCGGAATATATTTGTTTGGTAATACTGTTCTACTAATTGTATTAGGACTTTTTATTGGCTCGGTATAAGGTTCGCAATCGTTAAATTTTGCAAAATAAGGTTTTTGTGTATTTTCTTTTGGAAATTCTTTTAAATCTAAAATATCTTGTTCTGTTAAACTAGTGGTGATTTTAAGAAAATGAAGCGTATCGTTTTTTTTAGCACTAACTGATATTTTTTCTAATACATTTGGCAATAAAATAGTTTCTGGAACAATCGGATAATTTACGCTATCAGCAACAACAGTTCCTTCACCTTTAATAAAAAGATATATAAATTTATAACCTTCCTTCATTAATTCATTTCTAACAACATCTCCTGTTACTGCCACATGATAAACATTAATACCAGGAATTTCATTTTCTAATACAGCTTTATGATATTCTAATGTATTAGATTTTAAATCCATATTGAGGTGCTCAATAGGTATTTGCTTTGTACAAGACACACTTGAAAGCATGATTGTAATTACGATTAAAAAGGTATGTTTTATTGACATCGGTTTTAAGAATTTTGTTTTATAGTTTTTAAAGGAAATTTTAATGTAGGTAGCCTCTAACTAAACTAAATAAGTTTTGATATAGATCGAATTAAAAATATGAAACTTAGATACGTAAATAAATTAAGTATATTTTTTAGCTTATAAAAAGCTAATTATTATACAATTATATACTAATAATCTTGGATTTACACTAATTAAAATGTGTAAACCCAAGATTAAAAACTACAAACGATCACTATCGTTTTATTTAACTATTTAATTAGTTTCCAATATTAGGATTACTATCTATTTCATCTTGAGGTATTGGTGTATCATAATCTACTGAAGAATTCCAATCTGGTTTTGCTCCTTCATAACCTGAGGCACTAAATACTTGATCTCCTAATTGTCTTCTTTTAATATCATACCATCTTTTACCTTCAAATGCTAATTCTATTCTACGTTCTTCTAATACATCTTCAACAGTAACTGAAGTAAGATCAGCTGGAACTGTGCTTGCTGGTATAACAACTTCAGTATAACCTCCAGAAGTAGATGCTCCACCTTTTCTAGCTCTTGCTCTTACCTGATTAATATAGTCTAAAGCTAAAGGATTTCCTATTTCAACTCCTGCTTCAGCTGCAATTAATAAAACTTCTGCATAACGTAACATAGAGTTATTATGGCTGGTTGCTCTTTTATTTGAACGTGCATAAGGTCCTGGATAACGTGTATATTTAGCAATATATGGACTATTTTTAGCGTGCTCATGCCCACTTATCTTAAACTGTGTATAATCTACAGTAACACCACCAATTGTAGCTTCTGTTTGAAAACTAACATTTGTTCTATAATCATCTGGATCAAAAGATTCATAAACGGCCATGGTAGGTGATAAAACAGACCAACCTTGATCGTCATCATCTCCTCTAATACCAGTCATTGGTGCTGTTTGATCGTACCCATTATCATCTGCTTCGTAAGCATTATAATCTAATGCAAAAATTGGTTCTAAAGAAGCGTCAATTTTATTGGCATTAAATAATGTTTGAAAATCTGGATCTAGATCTAGATTATACACTCCTTTATTATCAATTACTTCTTTAGCTTCATCAAATGCTTTTTGGAAATAAGTATTATCACTTGTTCCTGCCATTGTTAAATATACCAAAGATAAATATGAACTAGCAGCAGCTTTAGAAGGAATAGATCTTGATACTTGAGTATTTGGCAACCAAGTTTTCGCATACTCTAAATCTGAAATAATGTTCTCATACACTTGTGCTTCCGGTGTTAAACCTATAGAAACAGCAGCATCCATATCAGTTACTGGAGTATCAATATATGGTATATCTCCAAACAATCTTACTAAATGAAAGTAGTAAAACGCTCTTGCAAAATAAGCCTGTGCTGTAACAGGGTTTTTTACTTCCTCATCTACAGCAACATCTTCTGCTCCTGCAATAGTATTATTAGCGGCAGCTATTCCTAACCAAATTCTTCTCCAAGGATCATACACCATTTCATTATCACCTGTAACAGAGTGCATATCCATTTCACGTCTATATGTTTGCTCTGAGTTAAGTTGCACCATGTCGGAACGCACTAATAACGACATAGAAAGTTTCCTCCCCCAAATTTGTTCGTTCATGGCATGTGTTAAAGAGCCATCTACCCCAGTTTGTATATCTTGTACCGTTGAGTAAAATCCATCGGGAGATAATAATCCAACTGGATGTTCTTCAAGATCTGAACATCCTATTATTGATAATCCTATCAATAAGAATAAATATTTATATGTTTTCATTATATATGTTTTTAAATTATTGATTAAAATTTAACGCTAAGACTAAAACTTACAGATTTTATAGTTGGATAATTCCCAAAATCAAATCCTCTAACAGTATTACTAGATGTATCATTATCTCCAGAAGCACCATAATAGTTAACTTCAGGATCTAAACCAGAGTAGTCTGTAATTGTTAATAAATTTTGCGCACTCAATGATAATCTTAAATTTTCTATACCCAACTTTTGTATATTTTCTGAAGGAAATGTATAACCTAAAGCTATATTTTTTAATCTAATATAACTACCATCTTCAACAAAACGAGAAGAGATTTCTCTCCAACTATTATTTCCTGGGCGAGGTTGACTTGCATCTGTATTAGATGATGACCAAGCATTATTATAATAATCGTAAGTAGTATTTGCATCTCCATTATTTAACTGCACATTAGTCATATTAAAAATATCTCCACCTTGAGATCCTTGAAAAAAGATATTAAAATCAAAATCTTTATACTTAAAGCTATTAGTTATACCCCAAGTGAAGTCAGGGTTAGGGTTACCGATAGTTTTTCTATCATCGTTAGTAATATCTCCACTATCATCTAAATCTAAAAATAATGGATCACCAGCAACTCCTCCTGTAATTGTAGCTGTACCAGCTGGGAAAGTACCTCCTTGGTATACACCTGCATAGTCCCAACCATAGAAAAGACCTACTTCTTCACCTTCTCTTAAAATATAGTTATCATCAACACTAAAGTAACTTGGTGCACCATCTCCAAACCAATCAACACCGTTAATTAAAGAAGTTACTGTATTTTTATTTTTAGAGAATACTAAATCTGTTGTCCAACTAAAATCGTCTTTAATAATGTTTCTAGTATTTAAAGAAACTTCTATCCCTTTATTATTAATTTCTCCTGCATTTGTTAGAATCTCATCATTATAAAATCCTAAATAATCAGGCATCCCTTTATTAATCATAATAATATCTTTAGTATCAATATTATAATAATCTAAAGAAAGTAATACTTTATTATTGTATAAACCTAAATCTACCCCAATATTTGTTTGGTAAGACGACTCCCATTTTAAATTTGGGTTTGAAGGTTGGTTTGGTGTAACAGCTGCAACAGTTTCACCATTGCTAGAAGCGTATAAACTTGCAATACTTGCTAAAGATTGGTAAGGATCAATTGATGGGTTACCAGTAACACCATAACTTAATCTTAACTTTAAATTAGAAATTGTTTCATTATTTTTTAAGAAATCTTCATTAGACACTTTCCAACCTAATGCTGCTGAAGGGAATATTGCATATTTTTCATTTTCTGCGAAGTTAGAAGCTCCATCACGTCTTACTGTAGCAGTTAACAAATATTTATCATCAAAATCGTAATTAATTCTTCCAAATTGAGATTGAATTTCTGTTTCATTTACATAAATAGCACCTGAACCTCCATTAATTAAATTAGTTGCAGTCCATAAACCATAATAAGAAAAAGAATCTGAAATTGTCCCAGTACCTTCACTGTACGATCCTTTATTAGTTGTTTTTTGATAAGAATAACCTGCTAATAGAGTTAAGTCTCCTTTTCCTATTTCTTTTTTATATGTCAAATAGTTTTCACTTAAAACACTTTTAGTTTTATTTTCTCTAATAATAGCTCTTCCGTCAAGACCTTGTCCTGCTGTAACAGTTAAGGTTCTTGGCATATAAAGTCCTCTAAAAGTATTACTATTACTTAACCCAAAAGTTGTTTTAAATGTAAGACCTTCAATAATTTCATAATCTGCATAAAAATTTGCTCTAAAATTTTCTATTTCTGTATCATCATCTCTTTGAGTAGCTACAGCCCAAGGGTTATCAACTTGATCTCCAATCTTATCATTTGTTGAAAAAGAACCATCATCATTATAAATTCCTTTATCTGGAGCAAATCTCATAGCTAAAGAAACTACATCATCACCACCCACGGTAACAGAACCATCAGATTGAGTTGTAACACCATCTTTTTTACTTAAACCACCTGTTAAACCAAGACCAATTTTTAATTTATCAGAAACTTGTGCATCTAAATTTGTTAAAAATGATACTCTTTCGTAAGCAGAATTAACCAGCACCCCATCTTGTGCAAAATAAGTACCTGAAGCATAGTAACTTACTTTATCTGAACCTCCTGAAAAAGAAAGTTGATTATTTGAGGTATTACCTGTTCTATAAATTAAATCTTGCCAATCTGTATCATAATCTCCTTGAACATAAGGAGTTGAATTACCTTGATTTGCTCTTATTTCATTTTGATATTTTGTAAAATCACTTGCATTTAATAAATCTAAACTATTTGAAGTTGTTTGAATAGCGTATGTTGTGTTAAGTTCAACATTTAATTTACCGCTTCTACCTTTTTTAGTAGTTACCAAAACAACACCATTTGATCCTCTTGAACCATAAATAGCTGTTGCAGATGCATCTTTTAAAACTTGTAAAGATTTAATATCACCTGCTTGTGGCATAGTTGCACCCACAAAACCATCTACTACAATAAGTGGATCACTACTTGCATTTATAGAAGTATTACCTCTAATGTTCATTTTAATAGGAGCTCCTGGCTCACCACCATTATTAGATTGTACAACTACACCAGCTGCACGACCCTGAAGCGCTTGCTCTGCTTCTAATACAGGAAAAGCTGTTAACTCCTCTGTTTTTACAGAAGATACCGAACCAGTTACGTCACTTTTTCTTCGAGCTCCATAACCTACTACCACAACTTCGTCTAAAACTGCTGTATCTTCAATTAAAACAACTGTAATTTCTTTTTTATTTGTTAACGTAATAAATTGGGTTTTATACCCAATATAAGATGCTACTAGAACTTCTCCTTCTGTTACATCTAAACTGAAAATTCCATCAAAATCTGTAGAGGCTCCTCTAGTAGTATTTTGAATTAAAAGACTTACACCCGGAATTGGCATATTATCTTTTGCAGATAACACTGTTCCCTTTATTGTAAAGCTTTCCTGAGCCATTAATGAAATATTGAGCATCAATATTACAATTAGCGTTAGCTTAATTTTTAAATTCATAATTTAATTTTTTATGTTAAGTTTAGTTTTAGTAATACTGTTTTGTATTTACTTTTAGTATAGATTGTTAATCTTTAATTATCCAATCACTTTAAAAAATTTAATTCTGAAAATTTGTTTCTTTTTTTGTAATATTGCAGAATGTATTTTTTAAAATGAATACATATTTTTAATTTTACTTCCCTCAGAAAAGAAGTATTTTTTTTAAAAAGGATAGGTGCAACTATCCTTTTTTTTTGTTCATTTTATATCATTTAATTAATTTTATTTAGAATTGTTAAACTTATTTAAACTTGCTCTTCAGAACTGGTAAACCAATCTGGGAAACCAAATATATGTTAATTTAAAGTTAAATAAAAATATTAAACAATTTATTTTCAAGTTTTAACAGATTTACTATAACGTTTTAGTAAAAACCGTTAAAAAAAGCGTTTCACCTTATAAAATGTTACGCTTTTTATTAAATTTTAGTCTAATTATTTTTTATCTCCAAAATAAGATACTCCATCTCCACTTAAGAAATCTTCTCTTACAGGACTAAAGGTATCTATTAATTGACCTTCTTCTAAACAAACTGCACTATGCCATAAATTAGGCTCAATATACACACCATCTCCTGCTTCTACTATTTGCTTTACTCCATCAATTTCAAATTCAAATTTACCTGAAACACAATACGTAGCTTGTGTATGGAAATGCTGGTGTGGTGCACCTAACGCTCCTTTGTCAAATTTTACGCTTACCATCATAATTTGGTTATCGTATCCTAAAAATTTTCTTGACACTCCTCCTCCAAGCTCTTCCCATTCCATATCTTTTGCAATAATGTACTTTTCGCTAAATCGCTTCATAATTTTGATTTATTTATTTTCTGTTAATATATAAGGACCTTTCCAGGTATATTCTTTATTGTTAATTGTTAATTTATGCTTTATTTCTTTATCATTATTTTCATTTGCTATAATAAAGAGTTTTGATGCTCCATTTTTTGTTTCAATTGATACAGCTGTATATTCTTTTGAATTGTGAACCACTGTTAATTGTTCTATATTACTATATGCATTAATTGCTAATTCTGAAACCGGATTATAAGTTCCATGTGATTCTATTGTTGAAACATATAACGCATCTTTTGCATTCTTTTTTCTTAAAATTAATGTTTGTTCATCACGTAAATTAAAATCGGGATCGTTTGCTCCTATTCTACCAATAATAACTTCGTCATTATTTTCAGTTACCGCCGAATAAGTATAAAATTTATTATTTAATAACCAATTTAGTTTAATATTACCTTCCTTTACACTTGCTTCAGCTTCTTTATATAAATGCTGATATCCATCTGACTTACCTAAAACTTCTGGAGTTGGCAATTTAAAGTACTCAAAATCTGCCTGCATAATTTGTCCTAAAAAATAAAATGGCAGATCATATTGATTTGTATTATCAGATGTTACGCGCATAATATCTAACACATAAGGATTTTTATAAGCTTCATCCTTAATAGTTACCATAGTTCTATGTAGTTTTGTTCCAGGATATGCGTTTTCTTCTTTAGCACTAGCTACCTGAACTTTTTTATCTACAACACTAAATATATATTTATTAGAATGGTAGTTACTTGCAATATCGTACTTTCCCTTAAATTGAGATTTTTCATTTTGTGTAATTGTATTATGTGCAATAGTTTGTTTTGCCCAAGTTGTATTTTCTTTTAAGTAATTACCACCACCTTTTTGTTCAATATTAACAAAACGACTCATACCATAATCTTGTACCACTTCAACACCATCTTCAAACAAGGCAAAAGACAACTTATCATAATGTCCATGACTTAAACCGTGTGCTGTATATTTAAAAACAACTTCTAAATCATCACTACGTAAAATTCCAACTGCGCCTTGGTCACCATCGGGACCATCAGATAATTGAATTGATTTTTTGATAAAAGGTTTTTCTTTACCTTCTTTAATACCTAATGCCACTGCTAAACCAGCATCATCTAAAGTTACTTCATCTTGCATTTTAGCAATACTAAGTAATTCTGGATTATTTCCTCCAAAATGATACCCAATATCAACTGTAGATATCAAAGATGAATTAAAATAAGACATCCCTTTTTGTGCATCATTTAATAAAAAGAATTCTCCTTGTGCGTCTGATAAATTTAATAAAGCTGTTACACTTTTTAAAAGCACTCCATCTTTATATTCAAATACCTTATGTGCTGGTTTTTTATTTTGAAGCGCTTGTGCAAAAATTAAAAATGGATATGATGCGTAACGTTGATAATATGGACCTTCTGTAAAATATCCATCTGGAGAAAAAGGCTCGTTTAGATTTGCAAAAAAGCCAATTTTTTGACCATCTTTTCTAATATAACCACCATCATTATCTTTTTCTTCTGGATTAAAATCAACATTTTTAACACCATTTAAAGCTCTATCTAATAATTCATCATCATCCATTGCTAAAGCAATCATTCCTACGGCAGCATTTCCCCATGTAGCATGGTTGTGAACTCTGTTAAAAAATTGTGGATTTTCTTTTGAAATAAAATCTGCAAAAGGTCTAAATAAATCTGTCTCTAAAACAGTACGTTCTTCTTCTGTTAAATAATTATAAATACAATCGTATGCTTGACTTGTATATACCAACCAATTAGAATCGTTTAAACATTGCCAAAATAACTTACCTCTAGCATAAGATCTTGGTTTTGGATGAACAGGCCAGGTTGGATACTGTTTTGCATACTCAAATAACATATCTTTTACATATTTAGCATACTTTTCATCGTTTAAGATTTGATAAAGTACACCCGCTTTTTGCATTAAAATGTAATTTTTTTTATGCGTTTCATGTGTATATCCTCCAGAATAATCTTTAGGAACTGGAACATCAAAACCTTTAACAATTTCAGCATCAATCTCTGCTTGAGCAATTGCCAATGTTTTATCAAAAATAGGAATACTTCCTAAGTTAGCTCTAATATCTTTTACACCTTGTTTAGTTAAAATTAAACTTGGATGGTTAGTGTCTTCAGAAAGTAAATCTCCAGAAGTTTTAGAATCAGTTTGTTTACAAGAAATAAAACTTAACAATACTAACAACGAAATTATTTTTAGACTATTTTTCATTTTCATTTTTTTGATGTTACACCTAAGTATAGGTTTTGATTCTCTTAGTTTGAAATTTATATTTTCTTACAAATAATAATCAACACCTAGTTTTAAACTTAAAACAAACTAAAACAATTAAGTAAACAACAATAAAATGAACACTTTTTTACTTCATTTTTAACACCTTGCATTGGTTTACCAAATTGGTTTACCAAATATATACATACTATTTTAGATTTACAAACATTTCTACTTAAAATTAACTGTTAACAGTTCTATTTTGACTTTTAAGAAAATTTTAAACCTTCTAAAAAGTAAAAAAAGTTTATTATTTATGAACACAATTTGAATAAAAAAAAGTGAATTATAATTACAACCAAAAAGTAATTAGTTTAATATTATTCACCAACTAATTATGTATAAGCTAATAACAAAAACAACTTACTTTAGTTAAGCTATACTAACTTTTATTATTTAGGTTTTCGGCTTTATATTTTGAAGGTGAAATGCCAAATTGTTTTTTAAAACTTACACTAAAATACTTGACGTCATTAAAACCAGAATCAAAAGCAGCTTGTGAAACATTAAAATCACTTTCAACTAATAATTTTGCAGCCTTATTTAAACGAACTCTTTTAATATAATCGCTTACCGAAGATCCGGTTACGGCTTTAACTTTTCTATAAAGAGATGACCTACTATACCCTAACTCTTTTGCAAGTTCAGGTATTAATATATCTCCATTATATTTCTCAAAAACCAGCTGTTCTAATTTAGCTAGAAATTTATCTTCAATATTCTTTAATGGATCTATTAATTTTGGATTAGTTATTTCTGAATCACTATAAAAATTAATTAGTTTTTTTCTATTGCTAAATATATTTTCAATTTTAGCCAATAAAAAGTTTGAATCAAATGGTTTAGTTATATAATCATCCGCACCTATTTCTACACCTTCTAAACGGTCACTATCACCTAGTTTTGCGGTTAATAAAATAATTGGTACATGACTTGTTTTTTCAGAGTTTTTTAATTCTTTACATAAATCCATTCCAGATTTTTCTGGCATCATTATGTCTGAAATAATTAAATCAGGAATTATTTCAAAAGCTTTTTCAACTCCAATTTTTCCGTTTTTTGCAGATACTACTTTAAAACTTTCTGACAGTATTTCATTTAAATAATTAATTATATCTTGATTATCATCAACAATAAGAACAACTTTATCGTTTTTATTAAACTTGAATTGTATCGGCTCGTTATGTAATAACAAAGTTTCATCTATAAACGGTTTTTTTATAATAAAATCTTTCGAATCTATAAACTCAACATTTTTTATTTTAGAAAAATGATCTTTATTTTTAAATAATTCAATTTTAAAACAAGACCCCACTCCTATTTTACTCTCTACCAATATCTCTCCTTGGTGTAAATCCATTAATTTTTTACACAAAGCCAATCCTATACCGGTACCTTCAATTGTATCTGCATTATCTTTATGGTAATATAAATTAAAAATAGAATCTAATGCTTCTTGTTTAATTCCCGAACCTGTATCTGCAATTTTAAGTAAAATAGTATTTGAAACTTCTTGAACAGTAATTTTAATTTCACCACCTTTCGGTGTATATTTAAAGGCGTTTGACAGCAAATTAAAAATTACAAGTTGTATTTTTTTATAATCGAACCAAGCCTGATATTCGTTCTCAATTTCTACATTAAATTCAATTTCTTTTTGAGCTGCATAAAATTTAAAATTACTTGAAATTTCTTTTAAAAATTGAGTAAAATTATATTTGCCCACTTCTAAATGATTGTGTTCTGTCTCAGATTTTCTAAATTCGAGCATTTTATTAATTAGCTCTAATAAAATTTGAGAATTTCTTTTTATCAATTTTAACTTACTTGTATGTTTTCCTTTTTTTTCTTCCCTTAATATATCTGAAATAGGCCCTAAAATTAAAGTTAGAGGAGTTCTAAGTTCGTGAGAAAAATTTGTAAAAAACCGGAACCTTTCTTTATTTAAATCTTTCTCTTGCTCACGCAAAATTTGAGTATAGAAAAGCGAATTTCTTAATTTAATTTGATTTGCATAATATTTTAAAACTATAACAATAATAAACGAAATACTAATTATATAAATTAATACTGCTGGTAATGTTAACCAAAATGGTGGGTGAATAATTATTTTGATTTTAGATATTTGCTGGTTTTTATCTTCTAACTCATGTGCTAATTTTACCTTAAAAACATACTCTCCAGGTGATAAATTTCTGTATGTTGCAGACGTATTAGCACCTACTTTATTCCAATGTGTATCGTAATTTTCTAAAATATATTCGTAATTTATTCCTTTTGAACTTGGAAAATTTAACGCTCCATATTCAATTGTTATAACATCTTGACTGTAATCTAATTCAATTTCAGTGGTTGTGGAAAGACTTTGCTTTAAAGGCGTTTCATTAATTTCGTTGCTAACATCAATAGATTTATTAAATAGTTTAAAATCTGTAAACACTATTTTTAAAGGGTTATAATCTTTATAAATTTCATCTGGATAAAAAATATTTAACCCGTTAAGAGCTCCAAAAACAGCATATCCATTTTTAGAAATAAATCCTGAATTACCATTAAAAGAACCTACTCTAACTCCGTTTGCCGAAATAAAACTATCGAAAGTTTCATCTTCTACATTAAATAAATTTAAGCCATTATTAGTACTTATTAATAGTTTAGATTTAGATTCTGCAACTATTGCGTTTACAGTATTATTTGAAATTCCCTTATCTTCTGTATATTGAGTTATTTTTTTTGTTTTTAAATTAAAATGTATCAGTCCTTCAAACCGTGTACCTATCCATAAATCTTCTTCAGAAACACATTCAACATCAAATACAATATGTGCTTTTAACTTATCATACTCTGGATATGTTTCCGTTTTATTTTTTTCATAATTAAACGATAAAATTCCATTTCCAAAAGTCCCAATCCACAAATTGCCGTTTAAATCTTCTGTTAAAGACCTAATATCTAACCAACCAACTTCAGTAATAAATTTAAAATCATCGGTTTCAGGTTTATACAAATGCAAACCTCCTCCATTTGTTCCAATCCAAATCCGTTGCTTACTATCTTCAAAAATTACCCGAATATCATTACTATTCAAATTTTTATTTGAAAGTCCTTTTTTATAATGTTTAAATTTTTTTGAACCTGATTTTAATACGTTCAAACCACCAGCATAAGTACCAATCCATAAATTACCTTTACTATCAAAGTAAGAACTTAAAATAGCATTATCGCTAATAGAATTATTATCTAAAGGATCTGCTACAAATTTTTCAATATTATTGTTAAAAGGATTAAACTTATACAAACCTCCTCCATCAGTTCCTACCCAAATATTATCGTTATTATCTTCACTAATCCCCCAAGTACTTTTATAACTTGATTTACTATTATCTTTAGCTAAATTGTTGTAGAATCTAAAACTTTCACCATTTGGATTTACTATATTTACACCCAATAAATGTGTTCCTATCCAAATATTATTTTGATTGTCTTGATAAAAAGAACTTATAGATCTATAATTTACACTATCATCAAAATCATTAGGTAAATAATTGACAAAAGTATTTTTTTGTTTTTTTGAAAGAATTTCTTTTCTATTCCCTTTAATAATTCCCGAATTTCGAGTCCCTAACCAAATAACGCCTTCATTGTCTTCAAATATGCTTAAAATATCGTTATCTGAAAATGAACTACAATTTTCTACATTAATTTTAAAAAATGAATCGCTTTTAGTATTATAAATTGTTAAACCTGCATTTGTACCAATCCACAAATAATTTTCTGCATCTAAATACAAGGTGTTAATTTCACCAGAAGAAGTAATTTCATTAAAACCGTAAGTAAATTTTGTTACTTTTTTTGATTCTAAATTAATTTTATTTAGACCATTTTTCCAGTTTCCAACCCAAAGAATACTATCGTTTTGAATTTGAAGTGATGAAATTAAGTTTGAAGATATACTAAAATTATTTTCTTGTTTATAATTATAAATAAATTGTCCGTCTTTTAAAATATCAATTCCTCCTCCATAAGTACCAATAATGTATTCTCCATTACTTCTTTCAACCATAGAAGTAGGACTGTTATGACTTAGGCCTCCATTTCCATTGGCATAATAAATTTCAAACACTTCTTTTTTAATATCAAACCTATTCAACCCTTGATCTGTCATAATCCACAAATCACCTTTACTATCAACAAATAAAGATTGAATAAAATTATTAGAAATGGAATTTTTATTCTCTATTGAATGCCTAAATGTTTTATAATTTTTACCATCAAACCTACACAAGCCATCGTTAGTTGCAATCCAAACATATCCAACAGAGTCTTGAATAATAGAATTTACAATATTATTAGGCAAGCCATTTTCTACTGTAATAGAATTAAATTTTAATTTAGGCGGTAGCTTTTTTTGAGCAAATAAATTTGTCCCATTAGTTAAAAATAGAAATAGTACTATTCCTTTACTAATTACAATAAAAAAATTATTTATAAATTTTAAATTATTCAATACTTCTATTTTTTGTTAAAAAAAACAAATCTAATTCAATAATAACAATTTCAACTAAATAATTAATAGTTTGAACAAATTGCACCTTATATTTGAGCAAATTTTATACTACGCACACAGCACAATCTGTCTAATTTTATCCTATTAAATTTCTAAACCAAAATTATTTAAAAATGATAAGTAAACTATTTTTTCGGATATTTTTATCCACAGTATTATTTTCACTTTTTATTTTTTCATCATGTGATGATGATAACGAAATAAACGATGCATCCGACCCTAATATTTCAAATTTAACAACAACTATTAGCTCTGCACCTGGGCTAGAATTTGTTTTTGAAGGCTCCATTACAGATGATAATGGTATTGAAAGTATAAACATTAATTACGACAAATGGTATTTGGATAAGTATATTACTTTAGATGACCATTTAAAAGAGTACAACTTAAATTATAAATTTTTAGTCCCTGCAGATGAAGAACCAAATAGTTCACATACTTTAAAAGTATCAGCTATGGACATTGCAGGAAACATTACAACGTATGATGTTGTTGTAACCTTAGATTACGACACTACTAAACCGCAAGTAACATTTACTTCTCCTATTAGTGGTAGCTCTAGTACAGTTGGAGATTCAGTTGAATTAAACATCGATTTTTCTGATAATAAAATGCTTGATTCTGTTATTGTAATAAATGAAATTTTAGGCTATGAAGTTAAGCTAAAAATGCCTGATAACACTTTAAACTACAACTTTACAGACTCAATTGAAATACCTTTAACAGGAATTTCTGGCGCAGTAGAATTTACTGCAATTGGTATTGATAAAACAGGAAATGAAACCACAACATATACAACAGTTCTTATTGGAGAAAAAGATGAAATATACAATATGTATGCTGTAGGAAGTTCTACTTGGTACGACTGGGATCCTAGCAAAGCAACTGAAATGTGGAAAAACCCAGAAAATGAAGACTGGTTTGTTGTAGAGTTTTATTATACAGTAGGTAACGGAATAAAATTTATAGGCCAATTAGATTGGGAACCTAACAATTGGGGAACAGATCCTAATGACAGCTCTAGAATTATAAACTCACAAAGTAGTGGCACCATTGAATTTGATGAAGATGGCTATTACCATGTAGAGTTTAATCCATATACATTAGAATACACCTATGAAAAAATGGAAATAGATGTTGAAATTAAAGAAAACATGTATTTAATGGGTAATGGATTTGCTGGCTACGATTTAGATTGGAACCCTGCAGATGCTATTCCAATGGAAAAAGATAGCAACGGAAATCCTTATGTTTTTACCATTAATATTGAAATTACTGAAGACACTTCTTTAAAATTTATTGGACAAACAGATGGTTGGGAACCATTTGATTGTGGTTTTGAAGTTGGCGGAGAAACAATATTGCCAGTAAATTATGTAAAATGTAAAGCTGGAGATGGATCACAAGATCTAAAATTTAAAGATCAAGCTGGTACATACACAATTACATTCGATTACTTTTTACTAAGAGCAACTATTCACGAATATAATTAAGTTTTAGTATTTATACCACAAAACGCACCTAGTGTTTTTTGTGGTATTTAAAAAAACAAAAAAACATTAAACTAAACCATAAATTTACGAAGCTAATGAGAACATTCACTTCTTTAATTTTGGGCATATTTTTACTTTTAGGAAGTACAATATTTGCTCAACAAAAACAAATAACAGGAACAGTAACTGCAAGTGGAATGCCAATGCCTGGCGTATCCATTTTAATAAAAGGAACTTCCAATGGGGTTTCAACTGATTTTGACGGAAATTATAGTATTTCAGCAAATAGTACAGACACCTTAATATTTTCTTACATCGGTTTTTTACCACAAGAAATTGTTGTTGGAAACACATCAACTATAGATGTTTCTTTAGTTGCAAGTACCGAACAATTAGACGAGGTTGTATTAATTGGATATGGATCTGTAAAAAAGAAAGATTTAACAAGTGCCATTTCAACCGTAAAAGGTGAAGAACTTTCAAAAAGGGTTGTTTCTAACATACAAGATGCCTTAGCTGGTCAATTACCAGGTGTTCAGGTTTCTTCAAGTGGTGGTAAACCAGGAGCTTCTTCATCAATAACAATTCGTGGTATTTCAACACTAGGAGACAATACGCCATTATATGTTGTAGATGATGTACCTTTAGATGACATTAACTTTTTATCACCTCAAGACATTGAAAGTGTTCAAGTTTTAAAAGATGCATCTGCATCAGCTATTTTTGGTTCTAGAGCTTCAAATGGAGTTATAATAATTAGAACAAAACAAGCTAAAACAAATAAAGTAATTGTTTCTTTTGATGCTTACACAGGTATACAATCTGTGGCAAAAGACCCTAGCTTAGCTAACGCTACTGAATATGCAAATATTTTAAATGCTGCAAGTTTAAATGATGGTGGTAGCTTAATTTATTCTGACCCAGAATCTTTAGGGAACGGAACTAATTGGTGGAATGAAATTACACAAAACACACCAATCTATAACGCTAACTTATCAATTGCAAAAGCTACTGAAGATATTAAAATATCATCAAGTATTTCTTACCAAGACCAAGAAGGAATTATAAAAGGAAGTGATTTTAATAGAGTAACAGCACGTTTAAATACAGAATATAAATTAAACGATCAAGTTACTATTGGAGAAAACTTTACGTTTGCAAACTCAAAAACTAAAAATGGTCCAGATTTAGTTTGGAATGCTCATAGATTAGAACCTGTTACAAACCCATACTTAGCAGATTATGAAATTGATGGATTAAACGAATACAGCATTTTTTCACCAACTATTACAGATGTTCCAAATGCATTAGGACAATTAGCAAGATCTTATAACGATACTGAATACTCTAGAGCCGTTGGTAACTTCTATGTAAATTGGGAAGCAATTGAAGGCCTTACTTTCAAATCGCAATTTAGCGTTTATTACAGCTCTTGGGAAAACAACTGGTTTTCACCAGATTATTATATTGAAGAAAACGACAAATTAGAAGTAAATTCTGTAGGAAGAACACACAATAACAAGCTAAATACAACTTGGAATAACACCGTAAATTACCAAAAAGAAATAAATGACCATAGTATTAACCTTTTAGGTGGTGTAATTTTAGAATCTCAAACAGAAAAAACATTAAGTGGCACTGGAGAAAATATTCCTAGTAACCATGAGGATTTAAGATATCTTGATGCAGCAACTGAAGGATTTTATACCACTGGAAATAACGAAAAGTACAGCTTAATATCGTACATAGGACGTGGAAATTATTCTTACAAAAGTAAATATCTATTAACTGCAACTGTAAGAGCTGATGGATCAAGCCTTTTCCCTGACGGTAACAAATGGGGTGTATTCCCTTCTGTGTCTGCTGCCTGGGTTACATCTGATGAAGATTTTATGGAAGATATATCTTGGATAAGTTCATTAAAAACCCGTGTAGGATGGGGACAAATTGGAAATGACAACAGAAATTCTATTCCAGTAAACGCAAGGTTAACTACTATTGGTAATGAATACTATACTTTAGGAGATGACCAACAAGTTATATTAGGAACAGCACCTGCAAACGTAGGGAATCCATCTATTGAATGGGAAACTGTTGAAGATATGAACTTTGGTATTGACTTAGGTTTATTTAATAGTAGTTTAAATATAAATTTTGATATTTATAAAAGAACTACACACGATATGTTAATGGCAAAAAGTATTCCTGCTTACCTAGGTTCTGGTTACGATGCGCAATGGGCTAATGTTGGTAGTTTCGAAACAAAAGGTGTTGATTTAGGTATTACTTATAAAAAACAAATCAATGAACTAAAAACTGCATTTACGCTAAACTTATCAAGTTATGATGCAACTGTAGTTGAACTAGCTGATGGAGAAGCTATTTGGGATGGAAATCACCAACGTTTAAACAGTTTAACATATACTGCAGAAGGTCAAACTCCTGGGTTATTTTATGGATTTGTAACTGATGGAATATTCCAAAATCAAACTGAAATTAATAGTCATTCAGATAACACTGGAAATATTATTCAACCATTTGCACAACCAGGTGACTTTAGATTTAAAGATTTAAATGGTGATGGAACATTAGACGATGATGATAGACAAGTTATTGGAGATCCTACTCCAGACTTTTCATTTGGATTTAATATGCAATTTAACTACAACAATTTTGATTTAAACATTTTATTTACTGGTAAATACGGAAATGACATGTTAAACGCTTTAAACCCATACTTAATGAGTGGTAGCGGTACTTATAACTCATATGCTGGCTTATTAGATAAAGCTTGGAGTGGTGAAGGATCAACAAATTCTCAGCCTCGTTTATCAAATGATGATCCAAATCAAAACTTTAGATACTCTGACTATTACATCGAAGATGGTTCATTTATTAGATTAACAAATTTACAGTTAGGTTATAATTTAGATAACAGCATTCTTGATAATCTAGGACTTGCAAGAGCTAGAGTTTATATGAGTGGTGAAAATTTATTTACTGCAACTTCATTTAGTGGTTTAGATCCAGATATTAGTGGTTCGGCTACACAAAGTGGTATAGACTGGGGACACTATCCTTTACCAAGAACTATAAATGTTGGTGTTAACTTATCGTTTTAATTTTAAAAATGTACACAATGAAAATTATTAAATACATATTATTTATTTTTATCGGTTTGAACGTAGTTTCTTGCTCAGACTATATTGATAACGAAATAACAGGAGAACAAAATTTAGACACTTACTACTCTAATTATACCGAAAGTAACAAAGCTGTATTAGGTTGTTATGCTTCACTTAGTCCACAAGACTGGTGGCAAACAGATTTCTTTTGGATGGTTGGTGATATTTGTTCCGATGATGCCTTTAAAGGAAATTCAAACGAAGGAGACCAAAGAGATTTTGGGAATTTAGCTGATTTTAACATTACATCATCAAACGAGTGGTTAGACAGTAAATGGAGATATACCTACCAAGGTATTTTTAGAACAAACTTAGCCATTACAAGAATTCCAGAAGCACCAATTGCAGAGGAAGAAATTAATGAACTTGTAGCTGAAGCTAAATTTTTACGTGCTGTATTTTATTTTGAATTGGTGAAAAACTGGGGTGGAGTTCCTTTATTAACAGAACCAATATCTGTTAGCGATGCCAACTTAGAAAGAGCTACTGAAGAAGAAATTTGGGCACAAATTGAAAGTGATTTAAATGATGCTTTAGAATATTTACCATTAAAATCGCAACAAGCTTCTGCAGATAAAGGAAGAGCTACTAAAGGAGCTGCAATTGCTTACTTAGCAAAAGCTGCTTTATACCAAAAAAATTACACAGAAGCACAAAGTTTAGCCAATGAAGTAATCACTTCTGGTGAATACAACTTAAACGATGATTTTAAAGACGTTTGGAGTGTTTCAAATCCAAATGGAAGTGGTTCTATTTTTGAAATCCAAAATTCTTACAACGAACTTTATGATACAGGAAGTGCTTTACCTGTACTATCTCGTAGTAGAGCCGATGGTGGTTGGGGATTCTGTACGCCAAGTAGTAATTTAGATAATTTTATGGCAGACGATCCAAGACGTGAATTCACAATAATTAAACAAGGTGATTATGTAAATGAAGAATACCCTTCTTACGATACTAAACCTTCTGAAAATATGTCTGGAAGAATTAACAAAAAATACTTTTTAACTTCTGAAGATCGCCCTGAGAAATCAGAGCATAAAAGATCTCCTCTAAATCATATTTTATTAAGATATGCCGATTTATTATTAATGCACGCTGAAGCTGCTTATTTTAATGGAGACGAAAATTCAGCTTTAACTTCTTTAAATAAAGTGAGAGCTAGAGTAGATTTAAACGAGATCTCTGCTACAGGACAAGGTTTACTAACTGCAATCTATAATGAAAGAAGAATGGAATTAGCAATGGAAGGAAACCGTTACTACGATTTAAAAAGAACAGACAGGTTAACACAAGCTATGGCTGCCTTTTCAAATTATAACCTAAACGAAAGTACAGATGAATATGATGCTGGAAATGACGAAGGAAAATATTATAAAGCTGAAGTTCATTCTTTATTTCCAATTCCAATATCAGAAATTAATTTATCTCAAGGTCGAATTACACAAAACCCTGGATACTAAATCTTAATATAAAAAGATGCTTATAGTAATAGTACTTTAAGCATCTTTTTCAACAAATAATCATACTAATTATTTGAAAACCCAATAACTAAAAAAAATGAAGCATAAGAAACTTTATAAAATACTAGCAATTTCATTATCACTTGTATTAACTATAGCGGCCTGTTCCAATTCAAATGACGATGAAACATCTGATAATGGTGGAGGAACAACAGCATCAGATTATTTAACCATTACCTTACAACCATCAACAACTTATCAAACAATACATAGCTTTGGTGCTTCAGATGCTTGGAGTACACAATTTGTTGGTAAAAACTGGCCATTAGCAAAAAGAAATCAAATTGCTGATTATTTATTTAGTTCTGAAACTGACAATACGGGACAGCCTAAAGGAATTGGTTTAAGTACTTGGCGTTTTAATATTGGTGGAGGTAGCGATGTACAAGGAAGCGACAGCGGTATAAGTGATGAATGGCGAAGAGCAGAATCTTTTTTAACTTCAAATGGTTATAATTGGGATGCACAACAAGGGCAACGTTGGTTTTTACAAGCTGCAAAAGAAAGAGGTGTAAATGAATTTACTGCATTTTCTAACAGTCCTCCAATTACCCTTACTAAAAATGGAAAAGCACATTCTTCAGGTGGCTCTTCTGCAAATCTTGATGCTACAAATTACAATAATTATGCTGATTTTTTAGCTAATGTTATTGAAAATATCAGCGCTAATGATGGTATTACTTTTAACTATATTTCTCCTTTTAATGAGCCACAATGGGATTGGACAGGCGGACAAGAAGGTTCTCCTTGGTTAAATTCTGAAATAGCGGCAATAACTAGAATTCTAGACACAAAAATTGAAAGTAAAAATTTAAACACTAAAATTGAAATTGCTGAATCTGCTCAATTAAATTATTTATACGAAGATTCTAACAAAAGCGGAAGAGGTTCTCATATACAAGAATTTTTTGATAGCAGTTCTGATAACTATGTTGGAAACTTAAGCAATATTGCTCAGAAAATTTGTGGACATAGTTATTATACAACTTCAGGAAACACCACTTTAATAAATACCCGCCAAAATGTTAAAGATCAAATTGAGCAAACAGATAATGCTCTTGAATTTTGGATGTCGGAATATTGTCTTCTTGAAAACAATTCAGAAATAGAAGGTAATGGTAGAGATTTAGGTATTGATCCTGCACTTTATTTAAGCAAAGTAATCCATACCGATTTAGCTGTTGCAAATGCAAGTTCTTGGCAATGGTGGTTGGCTTTAAGCCCTTACGACTATAAAGATGGATTGGTATATATAGACAACGATAAATTTGATGGAGAAGTGTATGATTCTAAACTACTTTGGGCTTTAGGAAATTATTCATTTTTCATAAAAGAAGGATACCAAAGAATTAGTTTAAACAGATCTGATAATAAATCTATAGAACAATCTATTGATGGATTATTAGTATCAGCTTATAAAAAGCCAGACGATTCAAAATATATTGTAGTACTTGTAAATCAACGAACCATTGATATTCCAATTAATGTAAAAGTTGATGGTAAATCTCAATATTCAGGTAAATTATACCAAACTTCAGCAGAAACATCAGATAATTTATCACCAAAAGAAAGTATTGATAATTCAACCGTATGGTCTATACCGTCAAGAAGTATTGTAACTGTTGTTGTTGAATAATTAAAACGCAACCTTTAATCTAAAAAAATTAATGAATTATATATTATAAAAAATGAAACTAAAATACTTTGCTATACTCTTAATACTGATAAGTTCGTGTAATAATAATCATAAATACGTAGATGTTCCTTTTGAAGAACAAGAAATTCCAGACTGGGAAAATCCTGCTGTTTTTGGAATAAATAAAGAACAACCTAGAGCGTATTTTATTCCTTATTTAAATAATGATGATGTTATAAATGATAATGCAAACAACTCTCCTTTTTACACTTCATTAAATGGAGATTGGGAATTTAACTTAGCGCTTAAACCAGATGATAGACCTTATTATTTCTTTAAAGAAGATTATGACACTTCAGACTGGAAAAGCATTAAAGTACCAGCCAATTGGGAATTAGAAGGTTTTGATGTACCAATTTATACCAATGTAAAATATCCACATGAAAAAACACCTCCTAAAATTCAAGATCATTACAATCCAGTAGGTTCATACCGTACATATTTTAATGTTGACACTATAGATTCTAAAGAAGTTTTTTTACATTTTGGAGCTGTTAGTTCTGCTATGTATGTATGGATAAATGGTGAAAAAGTTGGTTATAGTGAAGGTAGTAAAACCCCTGCAGAATTTAATATTACAAAATATTTAAAAAAAGGTAAAAACCTTTTAGCTGTTGAAGTATACAGATGGTCTGATGGTAGTTATATAGAAGATCAAGATTTTTGGCGTTTAAGTGGTATTACAAGAGATGTATATTTATTAGAAAGAAATAAAACACATATTAAAGATTTTTGGTCTCAAGCAGATTTAGATGCTTCCTATAAAAATGGAATTTTTAATGTAAATATTGAATTAGAAAATAAGGCCAATAACAACTATATTGTTGAAACAATTTTATTAGACAGCGACAAAAAAGAAGTTTATTCAGCATCAAAAAATATAGAACCTGGAAAAACAACAATAGCTTTTGAAAAAACCATTCCAAATGTTCATTTATGGAATGCAGAAAACCCATATTTATACAATCTAATTATACAATTAAAAACAGAAGATAGTACCTTAATAGAATCTGTAGGTACCGATGTTGGTTTTAGAAATGTAGTAGTAAAAAACGGACAACTTTTAGTAAATGGAAAAGCCATTTATGTAAAAGGAGTAAACCTACACGAACACCACGATAGAAACGGTCATTATGTAGATGAAGAAACTATGATAAAAGATATTAAAACAATGAAAATGTTTAATATCAATGCCGTTAGAACTTCACATTATCCACAACCAGAATTGTTCTATAAACTTTGTAACAAATACGGTTTATACTTGGTTGATGAAGCTAATATTGAATCTCACGGTATGGGAGCTACACACCAAGGTAGTTTTGACACAATAAACCATGTTGCTTATCTTCCAGAATGGAATGAAGCTCATTTAGATAGAATAAAAAGAACTATTGAAAGAGATAAAAATCACCCTTCTGTAATAATCTGGTCTATGGGAAATGAATGTGGAAATGGACCCGTATTTTTTGAAGGATATGAATGGATAAAAAATAGAGATAAAACACGCTTAGTCTTGTTTGAACAAGCTGGACTAGAAAGCAATACAGATATTGTAGCACCAATGTATGCAGGTATTAATAGATTGGAAAAATATGCAAAAAACCACAGCGATAGACCTTATATTTTATGTGAATACGCACATGCCATGGGTAATAGCGTTGGAAACTTAAAAGAATATTGGGATATGATGAAAAAATACCCAGTTTTACAAGGTGGTTTTATTTGGGATTGGGTAGACCAAGGTTTGGTTAAAACAACAGAAGATGGTGAAGAATATTGGGCTTATGGTGGTGATTTTGGACCTAAAGATGTACCTTCAGATGGAAATTTTTGTTTAAACGGATTGGTAGATCCAGACAGAACACCTAAACCAGCACTATATGAAGTAAAAAAAGTACACCAAAATATCCAATTTAAAGCAATAGATTTAAAAAATGGAAAATTTGAAATTACTAACGAATTTGATTTTACAAATTTAAATGAATATAACTTTTCTTACGAAATAATGTCTGATGGTGAAACTGTAATAAAAGAAAACATTCCAACCTTAAATATAGAACCTACAAAGTCTGAAATTATTCAAATTAAATACCCAGAAATAACTAAATCTAAAGAAGTAATTATTACAATTTCTGCAACAACTAAAAAAGAGAAAAATTTAGTACCTAATAACCACGAAATTGCTTGGGAACAATTTGAAATTAACACAGCTAATAATTCATTCAAGCTTGAGCAAACATCTAAAGTAGTTATTGCAAATGATGAAACTTCAATTAAAATAAGTAGTAAAGCAGGTAAAGTTGTTTTTGATAAATCAACTGGTATAATGACTGAATTATATTTTGGTGATAATGACAATATAATACATAATAATGCCGGATTTACTCCTAATTTTTGGAGAGCACCAATTGATAACGATTTTGGAAACGATCTTCATAAAAGAAGTAAAGATTGGCGCTATGTTAGCAAAAACAGAGCTGTTAAAAGTATTGACTCAAAAATGGATGGAGCCAATGCAATTGTTACCGTTAAATATAATTTAATTAATGAATCAAACGAAACTATAGGTGTTTTCACTTCTAAATATAGTATAAATGGAAATGGTGAAATATTAGTTGATAACACATTAGTTAAAGCCAACAATAACCTACCTGATTTACCTAGAGTTGGTTTAAATATAATTTTAAACAATAACTTAAATCAAATTAAATGGTATGGTAGAGGTCCTTATGAAAGTTATTGGGATAGAAAATCTGGAGCAAAAATTGGCGTATATGAAGGAAGTGTTGCAGATCAATATTGGGCATATATTAGACCTCAAGAAAATGGTAATAAATCCGATACACGTTGGGTAAGTTTAACTGATAAAACAGGAAAAGGAATTATTGTAAAAGGTATACCAACAATTGATGTAAGTGCACATCATAACATAATGGAAGATTTTGAATCTTTAGAAAGAACTGACGGAAGACATAGAGATGGAGATGTTGTTAAAAATCGCCATACTACTGATGTAGTTCCAAGAGATTTAGTTTCATTAAATATAGACTACAAACAAATGGGTGTTGGTGGTGACAATAGTTGGGGAGCACACACACATCCAGAATATAAACTATTAGATAAAAAATATAGTTATTCATTTATAATAAGTAGTACTGAAAATTTAAAACCTTAATAAAATTTTTACATCCCTACTCAATTAATTATTGCTGTTTGTTAACGTTTCAAACAGCAATAATTTTTATAAATACTATCAAAAAAATTATCCCAATAGAAACTCAAAAACCGATAAATAAGTTTATCGGTTTTTTTATTATAATAATTCTAATTATACATTAGAAAACTTATCCTACTTTAGTATTGGCCTAAATTTCAACCAATAATTTTTTCGGTTATAAGTAATTTTTCATCATTAAAGCTGCTCCTAAAGCACTTTCATTTTTACAGTCTGAAATTTTAAATTCGATATTATCTTTTAAAAGCCTTAAAAATTTGATAAAGATTTCATTTTTATTAAATCCCCCAGAAATAAACACATTTGAAATGTTTGCATTTTTATCTGAAATTAAATCAATACCAACTATAACTTTTTTTGCTATTTCATAAATTAATTGATAATACGCTGTTTCGTATGATGTAAAAGCATTTAAGTTCTCTTTGTAAGCTTCAAAATCAGTATCTATCCCTTCAGATAAAAATATTCTAGCATTTTTCTGGTGTATTTCTTCACAAAGCATTGCGTTTAAAGAAAGGTCTAAATGCGTATTTATATTAACATTATAGTGTTCACTTAATGCTTTTAAATACACTTCATGAATTCTTCCCAAAAACTGCATAGAAGATTTTATTTGTTGTTTTTCTGGTGTCATAAAACACAAGCAATTATTATTAAGTTGATGCTGCGTTAACACTTCCTTACTAAACGGATTCATAGCAATAATCCACGTTCCAGTTGATAATAATACAAAATCTTTTTCTTTGTCTAATAATGGAATTATAGATGATGAACTATCATGCATACCCATACCTACAGCTATTTTTTCTCCATTAATTTCAGCAATTGTTGCTTTGTTTCCTTTGCAAGGTTCTGGTAAAGTTATATTTTCATCTTTTAACCAACTATGATACTGCATAGTATCAAAATCCCAAGTGGCTGTATGGGCACCTACTGAAGTATAATCAGCTGTAATTTTACCAGTAAATAAATAACTTAAATACTGTGGATAGTGTAAAACAGCATTAACTTGTTTCCAGATTTCTGGCTTATACTTTTTAATCCAAAGTATTTGCAACCCCGTATTTAACATTCCATAAACTGGAGAAGCAGTTTTTCTTGAAAACTCTTCTACTCCCCCATTTTTTCTGTATAGATTTTCGTAATCTTTTAAATCTAATTTTTTTAGATAATTATATAAAGGCGTAAGACGTTTTCCAGCTTTATCTAAATACATTAAAGAAGCTCCATGTGTTGTAAAATTAATGGCTTGTATTTTAAAATCACCTTTTTTTTGAATGCTTAAAATTTGATTTTTAATCCAGTTTTCAATAGCTACAATGTCATCACAAGGAAAACCATCATCATCAATTATTTCATCAAATTGAGTTGAATTTTGAAATACTACTTCAAAATTCTCATCAAATAAAAATACTTTTTTATTTGTTTTTCCTATATCAATTACTGCTATAACTTTTTTCATTTTTATTGAAAATTAAGGTATTAAAAGCCATCCTTATAATTCCATTTCTAAAATTATAAGGAAAAGCTTTAACAATATTATAAAAAGAAGCCGGTACCTATATTAAACGGTTATAATTGAACCAATTCTTTTTATCAGTTTAATTATTTATTCTTTAAAACCATATAGAGGTCCGTAGTTATTGCAGGCTCTATAATCTGCTCCTTCTAAGTTTTCACCAAAAGCCGACCATGAACTAGGTCTAAATATATCATTTTCATCTACATTATGCATATTTACAGGAATGCGTAACATGGCTGCTAATGAAATTAAATCGGCTCCAATATGCCCATGAGAAATAGCACCATGGTTAGCGCCCCATTTAGCCATTACGGTGTAAACATCTTTAAAAAAGCCTTTACCTGTTGTTCTAGGTACAAACCAAGTTGTTGGCCAAGTAGGATCGGTTCTTTCATTTAAAATGGTATGAATATCTTCTGGTAATTCTACGCTCCAACCTTCAACAATTTGTAAAACAGGTCCAATTCCTTTAATTAAATTGACTCTACACATGGTTAATGGCATTTGTCCTTTAGTTAAGAAATTAGATGAAAATCCTCCACCTCTAAAATATTCAGTTGTAGCTGGTGGCCATTTGGTATTATCTAAACATCTTTTAACATCTTCTTCTGTAATATCCCAAAATGGTTTCATAGTTGGGTTTCCTTCAGCATCTAGTTGTTGTGCAGTTGCATCTAAGGTTGTAGAACCTGAATTTATTAAGTGAATAATCCCGTTTTCAGCAATACCTGTTAATTTTTTACCAGTTACACGCTCTACAGATTCTGGACTCCAATAAGTTCTTACATCAGAGAATAACTGTGCTTTATTAGTTAATAAATGACCAAATAACATAGAAATTGCATTTAAACAATCGTTTTCTGTAGCAAATACATAGGCTTGACGAATACCATTCCAGTCAAATGATGAATTTAAAATAGATTCTGTAAAATCTGCATTTGGCTGGTAATCTGTCCATTGTCGTTGTCCTTGAAAACCTCCCATAATAGCATTTCTACCTTTAGATTCTTCACCAAAGCCCATTTCTTTTAATTTTGGGTTTCCGTTCATTAAATCTTTGCAGATTAGAGTCATTTTCACAACTTTTTCCCACTCTTCATCTTTTTCTTCTCGAGATTTTTGCGATTCAGGGTTATTTCTATCCGCTCCTTCTTCACAATTCGCTTTTGTCCAAGCTAGCGCTTTTTCGTATTCATCTTGATCAAAAATATTGTTTTCAATTCGCCTTAAAAGCTCAACAGATTCAACAAATTCAGCTCTTACGCCTAAATAATCTTGTAAAAAGTTTACATCAACCATAGATCCAGCAATACCCATAGAGCTATATCCTATAGATAAATAAGATTTCCCTTTCATTTGGGCAACTGCTAAAGCACCTTTAACAAAACGTATAATTTTTTCAGAAACATCTTGAGGAATGGATTTATCATCACCATCTTGTACTTCTTTACCATAAATACCAAAAGCTGGTAATCCTTTTTGAGCATAACCTGCTAATGCTGCTGCTAAATATACTGCTCCTGGTCTTTCTGTTCCATTAAATCCCCAAACTGCTTTTGGCGTTAACGGATCGGTATCCATTACTTCGGTTCCATAACACCAACAAGGTGTTACTGTTAAAGAAACTTCTACACCTTCTCTTTTAAATTTATCGGCACAAGCAGCAGCATCTGCAACACCGCCAATTGTGGTATCTGCAATAACACATTCTACTTTTTCTCCACTTGGAAAACGCAACGTATCTTCAATTAATTTTGCTGCAGCTTTGGCCATATCCATACATTGAACCTCTAAAGATTCTCTAACGCCTAATTCACGTCCATCAATTACAGGACGAATTCCTACTTTTGGTAATCTACCTATTAGTCTATTCATTATGTTTAGTTTTAGTATTCTATGTAAATTGTTCTAATTCTGTCAATTGTTCGTTTGAAAGCCCTGCTGGTTTAAAACCTGCTGCCCAACACATCATCAATAATTTAGCACCTTTGTTTGCTACATCTAAAAAATCCCAGGCTTTTTCTACATCTGGTGCGGTTGCAGTTGCACCATGTTTTTCCCATAAAGAGATATTTCTTGTTTTAAAAGCTTCTATAGTTACTTTTGCCAATGGCTCTGTACTAGACAATGCATATGGTGTACAGTGAATTCCTTTAGGTACAAATACTTTAATTTCAGGACACATCATCCATAATTGTCTATTCAATTCTTCCTCATCATTAAATAATTCATGATGACTCATACAAATTAATTCTAACGGATGTGTATGTACAACTGCTAAATTTTCTGGATGATTAATTGAATTAAACAAATGTATACTTGCATGTGAAATTAATTCACAAGTAGGACCAAAACCTTCTCTTTTACCTCCCCAAATAATTGAATAAGCAGTTGCATCTTCATTGATATAAAGTATACAAGAAGCTTCTTCAATTTTATCTATTAAATCTCTTAGATAACAGCCTGTACCAGTAATATAAATTACAAAGCCAGCAGCTCCTTTAGGAAAATCAAATGGCACTTCTGTACCAATACCTTTCACTTCTTCTTTAGAAAAAAAAGATGTTAAATTAATTGAAATATTTCCTGCATTTCTTTCAGCCCATTCTCTTTGCCATAAATAACCGGCTACTTTAGAGACATTATTTAATTCTTTTTGTACTTCATTAGGAAGTTTAATTGTACCCATATCTATTATTTTATAACATAATTAATACTACAAATTTACTGATTAACAAGTGTTAAATAAATATTTAAAATTTGTATTTTTGTATCTAATTCAAACATTTTGAGTTTATGAAGTTCGTAAAAGATATTGAATTAGGAGATCCTTCGTCAAATAATCAAAATTTTATCGACCTTAAATTAAGGTTGTTATGTTGCAGATATTGGTTGTTAGATTTGTGGGATTGCCATGATATGGTGTTTCCTTTTTGGAGGCTGTATTGGAATAAAAATGAAGGAGGCGAATTAATTCATCAAGAAAACATTTATAAAATGGACCCTAAATTTCTTTATATTATTCCACCTTTTACATCATTTTCTACACAGTTTACAAAAAATCATAAATTTAATAATGGTATTCATGTAAATGGAAAACAATTGACAAGTTTTTATGATGAAAATGAGTATTACGATAAACATTTAATTCATTTTTTTGTGCATTTTAACTTAGGAATTCCTTTTGATAACGTGTATCCAGGGATTTTTAAAATTGAATTAACCGATTACCTTAAAGATAAATTACACTATTTAACAAATAGATTAAAAATTGAAAACAGCGATTTTAAATTAACGTTTAACTTAAAATTACAAGCTTTTATAAAAGAGGCTCTTACTAATATTGGTCCAGAATTGTGGAAAGCTATAGATATTGACGATCGTGTTTTAAAAGTAATTAGATTTATTGAAATTAATATTGGCAAAAAAATGAGCAATTCAGATTTAGCTGAAATTGTAAATATGGCTCCAAATTCATTTTCAAGATTATTTAAAGAAGAAATAAATATTACACTACATAATTTTATTCAAAACAGAAAAATTGCCAAAGCTTGTCATTTGTTTGAACATACCAATAAAACCATTGAAGACGTTGCCTTTAATTTAGGATTTTCAGACCGCTACCATTTTTCTAGAGTGTTTAAATCTGTTACTAGATTAACACCTGCAAGTTACAAATCGGGAAGATATACATAAACCTTTCTTTCATTATATATTTTACATTAAACACCACCTATTCCAAATACAGTACAGCTTAAATTACTCTATTCTTACAACTGGTTAAGGTTGCATTATGCATAAAACAAGATTTTAAAGTTTTATAGCATATTCACTTTCAACCCCTCAAGTACAATTTTTTTTAACACCATGTTTAAATTCTTCATACTATTGATTGTAATAGATAATAATTTTAAGTAAATCTTGTGCTATATTTGTTGTATATGCATACTTTTTTAATATAAAAAAAGCGTGTTCTTATAATAGAAAATAAACTTTTCTATTTTTTCTATAGAAACCAAATACTAATTAAAATATATAAATATGAAACAGTTTAAACAATTTATTAATGGTAAATTTATTGACTCGACCTCTACTAAAATTAAAGAAATTTTAAACCCGTGTACTGAAGAAGTTATATCAACAATTCCAGCGGGATCTGTTGAAGATGCAAACTTAGCCCTAGAAGCTGCTAAAAATGCACAACCTGCATGGGAAGCACTTCCTGCCATACAAAGAGCTAGTTTTTTACATAAAATGGCTGATATTATAAGAACAAATAGAATATTTTTAGCAGAAACCTTAGCCAAAGAACAAGCAAAAGTAATTGGATTGGCTCAGGTAGAAATTGATGTGACTGCAGATTATTTTGATTATAATGCTGGATGGGCAAGAAGAATTGAGGGAGAAATAATTCAAAGTGATAGAGAAAACGAACATATTTATTTACACAAAGTTCCAATTGGAGTTGCCGTTGGAATTTGCCCTTGGAATTTTCCTTTTTTTGTAATGGCACGTAAAGTTGCTTCATCTTTAATAACAGGAAATACTTGTGTTATTAAACCAAGTTGTGAAGCTCCTAATACAATAATGCAATGGGCAGAATTAATTGAAAATATTGGATTGCCTGCAGGTGTATTAAATATTGTGTGCGGATCTGGTAGTACTGTTGGTAACGCGCTTACTAAAAGTCCAATTACAGGAATAGTTAGTTTAACTGGTAGTGTATTTGCTGGACAAAAAATTATTGAAGCTGCAGCAGAGAATATTACAAAAGTATCTTTAGAGCTTGGAGGTAAAGCTCCTGCCATTGTTTGTTCTGATGCTAATTTAGAGTTGGCGGTAAATTCAATTGTTACATCAAGAGTTATTTTTAGTGGACAAGTTTGTAACTGTGCTGAAAGAGTCTATGTTCAAGATAATATCTACGACAAGTTTATGGAAATGATTACCAAAAAAATGAATGAAGTTAAAGTTGAAGATGCTTTAACTGGAGTAAATGCCGACATGAGCGCTTTGGTTTCTAAAGACCAATTAGATAAGGTTTCTGAAATGGTTGAATTTGCTAAAAAAGAAGGAGCTGAAGTTGTTGTAGGAGGTAAACGTTCCGAACAATTTGATAAAGGATATTTCTACCAACCTACCTTATTAACAAACTGTAGACAAGATATGGAAATTATTCAAGAAGAAGTTTTTGGTCCTGTATTACCCGTTATGAAATTTGGAACTTTAGAAGAAGCTGTAGCATTATCTAACGACAGTAAATTTGGACTAACATCTTCTATTTTCTCTGAGAATTTCAATAATATTATGTATGCAACAACTAAATTACAATATGGAGAAACTTATGTAAATAGAGAGCATTTTGAAGCAATGCAAGGTTTTCATGCTGGTTGGAAAAAATCAGGTGTAGGTGGAGCAGATGGAAAACATGGAATGGAAGAGTATTTACAAACAAAAGTTGTTTACGCACAATACTATAACAAATAATAAACTCTTAAAAACTGTCTAAAAAATAAAAAATTCGTCACCTATAAAAAGTTTAAGTTGTCGATTCTAAAAAATTATTTAGACAGTTTTTCAATACTCAACTTTCATAAATGAAAAAAAATAACACACCTATAGTTCCTAAAGAATATTTAATTCCATTTATTTTAATAACATCGCTATTTGCGTTGTGGGGATTTGCCAATGATATTACAAACCCAATGGTAGCGGCTTTTGGAACAGTTATGGAAATTTCAACGGCAAAAGCTGCATTAGTTCAATTTGCTTTTTATGGTGGCTATGCAACAATGGCTATACCAGCTGCATTATTTGTACAAAAGTACAGCTATAAAAAAGGAATTATATTCGGACTAATTTTATACGCCATTGGCGCTTTATTGTTTTACCCTGCAGCTCAGTTCGAGGTGTTTGGATTCTTTTTAGTCTCTTTATATATTTTAACTTTTGGATTGGCCTTTTTAGAAACTACTGCAAACCCATTTATTTTATCTATGGGAGACGAAAAAACAGCTACTAGACGTTTAAATTTAGCACAATCTTTTAACCCTATTGGGTCTTTATTAGGTATGTTTGTTGCTTCAAAATTTATTCTTGCAGCATTAGACTCAGATAAAAGAACTGCAACAGGCGAATTAATTTTTACCACGTTAGATGAAGTTCAAAAAGCAGCTATACGTACACATGATTTATTAATAATTAGAAATCCTTATATAATTTTAGGATTTGTAGTAATTGCAATGTTGGTAATTATTAGTGTTTATAAAATGCCTGAAGAAGAAAAAAAAGATGAAAATTTTAATGCCTTAGCATCGTTTAAAAGACTGCTTAAAAATGAAAAATATAGAGAAGGTGTAATTGCTCAAATGTTTTATGTTGCTGCTCAAATTATGTGTTGGACTTTTATTATTCAATATGCAGATAATTTAGGTATAGTAAAATCAACTGCTCAAAATTATAATATAGTTGCTATGGGTATTTTCCTTTCAAGCAGATTTATTAGCACCATGTTAATGAAATATATAAACGCTAAAAAACTATTACTGTTTTTTGCAATAGGTGCAATGTTTAGCGTAACAGGAGTTATACTTATTGAAGGTCAATTAGGATTGTATTTACTAGTTGCAACATCGGCATTTATGTCGCTAATGTTTCCAACAATTTATGGAATAGCATTATATAAATTAGGTAAAGATACCACTTTAGGAGCCGCAGGATTGGTAATGGCAATTGTTGGTGGAGCATTAATGCCTCCTTTACAAGGTGCAATTATAGATTTAGGTACAGTTGGTTGGCTTCCTGCCGTAAATGTTTCATTTATATTGCCTTTAATTAGCTTTTTAGTGATTGCAATTTACAGTTATAGAACTTTAAAAGTTCATGAATAGTTTTTGGATGTTAATTTTTAAGTAAATATTAAATGAAAAAATACTGCCTAACACTCGATTTAAAAAACGATAAAACCTTAATTGCTGAATATAAAAAATACCATAAAAAGATTTGGCCAGAAATTACAGAAAGCCTTATTAATTCAGGAATTAAAAATGCTGAAATCTATTGTGTAGAAAATCGACTTTTTATGATTTTAGAAGTTGATGAGGACTTTTCTTTTGAAAAAAAGGACAAAATGGATTTAGAAAATCCTAAAGTACAAGAATGGGAAAATTTGATGTGGAAATATCAAAAAAAATTACCTTTTGCTAAAGAAGGAGAAAAATGGATACTTATGGAAAAAATTTACCAATTATAAATCTAAAAAACAATGAGAGTAGGCTTATTCATACCTTGCTATATCAATCAATTGTATCCTCAAGTTGCCATTGCAACACTAGAACTACTAGAAAAGTTAAATGTAGATGTTTATTATCCATCAACTCAAACTTGCTGTGGACAACCGTTAGGGAATTCAGGTTATGAAGAAGATTCTAAAGGAGCCTGCCAATTATTTGTTGAAAATTTTGCAGCATACGATTATATTGTTGGACCTTCAGGAAGCTGTATTTATCACGTAAAAAAACATTTCGATATTATAGAACAAACACCAGATGTTGTTAAAGTTAGAAACAATGCTTTTGAATTATGTGAATTCATAGTAAAAGTACTAGGAAAAACAGATTTAGGTGCTTCATTTCCCCATAAAGTTGGACTACATAAAAGCTGCCATGGATTAAGAGGATTGCATCTGGGCTCTTGTTCCGAAAGAATGGATCCATATTATTCTACAGAAGAAGATTTATTAAACAATGTGAAAGGATTGGAATTAATGCAATTAAATAGAGCGGATGAATGTTGTGGTTTTGGCGGTACATTTTCTGTATTTGAAGAAGCCGTTTCAGTAAAAATGGGTAAAGATAAAATTCAAGATCATTTAGATAATGGTGTTGAAGTTATTACGGGTGCAGATCATTCTTGTTTAATGCATTTAGAAGGTTTAATAAATAGAGATAATAAACCGTTAAAAGTGATGCATATTGCCGAAATTTTAAATAGTACTATTTAGTTATGAGCCATTCAGAAAAAGCAGCAATATTTAATAAAAATGAAGCCAAAGTAAACTGGCACGATAAAGCTTTATGGTATGTTCGAGAAAAAAGAGATAATGCTGCACACGGAGTAAAAGGTTGGGAATATTTAAGAGATACTGCTTCTAAAATAAAAGGAAATGTACTTTCTAATTTAGATAATTATTTAATAGAATTTGAAGCCAATGCTCTAAAAAACGGCATTAAAGTACATTGGGCATCCGATGCAAAAGAACACAATTCAATTGTTCACAAAATTGTAAAAGAACATAATGCAAAAAAAGTGGTAAAAAGTAAGTCTATGCTTACCGAAGAATGCCATTTAAATCCTTATTTAGAATCTAAAAACATAGAGGTTGTTGACACCGATTTAGGTGAATATATTGTTCAAATTGCAAAAGAAACTCCTAGCCATATTGTATTGCCAGCAATTCATAAAACAAAAGAAGAAGTTGATGAATTGTTTCAAGAACATTTAGGTACAAAACCCAGTAATGGAAACCCTGAATATTTAACCAACGAAGCAAGAAAACACCTTAGAAACAAGTTTTTACAAGCAGATGTTGCAATTACAGGTGTAAATTTTGCAATTGCTGAAACAGGTGGTTTTGTTGTTTGTACCAATGAAGGAAATGCCGATATGGGAGCGCATCTAGCGCCCGTTCATATTGCTTGTATGGGAATTGAAAAAATTATTCCAAAAGAAGAACACTTAGGTGTATTTTTAAGATTGTTGGCTAGAAGTGCAACAGGACAACCAATTACAACTTATTCATCGCATTTTAATAAGCCTGCTAAAGGAAAAGAATTACATATTGTAATTGTTGATAATGGACGTACGGAACAATTAAGTCGTGAAGATTTTAGATCTTCGTTACATTGTATTCGTTGTGGTGCTTGTATGAATACTTGCCCTATATACAGAAGAAGTGGTGGACATAGTTACGACGCCACAATTCCAGGTCCAATTGGCTCTATTCTATCACCAGGAAAAGATTTAACAAAACACAGTTCACTCCCATTTGCATCTACGCTTTGTGGCTCATGCTCTAATGTTTGCCCGGTTAAAATTAACATCCACGAGCAATTATATAAATGGCGACAGCTAATTGTAAAAGATGTTAAACAACCAGTTGTTAAAAAAACTATTTTAAAAATTACGGGTAAAATATTAAAAAACAGAACATCCTATAATTTGGTAGGAAAATCAGCGCGATTTATGCTAAAATACGCTCCTAGGTTTATGGTATATTCCAAATTAAATGCTTGGGGAAAAGCACGTGAACTTCCTAAAGTTAAAACACAAAATTTTGACGATTGGTATAAAGCAAAAAGAAAGAATAATGAGTAGAGAAACAATTTTAAAATCCATAAAACAGAATAAACCTAATTTACTTCCATTACCTGAAATAGATTTAGATAAATTTCAGGAGGACTTAAATTTATTAGCTTCATTTAAAGAAAAAGTTGCACTTGTAGGTGGAAATATTATTGAATTAGATAGTGCGAAAGAAATTGATACTGAAATTCAAAAAAGGTATCCTAAAGCTAAAGACATTGTTACTTGTACCCAAAAATCGTCTTTAGAAACGGTTTCAATTTCAGAAAAAACAAATCCCCATACTATGGCTTCAATTGATTTGGCAATAATAGAAGGAGATTTTGGTGTAGTAGAAAATGGCGCTATTTGGATTACAGAAAATGAGTTTCCAATACGCGTTTTACCATTTATTACAAACGATTTAGTAATTGTTTTAGACAAAGAAAAATTGTGTACTAATTTACACGAAGCCTACAAGTTAATTGCAAATAGAGATCGAAATTTTGGTCTTTTTATCGCTGGGCCTTCAAAAACAGCAGATATTGAACAATGTTTGGTAATTGGCGCACAAGGAGCTATGAGTTTAACAATTCTACTAATATAATTAAATGGTTTTTTTAAACTCTTAAAAACTATTCTTTTTTTCTAATGGTATAAAAATAGTATAAGAATCATCTTCTTTTTTTATTGCAAGACATAGCGCAATAGGAATATTATTCTCCACATAAATAAATGGACGTTCCATACGATTTGGAATTAAGAAAGATCCATTATCAAGTGCTATTTTTTTATTAGTTATATTGTAATAATGTGCTTTATTCCAATTTAAACCATCTAATGAAGTCATTAATCCTATAAATTTATGGGCGTGAAAAACAGCATAAAATACAGCTTCATTTTCATCATACCACATTGAAACATCTTCAGTGTCTAAATTTCCTATAACGGGATTTGGCTGCATTTTAAAAGGTCCTACAGGCGATTTAGAAGTCGCTATTGCTTGGTTTCTAATAAATCTTTTTTCATTGGGTTTATCTCCTTTCACTATCAAATAATAATTCCCATCACTATCTTTATCAATAGCTGGATTTACAGTTATTGTTGCTATTGGTCCAGATGGTTCTATCAATGCATTATCCATTCTTTGCCAAGGTCCATTAATCGAAGTTGAAACGGCAACACCAGTTCTTTGGTTTTTACGAAGCGTTCCCCTGTCTTTGGTTTTTAAAGATTTTGTACTTAAATCAATTAAATCTTTATGCGTAAATTCTTTATCTCCTAAATTTGTAGCAATATAGTATAGATAATATTTACCTTCAAAAAATTTTATTTTAGGATTATGTGCTGTAATTGCATCCCAATTTCCATGACCTCTTCCTTTTAAAACCGTTTCTTTATAATTCCAAGGTCCTGTAGGTGTTTTTGAAACAGCATGTGCAATTTCAGAAAATGTTAACCAACCATTAAAAGTATATTCTCGCTTCCATCGTGAATAAAACAAATGATAATTTTCATCTTCTCCTTTTATAATTGAACCTCCCCAATTGTAATAAGCAGTATCTCTAAATATGCCATCTTGCTTCAAAGGCTCCATCATTTCATTAATATTCAGGTTCTTTTTATTCTCTTGTGATACAGCACACACAGAATAAAAGAACAATAAACTAACTAAAGATTTTGAAATAATTTTAATAATATTATACTTCATAATTAATAATATTTTAATAGTACAGCTGGTTTCTTTTTTACAATTAGCTTATTTTTTTTGACTAAAAACCCATTCTATTAATTCAGGTTCTTTCCAAGCATACTCATAAGAATTATGCCCAATACCTTTATAAATTGTTAAGCGTGCTTTATTCTTTTTATGTTTATATAACGCTTCAATCATTTCAATTGAACCAGAAATTGGAACCGTAGGATCTTTATCTCCATGAAAAGCCCAAATTGGAATTCTGTTTATATTTTTAGCCTCCAACGGATCAGCTGCACCACAAATTGGAACTGCTGCTGCAATAAGTTTATGATAACGCATTACAAAATTCCATGCACCATAACCTCCCATTGAAACACCCATTACGTATATACGCTTTTTATCTACCGAATATTCTCTAACAACTTTATCAAAAATTTCTTTTGCAAGCTCCATGGGTTTACTTAATGGACTATCTTTTAAAAAGTAAGAACCATTTTTCCAGGGTACATTTACCCATTGTTGTTTTTTAGGACACTGAGGCATTAAAATTATACACGGATGTTCTTTTTGCACCTTGGCATCCATCCATCCGGCAACCCAGGGACGCATTTGTTTTAAATTATCGTTTCCTCTTGAGCCAGCCCCATGAAAAGAAAGCAACAATGGATACTTTTTTTTAGGGTTATATGCTGGAGGTAAAAACACCCTATATGCCATTTCTAAACCATTTTCATCTATATAAATATAAGGTTTCGAATTTTCTACATAGTAACCATTTTCTTGCTCGTTAACACCACAACTATCACTAGAAGATTTAGCCTCCGAATATAATGTTTGAGCAAATGCAAACTGTGAAAGCACACTAAAAATTAATACAATAACTATTCTCATCTCTAAATTGATTATTGAAATACTAAATTAAATATGATTAAAATTAAAACAACTTTCTTCATTTGTTTTACACTTTATTTTTCATATTTCAACACATAACTGTTCGTTCCATCACTTCCATCTAAGGCTACTCCACTTGGACAAAAAAGGTATTCAGGCTCACCATTAGCATCCATTAATAATTGAGGTCTTTCAAATTTCACCTTTTTACCACCATAACGGATATTAACCCCATCAGGAAAAACTCCTTTAAGGTAAAAATCTTGATAATTATGAAAGCCAGATAATGGTTTAGCCTCGAATTGAAGTCCGTCATCAGATACCCAAAGTAAACCTCCACCTTTCTCTAAAATTCCATGATTATCGGTGGTTAACAAACAAACTTTCTTTTTCCACATAAAAGCATATCCATCTTCAATTCTAACCTTATTTGTTGTAATTGGATTTGGTTGAATAACATACGGCCCTTCTAATTTTTCTGAAATAGCAACTCCCATACTCACTTTTCCACCTTCTCCTTTAGGTCCTGCCATAGCTTTAAAGTACAAGTAGTATTTACCATTAGGATGTTTTATAAGCGCAGGGTTATTTACTCCAAGTCCACTATTATAACACCAAACAGATGAATCTTTAGGTGGACTTAATAAGGGTTGGTTCTTATTTGGTTTTTCTACCCAAGGACCATTTAGGCTATCACTTATAAGCATTCCAATTCTTTGACTTGGACCATGGTTTTTTGCGCCATCATTTGCTATAAATATTAGTACATATTTGTTATCTATTTTTTTTATACTTGGATTATGAAAACCAGCAGCATCCCAACTTCCATCTTTATTCCCTTTTCTAATAGTTTCAACAAATTTAAAAGGTCCTTCAGGTTGTTTAGCTATATAATGTGCTATTTCACTATTATACCTCCACGCTTTTTTAAAAGGGGTATCTGAAGACCATCTTGCAGAAAAAAGATGCACATTACCATCTTTATCTCTTATTGGAGAACTTCCCCAAACATCATACCCTGGTTCATTTATTGCTTCACCAATAAATTTCCAATGATTTGACATTGCTGTAGGTGTCTGTATCTGTTTTTCATTGTTTTTATGATTCGTAGTTTCTGCTTTCTTTGTTTTTGTGCTATCACATGAAATAAAGACAATAGAAAAAATTGTAATTCCTAAAAATATTTTTGTTATACGTTTCATAACCAATTTAGCTTCTTATTTAAGTCATCCTCTTTTTTAGCGATTAACCTTTATTATCTATTATTTTCATTTTATTAGATTCCCTATTATTTACTAGGTTTACTGTTTACTTCATTTCAAAACGCACCAAATACGCTAATCCTTTCTTTTGAATCATTGAAATTCCCCACCCAGGAATTTCAGTCGTTAAGTTTCCATTTTCTAAATGGGGACGATACAATCCTGGCGCCTTTGGTATCTTTTTTAAACTGTCTTGTAAAACGGAAAAATGTTCTCCATCCGCAGAAAAGTTTAATGTTTTATTAAGTGATGCTAACGAAGCAATACCTCTCTTTTTATTCCAAATTAATACTTCATGACTTTTATCTAACAAGTAGCCTTTATGTTTTTTAAAATAACCATCAGGTTTGTCAGCATACGCCACACTCATTTTGGTACGTCCTGGCCCTTTCTTTCCATCGACAAGAGATCTTCCTTTATAAAATAACCATATTTTTTCATCTCTAACCAATAAGCTGGCATCGTCAATTCTAAAACTATCAAAGTCTGAATCTACAGTACTTATCTCTAAAATCGGATTATTCTCCACCCTTACAAAAGGACCATCTGGGCTATCTGAAACGGCAAGTCCTATAGCTGTAATATCTGTTTCTGAATTATTTTCAAATTCCTTATTTTTATTACCTGGTGTTGGTTTTACTCCTGTATAATATAAATAATACTTATTGTTATACACTAGAATATTGGGTGTAAAAACAGCATGACTGTCAAATGCATCTTCTTTTCCTAAACCAAGTGCCATACCCTGTTCTTTCCAAGTATATCCATCATCTTGTGAGGTTGCATACCAAATTGTACCCCAATAACCAGATGTTGTAGGACTATTCATACGTGTGTACCACATATAATAAGTATCATTTACTTTTATAATATCACTATTATCTCTTCTATTATATACCGAATCTACACCAACTCCCGTAATATTTTGATATGTAAATTTTACGTCATTTATTTCCGTTGTTAATTCCTTTGCTTTTTTATTTTCCTTTTTTGTAGTGTTACAAGAAGTTATTAAACTTACAAATATGATTGTAATTACTAATTTTAGTTGTCTCATCTAACTTTTATATAAAGGTTGGTTATTGGTACTTTATTTTTAAATAAATAAACTATTGGATTTTCTTAGCTATCTTATTTGCTAATATTTTATATCCTTTATTATTTAAATGAACACCATCAACAGTGTATTTATAAGCTTTTCTCATTAATGTATTTACATCTATTAATGTAACATTTTCTTCTTCTGAAATTTCTCTAATAATAGGGATTACCCATTCTTTCAAATGCACAATACGTTGTTGTATTTCTGGGTCTCTACTGTTTTCATGTTTATAAATTGGTAATGGTGTTAATACATATATCTCCGCTTTTGCATTCTTGCTTCTATAAGCATTTATCAATTTTTTATATTGACTCTTAAACTCTTCTTGTGGTGTACCTTTAAAATCCGTTTTTCTTGTTTTGTCTAGACACCACTTAACATTTGCATCGTTTGTACCAAACATAATTAAAACAATATCTGGTGTAAACTTTAAAGAATTTTGATAAACAGTCTTTTCAAAATATGGATGATTTGTTCCTTCTAATAAAGTTGCTCCACCTTTTCCAAAATTTTTAACTTGGTATTTTTTACCCAATTTTTCTTGTAAAAACGTTGGATATGTAGCTTCAGTATTACTATCTCCAACACAAGACACCTGCTTTATATTTCTAGAAAGTGTTGGTTTTTTTTTCAAATAACCTAATTTTCTTAAAAAAACATCTGTTTCGTATACGGTTAAATTAAAATACTTATCTCCAGAACCTTTTCTGAAAAAATCTCCATTAAAAAAACCATGACCAACATTATCAACTGCAATTAATTCACATTCATTTCCTGCTTCCTTCATTAATTTTGTAAAACGTTTTGCATTTTCAAAAGGCACTGTTTTATCATTTGTACCATGAAATATTAGCATAGGCGGCATTCCTTTTTTAACCTGATGCGCTGGAGATATTTCTGTTTCTCGGCCTGCTACTTTTTTATAACCATACCCTTTTTTAGTAGTATCTAAAACTGGATTATATCCAACAACAGCGTTAGGAATTGAACTAACAGACAAGTTCTCGTTAGCATTTTCAAAACCATCTATTAATGCAGTGGTTAATGCAACATGTCCTCCTGCAGAACCTCCACTGGCAACAATTTTATTTGGATCTATGTTTAATTTTTTTGCATTTTCACGAACCCAACGAATAGCTGATTTCCCATCTTCAACGCACTCAAACGGAGAAGTACCGTGGGTATTTTTCACCCTATATTCTGCTGAAATTGCTAAAATTCCTCTCGATGCAAAATATCTACTTTGCTGATAAAATTGTTTTGGGGTACCACCTGTCCAACCACCTCCAAAAAAGAATACAATGGCAGCAGTTGGTTTTTTAGATAATTTAGGTTTAAATACATGCAGGTATAAACTATCCCCTTGTACCTCTTTATATAAAATTTTACTATCAGGATTGAAGTTTTGAGCATCAACACTAAGAATGGTGCAAACCAAAATTAAAAAGGTTACAATTATATTTTTTGATCTCATTTTATTTATTATTATTTTTTAATTGATTTTTTTAATCATAAATACACAGACTATTTCAACTACAGAAGCTTTAGAGTCTATGGTTTAAAGGTGTCTGTTCTAAATGGATAAGCGGGTAAATCAACTTCATTTACCAAGTTTACATTTGGTTTCCCTGTAAAAGCATAACGTACAAATAAAGGTTTTTTTAAATCTGAAGACGTTAACACTATTTTTTTCCCTTTTATTTTCGCTTTTGCAGAAAACCATTTTCCTGATGCATCTGACAACCAAAAACTTGTAGGAGCTTTGCCATCTGTTGTTTTTAAGTGTTTAACATTATTAAAATAAACAACTATAGAATTAGCTTTTACTTTTACCTTTTTTAATGTTGGCCCCATAGCATCTACTTTTTTATTGAATACATTATGTAAGGCAAAAAGAGCTAAACGTTTACCAACTGGTAATTTATCTTTTGGATGAATATTTTTTTCATCACCCAAATCAATAGTATTTATTACAGATGTATTTGGTAATTCTAATGCTTTTAATTGAGATTCACGCATCCAAGCCCATGAATGTGCATTTGGACTTTCAGGATTAATATCTTTTTCTGAATCCAACACCTTTCCAAATCCAGGAAGCATTACCACAAGAACATGCAACTCATCATTATTCCAAGCTTTTCGATAGCGTTTTATCCAACTTTTAAGCACATCTCCATACTTTAATATTCCTGAATTTCTAGAAAACCATGGTTCTTTAACCATGCCATACATAGATTGTGCATTGCGTTCTCCTTGATACCAAACCAAGCCTCTGCAAGCATAAGGAATTAACGGGTGCATCATTGCATTATATAAAATATTTGATTGTCTACGTAAAAAAATATCATCTGCATTTTTCCAAGGTCTTGGTCCTTCTAAAATAGCGTTTATTTTATTTTTAGTTTTACTATCAGCATCAAATTCATCCATCATTATTTTAAAATGAGGCACTGTTTCCACCATATCTCTGGGCATCCAAGCCTCTAAAGAAGAACTACCCCAAGAAGTTAAAATAATACCCACAGGAACATTGGCAGATTTCTCTAAAAAATAAGCAAATGAAAATGCAACAGCACTATTTGGATGAACTACTTCCCACTCACCTTCACAAGTATCTTTAGGCTCTAGTGAAACCATTTGTTTAACTTTAAAACTTCTAATATTTTTTGCCGAAGGCACTAACTTTTTAACTTCTGGAGCACCATTTACAGAAAATTGCATATTAGATTGACCTGAACAAATCCAAACCTCACCTACTAAAACATCTGAAATTTTAATTATCTTTTCATTTTGTGAAGAAGATACTACCATAGTTTTAGGCTCAAAACTTGCCTTTAAAGCACCCAAATTTACGCGCCATTTACCATTAGCATCTGTAATCGTTTGTTCTTCTAAATCACCAAGTTGAACCTTAACAACTGCTCCTTTTTCTGCTGTTCCCCATACTGGAATTGAAACATCTTGTTGCAACACCATATGATCTTTAAAAAGAGAACCCAATTGAAATCCAGTTTTAGAAGTTTGCGATTTTACTGTACTGGTTTGTGCAAAACTAGCAACTCCATTAAATAATATAAATAGTAATGCTAAGCAATAAATAGCAGAATTCTTATATGTAAATTCTTTTTTCATTTCTTTTAATTATTTAAACTTATCTTTTATTTTGATTCACTTTTTTAAAACAACACTTACACATAATTTATTTTAACAGAAATTACATTAAATGAAATCGATGCTAATTCTGCCTTCAAAATATTGTTATAAATCACCTCTTTAATATTGTTCTCATTTTAGCTGTTTTTACAAACTTTAAATTAGTAGTATCAACATTTTCTATAACAATTTACCAAATTGAATTTATTCAAAAGTAATTTTAAAAACGTGTGAACTACTACCATAACCCGGTTTCACTTGTACACCAGTTGCTAAGTATAAATAAGCAGGTTTATCATCTATAAAAAGTATTTGAGCTCTCTCAAGATGTCCATCTTTTTTTCCTCTGTATGAAATAGCGTCTTTTAAATGTTCTTCACCAACATAATGTTGTAAATCTTCATAAGCACGTACTGTTTTTTCAGCAGGAAAAGTAAAACCATCTCCAGATTTCCACAGCAAACCTCCTCCTCTATTTCCTAGAGTTCCTCTAAAATCGCGACTCATAAGATAAACCGAATCTTTCATTGTAAAAGCATAAGCATCTTCAAGTGGCATTTTTTCTTCTGTAACTCTTGTAGGAGTGTGTACATAAGGACCTTCAACATTATCAGCAACAACAACACCGTAAGAAAACACATATCCTTTAGGTTCTTTTCTTACAACAGATTTATGATATAAAAAATACTTCCCTTTATATTTTATTAATGACGGATTTGAAACTCCTAACCGTGCTGTATAATTCCAAACAGTAGAATCTTTTGTTTGACGTAAAATTGTACCATCAGCTTCTCCACCTTTTGCAGGTCTCCAAGTATCATTCAAATCATCCGCAACATACATAACAATACGCTGTGTTTTTAAATCATTGTTTTCGTTTACAATAAAACAAAGTTGATATTGACCGTCAATATTACTTATAGTTGGATTGTGAGGTGAATTAAACAAACCATCTTTGTCTTCAACTGCTACACCTAAATACTCAAAAGGGCCTTCTGGGCTATCACCTACATAATGACCAATTTCACAATCTTTAAACCAACCACTAAAATTTCCAGGTTGTGTTTTTGTAGACCATTGCGCTGCAAATAAATGTATTTTACCATCCTTATCCTGTACTGGTGAAGATCCCCATACATGCATTCCTTTATTTTCTGCTGCCCTTCCTACATAATCTATTTTCATTGTCTGAGGTTCTTTATTGCAACCCAGAAAAATAAATAGTAGTGTAAATATTATTATATGTTGTAATCTCATTCGTATTATATTTTAAGTTTATTTCTAATTAATTTTATAACTTATTTCTTTTATTTATATACAAACCATGCAGTTGCATTACAATCTTTACTAGATTTTAATTGTGCCCAATGCGCACTAAATCCTTCAGGAAATTTATAGGTTATTTTTTCTCCTGCTTTTAACTGAAATGTTTTAAATAAAACAGGCTCTTTTGAATAATGATTTATATGGATATATAATTCAAAATCTGTAGCAACATCCGATTCTAAAATCACTGTTTTTTCATCATAGCCAGTCATTAAATACATATCTGATAATTGGTTGGCTTTTACTTGTGTATTTTTCCAAGGACCGCCTTCTCCCACAGGTTTTCCAAAACTCCATAAATCATCTATACCACCAAACCAAAGTGCCACATTACCATCATCAGATTTATAGACATGTTCTGATGGTTTTGCATTCATTTTCACACCACTTAAAACCAACAAACCATTCCAAGTATTAAATTCTGTAATTTGTTTATTATGTGTTGCAACCGGGCGCATCATTTTATACAAAGGCTCTTTACCTACTTTATAAATTGGCAATTCATAAAATGTTCCAGAAATATTTGCTAACTCACGTTCAGATTCTACTTCTCTGGTAACTCGTGTTGCTTTTGCAGAAAACTTTTTTGAATAATTGGCATCTCCTTTTGGCAATCTTAATTGATACTCTTTAGCATGTAATATTATAGATGCAGCATCTTCTGTCCAAACCTCTTTTTCATTTTCTGTTGCTTTTAAAGATATGTTTGAGTTTTCAGTATAGAATTCAACTTCTTCTCCAATTTTTTTATTTTTTAAAGCCATTACAGATGAACTATCTTTTATACCTTCTACAAATTTAAAATCGTATTTTAAAAACTCATAAGACTGCGTAGTTTTAAAGATGTTATTTTCAATTTCACCTGCATAAACACTTAAATTATAATTAATTTTATTACTATACAGTTTGGTATGAGATACTTTACCTGTCTCGTCAATATCAGCTAGACTTTTAAATAGTTCAGCTCCGTTAGCACTGTTTTTTAAATTTTTGTCAGTAAAATGGAATGCAGCTGTTAACTTACTTGTTTTATTAGTAACCAAACGTACCCATTCGGCTTTTAAATCATTGTTAAAAATATAATAATTATAGCCTTCTTTTTCCAAGTCTATGGTTTGTAATTCTTTCCAATCTCCAGTTCCTTTTTCATCAATTTGAATACTAATAGTAACTGGAATTTCACCTAAATTATTTAAATGTAAAATTCTGTTATCAAAACCAGCTATTAAAAAAGGAAGCGATGGTGTTTCAGCAACTACTTCATCATTTAACCAAATAGCTCCATAGGCAGATTTTGGCCCCCAATTTGTGAGTTCTTCGCGTGTACCAAACCAAAGATTAGACTGTGGTTGACCTGCATAAGGATTTCCTTGTATACTTGTTTCATCTGTAGCTAAAACAACCATATTATTCCAGCTTAAAAAATCTGGGATATAACGTAAATGCGATCCCATAGGTTTAATACCAGCTGTATTATTATGAGAAAAAGTTTCAGGAAAATCATAAAACATACCATGCATATCCATCATCATTTTTCCGTTACCAATTTCTCTAATTCTTGGCCATTCGGTAAACCAACCATGAGAGGGATCGTTATTATAGGCTGCTTTAGGTAATAAAAATGTTTTCCAATCGCCATTCTCTAAGACTTTTAATCGTATTGATCTTTTATCCCAGCCCATAGACCAAAGAGGAGATTGCTCATTTGGCACTGCATTAATTCCATTTTTTGTTGTAACGTCTGTAAACTGTCTTCTTTCAATAACTTTAAAATTTTCACCGTCAAATTCAGCTAAAATTCCATTATCTTCTTCACTTTTTTGATTTTCTAAAGTTATTTTCCAGTTTTTACTACTTTCATGCCCATGCTCTCCATTATTTGCTAATACCAATTTATTTTGACTTGTATAAGCGCCTTTTCCATGCCAACCAGGTAAAGGATTATGATACAATTTTTTAACTTTTAAAGTATGTACATTTACTTCATACAACATGCCTTCCATATCGTAATAATACACAAGATTTTCTGGATCTTTTAAGTGACGTGCAATAGCTGTTAAACGACCTTTCATTTCTTTATTAGGAATCACACGCACTTCTCCAGAACTACTAATAACATAAGGACCAATAAGTAATTGGTTAGATTCTTTATGAATCATTCTAGCAGCTGGAGTACCTCCAATACTTCCCTGAAACACTTGCATATTTTTATCTTTATCTATAATATACAATTTGTGTTCACTTCCTTTTGGTTCGTGTGCAGCATAATTAATCATATACAATTTTTCGTTCCATACTGCTAAAGCTCCAATACCACATTCGTTACCAAAACTATAAGTTCCATTTTCTCTAGCATGTGCATACGTAGTTAAATGCGGATAAATACCACTTATTTGTCTTGTTCCTGAAACCGAAATAATTTCTCCCTTTTCAGTTTTAATAGTGGTTGCTTGATCAATGCTCTTTTCTTCTGAAGAAGTACAACTCCAAAAAAATACTATTAATACTATCGATATTACTTTAAAAAAACTATTTACCATTGAAATTAATTATTTAATACGTTTATTGTTTTGTTTTATTTACTTCTTTTAAATCAAATCTTTCGAGATATTCTATGCCATCCTTTTTTACTCTTTGTATGCCCCACTCTATAAGTTTACCTTTTTTGCTATTGGTAAACGCTTCTGGTCGAAAAGCACCAGGAGCCCAAGGCACATTTTTATTTGTAAAATTATGCGTCTTTTTAAAATTTAACCCGTCTTTAGCATACATAATAGACTTTCGAACATCTTCTGTTCCTTCTTTACCAATCATTGTTGCTACTCCTTTTCCTTGAGGCCAAACAAGTACTTCATGCCCCCCTTTTACAACAGGATTGTTTTTATATTTTATATACGGCCCTTCAGGTCTATTGGCTATGGCAACACCCATTTTAGTTTCTCTTGGTGATTTTCCCCACTGACGACCTTTATAGTACAACCAATATTTACCATCACGAACAATTATACTTGCATCATCTATTCGATGACTATCAAATTTGGTTTTATCAGTACTTGGAATCAAAATTGGATTGGTAGATAGCTTTACCCATGGGCCATCTGGTGAATTAGAAAAAGCAATTCCTATTCTAGTTTTTGATTTTTCAAGATCTTTAGTTTTATATGGATTATTTACCCCCGAATAAAAAAGATAATACTTATCATTAGCTATTAAAATACCTGGTGTAAAACAACCTTCATCATCCCAACTTCCTTCTTTTCCAGGAGGTAAGGCCTCTCCTTTTTCTGTCCAAGTAAATCCATCTGGTGAAGTTGCATACCAAGTTGCCCACCTTACATTTTCCCCTACTTTCCAGTACCAAACATAATATAATGATCCTACCTTTATAATATCGCTTGGATCACCTCGTTTAATTCCTTCTTCAGGCCCTAATGCTTCAATAGGGGAATATGTTGCCTTTACCGATTTTAAATTTGATTGAGAAAAAGAACTATTTACCCCCACAAATAACATACTTATTATTACAACAAATATTTTCATTCTTACTAATTTTAATAATTTATAAAAACGCATTTTTTAATTTTAACGCCATTATTTTCCACGATTTCAATCTGAAGATTTGGAAATTCATATTGTTTTGCCATAACTTTCAATTCTGATTTTTGTACACCAAAACTATCCATTACAAAATTTTTAAAACCAATATTTAATGCTGGTGAGTTTTCTTTAACTCTAAAATTTCTCCCCTAATAAGTATTTTTCCCAAGTACTCTACAGTTTTATTATATTTTTCGGGAAACTCATTAATATCTGTGAGTTTATTTTTACCTAGGATCTTAATTTTATTAGACTTTTCTTCGGAAATAGATATTTTCACATTATGTTTACCTGGCTCAACTTTAATCATAAAATATTGACCTCTATAACGATTATTACAAAATTTATTAAAACGATTTATCAATCGTAATTCAGTTACTTCTTTAGACTGTTTAAAAGTGGTAGACTTAAGCCTTTTTAAATAAAGTGGTTTCCCATCCAATTCTATTTTTAGTTGTCCTACCTCTGGCCCACCAATATCAAATAAACCAAACGAGTTTCCTTCAAAATTAAAAGAAAATGATGCTCCTGGTTTATCTGCTTTAAGTAGATGAGGAAACCAACCAGCAAATTGGTTTAAATTGTGGTTACTAGAAGGATCTACGGTTTGCCATTCTCCTTCAAAATCACCAATTTCTTTAGGATCAAACATTTTAGCATCTTCCCAATTATCCGAAAACAATGGCGTTGGTAAAAAGTACTCTTTTGTAGTAATATTCTTTTTAAACTGAAGAAAGGCTCTAGCAATGGCTTCTGCATAAAGATTTCCTCCTGCTTCTAAAGGATGGACTCCATCTTTTGAAAAAATAATCTTATCTTTTGTAAGATCTGGATCCCCTTTCCATATTAATTTCTCTTGTTTTTCTAGATACGAAGCTTCTAACCCCATGTGAATGGAAGGAAGGTTATAATGATTAGCTAATAACTCTAACTTACTAATGTGCTTAGGAACCTCTCCTTTTGCATAAACTTTTGTTAGACCTGTAGATATCGTATAAATAAGACAAATATCTATTTTATCATTATATTTTTTTATTTGGCGTATAATACCTTCCATACCCTCTGCAAAAGCACCGTTTACAGCAAATTCTATAAAAACTAAATCGGGTTTATATTTTAACAGCTGTTCATATAAACGACACGCCCCTAAATCCGTTCCAGTACCAGAAACACCGGCATTTATTCCTCCTATTTTTACTTTAGGGTACATGCTCTGAATATAGTCTATAGACTGCACACGATATTGATTGTCTGCACGAGTTATACTTCCCCCAAGGTATCCGATGGTCACCTTTTTGTTCGCTTCTAATTTATTGAAAAAATAAGGCAATCCACCCCTTATCTTAAACTCTTCAGAATTGTCAAAGTTAGAGGGCTGAATAGGTGGTATGTTTAACTGATTTGGAAAAAAGTATAAAGGACTCGCTCCCGCCTGACTCTCTTCTATTAGGTTTTGTTCTTGCTTTGTTTGTGCTACTGAATGACCTATTACCAAACAGAGTAATACTACTAAATATTTTTTTATTAAATTTATCATACTTATTTATGAACATTAAATTGTACGTGTAATCTGTACTCCTTTTTTTATACAACTCTATTTTTCTTGCTTCTATATTACCAAATTCATTAAATGAATAATAATACATGTACTCTTAAAACAGTAGAAGCAGTAATTTTATAATTAAAAATAGCAAACGATTAGATCATTCGTCAATTAAACACTATTAAATAAGTCGATAACGCTACCGAAAACGTTTTTATTTATCGAGAGCGTTTTCGGTGTCTTTAAAACAATTACACCATCTAGACTATGTGTTCCATAAGACGATTGTTCTTCAACTGTTTCAATTTCTTTAAGTGTAACTCCATTATTTTCCTCAGCTTCAATCTGAAGATTTGGAAATTCTGGTTGTTTTGCCATAGCTTTCAATTCTGGTTTTTGTACACCAAAACTATCCATTACAAAATTTTCAAAACCAATCTTTAATGCTGGTGAGTTCTCTTTAACTCTAAAATCTCCATTTACAGGATTTATAAACATAGGATTTCCATATACACTATGTACATCTGTTTTATTTCTTTGAGCTTTTAATAAAGCTATTTTACTAGGAAATAAATTATAATCTACCTCTTTTCCCCACCCTTTAAGTCGAATATCGGCATATTTCTTCATTACAATATTATTGGTAAAAACATCTTCGCTATTCAAAAACCAAACATGAGGATGAAAAGTATTATTTACCATAATATTATTTTTAACGGATCTATAATATCCTTCACGTAATTTTATTCCCCTATTTAAACATAAATTATTATAAATTTCATAATTAGAAGAACCATCATCTAAGTCAATATCCCAACCATGGTCGCATTTAAATCTATTATTTCTAATAATGGTAGTATGCATAGCGTCCCACAATGGCATTGTAGGGTTTTGTTTTACTAAATTAGCTGTTAGCTCTCTTTTATGATACCAAAAACGATCTCGTCCCCAAGAATTAAAAGACCCGTGATCACTTGTTTCTAACACCGTATTAAATACATCGTTATATTCAATTAAATGTCCTCCCCAAGTACCCTCACTAATATTTATACCTGCGCGAGGCACATTGTAAATACTATTGTTTTTTACATGAATTTTCATTGCCATAGAAATTTGCACACCAGCCACCTGTTTTTCTACACGACCAATTTTATGTATTAAATTATTTTCTACACTACAATTAGAAGGATATAATTCGTTTTTTGGACCTACAATTGTATCCATATCTTCTATAGCCACAGATTGAAAATATTGAAATGAAGGCGAACGAACTGCTGAAGAATCCCCTACAAATGATACTGCAGATGCTCCACAATTATAGATATGGTTCCCTGCAATTTTTGTATTTCTATTATACCCACTTACAAAAATAACATTACCTCCAAGATTTGTAAATTCACAATCTTTAATAGTTATATTTTTTGTTACATCCAATACTAATGCTCCTCCTCTATAAATAGTCCAATCACTTCGTAAAAGAGGTTCGTATGGTTCCATAAAAGTTCGTGAAGCGTGTTCAAATTTAACTCCTGATATATTTATATTTTTAACAGGATTTTCCAAACTACCTTTAATTTCTATTAAGTGTTTTAATACAGTTACCTCAATTTTTGCCTTATTAAAATCTATATTATCATCTTTCCAAAGATATAGTTTATTGCTTTCTTTATCTAAATACCATTCTTTATCACTATCTAATTCCTCAAAAATATTTTCAACCATTCTATACTTTGGATGCATTTCTGATGGACGATTATTTTGATGACCTCCTATTAAATTTAATTTACCATTCTTATTTACAGAAGTAATTTGGTAATGAAAACCTCCCCAACGCCCTTTATGTAAAGCATGCACAAAACCACCTTTAGGATTATGCCATTTAACAACACGTTCTTTATCAATTGCATCTACTGCTGAACCTTGCCAATAACCTCCATTTTCTTTGTAATTTGGATACCTTGCTAAAATTTGCTTTTGGCCATTTATAAATAATTGATCAAATTTTAAAGTATCATTTACAGTAGTAACCATTATGTTTTCTGTAAAAGGCTCCCATTTAGTATCAATAATTTTAGAACCCTTGATAGTTACTTTATCTACACCTTCACCTATAATTGAAATATTATTTAATTCTGGTGTTATAAGCAACGTTTCAGTTAAATGATAATCGCCCTCTAAAAGATGTACTCTAATATTCTGGTGCTCGCTTCTTTTAATTAATTGAGCATTATTTAATGCTTTTTCTATAGTTTTAAAAGGGTTATTTTTCGTTCCATTATTCATATTATTTCCTTTCGGACTAACATAAATATCAATTGTCTCGTTTTTACAGCTGTAACAAACAATAACAAATAAAAATATTAAGAGAACACCTACTTTTTTCATTTTAACTTATTTAAAACCTAACAATATTTCAGTTACAATACTCCTACTCTTTCGACAATACTTCTTTCATTTTTACTGGGTTTGAATACAATACAGGTTTATTTTGCATTAATCTTTTATGAATATGAGAAGTTACATCCATCCAACTACGTTCTTCAACCCATAATGGATTCATCATTTTAGATTCCCAGTTTATTAATTCATTTTGCAATAACTCAAATTCTTTAGGATGTGAAACTTCAAGGTTTGTAGTTTCACCTATATCATCTTTTAAATTATACAATGTAGCTCCATAATTTTGTAGTCTAACCATTTTATAATCTCCTACTCTAGCCCCAGCTTCTTCTAATTTTCTCCAGAACAATTTACTATGTGGATTTCCTTTTTGTTCACCTTGCAAATAAGGTAATAAGTTAACGCCGTCTAAAACTAAATCATCTTCTTTTTTAATATTTGCTGCTGCTAAAGAAGTGGTAAAAATATCTAGTGATGAAGACAAACCGTTAAACTTTTGACCTCCTTTAATAACTTTTGGCCAGCTAACAATAAAAGGCACTCGGTGTCCACCTTCAAATTTATTTCCTTTCCATCCTTTTAACACACCTCCACTTGAAGTATTATTAGCTGCACCTCCATTGTCACTTAAAAAGTAAACTAATGTGTTTTCTTCCAGATTTAAATCTTTTAATTTTTGTTGAAGTTTTCCAATGTTTTCATCCAAAGACCAGGTCATTGCTGCTAACTTTTGTCTTGAATGATTTTTGTATTTTTCTAAATGTTCTTCCTTAGCCTCCATTGGTGTATGTACTGCATTATATGCTAAATACATAAAAAATGGTTGATCTTTATTTTGTTCAATATATTTTACAGATTGATCTCCTAAAACATCAGTCATATACCCATCAAACTCAATACGCTCACCATTATGCTGTAGCATATTATATTTTGAAGGATTTTCGAGTGGAAAATAAGATCTACTACCAGTTTCAAAGCCAAAAAACTCGTCAAAACCTCTTTGGTTTGGGTGATCGGTTTTATCTTTTCCTAAATGCCATTTACCCAAAGCAATTGTTTTATATCCATTAGCTTTAAATACATCAGCCATTGTTACAACATCGTCTGAAAGTCCTATATCACCTGACTCTCCATAACCTGTATTATTAGCCTCAAAACCAAAACGTTGTTGATATTTACCAGTAATTAAACCAGCCCTAGAAGGTGCACAAACCGTAGCACTTACATGTGCATCCGTAAAAACAACTCCATTTTTAGCCAATTTATCTATATTAGGAGTCTCTAAATCTTCACAACCCATAAATCCAAAATCTGCATAACCAGCATCATCTAAAAGTATAACAATTACGTTTGGTTGCTCTAATTTATTTACAGAACTAACTTCATTATTCTTTTTACAAGAAAGCATTATAAAAAAGGTTAATATTAACAAACTAAAAACCTTAATATTGCTTTTCATTTTCTTGAATATTAAATTATTTATCAAAACTTAATTTTTATATTATTCGCTTTTATTTAATTCACTACCCCACCAATCTTTATTAGGCTTCCAATCTGGTGAAAGCATTTTTTTACGTTGTTTTTCTTGTCTAGGTAATGTTACATTTTTTTGTTTATCTAACCATTTTTCACGAGCTGCTTTATCCCATTCAGGATCTACCTCAGCATAATGCGTGTCCATAGTTTCTAACCAATCTAAAAGTTGTGTTTTCATTTGGTTTGCAATTTCTGGGTTACTTTCGGCAAGGTTATTACGCTCTCCTAGGTCAGTTTCTAAATTGTATAATTCAGCATGAAGGTCTTCCCAATAATAAATAAGTTTCCATTTCCCTTTTCTAATAATAGAACTTGGTTCTCCACCTTGATTTCCATAATGAGGGTAATGCCAATACAATGGTCTCTCATCAATTTCTTCTCCTAATAAAAGAGGTTTTAAACTTACTCCATCTTTATGAGCTTCTGGTTTTAAAGGCAAGCCAGACAAGTCTAATAATGTTGGAAATAAATCTACTCCTGAAACAGGAACATTAATACTTGCTCCATCTTGCTTTATCCAAGGAATATCAATAAAATAAGGAATTCTGATACCACCTTCCCATTGGTAACCTTTTCCGCCTCTTAAAGTAAGTTGGTTTGTAGAAAAGTTATCTCCAGAAGTTACACCGCCATTGTCTGAAGTAAAAACAATAATGGTATTTTTATCTAAACCTAAATCTTTTAAAGTTTTCATTACAGTTCCAATAGCATCATCTACATGCTCAATTAAACCAGCATATACCGGATTGTCTTGATATTTTCTAGCAGGAAGCACACGTTCCATCTCAAACCCTTCCTCTTGAATTCCCATCTTTTCTGCTTTATCTCTATACTTTGTCCATTTTTCTTTAGTAGTTTGTATTCCACTATGAACGGCATAAAAAGAAAGGTATGCAAGAAAATGATTATCCTTGTTTTCTTTTATAAACTTACTAGTTTCTTGAGCTAATTTCATTGATAAATTCAACCCTTTTTCTTCTGGTAAATTTGGTAAATATGGGTTTTTAAAAGGTGAAAAATATCCTCCATTTGGACCACCAGCGTTGTATCCTCCAATATTAACATCAAAACCATGGTCTGTTGGTAATGATCTTTGTTCTTTACCCCCTAAATGCCACTTACCTGCAAAAAAAGTTGCATAGCCTTGTTCTTTAAAAGCTTCTGGTAGTGTAATAGAACTAGAGTCTAAATGATGTTTATATTCTGGTGGTAATAATTTGGTATAACGTTTACGTTGTTTCCACGATTGCCCACTATTTCTTTTTCCTTCAAATTGAGTAATCCCATGTCTGGCTGGGTATTGACCTGTCATTAAACTTGCTCTTGATGGACTACAAACCGTACAAGCTGCATATCCATCTGTAAAAATTGTTCCAGATTCTGCAATTTTATCGATGTTTGGTGTTTCGTAATACGAGCTTCCCATTATACTCAAATCTGCATAGCCTAAATCATCTACCAAAATAAATAAGATATTAGGTTTTTCAGGTATTTTAGTTTCCGATACATCAACAGCTTTAGAGTTAGAATTACAAGCCATTAAAGAGCTTATTAGTAACAATAAAATTGTTTTTTGAAATATGAAATTAATATTAAGGTATTTCATTTATTAAAAGTTTAAAATATTGTTTTCTATTTAGTAGACTATTTATATACAGACTTTATTGCCATTGCATAACAACTTACAAATGCATAAATCTTTATTAATTTACTGAGCATAAAGCACTTCATCCCAATTATCTGTTCTAAAAGGTAATGCTGGCAAGCCTTGTTTGTTGTACAATGTTCCGTTGGCATTATTAGCCCAAATATATCTTGCTGCAACCGGTTTTTTTACTTTAGAAGAACTTAAAATAATTGTATTTCCGTCTTGTTTTACTTGTGCCTTGTGAAATGTTTTATTTTCTCCAGCAATATAAAATGAAGGTATTCCACCCATATTACCTCCTGCTGAATGTAATTTAGAACCTGGTGTTTCAAAATCAATAACTAAAGTTTCTCCTTCAGTTTTATAAGATTTTAAAGAAGGCCCTGCATACACAATATAACTTTTACCGTATGTTTTATTTAAAGCTATTAAACTTAATCTACGACTAACTTCTTTTTTTTGAGGTGGATGAATGTCATAAATAGCACCAATATCTTGAGTCCCAGCAACACCAGTATTTGGTAGTTTTAAAGCTTCTAATTGTGCTTCTACTATTTGTGGCACAGCAAATTTATCTGAATAATTATAAGGTGCTATTTGTACAAAATAAAAAGGGAAATTACCAATATCCCATTGTGCTCTCCAACTAGATATCATATTTGGGAAAAGTGTTTTATACTCTTTCCAATTTTTAGCATTAGATTCTCCTTGATACCAAATTGCACCTTTAATTCTGTAATTGATTAAGGGTGAAATCATACCGTTATACAGGTTGGAAAATTTATTTTGAGCAGCTTTTTCTAAAGTTGTTTTTTCAACACCTTCTTTAGGAGTCCAAGGTTCAACTCTAGTTCCACCCCAGGCAGACTGGATTAAACCAACAGGGATTTTTAAATTATCCGACAACTGTTTTCCATAAAAATAACCAACCGCCGAAAAATTTAAAACTGTTTCTGGCGTACACTCAACCCATTCACCTTCACAATCTTCCAATGGAGTAGTTGATTTTTTCTTTTGAACCAAGAACATACGTATATTAGAATTATTTGCTTTTTGTGATTCTTCCCAAAAATTTACAATCGGTTTTTGATTGTTACGAAAACCTAATTGCCTTTCCATGTTAGATTGCCCAGAACACAACCAAACTTCTCCAAATAAAATATTATTTACAGTTAGCTTTGTTGAACCGCTTATTTTTAAATTACCCTTTTTTCCAGCTTTTGGTGTAGAGATTAACAACTGCCATTTCCCAGATTCATTAGTAGTTGTTTTTACTGATTTTGTCCAAGAAGGATTCACAATTACACTTTGTCCTGGCGTATCCCAACCCCAAATTTTCACATCTGTAGCTTGTTGTAAAAGCATATTATCCGATAAAATTGATGGTAATTTAGTTTGAGCAATCAACGTTTGAAAACCAACAAATAAAGTGAAAAAAAATACAATTTTAATTATTAAATGTTTCATTTTTATAATACATTTTATTAATATAATTCTAATTTACTAAGGTAATTTATTCTATAGCTAAACGCTATAATTTTAACCTATATATGGATTCACAGTAGCTTTTTTATTAAAATAATATACGATATAATAATTTTTATGGTTCGTTTAATTATAACTCTCTACTATACCCTTGTTTTTTATATAAGTCCAAAAGCTCATCTAATTCTTTAACTACTTCGGGATGTTGGCTGTACACATTATTTTTCTCTTCTGGATCCTTTTCAATATTATATAAGGTTCCTGGTACTTCACCATCTTTTGCTTGCATAGATTTTGGTTTTGTAAACCCTCCAGATCCTAAATTTGGAGTATATTTCCAAGCTCCTTTTCTAATTGAGAACATTCCACTGAATGAGTGATGAACAACGGCACCTCTTGTAGCTGGATTTTCAGTTGAAGTATAAGCCGACCACAAATTAAAACTGTCTTCAGCTCCTTCTTTAACCATTGGTTTATTTAAAATACCTGTTAAAGTTGCAAATAAATCCGTAGTACACATTGTTTGATTAGACTCAAAACCTGCAGGAATAACTCCATTCCATTTAGCTATATATGGTACTCTGTGTCCACCTTCATAAATATCTGCTTTTTGACCTCTATAAATATAATTAGCACGGTGCGCATACTTTTTCTTATCTGCCGGTTTCCAATGAGATCCATTATCTGAAGTTACAATTATTAATGTATTATCCATTTTACCCGCTTTTTCCAAAGCATCAACAACTGCACCAACAGCATCATCTACCATTGTAACAAAATCTCCATAACGTCCTGCTTCAGATTTCCCAACAGCATCACCTGTTGGCAACCAAGGAGTATGAGGTGCTGTTAACGGAAAGTACAGAAAAAAAGGAGTATCAACTTCTTTTTGATCTGCAATAAACGAAACTGATTTTTTAGTAAAATTATCTAACACATTTTCAAACACAAAACTTGGCGCCTTTTCTCCAGCTCTCCAAAAAATACCACGTCCTTCTTTATTTTGATTTTTACCTTTTGTATATGCCGTAGGTAATTCTACAGCTTTTCCATTTTCAACATACACGTAAGGAGGCATATCTAAAGAACCCGATATTACATATGAATAGTCGAATCCTAAATCGCTAGGACTTTTAATTTTTTTATTAAAATCTATATTACTAACTCCATTTTTTTCAGTTATGGCTGCTTCACCATCTTTTGGCTGAAAACCTAAACCTAAATGCCATTTTCCAATACAAGCAGTTTTATAACCGTTGCTTTTAAGGTAAGAAGCAATAGTTGGCCTAGTTTCTTCTATTAAAGGTTCATCATAACCATTTAAAACTCCTTTTTTTAAACGACTTCTCCAAGCATAACGTCCTGTTAAAATTCCATATCTAGTTGGCGTACATACTGAAGAATTTGTATGAACATCTGTAAAATGAACACCTTCTTCAACTATTTTATCCATATGAGGTGTTTGAATTCCTGATTTTTGATTTAAAGCTGAAAGGTCTCCATAACCCATATCATCCGCTAAAATATAAACGATATTAGGAGTTGCACTTTTAGTTGTAATATTTTCTTTTTTATTATTTTTATTGGCTTCACAAGAAGTGATTAAAACCAATATTAAAAGAAACTTTATTGTTTTCATTATTCGGTATTTTTTTATGTATTCAAGTGAAATAAAATTTAATCTGTTTGAATATTTTTATCTGGCAAATTGCTAAAAAGATCTTTACCATTGGTATTAATAAATGCCTTAATTGAGTATTTAGATTTTTTTACCAATTCAGAATTTGGAACAAATACCTCAAACGTTTTTGACTTAATTGACAATTTTTTGCCTTGCACAATTTGTTCTTCAACAGTTAAATAAGATATATTTTCTATTTTAAGACCGTAAGAATACTCACCGTCTAATAAAATATTTTTAAATGCTACTTTAAACAAATAACCATTGTCTTGTTTTTCAATATCGGTTATATTTATTAAGTACTTTTCATCTGTTCCAAACAAAGTGGCTGTATTAGGGTAAAAATTACTTTCTCCCGCAGATGTTTCAGCTTTAACAGTATAGAAATAAAGTTTATCTTTTTCAGCTGAAGTATCTTTATAAAAAGCACCTTTTATGCCACTTGCTATTTTATGATAATTATGCAGTTCCACTCCTCTATAAATGTTATACGTAGTTTCTGGAAGAATTGAATTTTGTTCAATCCATTTTACAGATACAGTTCCATCTTCAGCTCTAATTGCAGATACATTTCTTGGACTTAACGGCACTTTTTCAGACAAAACAAGTGTTTCTCCTTTTGAAAACTCTCCAATACCAATACCATTATATGCTGCAACTGAAAACTTGTAAGGTACATTATACTCTAAACCTTCTACTCTAAAACCAAATACATTATTGGCCTCTACTAAAGTTTCTTTGTTATTAGTTTGGTTTATATATTTAAGCTTATATCCAGAAGCATTTGACACACTTTTCCAAAAAATAGTGGCTGTATTATTTCTTCTCGATGTTTTAAATATTTCTGGTATAGTTGGAATACTATTTTTTATAACTATTTGATTAGAAAATTCACTTGATCCTTGTTTATTTTCTGCATTCATTTTAAAATAATAAATAGCATCCTTTTTTAACTTGTCAATTTCTATTGAATTTACAGAAGGATCTTCAATCTTAATTTTCTGAATTAAGTTGTTAGAATCTTCACCATAAAAAATAGTATAGTTTTTTACATTTTCTATTTTTCCCCAAGTTAATTTAATACCTGAAGCCATTATTTCTCCCTTGTAAATTGTTGGATTTGCAGGCTTAGTTACTAATTTAGAACTCCATTTGGCAACAGAAACACTAAATGGTGGAATATTAATTTTTCCATTATTAAAAACCGCTTTTTGTATTTCGGTATTTTTAACATTAAGTGAGTCTGCAGTAATATAATTTACCTCAATTTGTTTATTTAGTTGATTTCCATCAATAATTATATCAAAATCTTTTGATTGCGCTGTTCTGTTGGTAAACACTAAATAATCGTAGCCATTTATACCGCGATATGCTTGTGTGTAAAACCCTGTTTCAACAGCGTTTTTTAGCCCAGGAGCTTCAAAACCATTTGTTACAGTTGAGTTAAATATAAAATTTGAATGATTAGTTACATTATGATAAATTTCATACGCCTTACCTTCTAATGTTTTATTTACACCTGTTGAAATAAGATCTGTTTGAAGTTTAGTACCATTTTTATAAGCCTCTTCAATTTGATTATTAATATTTATTTTAGGCCTATACTTACTACTTACTTCATGAGCACCAATATACCAAGAATTTGGGTGTTGTAACTGACGCATAACATATTCTATATTATAAATACTGGAATAAATACCATTTAATGGTGGATTCCATACGCCAAATTCAGTAATAACCATAGGTACATTATCCCAAGTATAATCTTCTATCTCTTGCATTGCCTCCATAGAAGTTGCTTCTAAAAGCTTAGTATTTGCTCTTTTATAAGCGTTCTCTATTGTTTCTTTTTTACCAGTATGTGGAGCGTATGAATGTTTAGAAAACACATTCCAATAAGCACCTTGTTGCTTTTGGTAACTGTTAATTTCTTTCATAAAACCCCAAATACCATCCCAAGTATTATTTAAAGCTAAAAATGCTTCAGGAAATACTTCTTTAATAGCATCTGCATGTGGTTTCATTTTAGCTGCATAATCGTAGCCATTATTCCACCAATAACGTTCCCTATGAGGGACATAAAAATAAGGTTCGTTACAAAATTGCCAAGTTGCGACTTCAATATTATTGTTTTTACAGAATCTTGCAAGCTCACGTGTCATTTCTGGAGTTTCAGAAAAGCCATTAATAGTTACAATTAACTTTCCATTTATTTCACTCAACAAATCATACAAATCTATAATACGATGTGGTCCTTTAATTTCTGTAAATCTATAACCTTTTAAATATGACTTAGAATGATCGAACATCATAGCATAATCAATATCGTATTGACCTGTGGCGCTACTAAATGCATCTCCCATAGTTCCAGAAAAATAGCGTAACCATCCTGGATTTAACTCATGAACTGCTTTTCTAAAATCTGGATGTAAATAACTCCAACTTTTGTCTGCAATTCTAACATTAAACCCACTAGAACCAATTTTTATAGCATGCCCTGTTTTTGTATCAATATTAATTACACCTTCTTTTTCTTGAGAATAAGACAGCTGAAAAAACAAGCAAATAATTACTAAAATATGTTTGTTTTTAAACACCCTCATCTTAATCTACATTTAAAAAAGTTGTTTGACTAAATGTAAATACATCTGATGGTGTTCTCGCTTCTTTAATTATAGTTTCCATTTTTGAAACTATTTCAGGATTTTGAGCTGCCACATTATTTTTTTCACTTGGATCTTTAGATAAATCGTATAATTGAATTGGAGCATTAGGATTTTTAAGTACTTGATATTTTACAGCTTTCCAATCTCCCATTCTTACAGCCTGACGACCTCCTTTTTCATGAAACTCCCAATATAAATATTCATGTTCTTTTTGCGCTTCAGTATTACCTAAAATTTCTGGTAAAAATGAAATTCCATCTATATTATTTGGTTTGTCTACACCTATAATATCAGAAAATGTTGGAAAAACATCCCAAAAAGCAGAAATATGGTTAGATGTACTATTCTCTTTAACTTTTCCTGGCCACTTAACAATCATTGGCACTCTAATTCCCCCTTCATATAAATCTCTTTTCGTTCCTTTAAAAACACCATTACTATTAAAATAATTTGGATCTGCACCACCTTCTTTATGTGGACCATTGTCTGATGTAAAAATAATAATTGTATTATCAGCTATTCCAAGTTCTTCAACTTTAGTCATTATTTCACCAACTTGTTGATCTAATAAATCAATCATAGCGGCAAAAGCAGCATGAGATTCATTTTGAGACTGGTATGCTCCATTTCTTAATTCTGCAGGAGTACTATTATCTGTAAATACTTTTTCTGGTAAAAATTTACCTCTGTACTTAGCCATAAGTTCTTCTGGGGCTGCTAATTCAGCATGCGGAATAATAGATGCTACATATGCAAAAAATGGTTTATCCTTATTATCTTCTATAAATTGGATGGTTTTTTCGTGAATTACACTTGGTGCATAAATTTTATTTGCAAAGTTTTCGTTACCTTCTAAAACAATAGAATCTCTATTTGACCATAAATGATCTGGATAATACTTATGTCCTAATCGTTGACAATTATACCCGAAAAAAGTATCAAACCCTTGATTTACAGGATCTCCTTCTGAACCAGGAAAACCTAATCCCCATTTACCAAAAGCACCTGTTGTATAACCTGCCTTTTTCATAACTTCAGCTAAAGTATATGTATCATCCGGTATTGGATATTGTCCTTCTGGTTGAATTTCTTTATTACCTCTAACAACCGTATGACCAGTGTGCATACCAGTTAAAAGAGCAGAACGCGATGGCGCGCAAACAGTACTTCCTGAATAATGCTGTGTAAACATCATTCCTTTAGAAGCTAGTTTATCTATATTTGGTGTAGAAAATTTTTCTTGGCCATAACAGCTTAAATCTCCATAACCAAGATCATCTGCAAGGATATAAATTATGTTTGGTTTACTTGTGCTTCCTTCAACATTGGAAGCTACAGAATCTTGTGTCTTATTGCTAGACGAATTACATGACATTAACACTATTGAAAACAATAGAATTAAAATGGAAGTTGAAATTTTAGTCATTTTAAATTATGTAAATTGTGGAATTAAATTTTAAATCCGTTAATTATTTATTTGTTTTTACACACCTACTTTATAGGTATTTTCAAAGGTATTAACTTCCTTTGTTTTGTAATTCTCATTTGAGACCCACAAATGTTGCACATTTACATAATAGCTTTAAAAGACCCTAATTATCCAATGTAATTAGCGCCTTAAAGACAAAAAAACTACGTTAAAATCAAAAAAAGATGGCTATAAATTAACATTTGTATACTCCATATTACTAGTAGAATTTACCAGTTTACCATACCATAGTCTATCCGACATTTTAGTAAATTCAAAATTATTTGATGATAGAACTTTTGTTTTGGAGCAACCATTTTTAATAGGACTTAATAAAATATACGTTCATTTTGTTACTCCAATTAAATAATCATTAACTAAAAAGTAAACGTATTTTAGCTCAGTAAACCTAACAATCGGAAATTAAAGCTTTAATAACTGATTATTAAACTTTAATACTTCACCTACTTTTGTATCAAAACTTTTTAGAGTTTTTCCATAACGAACTTGCAAGTTATTTCCAAGTTTAGATCGTACAACAAGCGTTTGAAGTTTTCCTTCTTTCCATTCTATGTCTACTTCAAAGCCTTTACGAGCCACAATACCTTTTATTGAACCATTTGCCCATTCTTTTGGTAAAGCAGGCAATACGTATATTTCTCCTTCATGGCTTTGCATTAACATTTCTGTGACACCAGAAACTAACCCAAAATTACCATCAATTTGAAATGGAGGATGTTTATCTAATAGGTTGGGTAAAGTAGATTTTTGTTGTAATGCTACAATATTTTCATGAGCTTTTTGAGGCTCTAATAAACGCGCCCAAAAGTTTATAATCCAAGCTCGACTCCAGCCTGTATGACCGCCTCCGTTAGCAAGTCGATGTTCTATGGTTTTTTTTGCAGCTTCAAATAACTCAGGTGTTTTTGTTTTTGAAATTTGATTAGAAGGATGCAAAGCATATAAATGAGATATATGTCTATGCCCTTCATTTTCTTCTTTAAACTCTTCAACCCACTCCATTAAACGTCCATCACTTCCTATTTTAAGTGGCGGCATTTGCTGTATTTTATTTTGTAGAGTATTTCTAAAATCAGTGTCTACACCCAAAATATCTGCCGCTGAAATACAATTTTGAAACAATTCAAAAATTATTTCTCTATCCATTGTAGATCCCATACTAATGGTTGCCATTTCTCCATTTTTATCTAAAAAACTATTTTCAGGTGATACAGAAGGCCCTGAAAGTAACTGTCCTGTTTTAGGGTCGATTACCATAAAATCTACAAAAAACTGCGCAGCTTCTTTCATTACAAGATATGCATAATTTTTTAAGTATTCTTTATCTTCTGTATATTCAAAATGTGTATACAAATGTTGGCAACACCAAGCTGCACCCATAGGCCACATACCATATCTTGCCCTTCCAAAACCAAAAGTATTGTGCCAAATATCACTAGTATGGTGTGCCACAAAACCGCTACAACCATAAGTTTCTTTTGCTGTAATTCGCCCCATTTCACGAAGGTTACCGATATATTCTAAAAACGGTTCATGGCATTCAGATAAATTTGTCATTTCTGACATCCAATAATTCATTTGAACATTGATATTGATATGATAATCGGAGTTCCAAGGAGGTGTTAAACCATTAACCCATATTCCTTGTAAATTGGCAGGTAATGTTCCTGATCTAGAACTACTAATTAATAAATACCTTCCAAACTGATATTGAAGCTGTGTAAGATAATTATCGAAGCTTCCATTTTTTACTTTTTTAAGTCGTTGATTTGTAGGTAAATCTAAACCATCATTATCTGAAATATGAAAATCTACTCGTTTAAACAAAGAGCGATAATCAGCAATATGTTTTTCCTTTAATTCATTGTAATTTAAAGACAAAGCGTGGTCTAAATTCTGCTGACACAAGGTCTTTGGGCTATCAGTACGATAATCGCTAACTGCAGTTACACGGATAATTACCTCATCCGCTTCTGATATCACTAATTTTCCATCTTTAATTTCTGATTTTCCTCCTTTTGCTTCAAAATGAATAATAGCATAAAACTTAACACCTACTCCGCTCCCTACATGCTCAGAAAATTTTATAACATTCTCAGCCAATTCAATTTTAGTGTTTTCAGTACGTTTAACACCTGCAGAAAAACTAATAGCACTATCTTTATCTGCTGAGTATTTAAAAACCATCACTTTATCGGGAAAACTAGAAAAATATTCATTCTTATAAGTAATCCCATTTTTTTGAAATGAAGTTGTTACAATAGAATGGTTTAGATCTAATTCACGTTTATAATTCAAAAGGCTATCTAAATCAGAATTTTCAATAAATAAATTCCCCAACATCTGATTTGCATTGGTTCCTGAAGGTAAACGCTTTGCTAATAATTTTTCGGCAACTACATTTTCAGCTTCAATATATTCACCATCAAACAATAATTGGCGAATCTCACCTAAAGCCTTATTCCCATCCTTTTTATCATTATACCATTTTTTCCCACTCCAAATAGTTTCTTCATTAAGGCAAATTATTTCTTTTGCTGGAGTTCCATAAATCATACTCCCTAAGCTACCATTACCAATAGGCAAACCTTCATCCCATTTTGTTGTAGGCTGATTAAACCAAATTTTTAAGGGTGTTTCTTGCTCTATTTCAGTTGTTTTTGAACAACCAAAAAATATAAAAATCAGCAATATTGGAAGTATGTTTTTCATAATTTTAAAATAAATGGAAATATATTCGGCTATTTTATTGTTTCAAGTTTTCAAATATTTGAATCAATTCTTTTAGCTTTTCAGGATTTTCTTTTGCCAAATTATTTTGTTGACCTATATCATTTTTAAGATTATAGAGTTTATATTCTAATGAATAACCTGTTTCTGTACCTACTTTTTTATTAATACTTTGCCCTTTATATGGTGGTATCATAATCCAATCTCCACTTCTTAAAGCTGTATTAGATTTTGCTTCAATAATTAAATGATCACGACCTTTATCTGAAACCCCCATTAATGTATTTAAGAAGTTTTTACTATCAGTTGGTTTTTCATTTACCCCAACAAGATCTGCTAATGAAGCCAATAAATCCATTTGACAAATTATAGCATCTGACACGCCCGGATTAATTTTACCTTTCCAATAAGTTATAAAAGGTATACGTGTTCCTGCTTCAAAAAGGCTGTATTTACCTCCGCGTAAACCTCCTTTAGGATCGTGATTACCTAATTTTTCAACGGCATCATCAAAATAACCATCATTTAAAACAGGACCATTATCGCTAGAGAATACAATAAGAGTATTCTCTAAAATTCCTTCATCTTCAAGTGTTTTTATAAATTCTCCTATACACCAATCTGCCTCTAAAATTACATCGCCTCTTGGTCCCATTCCTGATTTACCAACAAATCTTGGATGTGGAGTTCTTGGAACATGTGGCTGTTGCATTGCATAATAAAGAAAAAATGGTTTTTCTTTATGTGTTTTTATATAATTTTGTGCTTTACTTAAAAAATGATCTGCCATATCAACATCGCTCCATTTTGCAGCATCTCCACCTTTCATATATCCAATTCTTGGAATGCCATTTACAATGCTATTATTATGACCATGGTGCCATTTCATTGTTAGCATTTCTGGATTTGATTTTGCTGTTGGTTCTCCTTCAAAATTCTTTTTATAATTAACCTCAATAGGATCGCTTTTATCTAAATTTACAACATTCCCATTTTCAATATAAACTGTAGGTACTCGATCTTGTGTGGCGGCTAAGATATACGCTTCATCAAACCCCACTTCATTAGGTCCTGGTTTAATAGTCTCATTCCAATTTACAAATCCCGATCCTAAACCTAAATGCCACTTTCCAATAATAGCAGTTTGATAACCTGCTTTTGATAGCATTTTAGGTAATGTTTGTTGCTTTGTGTCTATTAACAAAGGAGCATCTCCTGGTAATATTTTAGCATCTTTATTTCTCCAAGGATACATTCCGGTTAATAAAGCATAACGACTAGGTGTGCAAGTTGCAGAAGTAGCATAACCATTGGTAAATTTTACACCTCCCAATGCTAAATTATCGATATTTGGAGTTTTTATAGCTGTTGCTCCATAGCAACTTAAATCCCCATATCCTAAATCATCAAGGTAAATAACTACAACATTAGGTTTAATTGTATCTTTATCTATAACCGTGGATGTATTGTTTTTACAACTTAAGTTTACGAGTAATATAAATGCACCTAAGAAGCTTTTGTATAATTTTAAATTCATTATTCTATTGCTTTAAATTTTATTCAACTTTAAAAACACTATTAAAAAATTATTTCACAAATTTAAAATTTTTATACCCAAAAAACTTCTCAATTATGGGGTTTAAATGTTACTTTATTTGAATAGAAAAAACTTAAAATCATTTATATCAAGGTTTTGACAATTTTTAATACTGTTATTTCTTCACCTTACTAAAAATTGATTTAATGTTATACAGGTACCTAAATTTCCACAACAAACTATAATTATTCACTCAACACCAATTAGAAATAAAGCCCTAATTACAATGTTAGACCACTGTTTAATACACTGCTAAACAAGTACTACAAAGTTTAAATTCCTAATAATAAAAAGATTTTATTATTATTAAAATTAGCATTAAACAACCCCTATTTGCTTTATAAATTATTTTCCAAAACAATGGTAATATTTTGTTAAAAACCAAAAACAATGCTATTTTAACAGGGTTATTTAACATTTTAGTAACATTTACCCCCCATAATTGAGAAAATCAAAACATTTAAACATCTTATTTTTGTATAACAATATTCTAGAAGAGAAATTTTCTAGAGCAAATAAAAACAAACTAAACAAATTTAACATTATGAAATTGAAGATAATTACACTTTTTACATGCTGTTTTAGTCTTATTTCTGTATGGTCCCAATCCAACGTTTCAGGTACGGTGACTGACGAAACAGGAATGCCACTAATCGGCGTTAATGTTTTAATTAAAGACACCTCAAAAGGTGTCACTACAGATTTTGACGGTAATTTTCAAATTAGCGTAAATCCAGGCGAAATTTTAAGTTTCTCGTATATTGGTTACAAGGAACAAACAGTATTAATCAACACCCAAAAAACCTTAACAATTGTAATGACTGAAAACGCTTCAAAATTAGATGAAGTTGTAATTGTTGGGTATGGTTCACAAAAAAAAGAGAGTGTTTTAGGTGCCATTAGCCAAGTAAAAGGTGCAGAAATATTAGAATCTGGTGCTTCTAATATTACCAATGCATTAAGTGGACTTTCACCAGGTTTAAATATTGTTCAAACTTCTGGTCAACCAGGAGACGATGCGGGTGATATTTATATTCGTGGTAACTCAGACCCATTAATATTAGTAGATGGGGTTGAAGTTGTTGGAGGGTTTGCAAATATAGACCCTAGAGATGTAGCAAGTGTTAGTACACTTAAAGATGGTGCTGCTACTGCCGTTTACGGTATTAGAGGTGCAAACGGAGTTATTATAATTACTACAAAAAGAGGGCAAATAGGAAAACCAGTAGTAAGTATAACTAGTGAAGTTACTATGAAATTTTATCCAGACAAATATGATTCTTTAGACGCATATGCTGCTGAGAGTTTACGAAATGTAGGTGTCTATAATGACGCTGCTTTTGATACTGGTTTCTCTACAGAAGCTGAATTAGAACACTGGAAAAATGGAGATTTACCTTATATCTATCCAAATACAGATTGGGTTGACTTTACAACAAAAGACTTTGCAACAAGTTTTAATCAGTCGGTGTCTGTAAGAGGTGGTACAGATTTTGTTAAATATTATGCTTCTGCAGGATATTTACAAGAAGGTGACATTACAAATTCTGAACAATTTTACAACTACGATCCAGAATATAAATTTGAAAGATATTCATTTAGAGGAAATTTAGACTTTACATTATCTAATACAACTCGCTTAAAAACAAGTGTTAGTAGCCGAATAGAAGATCAAAATAAAGCGCGTGGAACTGTCAGCAACGATTTTTTAAGGCTGTTTACAGTTGCTCCAGGAAGTAGTGTACCATATTACCCTGAAGAAGCTCTAGAACTTTATCCAGACCCTCTTTACCCTGGATTGGTAGAAAAAAGGTTCCCAATAAGTAGTACAATAGGTACTTTTCTTGAAGGATCAACTAATACTATAAAAACAATTTTCTCTATTGATTTTCAGTTAGAACAAGACTTAGACTTTATTACTGAAGGTTTAACATTTACGGGTAAATATAACTTTATTAGTAATTACCAAACACAAAGTGAAATAAAATTTGACTCATCTTTAGAAACAAGACTAGATAGATACGATTTGTTACCTGATGGTACTTGGGATTCTTTTGAAGGTGCAGATTACGAACGTCCTTACGATTTTAATTTAGGAAGTGAAAGTATTAATAATACTCAAGAAATATCTTATACAAAAGCACAATTTGATTATAAACGTTCTTTTGATAGACATAACGTAACAGCTTTAGGTGCTTTTAGTCGTAATAAAAGAATTAACAACACAGATTTCCCATATTATGAAGAAGTTTGGGTTGGTAGAGCAACTTACAACTATGATACTCGTTATTTTTTCGAAATAAATGGTTCATACAACGGTGACGAAACTTTTGCTGAAGGACAACGTTTTAAGTTTTTCCCATCATATTCTGTAGGTATTAATTTAGCTAAAGAAAAATGGGTAGAAGAAGCCATACCAGCTCTTAACAATTTTAAAATTAGATATTCTAATGGTAAAACTGGAACAAAAAGTGGTTTAGGAACCAATCGTTGGCAATATTTAAGTTTCTATGATAATATAAGTGGAACTGCATCAATAAGACCAACTTGGAGATATAACTTTGGAGAAGGTGATACAGGACGTTTATCTGTTATTAGAGAAACCCAACTTGGAAACGAAGAATTAACATGGTCTACAGTTACAAAACAAAACTTAGGTGTTGAATTTGGACTTTTTGACAATGAAATATCTGGAGAGGTTGAAGTATTTAAAGATAAAAGAGACGGTTTAATTGCCAGACCATCTGCTACCATTCCTGGTTACGCTGGTTTTGTTACCGGACTTCCTTTTGGAAACTTAGGCTCAACAGAAAGTCATGGTCTTGAAGCTACTTTAACTTACAAAAATAGCACCGAAGGAGGGTTTAAATATTCTGCATCTGTTGTTTATGCTTTTTACGAAAACAGAGTTCTAAAAAGTGCTTCGGATGGAGCTGGTACACCTGAATATACAAAAATTGAAGGGAAACCAATCGGCGCATCTTCATTACTACAAACAGATGGTTATTTCCAAAATATTGATGAATTAGTAAACTACCCAGTTTACGCAGGAGATCCAGGTTTAGGAGATTACAGATATATTGATTATAATGCAAATGGAACAGTAATAGGTACTAATATTGAAGATCAAATTCGATTTGATTTACCAAAATCACCTAAACACAGTTATAGCGTAAAATTAAATGGATCTTATAAAAACTGGTCTTTAAGTGCCTTAATTAACGGTGTTGAAGGTCATAAAGGTCTTGTTAATGGAAGTTTAGCTTACGCACTTCCAGAAGGTGTTTCTTCAGCGCGTTACGACCAATTAGACTATTGGACACCTAGTAATCCAGATGCTGCATATCCTGCTTTACATGCAATTGTAAACGACCCTAATTTAGCAGCAGCTACTACAGCTAGAATTGTTAGTCTAGACTATATTAAATTACGAAGCGTAAATCTTGGATATAAATTTAATATGGAAAAAAGTAAAAGTATTAAATTATTGAAAATTTATATTAGCGGTACCAACCTTCTTACCATTTCTGACATGAAATATGCGGATCCTGAAGGAAATTCTCCAGGTGCTTACCCATTACTACAAAGAGTTAACCTAGGTTTAAATATGAGCTTTTAAAAATTAAAATTATGAAAAAAACAAAATATACATTTATTTTAATCTTGGCAAGCCTTTTTATTAGCTGTGAAGATTATTTAGACAATGAACAATCCTTCGAATCATTAGACCAAAACGATGTATTTAGCGACATTTATTTGGCTAAAAAATATTTAGATGGTGCTTACACCTACTTAATTTCTGAAGTAAGTGCTAAATCTAGTACCCCAGATATACTTCCAGGTATGACAATGTCTGGAGAAGGTTACCCTGGCAGAATGGGTAATAGTGTACCTCAAAGATATATGTCGTACGCCAATTCAGATTATTTAGGTTTAATGAACCTATCACCTGGAGCTGGAACTGCTACTACACCAAATTTTGTATCTAGATATTTTGAATCTTGGAAAGGAATTAGAACTGTAAATAGTTTTCTTGAAAATAGTGATAAAATAAGTAATGCTTCCGAAGAAGATGTTAACGGCTTAATTGGCCAAGCGTATTTTTTAAGAGCCTATTTTTACCACTTAATAACAAAACGTCACGGAGGTCTTGTTTATTTAAAAGAAAACTTAAGTCTTAACGAACCTCTAGAACGAGAAAGAGAAACTTATGCTAGTAATTTAGCAGATATGTTAGAAGATCTAGATCTTGCTATAAGCTTACTTCCAATAGCATGGGAATCTGAAAATGTAGGACGACCAACAAGAGGTGCTGCTATGGCTCTAAAATCTAGAATTACATTATTTGCTGCCAGTCCTTTAGTAAATACTTCAAACGACCAACAACCTTGGATAGATGCTGCAACTGCTGCTTCAGACCTAATTAATTATGCAAATGAAAATGGTTTATACAACCTTGTAGACGCAAGCAGTGCTAACAGTATAGACGTTGACCATAATGGAGCTGATCTATTTACTCCAGAACCAGAAGCTTTACTACCTTATCGAAATGTATTTGTTGGAGCAGGTAAATCAAAGACATTACCTCAAGAAGTAATTTTTATGGAGGTAAATGATTTTACTGCTGGTGGTGGTGGAACTTTAGTTCCGCTTCCTAGAACATATTTAACAACAGGGTTTGACATAGCAAAAGGTAACAATAACCCAATGAATATTGGAGCATTAGCTAATTTTATAGAAAAATTTGAAACAAAAAGTGGTCTTCCAATTGAAGACGACCCTTCATACAACCCTCAAGAACCATTTATTAATAGAGATCCTAGATTTTACAATGCAATTTTATTTGATGGAGTTCCATGGACAGTAACTACTGCAAATGCCGTAAACAATTCAGGTGCTGCTGATTTAGCAATTGTAAATGAAGAAGGTAAACTAGGATTAGACATTCATGACCCTGCAACACCAACTAATAGATACTGGCAAGTTTTAAATACAACCGGGTTACGTATAAGAAAATGGATTCCAAATGGATATTATTTAACATCTGGTTGGAAAGGTCACTTAGACTACTATGCAAATAATATTGTGTTTAGAATGTCTGAAATTTATTTAAACTATGCTGAAGCTGCAAATGAAGCTTATGGTCCAGGAGGAACTGCACCAGGAGCAAGCTTATCTGCCCTTGATGCTGTAAATAAAATAAGAAACAGAGTGGGAATGCCTAATGTAAATGCTAAATACTCTGGTTCTAAAGATGGTCTAAGAGAACGAATTAGAAATGAACGTGCTATTGAATTATGTTTTGAAGGTTTTAGATATGATGATATAAGAAGATGGAAAACGGCTCATTTAGAAGAAAACTTAAAAGTTGAATTTTTAGAAATGCGTTGGCAAGGTGGAGAATCAGAAATTTACCCATCAGGATTTAGTTATGAAAATGTAGAGCGCACAGATTTAAGAAAAACATTTAGTGAAAGAAACTATTGGTGGCCAATTCCTAGTTCAGAAATTGAAGCAGTACCAACATTTAGACAAACAGATGGCTGGTAATATATCTTTTTTAAAGACTATATCTAAAACATCTAACTTAAAACTATAAAATAAAACAAATGAAAATAACCATAAAAAAATTAAAAGGTTTTGTTTTCTGCGTATTTAATGTTCTCGCTATTAATATTGGTGTAGCTCAAAATACCCCATTAAAAAGTGTAGCAGCTCAAGAAGATTCGCAACAAATAACAAATAATGATGAATTTCTAAAAACACCATTTGGAGTTTTTAACATTACACAAACAACTGGTGCTATCTTTAGAATTTCTGGTGATGAATTAAGAAAATCAGGTGGTGATAATTTAATGAACTCATTAAGAGGAAAAGTACCTGGATTAAGAATTATTAGAACTAGTAACACCCCAGGAAATGGTGGGTATTCATATACCCTAAATGGCGGTACTCCTAACGTATTAATCGATGGTCAACCTAGAGGTTTACAAGTTGATTTAAGAGATATAGAGGAAGTAATAGTACTTAACGATGCAACTTTTAACTCTTTGTTAGGAAATTTAGGTGATAATGGACTTATTTACGTAATTACAAAAGGGAATAAACCTAGTAAACCAGTAATTGAAGTTAATTATCAAAATTCTTATAACACACCTTCTCACTTGCCTAATTTATTATCGGCTGCAGAGTATGCAACTGTAGTAAACCAAGCGGCAAATAATGATGGATTAGCTAATATATATAGCCCAGAAGCTATTGAAGCATACAAAAATGGTTCAGACCCAATTAATTTTCCAAATATAGATTCTCAAGAAACATTTTTAGAAGACTCTACTCCATCTAATTATTTATCTCTTAACTTATACGGTGGAAAAGAAGATCTTACATACAGTGCTTTTCTAGGTTATTCAGACTGGAAAGGATTAGAAAAAATTGGAGCAATTGATGGTCGAAACATTACTTTTAGAACTAAAATTAATACAAAAATTAATGATATTTTAAAAGCTCATGCTAGTGTTTATGGTAGATTTGGACTTAACGACAGACCTGTAATTGGACCTAACGATACGTTTAGTTGGATAACAAACACACCAGCAAACGCTTTCCCTTTAAAAGTTGGAGACTCTGCTTATGTTGTTAATAATCAATATCAAACTAATTTATTATCAGAATTAGAAAATGGAGGAACAAGAACAGATTATACTTCTAATATGATTTTTGATTTGGGTATGGATTTCGATTTTGGAAAATTTGTTGAAGGCCTTTCCTATAGTACATACATTATGATGAAAACTTATAATGCACACTCTTTAGTTACTAATAATACTCCTGGTTTGTACACCCTAGAAAACTTTCAAGATATTACAGGGCAAGATTCTTTAGCTTTAAAAGTAAATAAAAATGAATATTTAGACCTATCTGTTGGAAGAACAGGAGGTGCAATTCAAAGAGATTTTGCTTATGGAGGTAATTTTAGCTACATCAAAAAATTTGATGAAAGTGTCTTAAATTTAAATTTAAATCATCTTTTATATTATCAACCAAATACTAATTCTAGTCAAACAGATAAACGTAATATAACATTAAACTTAAATGGTGCGTACGCTCTAAAAGATAAATATATTTTATATGCCAATCTAAACTCTAGTAGTAGTTCAAGATTTCTTGATGAAAATAAAACTAAATATTACCCTACTTTTGGTGCAGCCTGGGTAGCATCAAATGAAGAATTTTTAAAAGATAATAACGTAATAGATTACTTAAAATTTAGAACATCATATGGTATAGTAGGAACCGAATATGGTTTTGAAACTCTTTTATATTTAGATACTTGGAGTGGTGGTAGAAACAATGGTACTACTTTTCTTGGTACAACAGGAAACCCATCACAAGATGAGCTAGGATATAGATTAAGTACAACAGGTAATGAAGCTATTGATTGGGTTGAATACAATCAATTATTTGCTGGTATAGAATTACAACTGCTTAAAAAATTACGATTAGATTTTAATTACTTTGATATTGAAGTTAACAATCAAGTTGTAAAAGCAAGTCAACTTTATGCAAGTGCCTTAGGAAATGATGTGTATTTACCTCAGTTAAACTACAAACAAAGTAGAAATAAAGGGTTTAACTCTAGTGTAACTTTTAACAACAACACAAATGCTTTAAAGTATTATATAAGTGCAAATGTTGGACACTATAAATCTATAGGACAAAAAATAGCTGAAGTTCAATATCCAGACGAATACAGATTACAAGAAGGTAAAGCTCAAGATCTAATTACAGGTTATGTAAGTGATGGACTTTTTACAGCAGAAAATATTGGTGATGCACTACCTCAATTTGGAGACGTACAAATTGGAGATATTAAATATGTTGACCTAAACGGTGATAATATAATTGATACTAGAGATCAAAAAGCTATTGGTAACAGCACTCCAAGATATAATTATGGTATTAGTGTTGGATTTGAATACCAAAATTTCAATCTAGATATTACAGGTATGGGTGTTGCAGGATATGATATTAATTTAAACTCATATTCATACTACAAACACAGCGGTTTAGGTAACTATTATGGAAGTGTAAATAATGATTTACCTAATGGAAATGCAAACCCTAGATTAAGTACTTTAACTAGTATTAATAATTACAAAAACTCTGATTATTGGATATTAGATGGAAGCTTTTTTAAAATTGCAAACTTAGAATTAGGGTATGCAATGCCAGAAACATTAATCGCTAACACTCCATTATCTAACGTAAAAATATTTTTAAGAGGTACTAATTTGGCAGTATTTAGTAAAATGAAAGATTTAGATCCAGAAGACCCAAGTGCTGGTTTTTCTGAATACCCTATGATGAAAACTTTCTCTTTAGGTACTACTATTAATTTTTAATAAGTTAAAACATAAAAAAAAATGAAATTAACTAAAAACATATTAATAATTATTACATTAATGCTCTGCATTACAGGGTGTAATGATTTTTTAGAAGATACACTTCAATACACATCAGAAGAAGAAGTTATAACTTCTGGATTACGATCTAGAGGTATTATTGAAGATATTTACACGGATTACTCTTTTAGATATTTTACTGATTTTTCAGTTGAGTACCTAACAGATAATGGAGTTTTAAATTCTTCAGAAACAAATTATGCAAATAACAATTGGGGAGCAGCTGAAAGTCACCCTTACAATTATGTTTGGCAACAATCTTATAATAATATTAGACAAGTTTATCAATATATAGATTTGGTTCATGACGCAGGATTACCTTATTTACCATCTGAAGCAAGCCAACCTTTTAGCGATAAAATTGTTGCTAGATATTATGGAGAAGCACATTTCTTAAAAGCTTGGGCCGAATGGGAATTGTTAAAAATATATGGTGGACCATCTGCAGATGGAACTATGCTTGGTTTTCCAATTGTAAATGGAACTTTAGAAAATGAAGAATATGCTACATTAAGTAGAAATACTTATGATGAGTGTGTAGACCAAATTATGGCAGATTTAGATGTTGCTATTGAAAATCTTCCACTTATATATTCAGGGAGTGAAAATGACAACCCTGGATATAGCGACCTTGAAACAGGTAGAGCAAGTGGTTTAGCTGCTTATGCATTAAAGGCTAAAGTAGCCCTATTTGCTGCAAGTCCTGCTTTTAACCCATCAAATGACAACTCTAAATGGGTATTGGCAGCAGAATATGCACATGAAGTAATTGAGCAAAATGGTGGTTTAAAATCTTTACAACCTTTTAACAATAGTAGAGAAGACAACCCAGACCAAATTTGGAGAATGCGTAATTCTAGAAATAACAATTCACTAGAACAACGCCTATATCCTCCAACTTTATACGGACAAGGGGAAGTAAATCCTTCACAAAACTTAGTGGATGCATTTCCAGATTCAAACGGATATCCTATAAGCAATGCTTCAAGTTTATATGACCCAGCAACACCTTATAGCTCTAGAGATAATAGATTTTATAAATTTATATTTTACAACGGAGACCAATGCTTTCAATCTGAAAATTGTACAAATTACAATGCTTTAGAAATGTTTGAAGGAGGTTTAGATAATTTTGGAGGGTTTATTCCTAACGAAGGTACAAGAACAGGGTATTATTTAAAGAAATATTTAAACAACCTAAATTTTGACCCATCAGCAATTAATGCTACAACTACACTACCAAAAGTGTATGTTCAATTAGGTTTAACAGATATTTACTTAAGTTATGCTGAAGCTGTTTATAATGCATACGGACAAGCAGAAACTGCTCCTCCAGGTTTAAATTATTCTGCAAAAGAAGTTATCGCTGAAATTAGAAAAAGAGCTGGTTTTACATCAGATCCATATTTAGATGAAGCTGCCGCTGATGCAAATCTTTTTGAAAATTTAATAAAAAATGAAAGACGTATAGAATTATGTTTTACAGGTGAAAGATTTCACGATTTAAGAAGATGGAAAGATATTGTAAATATAGAAAACGTTAATGGTGTTAAAATCACTAAAAACGAAGATGAAACTTTTTCTTATGACAATATACAAGTGGAAGCAAGAGGTTATGGAAATAAAAACTATTATTTACCTTTACCTTATGATGAACTAATTATAAACACAAATTTGAAACAAAACCAAGGATGGTAAAAAAATTAAACATAAAGATTATGAAAAATAACAAATTAAAATCTATTTCCAAATTATTGGTATTGGTTATAATTGGACTTAGTATTGTATCGTGTTATGATGATTTTGTTGAAGATGAATTTGAATTTACTTCAGTTTACTTACCAAAACCAACAATTGACCGTACTTTTATAATGGGTGAAGGAATGCAAATTGGAGTTGGTGTTGTACTAGGTGGAAGACTTTCTAATTCTGAAAATGTAGAAGTAACATTTTCGTTAAATGATGCACTTGTAACAGATCAAGGTCGCACTGTTTTACCTTCAAATTATTATAGCCTTGTAGATAGTGAAGGAAACCCTGCAAATAATAAAATAATTATTCCATCAGGTAAAACTCAAGGGTTTGTTTATGTAAAAGCAGATTCTATCAACTTTCTTAATGACGCATTATCTCTTGGCAATAATTATGCTTTAGGGTTTGAATTAGACAATGTAGTAAAAGCAGATTCTATTTTAACAGATTACAAAACATCCATGATTACCTTTACCTATATCAATCAATTATATGGTAACTACGTTCAAAAAGGACAATTTGTAAAAAATGATGGAACAACACAAGAAACTATTGAATATCCAGGTGAAATTACAGATGCCTTAGAATTAACTATGGTTTCTCCAAATACTTTGTCTTATGACGGTCTTACGGACTTAAGAGGAGCTGATAAAAAGCTATATATTACTATAGCTGATGACAACTCAATAAGCATAAGCACAGCAGAAGGTGGTGTTCCTGTTATAGACGACGGTGGGTCATCTTATAATCCAGAAACACGTGAGGTTAAACTAAACTATTCTTTCGAATTTAATGGTGTTAGTTATAAAGCTAATGATATTCTTGAATTTAGAAACAGAATTGTAGATGGAGTAAATCAGTACGATTTATAAAATTACAAAACCTAAAATACAGAAAGCCTCTCATATATTGTTTATGAGAGGCTTTTTTAGTTTAATAAAAGTAACTTACCTCTACGGAAATCCGTAACATTAAAATATTTAATTATTGTATTTTTCGAGTAATTATATACTCTATAAAAATAGAGAACTTAAATCTTGGTGAATTGATATGTAAATATTCATACGAACCTAAAAAAAAACATAATACATTTTAGAGCAAGAAAAGTCTCTAATTTGGATACTAAATGAATAAAAAAAATGTAAATAATTGGTAAAAAAAATACTATATCATGTACTAATTAGGTTGCTATAATTCTAACAAATCTATAAAAAAGAAGAAAATATAGGATGACAACAAAACTATTTCTAAACGATAAATTTATACTTCTATTAATTCTTATAAATGCCGTAACAATATTTCTAAGTGGGTTTGAAATGTCTTTAGGCAATAGATTTACACTAGCTTTAACAGATAATCTAATAACAGTTCTTTTCATTACCGAGCTAATCGTAAAATTTAAAGAATTTGGAATAAAAGGTTATTTTAATTCTAATTGGAGAAAATTTGATTTTATTTTAATTGCATTATCAATTCCTTCATTAATTGCCTTTATTGGAAATTTAGAAATTACAAATTTAAGTTTCTTACTTGTATTTAGAGTTATGAGAATTTTTAAATCATTTAGATTTTTAAAATTTATCCCAGGAATAGAACATCTAATAAAAGGTATTAACAGAGCATTAAAAGCATCTGTTTTCGTTTTTATTGGATTTATAATTTACATATTCATAATTAGCATCTTATCCTTCTATCTTTTTAAAGGAGTTTCACCTGAACATTTTGGAAACCCACTAAATTCTCTTTATACTACGTTCAAAATTTTTACTGTTGAAGGGTGGTACGAAATTCCAGACTTAATAACCCATAACTTAACACCTACAACATCCTTTTTCACATACTTGTATTTTATTTTTGTTGTAATCTCGGGAGGTATCTTTGGTCTATCTCTTGTTAATTCAATTTTTGTAGATGCTATGGTTAGTGATAATAATGATACACTTGAAATTAAAATTGATTTATTAGAAAAAAAAATTGACAAATTACTTTATAAAAACAAAAGACTATGAAATTAGAAAAAATATTAGATAATGTAAACTCGCTTGAAAAGAACTCATTCCTAAAAATCATTGATAATATAATTTCAAATCATCCGAGTAATTACAAAGAAATTGATAAAATATTATCAGACAATAACAATAACTTAAAAACTATTGATAATATAAATATTGCTAAAGTATTTAACCTAATTACTAATGAATTTACAGAAGTAATAAAACAAGAATTTGTGAATACAACTTCTCAACTTGATATTCTAATCGATATTATTATCAGAGATGGACATAATCTTATTAAAGAAGATTGGTTTACAAATCTCTACGAAAAAGAAATTAAAGGCATTAAAAAGAAAACAACTGAATTAATTAAAAAACTTAATAATGATAAATCAGATATTGACATTCAAAGAAAACGTGATTATTTAGTTTATAAAGCCTGTGTAAATACAGCATATTTTAATGATAATGTTTGTAATAGAGATACAAAAATAACAAATGATGAATTATCTATTTTATTAACTTTATCAAATGAACTTGAGCTATCACAAGAAGAAATTAAGTTAATAAATTACATTGTTATCCCTCCTACTAAATTACAAATTGAACAAGTTATCAGCGACTTAAAATCAGTAGGTTTAATTTTTTACTCCAAAAAAAATAGACAAGTTTATGTCGCTGACGAAATTGTTAGGGTTTTAAGAAAAATTCGTAAAAAACAAGTTGCAGACAAATTTTATCGCAGATTTTTAAAACAATTAAGAGAGCCTCAAATTAATCTTGTCTGTAGAAATCACAACATAGATATTAAATTACCTCTTAATGAAAAAATTAAAAATATTATCAACGAAGGTATTTCATTTTCAAAATTACTCTCAAATGAGCTTCATAAAGAAGGAACTTCATTAACTGATAAGAAAAAATTTGTCAATGAAGTTTGGAGTAAAGGATTTGAAATCTCAGGTAATTTAAAAGGGACTACTATAGATGAAAAAATAAGTAATTTAATTGCATACTTCGATGAAATTGAAAAAGATGAAAAAGTTGGAATTTCAATAGACGGATATAGCCAATTACTTTCTGATCTAAACGAGACTTTCCCTAGTCTTAATAAGATTATTCGAGCAGAATTTGAAATGCAAGATGAATTTGTATTAAAAAGTGAATATTTATTAGATTTCAATATTAAACCTAGAGATATACTCGATATAATAGATAAAAAAGAACTTCTTGTTTTTTGTGAAAAATACAACTTAAAGAAACGAGGAAATCCTATTTTAAACATCCTCGATGGTTATAAAGATGCAGATAATTTATTTATCGAAAATTATGAAAATATAGGGTTTAGAAACTTAAACGCATTAAAAGATAATGGAATAAGCTTAAAAGAAGCAGAATTAGGAATAAAATTCGAAGACATTACAAAAACAATATTTGAAAAACTTGGATTTAATGTTGATGAAGATTTAAAAAAGAAACTTAATACTAAAAAGAATAAAATTGACCTTGTTTTAAATTTAGGAGACAATGGATTAATAATTATTGAGTGTAAAACTGTTAAGGAAAGTGGTTACAATAAATTTAGTTCAGTGACACGACAAATGAAATCATACATTGATTTAGCAACTGGAAACGGACATAATGTTGTGAAATCATTATTAGTTGCACCAGATTTCAGTGATGAGTTTGTAAACGATTGTGATGTTGATTTTGAGTTAAATTTATCATTAATAACAGCTTCTTCTCTATTAAGAATACTTGAAGCTTTTAAAAATTCAAAGCATAAACAATTTCCATATCAACTTTTAATGAAAGATGTTTTAATTAAGGAAGATAGAATAATTAAAGCTATCAATAAAAGGTAGTTAGTGAGAAAAATATCAATATTCTATAATTAAAAATTCTAAAACAATTGACTCTATCAATTTTAATTGGCTTCTTGATAATATAATTACAGTCAATTAAAAAGAACTTAAATAAAACACAAACTAAAAGTAAATAATCTTAAGCACTATTTTAATTGATGTAATAATAATTAGAAAAAGTAGTATTATAAAATAGACGCTTCCAACTAAAATAGCTGGTGAACGTCTCTTTAATCAACACTTATAAAATTTCATCTACAACGGTGCATATACCATCTTAATTTTGCTTTAAAAAAATGTTTAGAATTTTTAATTAACTTTGAGCAAAATCAACGTTACTAAACCTTGTAAAAAACATTTAGATTTAATTAAAAACTGATTTTAATATTCAACAACTTCAAGTTGACTTAAACATAAAACAATTTTAATAACTAATGATTTCATTAAATAAGACTATTGCATATACAAAAAGCTGGAAACATACTTTTTTGATTTCTGTAGTGTTAGGAATATTAGTACCATTACTGTTAATAAGCCTAGAACCTTTTGATAATAGTAATACGTTTTCTTACAAATATATCATCCTATCAGGCTATGCTCTTTGCATTATAATTCCTTTACTACTAGCGCATATTATTGAAAACTATGTTTATAAAAAGCAAACTAACCGTTGGTTTGTAGTTAATGAATTTCTTTATATAACAATAACGCTCTTTCTAATCTTTGTTTTTGCTTTCTTTTATCATTTTTTAATAGTTAGCAACCTACATACATTTACTTTAAAAGCAATTTGGGGTTTTGCTAAAGCATTCTGTTTGCCATTTACACCAATTGTAGTGCCTATATGGCTTTATTTACGCTCTAAGTATGGTGTTATAGAAGTTCCATTAAGCAATAAAAAGAATACTAAAAAAATCAACTCAATAACCATTACTGGGAATAATAAATCTGAAACTTTAAGCATTTTAGAATCCGATTTTATTTTTGCAAGAGCACAACAAAATTATGTAGATGTTTATTTTAAAACAGAAAAAGGTGTAGCACAAAAAACGTTTCGAAATACATTATCTAATATTATGAAACAGTTACCTAATGCTTGGCAAGTGCATCGATCGTACTTGGTAAATCTAGATTATCTTAAAACTGTAGAAGGAAATGCGAGAAAACGTTTTATAAGAATTACAGCATCAGAAGAAATCATTCCAATCTCTCAACTTTATTATAAAGCCTTAAGTAATAGGCTTTCAAATTCGTCCCAAGAGCTTCAAAATTAGCCCACACGCTTCAATTTTATACCAAAGACATCAAGTTAGTCACACTTATTTTTTGCTTTTGTTTTTATGTTTTCTATTTGTAGAGAATTTAAAAAAACAATCAAAATGAAAACTTCAACACTTGTTATCTTAGTAATGTCTATCGCACTATTTTCTAGCTGCTCTTCTAATAAATATGTTAGCTATTTAAAAGAAAATACGGAAGTCGTTAAAATGAAAGATTCTCTTCAGTTTAACTCACTAGATGATCATTTTTATCAAAATAAACTTTTTTTAGTAGGTGAAGTACACGAAGTAGAAACATCACCAAGAATTGATTTTGCAGTATTCAGTCAAATCAATAAAAAAATAAAAGTAGATGTTTATTTGGCTGAAATGGATATGGCCCAAGGATATTACTTGCAAGAATATATTAAAGGTTCTAATGAAATTGAACTTAAAAATATATTAAAAAAATGGCCTGTTTTTATAGGAAGTATTTCTGAACAATACAGAAATAAATGGAAAAAAATGAGAGCCTATTACCATCAACTTCCTGAAAACTCAAAATTTAAACTTGTGGGTGTAGACAGAATAGCAGACTTTGATTTGGTTAGAAAATTATTGAAAGAGAAACTTCCTAAAAAATATCACAATGAGATTCAGAGTGATAATGACGCATTAATTTCTTGGTCTAAAACAGAACTTGAGACTATATTAGAAAACGAAAAATCTTCTTTTGATGAAAGTACTTTTAACCTATTAAAAAACATTGCATTTAATCTAGCGAATTACAAAGAAAACAGAAGTAGAGATAAATTTATGTATCAAAATTTTAAACGTTTATTTACTCAAAATCAATGGAAAAATAAGAATATTTATGGCGGATTTGGGTTTTCACATACGCTACAAGCATACCACTATACTTTTGCAGGACGTGTAAAAAAAGATACTACATTACCATATACCAATAAAATGGTAAGCTTAAACAGTTTATATGTAGATTCTAAATTAACTGTAGATAGTAGAGCCTTGCCAAAATTTATGCAAGATAAAGGCAAGGCATTTACAAAGTTTAAGTATTCGCAAGACAACAGATTGTTTATGTACATAAAAGGGATTGCTGACTATAAAAAAGTAACAAAACCAAACACTATAAGTTTACTAAAATTAGATGCTAAAAATTCGCCTTATTTAAACTCTACAAGAGGAACAAAAGTTAAAAAACTAGTAACCATTTGGGATGCGTATGATATTATTGAAGGCACCAATACAACAGATTATGCCCAATATATTCTATTTATTAGAAATGCAGATTGGATTCAACCTGATGAAAATTAACGAAATAAAACAATTAACTACCTATATGGAATTTATTTATATCTCAAACAGGATATTTTACAAGATAAATCTAAGCCTATAAAAAGATATTTTTATAGGCTTGAGCTACAATTGTAAAAACCTTGCATATTACAAGCTTGAAATCCAGTACTTTGAAAACATACTTATTGGACTCCCGTTCTATAAAAATAGTAAATTATATGTACAGGTTTAACTTTTAATTATACAATATTTTGTTGATACAAATTACATTAAAAATTAAATTTACTGATAAATATCTTCAGTAGAAAAATCACTTTTCTTTTTATTCAAAAAAACTTTTTTTAAACTTTCAAAATCTAAATTTTTAGATGGATTAAACTCATTACTATTCATATATTCTAGCAAACTAAATCTCAACTGCCTAGCTACAGGTCTATCAATTAAATTGGACATCAAATCAATTGATGAAAAGATTAACTTTCCTTTACCTACTTTGGCTTCAAAAACTGTTGCTAAATTATGATTGGTTACAAAATTATCGATAACTCGCACTATTGGTGTTACATTCAACGAATCTGTAATTATAGATTTTGAATTTATACATAAATCCCACCATTGCCAATCTGTATGAGTACTTGTTGGAAAACTTGAAAAAGCTAGATGTTTATCATCTAATAAAAGCCCCATTGTAGCTGGTTGATTTGGAAAATGAACTGGGCTCCAAAAAACAGGTACGAAACGTCCTTCAATACCTTGTAAATTTTTATAATCTGGATTTAAAAATACACTCTTCCCTATACTTAATCCTTTTAAAGCATCCTGAAAAGAAGACGTTATTAAAATATTTTCATCATTTTCATGTACCTCTTTTGGGTAGACCCAAATATTCCAACTATTTTTATATTTCGTTCCTTTCAAATTAACTGTTACAGTTAATTTTTCAGCTGATTTAGCGTCTATTTTATAATTAATAGAACCTAAATTAATGTTATTTCCAATCAATAAATTAACATCTTTAAAACTCCCTTTTTTAACTACCTCTCCGGTTTCATCAGTTATAGCCCAATCTATTATTTGATTTTGTTTTTCTTGGAAAAAATTTGCAATTTCTATTGATGCTTTAAAAGATTCTCCTGTTTCATAAATAGCTTTCTCAAACCTTATTAGTGGAACTAATTCACTATTAAATTGGCTAAATTCTTCAGCTGAAATTATACCTTTAGATTCCCAAAAAGCATTAAGTAAACCAACCAAAGCAGTACCTTGACCAGGAAAATCTTGTAGTTGTAATAATTGAAAGCCATCAAAACTTGGTGTTTTTAGAGCACGCTCTATTTCTTCTTTATATAATAGTGCTGCCAACTTACCTGATGCATGTGTAAAATCTGGCGCTAAATCAATCAAACCTTTTTTTTCTAAATCTTGTTTTACAGCTATAAAATTAAGTGGCTCCAAAACGCCCGTGTATTTAGAAATTTCACTCATATCAGGATAAACCGAATATTGTCCAATTTCATGCGATATTAAAGGAATGTCAATATGTGCACTTCCCGAGGTATAATCTGCATTAAAGTGAGGCGGTTTATCATTAAAAATTCCTTGCCCACGAATCCATCCTTTATCTGTCCATTGTGCAATAAAAAACTCATCTTCTTTTTCTGGTCTTGTACCTGTTGGTTTCTGAAAAGAAAATGCCGTAGTTGCATAAAGATGCCTATTATCTTTTGGTTTTAATTCAGCAACCATAGTATTTAAAACATTAATATCTCCTTGTAGTTCGTTACCTAAAGCCATTAAAACAAATGACGGATGATTACCATAATCTTTAATTATCTTTAGAGCTTCTTCTTTTAAAAAAGCTGTAGTATTAGCATCTTCACCTACTTTCAAACTCCAATGTGGTAGCTCTACTTGATAATAAAAACCTGCCTCATCAGCTGCTTCAAAAGCCGCTTTTGGTGGACACCATGAGTGAAAACGCAAATGATTTAGTCCATAATCTTTCGCTTGCTTAATTAGTTTTGCCCAATCAGCTTTCTCAGTTGGTGGATAACCTGTTAATGGAAAAATTACACACTCTAAATTTCCTCTAAGAAAAATACGTTTACCATTAAGTAATAAATCTCCATCTTTTGAACTCACAAACTTATACCCAAACGTAGTTTCAACATTACCTGAATTTGTAATAACCTCAACGGTATATAAATTTGAATTGAATTCATCCCATAATTTAAGATTTTCAAGTTTAGATATTTCAAAACCAACGGTACCATCTACTTGTTTTGTTACTGAAACTTTTTCGTTAAAAACGTCTTCCCCATCAACAGATTTTATAATACAGTTTACCATTTCATCTTCAGCTATTGTTTGTTGAAATGTAACTTTCAACTTATTTAATTCTGAATTAGGGTAAACTTGTAAATTTTTAGGGTAGTTTTTATTTAAAGCTTTTAATGTAATATCACCTAATATTCCATTCCACTTAATTTGAGTGTGATTTGTATAGGCATGAGCCATATTTTGATTTACCTTATCAGGATATTTTGTACTTGTTACATTAATATTTGGAAACTTATTAGAGTTATCTATCACAATGGTAAGTAAATGTTTTCCTGGTGTTAAGTTTTTGCTTAGATCATATTCATGAGCACCAACCAAACTATTAGCAGAACCTAAAAGTTCACCATCAACATAGATTGAAGACTCCCAAATAATTCGTTCTAGACTCAAAATAATCTTTTGCGCATCCCATGAATTAGGTATTTCTATTTCTTTTTGATACCAAGCTTTACCAATATACTGATGTTTTCTAGTTAAATTAGACATTACATAATTATTAATGGCTGGCACTAGGGTATTCGGTTTTCCAAGACCTGCATCATCTAATGTTCCTGGTAATTCTATTTTAGACCCTTTAAACTTTCTTGCCGCCCAATTATCTGATGCTCCAATATTGGTTGAATCTAACTTTACCTCCCAAATACCAGATAAATCTATCTTTTCCACTTTAGCTTTATTACAACTTGTGACAATTAACAGTATAACCACTATTACTGGTAAAAAACTAAATTGCTTGACATTCAATATGTTATTAATTGAGTTTATATATTTCATTTCTATATTTTTATTTTGAATATTTAATTTTCTGTTGCACTATTATTTTGAATCACTCATCAAAAAAAGTAATATTAAAAAAAGGTTTTTCATAATTTTTATTTTAAAACAATACTTTAATTATTCAAGAAACTTTCTTTAAAATTAGCATGAATGTGAGCTGGTAAATGATATAAACTCATATCTGTTACTTTTTTAAACGTTTTAATTGCTTCATTTTGAAACCCTTTTCCTAACTGACCTAAACCAATAAGATAGTTACAATGAATCTTATTAATTACATTTAAATCTTCTTCCCAAATTAATAAATCTGGTAATGAAACTGCAAAGAAATCTAACTTTACATCGTCATTCATGTGCTCATTTCCATAATTTATTAAATTATCAAAACGCTGGTTTGCCTCTTTATTTTTACCCAATTTTAACAATGCCAAACCTTGATAAAATATCTTATCTGGTTGTTGGTCATTGTAAAATATTGCAGGACTTGGCACACTTAAACCTTTAGAAGCTAATTCAAAATATTTTTTAGCTTCTTCTATTTTCCCTAAACCTTCATAGGCACAACCTAACCAATAATGTATATCGTTCTCTTGGGCTCCTTGTAACTTTCCTTCACCTAAATTATGAGGGTAAATTTGTGCTTGCTCTAAATATTCAATTGCTTTTTCAAAATTAGCATTGCTAATATGCTTTTTAGCCAATTCTACCTGAATTGTTAAATACTGAAAAGGCACTTTACCTTCAGCTCCTTCCCAAGGATGAAACTGTCTTTGGTTTAAAAGTACAGCAGCTTTTTCAAAATCTCCTTTAATATTATATAATGAAATTCTTTCTAAATATAAATCGTCTCTAAATTCTGTTAATTCTAAATTATTTTCTAAAAGAGCCAATCTTTTGTCAACATCAATATTTATTTTTTTGTAAAATTGGTCTAACTCCATGAGTAAACGAGCATTTGTATTATCTAAAGAAAAAGCTTTTTCTAAATGAGTTCTAGCTAATTCTTTTTGATCTGTTTTATTGAAATACAATAAAGACAAATTACGGTGTGTAATTGCATATGCATCATCTAACCTTACTGATTCTTCCCAACAATTTTGTGCTTCTTTGTATTGTCTATTTGCGTACCAAAAATTACCTAAATAATAAAATGCTTTTGCATCCGTAGGGTTTACTTTAGTAGCTGCTTGCAATGCCAACACCTCTTCTATCTTATTAGGAAAACAGTAATCTTCTGGCATTTTAGAAGCTTTTTCATAATATTCTAAAGCATTGGATGTATCTCCTTTTTGATCATAATACCAACCCATAAAATAATAAACCATTGGGTAAACTATATCATTATCATTAGTAAATATTTTTAGTAAAGAAATTGCATCATCAAACTGACCTGCCATTGCATAATCTAAAGAAAACTCGTTATAGTTATGTGCATAACCTCTAATAATATCTTTAAAAGCTTGTAAATCTTCTTGTTTGTTTGAGATTAAATAACGCTCATATAATACTCCAAAATTGAATTTATCAATTTCTAAAGAATCATCTATTAACTTATTTGCTTTGTCTATTTTACCTAATTTTCTTAAAATAATTACTTTTAAATGTCTTGCTTTGTGGTTATGCCAGTTTTTAATTAAAGCCCTATCTATTAAGTCTAACGCTTTTGTTAAATCTCCTCTAAACGTATCTATTTGTGCTAAGTTAAAATAACCAGCATCTTGCCATTGTGCATTCCAACATCCTTTAAAGAAGCTTGCATAAGCATCCTCTTTTTTACCTAAAAAATTAAGAGCAATACCTCTGTTAAAATAAGGTTCACCATCATAAGGATTCGGGTTGTGGTTTGTTAATGTATCAATAGCTGTATCAAAATAAGAAACCGCTTTTTCTAATTGTCCTTTTCTTAAATATAAAAGTCCCATTGCATTATTACAACGCACATCACCTGGAGCTCTTCTTAACGCTTCTTCGTAATAATCCATCGGGTTAAAAGTTGCGTGTCTGTATTGCTCTAAATGTAAACCTTGTAAAAATAAGGCTTCTACACTCTCTATCTCTTTAGGATCTAAAGCTGCTTTTGCAGGTTCTGGAATTTCAGTTGGTAGATTTTTATCTGGTGTCCAAGAAACTAAAACATTCCCTGTTTTATCTAAAACAACTATTTCTAAATCTTCAAATTTAGCTCCGTTTATTTCTATTAATTGGTCAAAACCATTTCTAGGAGACAATTGAACAATCTTTTCAAATAAAACACCATTTTCACCTTTTAAAGAGATAACCCCATTATTATATGTAGAAGTTACGTGAACTTTTACACGTGCTTTGCCATCTACAATTTCTAAATTTACCATTGCTTCTTTCGTCGCATTTTTCACAACACCTACGTTGTAATATGGCATAAAATATTGTTTAAAACTCTTTTCTTCATACGGATGCATCCACGTAAAATCCGGTTGATTATCCGTGTAAACTCCACACATTAATTCGATATAAGGCCCATCTTCATCTGTTAAGTTTCTATCCCATGCTTTTCCAAAATCTCCATTACCCCAAGTCCATTGTTTCTTTCCAGGAGATACATTATGATCTGCAATATGCAATAAACCTCCTTTAGAATCATTTTCATAACCTCCAACAAAATCATATTTAGACGTAATTGCCATATAACTTGTTGGCACAGGAATATTCTTATAATTAGAAATATCTGTTCCTGGTGAATAATCTACTTTATAGTATTCTCCTTTTGCAATTGGGAATTCAGAAACATCTCTTTTCCCGTGATCAAAAACTGCATTTACATCTGGTGGAAAAACAGATTGATAATGATCATTAACTGCAACAGCAGGATTTGCCCACCACAAAAAAGTTTGCGGATGTGGTGTTCTGTTATATAATTGAGCTTTAATTTCTATATATGCTTTATCTGGATGCAGCGTAAAACCAGCCATTCCCTTTGTACGGAACATTCTTTCTAGTTCACTTACCCAAATTGTTTTACTCCCATCTTTATTTTCTTCAATATAAAAATCTGTAGGGCCATAGGTACTTGGCCTATGATGTTGTGGCCAATTAAATTCGATTCCTCCAGAAATCCAAGGGCCAGTTAAACCTACCAATGCTGGTTTTATTACATGATTGTAATACACAAAATGACGTTCTCTCACTTTGTCATATGCCATTTGTATTCTACCACCTAATTCTGGTAAAATCATTACTTTAATGTAAGCATTTTCTATATAAATAGCATTCCATTCTTTATCTACCTTATTATCGCTAATTTTTTCAATAACTGGATTCGGATAAACAGCACCACTACTAGCCTGATACACTCTTTTTTCTAAAAAAACAGGATATTTTTCAGGTTTTCCAACTTCGTAGGTAGGGATAATTACTTTCTCTTCCCAAGCTTTAACAGTTTTCATAATCATATATTTTTTACCCGCTTCAAACACGGACTATTATTCCCTTTTATTGTCATTATTTATTGTTTGGCTGCGTTTTAAAATATTCGAAAATGGCATCGGCAACAAATTGATGTCCTTTTTGATTGATATGATTGTTTTGTGCCATATATCCAATTAAAGGTTCTGTTCTTGCAATCTTCTTAAATAACGCATAGCAATCCACTAAGCCAACACTATATTTTTTTGCTAAACTCCTAATTTGCTCACTGTGTTTTGCCAATTCAGTATTTTCAGAAGAAATTTCTTCCTTCAGATCTGGTGTTGGAGTTAACAAAATAACTTTTGTTCCATAAGCCAATGCTTCTTGAATCATTTGTTCCCATGCTACCTTTGCACGCTCCAAACCTATACTTCTATCGTTAAGTGCATAATCTATAAAAAGCACATCGGGTTTATAAATAAGCACCTCGTCTTTAAAGCGTTTTGCTCCCTGTTCAGCTTGTTCTCCTCCAATAGATGTTGTTATTGTATTCACAACTGAATAAGGGTAAAAATCGTTTACTTTTTTTAACGTTCTAAAAGGATACGATTGTAATCTATCTATTACTCCTCGAGTAGTGTAACCTGTAGGCACCGAATGTCCATGAAACACTAAATTAATAGTGCGATTTTTTGGCCATTTCACTTTTAATTCGGTTTTAAGTGAATCTAAATAAGAACTTGCTATTTCTTTTTTATATTGTGACATTTCTTTTTGCTGTGCAGAAGCAAAATTTAAACTCAACATAAAAGTTAGTCCAAAAATTATCTTTTTATTTATCATCATTAAATTCTTCAATTATTTATCTTTCGTTAACTCCAATTCAATTTCTTCCAAACTCTTACCTTTTGTTTCAGGTAATTTGTTTTTTATAAACATATATCCAGAAACACAAATTAAACTATACACCCAAAATGTACCAGAAGCTCCTAAAGCATCATTTAAAATAGGGAATGTAAAAGTTAAAATAAATGAGGCCACCCAAAGTGAGAATGTAGCTATAGACATTGCAACACCACGCAATCTGTTAGGAAAAATTTCAGATAAAACAACCCAAGTAATTGGAGCCAAAGACATGGCGTAAATACCAATAGCAATGATAACCAAAAGTAATACTGGCCAACCCGTAAACTCGAAATAGTAGGCACCTCCTAAAATAGCATATACCACTGCTAAACCAATAGATCCAAGAAGCATCAGTTTTCTTCTGCCCCAACTATCTACTGTTCTCATGGCAACAAACGTAAAAATTAAATTAACACTTCCAGTAATTACAATATTAAACAGCATATCACCCACACTATAACCAGCTGCTGTAAATATTTCTTCAGCATAATTAAAAATAATATTGATACCACACCATTGTTGAAAAACAGCTAACACAATTCCTATGATAATAACAGGCTTAATTGTTGGGCTTTTAAAATCTGAAAATTTCACATTTTTATTTCCACTTTCCTTCAAAGTAAGCTTTATATCACTTAATGCATGATTTGCATAGATTTCACCACCTATTTTACTTAACACTCTTAGTGCTTGAGCATCTTTATTTATTTTAACTAAGAACCTTGGACTTTTAGGTACTAAAAACATTAGTACAAAAAACGCTATAGCTGGAATTAATTCTGCCCAAAACATCCATCGCCAACCTATTTGCCCATTCCAAGAACTTAAAATAATTTCTGGAGTATGAGTATCAGGAATTGATTCTGCAATAAAATAATTAGCAATTTGTGCTGCTAATATTCCTATTACAATAGTTAATTGATTGATGGCTACAAACTGCCCTCTGTATTTTGCTGGAGCAATTTCTGCAATATACATTGGTGAAAGTGTAGAAGCCAACCCTATTCCTAATCCACCAATCAATCTAAAAACAATAAATGGTGTAAATTGGTCAACATAGCCTGTTCCAAATGCAGATAATGTGAATAGTGCAGCAGAAAAAATCAACGGGATTTTTCTTCCAAAACGATCCGCAACAAGACCTGAAATTACTGCCCCAAAAATACAACCAATTAAGGCACTACTCATAGCCCAACCTTGCAGGGTTGGCATAGAGCTAATGTTAAAAAATAATTCGTAGAAAGGTTTAGCACCGCCAATAACTACCCAGTCATAACCAAATAGAAAACCTCCCATAGCCGATACTAATGCTAAAAAAAGTAAATATGTAAAATTGAATTTTGTGGTCCCCATAATGTTTTGTTATTTTATTATATATTCTTCCATAAAGAATTAATCTTTTGTCAAACTACTGTTATACCAGTCTTTATTAGGTTTATTAGCTTCTTTTTCGATAGATACATTTTTATTTTTACAACCACTTAAAAAAACGGCTATCAGACAAAAAAATAACTCAAATATGTTTTTTAAATTCATATTAATATGTTTTTTTTTATAATTTGAAACAAGCTCTGCAAATCTATTTTCATATACAATTCTACTTAATTTAATTTCCACGTTCAGGCTTATTAAAATCAAAATATAACCATTATAAATCTACAACCTAAAAAATCAATTTCGGCTGATAAACTATTTTTCTTAATTTTAAGAAATGACCTTTAGATTGGTATAAGAAAGTCGAATATATTCTAAATAATGCTTTATTTTAAACTATGCATTACTCTAAAAGAATAAGCATAATTATTTAATTACGCTTATTCTCTTTTTTTAGTTTTCTTATTTAATTAATATCATGTGGACCTTCATTTGCAGAAGTTGGCCAACCCGGATTTTGATAAACCGGTGAGCTATTTACATCATTATTTTCTGAAGTAATCAAAAAATGTTGCATTGCTATTGGTTTTAGATAATGTGCCATTGCCCAACTATACCCTTCATACACCAATTCATTTCCTGTTTTTTCATAAGGTCTTAGATATTCACTACGAGAAGGTGAAGAAACATTTGCCGAACTTGTATCATAAACTAAATCTGAATACCATTCTTGCATTGGACCCCAAAGTTTAAAGCCTTCAATGTGGTATGGATCTGAAATTAACTGATCCATAGATCTCCATCGCTTTAAATCCATTTCACGTAACCCTTCTGCCATTAATTCTGATCTACGTTCTCTTCTAATATTGTATAATGTAGGATCTATTAGTTGTCCTGCAGAATACGCTCCCCAATCTCCTAATGCCTCTTGCTGCATATCAGTAGCTGCAATTGTTAATTGAAAATCTGGATTTACATTAGCTCTTGTTCGAATTTGTTCCCAGTATTGCTTAGCAGTACCATCAAGTGTTCCATTTTTCTCATAAGAGGCTTCTATATAATTTAAATATGCTTCAACAGCTCTAAATACTAGACTTCCTACAGAGCCTCCTCCATTATCTGTTTGTGCTTGATCATAATTCAAGCCTTTTCTAATGGTATAACCTGTTGTATAAGTTTCTGTAGATCCAGATTTTGTAATATCTGGTATTGGTTCTACAGGTGTGCCGTGTGTACCTACACTAGATTCATACAAAATATTTTTTTGCCCTGGTTCTTTTAGAAAAAGCCATAAACGTCCATCTCTATTTTGTCGTACATCTGTTATATAATCATCTCCTTCATATCCTGAATTATTTGCATAAATAGGCAGACCATTACTCATTAAAAATGAATCAACCATACCTTTAGTAAGTCCAATCCCGAAATTTCCTTTTTGAGAGTTCACTGGAACATTATTTGTTATTCCTAAACCTTTATCATAATCACGCCATAATATAACTTCATCGTAAACAGACATATCTTCTGCACTAAACATATCAAAATAAGAATTTTGACTATCAGATACCGATTGTTGTAATACTCCGTTATTTGGAGTTAATTGATAAGAGTTTGCAACTTGACTTGCTGCATTCATTGCTTGGTCAAGTAGCCAATCGATTTCAGCCTCTATACTTCCTGAAGGGTATTGATAATTTTGATTGTATTCTTTTTCTTTTCCTGGCCATCCAGTACCATTAGGCACAAAAGCTGTATTTTTAAAATATTTAAGCCAAGTAGCTTCATAAAGTGCAACACGAGATTTCATTAAAAGGGCACTCGCTTGAGACAATCTATTTTTAGATCCATTAGACATCAATACTGATGCTGAATCAAGATCCGATAATATAAAACGTACAACATCTGTTCTTGGATCTCTTTTACTTGCTTCTGTAAGTTCTTCTTTATTATCTGATAGTGTTGTTTTTATTATTGGAAAATCTCCAAGTGCTTGTACTTTATTAAAATATTCATAAGCTCTAAAAAAGTAGATTTCTCCAATAGCTTGTTCAATGCCTGTTAAACTTCCCGCAATTTCATTGTTTTTCCAACTTGGCAAAACATTATTAAGGAAATAATTACATTTATAAATATTAGTAAAACTCCAATCTCCTCCTGTTTGAGATACTTTCCATTGTCCTGGAACATATTTACTGTCGTAATCAACACCTGCCATATTATCTGTATTGGTATCTATACCAAATGTCCCAAAGTCCCATTGATCATGTGTAGGAAACAAATCATACATATCCACAGCATAAGCATCTAATTGAGATTCTTCTTTAAGGTAATCTTCAGGTACAATATCTGATTCTGGTTTTATATCTAAATAATCTTTACTACAACTTGTTAAAAAACTTATAATAATTACTATTAAAATTGGTTTTATATATTTCATTATTTTCATCGTTTTAAAAGTTTAAGGTTAAACCTGCTGAAATAGTTTTTGATAATGGGTAGGCATTACCGTTACCATTAGAACCATACTGAATTGTTTCTGGATCAAAAACACTTGTTAAATTAGTTATTGTCCATAGATTTTCTCCAGATATAAAAATTCTTAATTTTTGCATTCCTACTTTTTCAACAACTTCTGTTGGAAGTGTATAGCCTAATTGTATATTTTTCATTCTTATATATGATGCATCTTGTAAATAACGTGTTTGAGATTGTTTATTTTTATCATTAAATAAAGGGCGTGGGTAATAAGAATCTAAATTTTGACCTAAGTAATGGTTTTCATCTGCTCTAAAATAATCTGCATGCTCTGCAAGACCTGTAGACCACCAGATACCACTACCTGAAGCTCCCCAAAAATAAGGACTACTAGAAAAATAATCTCGTTTCATAATTCCTTGAAAAAAAACTCGTGCATCAAACCCTTTATAATCTGCACTTAAATTAATTGAAAAGGGAAACCTTGCAGTGTTATTTCCTATAATTTTTCTATCTCCTGGATCATCTTCTGTCCAAGAACCTGAATCAATTTTACCATCATTATTTAAATCTTTATACATAATATCTCCTGCGGTCCATTGGCTTCCTATTGCATTTTGACCACCTTCTGGTAAAGAGGCTAAATGTGCTGCCATTTCAGCATCTGTTTTTGCGATTCCAATAGTTTCATATCCCCATATTTCTCCTGTTAATTGACCTTCTCGGTATAAATCAAAAGAATTTGTTGCATTTGGATATTTTGTGATTTTTGTTTGTGAGTCTGAAAGTAATAGCTGTATTTGGTAATTAAGGCCATTATCTAAATAATCTCTCCAGGCTACATTTAATTCAAATCCATAGGTTTTTAAATCTGTATTATTTGTCTTAGGAACTGAGGTTCCTAATGCTACTGGTAATTCTGGTGCAGGACCAACCATATCTAACGTATTACGTGTAAAATAATCTATTGAAGATGTTAAGCGACTATTAAAAGCACTTATATCTAAACCTACATTCCAACTTTGAACACGTTCCCATGTTAAACTTTGACTTACCAATCCTGGTGCTGAACTTGTATTTGGACGGGAACCATTAACTAACCAATCTCCACTTGCTGTATTTACCGGCATAGTTACATAAGTTGGATACCAATTTGTTGTGTTTTGATTTCCTAACTCTCCCCAAGATCCTCTTAATTTAAATGTTGTAATATCTGCTGATATCGATTCCCAGAATGTTTCTTTGGCGATATTCCAACCTGCAGAAAATGAAGGGAATGTTTTCCATCTTTTATCATCTCTATATCTAGATGTTCCATCACGTCTTATGTTAGCTTCAAATAGGTATTTTCCATCATAATCATAATTTAAACGACCAAAAAAACCTTCTGTAGCCCAACTTTGATATTCACCAGAAACTGATGGAGCAACAGTATTACCGTTACTATCTGTCCCTGAAGTTAAGTCTAAAACTGGTGAAGAAGGAATAATAACTCCATCTCTTTCTGCTGAGAGTTCACGAAACTTATTTAATTCTGATTGGAAACCTAAAAGCACTTTAAAATTATGCTTTTCATTTAAAGTTTTACTATAGTTGGTGTAAATATTAGTATTGTAATAATTTTCTCTTGAAGCTTCTTCATACACACTAGATGCTGAATCTTTTAAATAAGGGCTTCCACTTACATCATGATTAAATGTTTGTAAAACATCCCAATGACGGAAATTATTTAATGAACGAAAATTAAATTCTCCAAAAATCTCCCACCCTTCTAATGGTTTTAAAATTAATTGAGCTTGTTGATATACCCAATCCTTTTGACTTTCATCTCGTCCTCCTTCACTAAGTCCTAATGCTGGTGAAGGTGAAGAGTATAAATACCCATTTGGATCGTATAACGGAAGTACAGGCCATCCTTGACGTGCTAAATTTTGGAACAATGAATTATTAAGTTTAGATGGACGTCCATAATCTTCTCTAATAAAACGATTCGATAAATTTACTGTTGCCCAATCTGTTATTTTTGCATTTATCTTGGCTGTTGTAGTATATCTATTAAACTTATCTCTGTTAAATTCCATTAAACCATCTTGATCTAAAAAATTTGCAGATAAATAATAAGTTATGGCATCTCCACCTCCTCGTAAACTTAAATTATGTTCTTGTGAAAAAGAACTATCACGATAAAGTGCATCGTACCAATCTACATTTGCATTACCTTCTGCATAACCATCAGCCCATCTTTCTGGATTATTTGGATTTGGTATTATTGAAGCTGTTAATGTTCCTTGTTGGTATGCTAAAATTCTTTCCATACGCTCTTCTCCAAACATAGGGCTTTTACCTCCGTTTATATTTGCATCATTAAAATATGTAGCAAATGTGTAAGAGTCCATCATATCTGGCATATTTATAGGTGAAGATACTCTAAAACTATTATTATAATTAACAGATACTAAGCCTTTTCGTCCTTTTTTTGTAGTAATTAAAATTACTCCAAAGGGTGCTCGTGAACCATAGATAGAAGATGCTGCTGCATCTTTAAGTACTGAAACATTCTCTATATCTTGTGGGTTTATTGAATTGATATCTCCTTCCATTCCGTCTATAAGTACTAATGGAGCTCCTGTTGATCCATCTCCAATGGTTGCAACTCCTCGTATATTTATAGTCGATTCATCTTCTAAACTCCCTCCTGTTGAACTTATATTTAAACCGCCTACTGCTCCTTGAAGCATTTGTGTAGCACTTTGAACTGGTCTCGACTCAAAAGTCTCTGATTCTACTGTACCTACTGAACCGGTTAAATTTACCTTTTTTTGAGTTCCATAACCCACTACTACTACTTCACTAAGACTTTCAGCACTAGATTTTAGATTAATAACAAAATCGGTGGTATCTCCAATGGCTACTTCAACAGTTTGAAATCCTATATAAGATACCACTAAGGTAGTGGAGTTTGCATCTATATTGATACTAAACTTACCATCAAAATCCGTAGTTACTCCATTTGAAGTTCCTTTGACAATAATACTAGCTCCTGGTAATGGGGCTCCTTGATCATCGGTAACAATTCCACTTATAATTTTTTCTTGTTGAGGGATATCTGAAATATCCGAGGCATTTGCTTGAATTTGAAATAAAAATATCAGCAAAAATAATGAGATAAATTTAGTCTTAAAATCAAATTCTAAATCATAAAAATATAATCTTTTAAGATTAATAAAGTTTTTCATATTTGGTTGTAGTTTAATTATTTAAAATAATTTATTGAACCTTTATATATTTAGCAATTGTTAACTTAACAATACCATATAAGGCTGATTTTAATAATAGTAGTAGTTTAATAGTAGTTTTTACATCATATAATTAAAGTTTTAAAGTGATTAGTATTAAATTACAGCAAAATCATGTTTAGTTTTAATCTCTTGTACTTAAATCCTAAAACCAAAGTTCATATCTACATACTCAATTGTTGATTCATTATAAATAACTCTTGAGAATATTAATAGTTGACTAAGGAGTTACGATATTCTATCTGTTAAAGACTAAAACTCTAGTATTGAAACTAATTTTACCATACCATCACTACAACCTGAGAATATAGTAGTGACAGTAAAATTGATTTTGTTGTTTTCATAATTATTATAATTATTGTTGTTTGGTTTTGTTACTACATTAAAATTCACTTTTAAATATTTAAGAATTAAATACTACTTATTATTTAAAACACAGATAATTCCTTAAAAGTAGATTACACTATAATATATTTGAATTATGTTTATTAAATTAAAAAACAAATAGATTCAAATAATAAAATAAAGGATATTAAATAACTTATCCTCATACAAACTTACATCAAAAACAAAACAAAAAAATAGAGATAAAAACTGAATATATGGACAATAATACTTTTTTATAAGATCGAATAAAATTTTAATACTTAAAAAAAGAAGTAAAAATTTTAAGTAAAAAAAATAGAGATACTTTAATAAAAAAAATAACATATAAGAAAAACCAAATCAACAAACACTTTCCTAAAGAAAAAAATACTTAGTTTTACAACGATTTAGAAGAAACAGTTATAATTAGTTTATAGCAAATTTTAAAAAAATTAAAAAAAATTTATTTTTTTAACACTACCTTTACTAAAACACACTTAAATTTAAGGAACGAAATTAAATTAAATAATAATATAGATAATTTCACTCTGTTATTTTATGAAGATAAATGGAAAAAATAAGACACTATCTTTAAAGCTGATTTTATTTAAGATTTTAATTATACTTGTTTTCACTTGTTAAAATTCAATTATAAATAACACAAGAAAACTTAAATACAAAAATTCAAATAATGAATAATACTACTTTAAGAGATGGCTTTATAGGCCAAAAGATGATAGCATTACCAAAAACAATAATAAACATTACAAAAGAAAACCCAGTTACCAATAATTTTTACATAAGTGACTTAGGCTACTACCCAGAGGCAAGTCATCATTACCGAATAAGGGAAAAAGGTGCTAGCCAATATATTTTTATATATTGCACTAAAGGTAGAGGAGAAATCACACTAAATAGAGAAAAAACTCTAATTTCCCCTAACCAATTTTTCATAATCCCAAAAAACACACCACATGAATATAAAGCTAACGATATAGATCCTTGGAGTATTTATTGGTTTCACTTTAACGGAGTAATAGCTCCTCAACTATACGATAGATATATTACTACAAATTCAAATAATTATAAAAATGCACCTTTTTCTATTGAAAAAATTAAACTTTTCGAAAAAATATTTAGTTCATTTGATCGAAACTATTTAGAAAACCATCTAGAATACGCTAACCTGTTAAGTTTAAACTTTATAAGCTCTTTTATCTATCATGATTTTGAGCTGACTATTAAAATGAGTAATAATGACACCTTAGTAGACTCAATAAAAAAAGACTTATTAAACAATTTAGATAAAAATTTTACTCTGGATGAAATTGCCTCTAAATTTAACTATTCAAAATCTTATTTACATACCAAATTTAAATTGGACACTGGATATCCCATATTAGTTTTTTTTAATTTAAAGAAAATTCAAAAAGCTTGTGAATATTTAAATTATACAGATTTAAGCATAAAAGAAATCAGCTTCAAACTTGGATTTGAAGACCCTTTATACTTTTCAAGAGTTTTTAAAAATTTAATGGGGAAATCACCAAGAACTTACAAAAAAAGCCAACGTAAATTATAAAACACTTTAAATTAACCCTCTTAATATACAATTATAAATAAAAATAAGCACTCCCCAAATAAAGGAAGGCTTATATAATTTTAAACATTTTATATAAAAACACCAAAGTAAAAAACCTCCTGGCATTAAATAAAAAAGTTTTCAAAAAGAGTTACCACTTTTATTTATAATATATAGTCAACCCTCAGGCACAAGAGCATCTATAATTACCCTAATTTAACCTTAACAAATATATTTATAATCAATAGTTGAAATAGTGTTTAAAGTATTATTTAAACCAAGTATTAACGTTACTATTGATGGTTTATGTATATGAGTAGTAAATGTGCTTAATTAGTGTAGTATTGAAGGAGTTACACATCTTTAAAAATCCAATTAATTATAAGGTTATGACAAAAATCATTGGTATATTATTTGAAAACATCTAATTTTAGATATAAATTCATTTGCTATGAAATATGTTTTTATTTTAATTCTTTTCCTATTTAGTATCTTTTCCTTTTCTCAACAATTAGAAGTTGATGAGTTAGTTGAAATTTTCAAAACTAACTATTCAAAAGTAGAACCGCTATTGATTAATAATGGTTTTGATTTCAAAGGTGAAGACAACAGTAAATATCCGTTACATGAGATAACTTTTAGTACAAACAGTAAATATATTTCTGAAGTTGAAACTATTGTTTTTATTTATTCTAAAAATGATTTATCATTAACTAAAAATAAAGTGATTTATATGTTTAAAGGAAAACAAAAACACAATAATTTAGTTAAACACTTAATTAGCAGTGATTTTGAATATTTGGATAGTCTTAATTCAGAAGATATGCTTGTGAAGTACTATACACGAAAAACTGATAATCCAAAAATTTATATATCCGCATCTATCTTCATTGTACAAGATTATTTTTATTCATTAATATTTGAATTTACCATAATTGAATAAAGAAAATATAGTTTAAAACTATAATGTGATATGGCAACAATTGAGTCAATAACAATTACGTTATATAACGGTTTATACCCTTATGTAGCCAACAGAAATAAAAAGGCTTACAGAGAAGAGTTTGAGAAAAGAAAAACATTCAACACTAAATTTGCTTTAGAGTTTTTCCCTAAATACATTGACTTTGAAAAGTGGTCTAAAAACCCAAAAGACCCTTACGATATGCTTTTAATTAATTATTGGATGATTGAGGTCCCAATTGTAGGGTTAAAATATACTAACTTGTATGGCAGTTATCTAAATGGAAATAGAATACTAAATAAACACTTAAAAAATAAAACTAATTCTCCAATAAAAATTAGAAACATAAAAAAAAAGAAAATAAAACCAACAAAAGCAGAAATCCCGATTCTTAGCGAAAGTCTTTTAGAATTGTTAAATGAAAAACCTAAGAAAAGAGCCAAGACGAGAACCAAAACAAGAAAAATAAAAAGTGAGTTTAATAATAAACAGATGCTCCTTCACTTTGCTGATATTACTGATGAAATAGAATTAAAATTATCTAAAACTAGTACTGATAAAAAAGAATTTAATATTCTATTTAACAAAAATATCATTCCCATAAATAGCGACTTATTAGTATTTGCTCTTGCTTATTTTGAATTAGAAAAAAAATACAGATTAGAAGCAAAATCACTTATGACAAGGCTCTTACCTGTCGCAAAGGAAAAAGACCCAAGGTATAATGAAAATGATTTAAAAATATTTTTTAAAGAAATAGTTAATCAAAAGAAATATTTAGATGAAAAAGAAAAATTTAAAAAGCGTGTAGTATGGATAAAAAAATAATTATATTATTTCTTTTAGGTGCTGCAATACTAACATCGTGCAAAGAAAACTGTCAAGACTTACCTAGTAGTTTTGAAAATTATCAACAAGCAAAGGCTTTAGTATTGAGTGCTAATTATAAACATTCTTATAAAGCAGATACATCAGATAGCCCTTGGATTACTTCTGCAAAATACTTGAGTTGTAATAATGTCTCAGGTTTTTTTGTTATGAAAATACGTAATAAGACTTACATCTATCAAAATATGCCTCATCCTGTTTGGGAAAATTTCACAAAATCAGATTCAAAAGGAAGGTTTTATAATAAAAAAATAAAAGGTCGATACCAATTGAAATTGACTAAAAGAAAATAGGATTAACTAAATATTTAATAATAAAGGTGAAATGAAAAATTTATTTATTAAAGTTGTATTAACGATTATAGCCATTGGAGTTTGGGCTAATATTTATCAGAACCAAAAAATAATTAATAACCAATTAAGCAAAAAACCTCAAAAGGTAATAGTTTTAAACCAAGTTGATGTTACTGGAGAAGTCGAAATTGAAAACGAAGTTGATATAAACATATCAAAAATTGGTGGTGATGAAACGTGGTCTAGAAACGGGAGACTCGTAGTTGATGACTATTGGAATGATTGAAAAAGTATTTTAAAATTGAATAGATATAAGAAAAATAAATTTATCGTACAGAAACCATACAACTTGAACCCTATAAAAAACTCTTAACCAAAAAAGTTAATTGCCAGTAAACATACTTATTTTTAAATTACTGACTAAATACTGACTAGATTAGAAATAAGAAATCCATAACTGCTTAATTAAAAGTTTGTTACGGATTTTCTTGGTACTCGAGATGGGAGTACCTATAAAGTTAATCATAGTTTTATGCATTTTAACTCATTGATAATTAGTAATAAGAAATTTACTTAACCATCTTAAATTAAGTTTTATTAACTTTCTAAAATATTTATCCCCCTATTAGAACCCCTATTCAATTAACTTTACTATATTTGAATATATATGAAAGTTTCATTTAGTTTAAGAAAGGATAAAATAGATAAACAAGGCTTGATCCCTGTTAGAATGCTTATTTCACATAATGGCATTAGAATAAGAAAAGTTGTCCCTAATGTAAAAGTTAAAGAGAAAGATTGGGTAAAGAAAAGCCAGAGAGTAAAATCACCTTTAAAATCTCAAGAATACAATTATTATATTGAATACAACAAAATTATAGAAGACTTAGAATCACGAGTTAAAGAAATTTTCAGATTTATTCTTTTAAATAACATTAATCCAACTGAAGATTATTTATTAAAAAAAATTGAATCTAATGAGGAAGTACATTTAACATTTGATTTTATGACCTGCTTTCAAGAATTTATTGATAAAAATAAAAGTATTAAGGCAGAACGAACAATTAAGTCCTATGTTACAACTAAAAATTTCATACAGGACTATATAGATTATTTTAATGAGCCTTTAAACTTCGAAGATCTTGATTTTGATTTTTTTGAAAAATTTAGAATTTACTCTTTTGATATAAAAAACACAAAAAACAACTATTTTTCTAAACTTATAGGAATTCTTAAAACATTTATGTCTTGGGCTTTTGAAAAAGAATATCATACGAATCTAAATTTTAAAAAATTTAAAGCCAGCGAAGATGAAACAGAGGTTATTTATTTAACAATGGAAGAATTAATGAACCTCTATAAATTTGAATTCGATTCAGATAGGTTAAGTCACGTAAGAGATGTTTACTGTTTTGGATGTTTCACAGGTCTGAGGTTCAGTGACTTAAAAGTTTTAAGAACCTCTAATATTTTTGAAGATCACTTAATGCTGAATATTGTAAAAACCAAAACAATTGGACATAAAGTACCATTGAACCAATATTCAAAGTCTATTTTAGAAAAATATAAAGACACTATTTACGAGCCATTACCAGTCATTTCAAGTCAAAAATTTAATAAGTACATAAAAGAGTGTTGTGAAAAAGTTAAAATAACAACACCTACAATTATTACAAGATATATAGGGCAAAAAATAGTAAATAAAACTGTTCCAAAATATGAAGTAATTACGAGTCACACAGCACGTAAAACATTTGTAACCAACTCTTTAATACTAGGCATGAAAGAAATGATTGTTAGAAATATTACTGGACATAAGAAAGAAGAATCATTTAGAAAATATGTAAAAATCGCTGAAGATTTTAAGAAACAAGAAATGGATAATACATGGAATAAGATATAAAGACTGAAAAATGAAAAAGAAAATTTTTTTAATAAAGCGCAATGAAAAAATTCTACTTGAAGACCCTAATCCAGAGGCTTTTACATTAGACATCAATAAACTAAAAGATAAATACCCAATTATAGAAGAGTCTAATCACAAGAAATTCAGGGATAAATACTCTAATTACATTACTCATGAATTCACACCTCACTCAGAAATTTCTTATGATAATATATATAAGATTATTTTCAGTAAAAATCTTGGTATAATACCTCTTTGTAATAATTTTTTAGAACATATTTATAGTCTTCCACCAATAACGAAGATAATATCTATATTAAATCATGCGGTTGCATTAGAAAAAGAGAGATTAATTTATACTGAAGTAGGGAAAATAGCTCTTACAGAATTTGAAAGGTATTTAGATGATGAATTAGATATTCCTTCTAAAAATCCAAAGAGTTTGTATAATCTTTATTCTAAATGTTCATTTAATGAGGTTGAAGAACTACAATGTAAAAGTGTTTATTTCCATACTTTCTATTTCTGTACATTAGGAGAGAAAATACCAAAAGAAATGGAAAATATATTTGAATTTTACGATTTAAAAAATTATCAAAAGAGAATTGAAAATAAGATTTCAATAATTAATCAAGATAGCGAACTCTTAATGTTTAGCCCTTTACTATATGATTTTAATCAATGGTCTAAATTAATACATTACGAATTTTCAATAATAACGAATGAATATTTAAGATTATTATTTAAAAAAAAAATATTGAGTTCTCTCAATCAGTTAAAAAATAGAATTGGGTATGATAAAATTCCAAACCTACATAATGATAGAGTACATATACATGGGAAAATCTATTTTACACCTTCTGATATAATTAAACCTAGATTTGAAAACCCACTATTAAAATATATAGATTTTATTAAAAATTTTATATTTGATAATTCTTCACCATCTAATAATAATCAATTAATCTCAAAATTAGGTAGAAAAGTTAATAAGAAAATACCCCTTAATGTTAGTCCAAAAAAACTAAATTCTATTTTTTTAAATTTTTTTAAAATAAATATGATATCTATTGATGATGATATTGAAAGTAGAATTAAGCGCTTTATAAAAAACTGTTTTGACATAAAGCCAAAGTATTCTTTTGAATCAAAATCAATTGAAACAATTAATTTTTTAGATTTTGATTTAAGAGAAAAATTATCAAAACTTTTATATGTTTTAAACGAAATAAATATTATTACATACAATAGTTCAAGACATCTATATTTAATTTTAATAATTGAATTAAAAAATAATAATAACGAGAATATAGGGCTTAGTGAAAGCACTTTAAAGCCATTATTTCAGGAATTAAAAAATGAAAAAATCAAGATTAATAACATAATTAAAGAGATTGGTTTTGAAAGCCAAACAACCTTGAAAAACCTTTAATCTGTATAACCAAGCAAATGCCCTTTTTAAAAAAAATTCCCTCCTTTAATCTATTATAAACATTGAGTTTATGGTAACCAAAAAAAATTGGTTACTTGTTAACTCTGTTGTTTAATCCAAACTTTGCCAAAAGAAATTTAAGTTTAATTAAAACTAATATCAATATGGCAAATAATGTATTATTCTACACACACACAAAAGACGACTTAAAAAGAACCGTTCGGTTAATCCTTAACGAGCTAAGGCAAACTGAATTAATTGATTCATCAATACCTATAGATGATGAAAAACTAAGTCAGTCAGCTGCTGCTCAATTATTAGGCATATCAATAACCTCTATAATCTCCTGGAGAAAATCAGGGAAAATTCCAAGAGATGCGTATATGCGTATTGGTAGACCCATTTTTTATTCAAAGAAAAAACTTTTAGAATACGCAAGAAAAGACAAGAGTTTAGTTACTCCTAGTCGAAAATAAAAAATTATAAATTTTTCTTACTTAAATATCAATTAATAAAATTAATAGTATGGGTTTACACAATAAATATCTTAATCAAGCAAATTTTTTTACAAGGAGTCTTTTTAAACTTGATAGAGAAATCCATAAAGATATTGTATACCTCATTCAAAGTAAGATTGATTTTTTTGGTAAGTCTAAGAATATTATCAACATATCGTTTGATGATTATTTGAAAGCTAAAAATATTACAAAAAACGACACATACTCTTTTGTCCAATTCCACGAGTTTGTTGAAGAAATTAAACAAATAGGAGGAGCATTCTATAACAACATTAATAATAGTTTCATTTCATTCAATATTGTTGATAATGTACAAATTGATTATGAAAATTCAGAAACCTTAAAAATAGAACTTGGTAAGTTTGGCAAAGTTTTCTTTTTTAAAGAAAAATTACAGGAATATATTAAAGAGATAACACCACAAGGCAAGCCCCAAAAATATTGTGGACATACCCAAATTGAAAATTCGGCTTTCAAAATTAATGGAATAAGGAGAAAAAAATTCTTTGAAATAATTTCTCAGTTCAAAAATACAGGTTTTTGTAAAATTTCAGTAAATGAACTTAAAATGTATCTAGGCTACATTGAAATATACGATAAAACAACTCTAGAACCTCTCAAAAGAGATAAACAACTTAAACTAATATTTATACCTAAAGATAAATATGATTTTAAAGATAGTTACCCTAAGTATAGTGTTTTTGAGAGAGATTTTTTAGCTCCAGCAATAAAATCAATAAATAAAGATGTAAGTAAGGATATAAATAATTTAAAAATATCAAGAAAGAAAAAAACTGGAAGAAAAATCACTCATCTAGAATTTACATTTAATGCTCTAGGTAAAGATTTATCTGAAGAAGAAACTAAATGCCTAAAACACTTTCAAGATTGCGGTTTAGATAGGACACAGGTAATATTTTTACTTAAGAGAATTGGCTATAAAGAAATGTATGGACGTTGGATGGAAAACGTAGAAAGAAAAGTAATTGAAGGAGAAAGTGAGGCAAAATATTATGAAAGAAAAACACATAAGGAAATAATAAATATTTCAGGATATTTATACAGTGTTTTATTCTCGGAATTACAATAGTTATTAACAAAGATTATTTATATGAAGTACTGTTTTAAGGATACAACCTTACACTTTAAGGATGCAACCTCACACTTTAAGGATGCAACCTCACACTTTAAGGATACAACCTCATACTTTAAGGATGCAACCTCATACTTTAAGGATGCAACCTCACACTTTAAGAATGCACCCTCACACTTTAAGGATGCACCCTCACACTTTAAGGATGCACCCTCACACTATGTTAAGGATGCACCCTCACACTTAGATAAGGATACACCCTCACACTTACGCTCGGCAACACTAGTATTTACAGGTGCTACAGAGTGTCTAAAATACTACTGTTAAATAATGAAAATGAATAAAACTTCTGTATTTATAATACGAAAAAATGAATAAATATAAAATTAGGTAAAGGGAAAAAATAGTTTTCCCAACTTAAACTTGATATTAAATTTTAATAAAAGTAAAATCATGAAAAAAATCACCACAAATGTTTTAAAAAAAATATACAAAGAAGAAGCTGAAATTTATTTCGGAAACTTAGGAAGATATTTTATAATTGATGAAAATAATAAAGATTACCTAAACTATCTATGCCACTATTTTGCTGAAAGCTTAGATTTTGAAAAAAAATTTGGAGGAGAACTTAGAAAAGGACTTATGGTTACTGGCAAACTAGGTACAGGTAAATCTTCTTCTTTTGATATTGTTCAGAACATATCCAAAAAACACAAATTTACATCTTTATGGTTCGCTAAAAGATCAGCTAATGAGATAGTAACAAAATACAATGAAAGCCCCTTAAAAGACTCTATAATAAGGGACGCTTCAAGAGGCAAACTGTATTTCGATGACCTAGGAGCTGAAAAAGAAGCTTCCAATTTCGGAAAAGAAGATATTTTCGTGAGAATTTTTGAATTAAGATATGAGGCATTTAAAGAAAAAGGAACCAAGACTTTTATAAGCACCAATTACTCAATATATGACATAAAAAAAAGATACGGAATTAGGCTATATGATCGCTTTAAAGAGATGTTTAATCTTATAGAACTAAATGGTGAAAGTAGAAGATTTTAAAAAACATTAAAATTAATTATAATGAGGATAATAACACATCAATAATAATTAATTATTCGATAAACTTAGGTTTTAGCAAGGTGTGTTATCGACAGGTCGATAACTCAAAATCCTACGAAGTTTTGACCTTGATTTATGCTCCTTACAGTTGCAGAAATACCTAAAAATTAAAAATTTCAATACCCCCCCTTAACTATATATGAAAAAATCAAGAGCATTAAAAACCAAAAACAGAAGACCATTTTTAGAAGACGGCTTAAAAGGAAATGAGTTAAAAAACTATTTATTTAATCATAAAGTTGATAAAAGAATTAAATAAGATTGGAGTTAACATCAACCAAGCCGTAAAAAAATAAACAGTTTTAATACAAAAGATTAAAAGACAAATAAGCAAATAGAAAACTTACTATCATTTATGGATAGAGTAATGCATCTTCTTAATCAATTGTTATTTTAACTAAAAAAATCAAGCTAAACAGCTAAATAATAATAATATGAAAATATATTTAAACTTAACAACCCTGCAAAACTTGCTTTCAATTTTTGAAAAAGCTCCATACAACTATCTTAGTTCAAATAGGAACAGTATTTTAACACATAATGAAATGTTACATAGAAAAATTTTAAGCCCAATGGGTATTCCTCCAATTTCTAACAAAGAATTGGTTTTTAGAAAAATTTATGAACTCAACAATATTGAATCAAAAAAACAACTGTATGGTCTCTACAAATCTATTGAATTTATTAAATTTTACGGTTTAAACATTTATGAAATTAGCCTTATTATTGACGAAATTGTATTTGAAATCGAGAATTATTATTTAACACCAAATAGAACCATTTTTAACCCCTTTTCCTAGTTTACAACAAATAAAATTGATTCAATTATAATCCTTAAGACAATGTATATCTAAACTCATTTTTACAGAGGAATTTATTTATAAAATTATTGGCAACATATCATCAACATTAAGATATATGAATGATGTAAGTCATGTCATATATGTGATAAATGTTATATATGTAATAAATGTTATATATATAATAAATATTATATGTCTAAATTTTCAGGAAGAACTTTTTTCCCTTTTCCTTAAAATATACTTGAATTAATTAATTGGGGTGTGTAATTACGCATTATTAAATTCAAATATATACGTCATTTATATCATATAAATCATATAAGTCATATAAGTCATATAAGTCATATAATTAAACAACGAAATTGTGGGGGTGTGTAATTACGCATTTTCAATAAATACATCAAAAATTTATAGTAAAAATTTGAGATAAGTATCATTTTTTACTACTTTTATAAAAATTTTACTAAAGTGAATGCTAAGGATTATATAAAACAATTATTATCTATTGAGAATTTCTCCTTTTCACTTGAAGAAATTACTCAGCAAACAGATAATAAAGGAACATCACTAAAATTTGAACTTGCCAGATTAATTGAAAAAAAAGAAATTGTAAACCTTAGAAAAGGTTTTTATTTGATTATCCCTCCCAGATATTCAAGACAAGGACAGATTCCTATTCAACTTTACATTGAGAAACTTTTTAAATATTTAAATAAATCTTATTATTTAGGATTTTATACTGCAGCAAAATTCCACGGAGCAAGTCACCAACAATCACAAAAAGAATATGTGATGATTCAAACACCTTCATTACCTGATATTAATAAAAACTCTGTTGATATTCGGTTTTTCACAACAACTACTTTGACTAACAAAAATATTATTGAAAAAAAATCAGATGCAGGAATTTTTAAAATATCAAGCCCTGTACTAACAACTGTTGACTTGATTCACCACCAAACTAAATTAGGGGGACTCAATAGAATGCTTGCAATTATTGAAGAGTTATCTGAAGAAATAAATGAAATCGACTTAAGTGAATTACTCACCTGGTACCCACATAAGAGTACTTTACAACGATTAGGCTTCATTCTTGAATTAGTTGAAGCCGATGAAAAATTAATTGAAATACTATCAAAGTATTTTGAAAGAGATAATTATTATCCTGTTTTATTAAGCCCTAGATCATCAGAAAAACCTGGAGCAGTAAATAATAAGTGGAAAGTGGCTATAAATATTAAACTAGAAAGCGATTTATGATCCCAAAACCAGATATAGCAAAATGGCAAGCCCATGCACCTTGGAAACAATTTTACCAGATAGAACAAGACTTAGTTATTAGTAGAGCCTTAATTGAAATCTTTTCAGATGATTTTCTCCAAGAAAATTTGGCTTTTAGAGGTGGTACAGCTTTACATAAGCTATATTTAAATCCAGCACCAAGATATTCTGAAGATATAGATTTAGTTCAGATAAAACCTGGACCTATAAAACCAGTAATGCAACGCATAAATGAAGTTATTACATTTTTTGAAGAAAAAAGAAGTACAAAAATAGGAGGTCATGGAGCGAAAGCATTGTATAGATTTAATTCAGAATATGAGGATATTCGTCTCAGGTTAAAATTAGAAATAAACTGTAAAGAACATTTTAATGTATTAGAATGGGTTGATTTTCCTTTTGAAGTAAAAAGCGAATGGTTTTCTGGTAAAGCTAAGATTAGAACTTATAACATAAATGAACTCTTAGGAACAAAAATGAGAGCTTTATACCAGCGTAGCAAAGGACGAGATTTATTCGATTTAGATTATTCAAGGTTGAATATGGAATTGAATACTGAAGAAATAATTGAAAGCTTTAAAGAGTACACAACCTTTTCTACAGGGAACAGACCCCCTAGTCAAAAAGAATTTTTACAAAATATTGAAGAAAAAGAGCAAGACCCAAATTTTACAGGAGACATGGAAGCTCTTTTGAGACCAGAAATAACATACAACCAAGAAGCTGCTTTTAAGTGGCTTAAAAGTGAATTGATAGAAAAAATATAAGTTTAAATATATAAAAAAACTGTTTTAAATAAATTTAACCCATTTATACCCCTAGTATAATTTTAATTAAACGTTAAAAAAAGACACTCAAATTAATGAGTGCCATTTTAAATGTTTTCACAACGGAATAATCCTTATTGTGAATTGCTTTCTGATTTGTAATTCAAATATACACAAAAAGAGAATACTATTTAATGACACAAATCATTTTTGATAAAATTTTTTTTTAGTAAATTCAAAGTTTAAAATTGTTTTGAAATTAATCTTTATCTATTCTATCTTTTTTTAGAATTAGATAAGGGTTTCTTCTTATAAAAAAGTTGTATTACACATGAAAAAAATATTAGGATTAGACCTTGGAACAGCGTCTATTGGATGGGCTTTGGTAAAAGAAGCTGAAGTATTAACTGAGAAATCTGAAATTATTAAATTAGGTGTACGAGTTAATCCGTTAACAACAGATGAACTAACAGATTTTGAAAAAGGTAGACCTCTTTCTGTAAATGCAGATAGAACATTAAAACGCGGAGCTAGAAGAAATTTACAACGATTTAAATTACGTAGAAAGAATTTAATTGAAATACTTTGTAAATATGATTTAATTTCAAAAGATACACCATTAACTGAAATTGGTAAAGAAACTACACATCAAACATTAGCGTTAAGAGCAAAAGCAGCTAAAGAAAAAATTGATTTAGATGAATTTGCCCGTGTATTATTAACGATAAACAAAAAGAGAGGATATAAAAGTAGTAGAAAAGCTGTAAGCGAAGATGAAGGTGTTGCAGTAGATGGAATGGCTGTTGCAAAAGAGTTGTATGAGAATAATTTAACACCTGGTGAATATGTTTTTGCTTTATTAAAAAAAGATAAAAAATTTATTCCAGATTTTTATCGCTCAGACTTACAAGAAGAGTTTAATAAAATTTGGGAAACACAAAAACAGCATTATCCATCTATTTTAAGCGATGAACTATTTCTAGAATTACAAGGTAAAAACAAAGGTGCTACTTGGAAAATTTGTGAAATACCTTTTAATATTGTTGGAATAAAATTAGATGGTACTGCTAAAGAACAAAAACTAAAAAAGTATCAATTACGAGCAGAATCACTTCAAAGTAAAATAAGTTTAGAACATTTAGCTATTGTTTTACAAGAAATTAACAATGAACTAAATAAATCTAGTGGTTATTTAGGGGCTATTAGTGATAGAAGTAAAGAATTATATTTCAATAAGCTAACTGTTGGTGAGTATCTGTACAAACAAATTAAAGAAAATCCACATACATCACTTAAAAATCAAGTCTTTTATAGACAAGATTATTTAGATGAATTTGAACAAATTTGGGAAGTACAAGCAAGATATCATTCAATTTTAACAGCAGATCTTAAAGAAGAAATAAGAGATATAATTATTTTTTATCAGCGTAAATTAAAGTCTCAAAAAGGCTTGCTAAGTTTTTGTCAGTTTGAAAGTAAAGAGCAAGAATACATAGATGCTCTTACTGGGAAAACAAAAAAGAGAACTATTGGACCAAAAGTAATTTCTAAATCTTCACCTTTATTTCAAGAGTTTAAAATTTGGCAAAACCTAAATAACTTAGAGTTTAAACCCAAAAAAAACTTAGAGAACAATAAAGAAAAATTTGTATTAGATGAAGAAACAAATCAATTACTTTTTGAAGAATTAAATATAAGAGGAGATTTAAAAGCTAATGAAGTTTTAAAATTTTTAGGCAAAAAACCGTCTGAGTGGAAATGTAATTTTGAGAAAATTGAAGGGAATAGAACCAACCAAGCATTGTACAATGTTTATCAACAAATATGCGAAATTGAAGGTTATGGGTTTGATTGGAATAAAAAAACAGCGATTGAAATAAAAGATGAGCTTAAAGTTGTATTTCCTCAAATAGGAATAAAATCAACTATTTTAGATTTTGACACTACTGTAGAAGGAATTGATTTTGATAAGCAAGACAGTTATCAACTTTGGCATTTATTATATGCTGCAGAGGATGATGGAAAAATTAGTGAAGCCGATAAAATTGTTTATGGCAACTTAAATGTAAACCTTAAAAAGAAATTACACTTAAAATATGGATTTAAGCCTGAGTATGCAAAACTATTGTCTTCAATAAGTTTACAACAAGATTATAGTAGTTTATCTACAAAAGCAATAAGAAAAATATTACCATATTTACAAAATGGAAACGAATTTTCTGAAGCTTGTAAATTAGCCGGTTATAATCATTCTAACTCTTTAACAAAAGATGAATTAGCGAAACGTACTTTGAAGGATACTTTAGAATTACTTCCTAAAAATAGCTTAAGAAATCCTGTAGTTGAAAAGATTTTAAATCAAATGGTTAACCTAATCAATCAAGTAATTGAAAGGTATGGAAAGCCCGATGAAGTACGTATAGAGTTAGCTCGTGAATTAAAAAAATCTGCCAAAGAACGTGCAGAAATGACTAGCTTTATTTCAAAAGCTACTACTGCCAATATTGATATTAAAAAAACAATTACAAAAGAATACGGTATACCTAACCCAACTAAAAATGATGTTATTCGCTATAAGTTATGGCAAGAGTTAGCTCCTTTAGGTTATAAAACAATATTTACTGGTAAAGAAATTTCGCCTCAACAATTATTCTCAAAAGAAATTGATATTGAACATATTATACCAAAAGCATTACTATTTGATGATTCCTTTTCAAATAAAACATTGGCTTTTAAAAAAATTAACTTACAAAAAAGAGATAGAACTGCTCTAGATTTTATTGAAGAAGATTTTAATGATCAAGTTGACAATTTTAAAAGTAGGGTAGAAACACTTTTTAATAAAGGAAAAGGCTTAATTAGTAACGGAAAGTATAAAAAAATGCTAATGAGCAAAGAGAATTTACCCGATGGTTTTATTGAACGCGATTTGCGTAACTCCCAATATATTGCAAAAAAAGCAAGAACAATGTTGTTAGATGTATTTCCAAATGTTGTCGCAACTACTGGAGGTATTACAAATAAATTGCGTGAAGATTGGGGATTAATTAATATAATGAAAGAACTTAACTTACCTAAGTATAAAGCATTGGGTTTAACTGATATTGAAATAAGAAAAAACAATAAAGAAGTTGAAGTAATAAAAGATTGGACAAAACGAAATGACCATAGACATCATGCAATGGATGCTTTAACCGTTGCTTTTACATCTCATAATCATATACAATATATTAATAATTTAAGTGCTAGAAAAAATAAAAAAAATGAAAAGCATACATCAATATTGGGAATTGAACGTTTAATAACGTTTAAAGAAAATGGAGGAAAACGAAAATTTAAAGCTCCAATTGAAAATTTCCGTGAAGAGGCTAAAAAGCATATTGAATCCATTTTAATTTCTTTTAAAACTAAAAATAAAGTTGTTACAAGAAATGTAAATAAAATAAAACAAGGTAAAAATAGTGTTTTAGAAAAAATACAATTGACTCCTAGAGGTCAATTACATAAAGAAACAGTTTATGGTAAATTAAACGAGCCTATTGTTAAACTTGAAAAAGTGAATGCTAAGTTTACACCTAAAAAAATAAATGAAATTACTAAACCAATATATAGAGAAGCATTACTAAATAGATTATCTAAATTTGGAAACAATCCTAAAAAAGCTTTTACAGGTAAAAATAGTTTAACTAAAAATCCAATTTATTTAAATGCTGCTAAAACTAAATTAGTACCAGAAGTAGTAAAAACTAAAAGTTTTAACACCAATTATACTATTAGAAAAGAAGTAAATCCAGATAACTTTAAAAATGTTAAAAGTTTACAAAAAATAATTGATGTTGGTGTACGTAGAATTTTAGAAAAAAGATTAAAGGAATTTGATAACAAGCCTAAAGAAGCTTTTTCAAATTTAGAAAAGAATCCAATTTGGTTAAATAAAAATAAAACTATTGCAATTAAAAGAGTTGCTATAAGTGGTGTAAAAAATGCAGAGCCTTTGCATGCTAAAAAAGACCATTTAGGTAATAAAATTTTAATTAAAAATAAAGAGCAAGCTATTGATTTTGTAAGTACAGGTAACAACCATCATGTTGCAATTTATAAAGATGAAAAAGGAAAATTACAAGAAAAAGTAGTTTCTTTTTATGAAGCCGTAGCAAGAGTAAATGAGGATTTACCTATAATAGATAAGCATTATAATGAAGCATTGGGTTGGCAATTTTTATTTACAATGAAACAAAATGAGTTGTTTGTATTTCCATCGGATGATTTTAATCCGTATGATAAAGATTTGTTAGATATAAAGAACGCTAGTTTAATTAGCAAATACTTGTTTAGAGTTCAAAAAATTGCAACAAAAGATTATTTTTTTAGACATCATTTAGAAACAACGGTACAAGATGTGAAAGAATTAAAAGAAATAGTATATAAACGAACTGGTTTGTCAGGGATTGAGGGTGTTATTAAAGTTAGAACAAATCATTTAGGAGAAATAGTTCAGGTAGGTGAATATGATTGATAATTAACACAGCCTATTTATTTTTAGAAAATAAGTAGGCTTAAAATAATTAGTTATGATAAAGCGTACATTATTTTTTAGCAACCCAACTTATTTAAGCACCAAAAATAAGCAGTTGATAATTCAATATCCAGAGGAGGATAAAGAGATGAAAACTGTACCAATTGAAGATATTGGAATGTTGGTGTTAGAAAATCAACAAATTACGATTACCAATGGTTTATTAGCTAAATTAGTACAGCATAAAGCAGCTATTGTTAGTTGTGATGCCTTTCATTTACCAATAAGCTTATTACAACCTTTGGTAGGGCATAGTGAGCAGGCTGAACGATTTAGAAATCAATTAAACGCCAGTATTCCATTAAAAAAGAATTTATGGCAACAAACAATCAATGCAAAAATAACGAACCAGGCAGCTCATTTAGATTTGATACATATTCCTTCAAGGAAGATGTATAAATGGGCTTCCGAAGTAAAAAGTGGAGATTTAGAAAATCATGAAAGTAGAGCCGCTGTTTATTACTGGAAAAATATATTTAATATTCCAAATTTCATAAGAAATCAGCATGGAGATGCGCCAAATAATTTATTAAATTATGGTTATGCTATTTTAAGAGGCATTACCGCTAGAGCTTTGATAAGTTCTGGAATACTGCCAAGTGTGGGTATTTTTCATCATAATAAATACAATGCGTATTGTTTGGCTGATGATATTATGGAGCCATATCGGGTTTTTGTAGATATGTTGGTGAGGGAAATAGTAGAAAAAGAATATACTATTAAAGAATTAACGACCGAATTAAAAATGGAATTATTAAAAATTCCAGCAATGGATGTGCTAATTGATGGTAAAAAAAGCCCATTAATGGTAGCTTTAAGTAGAACCACCAATAGTTTGTATGAATGTTTTTCAGGAAAAAGTAGAAAAATTTTATATCCAATACTTAAGTAGTATTGATTCTGTTCACTCGGACTGTATGAACTCAATATATAATGGAACACTTTTCAAGATTAAATCAATACCGTGTTATGTGGGTACTCGTTTTTTTTGATTTGCCTACCGAAACAAAAAAGGAACGGAGAGCGGCGGCTAAATTTAGAAAACAATTGTTAGATGATGGGTTTACTATGTTTCAGTTTTCAATATATATGCGTCACTGCCCTAGCAAAGAAAATGCAGAAGTACATACTAAACGAGTAAAAACACACTTACCAAAATTAGGCAAAGTGGGAATTTTACAAATTACAGATAAGCAATTTGGTATGATGGAATTATTTTTAGCTCAAAAAGTTACTGAAATTGAGCAACCAATACAACAGTTAGAGTTATTTTAGAATTTAAAAACGCATTAAGTTTAATAAAGTTAATGTGGAATAGAAATATATTTTAATTTCTAGTAGACTACTTAACTTGCAGGTTATTAGTTTTTTAGAATCTAATACCCTGCGAATGCTAAGTAAAAATACAAATCTGAAAGCAATTCACAACTAGTTAAGGATTAAACGACCTATTGGCACACCTGCGAATGCTAAGTAAAAATACAAATCTGAAAGCAATTCACAACTGTTTTATTGTTTTTCATAATTATTGGTTTCCTGCGAATGCTAAGTAAAAATACAAATCTGAAAGCAATTCACAACATATTTTATTGTGCTTATTGTTAAATTTATCCTGCGAATGCTAAGTAAAAATACAAATCTGAAAGCAATTCACAACTAGTCTGTCTAATTCATGTTTATTTTTCCACCTGCGAATGCTAAGTAAAAATACAAATCTGAAAGCAATTCACAACCCAACATCACCTGTTATAATACCATATTCACCTGCGAATGCTAAGTAAAAATACAAATCTGAAAGCAATTCACAACTATGCTTGTAAATTTAAACCGTAGCTATGCCCTGCGAATGCTAAGTAAAAATACAAATCTGAAAGCAATTCACAACTAACTTCGTAAGCTCTTTCTGTTAAACTATCCTGCGAATGCTAAGTAAAAATACAAATCTGAAAGCAATTCACAACTAATATGTTATTATCAAATCGTTTTATTTCCTGCGAATGCTAAGTAAAAATACAAATCTGAAAGCAATTCACAACGATCCAAAGCTGTTATTATTGGCTTTTATTCCTGCGAATGCTAAGTAAAAATACAAATCTGAAAGCAATTCACAACTACACCGTTAAAACCTTCTTGCACCTGTAACCTGCGAATGCTAAGTAAAAATACAAATCTGAAAGCAATTCACAACTTATTGGATATTCAAAAGATGAATTACATCCTGCGAATGCTAAGTAAAAATACAAATCTGAAAGCAATTCACAACTGTGGTGCCAACTATCCGTTCCGTTTGCGCCTGCGAATGCTAAGTAAAAATACAAATCTGAAAGCAATTCACAACTGCAACAGCAGTTTCAATTTGTTCATCTTTCCTGCGAATGCTAAGTAAAAATACAAATCTGAAAGCAATTCACAACTTAGTTAAACGAACTCTTTTTGCTTCAAAACCTGCGAATGCTAAGTAAAAATACAAATCTGAAAGCAATTCACAACTATAGAATATGTTGAAGCGTAAACAGTTATCCTGCGAATGCTAAGTAAAAATACAAATCTGAAAGCAATTCACAACTAATCACTTGAAACATAAATGTAATTGTTGCCTGCGAATGCTAAGTAAAAATACAAATCTGAAAGCAATTCACAACTAAAATAGGCTCAATACTTTCCTCATTGTTCCTGCGAATGCTAAGTAAAAATACAAATCTGAAAGCAATTCACAACATTACGTCCTCTTCCCAGTCTCCGCCCATACCTGCGAATGCTAAGTAAAAATACAAATCTGAAAGCAATTCACAACAAGGTGCTTTATCTTATATTGAAAAATATACCTGCGAATGCTAAGTAAAAATACAAATCTGAAAGCAATTCACAACTACTCGGTAAAACCCATTCCTTTTTCTTTCCTGCGAATGCTAAGTAAAAATACAAATCTGAAAGCAATTCACAACTCTCCCCCTCGTATTTTTCAACTCCAATTACCTGCGAATGCTAAGTAAAAATACAAATCTGAAAGCAATTCACAACTCTCCGTCGGGGCGGATTGAAAAAGTTTTACCTGCGAATGCTAAGTAAAAATACAAATCTGAAAGCAATTCACAACTACAGGCTTTTCGGATTTACCAGAGCCAAACCTGCGAATGCTAAGTAAAAATACAAATCTGAAAGCAATTCACAACCCCTTTTTATTAGTTCTTCGTTTTTTTCGCCTGCGAATGCTAAGTAAAAATACAAATCTGAAAGCAATTCACAACTTGTGGTATGTTAGTTTCAAAAGAAATTTTCCTGCGAATGCTAAGTAAAAATACAAATCTGAAAGCAATTCACAACATAAGCTCCTTAAATTGTATTGTCCGTACACCTGCGAATGCTAAGTAAAAATACAAATCTGAAAGCAATTCACAACTAGCTGTGCGTAAATAAACTTGTAGGTTGACCTGCGAATGCTAAGTAAAAATACAAATCTGAAAGCAATTCACAACAAGCGGATGGTGTGTTAGTAATTTTGCGTCCTGCGAATGCTAAGTAAAAATACAAATCTGAAAGCAATTCACAACTCATTACTTCGCCATCCATACGACAAGTTGCCTGCGAATGCTAAGTAAAAATACAAATCTGAAAGCAATTCACAACTGTTGACAATTTAGGTATTGGCGGTGAGGCCCTGCGAATGCTAAGTAAAAATACAAATCTGAAAGCAATTCACAACTAGGATTGGTTTAAATATTGCAAATTCAGGCCTGCGAATGCTAAGTAAAAATACAAATCTGAAAGCAATTCACAACCGCTAAGGCTGAGAACTCTGCATTTAACACCTGCGAATGCTAAGTAAAAATACAAATCTGAAAGCAATTCACAACACCTATTGCGTTCATCATTTGCTCAATAGACCTGCGAATGCTAAGTAAAAATACAAATCTGAAAGCAATTCACAACTAATACATTACCACCATTTGCCAATGCTTCCCTGCGAATGCTAAGTAAAAATACAAATCTGAAAGCAATTCACAACTCTGTATTTGTCATATGTTCAGAATCCTTCCCTGCGAATGCTAAGTAAAAATACAAATCTGAAAGCAATTCACAACTGGGTACTCACATGGCGGTTTCTAATCACGCCTGCGAATGCTAAGTAAAAATACAAATCTGAAAGCAATTCACAACCCTGGTGTTGCTATTATATAACCTGCATCTCCTGCGAATGCTAAGTAAAAATACAAATCTGAAAGCAATTCACAACCTTTTAGCTATTGAGTATCTGTGTATTACTCCTGCGAATGCTAAGTAAAAATACAAATCTGAAAGCAATTCACAACAAAGATATAAAAAAGGTTACAGATTTAGAACCTGCGAATGCTAAGTAAAAATACAAATCTGAAAGCAATTCACAACAGACGAATTTAAAGTACAAACAGTTTGGAGCCTGCGAATGCTAAGTAAAAATACAAATCTGAAAGCAATTCACAACAAAACCGCTAAGGTATTAACTGTTGCTTTACCTGCGAATGCTAAGTAAAAATACAAATCTGAAAGCAATTCACAACTATGTCTACATATTCCGACATACTATAAAACCTGCGAATGCTAAGTAAAAATACAAATCTGAAAGCAATTCACAACCTCTTTACCTTTATTATCTAAATCTTGTATCCTGCGAATGCTAAGTAAAAATACAAATCTGAAAGCAATTCACAACTAACTGATAAAAAGTCGTTTTAAAATTCACCTGCGAATGCTAAGTAAAAATACAAATCTGAAAGCAATTCACAACTTAATCCAGTTCTGCATAAGCGTTACCATTCCTGCGAATGCTAAGTAAAAATACAAATCTGAAAGCAATTCACAACAACCAAACTATTTAATAAGAATTTACGAAACCTGCGAATGCTAAGTAAAAATACAAATCTGAAAGCAATTCACAACAGAAAACAGCGAAATCAACAACAAGAAAATCCTGCGAATGCTAAGTAAAAATACAAATCTGAAAGCAATTCACAACGTACTGTTTGGGTTTAATTCGGAGAATTTCCTGCGAATGCTAAGTAAAAATGTAGAATTCTTCCTATATAGATTAACTATAATTTTTGCTTAAACACAACAATTAGGCTTGATCGCCAAACTCATTTAACCCCCTAAACAAACCCCTAAAAAACAAAAAACTCTTGAAAATCAAACGATTAACAAGAGTTTTAGTACTCGAGATGGGACTTGAACCCATACGGACATTACTGTCCACTGGATTTTAAGTCCAGCGTGTCTACCAATTCCACCACTCGAGCATTGGTATTTTATATATGTTGTAGAGCGAAAGACGGGATTTGAACCCGCGACCCTCACCTTGGCAAGGTGATGCTCTACCCCTGAGCTACTTTCGCAGTCATTATTTCTTTATGAACGTAGCACTTGATATCTCAATTGCGAGTGCAAATTTAAAACTATTTTAATAATAGCAAAGACTTTTTTGAATTTTATTTTAATTTTTTTTTAATCTCCTTATTTTAAGGTTGTAAATGTGTAATAATAAAATATCTTTGCACAGATTCAAATAACAAATGCACCTAACTTCAAATAGTTTTAAAAATAAAATGAATTTCTCAGCAATTTTTAGTGATTTTAAACAATTAACAAAAGTAGGTTTATCACTTAGTGTTGTATTTTCTTCTATTGCAGGTTATTTATTAGCTGCCGAAAAAATTGAAATTTACACACTAATTCTATTAGCTATTGGAGGTTATTTAATGGTTGGGGCTTCTAATGCTTTTAACCAAATTATAGAAAAAGATACCGATGCTTTAATGAAACGTACTAAAAACAGACCATTACCAACAGGTAGAATGCACGTTTCTATGGCTCTTGTTATTGCAATTACATTTACAATTGTTGGATTAGCAATTCTGTATAGTATCAACCCTAAAAGTGCTTTATTTGGCGCTATCTCTATATTTTTATATACAAGTATTTACACACCTTTAAAAGCAGTTACACCTTTAGCTGTTTTTGTGGGCGCTATTCCAGGTGCCATTCCTTTTATGTTGGGTTGGGTTGCAGCCACAAATAATTTCTCTATAGAGCCAGGAATGTTATTTTTAATTCAGTTTTTTTGGCAATTTCCACATTTCTGGGCTATTGCTTGGTTACAATACGATGAGTATAAAAAGGCAGGTTTTAACCTAATGCCAATGGGACAAAAAAACAAAAAAGCAGTTATTCAAATTATAATTTACACTTGCTGTTTAATTATTGTTTCAATAATACCAGTTTTAAAATTAACAGGAAGTTTTTATATTTACCCAATTACTGCTTTAATTTTAGTTGCTTTAGGTAGTACAATGCTGTATTATGCATTAAAATTATACAAACATCAAACAAATAAAGAAGCCAGACAATTAATGTTATCAAGTGTTTTATACATTACATTAATTCAGGTAATTTATGTAGTAGATAAATTTTTACACTAAAAAAATTAAAAAATGAAAGTTACTTTAGACGAAGAATATAAACAAGCCAAAAAAAAGTCTGCTAAACCAATGCTATGGGTTTCTATGATTAGTATGACTATGATGTTTGCAGGTTTAACAAGTGCCTATGTTGTTAGTAGAAAAAGAGCTGACTGGGTTGCTTTTGATTTACCAAATGCATTTTATACAAGTACAATATTAATTATTATAAGTAGTATTACTTTTTTACTAGCTAAATTTTTTATTAAAAAAGACAACCGACAGTTAACAACCATCACTCTTTTAACTACCTTAATTTTAGGAATTGGTTTTGTATATTTTCAATTCGAAGGTTTTAATCAATTATTTAATGCTGGATTTGTTTTTGCTGGCGAACAAAGCACTGTAAAATCATCTTTCATTATTGGTATTTCTCTTGCACATATTGCACATGTTGCCGCTGGAATTATTGTGCTTTTGGTTGTAACTACAAATCACTTTCTAAAAAAATACAATTCTAAAAATACACTTGGACTAGAATTAGGTGCTATTTTCTGGCATTTTGTTGATATCCTATGGATTTATCTGTTTTTATTTTTCTATTTTATCAGATAATAAAAAAAAAATGTATTTTTGGCACAACTAAACTAAAAAAATCAAAACAAAACTTATATGGAAGCAACTGTTGCTACTAAAACTAATGGAAAAATTTGGGATGGTGGATCTAACAAACCATTAGGTGCTAGCTATGGTAAAATGATGATGTGGTTCTTTATTTTATCAGATGCACTTACATTCTCAGGATTTTTAGCTGCCTACGGACTAATACGATTTAAATTTATTGAATCTTGGCCAATTGCAGATGAAGTATTTACGCATTTCCCTTTTTTACACGGAGTACACGCTCCAATGTATTATGTGGCTTTAATGACCTTTATTTTAATATTTTCATCCGTAACAATGGTGTTAGCTGTGGATGCTGGTCATCAAATGAATAAAAAGAAAGTGACATTTTATATGTTTCTTACTATAATTGGTGGGCTTATATTCTTAGGTTCTCAAGGTTGGGAATGGAAAAATTTTATTAACGGATCTTATGGAGCTGTACAACTAAACGATGGTAAAATTGTTCAATTTGTTGACGCTACAGGCCATCAAGTTTCTTTAGAAAGTTTTGCCAAATCTTCAAATTCGGAAAGAACGCTACACACAAAAGATAAAGGATTATGGTTTGTTGAAGAATCTGCACTAGCAGCTTTTACAGTAAAAGAAGTAATAGATGGATTTAATGCAAATCCAGACATTTCAATAAGAACTGAACTTATCAATCCAGAAACAAAAAAGAAAACTATTATACCGCGTGAAAATGCAATGGCCTACTTAAACGAAGCTAAAATGGTAGTTAATGGAGCTAATTTAAAAGTAAATGAATACGGTAAAACTATATTTGCCGATTTCTTTTTCTTTATAACTGGTTTTCATGGATTTCACGTATTTACAGGGGTTTTAATTAATATTATTATCTTTTTTAATGTAATTATAGGAACTTACGAACGTAGAGGACATTATGAAATGGTTGAAAAAGTAGGTTTATACTGGCATTTTGTAGATTTAGTTTGGGTATTTGTATTTACATTTTTCTATCTAGTTTAATTCATTAAAATTATTAAAAATGACAGCACATTCTCAAGAACATACATCGCACACAAAATTAATTTGGAAAGTATTTGGTATCCTTTCATTTGTAACAATTATTGAAGTTGTTTTAGGTATTATTAAACCAGATTCGCTTCACTTAACAACTTTCTTAGGAACAAGTCCTTTAAACATTATTTTTCTTGTACTAACAATAGTAAAAGCATACTATATTACTTGGTATTTTATGCATATGGTAGAAGAAAAAAAGAGTTTAAGACGCTCTGTTGTTTGGACTTCAGTTTTTCTAATATTATATTTAGCTACTTTATTATTAATTGAAGGAAGCTACCTAAACGATGTTTTAGCTCCACTAGTAAAATGGAATTACTAATAACACTATCAATTTTTTAAATCGAAGAAGGTGGTTTTATTAACCACCTTTTTTTATTTTTGTAAAAAACACAATGAAAAAATTCTGGATACTTTTCAGTTTATTTATTTTACCACTAGTTTTTTATATTTTTCTATCTAAAGGAATTTATAAATATGCAAACTTACCAATATTAACAGAAAACGTACAGAATGTAAATCAGTTTTCTAAAGAATCAAAAACAGCTACTTTTACCGAAAACTTAACTGTGCTTTGCTTTTTAGGTAATGAATTAAACACAGCAAAAGGTAGCATGTTTAATCTTAATCAAACAATTTACAAACGTTACTACCAAAAACCGTATTTTCAAATTGTTGCAATAGTTCCTAAAGAATCAAAAGAAGCTTACCAAGAAGCAATTGCAGAACTTTCAGCCTTTACAGATATTAGTAAATGGAATTTTATTTATACCGATAAAACAAACATTAACATTCTATTTAACAGCCTTAAAACACCATTTTCTTTAAATGCAGCATTATATTCTGAAAACGCCTATATTGTAGATATGGAATTACGCTTAAGAGGAAGAAAAGATGATGAGGATACTAAAGATGGAAAATTATACGGATATAATATGAAGTCTGTTGCAACGTTAAAAAATAAGATGAAAGATGATATTGACATTATCTATTATCAATTAAAAAAATCTGCTGAAAAAGAAAAACGAAGAAAAAGAGAAATCTAATCTTATAAAACGAGCATGTTAAAAAGTTTATCACCCAACGAAACGATTAATAACTAACAGTAGGTGACTTTAAAAAAACAATAATATAAACACATGAAAAAATATTCATACGTAGGCATTGCTTTTATTATATTAATATTTGGTATTTATGCTGTTCCAAAAATTGTTAACAGATTTAAAACACCTGAACTCGTAACAATTGGAAAAGTTCCAGATTTTAAATTTACAAATCAAGATGGAGAACAAATTTCAAACGCATTTTACAAAGACAAAGTGTATGTTATAGAATTCTTCTTTACCACCTGCCCTACTATTTGTCCAAAAATGAATGCCAATATGGTAAAACTCCAAAATGAATATTATGGAAATTCAGATTTTGGAATTGCTTCTTTTAGCATCAATCCAGAATATGATACTCCTGAAATTTTAAAAGAATACGCAAAATTACACGGAGCTACTTTAAAAAATTGGAACTTTTTAACAGGCGATAAAGAAACTATTTACAATCTTGCAAATAAAGGAATTGCCTTATATGCAGGTGAAAATAGTGAAGCCGAAGGTGGTTTTGAACATTCTGGAATGTTCGCTTTAATTGACAAACAAGGAAATATAAGATCTAGAATGGATAAATTTGGAAACCCAATTGCTTTTTACGATGGTTTAGAAGCTAAGAGTATTCAAATGATAAAAGAAGATATTGCAATTTTATTAAAAGAATAATGAGTACAGAAATTAAAAAATATAATAAATGGATTGTAATTTTATCTATTGCAATTCCTGTAGTTGTAGCAATTTTATTTGGTGTTAAAATAGATGCCGAATTACCAATATTTTTACCGCCAATTTACGCTAGTATAAACGCATTTACAGCTTTACTTTTAATTGTAGCAGTATGGGCAGTAAAAAATAAAAAAATAAAACTACATGAAAAATTAATGAAAACTGCTATTGCTTGCTCTGTGCTTTTTTTAGCAATGTACGTGGCCTATCATATGACTTCAGAATCTACTAAATTTGAAGGCGAAGGAGCTATAAAAACAGTTTATTTTATTATTTTATTTTCACATATATTACTTTCTATTGCTGTAATACCTTTTGTTCTTATTACTTATGTTAGAGCAATTACTAACAATATAGAACTTCATAAAAAAATAGCACGTATTACGTTTCCTTTATGGCTGTATGTTGCAATTACCGGAGTTATAGTGTATATTATGATAGCTCCATATTATTAAAAGAAGATTTTTAAATGAAAAAAATAAGCATTTTACTACTATTAATTCTGGCTTTTTTAAATAAAGCTAATGCACAATGCGCCATGTGTAAAGCCGTTGTAGAGAGCGGTGGTGACACATCTCAAGCAGAAGGATTAAATAGTGGTATCCTCTATCTAATGGCTTTTCCTTACCTTTTAGTTGGTGTGCTTTTATATTTTATTTTTAAATACAGACGAAAATTTAAACTTTAACACATCTATAAGTAACATAAATTGTAACAAATAATAAATTTAGTCGTCTTATAGTAGAATCAGCTAAACCGCATCAATTAGTAGTGTTCTAATTAATACTTCTATTCGGTTTAATTTATTATAATAAATTAAAAACTAATAAACGCTTTTAAATGAGAACTAAAATTATTACTATTCTAGTACTTGCATGCTTCTTTTCTACAAATGCACAAAACAAAAAATGGACTTTACAAGAGTGCATTAATTATGCCATAGAAAATAATATTTCTATAAAACAACAAGAATTAAGCAAAGCACTAATTAAAGAAGATATAACAACAGCAAAAGGAAGTTTTTTACCTTCATTAAGCGCTTCAGCCTCACAAAATTTCAACTTCGGATCTTACATCGATAATTATGGAGGACGAGTATCTAGAGATAGTCGTTCAAATAGTTTTGGAATAAGTTCGGGGGTAACACTTTATAATGGTAACATAAATAAAATAAACTTACTTCAAACTCAAAAAAGTTTAGAAGCAGCGGGCTTCGATTTAGAAGAAAACAAAAATAGTATTATGCTATTTGTGGTAAATTCTTACTTAAACGTACTATTAAATAAAGAAAGTATTGTAATTGCTGAAGATCAAATTTTAATTAGTAAAAGTCAAGTAGAAAAAACACAAGCTTTAGTGAATGCTGGAGAAGTACCAAGAGCAAATTTATTAGAAGCTGAAGCAACTTTAGCAACTAACGAGCAGCAATTAACTACAGCTCAAAACACCCTAGATTTAGCGCTTTTAAATTTAGCGCAATTACTACAAGTTTCTCATAAAGGTTTTGACATTGAAAGTGTAACTTTAAATATTGATTCTGCTTCTTTAGTTTATAATGATACGGATGCTATTTTTAACACAGCATTAGCTAGTTTACCTGAAATTAAAAGTGCAGAAATTGCTGTAGAAAACTCAGAATTATCTGTTGATAGAGCAAAAGCAGGTTTTTTACCTTCACTTTCTTTTGGTGCCGGAGTAGGAACATCATACCAACACAACCAAGGTTCTAAAGATGTGCGTGCTATTTTAGATGAAAATAACAACGTTGTTTATGTTCCTAATGGTTTTGGACAACAACTTGAAGACAATCTAGGATTTAACGCTGGTTTTTCTTTAAGTATTCCAATCTTTAATAAATTTCAAACAAAAACTGCTGTAGCAAAAGCTGAAATCAATCAACAAAGAACCGAATTAGCTTTATTAGATAAGCAAATTAAATTAAGAGAAACCATTGAGCAAGCCTATGCAGATGCAAAAGCAGCTTTAAATCAATATATTTCAGCTGAAAAAAGTTTATATGCTCAAAATGAATCTTTTAAAAATGCCCAAGAAAGTTATAATGCTGGAGTAATGACTTCTTTTGATTTTGACCAAGTAAGAAACAGGTTAGTTAGTGCACAATCATCCATGGCTAACGCTAAATACAACTTTGTATTTAGAACTAAATTATTAGAATATTACCTAGGCATTCCTATTGTTTTAAATTAACCAATTATAAAATAATCAATTTAACATCCAACTTTTTTAAGTTGGATGTTTTGTTTTATAGCACATTAATTATCTTTGCAACTAAATTTCTAAAAATTGGCATATCTCTTAAATATTGAAACAGCAACAAAAAACTGCTCGGTTAGTTTAGCTAAAGATGGAAAAACTATAGCTTTAAAAGAATTAAATGATGGTGGTTATTCTCACGCTGAAAAACTTCACGAATTTATTAAAGCAGTAATAGATGAAGCAAAAATATCTTTGTCTGATTTAAACGCTATAGCTGTTAGTAAAGGTCCGGGTTCTTATACCGGTTTGCGCATAGGAGTTTCTGCTGCAAAAGGACTTTGTTTTGCTTTAAACATTCCTCTTATTTCAATTAATACTTTACAATCTTTAGCTCAATCAATTCCTACAGACAAAGGTTATGTTATTCCTCTTTTAGATGCCAGAAGAATGGAAGTATACAGCGCTGTTTATAAACAAAATAACAACGTTAGAAGTGTACAAGCTGAAATTATTGACGAAACATCTTTTAATGAATATTTAAGCAAAGACACCGTTTATTTTTTAGGTGATGGTGCTGAAAAATGTAAAAATAGTATTCTCCATAAAAATGCAAATTTTATAGATAATAAGTTTCCTTCAGCAAATGAAATGTCGGCACTATCTTATATAAAATACAAAAAAAACGACATCGAAGATGTCGCTTATTTTGAACCTTTTTATTTAAAAGATTTTGTAGTTACAACAGCTAAAAAAAGGTTTAATTAGCTGCCTAAACTACAAATACTATAATTTATTATTTCTTAATTTCAACTTGATGAGGATAAGGAATCTCAATACCTGCTTTATCTAATTCAATTTTTGCAGCTTCCATAACATCAAAATGTACCGTCCAATAATCTTTAGTAGCAACCCAAGGTCTTACAATATAATTAACTGAACTATCAGCTAATTCAGACAATTTAATAGCTGGTGCAGGATCTTTTAGAACTTTAGGATGATCTAATAAAATTTTCATTAATACATCTTTAGTTTGTTTTATGTCTGCATCATAACTTACCCCAAAAGTTAAATCAACTCTGGCTATATCCTCTTCAGAATAGTTAATAATATCTCCATTAGATAAAGTACCGTTTGGTAAAATTATCAATCTATTTTGTGGTGAATTTAATTTAGTAACAAAAATTTGAATTTCTTTTACCGTACCCATATGCCCTTGTGCTTCAATGAAATCTCCAACTTTAAAAGGTTTAAATATCATTATTAAAGCTCCTCCAGCAAAATTAGCTAAAGAACCTTGTAAAGCTAAACCAACAGCTAAACCTGCGGCTCCTAATATTGCAATAAACGAAGTTGTTTCAACTCCAACTTGAGATATAGCTGTTATAAAAATTATTATTTTTAAGATCCAACCAATTAAATCTCCTAAAAATTTTTGAAGCGTAACATCTACACCCCTTTTATCCATAACTTTTCTAATAACTTTCACAACTTTTTTAACAAGCCATAAACCTATTATTAAAATTAATAATGCAACAATTACATTGCCTATGTTATTAGTTACAAAGTTAAGTACTAAGTCTAAATACTTTTGATAATCCATTATATTTATGATATTTAATTATTATTAAAAAATTCTAAAAATTGTAAGAAAAATAACCCTATAACCAGTTTTATCTTTCTAATTATATATGACACAAAAACACCTGTAATTGTCACACAAATATTATACAAAGTAAAAGAAAAGTAATATTTCTTCAAAATTATAACTCATTGATTTAATTATAAGTTTTAAAAATTAATTTTCAGCTTATTTAAAGCTTCTTCTACATTTTCTATTGGCAATTGACAAGTACCATCCACACATACATAAATTAAATTTTTAGTTTCAACAAACCTATTTTTCATTAATGGAATTGTACTGAGTTTAGAACTTCCTCCAATTAATTTATTTGGTATATAATGCTTATTTATTTCTGAAACTATATGTTCAGAAGCTTTACCTAAAACTGCTATTTGATAAAAATTACCTGAAAAATTACACATTAACTGTAACCAATTAGAATATCCTGATCCGTAATTATATATTTTATGCGCTATATTTTGAAGCATTTGCTTACTTATATCTAAAAAATAACTATTCGAAAAATAATAACTTAATTTAAACAGGTTATTTGCCATTATCGAGTTTGAAGCTGGCATAACATTGTCTTCAATTTCCATTTTACGTGTTATTAGTTCATTATCTTTATTAGAAGTAAAATAAAACATTTTTCTTTTTTCATCAAAAAAATGATCTAAGCAATAATCTACTAATTGCTTGGCTGTATTTAACCAAAGTTCTCCTGAAGTTGCTTCATATAAAGAAATATACGCATCAATTACAGTTGCATAATCTTCTAAAAAGCCATTTATAGTACTACTCCCATTTTTATAACTATGATTTAAACTACCGTCTTCTTGTAATTGTTTTGTGTAAATAAAGGTTGCATTTTTTATTGCTACTTCTAAAAAATGAGGCTCATTAAATACTTTATAAGCATCTATGTAACCTTTTAACATTAATGCATTCCATGAAGTTAACGATTTATCATCTAATCGAGGTCGTTCTTTTTTAGCACGTTCTTTTAATAAAACTTTTTTCCAAATTTTAACTTTGCTCTCTAATTCTAAAACTGAAATTGAATTCTTTTTAGCAATTTCTACATCATCATTTTTTCTAATTAACACATAATTATCATGCTCCCAAAAACCATAATAATTTACATTATAATATTCAGAAAACAGCTGAAAATCATTTTTTAAAATAGCTTCTAACTCTTGTTTTGTCCAAACGTAAAAAGCACCTTCTTCTAATTTTCCTTTTGAATTTACACTATCTGCATCTAATGAAGAATAAAAAGCTCCTTCATTATTTGTTAATTCATCTTCAACAAACTGAAGCGTTTCGTAGACTACGCTTTTATATAATTTATTTTTTGTGGCTTGGTAAGCTTCAGCATATAAACTTACTAACTGGCCATTGTCATACAGCATTTTTTCAAAATGTGGCACATGCCATTTTTTATCAACTGAATACCTAGAAAAACCTCCTCCAATTTGATCGTAAACACCACCATAAGCCATATTAGTTAACGAGGTATTTACATAGGTTAATATTTCAGAATTATTTGCTTGGATAGCGTAACGTAATAAAAAACTATAATTATTTGGCATTGGAAATTTGGGAGCTCCTCTTCTACCTCCTAAATCAAAATCCATATGCTGTTTCCATTCATCAATAACAGTTTCTAATTCTGAAACTGAAAATTCTTCTCTATTACTATTTAAGGAAATTAAATCTGTATTTTTTATGCCTTCTGTAAGTTTTACGGCATAATCTATTACTTGATTTGGCTTTTCTTTATACATTTTACTCAATTGACCTAAAGCTTGTATCCAATTTTCTTTTGAAACATACGTTGCTCCCCAAATTGGTCTTCCATCAGGCAGCGCTACACAATTAAGTGGCCAACCTCCACTACCAGTCATTAATTGAATTGCATTCATATAAACTTGATCAATATCTGGACGCTCTTCTCTATCAACTTTTATAGAGATAAAATGTTGGTTCATAACCGCTGCAACATCTTCATCTTCAAAGCATTCATGTTCCATAACATGACACCAGTGACAAGATGAGTAACCAATTGAAATAAGTAATAATTTATTTTCTTTTTTTGCAGAATCCAGAGCTGTAGCATTCCAAGCTTGCCAATTTACAGGGTTATGAGCATGTTGCAACAAATATGGACTTGTTTCACTTATTAAATTATTGGTAAATTTATGGGTATTCATAATTTTTAATATGACTTATTTTAATAAAAGAAGAGGTTGTTTAAAAAGTTAACTTTTTAAACAGCCTCTTTTTAGCTGATGAAATAATTATTTATTTTACTTCAAAAGTAATTTTTACATTTACTCTAAATTCTGAAACTTCATTATCATCAACCACAACACTTTGCGATTGTACAAAAGCAGATTTAATATGCTTTACACTTTTTGAAGCATGCGTAATTGCATTTTTAGTAGCATCTTCCCAACTTTTGTTAGAACTCGCCATTACTTCAATAACTTTCATTACTGCCATATTTTTCAGTTTTAAAATTAATAATACTTAAATATACGAAATATCCTTAAAACTAACAATCGTCACATTTTACCCTATTATAAATATTAACTTTGCACGTTTTAAAAATTTACGCATGAAATATATTGTTTCAATCTTATTTATTTTAATCAGTCTTAATTATACAAACGCCCAAACTAAGATTTTAAAAGATAATGGGGCATGGTTAACATTAACCAATAAAATTAAAATTTCTGAAAAAATTTCTATTAGCAACGTAACACAACAGCGCCGAGTTAATTTTTTAAAAAACACACAAGGCTTTTTGTATTCACCAAGTATTAATTATAAAATATCTAACAGAGTAACTGTTGGAGCCGGATTTATGCATTATAAATACTTTACTAACGGTGTTTCACATGCTTCTATTAATAAAGATGAATATAGATATTATCAGGATGTAACAGTAAATTCTATGCTTGGAAACTTTAAAATTAATAATCGTTTTAGATTTGAAGAACGTGTAATTGATTTAATTAACGCAAACGTAACTCCAAATGTAATTGATGGCTCTAAATATGTAAACAGATTTAGGTACAGAATACAAGCTACTACCAATTTAGTGAAATTAAAAAACAATACTTTTATTCTGGGAAAACTATCTAACGAAACTAGAATTCGTTTTGCTGGTGGAGGAATAAATGAACCCGATTTTGATCAAAATAATTTTGCCGCATTATTAGGTTGTAAATTACTTACAAACTCTACAGTATGGATAGGCTATGGAAGGTATTATTATAAAATAGATGCTTCTCACTATGTTTCTAATAATATTTTACACGTTAATTTAAGCTACAATTTTGATTTAACAAAAAAAGCTTAGTAAAGGTTATAATTCAAAAAAAAGCTATTTAAAAAGTTAAACTTTCGTCACCCGAATTTAATTCAAGTTTTCACAATAATTGTTTATTAATGTGATCTAACACCGAAACAAATTCAGTATAACAAGTTTGTTGCTTTTTAAATAGCTTTTATAATATAAGAACTGTACTAAGCCAATGCTTTTTCAATTCTGGTAACAGCTTCTCTTAAATTTTCTTCAGACGCTGCATACGAAATTCTTATACAATCTGGAGCTCCAAATGCTTCACCTGTTACAGTAGCAATATTAGCTTCTTCCAATAAAAACAGTGAAAAATCTGTTGCATTTTCAATTTTATGACCTTTTATTTCCTTACCAAAGAATGCAGAAACATCTGGAAAAATATAAAAAGCTCCACCTGGTATATTCAATTTAAAACCATCAATTTTACCTAATAAATCCAACACCATATCTCTACGCTTATGGAATTCATCAACCATATATTGAATTTTAGAAACAGGTGCATCTAACGCTGCAATTGTAGCGCGTTGAGCTATACAATTTGCTCCTGAAGTTATTTGACCTTGTAATTTATTACAAGCTCTAGCTATCCATTCTGGCGCTCCAATATATCCAATTCTCCATCCAGTCATAGCAAAAGCTTTTGCTACACCATTTACAGTAATTGTTCTATCGTACATACTTTCAATAGCTGCAAAACTAAACATAGTTTCACCATAGTTTATATGTTCATAAATCTCATCTGAAAGAATATAAATATTTGGATATTTTTCTAAAACAGCTGCCAATGCTCTATATTCAGCTTCACTATATATAGAACCACTTGGATTATTTGGTGAATTAAATAAAATTAACTTTGTTTTAGGTGTAATTGCTGCTTCTAATTGCTCAGGCGTAATTTTAAAATCTGTATCAACTGAAGAAGGAATTTCTTTATAAGTTGCTTCAGAAAAAATTGCTAATGCAGAATAACTAACCCAATATGGTGCTGGTAATAATACTTCATCACCTGGATTTAATAAAACTTGTAATGCATTTGCAATTGATTGTTTAGCTCCTGTTGAAACTACAACCTGACTTGGTTTATAATCTAATCCATTATCACGTTTAAATTTATTGATAATAGACTCTTTTAAATCTGCATAACCATCAACAGGGCTATAAGAGTTATAATTATCTTTTACAGCTTGAATTGCTGCATCTTTAATAAATTCAGGCGTATTAAAATCTGGCTCTCCTAAACTTAAGCTAATAATGTCTTTTCCTGCTGCCTTTAACTCTCTAGCTTTAGCTGCCATTGCTAAAGTTGCAGATACTGGTAAACTGTTAATTCTGTTTGATAATTGATTTTTCATATAAAATTATTTAAACGTGTGCTGGTTTTACACCCAATGTTTTTAGTTGATTAAAATGTTCTATTAGAGCTTTTCTAAATGTTTTATATTCATTATAAGGTAAATTAAACTCATTTGCGGTTTCCTTTACAATTTTAGCAATTTTTCCATAATGAATATGCGAAATATGTGGAAAAATATGATGTTCTACTTGATGATTAAGGCCTCCTGTATACCAAGATAAAAATTTATTTTTTGGCGCAAAATTTGAAGTGGTATATAATTGATGAATAGCCCAGGTATGCTCTAAATTTCCCTCTTTATCTGGCAATGGCATTTCGGTTTGAGGAACCACATGTGCTAACTGAAAAACAACACTTAATATCATTCCTGCCGTATAATGCATTACAAAAAATCCAATCAATACTTTCCACCAAGCTATATCTAAAACAGTTAATGGCAATACTATCCAAAGCAAATAATAAATTATTTTAGTAATTATTAAAATAGTCCATTCTTTAGCTGGATTTGGAAACTCTCCATAAGAAAGTTTACGCTTTAAATAACTACTCATTTGTTTAAAATCTGTAGTAATAGCCCAATTAATAGTTAGCAAACCATATAAAAATATGGAATAGTATTTTTGAAATTTATGCATTCTAAACCATTTTGAATGTTTAGAAAAACGAATAATTCTACCAGCATCTATATCTTCATCGTGCCCTTGAATGTTTGTAAATGTATGATGCAATACATTGTGCTGCACTTTCCAATTATAAACATTACCAGCTAAAATATACATACTGCTTCCCATTAATTTATTCACCCACTTTTTGCTTGAAAAAGATTCGTGATTACTATCGTGCATTACATTCATACCAACACCTGCCATACCAATTCCAATAACAACTGTTAATAAAAGTAACGCCCATTGTGGCATTTGTACAGTTAAAATTAACACCAATGGAACTAAAAATACAGAAAACATAATTATTGCTTTTGTATATAACTTCCAATTTCCGGTACGTTTAATTTTATTTTCTTTGAAATAAGAATTCACCCTTTTATTAAGGGTTCTAAAAAATTTAGCTTTATCATTACGAGAAAAGCTGATTGTTTTAATATTATTCATACTATATTTTATCTATCTAAAACGTATGTGCCAAAATTACACCATTTTAGGTATTTAAATTAATTTTTGGGAAAAATATAACAATTTTTGAAAAGATGTTAATTTAATTTTTGAAATAGTAAATTTACAGCCAATTATTTTACACAATTATGAAGACACTTTTAAATCATTTTCCTAACATTACTGAAACCCAAAAAAAACAATTTTCTAAACTAGAAGAATTGTACAAATTTTGGAATGCACAAATTAATGTAATCTCAAGAAAAGATATTGACGAACTATACACCAAACACGTATTACATTCTTTAGGTATTGCAAAAGTTCAAGCTTTTAAACCTGGAACAAAAGTATTAGATGTAGGCACAGGCGGTGGTTTTCCTGGTATTCCGTTAGCAATTCTATTTCCAGAAACTAGTTTTTATTTAGTTGATTCTATTGGAAAAAAAATAAAAGTTGTAAATGAAGTTGCAACTGCTTTAGACTTAAAAAATGTAAAAGCAGAACAGATTAGAGCCGAAAATGTAAAAGGTGAATTCGACTTTATTGTAAGCAGAGCGGTTACAAAAATGGATGATTTTGTAAAATGGACACGTAAAAAAATAGCAAAAAAACAACATCACGAAATTAAAAATGGCATTTTATATTTAAAAGGTGGTGATTTAACTGACGAATTGGCAAATTTCTCAAATGCAACCCTTTATAATTTAACCGACTATTTTGATGATGAATTTTTCGAAACAAAAAAAGTGGTACATATTCCGTTGAAGAAACGATAAATATGACATTTGTTATAATTTATAATTAAAATAAAAGATATTTTTGTCTTAAATTAAAATTATAATAGATATGAGTCAAGTTAAAGCATGTTTAGTTTGTAAAAAAACTGCTACAGAAATACCGGTAACAAAGTTTTATTATCAAGAGAATGAATTCTATATCTGCCCACAACATATGCCAACCATAATTCACAATCCACAAGAATTAATTGGTCTTTTAGATGGAGCTGAGGATTTTGAAGCAGTTTAGCTTACTTTCAAAATAAAAAAGACTGTCTAAAAAGTTTATAAACTCGTTAACCTGAAACAAGTTCGGGTTGACGAAAATTTCACTTTTTAGACAGCCTAATTATTCAATTAATTGTTGAATCTATTTTTTCTTAAATCTATCTGATAAATCTTTACCAAATTCTTTTAATTTTTCAACTGCACTTTCAACCTCTTTTTCAACAGTTTCAATTGTAGTTTCACCTAAAAACGGATATCTATAATCTGTTGGTGATACAAAGGTTTCTTTAATTGTACGGTTACTAACCCAGCGTAATAAGTTCCATACAGAACCAGCCTTATCATTAGTTCCAGAACCTCTAGCACCTCCAAAAGGTTGTTGTCCAACAACCGCTCCAGTTGGCTTATCATTAATATAGAAATTACCCGCTGCGTTTTCTAATTTATTAGTTGCTACATCTATAACATATCTGTCTCCACTAAATATAGCACCTGTTAAAGCAAACTCACTTGTTTTATCAACAACGTCTAAAATTTCTTCCCATTTTTCATCTTCATAAACATAAATGGTAATTATTGGTCCAAATAATTCAGTAGACATTGTTTTATATTGTGGATTTGTTGTAACAATTACAGTTGGCTCAATAAAATAACCAATACTATCGTCGTAACTTCCACCTACAATAATCTCCGCATCAGCATCAGCCTTAGCTTGATCTAAATAACTAGATAATTTTTTAAAAGCTCTATCGTCAATTACAGCGTTTATAAAGTTTGTTGTATCTTCTGGAGTTCCCATTTTAAAAGATTTTACATCTTCTATAACAGCTTCTTTAATTTCTGGCCATAAACTTTTTGGTAAATAAGCTCTTGAAGCTGCAGAACATTTTTGTCCTTGGTATTCAAAAGCACCTCTAGAAATTGCTGTTGCAACTTCTTGAGCATTTGAACTTGGGTGTGCCCAAATAAAATCTTTACCACCAGTTTCACCTACAATTCTTGGGTAGGTTTTATAGGTATTCATATTTTTTCCTATAGTTTCCCAAAAACTATTAAATACTGGTGTAGATCCTGTAAAGTGAACTCCTGAAAAATCAGGGCTATTTAACAATACATCTGTAATTGTTCCAGAATTTCCTGTAACCATATTTATAACACCATCAGGTAAACCAGCAGCTTTAAATAACTCCATAATTACTTGTGCAGAATATACTTGAGAACGTGCAGGTTTCCAAATAACTACATTCCCCATTAGTGCTGGAGCTGCAGGTAAATTACCAGCAATTGCAGTAAAATTGAATGGTGTAATTGCATATACAAAACCTTCTAACGGACGGTATTCCATTCTGTTCCAAATACCTGGTGAAGATACTGGTTGATTGCTATAAATCTCAGTCATAAATTCTACGTTAAAACGTAAAAAATCGATTAATTCACAGGCTGAATCTATTTCTGCTTGGTAAACATTTTTAGATTGCGCAATCATTGTTGCAGCATTCATTTTATAACGGAAAGGACCTGCTAATAAATCGGCAGCTTTTAAAAATATTGCTGCTCTGTGTTCCCAACTAGTAGCTGCCCACTTAACTCTTGCTTCTGCAGCTTTTTTAACTGCTAACTCAATATGTTCTTTGTCTGCTGTATGGTATTGTCCAACACAATGTTTATGGTCATGTGGTGGATGAATATCTACCGTATTTCCGGTTCTAAATTCTTTTCCTCCAATATAAAATGGAATATCCACTTTTTGGTTATACATCTTTCTGTAAGTTTCCAATAAAAGTCTACGCTCTGGAGAACCTGGAGCATAAGATTTTACTGGTTCATTTACCGCCTTTGGTACATTATAAAATCCTGAAGCCATATTAATATTATTTTATAAATTTTTACTTTAAATTTGCACACAAAGTTACAAAATAGTATTCACTTATTATTTTTGAAACTAATACTGATTAATCAAATTTTGATAGTATGTGCACCGTTACTTTTCTTCCATTAAAAAACAATGGTTTTATTTTTACTTCTAATAGAGATGAAACTCCACTTAGAAAAACCATTCCTCCTAAAAAATATGAAGAAAATGGAGTGGAATTAGTTTTTCCGAAGGATGAATTAGCTGGTGGTACTTGGATTGGCACAAGCTCTAATAACAGATTGGTTTGTGTTTTAAACGGCGCTTTTAAAAAACATAACAGAAAAGAAAGCTATAAAAAAAGCAGAGGAATTATTGCTAAAGATGTTTTAAAAGCTAATAATTTTGAAGAATATATTGAAAATTTAAATTTAAATGAAGTTGAACCATTTACCATGGTTATTGTTGATTGGAGCAACCCTAACTTAAGCTTATTTGAACTTGTTTGGGATGCAACTAAAAAGCATTTCAATAGATTAAAAAACGAACCTAAAATATGGTCTTCAGCTACATTGTATTCTGAATCTTCTAAAGAAACAAGGCAACAATGGTTTAAAACATGGGTTTCTGAAAGTAACTTTACTACATCAACTATTTTAAATTTTCATCATTCTGAAATTGGAGATAAAGAGCAATCTATTTTAATGAAACGACCAAATGTTGAAACTGTTAGCATAACTTCAATAAAAAAAGAACATCAGAATATTGATTTATTATATGAAGATGTAATTCATAATTTAATATACAAAACAAGTATTTAGTTTAATTATGAATGTTAGAAACCATTAACTGAAATGTTGGTATGTAAACTTTAAACATTTTTGAAGTTGAAAAATTAACCATACTATAATAACCTTTCATAGACCCAATAGGAGACGTTAAAAAACAATTAGAAGTATACGTATGAGATTCTCCTGGTTTAATAATTGGTTTTTTACCAATAACTCCAGATCCTTCCACAATTTCAGTATTATTTAACGAATCAAATATTTTCCAATGACGAGCCAATAATTGTACCGTTTCATTGCTTTGGTTTTCTATAGTAACCTGATAACTAAACGCATGATACAACCTATAATTTCGATAGTTTGTACCTTCAAAATTAGATTTGACAGAGATTTTTATACCATTTGTTACTTGTTGTACCATAACAACTTACTAAATTGATTTTATCCAAAGATACTAAATTTCTGAATTTAAATAAAGCCAGTTAATTGTTAAAGTTGTCTAAATAAAATCGGTTATTCCATTTTTTACTTAAAGAAAAGTTGAAATTTAATTCATTTTAGGGTCAGATCTAAGCACTCCAGTATTTGTATGTACATTTCCTACTTCCGTAATAACTGCACCCTCTGGTCCAGCCATTTGCCAATGTGGTGACTCTACTTTTTCTAATTTTGCAAAATCTCCTTCGTTAGCTTCAATAATATGATTTGTAGTTACTTTACCATTCCAATGTGCTTTTGGCACCACAACCTGAGGAAATTGATCTCTATTATTTTCTCCAACTCCTACTACATAACTTTTACCGTGTCTTATAAGCCAACCTTCCATTTTTGCAGGATTGCCATCTGCGGCAAAATGCATGTGTTCTCCTAACATTTGTCCGGGTAATAAAAATATATCCATCAACATATATTGATCTTCTTCATTATTTACAAACATAACAGAAGCCAATCCTAATTCCGCATAATTTCCTTTATTATAATCTGTAAGCCAAATTTGTTCTCTTAAACCATCAAAAATAGGGTAATTATGATATTCAAGCATTTCAATTAAAGCGTCTTTTGCTTTTTCTTCTAAGAAATTTCCTTCAGCATCATAAAATTGGTCATTTGTAAATTTTAATTCTTTTTTAATCTCTTGTTTTGAAACTTCTGCCTCAATAACTTCTACCTGTTTTTTTTCAGTTTTGTTAGTACAACTACTAAAAAGAATAACAATTATTAAAGAACACAATAGACTTATTTTTCTCATAAAATGAATTTTATTTTTTAAAAACTTAATAATCAATTTTTAACTAGCTTAGTATTACACAGCTAAAATTAAAGCGTAAAACTATTAAGATTAATCTAAATAAAACGCATTTTATTAAAAATATTTCATCGTTTTACAATATTTAACATTTTATTCACAATAAAAACATCAATTAATTAAATATTTTATTTCTATTAATTATTCATTTTTTCAGAATTTCCATTGCCAACTCCAATAACTCTAGTGTATCTACTTCCAAATTTATTGTAATACACTATAACAGTATAATCGTTCTCAGTTTGGTAAAAAGAGCCATCGATATCGCTATTATTTATAGTACCATCAGCAGTTTTAGTAACAAACTGATAGTTATAAAAACCTTGCTTTAATAATAAGGAAGTTTCATACAAACCATTTTCAGCATTATAGGTAAGTTTATTAGATTCATTTAATTGCCAATTATTAAAATTACCACTAACATAAACATCCTTACCTTCTAAATTCTCTAAAGAACTTAAAGAAAAATGCACCCAACTATAATCTGCTTCTGTATTATTGTCGTCTCCATTCAAAACCCGAACTACAAAATTTCCGTTAATATCTTCAAACAACGTATAAGGCTGATCTATTCTTTCTTCATTAGTATATAAATAAGTATGGTATAAATCTGTTCCTAATTCAACTCTTGCAATATTTAAGGTTGTATTTCTTATAGATTTTGTATCGAAATACAAAAACTCATTTCCTGCTAAAAAACTAGTTTCTTTATTGTATTTATATAATAATTGTGTACCTCTATAAAATTGCGGTTTTAAACCTTCAATTGCAGTTTGCCAATTATTATTCTGAATTACAACAGGCAAAATTTCTTCTTTTGGGTTGTTAATTCTTAAACTAGGATGATTTATTATAAACTCAACTGATTGATTGGTATCTATTGTAGAAATATCTCGGCTTTTATAAATTGTTACACCAACAGTTACTTGAGATTCGTAAACTACAAATTTGCGTTCAAAAACAACTTCATCGTAATCGTTTATAACATATATTTTATAATTACCAGAAATTTTTATTCGTGTATTTTCATTTGGAATTGTTAATGTATAATTTGTATAAGGCTGTAAGGTGTTAAAAGAGTTTTCGTAATCTCTAATTCTATCTTCTGCATAACCATCTATAAATTCCGAATCAGACAAATTAGAAGAATTCCAATTATAATCACAATGTTCTATTCTATATGTATAATCGTGTTCATCGGCATTTAAATCATCAAAAATTAATCGAATAGACTCACCAAGCCTAATAATTGGCGCATAATTATTTACTAAAGTAGGTTGAAAAATAATAGTTTTAATATGTTCCGCATCTTCAATTTTTTGTTGAGAATAATTTAGTTGAAACACAAAAATGGTAATAAGACAGGTATAAAATAACTTCAAAATTATTTGGTTTTAATAGTTTTTAACATCAAAAATTAAACCAAATATAAAATTGTAATCACAATTAAAACGATTTCGGACTGAAAACTTATTTACAAAAAGTAAAAAATTAGTTAAAATCGTTATAATAAAATTAAATATTCTTATTTTTGCACCGTTTTTAAAGACTATCTAAATAAACTCAAAATATGTCACAGGACATTCGAATTAAAAAAGGTTTGGATATTAAGCTAAAAGGTATTGCCGAAAAGGTTACCCAAAAAGCTAACCCTTGTAGTGTATATACACTAAAACCTGAAGATTTCCACAGTATCATTCCTAAATTATCTATTAAAGTTGGCGCTAAAGTAAAAGCAGGTGAAGCTGTTTTTTACAATAAAGCTAATGAAGATATGAAATTCCCATCGCCTGTAAGCGGTGAATTAATTGATATCATTCGTGGTGAAAAAAGAAAAATATTAGCAATTAAGATTGAAGCTAGTAATGTACAAGAATATGCAGATTTTGGCATAAAAGATCCCAAAGCTATGAAAGCTGATGAGATTAAAAGCCATTTATTAGCTGCTGGTTGTTGGCCATTTATTAAACAAAGACCTTATGATGTTATTGCAAATCCTGCAAATACACCTAAAGCAATTTTTGTTTCTGGTTACGCAAGTGCTCCTTTAGCTGCCGATTACGATTATGTATTGGCTGGTAAAGAAAAAGAGCTACAAGCTGCTATAACTGCTTTAAGCAAATTAACTCCAGGTACAGTACATGTATCCGTAGGTAAAAATGCTAATTCTCCTTTAACAGGCTTAAACAATTGTACATTGCATAAAGTTTCAGGACCACATCCTTCTGGAAATGTAGGTACTCAAATTGCAAAAATTGACCCTGTAAATAAAGGTGAAACAGTTTGGACAATTTCTCCTCAAGATTTAGTAATTATTGGAGAATTATTACTTACAGGAAAGTTTAATGCTGAAAGAACTATTGCTTTAGCAGGTTCTTCTGTTGAAGCTCCCAAATATTACACAACAATAATTGGAGCTACAATAAGTTCTGTTGTTGATAAAAAATTAGCGGGTACTAATAATAGAATTATTAGTGGAAATGTTTTAACTGGAAAAGCTACTGATACAAAAGGTTGCTTAGGTTATTACGATAACATTATCACTGTAATTCCTGAAGGTAACGATTATGAATTATTTGGTTGGAACAAACCAGTTTTCAATAAAATATCAGCCACAAGATCCTTAACATTTTCTTGGTTAAATCCTAAAAAGAAATACGACTTAAACACTAATACAAATGGAGAACACAGAGCATTTGTAGTTACAGGTCAATACGAAAAAGTATTTCCATTAGATATTTTTCCAATGCAAATTTTAAAAGCTTGTATGTATAAAGATCTTGATGAAATGGAAGCCTTAGGAATGTACGAAGTTGCTCCTGAAGATTTTGCTTTAACTGAGTTTGTTTGTATTTCTAAACAACCGCATCAAGAGATTATTAGAAAAGGCTTAGACTTAATGTTAAAAGAAATAGGATAAGGTTATGGGAATAAAAGAAAAATTACATAATTTCAGAGAAAAGAACAAGGACAAAAAATGGCTTCCAGCCTTTTCCGCTTTTCACACATTTTTATATACACCTAATGAAACAACACATTCAGGTGGGCACGTAAGAGCCGCAGACGATTTAAAAAGAACAATGAACATGGTTGTTTTAGCTATGATTCCTTGTTTAATTTTTGGAATGTTTAATACAGGATACCAACATTACCTAGCTTTTGGTGAAGCAGTTGATTTCTTATCTTGGGATGCATTTTTAGTTGGTTTAACTAAAATTCTTCCTTTAGTTATTGTATCATATGTTGTTGGTTTAGGAGTTGAATTTATTTTTGCCATTATTAAAGGACACGAAGTTGAAGAAGGTTACTTAGTAACTGGAATGCTTGTTCCACTAATTGTACCTGTAGATATACCGTTATGGATGCTTGCAGTTGCTGTTATTTTTGGTGTAGTAATTGGTAAAGAAGTTTTTGGAGGAACTGGTATGAATATACTAAACCCTGCATTAACAATACGTGCATTTTTATTCTTTGCCTATCCTACTTGGATGAGTGGAGATAAAGTTTGGGTACACGGAGCAACAGAAAGAGCGAACGATATTATTGGAGGAGCTAATTTAGATGCTGTCTCCGGAGAAACTATTTTAGGAAGCTTAGCTCAAGGTAACGAGTTAGCCTACTCTATTTCTGATATGTTCTTTGGTTTTATACCCGGTTCTGTTGGTGAAACATCTACCTTAATAATAATATTGGCTGGTTTATTTTTAATTTATACAAAAATAGCTAGCTGGAGAATTATGTTATCAGCAGTAGTTGGAGCTTTAGTAATGGGCTTATTATTTAATGGAGTAGTAAATGCAGAATTAATTACTAATGGTAGTAAATTCTACACACTAATGAGTACAGAATTCTGGCATCATTTATTAATTGGTGGATTTGCATTTGGTGTGGTATTTATGGCAACAGACCCTGTAACTGCTTCACAAACAAATAAAGGTAAATGGATTTATGGTTTCTTAATTGGATTTGTTTCAATTATGATTCGTGTATTTAACCCAGCATACCCTGAAGGTGTAATGTTAGCCATTTTATTAATGAATGTATTTGCGCCAACAATTGATCATTACGTTGTTCAAGGAAATGTAAAAAGAAGATTGAAACGTTTAAAAGCAAAAACAGCATAACAATGGCAAAAAATACTGATAGTAACGTATATACAGTTTTGTTCGCAACAGGAATGGTTCTTGTTGTAGGAACATTATTAGCGTTTTTAGCGTCGTCATTAAGTGATAAAATAGCTGAAAACAAAAGAATAGAAAAGCAACAAAACATATTATATGCTATGGGCATTAACAACAACGACGAAAGTAGCGTTGAGTTTGTATCTAAAAATATAGTTGGTGAAGAATTCAATAAATATATTACTAAACAATTAGTAATTGAAGGAACGGATGCAACTGAAGATAATAATGCTTATTTAATTGATATTAAAAAAGAAGAAGCTTTAGCAAAAGACAATAACTACCAAAGAAAATTACCTTTATTTATTGGAAACAAAGAAGGTAAAGAATTCTACATAGTACCTGTTAGAGGTAAAGGTTTATGGGATGCAATATGGGGTTATGTAGCTTTAGATAGTAAATTGGTAGTTCAAGGTGTATTTTTTGACCATGCCGGTGAAACTCCTGGTTTAGGTTCTAACATTAAAGAACGCTTCTTTATGGATGACTTTATTGGTGAACATATTTTAGATGGTGATACATTTAAAGGTATAACAGCTGCTAAAGGTAATGCAGACCCAAAAAATATAAACAAAACAGATTTTGAAGTAGATGCAATTGCAGGAGCAACTATTACAGGTGACGGTCTTTCAGCAATGTTGAAAAAAGACTTGAAAATGTATCTACCTTATTTAAAAACATTAAAGCAATAATTTATGGGACTTTTATCAAAAAAAGACGCAAAATTAATAACCGATCCATTAGCTGATAACAACCCTATTACTATTCAAGTTTTAGGTATATGTTCTGCATTAGCAATTACCGCAGAATTAAAAGCTTCAATTGTAATGGCTATAGCCGTTATGTTTGTATTAGGTTTAGGAAACGTAGTAATTTCGTTAATGCGAAATATAATTCCTTCAAAAATTAGAATTATTGTACAACTAATTGTAGTTGCTACTTTAGTAATTATAGTAGATTTAGTTTTAAAAGCTTTTGCTTACGAATTAAGTAAAACATTATCTGTTTTTGTAGGATTAATTATTACAAACTGTATTATTATGGGACGTTTTGAAGCTTTTGCTTTGGCTAACGGACCTTGGAGATCTTTCTTAGATGGGATTGGAAATTCATTAGGATATGGAATAATATTGGTTCTTGTAGGTTTCTTTAGAGAGCTTTTAGGTTCTGGAACTTTATTAGGATTTAAAGTATTAGGAGATTCTATTGAAAAAACAGGAGTATATGCTTATGGTTACGAAAATAACGGTTTTATGTTATTAGCACCAATGGCACTTATTACTGTAGGAATTATTATTTGGGTACAACGCTCAAGAAATGAATCATTAATTGAAGAAAATTAAAATTAGTATTCAGAAAACAACCACAGCTTAATTTAAGTTAAGGTTACTAAAACTGAAAACTAAAAACTAAAAAATATGGAACACATAGAATTAATTTTTAAGTCAATATTTGTTGATAACATGGTATTTGCAACATTCCTTGGAATGTGTTCGTACCTAGCAGTATCTAAAAAAGTTTCAACAGCAGTAGGATTAGGAGCAGCCGTTATATTTGTAATGGCAATTACAGTACCTTTAAACTGGTTGTTAGATAAATATATTTTACAAGATGGAGCATTAGCTTGGTTAGGTCCAGAATATGCATCTTACGATTTAAGTTTCTTATCTTTTATACTATTTATTGCTACCATTGCAACAATGGTACAATTAGTAGAAATAATTGTTGAGAAATTTTCTCCATCGTTATACAATTCATTAGGTATATTTTTACCATTAATTGCTGTAAACTGTGCTATTTTAGGAGGTTCATTATTTATGCAATCTCGTGAAATACAATCTATAGGTTTAGCATTTAATTACGGAATAAGTTCAGGAATTGGGTGGTTTTTAGCAATTTTAGCTATTGCTGCTATCCGAGAAAAAATTAGATATTCAAATGTGCCTGCACCACTTAGAGGTTTAGGAATTACATTTATTATAACAGGCTTAATGGCAATTGGATTTATGAGCTTTGGAGGAATGTTAACTGGAGGAGATGCTGAAGAAACTACAGAAAAAACTGCAGTAATTGAACCTTCACAAAAAAACACCCTAGAAGTTACAAAAGAAGAAGCTACTAATTTAGCTAAAAACGAAACAGAAATTAAAGAGTAATATGATGATATTAGCAATAAATACCTTAGGTACAATTGTAGCAACTGTAGTAGCTTTCTTAGTAATAACACTATTATTAGTTGCATTATTACTGTATGTAAAACAAAAACTATCGCCTTCTGGCCCAGTTAAAATAAAAATTAATGGTGAAAAAGAAATTGAAGTAGCTTCTGGAAGTTCTTTATTAACAACTTTAGGAAATGCTAAAATATTTTTACCATCTGCCTGTGGTGGTGGTGGAACTTGTATTCAATGTGAATGTCACGTAAACTCTGGAGGTGGTGAAGCATTACCAACAGAAACACCTCACTTCACTAGAAAAGAATTACAAGAAGGTGCGCGTTTAGCATGTCAAGTAAAAGTAAAACAGGATATGGATATTTCTATTCCTGAAGAAGTATTCGGAATCAAAAAATGGGAAGCAACAGTTGTTAGAAATTACAACGTAGCATCATTTATTAAAGAATTTGTTGTTGAAATACCTGAAGATATGGGTTACAAAGCAGGTGGATATATACAAATTGAAATTCCTGAATGTGAAGTAGACTTTAAAGATATAGATATTACAGCACACCCTGAAGAACATGAAACTCCAGACAAATTTCAAATTGAATGGGATAAGTTTGGTTTATGGGATTTAAAAATGAAAAATACTGAATTAGTAGAGCGTGCTTATTCAATGGCTTCTTATCCTGCTGAAGGAAGAGAAATTATGCTAAATGTACGTATTGCTACTCCGCCTTGGGATAGAGCAAAAAATGGATGGATGGCTGTTAATCCTGGTATAGCATCTTCATATATTTTCTCTCGTAAACCAGGAGATAAAGTTACTATTTCAGGTCCTTATGGTGAATTCTTCATCAATGATTCAGATGCTGAAATGTTATATGTTGGTGGTGGTGCTGGTATGGCTCCAATGCGTTCTCACTTATATCACCTATTCAAAACATTAAAAACTGGTAGAAAAGTTACTTATTGGTATGGTGGACGTTCTAAACGTGAGCTATTCTACTTAGAACACTTCTATGAATTAGAAAAAGAATTCCCTAACTTTAAATTCTATTTAGTATTGTCTGAACCTGCACCTGAAGATAATTGGGTAAATAAAAAAGATACAGACGACCCTAACGGAGATGGATTTACTGGATTTGTACATCAAGCGGTTATAGATGAATATTTATCTAAACACGAAGCTCCAGAAGATTTAGAATTATATTTCTGTGGACCTCCATTAATGAACAAAGCCGTTCAAAAAATGGGTGAAGACTTTGGTTTAGCCGATGAAAACATTCGATTTGATGACTTTGGTGGTTAATCGGACATAAAATGGAGTTCATAAAATTCCATAAAATATAAATTTAAAAATCCGATACTTTTGTATCGGATTTTTTATTGACAGCATATCTATAAACATTATTAAGAACAACTATTAATTTAAACGCCCTTATAATTATTATAATAAAAAATAGCAGTTAAATTAAGCCTTTTAAACAACTTTACTTTATAAGTATATTTATACCAATTTAAAAATGAATAGAGCCCTTACAGTTCAAGAACAGCACAATTTAGCTATGAATATAGTTGGAAAAGATTTAGAAAAACGAGGTTTTGAATTCTTAGCGGTAAACAGCTTATTAAAAAGAAATCCACAGTTTGTTTGTATCGATAAAAATAATCAGCGTTATTTTGTTATTATAAAAGTAGCACAAATAACAGAAAAACCTATTACATATAATGTTATTTGGATGGAGACCTTTAAACAACACGCTATAAAAAACAATGCAAAAATATTATTTGCAGGAGTTGGATTGGGTTCAAAAAAAGATGGTAGTAAACCTCCTATTTTAAACGACGAGTACTTATTACAATATGATGGAATTGAGTACTTAGATACAGCTTTAAATTAATTAAAATAAATGTTAATGCATAAAAAAACACGCCAAAAGGCGTGTTTTTTATTGGGTTAATAAATATTTTCTTAGTTTACTTTTTGCTCTAAAAGATCAAAAAATTGTTCTAATTGTGGCATTAATACAATACGAGTTCTTCTGTTTCTAGCTCTACCTTCTACAGTATCGTTAGTAGCTAAAGGTTTATACTCACTTCTACCAGCAGCAATTAAACGCTCAGGCACAATATTAAAGTCATTTTGAAGCACTCTAATAACAGAAGTTGCACGTTTTACACTTAAATCCCAGTTATCTTTAATACCTGCAGTACTAATTGGTTTATTATCAGTGTAACCTTCAACCATAACTTCTAAATCTTTTTGAGCAGAAATTACATCAGCAACTTTACCTAACACTCTTTTAGCATCAGAAGAGATAGTTGCACTTCCACTTTTAAATAATAATTTATCAGCTATTGAAATATAAACAACAGTTTTTTCAACATCAACTTGAATATCTTCATCAGCAAAACCATCTTTTAACACACTTTTTAATTGGAAACCTAAAGCTAAATTAATTGAATCTTTACGAGTCATAGCTTTTTGTACATGTTGAATGTACTCATCTTTTTTCCCCATTTGTGCTAACGTTTCTTTGATATTATCAGATGCAGATTTTGATAATACTGTTAAATTGTCAACATATTCCAATGTTTTTTCTTTGTCACTTCTTAAATCTTCAACTTGTTGTTCTAAAGAAGCAACTCTACTTTCACTTTCAATTCTACATTTCATTAAATCAGCTTTTGTATCAACTAATTCTTTGTCTTTAGAATTGAAACTACTCTCTAATTCGGTATATTTTTTCTTAGATACACACGAACTTAACACTACTGATATTACTAATACCAATACAAAACTTTTTTTCATAATTTACACGGTTTTAAAACTCAAAGTTAAAAAAAATAAAATATACTCTAGCATAATTTTGTATATTTTAAGAGGAATTTAAGAGTTTTTATACGTTATATTTGCACAAATAAACTTCAGTCTTTTTTGTATGAAAAATTATTTATTAATTATTGGTTTTTTATTTTTTATTGCTTGTAAAGAAAACACACTAAAATTAAAAACATTTCAGGGAAATGCCATTGGCACCTCATATTCTATAAAATATGTTGCTTCAAAAAACGCAAATTTTGAATTAAAAATTGATAGTATTATCAACATAGTAAATAAATCAACCTCAACGTATATTCCAAGTTCAGATATTTCTAAAATAAACCATGGAGATACCACCATAATAGTAGATGCTATTTTTGAAGAAGTATTCAAAAAATCTGAAAAAATATACCATGAAACAGCTGGTGATTTTGATCCTACAGTAGGTGCTTTGGTAAATGCTTGGGGATTCGGTCCAGAAAAAAAGATAAACAACCTAGATTCACTTAAAATAGATTCTTTATTAAAGTATGTAGGATTTGACAAAGTAAAACTCACAAATAAAAGAGTAAAAAAACTATATCCAGAAATTTATTTTGATTTTAACGCCATAGGTAAAGGTTATTTAGTAGATATGGTTGCACGTGAATTTGAAGCCGCAAATATTAAAAATTATATGGTTGAAATTGGTGGAGAAATTAGGGTTAGAGGTAAAAATCAACATAATGAATTTTGGAAAATTGCTATTGAAAACCCAAATGAAGATGGATCACGATCATTTGCTAAGGTTATTCAACTAAAAGATGAAGCAATGGCAACTTCGGGTAATTATAGAAAATATAGAATTGCTAAAAATGGTAAAAAATATGTACACACTATTAATGCAAAAACAGGTTATGCTAGCGAAAGCAATTTATTAAGCGCATCTGTTATTGCTAAAACTGATTGTGCAGATGTTGATGGCTATGCAACAGCTTTTATGGCTATGGGTTTAGAAAAATCAAAAGTGTTTCTAGAAAAACATACAGAATTAAAAGCTTTTTTAATTTACACTGATAAAAACCATGAAATTAAAACATTTAGTTCCAAAAATTTTGATAATTAAAAAATCAGAGACATATACAAATACTGTAACAACATAAAATTTGACCAATAAATTTTAGTTTATACTTGTTCTTTACTACAAACTGGTAAAATTTCTCCTTTTACCAAACAATATTTTGTAATTAATTCTGGTGAAATTGTTTTAGAATAGTCAACCTCTTCAACACTAAAACCAGAAGCTCTTAAACGCTCAAAATAATCTCTCCCATAAACACGCACATGGTCGTATTGGCCAAAATGCTTCGTGCGCTCTTCGGGTGAGGTTATTGAAAAGTCCTCATAGGTTTCAGCTAAATTTAAATCTTGTGGAATTTGAAAAATTCCTAATCCTCCAGGTTTTAAAACTCTATATAATTCACTCATTGCCTTTGCATCATCTGGAATGTGCTCTAATACATGATTGCAAAAAACAACATCAAAAGTATTTGCTTCAAAAGGTAAGTCGCAAATATCTGCTTTTACATCTGCAATAGGAGAATATAAATCGGCAGTAATATAATCTAAATTGACTTGTTTTTTAAAACGTTTTAAAAAGCATTGTTCTGGTGCAATATGCAATACCTTTTTAGGTTGTGTAAAAAAATCAGTTTCATTTCTTAAATACAACCACAATAATCTATGTCTCTCTAAAGAAAGTGTGCTTGGAGAAAGCGCATTTAAACGCTGTTCTCCATAACCATAAGGTAACATTTTCCTAAAACTTTTACCATCAATAGGATCTGTATAATTACCACCTTTTAAATAAATTGCAACCAATGGAGCCACCCAATAACTAACTTTTATTAGTATTGGACGTGGAACAGCATTCAAAAAAAACTTAAAAAGCTTCGTTAACATGTAGTTTGCCTATTTTTACCCTTTATTTTAAAATTATACAACTAACGGCACTTCTCTAAATGCATCTTCTTCGTTGCTTTCTATACCTAATTCTTTATAAATATATTTAAAAGTAGAAAGCAATTCTGGTTTTCCATTAACAATAGCTATATCATGTTCAAAATGTGCACTTGGCTTGTTGTCTCTTGTTAAAATTGTCCAACCATCATTTAATTGATTAATTCTATGAGTTCCTAAATTTATCATTGGTTCAATAGCAACTACCATACCTTCAACAAACTTTTTACCTCTTCCTCTTTTACCGTAATTTGGCATTTCTGGATCTTCGTGCATTTGTTTCCCTACTCCATGACCAACCAATTCACGAACAACTCCATAACCTCTTTCTTCGCAATAATTTTGAATTGCATAACCTACATCTCCTACTCTATTTCCGGCTTTAAATTGACTAATTCCTTTATATAAACTCTCTTTAGTTACCTCTAATAATTTTTTAGTTTCTGGTGCAACCTCTCCTACTTCAAAAGTATACGCGTGATCTCCATAAAAACCATTTTTTAACGCACCACAATCTATTGAAATAATATCACCATCTACTAATGGCTTATCATTTGGAATTCCATGTACAACTTGTGCATTCGGACTCATACACAATGTATTAGGAAAATCATATAATCCTAAAAATCCAGGAATAGCTCCTTGATCTCTTATAAATTCTTCAGCTATTTTATCTAAAAACAACGTTGTTACTCCTGGTTTTACTTCTTTTGCTAATAAACCTAAAGTTTTAGACACTATTAATGCACTTTCTCGCATTAATTCAATTTCTTCTCGTGTTTTAATTAATATCATTTTTAATTGTAAATTAATTTATGCAAAGGTAAATCAAAAAAAGAAAATATACCGGCGGAGCTCCAAATATAAATAAATTGAATATTTGTTAAAAAAAGTGATATTTAGCAGTGTTTTTTTATTACATTCTTAGTAAATTTACAACAATACTTTTAATAATATATTTATGTATAAAGCAGTATCTGCAGAAGAAGCAGTAAAAATTATAAAATCTAACGATAGAGTATATATTCAAGCAGCAGCAGCTGCATCTCAAATATTAATTAATGCCATGTCTGCTAGACATGAAGAACTACGCAGTGTTGAAGTTTGTCATTTACATATTGAAGGAGATGCACCATATGCCAATCCAATTTATAAAGATAGTTTCCATGTAAACTCACTTTTTATTGGTAAAAATGTACGTCATACTTTAAAAGCTGGTAACGGTTCTTATACTCCCGTATTTTTAAGTGAAGTACCAAACCTGTTTAAAAGAAATGTTTTACCTGTTGATGTAGCTTTAATACAAGTTTCAACACCCGATAAACATGGTTACTGTTCGCTAGGGGTATCTGTGGAAGCTATTTTATCTGTAATTACCAACGCAAAACATGTTATTGCACATATAAACGATCAAATGCCAAGGGTTCACGGAGAAGGTTTAATTCATATTTCAGAAATAAACACTTTTGTTGAACATAGCACTCCTATTCACGAATTTCATATGCCAACACCAACTAAAATTGAAAATAAAATAGGTGATTATATTGCAGAACTAATTGAAGATAGAAGTACTTTACAAATGGGAATTGGTTCCATTCCTAATGCGGTATTACACCGATTGGGAAACCATAAAGATTTAGGTTTACATACTGAAATGTTTTCTGATGGAGTAATTGATTTAATTTTAAAAGATGTAATAAATGGAAATTATAAAGAAATTAATGCCGGTAGAGCTTTAACCACATTTTTAGGTGGCTCGAAACGCCTATATGATTATGTTGATGACAACCCATTTATTGAAATGCGCTCCTGCGATTATACTAACAATGTTTCAAATATTAGACAAAACCCTAAAATGGTAGCGATTAATTCTGCAATCCAAGTAGATTTAACAGGACAAATCTGTGCGGATTCTATTGGAGCAAATATTTACTCAGGCGTTGGTGGTCAAATGGATTTTATTAGAGGAGCCTCTTTAAGTGAAGGAGGAAAAGCTATTATTGCATTACCTTCTATAACCAACAAAGGAATAAGTAGAATTGTCCCTTTTTTAAATAAAGGAGCTGGTGTAGTTACCACAAGAGCACACGCTCAATATATTGTAACGGAATATGGAGTTGCAAATTTATATGGAAAAACAATTAACCAACGTGTTGCTGAATTAATAAAAATAGCACATCCAGATTTTAGAGAAGATATGGAACGCTCTTATTTTGAAGCTACAAAATAAAATTAGACCAAATTTTAACAACCTAAATTTACTCACTTAGTTTTATGAATGAATTTAGGTTGTTATAACAAATTATACTATTTTTTTTACGCTATTATTTTCTAACTGATATTTTTCGCCACTCTCTATACAAGTTGCAAATCCTTGTTTATTAAACTCGAGTTTATGTCCGTATTCACTAATCCAGCCGATTTGATTTGAAGGGTTACCAACTACCAAAGCATAAGGAAGCACTTCTTTAGTTACAACAGCACCTGCCCCAATAAAAGCATACTCACCAATACTATTACCACAAACAATTGTTGCATTTGCACCAATACTAGCTCCTTTTTTAACTATTGTTTGTTGATATTCTCCTCGTCTAATTATTGCACTTCTCGGATTAATTACATTGGTAAAAACCATTGAAGGACCTAAAAAAACATCATCTTCACAAATTACACCTGAATAAATAGAAACATTATTTTGGACTTTTACATTTTTCCCTAAAATAACATTAGGTGACACTACAACATTCTGACCTAAATTACAATTTTCTCCAATTTTACAATTAGACATTATATGACTAAAATGCCAAATTTTTGTTCCAATTCCTATTTCACAATTAGCATCTATTACTGCGGTTTCATGTGCAAAATAATTAGCCATATTAATACCCTCCTTTAGCTGTATCTCCTTCGGTTATAGCTTTAGCCGAAGATGTTCCAATACGTGTTACACCCATTTCTACCATTTTAACTGCATCTTCAAAATTACGCACGCCTCCTGCTGCTTTAGCAGGTAATGGTTTTGCATTTTCAACAATTAATTCCATCGCTTCAAAAGTTGCTCCGTTTGGTTTACCTTCTTCAGTTTTAAAAAACCCTGTAGATGATTTTACAAATACATTTTTAGCATTTGCTTCTCCAAAATTTTCTAAAACCACATCGCGTATTAATTGAGTTAACGCAACTATCTCTTCATTTGTTAGAGCTGCAATTTCAATAATCCATTTTGCCACTTTATTATTATCAAGAGCCAGTTTTGTACCCTTAAAAACTTCTGCTTTAACTAAGTTTATTTTCCCTTCTTTAAAAGCCGTATAATTAACAACATAATCAAGTTCGTCTACATTATCATTTACAGCATTTTGTGCTTCAGCCAATTTATCCGTAGTACTATACGTTCCTTCATGAAACCCAATTACAGTTCCTATTAAAACTTCAGAATTAGCTTCTTCTACCATTTTTTTTGCCATTGAAACAAATTCTGGACGAATCATAGCCAATTTAAAATTATTTTCAATAGCTTCTTCAACCAAATCAACTACATTTTGTTTGGTTGCTTCTTCTGTAATATTAGCTTGTTCTGCTTTTTTTAAATATGTGGAATCTAAATACTGATTAATATTCATGGTATTTTAATTTATTCTTAATGAATAACAAATATAGTTTATTATAAAACTAAGTCCATAAAAAAACCCTGCTATTGCAGGATTTAAATTTAAAAGTTCTCATAATTATTCAATTTTAAAAACTATAGGCAATCCATAGCTTACCGTTACAGGTCTTCCTCTTTGTTTTCCAGGAATCATTACTGGTAATGAACTGATAATTTCCACAGCTTCTTCTTGTAATTTTTTGTGAGGTGCTCTGGCTTGAATATTTGTAACTTTACCATTCCTATCTATTTTAAACATTACAAATATACGTTGAATACTTCCGGGTTGAAGTCCTAAATCTGTTGCTATTGCAGGATCGAAATTCTTCATCACAAATTTTGAAATTTTTTCAGAAAAACAATCTCTAAGCTCTTGTTTATTTCCAGTACAACCTGGATAAATTGGAACATCTTCAATTACAACAAAAGCAACATCCTCAACCATAACTTCCTCTTCTTCAACATCTACAATATTTTCACTCACATCTACAACAATAGCCTCTGTTTCATCTGTCTCTGTACTTTCAATTATTGTTTCTTGAATATCGATTTCATCTTCAACTTTTATTATTTTTTCAGGTAAAACAGCTTTTGGAGCCGGTGCAGTTTGCACTTCAATTGGTTTAATTTCTACTAAAACTTCATCATCATCTTCACTAATAATTGCAGCAGAAATTTCTTTTATTTGACGCGGATACGATTTCATTTTAATAAACTCATACACCACAAAAAGTGCTAATACAAATCCTAATAGAACTAAAATTCGAGAATAATTTTCGAGAACGGCATCTGGATATTTTTTAATTTCCATAACTACCTTTTTTAAAGTTAATACAAAAAAGAAAATTTAAACTGTCTAAAACAGCTATTTATATAATGCAAGAAACTGCAATTATAAAATGTGTAAATCTGAAGTCTCTTACAAGATTTTATTTCATATTAAATTTACGCAATAATCAGCTTAAAAGCAAGTATTTACAGATAAATTTAAACTTTATTAAATTAATTATATACGTTATTACAAAGCAGACAACACTAAAGTAATCTCATTATTTAGCACTTTAAATTTGGCACTTTCTAAAAACTTAAATTACTTATTTCAAGACAATTTCTTCGTAATAACGTATAAGCTAACTTTTACTCAATTTTAAAAACAATTGGCATTGAATATCTTACCTTCACAGGAGTTCCTTGCTGTTTACCGGGTTCCATTTTTGGTAATAATTTAATAACCCGAATAGCCTCCTCTTGTAATCTTTTATGAGGTGCTCTAGACTGAATGTCGACAACATTCCCATTTTTATCGATTTTAAATAATGTAAAAATTCTTTGAACACCTGGAGTTAACCCTAACTCTTCAGCTAGGCCAGCATTAAACTTTCTGTTAATGTAATTACTTATTTGTTTAGAAAAACACGCTTTCAACTCTTCTTTAGTTCCCTTACAACCAGGAAACAATGGCGCTTCTTCTAACATTACATAATCTACCTCGTCTTTAGGATCAAACTCTTCATCTAATTTTAAATCTACCATTTTAGAAATATCAACTGGAGCATCAACATCCGGCACATCTATTAATGTTTCAAGAACATCATCATCATCTTTTATTTGATCAATAACATCGATAATAACTTTCTTTGGGGGTTGTTGCTTTATTTTTGGTACCTCTATTTTAATATCAATTAATTGTTCACTTACATCTATTAACTGCCTATCTTGATTTGATAGCATTGCAATTTGAGTGTCAGATGTTTTGTTTTGAATTAATAGGTAGGCAATAAAAAGTGATAATACCAAGCCTAATTGTGCAAATAATTTACTGTAATTCTCTAAATTTGCTTTTGGATGTTTTTTAATCATAATTTATTAGGTTTTATATATCCATTAAATTGCTTGTATTTTAAATGAGTCCTATTGAGTGGTATTGAGAAGATTCACTTTTATACAAAAAATTTCGGATAAATGTTAAAATTATGTTAAAGCAAAAAACATGCCAAAAAAAGAAGCTGTCCTATTTGGACAGCTTCTTCTAAAAAAATTAACCTGTTTTACGCGTTAATAATTGTTCTATTTTATGGTAATGCGTTAATTAAACTTTCTAAATCTGGTTGGCTAATAGGACTTAAACCTGAAATTACTTCTATATGATTATCTACTATGGTAGTTGCTTGTATTTTATAATACACCTGACCTTCAATTTCGGTAACCATAATAATATGAATCTCTAAACCAATTGGAATTGCCCCGTAATGTTCTTTAAACAGTTCATCATTTTCATCCCAAATATCCATTCTTGCAATTGCAGTTTCTTCACCATCATAATATACATATACTGCACAATTATCTCCATTATATCCTTCAGGAACCTCTATAAAAAGTTGTGTTTTTGGTCCTGAAAAATTATACCATCTATCTAAATTTGACCAACCAAAATCTCCTAAATCAAAGCTATAGGTTACCATATAACCGGCAGTTCCTTCAACTTCGTTAAATGCTACATTATCCTGTTCTCCATCATTATCTTCATCTGCCTCTACCCAGTCGTCTGTACTTTCTAAAGTTTCTCCAGCTTTAAAAACTTTCATTCCCCAATCTACATCTCCAGGTGCTACATCTTTACTGGTAATAACAGCCATTTCTAATAATTCTAAATCATTTGACCCTTGTTTTGCACCAACAAAAAACTGCCCAGCAGATTTTAAAGCCTCCTTATCACCGTTTGGTTTTTCACCCAAAGTTGTACGATTTTTAAGTACCATAGAAGCTTTATCATAAATTTCGATTAATTGTACGGTTACATTACCTGTTACAGGTGTTCCATTAATTCCAAAAGAATTTGGAGGAAAATTTACTTTAGTACCTTGAGAACCTGTAATAATACCACCTGTTGTAGCATCTAAAGTAAATTCTTCTAGTGCATTAATTCTGTTATCTTGAAACCTTTCATTTAAAGCAATTCCATCTGGTTGTGGTTGTGTGTTTACATCTTCGATATCTGGATCTGAAATACAACTTGTAAAGGTTGCAATTAATGATAAACTTAATACACTTTTTAAAATGCTACTCACTACTTTACTGTTTTTTAAGTTTGTGATATTTAATTTTTGTGTCTTCATAATATTTTTGTTTTGTTTATTTTCAATTTGTTTTACACTTATATATCAACACAATTAAAATTTGTTACCCCTTTTTTAAAAGAAATACATTTTTTTTTAAAACTAATGTTATTCTAAATTCAAAAACCTTATAGTTTCAATGAAAATCTGCAGAAAGAACCTTTACGTTTTTTTACAATATAAACCCAAAAAAAGGCTATCATTTTTGATAGCCTTTCCCAGTTATTAACCTATTTCTAACTGTTCGCAATTGTAATATTTTTATGGTAATGCGTTAATTAAATTTTCTAAAGCTGGCTGTGTAATTGGAGTTAAACCTGAAATTACTTCTATATGATCTTCAACTACTGTGGTACCTTGGATTGCATAATTTAATACTCCATCTATTTCTGCAACCATAATAATATGCACTTCTTGCCCTACTGGTATACGTCCATAATGTTCTGTAAATAATTCTAATTCTGTATTATAAACATCCATTCTAGCTAAAGCAGTTGGTTCTCCATCATATGACAAATACACTGCACAATTATCTTGATCAAATTCTGCTGGTACATCAATAAAAATCTCAGTTGTTGCACCTGCAAAGTTGTACCATCTATCAAGGTTAGTCCATCCAAAATATCCTATGTCATAAGTATAAGTTGCAAAAGCACCGTCTGCTCCCTGAGCATCTCTTATTTTTGCATCGTCTTGTTCTCCATCATTATCTTCGTCAGCCTCAAACCAATCACAATCATCATCAATTCCATCACAATCATTATCTGGACCCGTTCTAAAAATTTTCATACCACCATCTAAATCAGCAAAATCAACTGGACGGCTTTCAACATTTGCCATTATTAATAATTCTAATTCATTTGCACCTTGAACTGCATTGATAAAAAACTGCCCAGCAGATTTTAAAGCCTCTTTATCTCCGTTTGGTTTTTCACCTAAAGTTGTACGATTTTTAAGCACCATAGAAGCCTTATCGTAAATCTCTATTAATTGTACAGTTACATTCCCTGTAACTGGATTTCCATTTATTCCAAAGGAATTTGGTTGAAAGGTTACATTTGTTCCTTGCGATCCAGTAACAACTCCACCAGTTGCAGCATCTATTGTAAATTCTTCTAAATCGTTAATTCTATTATCTAAAAATCTTTCGTTTAATGCAATTCCATCTGGTTGTGGTTGTGTAATTTCATCTTCAATATCTGGATCAGAAATACAACTTGTAAATGTTGCTATTAAAGATAAACTTAATACTCCTTTTAAAATACTACTCACTACTTTACTATTTTTTAAGCTTGTGATATTTAATTTTTGTGTCTTCATAATATTTTTGTTTTTAATAGTTTTTAATTTGTGTTACACTAACATATCACCACTCTTAAATTTTTGTTACCCCTTTTTCTGAAAAAAAATTATAAATTAGCATATCTAACTAATTCAAATGAATCAAAAACCACACGCAGATCATATATACATAGAAGCTTTGTTGAAGAACGACAGTAGAGTGCTTTCTAAACTTTATGAGAAGTTTTCACATAAAATAGTAGCCTACGTAAGAAAAAACAACGGAAATGCTGATGATGCTCAAGATATTATTCAAGAAACATTAGTTACTATTTACCATCAGGCAAAAGAGAAAAATTTTATACTTACCTGTCCGTTTGATGCTTACTTTTATTTATTGTGTAAAAGAAGATGGTTAAATGAACTTAAAAAAAGAGGGACTAATAGGGTAACAATTTTAGAGGATGAAGCATCTATTAAAGACGAGCACGAACAACAAGTTGAAGAAACTGAATTATTTGAACAACAAAACCAGCTTTTTGAATCAAAATTTAAAGAATTAGGGGCTAAATGTCAAGAATTATTAAAAGCTACATTCAAAATAAAGTCAATGGAAAAAGTTGCGGAGTTTTTAGGTGTAACGTATGGTTATGCTCGTAAAAAGAAATCGCAGTGTATGGGTAAATTAACCCAACTTGTAAAAAATTCGAATGAATTTCAACAACTAAAAGACTTTTAAAATGGACGAATTAAAATATATTGAGTTTGAAAACTACCTAAAAAACAAGCTCTCCCAAACAGAAAAAGTAGCTTTTGAAGCAAAGCTACAATCTAATGCTGATTTAAAACAAGAGTTTAAAATATATAAAGCGTTAGAAACCTCTTTGTCTTCAAAATTTGAAAATGAGAAAGGTGAACAAGAACTAAGAAACACCTTAACTAATTTAGGAAATCAGTTTATAAAAACTGAAAAAGCTAAAAAGGAATCTAAAGTAATTTCTTTATTTAATTATAAAAAACTATTAGTTGCCGCAAGTATTGCATTGCTTATCGGATTTTTTATCTTTAAAAATGGAAATCCAGCTTATAGTGATTTTGCTAATCATTCTAATTTGGAATTTACCGTTAGAGGCGATAATAACACAACAATTAAAACTGCTGAAACCGCTTTTAACACAAAAAATTACACAACTGCTTTTGCACAGTTAACCGTACTTGAAAAAGAATTCCCAAACAATGTAGAAATACAGTTATATAAAGCTATTTGTTTATTAGAACTGGATAAGTTTTCTCAAGCTGAAACTATTTTTGAAAAAATAAGTACAGGAAATTCTGCTTATTCGACAAAAGCAACTTGGTATAAAGCGTTAAGTTTATTAAAACAAGAGAAATTTGAAGCTTGTAAAAGCACGCTTAAAACAATACCTGAAAGTGCTGAAGAATATGAAATAGCTAAAAAGCTTCTAAATAAATTATAGTTATTTTATTTGTGGAAATAGCACAAAACAATATGGTTAATAGAGCTTTATTAGCTTCTTAAACTCCATATTTCGTAAATTGGTGTGCCTTTACTAGACAAGCCAGAATGATGCCAATTACCATCTTTTAAACTATAATTAAATTGCAAACTTGCACCTACTCTTGTATCATCTTTTGAAAAAAATTTGATATTTTCGGTATATTCCCCATCAATGGTTGTATAAGTTCCACCACCAGTACCCATAAATTGTTTTGTTTCGGTATTATACGCTACCCATTGAAAACGTGTTCCTGATAAAATTTTCATAGTTTTTCTTGGCTTACTTGTATCTCTTAACTGGGTTTCGCCATTTCTAATTCTACCAGACATTAACCAAGCCCCTTGCAAAGCTCCAGGCAATCCATTATCAATTCTATTAAATTTAATTTCTTTATCAACAATTTCAAAAACAGTATCAGAAATAATAACTTTATAATTTAAGTCTTTACCAACAAGTTCTGTATTATTGGTATTGAATTCTAATTTTTCTGTCATAGAATCCCCTTCTAATATCCAAGCACCTCCTTTAGTGGAAATAAATTTACCATTAACTGCACTGTAAGTAGTTTGGACAAAATACCCTTCAGAAAAAATAATAACCGTTTTTAACTTAATACCTTTATCAGTAGTAAAATTTCTTTCCCAAGCACCAAAAATATTTTGACCTTGAACTCCAAGTGATGCAAATACACACAAAAAAACTATAATTATTTTCTTCATAATTTTATATTTAATTTCTACAAGTATAACTACAACTCGTTAATAAACAACTATCCTTTTAAATATATGAAAATTAATTAGAAAAATTTAAATTAAAATACTCTAAAAACTATCCCTTTTTACAGTCTAAAAAACATATTTAAATTATACAAAAAAATAGCTTGAGTAAACACCCAAGCTATTATTTATTAACCTAATTAATATTTTAAAAATACTTATAATTACTTTTCCATTTCTTCCAAGAACTTTGTAATAACACTTGGCTCTGCTCTTTTTCTATAATCAAAATCTACAAATGAATATACTATTTTTCCATCTGTATTAATAATGTATGTAGCTGCTAGTGGTAGCTCGTTTGAAGTATCTCCATTATGTCCGTTTAAATCAAATTTTTGATTGTATATATTAGCTACATCATCTGTTAATTTAAATACAACTCCATATTCTTTTCCTATTACATTCCCTAAATCACTTAATACCTCAAATTCAAGATTGTGTTTTTCTGAAGTACTAATAGATTCATCTGGCAACTCTGGTGACAATGCAATTAAATTAGCTCCTTGCGCTTTAAAATTTGGCAATTCTTCTTGAAGAGAATGAAGTGTAATATTACAATACGGACACCATCCACCTCTATACCAAGTAAGAACCACAGGACCTTTCTTTAAATAATCTTTTAACTCTACAGTTTCTCCAATTGCATTTTTTAAATTAAAGTTAGGCGCTAAATCTCCTACTTTTTTAGCAGTTTGCAACACACCACTATTCTCTACATCTTCAAAACCTTCTTTATAAATCTTTTTTGTTTTTTCGTCTGCTTTTTTATTAAAATTATTCTTTCTTTCATCCAATACAGCTTGTAAAGAAGAAGTTTCTTGTTCTTTATCCATAACTTTAGTGTCTTCTGTTTTTGTCTTATTAGTTTTTACATTATCACAAGCATAAATACCTATTGTAAAAATACTTAGCATTACTATTTTAATAAATTTCATATTATAATTGTTTTTGATAATTAGTTAGTTATTGTATTGTTTATATATTTTTGAAAATATTTTGGATGTAATTTTCCAATTGTTCTTCATTAAAAATTCGAGTTGCAGAAGAAAAACCAAACATCGCTATTATTAAATAATCTGCTTTTTGTTCAATTTGCACGTGATCTAACGCTTCTTCTTCTTTTAATTTTAAAACAAATGCATTTCTAACATCTATAGTATAATCCGTTAACATTTTTTTTACAAGATTATCTACGCTTCCTATAAATTCATTTGCTGTATTGGTTATTAAACAACCTTTAAATATGGTTTTTTCACTAGAAAAATCGACAAAATCGTAAAAATATTGTTTAATTGCAGCAACTCCACTTGCCTTTTTCATTTTACTAACAAGCTTCTGTAATTTCTTATTGTAACACCTTAAACTTTCAATAAGAATCCCATTTTTACTACCAAAACTAGCGTAAATAGAAAATTTATTAATTCCCATTTCTTTTTCTAATTGTTGCATAGAAGTTGTTTCATAACCATTTTTCCAGAAAAGATTCATGGCTTTTTCTAAAACTTCTTGTTCGTTATAGCTCTTTACTCTAGGCATTTCATAATAATTATTTTCCAAAACTAAACAATTGTTTAGAAATGATAAATTAAAATAATGTTAAACTTTATTTAGCCTATAAATTAATAACCATTACAATAAGTGAAATCTAAAATTTAGTTACTTTTGCGCTATGATAATTACCGATACGCACACGCATTTATACAGCGAACAATTTAATGAAGATAGAGATGAAATGATACAACGCGCCCTAGATGCTGGCGTTTCTCGTTTTTTTATTCCTGCTATTGATTCAACTTATCTACCTGCAATGTTAGATTTAGAAAAATCTTTTCCAAAAAATATTTTTTTAATGATGGGTTTACATCCAACACATGTGAAAGAAAATGTTAAAGAGGAATTAGCTTTTGTTAAAAAATGGCTGGATAAACGTATGTTTTATGCTGTTGGTGAAATTGGAATAGACTTGTTTTGGGACAAAACTTTTTTAAAAGAACAGCAATTTGCTTTTAAACAACAAATTGAATGGGCTAAAGAAAAAAATTTACCTATTGTAATACATTGTAGAGATGCTTTTGATGAAGTATTTGAAGTATTAGAAGAAGTTAATGATGCTAATTTATTTGGTGTTTTTCATTGTTTTACCGGAACTTTAGAACAAGCAAAAAAAGCTATTTCATACAATATGAAATTAGGAATTGGAGGAGTTTTAACTTTTAAAAACGGTAAAATAGATCAGTTTTTAAATGAAATTGCAATAGAACATATTGTATTGGAAACAGATGCTCCATATTTAGCACCAACTCCGTTTAGAGGTAAAAGAAACGAAAGCAGTTATATTACAAAAGTGTTAGATAAATTAGTAGATATTTACGGATTAACACCTCAAGAAATTGCAGCAATAACTACGCAAAATTCAAAAGACGTTTTTAGAATTTAATTGTTGTGAAAAAAATTATAATTGTTACAATTTTATATTTAGTTACCTTAAACATTAACGCCCAAGAATATAGAAAATACTGGAAAGATGGAGAATTAACTTGGGAAGATTTCAAAGGAAAACATACTGCAAAACACACTGCATATTTATCATATATGGTAACCTATAAAATGGATAAAAAAGAAATTAACGATGTTATCTATCAAGGTTTATTTTCAAATGCTTATATAGATAAATCATTATCCTTTTTTCATCCAAACTTAAAAAACAATAACTTTTTAGAATACAATCAAGTACTATTTAACCTAATTGAGATTAGCAAAAGAAATTTGCAGCAAAGACTTTTTGAGTTAAATAATGTTTACGATGCTAATTCTTTATTGATGGATAATATAAAGCATCTAGAAAAAACAATTTTCGACTTTAAAGAAGAAGGAGGTTATGGTCTTCAAAATAATATTACAAAACAATGGTTAACAAATACCCAAGAACAGTTATCTAAAATCCCTGCTTTTGAACCACCAAACTATAAAAAAAGTAAATGGACTTATGGCATGTACGGAGGTTTAGACTTTGGAATGTATGAAGAAGATTTTAGCAAATTTTTCAAAAATACACTTGCATTAAGTTTTGGTTTTGAATTTTCATATCAAAAAACACATTTGTTATTAAATATGTCATTCACAAATAGTAAACTAAATAAAGATTTTTCAACTAATTCGTTTTTAATTCCTCAAGGAGAGAAAAGCACTATAAGTATGTTAAATGCTGCAGTTGGGTATCCTATTTATGAAACAAATAAGCTTAAAATAGTTCCATTTATTGGATACGGATTAACTGCTTTAGAAGAAGTTACTGAAAACAAAAACAAGGGTGGAATCACAAAATCAACTTCAATCTTTGGAATAAATTTTGATTTTAAAAACAAGAAAAGGATAAATTTTACACCCATATTTTTTAATATTAGAGAGGAAGGAAATAGCTTCATTAGAACAAGAATATTTATGGCTAAGTCAAATTTTGACCCTAATTTAATAGGCTACAGTATTAATATTGGAGTTGCTTATGGATTTGAAGCACGAATATTATCTAAAAAGTAATTGAACAAACAACATATTACAAAACACCAATTGGGACAGCAATAATTGAAGGAAATAATAATGATATTCCAGTGATTACTCTTTTAGAGGTAAAAGAAATGAAAGCAGCTATATTACAAAAGTGTTAGATAAATTAGTAGATATTTATAGGCTAACATCAAGAAATTGCAGCAATAACTACGCAAAATTCAAAAGACGTTTTTAGAATTTAATCTGTTTGCATTCTTATAAAAGGTAAGTCTGAATAATTTTCTAACATAAGTTCTCCTTCAGAGTTAATATAATACTTAGTTGTAATTATTTCCTCATACTCATTAAATGTAAGGTTATCTTCTACAAGTTTCCAATCGAACGGGATTAATGAAGAAGTGATCTCGGTTTCTATAGTTCCTTCCCTATAAATTTTATAACCTGTATTATCATCATTAAAAATTAATTTAAATTCAAAATCATCACTAAAATCAGTTCGCATCCATTCACCAATCAATGAAGTAGAATAATCCATTTCTTCATCATTAGTATCACATGATATTATTGAAGTAAAAATTAAAAAAATTAGAATAAATTTATAATTTTTCATAATTAAACAAAGTTAACACAAAAAAGCTTAACACCTGATAAACAGCACCTTTTTCTAACAATTGGCACGTTTTAATAAATAAATGTATATTTAAAACTAATAAACAAAACCAAGCACGTTGGAAAAATTTGAAACAAGCTATTATAAAACTCCTATTGGAACTGCTAAAATTGTAGGGTCTATTGAAGGAATTACCTCAATTACAATTTTAGATGAAGCAATTAAAAGTTCTAAAAATATCCCGACCTGCTTACAAGAATGTATTTTACAACTAGAAGAATATTTTAAGCGTGAACGTACAACTTTTAATTTAAAACTAAACCCACAAGGGACCGATTTTCAGCAAAAAGTTTGGACAGAATTACAGCAAATTCCCTTTGGAAAAACCAGAACATATCTAGAACAAACTAAAGCTATAGGCAACGCAAAAGCAATTAGATCTGTAGCATCTGCTAATGGAAAAAACCCTATTTGGTTAGTAATTCCTTGCCACAGAGTTATTGGAAGTGATGGTTCTTTAACGGGTTATGCAGGTGGTTTATGGAGAAAAAAATGGTTATTAGAACACGAAAGCGATTTAACACAACAGTCATTATTTTAAACTATTTTTGTACAAATTCCATTCGTATAAAAATGAAAAAATGCTTACTCTTATTATTTCTTTTAGTTAGCATAATTTCTAATGCCCAAAATGGATCTAAAAACCATCATAAAAAAACATTTATTGTAAAAAATGACACAATAAAAATTGATTCTGTAAGCATTACCCCTTTTAATTTTAAAGTATTTTCTAAAAACAATATACGTATTGATAGCTCAAAATATAGTATTGATTTTTCAAAGTCACTTCTAGTTTTTAATTCTAAAAATGACAGCATATTTTCTGAAGTGATTATTGAATACACATCATATCCAGATTTTTTAACTAAAGAATATACTGTTTTCGATAATAAGCTAATAGTTCCAAATAGTACAAATCAAACGCAATTATACAGCTTAACAACAAATGAACAAAAACTACCTTTTAAACCTTTTGACGGATTAAATACCGCTGGAAATATTACAAGAGGACTAACTGTAGGAAATAATCAAAATGGCGTTGTAAACTCCTCCTTAGACCTACAAATTGCCGGAAAACTCTCTGACAAAGTAACCTTAAAAGCTGCTATTTTAGACACAAATTTACCAATTCAAGAAAATGGTAACACCTATAAATTAAACGAATTTGATCGTGTTTTTATAGAATTATTTAGTGATAATTGGAGTATAAATGCAGGAGACATCTATTTAAACAACAACGAAACCTCTTTTTTAAAATTTAACAAAAAAGTATCTGGTTTAGGTGTTAATGCCAAAATTAAAAATAACAATTCTGAAGTTAACATTCAAACTTCTGGCGCAATTGTAAAAGGAAAATACAAAAAAACAGAATTTAATGGTTTAGAAGGAAACCAAGGTCCATATAGCTTAGCAGATAATTCTAGTAGTTATATATTAATTTTATCTGGTACCGAACAAATTTACGTAAATGGAATACCTCTTAAACGCGGAGAAGAAAACGACTACACCATAGATTATAACAACGCAGAAATTACATTTACCACAACGTATCCTATCACTGCAGACATGCGAATTACCGCCGAATATCAATATACAGATAGGGTTTATACACGTTTTGTAACCTATAATAATATTGCTTACAAAAATAAAAAATTAACTGTAAGTGGTTATTTTTACAATGAAAACGACCTAAAAAATCAACCTTTAGAACAAGATTTATCAGATACTCAAAAACAATTACTTTCTGAAGCTGGAAACAATTCAAGTTTAATGGTTACACCATCAGCTTACATAGACACATATTCTGAAGATAAAATTCTTTACAAAAAAATGCAGATTGGAACTTCTGAAGTTTTTGAATATTCAACAAATCAAAACGACGAATTATACAATGTTGCCTTTACATATGTAGGTGAAAATATTGGAAGTTATATTTTAAAAGAAGTGATAGCTCTTGGAAAAATATATGAATATATAGGAGAAAACTTAGGAAACTACAATCCGGTAATTCAATTAATAGCTCCTAATAAATTACAAGTTTCAGTTTTTAAAGCTAGTTACACCCCAACAAGGAATACAAATATTGAGGCTGAAACGGCTTTTAGCAATAACGATGAAAATTTATTTTCTGAAATTGATGATTCAAGCAATAGTGGAGTTGCAACAAAATTTAGTTGGGATCAGGTTATTTTTCAAAAAAAATGGCAATTGAAAAGCAATCTAAAATTTGATTTTATAAATAGTAAATTTAAAAGCGTTGAACCTATACAAAGTATCGAATTTAACAGAGACTGGAATATTGAAACTATTAGTGGAAATCAAAAATTAATAAGTAGTTCTTTAGAACTTTCAAACAAAAAAAATAATACTATTAATTACCTATATGAAAACCTAGAATTCAGCGATTCATTTACGGGAAACAAACATTATTTATTTGGAAATTTAAGTTACAAAAACAGCTCCGTACAATTTAATACCAGTATATTAAACAACACCACTGCTTTTGAAGAAGGCACCTTCTTAAGATATTATGTCAGTTCTAAATACAATCTTTCAAAAAGTTGGTATGGCGTGGCTTTTAATGGTGAAAATAATAAACGAACGGACATTTTAACAAATAACCCTTTAAAAACTAGTCATAAATTTAATGAAATTGAAACCTTTTTAGGAGTTGGAGATTCCACCCAAGTATATGCACAGTTTGGTCTAAATTTTAGAACTACCGACAGTATTCAAAACACAAATTTTGAACAAGTAAATAATGCAAAAACTTTTTATATAAAATCTACATTATTAGCTTCTAAAAGCACCAATTTAAAAGCATATATCAACTATAGAACAGTTAAGAATTTGAACTTTGAAAACGAAAATTCTCTAAATTCTAAAATAATTTACAACCAACAACTATTCAACCAATTTTTAAATCTAAACACAAACTACCAAACACTTTCGGGAACACTCCCTTTACAAGATTACACTTACATAAAAACCGAACCAGGACAAGGTTTTTACACTTGGATAGATTATAACAATAATGAAATTAAAGAGCTTAACGAGTTTGAAATAGCCCAATTTACAGATCAAGCAACTTATTTAAGAGTAATTTTACCCACATTAAATTATATAGCCACACTTCAAAATAAATTTTCGCAAATAGTTACATTAAATCCGCAACAATGGAAAGCAAAAACTGGGCTTAAAAAAATGATATCTCATTTTTACAATCAAACGTATATTTTAGTTGATAGTAAACAAAAAAAAGAAGCTAACAAATTCAATCTAAATCCATTTGACACAAACAATTCAAATATATTAGGTCTAAATTTTAACTTAAATAATAGTTTTTATTTTAATAAAGGTTTAAAAAACTACTCTACCACTTATAATTTTATAAAATCTAAAAGTAAAAGCACAACAACAATTGATAATTTAGAAAACTCAATACAGCAACACAAATTACAGTTTGAACATAAAATAGGTGAATTTTGGCAATTAAATTTTAGCTTAAGTGAAGCAATAAACAAAACTATTTCGTTAAACTATGATGATAGAAACTACGAATTAAACACAAAAAGTATATTTCCTAAAGTCTCATATTATTACAATACTGCCAGTTATTTTTCTTTATATTTAGAAGCTAAGAAGAAGGAAAATCAAACTGGAGATCTTGAATCTCTAGCATCTAATAAATTTGGTTTTGAAATAAATTATGCAAATAATTCTAAAAATTTAGTAAAAGCAACTGTAGATTTATTTAATAATAATTTTAAAGGTAGTAACAACACACCAATAGCATATCAAATGTTAGAAGGCTTACAACCCGGAAAAAATTACACTTGGAGTTTGTTATTCTATAGAAAAATCAATTCATTTTTAAATTTAAATGTAAATTATTTAGGCAGAAAAAGTGAAGCTTCAACTACAATACATACTGGAACAATTCAGTTAAAAGCAATTTTTTAAAAGCAGTTTTAATTTTTGGTTTAGTTTTTGTAATTATCATATTAAATATATTATAAGTTATGAAAACAATTACATTAACAATTGCCTTGCTGTTTAGTTTAACAGTATTTTCCCAAGGCTATAAAGGCTCTTATAGAATTAATAAAAATGTGCAACAGAACTACAGAGGATCATCGCATTTAAGTGAAGTTAAAATTGATGCTGCAAAATTAGCTATTGGAGGTATTTTAGAAGCCAGTTACGAATTTATTGGAAATGACGCCTCTGGTTACGGAGTTTCAGTACTACTAAACCCAAGAGAGAATGATGTTTATTTTGAAAAATTTTCAATTACTCCTTTTTACAGAATGTACTTTTTAAACCAACAACATTATGGTGCTAAAGGCCTATTTATTGAAGGTTTTTCTAAATTCTCATTTGGCACCGATGATGATGATTATGAATCATATAACCATAATAACGAGTACTTTGATACGGCATTAGGATTAGCCATAGGTAAAAAATGGGTGAACAATAATGGTTTTATTTTAGAAATATTTGCTGGAGGAGGAAGAACACTTGGTTTAAGCGATGTATCTCCAGAAGTTTTTTTTAGAGGAGGACTCTTTATTGGAAAAAGATTTTAAAAAAAATGCCGAGTAAAATTACTCGGCATTTTATATTTTATGTATTTGAAAATTAGTCTGCAAGAATAATAACCTTGTTTTCTTTCATTTCAATAGTTCCACTTTTAATTGGAAGTGTGTATTCTCCTTTTGTATTAGTAAACTTAGCTTCAAATTGTTTTTCTATATTAACATTTGCACCTCTAAATCTTACAGTTCCTTCAACAAGTAAAGAAACAATAGGTGCGTGATTATTTAACATTTGAAAATCGCCATTAATACCTGGAACTGCAATTAAATCAACTTCCGAATGCAATAATGTTGCTTCTGGTGATACTATTTCTAAAATCATCTTTTTTAGTTTTTAGTTTCAGTTTTTCAGTCTCAGTATTGTATACTGTAACTGTTAACAAAATACTATTTTAAGCTTCTACTAACATTTTTTCACCAGCTTCAATTGCATCTTGAATAGAACCTCTTAGGTTAAATGCAGCTTCTGGATATTTATCTAGCTCACCATTCATAATCATATTAAATCCTTTAATAGTATCTTTAATATCAACTAAAACTCCTGGAATACCCGTAAATTGTTCTGCTACGTGGAATGGTTGAGATAAGAAACGTTGTGCTCTACGTGCTCTATGTACAACTAATTTATCTTCTTCAGATAATTCTTCCATACCTAAAATAGCAATAATATCTTGTAGCTCTTTGTAACGTTGTAATAACTCTTTTACATTTTGAGCACATTCGTAATGTTCTTTTCCTAAAATATCAGCAGTTAAAATTCTTGAAGTAGAATCTAATGGATCTACCGCAGGATAAATACCTAACTCAGCAATTTTACGAGACAATACTGTTGTTGCATCTAAATGCGCAAACGTTGTTGCTGGCGCAGGATCTGTTAAATCATCTGCAGGAACGTAAACCGCTTGTACAGATGTAATAGAACCATTTTTAGTTGAAGTAATACGCTCTTGCATTGCTCCCATTTCTGTTGCTAATGTTGGTTGGTAACCTACCGCAGATGGCATACGACCTAAAAGTGCAGATACCTCAGAACCAGCTTGTGTAAAACGGAAAATATTATCCACAAAGAATAATACATCTTTTCCTTGTCCTTCACCAGCACCATCTCTAAAATATTCAGCAATTGTTAAACCAGATAAAGCAACACGTGCACGTGCTCCAGGTGGCTCATTCATTTGTCCGAATACGAAAGTAGCTTTAGATTCTTTCATTCCAGATTTATCAACTTTAGATAAATCCCATCCTCCATCTTCCATAGAGTGCATAAAATCATCACCGTATTTAATAATACCAGATTCTAACATTTCTCTTAAAAGGTCATTTCCTTCACGAGTTCTTTCTCCAACTCCAGCAAATACTGAAAGTCCACCGTGACCTTTTGCTATATTGTTAATTAACTCTTGAATTAATACAGTTTTACCTACACCGGCTCCACCAAATAATCCAATTTTACCACCTTTTGCATATGGTTCAATTAAGTCAATTACTTTAATTCCTGTAAATAAAACTTCTGTTGAAGTAGATAATTCTTCAAATTTTGGAGCTTGTCTGTGAATTGGAAGTCCATTTTCACCTTCTTTAGGTAAATCTCCTAATCCGTCAATAGCATCTCCAATAACATTAAATAAACGACCATAAATGGCATCTCCAACAGGCATTTGAATTGCATTACCTGTAGCGTAAACTGTTGTTCCTCTACTTAATCCATCGGATGAATCCATTGAGATTGTTCTAACAGTATCTTCACCAATATGAGACTGTACTTCTAATACTAAAAGTGATCCATCTTCTCTTTTAATTTCTAATGAATCGTATATTCTTGGAAGTTCTGCCCCAGATTCAAACTCAACGTCTATAACTGGACCAATAATTTGTGCAACTTTACCCGTAACCTTTGTCATTCCTTTAACTGTTTATATTTTAGATAATTAATCTTTTTAGTCAATCTTCATTTTCAAGTCGCAAAGATAGTTTTTTGATTTTTATTTAAAAAATAAAAAAAAAGTTTTTTAAAAAAAAACAAACGCCCCAAAAGATTGGGGCGTTTTAAAGGTTTTATTTTTCTATAATCACTATGGATTTATGGTCCAAGAAACAAAATATTGAGATCCAATTTTCCCATTACCCGGCGCACTAAAATACTCTTTACCTCCTAAATTAGCTGCCCCAATTTTAAAGTTAGATTTCCATTTATCAACCGTATAATTAACTTGTGCATCTATAACGGTTCTCTCTTCAATAATAGCATCTGCAATAACAGATTGCCATAAATATTCATCGCTCCATCTTATATTTAAGTTAAAACCTAAATTTTTAATTACTTCTGTATTTCCAATAGATAATTTTACTTTATGTTCTGGCGTATTAAATCCTGCTTCATAATCTGGATCAGAAGATTGATCAAAATCAAACTTAGCATAGGTATAATTTAAACCCAAATCATAATTACCATATACTCTTGAGGTTAAACCAATACTACCACCATAAGATGAAATATCTGCTGTTGAATTTGTATAGGTTTGAAATCCTTGTAAATCACCACTTCCAATTGCTTCCAACAGTAATTGTGTATTTTGATCTGTAGCTACATTAGCAGCATCAAAAGCTGTTACATCACCATATAGAGGCACTGCTACGTTTTTATTTCCAATAAAATCTTCAAACACATTATAATATGCACTTGCATCTATAGAAAATTTACCAAAAGCTGCTCTATATCCAACTTCAAAAGCAGTCACATGTTCTGGTTGCACATATTCAACAGAAGATTGTTCTATCAGTCCTGCATTTAAACCTGCAGCTTGTTCCGGAGTAGCTCCAGCTGCAATTGCAATTTGAACTGCAGTAGCAAAATTTATTAGTGATGATTCTGAAAATGCGTTATCGTAAGCTCTTGCTCCAGACAATTGAACAGTAGTGGCTCCTACTACAGCCTGTCCAATTGCGCTATTAATTTGAATTGGTGAAGATGTATATCTATCTAAGTTATCTATTGCAGATCCAACTATTAAACCTACTCCTGCATCTAAACCTGTATATAAATCTTGCGTTGTTGGATTTCTAAATCCTGTTTGAAAAGAAGCTCTTAAATTACGTGTTTTTCCTTCTCCCAAAGCATATGACATAGAAACTCTTGGCGATACATTTCCATCAAAATTTTTGGCTTTGTCATAACGCAAAGATCCAGTAAACTTTAACCTATCGTCTAAATATTTCTTTTGAATTTGAGTATAAGCTCCATATTCATTATAACGAATTGGTCCATCAGCATCTGTAAAAATAGTTCCTCCAGAATTTAAAGCATATTGCCTTAATGAACCTCCCACTTGAATATCAGCAAAATCAATTAATCCTTGAAAATTATAATTAGCATCAACATGATATAATTTAGTATTATCTTTAAATTTAGCTCCTGTTAAAAAATCTGGATCTATAACAATTTCACCCAAAGCTTTCTTAAATTCAGGAGTTCCTGGTTGTACCGTTATATTTGCATCGGCAAATTCTCTTGCTTGTGCATGTGCTATATCGCTACTTGCACCTGCCATTACACCTTGCAAATATGCACCTGTATAAGCTCCAAACCATTCTCCTGCAGTTTGCTTTGTTAAATTAACTCCTGCTAATTTTAAATCGTACGAATCACCACCATCTTCACTTGTTAAATAACCTCTTACAAAAAAGTGGTCGTTTTTAATTTCTAACTTATGCTGTTGCATAAAGAAATTATTAATATTATACCTATTTGTTCCTTGATAAATAGTATTTCCATGTCCAAATTTAGCATTATAGATCACCTCTAAATCATCTGCAAAAGGACGGTAATGTAGAGAAATATTAGTTTTAATACTTCGCGCCTTATAATCTGTTAAATCTACCTCTTTATACCCTGTTCTAGACACATTGTCTTGCGGTAAAAGCGCACTTGAACCAACAGGAAGCGCTCCAATACTTTCTAAATATTGACCAAACGAATTTAAATCACCTAATCCTGCCGAAGCCAAACTTACCTCATCTCCATAAACATTCATTCTGTCAAATGATGTTTGTCCGGTTTCTTCTATAATTGGTGTTGCAGCCCCTGTTACACTATTCTCGTGATCATAATCTCTATAATCTGTAGCATACCAATCTGTTCCTTTTAAAAAGGAAAAAGAAGCTTTAGCAGCGAATTTATCACTAAACTTATACGCCATTCTAATTCCACCATCAAAAAATCTATTATCTCCCGCAGCCTTTTGTGAGGTTATTCCTGTTTTTACATAAACACTTATACCAGGAGAATCAAAAGGATTTTTACTTGTCATAAATAAAATACCATTAAAAGCATTTGCTCCATATAATGCAGATGATGCTCCAGGTAAAAGTTCAACTGAATTTACATCTAACTCAGATAACCCTAAAAGATTCCCTAAAGCAAAATTTAATGCAGGTGAAGAATTGTCCATACCATCAACTAATTGCATAAATCTAGTGTTTGAAAAAGTAGCAAACCCTCTAGTATTAACACTTTTATTAGTTAAACTATTGGTATTAATATCAACTCCCTTTAAATTTTCTAAACCATCATAAAAAGAAGGAGAAGAAGTATTTTTAATTTCTCTAATATCCATTCTTTCAATAGTAACCGGAGATTCTAAAATACGCTCTGGAGTTCTAGAAGCAGAAACAACTACCTCGTCTAAAGCAGTAGCAGATTCTTCTAATGAAATTGTTATTTTTTGATCATTTTTAGTAATTTCAACTTTAGCTGTTGTATAGCCAATTAACGAAACTTCTAATGAAAATGGTGGGTTTTGGGTTGTATTTAATAAAAAATTCCCATCAAAATCAGTTGTAGTTCCTATAGATTTTCCAACTACTTTAATATTAGCACCTGGTATTGGCTGTCCTGTTTTTGCTTCTATTACAGAACCTGGTATTGCAGTTTGAGCAACTAAAGAAGTACCTATAAATAGTACAAGAAAAACGCTTAATAATTTCTTCATAATATCATACATAATATTGATTAACAAGAGTGCAAAATACAACTATTTCTCTATTTACGTTAAAACAAGTTACTATAAATGAATAGCACTCAATATTTAAAACGATTTATTAAGAATGTATGATATTGAATTTCATTAAGTTACATTTTTAAAAGACTATATTTAAAAAACGCTTTTTTATTTTAGGTTTGAGTATAATTTTTATAATTAAGCTTCATTATTTATTTTATTTCTATATGCTTCAAAAAAAAATTAACAAAACAATCTCTTAATCATTACAGTTGAAAAACTAAATTTAGGTTCACTTTATTTAAGCTAATATAAATAAAAAACACCTCTAAAAAACCAAACGCTTTTTAGGTGAAATTTCACTTAAAAAGCGTTTGGTATAGCTTGGTATTAAATGCTTAAATAGCTATTTTATCTTATTATGGATTTATGGTCCAAGAAGCAAAATATTGCGACCCAATTTTACCATTTCCTGGCGCACTAAAATATTCTTTACCTCCTAAATTAGCTGCCCCAATTTTAAAGGTAGATTTCCATTTATCAACCGTATAATTAACTTGTGCATCTACCACTGTTTTTGCATCAATCATTGCATCTGCAATAGAAGACTCCCACATATACTCATCATTCCAACGAATATTAACAGCAAAACCTAAATTTTCAATCAACTCGGTATTTCCAACAGAGAACTTCACTTTATTCTCTGGAGTGTTAAATCCTGCTTCATAATCTGGATCTGTAGATTGGTCAAAATCAAACTTAGCATAGGTATAGTTTAACCCAAAGCTATAATTTCCAAATAACGTAGTAGATACTCCAATACTTCCTCCGTAAGAAGCAATATCTGCTTTTGAATTGGTATAAACTTGAAATGGCTGATAATCTCCATTACTAATTGCAATTAAAGCCGCTGGAGTTGGACCTCCTAATTGAGCAGGAAGCGAAACAATATCAGACAAATCAACATTACCATAATGCGGTACAACAACCGTTTTATTACCTATAAAATCTTCATATTGATTGTAATATGCACTTGCATCTAAAGATAATTTTCCAAAACCTGCTCTATAACCTATTTCGTAAGCAGTTACTTTTTCTGGTTTTACATAATCAAAATCAGCAACTTTTAATAATCCTGGATTTACTGTTCCTTGTGCAGCACTTGCCCCAAAAGCGTAAAGAGACGTTAAAGTATAAGCATTTTCATAGGCCGATCTTCCACTTAATTGAACTGTTGATGGCATACCTATGGCTTGCGCAGTTGAACTATTTTGTAATGGACTAGATGTATATCTATCTAAATTATCTGGAGCTGAACCAACTAATATTGCTTGTCCGGCATCTAAACCAATATATTGATCTTGAGTAGTTGGATTTCTAAATCCTGTTTGAAATGAAGCCCTTAAATTTCTTGTTTTACCTTTTCCTAATGAGTATGATAATGAAATTCTTGGCGAAATATTTCCATCAAAATTCTTAGCTTTATCATAACGTATAGAACCTGTAAATTTTAATCTATCGTCTAAATATTTTTTTTGAATTTGTGTATAAGCACCATACTCATTATAATCTATAGAGCCATCGTAATCTGTAAAGATAGTTCCGCTCGAGTTTAAAGAATATTGTCTCCAAGAACCACCCACTTGTACATCTGCAAAATCAATTATTTCATGAAAATTATAGTTAGCATCTGCATGATATATTTTAGTTTTATCTTGAAATTTTGCACCAGTTGTTAAATCTGGATCTGATATAATTCGATTTAAAGCTTCTTTAAATTCTGGAGTTCCTGGTTGTAAAGTTACATTAGCATCTGCATAATGCCTTGCACTTGCGTGAGCAGCATCGTTACTTGCACCTCCTAAAACACTTTGCAAATACGCACCTGCATAAGTACCAAACCATTGTTCTGCAGTTTCTTTGGTTAAATTTATCCCTGCAAAACGCATATCATAAGAATCTCCTGCATCTTCATCGGTTAAATAACCCCTTACAAAAAAGTTATCATTTCTAACTTCAATTTTATGTTGTTGCATAAAAAAGTTATTAATATTATATCTATTTGCTCCTTGATAAATAGTATTTCCTTGCCCAAATTTAGCATTGTAGATAATTTCTAAATCATCTTCAAAAGGTCTATAGTGTAGAGCTATATCTACTTTTGCACTTTCGGCAACATAATCTGTTAAATCTCGTTCCATATAACCTGTTCTAGACACATTATCTTCTGGTAATAAAGCGCTTGCTCCTGAAGGTATTTGCCCTATAGACTCTAAATATTGACCAACACCTTTAAGATTACCAAATGGAGTTTCCGACAATTGCACCTCGTCTCCATATACATTTAATTTATCAAAAGCCGTTTCGGTTGTAACTGGTTTAATAATATCTGGATTCCCTACTCCATTATCTATATATTGATTGTAATCTGTAGCATACCATTCTGTTCCTTTTAAAAATGAAAAAGAAGCTTTCGCAGCAAATTTATCGCTAAATTTATGTGCCATTCTAATACCTACATCAACAAAATTATTATCTCCTGCATCTTTAGACGAAGTAATACCTGTTTTACCATATAAACTTACACCTTCAGAATTAAACGGATTTTTACTAGTCATAAATAAAACACCATTAAAAGCATTTGCACCATACAACGCTGAGGATGCACCTGGTAATAATTCAACTGTATTTACGTCTAATTCAGACATCCCTAAAAGATTTCCTAAATTAAAATTAAGCGCAGGAGATGCATTATCCATACCATCAACTAATTGCATAAAACGTGTATTGGCAAAAGTTGCAAAGCCTCTTGTATTTACAGATTTAAATGTTAAACTATTGGTATTAACATCTACACCTTTTAAGTTTTCTAAACCGCCATAAAATGATGGAGAGGATGTGTTTTTAATCTCTCTAGCATCCATTCTTTCAATAGTAACAGGAGATTCTAGAATACGTTCAGGAGTTCTAGAAGCAGAAACTACCACCTCATCTAAAGCTGTTGCAGATTCTTCTAACGATATTGTTAGGTTTTGATTATTTTGAGTAATTTCTATTAGGGTTAAAGTATAACCTATTAGTGAAACTTCAATTGAAAACGGAGGGTTTTGAGCTATTTTTAAAGAAAAATTTCCATCAAAGTCAGATGTAGTTCCAATAGATTTACCTACAACTTTTATATTAGCTCCTGGAATAGGTTGCCCAGATTTTGCTTCTATTACAGATCCTAAAATTGATGTTTGAGCAAACACCGAAGCCCCTAATAGCACAAAAAAAACGCTTAGTAATTTTTTCATAATATATTATTTGATTTTAGTTAATAGAATTGCAAAATACAAATATTTTTAGAATATCCTAAAAAACACAATAAAAAAATAGGTATTGCAAAAAAAATACGCTTATTTTTTACGAATATAATAGTGTGTTTTTTAGAAAAATTTCTAAATACTACCATTCTAAATTCACATTATTAAACATCACTTTTTAAAAATTTTAATTAAATAATATTTAACTATTTTTGCTGAAACTAAAAACTAACTATTATGATTAAAATGATTCACTCTTACTGGGCTTACATAGTTCTTATTGTGTTAATTTTTGCAGTTATTAATGCCTTTTTAGGCTTAAAAGCAAACAAAAAATTTGAAGCTAAAGATTTACGAATTTCATTATTTGCATTAATTGCATCTCACATTCAACTACTTATAGGTTTTGTGGCTTATTACGTATCTTCATACTACGAAACTATGAGAAGCGTCGGCATGAGTGGTGTGATGAAAAATAGTGATTTACGAAAAATTTTAATTGAACACCCTTTAGTTGGTATTATTGCTATTACTTTAATTACAATTGGATTTTCTAAACATAAAAAGAAAACTACAGATAGTGCAAAATTTAAAACAATTGCAATATTTTATGCAATTGCATTAATTTTAATATTAAGTAGAATACCTTGGGACTTGTGGTTCGCTAATTAATAAGATTTAAAGTTGTTTTAAAAGTGAATTCTTTCACTTTTAAAACAATTAATTATATTTTGAATATGAAAAAAATACTATCCTATTTTTTATCTATAATATTCTATTTTTTTTATGGAATACTCCTATTGTTTTTCCACGTATTACAGTGGATTGGTTTTAACTTTGGTAAATATAAAGGACACAAGTTTATAGTTGACATAATGAACTGCTCCCTTACTTATCTTTTGTATGTTTTAGGCACACGCATAAAATTTACAAATAAGTATAAAATCCCAAAAAACGTTCCTTTAATAGTTGTTTCCAATCACCAAAGCATGCACGATATTAGTCCTATTTCGTACTATTTAAGAAAACAACATCCAAAATTTATTTCAAAAATTGAGTTAGGAAAAGGGATTCCAAGCGTATCATATAACCTAAGACATGGAGGTTCTGTTTTAATTGATCGAAAAGACCCAAGACAATCTTTATCGGCTATTAGAGATTTTGGAAAATATATTGAAAAAAACAATTATGCAGCTGTAATTTTCCCTGAAGGAACCAGAAGTAAAAACGGTGTTCCAAGACGATTTTCAGAAAATGGCCTAAAAATGCTTACCAAATTTGCCCCTTCGGCCTATATAATTCCTGTAACTATTAACAATTGCTGGAAACTTAATAAACACGGTATGTTTCCTTTAGAAGTTGGCGTAAAAGTTACTTTTGAATTTCACGAACCAATTAAGGCAAACTCACTAAAATTTGAAGACTTATTTAAAAAAGTAGAAAGCTCCATAAAAAATTCCGTAATTTAGCGACCTACTACTAAAAAAATAAGACATGTCGTTACACAATATCCGGTTAGAGGTAATGCTAACCCTAGAAAAAAATATAGATACTTTTGTAGAAAAGTTCTTAATTACTCCAGAAAAGATTTGGCAACCAACCGATTTTTTACCAAATTCTCAAAGTGAAAAATTTATTGATGAAGTAAAAGAAATACGAGAAATCTCCAAAGAATTAAGCGATGATTTTTGGACAGTTTTAGTAGGTGATACTATTACCGAAGAAGCACTACCAACATATGAATCATGGTTATTAGACGTTGAAGGTGTATCTCAACACAACAATAATGGAGGTGATAATGGTTGGGCAAAATGGATAAGAGCCTGGACTGGTGAAGAAAACCGCCACGGAGATGTATTAAATAAATATATCTATTTATCTGGAAGAGTAAATATGCGTGAAGTAGAAATTACAACACAACATTTAATTGCTGATGGATTTGATATTGGTACAGCACGCGATCCCTACAAAAACTTTGTATACACCAGCTTTCAGGAATTAGCAACCTATATCTCTCATAATAATGTAGCAAAAATTGCCCGTAAAAACGGACATAAATTATTAGCCAAAATGTCTAAAATTATTGCTGGTGATGAAATGCGCCATCATTTAGCATATACCGAATTTGTACGTCAAATTTTTAAATGCGACCCAAGTGAAATGATGCTTGCATATCAACATATGATGAAACATAAAATTGTAATGCCAGCAATGCACTTAAGACATTCTTTTGAAGAAAAAGGAACTTTATTTGATCAATTTTCAGTAGTTGCACAACGTGTAGGCGTCTACACCGGATTTGATTATATTGATATTATTAAAAAATTAAACACAACTTGGGAAATAGATAAAATAACTGGCTTAACTGCAGAAGCTGAAAAAGCACGTGATTATTTAATGAAATTACCAGATCGTATGCATCGTATTACAGAACGTATAGTAATTCCTGATACCAAATACAACTTTAAGTGGATGAATCCATTAACTTAAACTTGCTAAATTAGTTTTATTATTCAATACATAAACAGAAATAAAAAAACCTAACTTGCTTTACACTTGTTAGGTTTTTTCAAACATTTATTCAAATAATATTATTTTTTGGCTTTTAAACACTCTTTACAAACTCCTGTTAAAATACAATTTACATTTTCAACTAAATAACCTTCAGGAATAGAAAAATTAATTTCAACATTCAAACATTCTATTCCTTTACATTTTACACAATTGAAATGCAAATGTTGATTTTCTAAAGTTTTTTTATCAGATTTTTTAGTTAAAGCAAAATACTGTTTACCATCCTCTGCAACAATTTTATGTATAACTCCATCGTCACAAAATCGATTTAAAACTCTATAAATAGTTGCTCTATTAATTGCAATATCTATTTCCTTCTCAATTGAATCTTGACTCAAGGCTTTACCTGACTTAGATAAAACAGCCAAAACAGCTTCTTTTGTAGGTGTATTTCTTCTCTTCATTGGTTAATGCAATTAATTCGCAATAAACTACAGCAATATTATAAAAAAATAATACATTTGCAAAATATATAAACACAATAGTATTACATTTGTTGCGTTTTTTTAATAAAGTAAGACAGGTTTCATTCTTAATGAGAGCAAATTTAAAAAATAGTATTACATATCTATTCTTAGTTCTTTTTATTTCAATAAAAATGACCGGGATTCATGCGTTGTTACACAACGACGATGATGAGCATGCTTTACACTGTGTTATTTGCGAAAATGCGATTACACATAATTTAACACCTGCAATTACACCAGATTCAGAAGATTTTACAATTGAAAATATTGAATTTGTTACTCCTAAAAACTTAATTAAACACTATAGTTTTATTAGTTTAACTACAATTGAATCTAATCAGTTATTTTCGCGGCCTCCGCCTTCATTACTTTAATTACCGTTATACATCAATTTAAAATTTTAACTTTTTAAATTCTTAGGCTATTTATTTAATTGCCTAAAAAATAATTTATGTAAGCAATTTTAAAACAATAGACTAAACACAAGCATTAATTTATTGTTGAATACTACTTAAAAAGTTAATTAAAATAAATTCATGTATAGATTTATTGATGTTTTTTTCAATAATAATTATCAAATCATTTAGTATTAAATTATGCTTCAAAAAACACTTAGTATATTGCTATGTTTTAGCTTATACACTTTAACATTTGCCCAAAACACTTTTCAAATAAAAGGATTTGTGGCAGATGCAAACAGCTTACAACCTATAGAAGGTGCTAATATTATTAGCAATAATTTATATGCTATTACGTCTTCAGAAGGAGTATTTACAATAAAAAACATAGCTAAAAAAACCTATACATTTACAGTATCGTGCATAGGTTATAAGTCTAAAACATTTACAGTAAATGCAACACCAAAAATGGAAGCTATCACGGTTTATTTAACCGAATCTGCAACCGAGCTTAACGAAATTGAAGTTCAAGGAAAAACTAAAAAAAGAGAGCTCCAAGAATCTCCTACAGTTTCATACGTAGTTTCTGAAGAGTTTCTTAATAAAAATAGAGAAAATAGCCTTATGCAAACTCTAAGTAAAATTCCTGGAGTAAGCACTATAAGTATCGGTTCTGGCCAATCTAAACCTGTAATTAGAGGTTTAGGATTTAATAGAGTAGTGGTTGTTCAAAACGGTATAAAGCACGAAGCACAACAATGGGGAAGTGATCACGGCTTAGAAATAGATCAATATGGAATTGAAAATATTCAAATTATTAAAGGTGCAGCATCTCTACTTTATGGCTCCGATGCAATTGCTGGTGTTGTAGACATTCAACCTACAAAAACACCTCTTAAAAATTCTTTTAACGGAGAAGTAAATCTTTTAGGAGAAAGCAATAATGATTTATTAGGTATTTCTGCAGGTATTCAATCACGAAAAGATTCTTGGTTTTATCGTGGAAGACTAACTTATAGAGATTATGGAGATTATAAAGTTCCAACCGATAAAATTAATTATGAAAACTATATTTTTGAACTTGATGATAATAATTTAAGAAATACAGCCGGAAAAGAAGCAAATGCAAGCTTTAGTATTGGTTATATTTCTGACAATATAAAATCTGAAACCTTTTTAAGTAATGTAAATGCTAAAAACGGTTTCTTTGCTAATGCCCATGGACTTGAAGTTAGATCATCTACCATAGATTATGACAGTTCTAATAGAGATATTGATTATCCTTATCATACGGTTAATCATTTTAAAGTTACCAACAACACCTCTATAATTCTAAACAACCACACGCTTCATTTAGATTTAGGTTTTCAGAACAATCACAGAGAAGAACATTCAGAACCATCAGCACATGGATATATGCCAAAACCAACGAATACTAAAGAACGTGAATTTGATAAAAACACCTATGCTTTAAACATTAGAGATGCCTTTAGTCCAAATAATCAACACGATATTGTTGCAGGTATAAATGTAGAATTTCAAAACAACAACATTGGAGGCTGGGGATTTTTAATTCCAAAATACAACCGCTTTACAATTGGAGCATTTGCTTATGACCAATTTGAAATTAATTCTAATTTACATTTTCTAGCAGGTATCCGTTACGATTATGGAGTACTTAACACCAAATCGTATTTCGATTGGTATCAGTCTAAAGTAGATAATAGTGACGGTTCTACATCAAATGTATACCTACAAAGAGCGCAAAATAAAACCTTAGATTTTGGTAATATTAGTGCTTCAATGGGCTTAAGTTATTTACAGAACAATACCACTTATAAAATAAATGTAGGTAAGAGTTTTAGAATGCCTTTATCTAATGAATTAGCTTCAGATGGTGTTAACTACCATATGTATCGTTTTGAAAAAGGAAATCTAAATTTAGACCCTGAAGAATCGTACCAACTAGACATAGATATTGACCATACAACCGAATTATTTAGTATTGGAGTAAGTCCTTTTGTAAACTTTTTTGAAAACTATATTTACTTAAACCCTACTTCAAACTATTATGAAACCCTTCAAATTTATGAATACACACAAAGTAAAGTATTTAGAATGGGAGGAGAATTTAGAGCTAGTTCAACAATAACTAAAAATTTACAATTAAATCTGTCTGCAGAATACGTGTATTCTAATCAAACTAATGGAGCTAAAGAAGGTTTTACACTTCCTTTTTCACCTCCATTATCAGGTCTATTTACAATAAATTATCAACTTAAAGACTTTTATTTTTTAAACAAACCTCAGTTAAGTGCTAGTTATAAAATTGCAGCATCTCAAAGTGAAATTGTACCACCAGAAGAAAAAACAGATGGTTATCAAGTACTAAATATGTCTTTAGTTACAGAAATGGACCTTATAAAAAACAATGCACCTGTAGCAATGCGTATAAAATTAAACAATGTATTTAATACTAAATATTTTGATCATACCAGCTTTTACCGTTTAATAGACGTACCAGAAGCAGGTAGAAATTTATCAATATCATTAACAATACCTTTTTAAATAATAAAACAAACAATTAAAATTAAAATTAAAAACAAATTTTATGAAATCAAATTACAAATTAATAGCAATTTTTGCTTTTCTTGGACTCTTTTTACAATCTTGTGATGACGATGACGATCCAATATTAAACGCACCAACAATTTCAAACTTTGAATATGGTGAAGGAAGTGAGCACTCAACAGACCAATTTGCTTTTAAAGGGTCTGACATTCATATTGAAGCTGAAATTAATGCAGATGCTTTAGTTAGTAGCATTACACTTGCTATACACACACACGATATAGAACCAGGTGAAAATGAAGTAGATTGGGATTTTGAACAAACATTTACAGATACAAATTACCTAGTTTTAAACCCAACTTTTCACGAACATATTGATGTTCCAACAAACATTCCTTCTGGTGAATACCATGTTGAATTAATTGTTGTTGATGAACTAGGAAATAGCACAGAGGTTGAAGGATATATTCAAATAATAGATTATATTACTTTAAGTGAATTTTCTATAGATGAAACAGCTGCTAGAGGAGATGATTTTCACGCAGAATTTATGATAGATGCTGTTAACGGTATCCACAGTATTACTGTTGATGTACACGCACATGACATTACTGTTGGAGAAGGTGAAGTAGAATTTGATTATGAGGAAGAATTTTTAGGTGACTACCACGAACAAACTTCTGTAGAATTTCATGAGCATATTGATGTTCCTGCTACTGCACCTGTAGGTGAATACCATATTACTTTTACAGTTGAAGATGAAGATGGAAATACAAAAGAATATGAAACACATATAGATATTACCGAATAATAAAATAACTTTACCGCATAGAATACACATATACTGTGCGGTTTTAAACTTTATAAAATGAAATTTACACTAAAATATTTTTACTTTATAACCCTTTCCCTACTTATGTTATCTTGCTCTGATGACGATAGCGTTGATAAAGATGACCAAAAACCAACTATAAGCATCAATTATTCAGACGGTTTTCCTCAAGCTTGTGAGCAACTTGTAAAGGGACAAACTTATACTTTTAAAGCAAAAGTTACAGACAATAAAGCTTTAGCCTCTTATAGTTTAGATATCCATAATAATTTTGACCAACACACCCATGATGATCAAGGAGAAGTATGTGATTTAGACCCTATAAAAGAAGCTATTAATCCTTTAATATTTATGGAAAACTATAGCATAGAAGGGGAATTAACTACCTATGAAATAAATATTAGCATAACAATTCCAAATGATATAGATACTGGAGATTATCATTGCTCTTATTCTGTAACAGATACAACAGGTTGGCAAAGTAACACATCTATTGATATTAAAATTATTGAATAAAAAACTAACAATAGATATACATTTTTATAGTTAAATATTTTTTTGATATTTCTAATAGTGCCAATATTTATTATTGGCACTATTTTTTTAGCTCATTTAATTTTCACTAAAAAATATTAAAACTATCCTTATCTCTTAAAAAATTAAATTTGTTTCTAGTTTTATCTAAACTATTTTTTTCTAAAGTAACAATTAAAATGGCTTCATTACATGCTGTTGTTTCAACTATTTGAGCCCCCAAATAATCAAATGCAGATGTGTGCCCATTGTATTCAAAATTACTAGCATCTACACCTACTCTATTTACACCAATTGTATAACACATATTTTCAATAGCACGCGCTTTTAACAAGCTATCCCAAGCTAAAATCCTACGTTTAGGCCAATTTGCAACATACAATAAAACATCATAATTTTCCACATTTCTAGCCCAAACAGGAAAACGCAAATCGTAACAAACTTGTGGACAAATTTTCCAACCTTTATAATCAATAATTAGTTTTTCTGTTCCAGCTGTATATACCTTTTCTTCTCCAGCTAAGGTAAATAAATGGCGTTTATCATACTTTTCAATTTCTCCAGAAGGTTTAACAAATACAAACCTATTGTAATAATTATTATTTTGAGATATAATTAAACTTCCACAAATGGCGGTATTTTTTTCTGAAGCCATTTTTTGCATCCATTTTACGGTTTCTCCTTGCATTGATTCTGCATTGGGTGCTGCTTGCATACTAAATCCAGTTGAAAACATTTCAGGCAAAACAATTACATCAACTGTTTCAGAGATTTCTTGTATTTTTTCTGAATAATTAATCCTATTTTGCTTTGCATTTTGCCAAACAATATCTACTTGTAATAAAGCTAATTTTAAATGTTGCATATTATTTCTGCTGCTTTTTTTAAGGTTTCATCGGTTTTAGCAAAACAAAACCGCAATACTTTAGTATTTAATTGTTGTTCATTAAAAACCGATATTGGAATACTCGCTAATTTATACTCTTTAGTTAATCGAATTGCAAAATCAACATCGTTTTCTTCAGTAATATTTTTAAAATTTAACAATTGAAAATATGTACCTTTTGAAGGTGTAAATTCAAATCTAGAGTCTTTAATTAAACTTAAAAATAAATCTCGTTTATGTTGATAAAAATCATTCAATTTTAAATAATGTTCGGGTGTTTTTAAATATTCAGCAAATGCTTCTTGAATTGGATGATTGACGCTAAACACATTAAACTGATGTACTTTTCTAAATTCCGTCATTAGTTCTTTTGGAGCCAAGCAATACCCTACTTTCCAACCTGTATTATGAAACATTTTTCCGAATGAGGCAACAATAAAAGCTCTTCCAGCCAATACAGGATATAAAACTGCAGACTGATGAAACTCTCCATCAAAAATTATATGCTCGTAAACCTCATCACTTAACAATAAAATATTGGTGTCTTTTAAAATATTTTCTAATTGTAACATATCAAATGCCGATAAAATTCTACCTGAAGGATTATGAGGCGTATTTATAATTATCATTCTAGTTTTATCAGTAATTAGGTTTTTTACCAATTTCCAATCAATTTTAAAATCTTCTGGATTTAATTGAACAGGAATCACTTTTCCTCCAAAAAGTTGAATAGTTGGCTCGTAACAATCGTACGCCGGTTTAAAAATCACTACCTCGTCATCTTTTTTAATAGTAGCAGCTATTGCTGTAAAAATGGCTTGTGTTGCTCCTGCAGTTACAGTAATTTCCGTTTCTGGGTTATAAGAAACACCGTACAAATGCTCTATTTTATTAGTAATTTCTTTTCGTAAACTAAAAACACCAGGCATTGGAGCATATTGATTTTTACCATTTAACATTGCTTTATACACCAATTCAATTGAATTTTTATCACTCTCAAAATCGGGAAAACCTTGCGATAAATTCAGGGCATTTTCTTTAAGAGCCAAAGCACTCATTACAGAAAAAATAGATGTTGGAATTTCTGGTAGTTTAGATTGAAATGAATATCTGTATATTGGCATTATAGTTAGATTTAAAATTTAAATTTACTAAATCTTATTTTTATTAAATAGAAAGATCTTGTTTAAAAACTTAAATATTTTGAAGGTATATTTATTTTTAAATTCGATTAAAGTTTTGCTGTTGGTGAAAACACCAACAATAGCTAAAACACCGATATTGACTCAATATTTCACTAATTTTTACGACCTTGCAAATTTAAATTCAATAAGCAATGAAATCCTTAAAATCTTTTTGGAAGAAAAATTCTATTTATTTTGTAGATATTTGGCAATACTTAATCATTATTGTAATTTTTATAATTGCTGGTATTATTTATTTAATAATCAATTAAGCCGTAAATATTCTTTTTTTAGATATTACGATCCTTAAACAAATTCAGTACAACACTAGCTCTTTTACTCTGAAGAATATTCTAAAATATCTGCTGGCTGACATGCTAACTCTTTACAAATTGCTTCTAAGGTAGAAAAACGTATTGCTTTTGCTTTACCAGATTTTAAAATAGAAAGGTTTGCAGGCGTAATTCCTATTTTTTCAGCCAACTCTATACTTTTCATTTTTCGAGTAGCAAGCATAATGTCTAAATTTACAATAATAGGCATACTTATATAGTTAGTTCGTTTTCTTCTTTTAATTTTTTTGACATTTTAAAAGTTTCACTTAAAATTATAAAGAAAAACCCTAAACAGAGCATTAATAAATTTGAGCTAAAACCAATTTCCAAATGTATTGTTTGTGAATAAAAAAAATCATATATAAATGATAAAACACCAGAGGCTATTCCCGAAATTATTAACAAATATCCAATTTTATTAAAATTTACAATAACTATTTCATCAAATATTTTTAGCCTTTGAAAACTAAGAAGTATACTCTTAAACAAGTAAATGCAATAGATTAATAAAATATAAATAAGTAACATTGCACTTAAAATAAACTTACTGATAAGGCTTGTTTCATTAATCTCTAATCCGTTTATTTTTATATTAAAAATACTAATATCATCACTTATAAAAATAAACACAGACATAAAAAGTATTAATGGAACAGAAAACATTGATAAGATCCACAAAATGTCTACAATAGTTTTTAAGATGTTTAGCTTTTTCATATTATATTTTTAGTAGTACAAATATAATAAATTATTGTTAAACGATAATAACTTGTCTTAAAAAAATAAAAAACCTGTTTTATTTCTAAAACAGGTTTTAATTGAATTTCTATATTTTAAACTCTAAATAATACTATATACTAGCTTTTAAATATTCACGATTCATACGTGCAATATTATCTAGTGAAATTCCTTTAGGACATTCCACTTCACAAGCTCCAGTATTGGTACAGTTACCAAAACCTTCAGCATCCATTTGAGCTACCATATTTCTAACACGGTCTGCAGCTTCAACTTTACCTTGTGGTAATAATGCAAACTGAGATACTTTTGCAGAAACAAATAACATAGCACTTGAGTTTTTACAACTTGCTACACAAGCTCCACAACCAATACAAGCAGCAGCATCCATAGATAAATCTGCATTGTGTTTAGAAATTGGAATTGCATTTGCATCTTGTGTGTTCCCAGACGTGTTTACAGATATATAACCACCTGCTTGTTGGATACGCTCAAAAGCATTACGATCTACAATTAAATCTTTAATTACAGGGAATGCTTTAGCTCTCCAAGGCTCGATATAGATAGTATCACCATCTTTAAAAGTTCTCATGTGTAACTGACACGTTGTAATACCTCTATCTGGTCCGTGAGGCTCACCATTTATATGCAATGAACACATTCCACAAATACCTTCTCTACAATCGTGATCAAAAGCAATTGGAACTTCATTTTTTGCAACTAAACTTTCATTCAAAACGTCCATCATTTCTAAAAACGACATATGTTCTGAAATATCGGTAACTTTATATTCGACCATTTGACCTTTCTCTTGAGGTCCTTTTTGTCTCCAAATTTTTAACGTTAAATCCATAATGTCTTTTTTATTTGTATGAACGAGTTTTTAATTCGATATCTTTAAATTCTAATTGTTCTTTATGTAAAATTGCTTCGCTTGGTTTTCCGGTATACTCCCAAGCTGCTACATACGCATAATTTTCATCATCACGTAATGCTTCACCATCTTCTGTAACATATTCTTCACGGAAATGTCCTCCACAAGATTCGTTTCTTTCTAAAGCATCTTTAGCAAATAATTCACCTAACTCTAAGAAATCAGCTACTCTACCAGCTTTTTCAAGCTCAACATTCATTTCATTTAATTCTCCTGGAACTTTTACGTTTTTCCAGAAATCTTCACGAATTTCTTGAATTTCTTTAATAGCTTCTTTTAAGTTTTTCTCATTACGAGCCATTCCTACTTTATTCCACATAACTAAACCAAGTTTTTTGTGGTAGTAATCTACAGAATGAGTTCCTTTATTATTGATAAAGAATTCTAATTTTTCTTTAATTTCTTTTTCAGCTTCATCAAATTCTTTAGTATCTGTTGGAATTTTTCCTGTTCTAATATCTTTTGATAAATAAGCTCCAATTGTATAAGGTAATACAAAATAACCATCAGCCAGGCCTTGCATTAATGCAGAAGCTCCTAAACGGTTAGCACCGTGATCGGAGAAGTTAGCCTCACCAATACAATATAAACCGTCAACAGTAGTCATTAAATTATAATCTACCCAAATACCACCCATTGTATAGTGTGTTGCTGGATAAATCATCATAGGAGTTTTATATGGATTGTCATCAACAATTTTCTCATACATTTGGAATAAGTTTCCGTATTTTTCTTCAATAACAGCCTCTCCTAATTCTGTAATTTTTTCTTTAGAAGGGTTTGATATTCCATGTATTTTTGCTTGTTCAGATCCGTAACGGTGAATTGCAGATGCAAAATCTAAATAAACAGCCTCTCCTGTTGCATTTACACCATAACCAGCATCACAACGTTCTTTAGCGGCTCTTGACGCAACATCACGTGGTACTAAGTTTCCGTAGGCAGGATATCTTCTTTCTAAATAGTAATCTCTATCTTCTTCAGCTATTTCTGTAGGTTTTAATTTACCTTGTTGAATTGCTTTTGCATCTTCAATTTTTGCAGGAACCCAAATTCTACCATCATTACGTAATGATTCTGACATTAACGTTAATTTAGATTGGTAATCACCTGAACGTGGAATACACGTTGGATGAATTTGTGTCATACAAGGATTTGCAAAAAATGCTCCTTTTTTATGAATTTTCCAAGCTGCAGTGGCATTAGATCCCATTGCATTGGTTGATAAGAAATAAACATTTCCATAACCACCTGTTGCAATAACTACTGCGTGTGCTGAATGACGTTCAATTTCTCCTGTAATTAAATTACGTGCAATAATACCTCTTGCTTTTCCGTCAATTTTTACAACATCTAACATTTCATGGCGATTGTACATGTCAATTTTTCCACGAGCAATTTGACGGTTCATTGCAGAATAACAACCTAATAATAATTGTTGTCCTGTTTGTCCTTTAGCATAAAATGTTCTTGACACTAACACACCACCAAATGAACGATTATCTAACAATCCACCATAATCACGTGCAAAAGGAACACCTTGAGCTACACACTGATCTATAATAGCTCCCGACACTTCAGCTAAACGGTAAACGTTAGCTTCACGTGAGCGATAATCTCCTCCTTTTACGGTATCATAAAATAAGCGATAATTAGAATCACCATCATTTTGATAATTTTTTGCTGCGTTAATTCCCCCTTGAGCTGCAATTGAGTGTGCTCTACGTGGAGAATCTTGATAAGCAAAAGCTTTTACGTTATATCCTAATTCTGCTAGCGAAGCCGCTGCAGAACCTCCTGCTAAACCAGTTCCAACAACAATAATATCAATATTACGTTTGTTCGCTGGATTTACAAGATCTATATTTTCTTTATAAGTTGTCCACTTATCTTTAATTGGACCTTCTGGTACTCTTGAATTTAAAGTAGTCATATTCTCTTAAGATTAATGGTTAAAATGGTGAAATAAAGCAATTATAATAAATCCTAAAGGAACTACTATTGAATAGATAACACCTAAATTCTTAACACATTTTGTGTATTTATTATTAAAACCCATTGATTGAAAAGCCGATTGGAATCCGTGTGCTAAATGTAAGCCAAGGAAAATGAATGCAACTACATATGCAGCAACTCTCCAAATTGGCACAAACTTGTGTTGTAACTCTTCGAAATAACGATAGCCTTCTTCTCCAGGAAGCACACCGCTCATATCACCTAAAATATACTTAGTGTTAATTTCTGGAATCCAAAAATCAATAAAATGTAAAACAATAAATGCTAAAATTGTAGCCCCACTGTAAATCATAGTTCTTGACACCCATGAAGAAGTTGCAGCACCATTGAATTTTGCATATTTAACATTTCTAGCACTTTTATTTCTAATTTCTAAAATGAATCCCATTACAAAGTGAAATACCACTCCAAAAATCAATATAGGTTGCATAGCAAACTGTATTAAAGGATTAGTACCCATAAAGTGTGACAAATCATTAAAAAGATCTGCACTAAATAATGAAGTAACATTTACTGCTAAATGAATAATTAGAAAAATAATTAAGAAAAGTGCCGATAATGCCATAGCTACTTTTCTTGCAATTGATGAAGATATAAATCCGCCCATTTTTATTAAATTTTTATAAGTTGCAAATATACTATTTTCATTTGATGATGAAAAATACAAAACAGTCTTCTTTGCTATTTAGAATGATTTTAAAATACATAATTATACTCAATTATTATACTAAAAAGTATGTTTTAAATAATTCTTTAAAGTTTAAAAAAACACTTTAAATCACTATTAAAATCGATCAAATAGTTTAATTTTTTTTAAACAATAAGGTATTTACACCTCTAATTCTGATAGGAATGCTTATAGACAGCCCCACTAACAATTTTAAACATATCTTCTTCAACACTTTCTCGAGGATATTCAACAAAGCGACCTATTTCTTCTCCATTTCTATAAAAAATAAAAGTAGGAACTCTAACAACATTAAATCCTTCTTGTAAATTATCTGGTGTTTTTTTACTACGATCTAAAGCTACCAATTTTAAATTATTATAATTAAAATTTGTGGCATCTAAAATTTTATAAAAAACAGGTGTTTGTTCTTGACTGTCTCCACACCAAGTTCCCATAAAAGCTTTAATGGTAACATTTTTTAATAATGGTTTTAAAGCCTCAACAGTTTCTGTGTTTAATTCATAGTTTTCAGAATTAAATTGAAACCAATTATTAAAAGGAGCCTTTAAAAAGTCACTTTTTGCAGCAACTCCAATTAAGTTTCCATTAGCATTTAATGTAGCTTTTGAAGGAGCTTCAACTGTAACTTCTGGAGTAATTTGATTTTCAGTAATTATCACATTTTTTTGATTTCCACACCCTAAACTAATTACAAGTAGGCAAATCATTAAAATTAGTTTTTTCATTTGTTTTTATTTTTTTTGAAAATTAAACAAAAAAAATGAGAACATTATCACTAGATAAGTTCTCATTTTTTAAATTTATTTAAACACAAGTTTGTTAAACGCTAAACAAGCGGATGTCTTGTCATAGCTTTTGGTTGTTCAATACCCATTAATTTAAGAATTGTTGGTGCAATATCACCTAAAACACCATCTTCAATATTTTTTATATCCTTATCTACAATAATAAAAGGAACTGGATTAGTTGTATGTGCAGTATGAGGTGATCCATCAGGATTTTTCATAGTTTCACAGTTACCGTGATCTGCAATAACAATAGTTGTATAGTTGTTTTCGGTTGCTGAAGTAATAACTTCTTTTACACACGCATCTACAGCTTCACAAGCTTTTATTGCAGCATCCATATCTCCTGTGTGCCCAACCATATCTCCGTTTGCAAAATTTAAACACACAAAATCTACTTCTCCTTCTTTAAGTTCAGGAATAATTGCGTCTTTAATTTCATAAGCACTCATTTCTGGTTTTAAATCGTAGGTTGCAACTTTTGGTGAAGGACATAATAAACGCTTTTCACCTTTAAATTCTTGTTCTCTTCCTCCTGAAAAGAAAAAAGTTACGTGAGGATATTTTTCTGTTTCTGCAATTCTAATTTGTTTTTTCTCTGCTTTTTCTAATACTTCACCTAAAGTATCAACTAAATTTTCAGTATTATAAATTACGTTAATTCCTTTATAAGTTTCATCGTAATTAGTAATTGTTACATAATGAAGCGGTAGAGTTTTCATATCAAATTCTGGATAATCTTGTTGAGTTAATACTTCGGTTAACTCACGTCCTCTATCTGTTCTATAATTAAAGAAAATTACAACATCATCTTCTTTTATTTGTGTTTTTGGTGTTCCATCGGCATTGGTCATTATTATTGGCTTAATAAACTCATCTGTTACACCTTCTGCATAGCTATTTTCAATACTTTCAATAGCATTTGTAGATTTTGTACCTACTCCATTTACCATTGCATCGTAAGAAATTTTTACGCGCTCCCAACGTTTATCTCTATCCATTGCAAAATATCTACCAGTAATAGTTGCCACTTCACCAGTAGTTTTAGCCATATGCTCTTGAATATCATTTATAAAGAATTTTCCTGATTTTGGATCACAATCTCTACCATCAGAAAAAGCGTGTAAATACACATTTTCAGCATTATTTTCAGCAGCTACATCTAATAAACCTTTTAAATGATCGATATGAGAATGAATACCTCCATTAGAAACTAACCCTAATAAATGAATATTCTTATTATTCTCTTTTGCATATTTAAGCGCATCTAACAAAACTTGCTCTTTACCTAAAGTTTTGTCTTTAACTGCCATATTAATTCTCACTAGATTTTGGTATACAATTCTACCTGCACCTAAATTCATATGTCCAACTTCACTATTCCCCATTTGTCCTTCTGGCAAACCTACATGTTCACCATCCGTACGTAAACTAGCGTTTGGATATATATTGTATAAATTATCTATATAGGATGTTTTTGCATTAAAAATTGCAGAAACTTTTGGGTCTTGTGTAATTCCCCAACCGTCTAAAATCATTAAAATTACTTTCTTATTCATTTTAAATTGTATTTAATTTTAAGAGTCAAATATACGAAGTATTCACGGTAAGCACCTTATAATTAGGCCTTAAATTACTATAAAAATTACTAAAACGATTGCGATATAATTTATTTTAACATCAGGTTAAAATATTGTTAATATAAAGAATTCTTGTAACAGAAATTTAAACATAAAGTCTTTTAGATATAAATAAACTTTTAACCTAATCATTATGAAAAAATCAATTTTATCTATCGCATTACTATTATCTGTTTTTTTGGTTTCTGCCAAAAATGATATAACAGAAAAAACACCTACAAAACATTTTAACCTTTCAACAAACGTAAATGCTTTTTGTAAATTAATACAAATGGGCGATTACGATGCTGTACGCGCCTTAATTGAAGAAGGAGAAAACATAAACTTAAAATCTAGCGGATTAACACCTTTAATGTTTGCTGCAAGGCATAACAAAACTGAAATTGCCAAATTACTTATTGAAAATGGAGCGAAACTAAAGTTAAAAAGTAGTAAAAATGGTTTTACAGCTCTAAAATGGGCAGAAGCATCAAATGCAAAAGAAACATATGCGGTTATTAAAAATGCGCTGCAAAAGAAAAAAAACAAAAAAAGAAATAAGAAATAGGCTATTTCTAAACAAACCCACAGATTAAAAATTAATCTGGGGGTTTTGTTTTGTTATAATTTATTAAAAAACTATTGATATTATTTAACCCAAGAGGTAAACATCCAATTTCTTTTTTCTAATATTCTCATAAAATCCGTTATTATTTGCTCTGTAACATTATCTCCAATATCTAGAGCTGCATTTACAACATTTAGCATTTTATTATGCAAAATATCATAATCTTTAAGCACTTGGTTTACCATTTCAACAGATGTCATTTTATCTGCCTTAACTTCTTTAATTTCAGAAACATCTAAAATCTCTTTCATTGTCATTGAAGGCTTAATTCCAAATACTCTAATTCTTTCGGCAAGCGTATCAATATGTTCCTTAACTAAATTATACTCATTCTCAAATTCTTGATGTAATTCAAAAAAATCAGCTCCATCAACATTCCAATGAAAATTTCTTAATTTATGATAATGTACAGTATAATTAGCTATTAACTCATTTATATTCACAACAATTTCAGCGGTTTCTAAATAAGTAAATCCTAGTTTTCTATATGTTTTCTTTATTGATGTATTTGTATTTTTTGTAAGTGTTTCCATGTTTTATAGTATGTAATAGTTAATGTTATTTTACCTCCATAATTAAAGGTGGTAAAATGCTAAAATGTTTTGTAAAGTAATTTGGGTACTGAAATAAAATAGTTAGACCTTATTAAAGCCTAAATAACATGATTTTTGAAGAATTTTCTTTGATATATCATACCATGTAATATAAATATTAAGACTAAAAAGTCAAATCTTTAACATTTTTTAACAAGTTAAAATACGATATAACAGCTTACTTTTAATACTAAAAAAACTTATTTCTTATATTTTTCAATAGCTTCTTTTATTTTTTGAATTCTATTTTCAGGATCTGGATGTGTACTCATTCTTTCTGGTGTGCTGTTAGGACCTGCAGCCTGCTTTAATATTTCCATAACACCAATTAATTCAATAGGATTGTAACCTGCATCAATCATAAATTTAACACCTAGATCGTCACTTTCCAATTCATCTTCTCTACCATAACTCATATTAATAATATTAGCCAATACAGCCGCTCCTTGTGCAGTGCTAGGATCAATACCTACCGCAACACCATTTAACAAACCCTCGGTTAAGTTTTGCTTAGACATACGCTCTGCTGAATGACGACCGACAACGTGACCGATTTCATGACCTAAAACACCCGCTAACTGATCTTCATTTTCTAATCTAGAAAATAATGCATAAGTAATAAATATTTGTCCGCCAGGTAATGCAAAGGCATTTATAGTTTTTTCGTCTTTCAATAAATGGAAATCGTATTTATAATTTGTTTGCTTTGCAATACTATTATTTACCAACTTTTCACCAACTTGATCGACAAATTGCTGGTATTTTTGATCGGGATACAAACCTCCATGTTGCTGAGCCATGGTTGGTGCACTTTGTAAACCAATAGCAATTTCATCATCTACAGAAATAGATATATGTTGTTTTTTACCTGTATACTTGTTTACCTCACTATTAGAAAAGTATTGAAATAGAGAAAAAATAACAATCCCTGCACCAATTAACAGTTTAACTTTAGAATTTCCTTTTTTTTTCATCTTTTTAATATTACGTAGTTTGTAAATATACAATCTTAATTTTTTACAAAATACACACGTTTTATCTTAAAGTTTTTAGTTTTCTTAAAATAACACAATGGCTTCTTCTTTAAAAAGCAAAAAAACACTAATTAAACCCAAGTTATAGATAATGAGAGCTATACATATTTGATTTAAATAGTTTACTAAAAATTTTAAAGAATTTTTAGTAACTCCTGTTACCAATTTTTAGTTAATATAACCTATATTTGCGCGAAATTAAAAATATAAAAAAATGAGTTTTTTCGGTTTATTTGGTGGAGATAGTAGCGAATCATCAATTGAGGAATATTTAAAAGAGGGAGCAGTAGTGATAGATGTTAGAACAGTTGAAGAGTATGAAAGTGGTCATGTTAACGGTTCAAAAAACATTGTTTTAAATACAATTCCAACAAAAGTTAAAGAAATTAAAGCCCTAAATAAAAAAGTGATAGCTGTTTGTAGAAGCGGAGCAAGAAGTGGACAAGCAACTTCATTTTTAAAAGAACAAGGTATTGATGTTATTAACGGTGGTCCTTGGCAAAATGTAGCTAAATTTGTAAATTAAACTACATCCACGTTTTTAAAAAATAAAAACTCCAAAACTTATTTTAATAAGTTTTGGAGTTTTTTTTATAATGTATAATACCTAATATTAACAACTTCCACAATTGGTGTCACAGCCACCTTTCTTTTTAGATTTAAAAAAGTATTTTTTCACCAAAAATGCAATGGCTAAACCTAGCGCTATGTAAACTAAAATATCTTGCATTAACTTAAAATATTAAATGCTAAAACAGCCGATACATATGCTAAAATTCCCATACCAACTAGTTGTAATATTGGCCATTTCCAACTATTAGTTTCTCTTTTTACAATTGCCAAAGTACCAATACACTGCATTGCAAAAGCGTAAAACAGCAATAAAGATACTCCTGTTGGAAAATTAAATCTCTTTTCACCGGTATCTGGATTCACTTCAGCTGCCATACGTTCTTTTATAGTGCTTACATTATCATCACTATCTACATTATAGATAGTTGCTAAAGCACCAACAAAAACCTCACGAGCCGCAAATGAACTAATTAATGCAATTCCAATTTTCCAATCGTATCCCATAGGCTTAATAACCGGTTCAATTGTTTTCCCCATATAACCAATATAGGAGTTCTCTAATTTATAAGCAACTATTTTTTTATCGAGTTCTTCTGTAGAAATATTCTTATTTTCAATTTTAGAAGCAACCGTTTCTTCCGCATTCTTAAAAGCAGCGGGTCCATTTGAAGCTAAAAACCACAATACTATTGAAAGAGCTAATATTATTTTACCTGCTCCAAAAATAAATGCTTTAGTTTTTTCTATTACTTCGTATAAAATATTTTTTAATAAAGGAATTTTATAATTCGGCATCTCTATTACAAATAGACTCTTCGTATTTATTTTTAATACTTTATGTAATAAAATAGATGATAAAATTGCTGCTGTAAATCCTAATAAATACAACGCCATCATAGTTAAACCTTGTAAATTAAGAATACCTAAAACCGTTTTATTTGGAATTATTAAGGCTATTAAGATAGCATAAACAGGTAATCTGGCAGAGCACGTTGTAAATGGAACTACTAAAATAGTAATTAACCGTTCTTTCCAACTATTTATGTTTCTAGCAGCCATAATTGCAGGAATTGCACAGGCTGTACCCGAAATTAATGGTATTACACTTTTACCACTCATTCCAAATTTTCGCATTATTTTATCCATTAAAAATACCACACGACTCATATAACCAGTTTCTTCTAAAATGGTAACAAAAGTGAATAAAATAGCTATTTGTGGAATAAAAATAACAACCCCTCCTATTCCTGGAATAATACCTTCTGAAATTAAATCTGTAAAAGTACCGGGAGGCAATACAGTTTTAACCCAAGAACTTAGATTAGCAAACGCTGTATCAATTAAATCCATGGGATAACTTGCCCAATTAAAGATACCTTGAAATATAAATAATAAGATTAATGCAAAAATTACATATCCAAAAATCTTATGTGTTAAAACTCTATCTAAAATACCACGTAAATCAGTTGCTTTAGAAGCGTCAACTATAAACGATTTTTTTAAAATATCGTTTATAATTTTATATCTTAAAATAGTTTCTTTATGCTGGTAACGTTTTATACACGATAAATCCTCTCTAAATTTTAGTACCAGTGCTTTTTGCTTCTCAGTTAAAAAATCAAATTCTTGTATTTGAGTAATTAATAACCACGATTTATATAATGGAAACTCTTTAAAAGCATTTTTTAAGTTTGTAAAATAATCTTTATCAATCCTATCTGTAATATTACATATCGGATCTGTACTTAATTTTTTGTAATCTAAAATAGCAGCTTTAATTTGATCGATACCAATTTTTTTACGCGCACTAGCCAACACAATTTTGGTTTTTAATTGTGTTTCTAATAAGGGTACATCTAGCTCAATTCCCCTACGTTTCATTTGATCTATCATATTGATAACCAAAATTGTAGGTATTTTTAAATCTTTTATTTGAGAAAACAAAAGTAAATTACGCTTAATATTCTCAATATCAACAACAACAACTACTACATCGGGAAAAGTGTCATTTTTATCGTTTAACAATGCGTCTAAAACCAACGTTTCATCCATTGAAGTTGGATTGATACTATAGGTTCCAGGTAAATCAGTAATTACAGCCTTTGTAGTATTGTTTAATTTACAAAAACCTTGTTTTTTATCTACTGTTATTCCTGGGTAATTTCCTACCTTTTGTTTTAAACCTGTAAGCTGATTAAATAAAGAAGTCTTTCCAGTATTTGGATTCCCAATTAAAGCAACTTTAACCTCATTGTTAATGCTCATTATTAATTAGTAGTTAGCAATTGTTATTTTCTCTGCAGTTTCTTTTCTAATTGCTAAATGACTTCCATTTACCTTAATGTATAAAGGATCTTGCAAAGGTGCTTTTTGAATTAATTCTACCTCAATACCAGGCAAACAACCCATTTCAAGCAGTTTTAATGGAATGTTCTCTAAACAAAGCTTTTCTATAAAAGCTTTCTCTCCAATTTTTAAATTTGCAATAGTTTTAAACATTATTAAGACTAATTATAAATAAATAGAAGACAAAGATACTAAATTAGAATGATTCTAAACAATGACAATTATCATTTATTTTTTAGATTGGCTTTGTAAAAGTTTTATATCTTCTATTAAGCGTTGAATATCATCATTATCGGTACCGTCATAAAAACCTCTAATCTGACGTTTTTTATCAACTAAAATAAAATTTTCTGTATGAATAAAATCTTGCAAACCACCATCACCTTCGTCTAAAACGGCAAAATAACTTTTACGAGCTAGGTCGTAAATATGTTTTTTGGGTCCTGTGGTAATATTCCATTTACCATCAATTACTCCTTTTTTTATAGCATACTCTTTTAAAACAGGGACACTATCCATAACTGGAGTTACAGAATGTGATAAAAATTTAATATCATCATCATTTATAAAAACTTCTTGCAGTTTTGCTATATTATTGGTCATAACAGGGCAAATAGTCATACATCTAGTAAAAAAGAAATCTGCAACATAAATTTTATCCTTATAGTCTTCTTGAGTAATAGTATCACCATTTTGGTTTATAAGTTTAAAATCTAAAACTTTATGATTTCTTCTAATATGTATTAAACTTTCATCAACCAATCTTGGATTTACATCTGCTGGATTATAAACTGGTAATTTTTTTTCAGGAGTTAATAATGAATAAATAGCATAAATCATTATCACAGAAAAAAATGCCATAATAATTAATGTAGGAATTGATTTTTTGAAGAATTTTAAATCCATTTTATTTGTAAAATTAAAACACAAATTTAAAACAATTAGCCCTATTAGTTACTCAACAATTCTAAAACTTTGTTAAAACGCCTAATTACTTATTTAATCGCTTTTTAAAACAATTTTTAAAACCGTACATTTGTGCGATTTTAGATTTTTGAAACGAGCATGTAACGGAGTTTATCGCTTAAAATAATTACAAATAGCGAACAGCGTGTGACCTTTAAAAACAAATAGTATACACAAGAAAATACATTTATGGAAATATTGATTAAAGCTTCACAATTTATTTTAAGTTTATCTTTTTTGATAGTACTGCACGAATTAGGACATTTTATTCCTGCAAAAATATTTAAAACACGCGTAGAAAAATTTTACTTATTTTTTGATTATAAATTCTCGTTATTTAAAAAGAAAATTGGAGAAACTGTTTACGGAATTGGTTGGATTCCTTTAGGTGGATATGTAAAAATATCTGGTATGATTGACGAAAGTATGGATACCGAACAGATGAAACAACCTGCACAACCTTGGGAATTTAGATCTAAACCAGCTTGGCAACGTTTAATTATTATGTTAGGTGGTGTAACCGTTAATTTTATTTTAGGTATTGTAATTTATATTATGATCACCTTTGTTTGGGGTATCAATTTTGTAAAACCTGAAGGTGTAAAAAATGGATTTGCAGTACACGAAACTTTTAAACAATATGGATTTGAAGACGGTGATTTAATTACAAAATTTAATGGCGAAACGCCACAAGATGTAACAGATGTAAATAAACATTTATTTTTAAGAGGTATTACTTCATTAGAAGTACAACATCAAAATGGTGAAACAGCTTCTATTGCCATTCCAGAAGACATTGGAAGTATTATGTGGGAAAACGGTGTTATGGAACCTTTTACGGTTAGAACACAGGCCGTAATTGATACTGTTGTTGTTGATTCTCCTGCAGAAAAAGCCGGAGTTTTAAAAAATGATAAAATAATCTCAGTAAATAATACTCCTGTTGCCTATTGGCAAGATTTTTCTAAAATTGCTGCAAACTCAACAGAAGATAAATTAACATTAAAAGTTGAAAGAAATGGAATTACAGAAGTAATTTCAATAACTCCTAATGAAGATAAAACTATTGGTGTTTCAAACTACAGACATAACGATTTAGACATTCAACATAAAAAATATTCATTTTTAGAAAGCATTTCTAAAGGTAATTCTTTAGCTATATGGACTTTAAAAGACTATATAACACAATTTAAATACGTATTTACAAAAAAAGGTGCAACAAGTATTGGTGGTTTTATAGCAATTGGAAACATTTTCCCTGCTACTTGGAGCTGGCAATCTTTTTGGAGCATCACTGCATTTTTATCTATTATGCTTGGTTTTATGAATTTATTGCCAATACCAGCCTTAGATGGTGGTCACGTAGTATTTACCTTATATGAAATGATTACAGGTAGAAAACCAAACGATAAGTTTTTAGAATATGCACAAATTACAGGATTTTTAATTCTAATTGCACTGCTTATATTAGCAAATGGAAATGATATTGTAAAACTGTTTTCCAAATAAAACAGCACAACATTTAATAAAAATCCCGTATTAATAATTAATTTTAATACGGGATTTTTATTTTTAAACAACTTAAAAGTTCTTAATTTTATTCGCTACTAATCATCAACCTAACAATAAAATCAATTAAATAATGAAAAGAATAATAATTCTTGTTTTAACAGTTCTTTTATCGGCTTGTAACCAAACAAGCACTTTAAAAGAGCCAAACAATTCTAACAAAACTACACTAAGCACTTCTAAAAAACCACTAATGGGTTGGGCAAGTTGGAACAATTATAGAGTAAATATAAATGAAACTATTATTAAATCTCAAGCAGATGCAATGCTCTCTAAAGGCTTAAAAGATGTAGGCTATTCTTTTATAAATACAGACGATGGCTTTTTTGGAGGAAGAGATAAAAATGGTGATTTATTAGTACACAAGGAGCGTTTTCCTAGCGGAATGAAATCACTTGCAGACTATATTCATTCTAAAGGTTTAAAAGCAGGAATTTACTCCGATGCTGGAATAAATACTTGTGCTTCTTATTGGGATAAAGACACTATTGGTGTTGGAATGGGACTTTACGGACACGACAGAAAAGACTTAACATTATTTTTAAAAGATTGGGATTACGATTTTATAAAAGTAGATTGGTGCGGTGGTGAATGGTTAGGCTTAGATGAAGAAACCAGGTATACCGAAATTGGAAACATTATTAAAGAAATTAAACCTTCTACAATCTACAATATTTGTAGATGGGAGTTTCCTGGAACTTGGGCAACACGTGTTGCAGATTCTTGGAGAATTTCAGGAGATATTAACAACAACTTTCAATCTATTTTAGCAATTATAGATATAAATGCCGATTTATGGATGCATAGTTCCTACGGTAAATATAACGATATGGATATGTTACAAGTTGGTAGAGGAATGACTTACGAAGAGGATAAAGCACATTTTTCTATGTGGTGTTTAATGCAATCTCCACTTTTATTAGGAAACGATTTAACTACAATAAGTGATGAAACTATCGAAATAATTACAAACAAAGAAATTATTGCACTTAACCAATCCGAATTTGTATATCAAGCTAGACGAATGGTTGATTATGGCGATTTAGAAGTTTGGGCAAAGCCATTAATTTCAACTATTAGTGGAGAAATTGCTGTTGGGTTATTAAACAGAACTAATAAAACAACTAATATTACTTTTAATTTAGAATCTGTTGGTTTAGATGCTTCAGCTTCTTATACCATGCGAGATTTATGGTCTAAAAAAGACTATCCTTCATCAACAAATAGTGAAATTTCCTTTGAAGTGCCTGCGCATGGAATTGTAGTATTAAAAATAAAAGGAAGAGCTTTACCTTATAATGTATTTCAATTTAAAGATAAAAAAGCTTAAGACTTCCCGTTCCACTCATTATAAAATTGTTGAAGAAAGTCTTCCATATATATATGACGCTCTTCAGCAATTTTTTTTCCTGTAACGGTATTCATTCTATCTTTTAACAGCAATAACTTCTCGTAAAAATGATTTATTGTAGGAGAATCCGAATTTTTATATTCTTCTTTAGTCATAGTTAAATTTGGAGCAATTTCAGGATTGTAAAGTTCCCTGTTTTTAAAACCACCATAATTAAAACAACGTGCAATTCCTACTGCGCCAATAGCATCAAGTCTATCTGCATCTTGAACAACATTTAATTCTAGCGAAGTAAAAGTCTGTTTAAAATTCCCTCCTTTGTATGAAATATTTGTTATTATTTGTTCTATATGACGTATAATTTCCTCGGAAACATGTTCACTTTCTAAAAAATCACGTGCCACTTTTGGACCAACAGTTTCATCGCCATTATAAAATTTAGAATCAGCAATATCGTGTAATAAAGCACCCAATTCAACTATAAATAAATCTACATTTTCATTTTTAGCAATTAGTTTAGCATTGTTCCAAACACGTAAAATATGAAACCAATCGTGGCCTCCTTCAGCATTTTTTAATGTTTCTTTTACAAAAGAAACTGTATTAGAAATAATTTGTTGTTTATCCATTGTTTAAAAATAAAAAATCCGTTTAAATAATTAAACGGATTTAAAGATTGTTTGTACTTAATTTTTAACAAAACTCTTCGTAAGCACCTGCTAAATTCGAAGCAATTACCTCTGCTGGTCTTCCTTCAATATGATGACGTTCAAGCATATGTACTAAAGCACCATCTTTAAATAATGCAATTGCTGGTGAAGATGGAGGAAAAGGAATCATATATTCTCTTGCTCTTTGAGTTGACTCTGTATCAACTCCTGCAAATACAGTTACTAAGTTATTTGGTACTTTATCAAATTTTAATGAAGCAATAGCTCCAGGTCTACAAGTACCAGCTGCACAACCACAAACTGAGTTAACTACCACTAAAGTTGTGCCTTCACTTTTTAATACTTGTTCAACTTCTTGAGCTGTGTGTAACGATATAAAACCTGCATCTTCTAATTCTTGCTGCATAGGTCTTACTAATTCTGGTGGATACATATATTTTTATTTTTTTGTTAGATGTAATTTGTCGCAAATATAAGAGTTTAATTACTAAAAGTTTATTAAATTTTTAACAAGTCTATGCAATGTTAACTTTAACTATCCTAATATTTCAATGTATATTTGTGTTTTCAAAAAAATATTATGGGAAATTTTATTAAATGGCTTGGTGCTGGACTAGGTTTTGCTGTTGGAGGCCCAATTGGAAGTGTTTTAGGATATGTTGTTGGAAATTTTATTGAAGGTTTTACTGCTGGAGATGTTGAGCGTGCTAGAACCTATGCTACTTCAAGCGGAAATTCACAATCGGGAGATTTTGAAATAAGTTTATTATTGCTTTCTGCAGTTGTAATTAAGGCTGATGGAAAAATAGACGAACGCGAACTCTCTTATGTGCGTATGCATTTTAGAAAAATGTATGGAGAAGAGAGAGCCAACAATGCATTTAAACTTTTTAAAGGTTTTATAAAAAACAACAACGTTTCTACACGACAAATATGCATGCAAATTCGTCAACACACCACACATGCAACACGTTTACAATTGCTTCACTTTTTATTTGGCTTAGCTAAAGCAGATGGTGCAGTTATTGAAGAAGAAGTAAATGTAATAAAAACTATTGCAGGGTATTTATACATAAGTCAACACGATTTTGAATCTATAAAAGCAATGTTTTATGATAGTTCTGAAAGTGCTTATAAAATATTAGAAATTGATAAATCTGCCAGTAACGACGAGTTAAAAAAAGCCTATAGAAAAATGGTGAAAAAATACCACCCAGATAAATTACAACATTTAGGTGAAGAACACGTAAAAGGGGCAGAAGAAAAATTTAAACAGGTACAAAAAGCCTACGAACAAATTCAAAAAGAAAGAGGTTTATAATTATTTTGTGACTTATTAAATAATTATGTGTCTTAAAGATAGTTAGTAGAAATTTAGGTAGGTTAACACAAAATTAACCCCAAGATTTTGATTAGTGCCTCGCACCTAGAGGCACTTTTTTTATCTTAAATACAAATCAATTGCTGTAGGTCCTTCTAAAACTGTTTTTACAATTTGTAAAGTTCCGTCTTCACGAGAGATAATATGCCATTTTATTAATGAAATTTGCATATCAACAATTTCAATTCCCGTTATAGAACGCGGATGAATACAACTTCCATCATTAAAAAAAGGTAATTCATTAGGTTCTGGAAACCGAGGCCTGTGTGTATGCCCAGAAATTACCATTTGATTGTTATTAGCCAATATCCACTTTTTAAGTCTACGTTCTACTTTAATTAATTCTTTAAAATTTCTAGCAGGACTTGTTGGATCTTTTATACCTATTATTTGTAAGGGCTTCCATAAAATACGCACTAAAAAACGGTTCCATTTCCACAAAACATAGTTGTAAAAATCTGCTTGATGCCCGTGTATAAGCAATATATCTTTTTCAAATCCTTCTGGTTCTAAAATAATACCTTCATCAAAAACCAAGCCTTTTAGTAAATCTTTATCAGTTCCGGTAATTTTATCAAAATAGGTATCTAAAAGCTTCGCTGATCTTTTTTCATTTTTTAAAATCATATCATGATTTCCCCAAATCATGTGTAACTTATTTCTTAAATGAAATTCTCGCAATAACATAAACGAGTTTTTATGAGCTTCAAAAATGCCATTAAAATACAGGTTCTCCCATAATTCTATACCATCTCCTAATTCAACATAGGTAAAATCGTTTTCCAGGTAATTTCTTAACGCGTGATAGTAAATATTACTATTGTTTGCAAAGTCATCTGCATAGCTATTATCACCTCTATGGCAGTCGCTAAAAAATATAAATTTAGAGTCCTTTTTTAAAGGAATTCTTTTAGCATTTTTATAAGAATTAGATATAATATTTTGAATCATATTTGCGTATAAAAAAAATTCAAATGTAAACTTAATTTAAATCTATTAAATTCAACCAATTAAGTATTTAATTTTTTACAATTTATAAAATGATATTTTCAATAAAATCCGTAATTTCGCAAACTAATTGAATTAAAGCATAAAAATGAGTAAAAAGTTTAGAGAATATAAGGGTTTGAACCTCACTAAAGTAGCAGATGAAACTTTAGCGTTTTGGGAAAAGGAAGATATTTTCGAAAAAAGTATAGCGACAAGAAATGAAAATAAACCTTTTGTATTTTTTGAAGGACCTCCTTCTGCAAATGGTTTACCAGGTATTCATCACGTAATGGCACGTGCTATAAAAGATATTTTTTGTAGGTATAAAACATTACAAGGTTTTCAGGTAAAACGTAAAGCTGGCTGGGATACTCACGGATTGCCTGTTGAATTAGGTGTTGAGAAAGAATTAGGAATTACCAAAGAAGATATTGGTAAAAAAATAACTATAGAAGAATACAACCAAGCTTGTAGAACTGCAGTAATGCGTTATACCGATGTTTGGAACGACCTTACTAAACGTGTTGGTTATTGGGTTGATATGGAAGATCCATATGTAACTTATAAACCAAAGTACATGGAGACCGTTTGGTGGCTATTGGCTGAAATGTATAAAAAAGGATTAATTTATAAAGGTTACACCATCCAACCATATTCTCCAAAAGCTGGTACTGGTTTAAGCTCACACGAATTAAACCAACCAGGAACTTACCAAGATGTAACGGATACAACTGCTGTTGCACAGTTTAAAGCTATAAAAAATACCTTACCAGAATTTTTACAAAAAATTGATGGAGATGTGCACTTTTTAGCGTGGACAACAACACCTTGGACTTTACCATCAAATACAGCTCTAACAGTAGGTAAAAAAATAGAATATGTTTTGGTAAAAACATTTAACCAATACACTTTCGAACCAATAAATGTAATTTTAGCTAAAAGTTTAGTTGGAAAACAGTTCACAAAAAAATTCTTTACTGTTGAAAACGAAGCTCAGCTTTCAGAATATAAAGAAAACGATAAAAAAATTCCTTATATAATTGTTCAAGAATTTAAAGGTGCTGATATTTTAGAAGCAAAATACGAACAATTAATGCCGTATGCACAACCATACCAAAACCCAGAAAATGCATTTAGAGTAATTGCAGGTGATTTTGTTACCACAGAAGATGGTACAGGAATTGTACATACTGCACCAACTTTTGGAGCAGATGATGCCTTAGTAGCTAAACAAGCAAGTCCAGAAGTACCACCATTATTGGTATTAGACGATAATGGAAATCCAGTTCCTTTAGTAAACTTACAAGGAAAATTCACTAAACATATGGGTGAATATGCTGGGAAATATGTGAAAAATGAATATTACAACGATGGTGAAGCTCCAGAGCGCTCATTAGATGTTGAAATTGCCATTCAATTAAAAGAAGAAAACAAAGCATTCCACGTAGAAAAATACCGTCACAGTTATCCACATTGTTGGAGAACAGATAAACCTATTCTATACTACCCGTTAGATTCTTGGTTTATAAAAGTAACCGACAAACGTGATAAAATGTTTGATTTAAACGAAACAATTAACTGGAAACCTAAATCTACTGGAGAAGGACGTTTTGGAAACTGGTTAAAAAATGCGAACGACTGGAACTTATCACGTTCTCGTTATTGGGGTATTCCATTACCAATTTGGAGAACCGAAGACGGAACAGAAGAACTAATTATTGGTTCTGTTGAAGAATTAAAAGCTGAAATGCAAAAATCTGTTGACGCAGGACTTATGGAGGCTGATATTTTTGCAGATTTTGAGGTTGGAAATATGACCGAAGAAAACTATAATAAAATAGATCTTCACAAAAATGTAGTAGATTCAATTACCTTAATTTCTCCAAAAGGACAACCAATGAAACGCGAAAGCGATTTAATTGATGTTTGGTTCGATTCTGGATCAATGCCTTATGCACAATGGCATTATCCATTTGAAAATAAAGAACTAATAGATGATAAAAAATTCTACCCAGCAGATTTTATTGCAGAAGGAGTAGATCAAACACGTGGTTGGTTTTATACCTTACACGCAATTGGAACTATGGTTTTTGATTCTGTTGCCTATAAAAATGTAGTTTCTAATGGATTGGTTTTAGACAAAGAAGGTAAAAAAATGTCTAAACGCCTTGGAAACGCAATAGATCCGTTTGAAACAATGGACAAATATGGTGCAGATGCTACACGTTGGTACATGATTTCAAATGCAAATCCGTGGGATAATTTAAAATTTGATATTGAAGGAATCGATGAAGTTCGAAGAAAATTCTTTGGAACCTTATACAACACGTATTCATTTTTTGCTTTATATGCTAATTTAGATAGCTTTACATATGCTGAAGATGAAATTTCTATTGAAAAAAGACCAGAAATTGACCGCTGGATACTTTCTGAATTAAATACATTAATTAAAAATGTAGAAAAATTCTATGAAGAATATGAACCAACTAGAGCAGCTCGTGCTATTCAAGATTTTGTTGGTGAAAATCTTAGTAACTGGTTTGTTCGTTTAAGTAGAAGACGTTTTTGGAAAGGTGATTACGAACAAGATAAAATTTCTGCATACCAAACACTATATACTTGCTTGGTGAATGTTGCTAAATTAGCATCACCAATTGCTCCATTTTATATGGATAATCTTTACAAAGATTTAATATCAGTTACAGGTAAAGAAAACTTTGAATCTATACATTTAGCCGAATTTCCAAAATACGACGAAACATTGGTTGATGAGAAGTTAGAGCGCAAAATGCAACAAGCACAAAAAATATCTTCAATGGTATTATCGCTACGTAAAAAAGAGATGATAAAAGTACGTCAGCCGTTGCAACGCATTATGATTCCTATTTTAGATGAAGCAGGTAAAGAAGAAATTTTGGCAGTTGAAAACTTAATAAAATCGGAAGTAAATGTAAAAGAAATTGAATTGATTGATGATGCTTCTGGAATATTAGTAAAAACCATAAAACCTAATTTTAAAGTACTTGGACCTAAATTTGGAAAAGATATGAGGTTTGTTTCTCAGGCAATACAAAATTTAACAAAAGAAGCTATTGCAACTATTGAAAAACAAGGAGAAATAACTTTAAATATTAATGAAAAAGCTGTAAATTTAACTCTAGCTGAAGTTGAAATAACATCTCAAGATATTGAAGGTTGGTTAGTAGCAAATCAAGGAGGTTTAACCGTTGCTTTAGATGTTACAATTACAGATGATTTGCGTAAAGAAGGAAATGCAAGAGAGTTAATTAATAGAGTTCAAAACCTAAGAAAAGAATCTGGTTTAGAAGTGAATGATAAAATTAAATTAATTATTCAAAAAAATGATATATTAGAGGGCTCAATTGAAGCAAATGAAGATTATATAAAAACTGAAACTCTAACAAGTGAACTAGTGTTTAAAGAGTTAGTAGAAAAAGGCACAGAAATTGCTTTTGATAATGTAAGCACTAAAATATTAATTCAAAAAATGTAAGTTATGAATGAAAATACAAATAGATACTCAGACCAAGACTTAGCTGAATTTAAAGAAATTATTCTAAATAAAATTGCTTTGGCAAAAGAAGACTTAAAACTTCTAAAAAGTTCATTTAAAAACGACAGCAATAACGGAACTGATGATACTTCACCTACATTTAAAGCTTTTGAAGAAGGTTCTGAAACTATGTCTAAAGAAGCAAATGTTCAGTTAGCAATTCGTCAAGAAAAATTTATTCGAGATTTAAAAAATGCTTTAGTTCGTATTGAAAATAAAACTTACGGAATTTGTCGTGTAACAGGAAAACTAATTAAAAAAGAACGTTTAAAATTAGTACCACACGCAACCTTAAGTATTGAAGCAAAAAACATGCAACAATAAATTATACATTATCTAAATAAAGAGGAGCTCCCTTAATTTGGGAGCTTCATTTTTTATCACCAAATAAAGTTCAAAAAAATTGAAAAAAGCAATTATTTTAATAGTTATCGTATTATTAATAGATCAAATTAGTAAAATTTATATAAAAACTAATTTTTTATATGGAGAAGATGTTGTAGTTTTTGATTGGTTTCGTATACATTTTATTGAAAATAATGGAATGGCTTGGGGCGCTGAATTTGGTGGAAAATCTGGAAAATTGTTTTTAACAATATTTAGACTGTTTGCTATTGCTGGTATTGGATATTGGTTACATACTTCAATTAAAAAAAATGCTCCACAAGTTTTAATTATTGCAATTTCATTGATTTTTGCAGGAGCAATGGGTAATATTATAGATTCTGTTTTTTATGGAGTTATTTTCGACACTCCAGCAAATGGCGTTGCTACTTTATTTGCCGAAGAGCCTTATGGAAAATTATTTTATGGAAAAGTAGTAGATATGCTTTACTTTCCTATTTGGAGTGGTAATTTACCTGAATGGCTTCCTATTTGGGGTGGAAAACCTTTTACTTTTTTCAATGCTATTTTTAATGTTGCAGATACTGCTATTTCTACAGCTGTTGGTATATTAATTCTATTTAACAAGAAAGCTTTTCCTAAAGAAGAAATTAACGCCTAATTTCTTCATCTGAACTGCTTAAAGGTAACCTGTTTATATTTAATAAATTTTTAATCAAAACTATTACTGTCATTAAATTGTAGTAGGGTTGGTATTAATAATATTTTAAATTTCATTCCTTTTAGAACAAGATATCAATAAAATAAACTGAACCAATAATAAGAAACTCCTAAGCGATTTAACCATAAAACTTATTCTATGGTTCTTACACAACGCACATAATTATAAACATACCTAACATCACCTTGTGGGCCAAAAAACTGTGGATAATCGTTAATATTTCCACTTTTTGGGTCGCTACGTTGGCAACCAGCTCCGTGAACATCCATTAAAACACCATTCATCTCTCCTTGCCCTTCTCCAAAAGCAATATATACTCCACTAGAGTATGGATTTGCACCATCTAAATGACTTGTTCCTGTCCAGTAAAATGGATAATTACCCGCATTACCATCAGGATCTAATATTTCAGTACATTCAAAAAGAGGATCGATAGCTGGTGAATTTGTGGTTTTTGGAGATCTTGTGTAATCCACAATACTTTGTAATTCTTTTGCATTTGGTAAACGCCAGTCAGACTTATTTCCAAGTGTTAAACCTTCCGCATATGCTAAAGACGCTTCCCAATCTCTAGAAATTCCATCATCTGCTTTCTGCCACATTAATCCAGTTGCCAAATCACTAATTGTACCATCTCCATTATCAATAAAGTTATTTTTCCCATAAGCTGTATTTCCTCTCACCATTCTAAAATACATAGTATTTTCATTGCCTGTATCTGGTTTGTATTTTGGATACCCTTTTATACGACCATCAATAAAATTTACTCCAAAAACAGTCTCAACACCTTTCATTGTAGTTGATACATATTCAGTTGAAGACCACGTTTGAGCATCTATTTCTCGTTCTCCAATTGAAGTGTCTCCTAATTCTTGATTGAAATAATTTGCATCTATAAATAAATCGATAGCTACTTCACCCTTTACCTTTCCTGAAAATAATATTAACGAATATAATTCTTTTAAAGTAGGTACCCTCCAATCTGTATAACCAGCTAAAGTTGATGTACTGGCTTTTGAAAAAGCTTCATTAAACGTTATTTTTGAACCCATATCTTGCTCCCACATTAAACCTGTAACATTATCTGTTATAGTTCCATCATTATTATCGGTGTAAGATGGCTTATTTCTAGTATAATTAGCATCTTGTCCAAAAAAAGCATCACCCGCTAAAGGCTCCGAAATTAATGCATTATCACTATAATAATCTGTTACACCAGTACCAACAATTGCATAAGGTTTTTCTGGAATTGGCAGCTCAATAACTTCTTCTTCATTAGACTCGTTATTTATATCGGTATCATTGTTGTTACTTTCACAAGAATTTAGAAATACACATAATAATCCAAATAAAATATATTGATTTATCTTCATTATAATTTTTATTTTTTTAATTAAGAGTTCTTACACAACGTACATAGTTATAAACGTACCTAACATCTCCTTGTGGGCCGAAAAACTGTGGGTAATCTTTTATATTTCCACTTTTTGGATCACTACGTTGGCAACCTGCACCGTGAACATCCATTAGCTTGTTCCGCATTTTACCTTGCCCTTCACCAAAGGCTATATACACAGCACTACTATATGGGTTTCTACCATCTTTATGAGTAGTTGATGTCCAAAAAAACGGATAATTTATATTGCCATCTGCATCTTTTATTTCTGAAGTTTCAAAAACAGGATTAATTGCTGGTGAATTTGTGGTTTGTAACGAACGTGTATAATCTACAATGCTCTGTAATTCTTTTGCATTTGGCAATCTCCAATCAGATTTATTTCCAAGCGTTAAATTTTCAGCATACGCTAACGATGTTGACCAATCTCTTGAGATACCATCATCTGCTTTTTGCCACATTAAACCAGTTGATAAATCGCTAATAGTCCCATCTCCATTATCTATAAAATTATTTTTCCCATAAGCTGTATTACCTCTCACCATTCTAAAATACATTTTATTGGCTTGTTTTGTACGTGGATTGTACTTTGGATATCCTTTTATTCTTCCATCAACAAAATTTACTCCAAAAACAGTAGCATCATTACGCATAGTTTTTCCTACATATTCTGTAGAAGACCAAGTTTGTGCATCTATTTCTCTTTCATCATTAGAAGTATCTCCTAAAGGTTGTTCAAAATAATTAGTATTTATAAACAAATCAATTGCCTTCGCACCTTTTACTTGTCCTGTAAATAAAATTAATGAATACAATTCTTTTATTGTTGGTACACGCCAGTCTGTATAACCACCTAAAGTTGAATTTTCTGCTTTTTTAAAAGCCTCTTCAAAAGTCATTTTATCTCCCATATGCTGTTCCCACATTAAACCTGTAATATTATCGGCTATTGTTCCGTCATTATTATTTGTATACGAAGGTTTATTTACAGTATAATGGGCATCTTGCCCGTAAAATTCTTCATTGGGTTTTGGCTCATAAATAATAGCAGTATCACTATAAAATTCGTTAATTCCAGTGTCTACTATTGGATATGTTTGTTTTAAATCTTGTGAATATAAACCTTGTAAGCCTATTAATGTTACTAGTATAATTCTCTTCAACATCTTTAATTTTTATTTTATTTAGAGTTAGGACTGAAAAAAATTAAAAAGGTTTAATAATAATTTTGAAATTCAAATACTTATCGTAAACTTGCGATGGATTTATGAAAAGAACAAAAGAAGATATCGTTTACGAAGTTGAAACTGAAAAATTAGCCCGATTTTCAAAAGCTTTAGGCCATCCAACACGTGTAAAAATTTTAAATTATTTAGAAAATCAAAGTTGTTGCTTTACAGGAGATTTAGTAGAAGTAATTCCTCTTGCACAATCAACTATTTCACAACATTTAAAAGAGTTAAAAGACGCAGGTTTAATACAAGGAGAAGTTAATCCTCCAAAAATTAAATATTGTATACATCAAAAAAATTGGGAAATAGCTAAAAAACTATTTCATCAATTTTTTAATAAATAAAAATCAAAAAAATTATAAAATGAAAATAATAAAAATATTAGGTACTGGTTGCCCAAGTTGTATTGCAACAGAAAAAATAATTACTGAAGTAGTTAATGAATTAAATATTAATGCAGAAATTATAAAAGTTACTGATATGGTAGAAATTATGATGTATGATATTATGAGAACACCAGCTATTGTAGTTGATGGAAAAGTTGTATTCAAAGGAAAAGTACCATCAAAAACAACTGTAAAATCCCTTTTGGTAGATAATTTTGCAAATAATGCCTGTTGCTCTGATGAAAATATGGAAGAATCCTCTTCTTGCAGTACTAACAATGAAGGTTCTTCATGTTGTTAAAATTAAAAGAAACTGAAATGAAAAATTTTTGGGAAGAAAGATATGGTAAAGAAGAATTTGCATATGGTATTAAACCAAATGTATTTTTTAAAAATACATTAGAAAAATACCAACTAAGTGGCTCTATTCTATTACCTGCTGAAGGTGAAGGAAGAAATGCGGTATATGCCGCAAAAAAAGGGCTAAATGTAACTTGCTTTGACATGAGTTCTCAAGGAAAATTAAAAGCCTTAAAACTAGCCAAATTAAATAATGTTAACATTAATTATTTAGTTGGCGAATTTTCTAAATTGCATTTCGAAGAAAATTCTTTTGATGCAATAGTTTTAATTTACGCACATTTTCCGGCAAATTTAAAAACAGCTTATCATAAAAAACTCACAACATATTTAAAAAAAGGAGGGCTCTTAATTTTAGAAGGTTTTAGTGAAAAGCAACTTAAAATTAATGAAGAAAACCAACAGGCTTTCGGACCTAAAAATATAGATATGCTTTACACAATTGAAAGTATTAAAAATGATTTTAAAGACTTAGAAGTTCAAGTTTTAAGCCAAGAACTAATTGACTTAGACGAAGGAATTCATCATATTGGTAAAGGAGATGTTATTCGTTTTATCGGAAAAAAACAATAAACTTTCGTAATAAATATTTGGCTTTCATTTTAAAAATAATTTAATATAATATTCTATATATTTACCAAAAAATAATTAAAATGAGTGATAAGAAAAAGATACTACTAGCTGTTATTGTTTTTATAGTTACATTTTTAGTGTTTCGCACTATTTTTTCAAACTTAGATGTTATAAAGTCATTTTTTACTGGAAATTAAAAATAAAAAATGACTCTAACTTCTATAGTCTTAATTGCTCTTTAAAGAAAGCTTTAAAGCATCCACAAATTTTATTAGGTCATGAATTTCTACGTGATCCATCATTATAACTTTATACCAGCTATTTGATCCATTATGCGTATCAGGTACTAATCCAAATTTAGACGCTATTTTTTCTGTCACAAATTCCGATTTTAAAGTTACTATATTCATATAAGGATCTCTAAAATATTCGACACCTAAAGCATCCATTTGTTCGGTAAACCATTCGGTTCTTAATAATAATGTGCTAATTTTTTCAAACCATCCGTAATATCCATAACTAAATAAAATCATCCAAACAGCAATAGCATTTGCCCCGGATCTACTTCCTACTATGGTTAAATCCATTCCATCTACATACTGAGCTTCTTTTGTTAATACATTTTCAATCAATCCTTTTCTACATAAAAAAACACCCGTTCCGTATGGAGCTTGTAACATTTTATGCGCATCAATTGTAATGGATGAAACATGTGGATTTTCAAAATTTATGGTAGATTCTCTATTCGAAATTGGATAAATAAAACCACCAAAAGCACCATCTACATGTATTTTATAAACAACCTTATGTTTTTCTAAAATTTCTGCATATACATCCGGATTATCAACAGATCCGAACATAGTTGTTGCCATATTAGAAATAACCATAAAGTATTTTTTCCCTTTCGAAACTAAATCCTTTACAATAGCATCTAATTCATCTTTTAAAATTTCTCTCGAATTAAAATCAACAGGAATACTTACATTCTCAACACTTAACAAATTAGATCCTTTATGTACAGAATAATGCGTGTCTTCTGAAGACAAAATAACCATTTCTTCTAAAGTTGCATTGAATTGTTTTTTATATAAATTTCTAAACACCCACAATGCTTGCACGTTTGCTTCTGTGCCTCCAGTAGCAATATAACCATCGTACTCACCTTCTTTAGCTTTAAAGATATCTACCGCTAAAACTTGAATAATTTCACGCTCTAACTTTTGAGAACCTTTAAATGCAGGTTCTGATTTACCTAAAGTATGACAACCAATATTATTAGGATTTGCAACAAAAGATTTTAATAATGGAGAATCATCTAAGAAAGAACCACTTGTATTAAACACATTTTCATCTAACCTTGAAACAGGGTAACCTAAACCCTTATTTGTTTGAAAATTCACATTAGCATTTAATGCTTTATCAATTCTTTTTATTAATTTTTCTTTCGAATATTTCTTCCAATACTTCATGTTAAGTCTAATTATGAATTATATAAAAAATGAATGAAATAAATCCATTTTTTTAATTTTTCTCAAAAATATCAAATTAATTTAAATTTAAATTAATTTAATAAAGAATTTTAAGAGGAAACTAAAATCCGTATAAAAAGTAGTACTTTTATTCTTTAAAAACACCTAAATTTTTGGAACTAGAAATTCAAATAAAAACATTACCAAAAGAACCTGGAGTTTATCAATATTACGATAAAAACGGGACGCTTTTATATATTGGAAAAGCAAAAAATTTAAAAAAACGAGTAGCCTCATATTTCAATAAAAACCACGAATACGGCAAAACAAGAGTTCTAGTAAAAAAAATAGCAACCATAAAGCACATAGTTGTTAATACCGAAACTGACGCATTATTATTAGAAAATAACTTAATAAAAAAATACCAGCCAAAATACAATGTAATGCTAAAGGATGACAAAACATATCCTTGGATTTGCATTAAAAAAGAACGATTTCCTCGTATATTTTTAACAAGAAATGTAGTTAAAGATGGATCTGAGTATTTTGGACCTTACACTTCTGTTAGAACAGCCAAAGCGTTATTAGATTTAATAAAAGAACTCTACCAATTACGCTCTTGCAATTACGATTTAAGCAGAAAAAATGTAGCAAAATTAAAATATAAAGTGTGTTTAGATTTTCATATTGGAAACTGTAAAGGACCTTGTGAAGGCCTGCAAACTGAAGAAAATTATACTACAGACATTACTGCTATTAGAAACATAATTAAAGGTAATTTTAAAGAATCTATTAAATCTTTTCACCAATTAATGATGCAATTTGCAGATAATATGGAATTTGAAGAGGCTCAAAAAATTAAAGAAAAAATAGATTTATTAGCCAATTACCAAGCAAAATCTACAGTTGTAAACCCAACCATAACAAATGTAGATGTATTTTCAATTGTTTCTGATGAAAGCTATAGTTATGTAAATTTCTTTAAAATATCTAACGGCTCTATTATCCAATCGCATACAACTGAAATTAAGAAAAAATTAAACGAAACAGACAAACAACTATTAGAACTTTTTATTATTGAAATTCGTCAACGATTTAATTCACAATCTAAAGAAATTTACGTACCATTTAAAGTAGATTTAGGTGATGGCATTAAAGTTACAGTTCCAGTTTTAGGAGACAAAAAACGCATTGTAGATTTAAGTATTAGAAATGCAAAATATTATAGACAAGAGCAATTTAAACAAATAAAAATTATTGATCCAGACAGGCACATAAAAAGGCTTATGTCTCAAATGAAAAAAGATTTACGTTTAAGTGCTGAGCCAAGACATATTGAGTGTTTTGACAACTCAAACATACAAGGTACAAACCCTGTTGCTGCTTGTGTAGTTTTCAAAAATGGAAAACCCAGCAAAAAAGAATATCGAAATTTTAACATTAAAACTGTTGAAGGTCCAGATGATTTTGCCTCAATGGAAGAAGTTGTTTTTAGAAGGTATAAACGCTTACTAGATGAAGACCAACCATTACCTCAATTAATTGTAATTGATGGTGGAAAAGGGCAATTATCTTCTGCTTTAAAAAGCTTAGATATTTTAGGGTTAAGAAATAAAATTGCTATTATTGGAATTGCAAAAAGACTGGAAGAAATTTATTATCCAGATGATCCTGTACCGTTGTATTTAGATAAAAAATCTGAAACATTAAAAATAATTCAACAATTAAGAAACGAAGCGCATAGGTTTGGAATTACTCACCATAGAAATAAAAGAAGTAAGCAAGCGTTAGAAAATGAATTAGAACAAATTTCTGGTATTGGAAAACAAACTGTTGTATCTTTACTAAAGCATTTTAAGTCTACAAAAAGAGTAAGTTTAGCATCTTTACAGGAATTAGAAAAGGTTATTGGAACAGCAAGAGCAACTAAAATAATTAACTATTATAATAATAAATAAAAGGTGAAAAAATTTCTAAGTTTAATTTTTATAATCATATCTTTAGTAGGGTTTTCTCAAGAAAAACCTGCTAAACAAGATCTTAAAGTTGGTTTAGTTTTAAGTGGTGGTGGCGCTAAAGGTATTGCACACATTGCTGTATTAAAAGTTTTAGAAGAAGCTGGAGTCCGCGTAGATTATATTGGAGGCACAAGCATGGGAGCAATAGTAGGAGCTCTATACGCATCGGGATATACGGCAAACCAACTAGACTCAATCGTACGAGTTATTGACTTTGAAAGAATTTTAACAGATCAAACACCTAGAAAATCTAAACCATTTTACGAAAAAGAAATTGGAGAAAAATACTCATTATCATTACCAGTTAAAAATAAAAAAGTTGGAATTCCGAGAGCCATGTCAGAAGGACAAAATGTACTTAACTTACTAACCAAATTAACACAACACGTTAATAATATTAGCGATTTTAATAAACTACCAATCCCTTTTGTTTGTATTGCAACAAATCTGGAAACAGGTAAACAAGAGGTGTTAAATTCGGGATTTTTACCTGAGGCCGTAAAAGCAAGTGGTTCTTTTCCAACCCTTTTGGCGCCTGTTGAAATTGATGGGAAAATATTAACCGATGGAGGAATTGTAAACAACTTCCCTGTAGATGAAGTTAAAAACATGGGAGCCGATGTTATAATTGGAGTAGATATTCAAAGTGGTTTAGACAAAAAAGAAAATTTAGGCTCTGCCGTTGCAATACTAAATCAAATTGTTGGTTTTCAAATGTATACAACATTAGAATCTAAATACAAAAAAGTAGATATATTAATAAAACCAGATGTAAACAATTACAATGTTGTTTCTTTTGACAAAGGAAAAGAAATTATGGAAGCTGGAGACGTAGCTTCTAGAGAACACATAAACGAACTAAAAGCTATTGCAAATCAACAAACACATAAAAAAAATCCTAAAATTGAAACAAAACAATTAATATATGATATAAATAATATTAGTATTGAAGGAAATGTTAATTATACAAGAGCATATATTTTAGGTAAACTAAACTTTAAAAAACAAGACAGAACAGATTACAATAAGTTAATTGAAGGTATTAACAACCTATACGCCACAGGAAACTTTGAAAATATACAATATAAAATTATTGATAATAAAAACGCTGAAGGTGGCAGCACTCTAAATTTAAAGGTAAAAGAAAATAAGGTCTCTAATTATATACAATTTGGAGCACATTTTGACGACCTTTATAAAACAGGTATTGTTATTAACTCTACTGCAAAACACCTTTTAAATAAAAATGATATTTTTTCTGCAGATTTAGTTTTAGGAGATAATATTAGATACAATTTAAATTATTTTATAGATAACGGTTTTTATACCAGTTTTGGAATAAAATCGAGATATAATAGCTTTAATTCAAATATGAATTTTAATCAAACAGATGGTATTATAGATGAATCTAATATTAATGAAATAAATTTGGTGTATGAAGATTTTACAAATCAAATTTATTTTCAAACGGTATTTAATAGACGATTTGCAATAGGCATTGGTGGAGAATATAAACATGTAAAAGCATTTACCGAAACACTTTCATCGCTAACCACTAGCAATAGTGTTTCAGCAAGTAGAAAGAAACGTGGTTACTTTGATAATTCTGATTATCTTAACCTAATAGCCTATTTAAAAATTGACACTTATGATAAAAAATATTTTCAAAAAAATGGTGTTTTTTTAGACGTTGATTTTAGATGGTATTTAACCTCTTCAGAATATAAAAGTGATTTTTTACCAGAATATCTCGATTTTGAATCATTTTCTCAATTAAAAGGTAAGTTTGGTATTGCGCATACTTTTTTCAACAAATTAACAACGCATTTTACATCAGAAGCTGGAATTACAATTGGAGACAACGACAATAGAGCTATAGATTATAATATTGGTGGTTATGGAGAAAACCTTATAAATACATTTATACCATTTTATGGGTACGATTTAGCAGAGCTAAATGCAAACTCATTTTTAAAATCCTCACTAGCATTTCGTTATGAGTTTTTACCTAAAAATTATTTATCTATTACAGCCAATTATGCTAGAGTAGAACGCGATTTATTTAATGGAGGGAATATTTTTGAAAATACCAAATCTGGTTATATGGTAGGTTATGGAATTGACACTTTTTTAGGTCCTATAGAAATAAACCACACTTGGTCTCCAGACCATTCTGAAAATTTTTGGTATTTTAATGTTGGGTATTGGTTTTAAAAAAAGCCCTACAATTAAGTAGGACTTTTATAAGATATTGTATGCTTTATTTAATTAATTCACCTTTGTTATTGGTAAATTCAAAATTTAAATATTGGTAAGCATCTCTAGGTAAAATTTTAATCCACTTTTTATATTTTGTAAACCATCTGTGTTGTATAGATGGTAATCCTTTTTTTAAATAAGCTGCAATAAAAGGATGTACATTAAGTATTAACTTTTTTTGATCTTTTAATGTAATTAATCTTTCTAATTCAGCTTCAATTTTATCAATAATAACAATTGGCGCCTCAACCTCTCCTACTCCACTTGGATTAGGTTCTTGAGTTTTAATTACTAATTCAGGTCGTACTCTTTGTCTTGTAATTTGAATTAAACCAAATTTACTTGGAGGTAATATTTTATGTTTAGTTCTATCAAATGCCATTTCATTTCTTAAATGATCATAGAGTTTTTGTCTATGTTCAGCAGTATGCAAATCAATAAAATCTACAACAATAATTCCTCCCATATCACGTAATTGTAATTGTCTAGCAATTTCAGATGCAGCAATTAAGTTCACTTCTAAAGCAGTATCTTCTTGAGACATCGCTTTATTAGATCTGTTACCACTATTTACATCAATTACATGAAGCGCTTCGGTATGTTCTATAACTAAATAAGCTCCTTTACTCATTGAAACAGTTTTACCAAAAGATGTTTTAATTTGGCGTTCAATGCCAAATTTTTCAAAAATTGGAAGTTTCGATTTGTATAAGGATACAATAGACTCTTTTTCTGGAGCAATTTCTTGTAAATATTCTTTAGTTTCTAAATACATTGTTTCATCATTTGTTACAATACTTGTAAAAGAATCATTAAAAATATCTCTTAAAATTGAAGAGGCTCTATTTAACTCACTTAATACTTTTATAGGTGTTTGAGGTGCTCTAGAATTTCTAATTTTCTTGCACATTACAACCCACCTTTCTAAAGAATTTTGTAAATCTTTATCTAAATCTGCTACCTTTTTATTTTCGGCAACAGTTCTAATAATAACTCCAAAACCTTTAGGTTTAATGCTTTTAATTAGTCTTTTTAATCGTTCTTTTTCTTCGGGATCCATTATTTTTTGAGAAACGGAAACACGATCAGAAAAAGGAACTAAAACCAAATACCTACCTGCTATTGAAATTTCTGAGCTCATTCTTGGCCCTTTTGTAGATATAGGTTCTTTAACTATTTGAACTAATAAGTTTTGACCTGTTTTTAATACATCAGTTATAGATCCATTTTTATCAATGTCTTTTTCTAACTGAAAGTTTTTTAAAGTGTAATCTTTAATTTTACCTGTGCTTATACCCTTAATAAATTTATTTAATGATTTTAACTGCGCACCTAAATCATGATAATGTAAAAATCCGTCTTTAGAATAGCCTACGTTTACAAACGAAGCATTTAAACCGGACAATACTTTACCAATTTTAGCTAAAAAAACATCTCCAACAGAAAATTTATTTTCGTTAGATTCATTATTTAATGCAGTTAATCTACCATCTTTTAATAAGGCAAAATCAATATCAGAGGAATTTGATCGTATAATTAATTCTGTTTTCACTCTGTATTGTTTTTGTGTTCAACCACCGAGATAGTTGAACGATTTATAAATAAGTATTACAGGAATTTTTACCCAACAATAGTTACTAATTAGCAACTATTTATTTCAATGAACTTTGTTTAAAGTCAAAGAAAAAGTAAGCTTAGCTTACTTTTTCTTTTTATGTCTATTAGCTCTTGCTCTTTTTTTACGTTTATGAGTAGAGATTTTAGCTCTTTTTCTTTTTTTACCACTTGGCATAATAGAATGTTGTTTAGTGTTAATAAATCTTTTTAAACTGTTGCTACCTCAACATTACTTTTTACACCCTCTACAAATACTTTTGCAGGTTTAAATGCTGGAATGTTGTGTGCTGGTATTTTAATTGTAGTATTTTTTGAAATGTTTCTTCCAGTTTTCTCTGCTCTAGTTTTAATAATAAAACTTCCAAAACCTCTCAAGTAAACATTGTCTCCTTTTTCTAAAGAATTCTTTACCTCGTCCATAAACGCTTCAACAGTTGCTAAAACATCTGCTTTTTCTATTCCAGATTTATCTGAAATATTTGATACGATTTCTGCTTTCGTCATTTTTAAATATAGTTATATATGTTATTATAAATTTAAGACGGCAAATATAGGATATAATAATCAAAATCAAAAAGTTAATTCATTAAAATTAATCAATTAAAACATGTAATATTGCATTTCTTAAATAAAGTGATGAAATTTTCTAACCATTTAGCAGACTGGTATTTACAGAATAAAAGAAGTTTACAAAGTCTTTTTACAAAAAATTCATATAAAATTAAATTTCATTTAAAGAACATATTTGATAATAGAATCCACTATTTGACACCTAATTATTAATTTACTTCAAATACATCCGCATAAATTAAACGATCTGTTTCTTCAGATTGCTCTAATCTATTTTTATAAGCACTATCTATATTCATTTTACTCGGACCTCGCTCATATTCTTCAATAAGTATTTTAAAAGGGGTGTTGTTATACTTTGTTGGTAATTTAAGGTTCTTTGAGATGGTATAAATATTGTTTTTTATATGACTCGTATTAATGTTAATAGTAACTGTTTCTTTATCTAAAACACTACTCTTACTTGCTGGATCAATAATTCCGGATATTGGCTTGGTACTTTCTCCATCTAAAAATGAAATACGCACAAAACTTTTATTACCATTAACGGCAACTTGTTTTTCATTAAAAAGTGTTCCAGTAACTTGAACATTAAATGTAGACTTTTGTTTAGTATCAACAAAAGACACTGTAGTTTTTCGTTCAGGCACCAGTTGAATCATATCAGATGCTACACTTGGCGAAAGACAAACATCTGTATTGTTTTTTCTAACCGAATGCTTTTGATAACGTGCCAAAACTAATTTTATAAATGGAAAATACATTTGCTTAGAATCTAAAGCAATATCGCAATACCAAAGTTGACGTTCAACATCAAAATGTACTGGATATGCAACAGCTGTAACTTTTTTATTTGAATCGTCAGGATATGCTAAGTCTTCATCAATTTCAGGTGAATGCCTAAAATTTTGAATATCGGGGCTATTATTACTTGGCTTTGCTGCAAAAAGTAATGGATCAATACCCCAATTGGTATAATCTTGAATGTAAGACATAGATCTACCCACAATAGTAAAAGTGCTATTTTTAGAAGGTATTAATATTGCTAATTTTTCATCTGCTCCAGAAGAAAACCAAGGGCGTTTAATAAAAATTCGCAAACCACCACCTAAACGTTCATGTATTATTTTAGTCTGTTGGGTTGTTTTTTTCCATTCAAAAGTAGGTATAATATAATCTATCTCAGGAACATCAGGTCTAGCTGAACTAAGAATATTAACTTTTTCTACCCAATCACTTTCACGCATAGTATTTAAATTAGGGTTTGCTGTTAAAATCTTATCAAAATATTCACGATATCTTGAAACCGCATTAAGTTTATAATCTACCCATCTATGTTTAGTATCTCCAAAATGTTGCTCAAGTGGTTTAATCCGATAGTTCAGTTCGTTAACAAAACTAAATTTTGGTTCTAGAATATCTAATTTAAGACGGTTAACCATACTTATTTTTGGTGCAGATTTTTCTTTTTTAAATTTTTCAAATTTCACCAATTGAGATTTATACAAGGTGTTAACTTTTTTAGCATCAGGTTGTGGATCAACTTTAAATTGAGTCTCCGTTATTTTAGTAAATTGAAGCTTTGGTTTAAGTTCTAATTGTTTTATACTCGAATTAACTATCATATTTGACGCAGGTATTGTACCTTTTGTAATCTTATCGTCATGATATTGAATAGGTATTTCTGCAGTAGAATTTGTCCCTACTTTTTCTTTAATATCAACAGAGATACCATCATCTAAAGGGTCTACCCATTTAGCTTGAAATTCTACCTTCTCAGTACTTTCACCATGAATATCAAAGCGTGTATTAATATTAACAAAAGTTTGATTATAATCTCTATCGGGATAAATGGCTAATATCTCCGGTTTATTAACAGGTTGTTGTACAGCATGTACTAGCTCCATTTCTCTAGATGGACTCACAATCCAATGCTGTCCAGATTCAGCTAATTTTCTTAACTCTACTAAATTTCCTGGAGCATCTTGTTGTATTAAATCCCAAAGTGCAGATAATTTATTAAGGTCTTTTTCTCGCCAAAACGTACTAAATTTAATACGAGTTCTGTGACCTTTTGGTAAGAAAACTGTAAAAATTCTTTGTTTAGCATTCCATTTAACGTTAGATGCTCCTTCTTCTAAGCGAATACGAATTACACCAGCATTATACCAATCTTCAGGTATTTCGCCATTTGTAGACTTCATATTAATCTCAGAATTACTGAAAAAACTAAACATTTTAGCTTTAAAATCTTGTGTATGCGTATTCTCATAACCTTCGGCAACAAAAAGTGAAACACCAGCCGCCATAGGATCTGGCAAATATATAATCTCTACCTCAGAAGGTTTATAAATACGTTCTTTATTCGGCTCTGCTTGTTGATACAAACCTTCATGATTGGTTATAATTTTATAAATTTTTTGAGCAGCCACAGGATTGTTTTCAAAGGCTTTTTCAAACATTCCATGTGTTTCAGCAATTAATTGACTATTTTTTGGAGGTAATAAATATCGCTGAGAAAATTCATCAAAAAATTTACCACCAACAGGGTTAGAATCCTCATAATCAACACTAGTTTGATCAAAATTACTTCTAATTACCATACGTTCCAAAAACTCACCATCTTTTAACTCGTTACCCACTAAAACAATAGGACTTGCTAAAGGTTCATAACGTAAATAGCGAATGTTTTTTCTACTAGTAATTTGTGGTGCTTCTGATTGAAAATCTAAATCTACAGAATTCCCAGCTAAATCAACCGTACGTACACGTATATTATAATCTTTTCCAAAACGTAGTTTCGGTAAACTTCCTGCTACAATTTCTGAAGTTGCATTTATCTTAAATTCTAAATCAGGATCAAAAGTATATTTCTTTAATTCTTCATTTTTGTCTTTATAAACAAAGTCTTTTTTCTCGGTTTCTCCAAGTTTTAACTTATAATCTTCGGAGTCATTAATAGCAAAACCAGGTTTATGGACAGAAAGGCTCCAACCTTCCCAACGAGCCAAGGTTTCAGATACAAAAACGTCATCTTCATCATCTGGATCTTGCGCTACACCTAGCTGTATAAAACCTTCATCTGACTTTATATTTTCAATAGCATGACTTTGATTCTCTTCATTAAACCAAGTATAGGTGTCTTTTTTTTGATGCAACGAATGCCATTTTGTAGGCTGTTCTTTGTAGGCAATATCCATTCGATACCCTTGTACAATTTCATTTGAATATAATACAACTTCGGGCTCTTTAATTTGTAATGTAGTTAATAAAGGCGTTTGTCCTAAAATTATTTTCTGCTTAACATCAATTTTTTTTACCGGAGCTTCTTTGAATTTAATTTTTAAATATTCATTAAGCTTTATGCTTTTAGAAAGATGTTCCGCCATTCCATTTTTGGTTATTGCAATTCCAGAGGTCCTCATATAGGGCAACCCCTCATCTTCTGGCGGCTCTACAAATTCCAGTTTTGACGCATTAATAGCTGATTTATCTTTTTTTAATCCCCCTACTTTAGAACGCGCTTCATAAAACTTAGCAATTTGTTGTACTTTATTCTCTGTCATATTACTTGTTTTAAGGGCTGCACCATCTGCATCTACCTGAATAACAGAGAATTCATTAGAATTTATTTTTACAAAACCTTGTTTAAATATCGTATCGGGTTTATCACTTACATAAAAACCTTTAGCCGTTAATTCATAAGCTGTTGCAGGTATTGATACTATTGTATTGGCTTCATCTAAATTTAGTGCATCAGGCACTAATTTAATGGTGCCTTTTGCTGGAATACTGGTTTCATAAGGTATTAAAAAATCCAAAACAAAACCTAGTTTACGCATAATTTGCGGATAGCTATTGATAACCGCCATAATATCATGAAATTCAAAAACAGGTTTTTTTATTTTTAAGTTTAAAGACTCAACTTTTTCCCTATCTACTTTATGAAATTGACGTAATTGCACAAAATCAGATGCTGGACTCATAGCAGAACTAAAAGGAACAAATTTATTATTAATCAAGTCTTTTTTAATAGCGCTTACTCCATCATCTTTCTTAAGCATTAAATTCTTAGCTAATACCGATTTTTTCTTTGTTTCTTCTTTGTGAAGTGTTTCTGCATTTTCAATTTCTTTTTCGTTTAATTGAAATCTTGAGATGGCGCCGAATTCTTTTACATCAATAAATTTATCGGCTGAAACTAGTGTTTTAGGACTTGTTATAGCCGCAGACTTTATATTTTTTATAATAAAATCTTTTACATGTAAAATAGGTGCTGAATAAAACTTTTTACGTGAAAAGTCTTCCTCTTTAAAATCATCAACTTTTATATTTTTGTGAAAAATATTTTTGTATAAATCAACATCTAAAATTGTTTTGTTAAGCTCTGCATCTAACACCTTTCCATTTTTTAATTTAAATTTAAAATCGGCATCGCGTATTTTCTCAGACCAATTTAAAATATCATCAAAAGCACCTAAATTAGTATCTGTAGGCGTTTGCAATTTTATAGAGGTAAAAACAGAAAGCTGCAAATAGGATTTTCCATCTTTAATTATTTTTTTATGTGGTAACGTGGTAAAAATTATTTCTTGTGACATAATCTTAATATTTCAAATTCAAAATTTTAATTAACTAGCAAAAGCAAGACAGTAGGTTTGCCAATCATCTTCTTCAATCATTTCAATAAACTTAGGGTCGGCATCTGCGCCTTTTAACTCTCGCCTAACTGTAACAGAAACTGTTTTACTAAAAAATAATACTTCTACTTTTACTTTAACAGTTGCAGTACCTTCCATTTTTTGTACTTTACCATTAACTATAACAGCATTTAGTGCAAGATAGAATTCTATAGAAACGGTAATCATTCCAAGTATGGAAAGGCGTCCATTCATACGTAAGTACCCAGATAAAGCAACGTTAGAAACTTCGTTTCCATCAACCTCGACTAATTCCATTTTAAAATAGAAACCTCCCATAACGGAAACCGAACCAGATGCAACACCGACATTAAGTGACATGGCAGCTCCAAATTCAAAAGCAGCTTCTAAAGATTGTATTCCTTCTAATGTAGTAATCATCATAAAATAACCACCTCCACCAAAAGCAGATATGGTTAATAAAAATGGATTTTCTCGAGTACAAAAATTAAAGCCCATAGTTAATGGCGCACCTGTAAAAGGCAACATAGCGTAAGCTCCTAAACTAATATTGGTAATCATACAAATACCAACCTCCACATTTGGCACACTAATATTAAAACCACATTTAACACCTGTAGGTTGTAAATCTATATAAGGTCCATCTTTAGAAAATCCTGTATTTGGAATAATACTTTGTAGATTATTTACAAAACTTAACGCACCTTTAAATTGAATTGGATCATTAGCATCCATCTCTATTTTAACATCCGTTTTAGAATTTGAACCGCTTTTAAACTCTAAATACTTAAATTTGAATTTAAGTAAAGGAACAATATCAATAGCAAAATTATCAAAACGAGCTAATGTTTTTAATGAAGGACTTTCCCCTAACTCAAAAGGTTTTTTTAGAATAGTAGTAATGGAAAGTGCTTTTTTCTTATCTCCTACTTCAACCTTAAGAAGGTTTGGAAAAACTACAATTGGCTTATTATTAGCGCCTTTAAAGTCTGGTTGGTATTTATACTCTGCAAAAAAAGCAGTGTCAGTAACATACGTTTTTAAATTTGGAATTTTTGGAGTTCTCTCTGCTAATTTGTTGATTAGGTTAGCAACTTCTTTTTTTATTTCTTCTTTTACAAGATCTATTTCCCTTTGAATATAAGCATCTATTTCAGCTTGAATATCCGTATTTACAAGATTTCTAATATTGCTAAACTCTTCTTCAATATCTTCTATAGATTGTTTTGCTAAATTTTCATAGTATAAAATCTTATTTTTCAGCGCTTCTATTTTTTCTTTTATTTCCTTTACTTTAGCTTTAAATTCTTCTAAATCATTTTTTAATTCATTTGTATTTAAATCAATATTTAATAAAAGACTCGCTAAGCTAATTACACCAAAAATTTTACCTAAAGGTAGATCGTCTAACCTATCTGTATCAATACTATTGCCAACATCATCTACGTTTCCAAAAACGCTTGCTGGTGAAAACTTTAATTCTTTAAGTTCATCGAGTTTACCCCCAATAGCTCCTTCTAATTTACTTAAAGCCGTTATAGACATGTTAGGAGTTATAAAACCACCGCTACTACCTGAACCTCCTGAAAAATCAACAAATGTATCTAAAACACTAGCAAAAATATCACCAGGATTATTATCATCTTCTAAATAAATCTCTACAGGTTTTCGTGAATTCGTAATTTTATCTACAGCTTCAATAAATACTTTTGAAGATCTCATTATTGGATGAAACTTAAGAGTATCTGCACCTTTAGCTGGGTAAATTTTTGCTCCAAACTGTATGCTTTCTGTTTCAAATAAAGTATCACCACCAACAAAACTTTCAGCATACGCTATTTCCTGCCCATTAAGTGCAACATTTGTATAGGCAACATAATCTTCATGATACGTTTTTATAGCTTCTTTTAATAATGTAGTATTTGTTTTAAGAGCTACACTTTTCTCTATAAAACCTAATGCCATTCGCACGTGTTGAATTATACCTTCTTTATCGGTTAAACTCAAATCGAATGGATAGCCTTTTCCTCCTACATTTATTAAGAAGTTTTTTACGCTATTATCAATTAAAGAAGCATCTCCAGGATTATCAATATCAGGTGTTTGTTTATTGTTAATTTTAACTTCTTGAAAAGGAAATTTTATAAACTTATTGAGAGAATCAACCCGTTCGTATGTTACTATGTTTTCTAAAATTACAATATATTTTAGCTGTTTATTAACAGCTGCTTTGGTAGACTTATCAAATTTTCTTTCTGTAATGGTAACTACTGCCGCTTTATGTCCAAAAGGAAATAAATAACCTTCTTGCACTATTTTCACAAAATGATCTCGCCCTAAAGTTGCCAAATGTCCCCATTCTATAAGATCTAAACTGTTAATTGTAGCAGGAATTTTAAAATGAGTATGCCAATCTAAATAAGCACCTAAATTTGAAAGTATCAATTTTTTAACCTGTACAGGCTGCGGGGTTAAATTTGGGAGATTATAATTTGATGTAAGATGTACCAATTGATGACGTTGTTCACCATTTATGGAAGCTCTAAACGGCTTATCTCCTTGTGCTGTGTAGCCGTCAACTTTTTCTTTAGCTTCAAAAGCCCATAAAGCACGGATTGTTTTTAACTTACTTAATTGATTGGATATGCTGCCATCTTTCATTTTTACACCCAAATGTGTATGCCAAAGCTCTGCAATTTCTCCTGCAGCCGTATTTGTAATTCCAATTTTATCAATATTTTTAGAAACTACAGGTGTGATTTTTAGATCTGTAGATTTTTTAAAAAATTTGGAGTTTACACCATCTTTTGAAGTTTTATGTGTAATAGTTTTTTGAAGATCAAGTGCAATTTTATGCTTAAAATCATTGATTTGATTTGGTGAAATATAAAGTAATGCAGGTGCTTCAATTGAAGTGTACATTTCTGAAATTGGCTCAACTTTTGACTTTAAAATACTAACAATATTAAAAGAAGGGTTTAAAGTTGTAGCCTCAGTGCTGATTAATACTTTTTTAAGGTTAACTTCTTCATAAACAGCAATTTTTTGAGCAATAACTTTTGTGTTTTGAGCTAATTTAAGACCATAATTTTTATCTTTTTTTGAAATAAAATTGGTATTTGCAGGTAACTCTCTATTTTGATCTAATAATTTATTAGGTATAATGTAAGTAGGCTTATTTAATACATTAATATTTTCTAACGATATCCATGCACGACGATCTACTTTTAATTTAAACTTAGACCAATCTAGCAATTCATCCATGCTAAGTACAAAGCCATTTTTACCAGCTTCTAATTCGTAAACTAACCTACTTTTTTTAGCTCGTAAATGTTTTGCAGGAATTTTAACAGATTCTGAAGATGAACCTTCAAAAAAAGCTTGCTCTAGTGTATGTTGTGTAGGAAAATAAATAATAACTGTTCCCTTTTTTTCCTTATCATTAAGTTCAATTTCTGAAAAATTGGTTTTCACTAATAAAGTAGCAGTTGTAAGTGTTTTTTTAGGATTTTCCTTTTTTATAGTTGTGATTTTATTACTTAAAGGTTTTACTACTTCTATGGGCTTCGTAGGACTAATAACACTAAGGTTAGTTGAACCGACAAATTTAAAATTATGAAATTCAAACTCTAAATAAACCATATCTTCAGGTCTTAAAACCTTAATTTTAATTGGTGCCGCAGAACTGAATTCTACTTTTTCTGTAAATGTTGACAGTGCTGGTTTAGGGGTTTTAATTGACTTTGCACTTGATGTTTTTTCTTTTTTTAGCTTTTTTGTTTTTTGCTGACTCACAGCAAATGCAGATAAATCAATTTTTTCATCTTCAAGAAAAGTAGGCAACCCAAAAGCACCTTCTATTCTAGGTTGGAAAGCTTTAAATCTCGGTTCTAATCTAGAATTTGTAACCAAGTTTCCAGTACCAAATAACTCCAATTCTGCTTCATCGCTATCGGAGTTGATATAAAATGAGCCAATTGAATTAGTTAACCATTGCTCTGAGTCAGGCATTTTTGCGGATAAGTAAAATTTAGGTTTTCTACTACCACTTAAATCTGCTAAGTAAAAATATTTGTTAAAAAGAATTCCTTCAGTTGCTTCTGCAATATTAGAATAAGTTAAACTACCTTTTTGTTCAGACACCCAAAGAGCCTTAAATAACTTGTTATTATCGGTAATTCCTAAACTAAAATTAAGATCAGGAGCATCTCCTAAGGTTTTAATACTATGTGCTTCATCTAGTTGAATAGACTGCATTAGGGTTTCCCAATTGTTTTTTCCTTCAATAACAATTTTAACTCCGTTTTGTAAACTATTTGAAATAACCGTATCCAGTTCCCCCTGATCTTGAGTGATATAAATTGCATCAGAAATTAAAATAGTGTTGTCAAATTTTGTTATTATCCCTTCCCTCTTCTTAAAAGTAAAATCCCATTTAGAAGTAATTTTACAATCAAAATTACCGTGTAGATTTATAGTGTTTTTTTGGTTTAAATTAACTATTTCTTTATTTAATGCTAAATTTGTATTTATAGGTTTGTATCCGTCTATCCATTCAATAAAATCAAGTTTTTTGTTTAATTCAAATTGAGGTATTTTTAAATTAAATATCCAATCCGAATCTTTTTTATTGATATTTGCTTCCAAATCAAATTCCAAATGAGTTTGCACAACTTTTAAATTCTTAGCTCTTAAAAATATGTTGTTTTTACTTTTTTTAACATGAATAATTATATTTTCACCAAAATAATTGGGATTGATTTCCCAAACTATTTTACCATCTCTAATTACAGAAAATGAATTTTTATCATAGCTAATATCAAAACTTTTATTTGTGTAAGAATTTAAAGTTTCAACAATAGGATTTGCAGCCAACACACCAAATCCCATAGTTTTTATAAACTCTCTTCTTTCGGGTGATTTTGGTGTATTTACCTTTTTAGGGTTGATTATTTTTTTAATATTCTCTATGTTTAAATACCTGAAAATCATAATGAAAGATTTGAAAAATGAAACGTATTTTCTAAAACTAGTCTTTTTTTTTATTAAAAACAAATAAGCTAAAACGATCTAATTATTTATAAATCAATTTTTTAAGCAAAAAAACTATGTAAAACATGCTATAAATTAAAATGAATTTAGGTGCAAAAATATAGTATGAAATTCGCTATTTTCAGATTCAAAATAGTAAGGATCTCTATTAAAAATAACTTCAAATTTTTTAAAATAACAGCTCATAATTTGTACTTATTATTTAAATGGTTATCAACATGTTTTAATCAATTAAAACATGTAATATTGCATTTCTTAAATAAAGTGATGAAATTTTCTAACCATTTAGCAGACTGGTATTTACAGAATAAAAGAAGTTTACCTTGGCGTACAACTAAAAACCCATATTACATTTGGTTGTCTGAAATTATTTTACAACAAACCAGAGTTGACCAAGGAATGGCCTATTATTTGAAGTTTGTAGAGCAATTTCCAACGGTTTTTGATTTGGCTGCCGCTTCTGAAGAAACAGTACTAAAGTTATGGCAAGGTTTAGGTTATTACTCTAGAGCTAGAAACCTTCATTTTTCAGCAAAATATATTGTTAACGACTTAAAAGGTGTATTTCCTACTAATTATAACGATCTCAAAAAACTTAAAGGTGTTGGAGATTATACAGCTTCAGCAATAGCCTCAATTTGTTTTAACGAACCAACTGCTGTAGTTGATGGAAATGTTTATAGAGTTTTAGCTCGTTATTTTGGAATTAACACACCTATTAATACAACCAAAGGAATTAAAGAGTTTAAAATACTTGCGCAAGAACTTATCAATACAAAAATTCCAGGTACATATAACCAAGCAATTATGGAATTTGGAGCAATACAATGTAAACCTCAAAATCCGGACTGTAATAAATGTCCGCTTAATACTAGCTGCATAGCATTGTCTAAAAACACCATAAAACTACTACCTATAAAAGAAAAAAAAATAAAAATTAGAAAACGCTATTTTAATTATTTAGTAATTCAAACTAAAAATAATAAAACCAAATTGGTTAAAAGAGAAAAAGGAATTTGGATGAATATGTATCAATTTCCTTTAATTGAAACCGATAAACCAATTGATCAACAAGAATTAATTGAACATAATACTTTTAATAAATTGTTTAATTCTAATAATATTACAATTAAATTATATCCCAAAACAGTAAAACCTCATAAATTATCGCACCAACATATTTACACAAAATTTTGGATAATAAAAACAGCTAATTCATTAAATTTTAACCACTCATGGAACGATATTGAAAAATATCCTGTACCAGTTTTAATAGATAATTTTTTAAATGAATTTAATTACAACTAAAATTTTTAGTACTTTTGATTAATTAATAATACATAAAAAAATGGCTGGAACTATAAACAAAGTAATTCTTATTGGACATTTAGGGGATAATATAAAAATGCACTATTTTGAAGGAGGAAATTCAATCGGTCGTTTTCCTTTAGCCACAAATGAAACCTATACAAATAAGCAAACCGGAGACAAAGTAACAACTACCGAATGGCATAATATTGTAGTTAGAAATAAACTGGCAGAAATTTGTGAAAAATATTTAACTAAAGGAGACAAAGTGTATTGCGAAGGTAGAATAAAAACACGCCAATGGGAAGGTGAAGATGGCGCTAAAAGATACACTACCGAAATTCATGTTGCAGATATGACTTTTTTAACAACCAAAAAAGAGTTAACTATGCCACAACCAAAAACTGAAAACAAACAAACTGACACTCAAAAAAATGAGACTTCTGCTACTAATGCCGAAGATGATGATTTACCATTCTAAGTTTAATTTAATATTATATAATTGGATCCTGAACCCACACTTTTTGCCTTAACTTTTTTAGAAAACTTAAATATTTGGCTAGTTATTAGTTTTGTAACATTGCTTTTATTACTAACTCTTTCAGCTTTAATATCTGGTGCAGAAGTTGCCTTTTTCTCACTATCAAAAACCACTTTATCAAATGCTTTAGAATCTGGTAACGAAAAGCAAAAAAAAGTAGTTATGCTTTTAGAAAACCCTCAAAAACTACTAGCTACCATATTAATTTCAAATAATTTTATTAATATTTTAGTTGTACTAATTTTTGCATACATCGGAGAAATTATTTTTATAAATATTACATCTAATCTATTAAAATTTTTAATTGAAGTTGTATTAGTTACCTTCCTTATTTTACTTTTTGGAGAAGTACTCCCTAAAGTTTATGCTTCTAGAAATTCTTTAAAATTTGCAACTTTTATGGCAACTCCTTTAAAAGTTTTAAACACAGCTTTAACTGTGGTTAGCATACCTTTAATGAGCATAACTAATAGTATTGAAAACAAATTAAGCAAAAAACAATCTAGCTTATCTGTAGAAAAATTATCTCAGGCCTTAGAATTAACCTCTAATGAAGCGACCTCACAAGACGAACAAAAAATTTTACAAGGTATTGTTAGCTTTGGAAATACAGAAACAGGACAAGTAATGACCCCTAGAATTGATGTTTTTGCACTTTCTAGTAACGAATCTTACAAAACAATTATCAATAAAATTGCATCTAAAGGCTTCTCTCGAAACCCAGTATATAATGAAAATACTGATAATATTATTGGTGTTTTATACGCCAAAGATTTACTACCTCATTTAAATAAAAAAGATTTTAAATGGCAAAGTTTAATTAGAGAACCTTATTTTGTACCTGAAAACAAAAAATTAGACGACCTTTTAAAAGAATTTCAAGAAAAGAAAAACCATTTAGCAATTGTTGTAGATGAGTATGGTGGAACGAGTGGAATTATTACACTTGAAGATGTTATTGAAGAAATTGTTGGAGATATTAATGATGAGTTTGACGATGATGATATTTCATATTCAAAAATTGATGCTAATAATTACGTATTTGATGGTAAAACAAACTTAAAAGATTTCCATAAAATACTAGAAATTCAAGACACCGAAATATTTGATAAAAACAAAGGTGAGTCTGAAACTATTGCAGGATTTATTCTAGAAATTTGCGGAAAATTTCCGAAAAAGAATGAAATAATAAAATTTAGTTCTTATACGTTTAAAATAGAATCTATGGACAAAAAAAGAATTAAACAAATTAAAATTACAATTAATAAAAAGCCTTAAAAATTTAATGAAAAATTTTATTTTAATGTTAGCTGTGGTTTTAATTGGAGTTTCTTGTACAAATAACACCTTACCTAAACCAAAACCTTATTTAAAATTACAGTACCCTGAAACCTCCTACTCAACATTTAACGCCACTAAATGTCCTTATAATTTTGAATATTCTAAAAATGCCATTATCTCAATAAAAGAAAACTGTTGGGCTACTATAAAATATCCAAAATTAAAAGCAACAATACATATTACATACCGACAAATTAATAATAATTTAAATGAAATTTTAAGAGAAGTAGAAAAGTTAACCTACGAACATACTATAAAAGCTGACGCCATTCCAAATGCTTTACCTTATGAAGATTTCAACAAAAATGTATACGCTAAATTATATAATGTTGAAGGAAATGTAGCTTCTAACGTTCAATTTATGGCAACAGATAGTGTAAAAAACGTACTTGCAGGTTCTCTATACTTTTACACTAAACCAAATTACGATTCAATTTTACCTGCAATAAAATATATAGAAAAAGATATTATTCATTTAGTTGAAACTTTAGAATGGAAATAAACAAAAAATACAAGTATACTAAAACCATAAGAAATTGGCTTTTATTAGGTTTAATAATGTTAGTTGGACAAGTAATAATTGGTGGTATTACAAGGCTAACAGGTTCAGGACTTTCAATAACACGTTGGGATATTATTACAGGCGTAATTCCTCCTTTAAATGCCGAAGATTGGTTACACGAGTTTAATCTATATAAAGAAACTCCCCAATTTCATAAAATAAATTCCACATTTACAATACAAGATTTTAAGTTCATATATTTCTGGGAATATTTTCACAGACTTTGGGTACGTGCTTTAGGGTTTATATTTTTAATTCCATTTATAATTTTTGTTATTAGAAAAAAAATTAATGGCTATTTAATAAAACGTTTAGCGCTTGTAGTTTTGTTAACAATTTTAACTGCTTCAGCTGGCTGGATAATGGTAAAAAGCGGTTTGGTTAATAGACCTTGGGTAAATGCATACAAACTTACAATACATTTTGTTTTAGCCTTATTAGTAATAACAGCTATGGTTAAAACTATTGCTGATGTTTACAATTATGGAACTAGCAAAGTATTAAATTCTAAAAAAATTGTCTCACTAGTTATTGGTATAACTTTTATTCAAATGATATTTGCAGGTTTAATGTCTGGTATGAAAGCTGGTTTATACTATCCAAGTTGGCCAGATATGAATGGTGAATTTTTACCTGCAGTTTTATCAGACTCAGATAATTGGATTTGGCATAATATGATTAATTATGATAGTTATCTGTTTGCCCCAGCATTAATACAATTTACACATAGAATGTTGGCTTATTTATTACTTACAGTTACTATTTACATGTTTTTTAAACTAAAAAATAACGTAACTGCATTTAGTAAAAAATGGTTAAACACAACCTTATTTTTAGTATTGCTACAAGTTGTTTTAGGAATATTAACCGTATTAAATGTGGCTGGTAAAATACCGCTGTTTTTAGGCACAAGCCACCAATTAGTAGGTGTTTTATTTTTAATTAGCCTGCTATTTTTTAATTATTCAATTAGAAAACAGAAACCATAAAAAAAGCTTCCTAAAAATATTACTTTTTAGGAAGCTTTGGTTTTTTTAAATGTTTAAAAAACTACTGTTTTACAGCTTCTTTTAAAGCATTAGCACCTTCTTTTACATCTTCTTTAACTTTTTTAGCTCCATCTTTTACAGCATCAGCACCATCTTTTACGGCTTCCTTAACACTATCAGCAGCTTCTTTTGCGTCAGCACTTAAAGAATCGATTACTTTTTCAGCACCCTCTTTTACATCTTCAACTCCTTCTTTTACTGCTCCTTCTGCTTCTTCAGCTCCTTCTTCTAAAGCTTCTTTGGCATCTTTAGCAGCATCTTTAAGACCTTCTTTTGCTGCTTCAACTTCAGTTGAAACACCATCTTTTAAATCTTTTTTCTCAGTTTCTTTACAAGAAATAGTGATTACACTAATTATTGCAATAGCAATTAATAATTTTAACGTTTTCATTTTTAGCATTGTTTATTTATTATGGCGCAAATTAACAAAATTTTAACAAATAAAAACAAAAAAGACACTATTTATACTATAAATCATTTATTCTCAGAAGTTTTGAGTGATTTTTATGATTTTAATATTTTACTAATACAAAAAATTAATTAGCAATAATGACTCTAGAAGTTATTACTCTTATTCAAGCAACTCCTTCAACTAAAAACATTTAATACAATTTCTGAATTATATTTAGCAATAATTCAAATTGTTATTATTTTGCTTCGTTATTTTCTATAGAATCATCTTCAATTAAATCTATAGCTGTAGTTTTAGAAACTGAGTATAAATCGCCTCCTGCAATTCCTCTTATTTTCTCAGATATATCTTCTGCACTTAATTTATTGCTATCATAAGTAAAAAGACCTTTTTTTGATTCGAAACTCACTTTTGTATAAGCTACACCATCTACTTTAGACATTTTAGATTGTATTAATCTAGCACATCCAATTTCACAGGTCATACCTTCAATATCTACTTCAATACTTTTGTAGTTTGCGGCTACTTCTTGAGTAGTTTCATTTTCTTTAGCTGCATCTTTACTTTTAGACTGATTGCATGAAAAAGTAATTGCAGTTAAAACAATAAGTAAAAGGCTTGTAATGGTTCTCATTTTTTTAATATTAATAGTTCATACAAATTTATAAACTATTAATATTAAATCCGAATATTTATCCGAATTTTGCATTTTTAAAAATAAAATGGAAACTAAAAACTTACGCTGGATTTACTTAGGAGTTCTTTCTTTAATTTGGGGAAGCTCCTTTATTTTAATGAAGAAAGCATTAATTGGGTTATCGCCAATGCATGTTGGAGCTCTAAGAACCTTATTTACAGCTATATTTTTAATATTAATTGGTGGTAAAAAAATAATTAAAATTAAAAAGAAACAATGGTATTACTTAACTTTAAACGGATTAGCTGGCACTTTTTTTCCGGCCTTTTTATTTGCATATGCTGTTGACAAAATTGATAGTTCTATCGCTTCAATTTTAAACTCTTTAACACCTTTAAACACCTTAATTGTAGGTGCTGTAATTTTTGGTATTGGTTTTAGAAAAAAACAATTAATAGGTGTTTTAATTGGTTTAGTTGGTACTTTAATGCTTATTTTAAAAGGTGCTGAACTAAATCCTAATCAAAATTATTTTTATGCGAGCTTTATTTTAATAGCTTCTATAGGGTATGCTTTAAATGTTAATATTTTAAAGAAGTACTTATCTGATTTAGATGCATTAAGTATTACTGTAGCTAATTTTGTATTGCTTATAATTCCAACTTTAATAGTGCTTTGGTTTACCGGTTTTTTTGAAACTTTTGAATTGAATGCAACTACTAAAACAAGCTTGTTTTATTTAGCAATTTTAGCTATCATTTGCACTGGAATTGCTAAAATTATATTTAATAGATTAATTCAAATATCTTCACCCATATTTTCATCTTCTGTAACCTATTTAATTCCAATTGTTGCAATTACTTGGGGTATTTTAGATGGAGAAAAAATAACATTGTATCAAGTGCTATCTGGATTTATAATATTATTTGGTGTATATTTAGTTAACAAATCGAAATAAAAAAAAGGCTGTTTAGAAAATTAAATTTCCCAAACAGCCTTTAAACTATTTTAACTTCTATTAAAAGTCCTCTTCAGAAACTCCTTCGTTTACTTTAGCATCTGTTAATTTAAATTCAACTTTTTGTGGTCCTAAACTTCCTATTTTAGTTCCAGCAAATTTAACACCGTTAAACTCTTTATAATCGCTGTAAGTAGCTTCAGATTTTTGAGTTTGTCCACCCATACTAACTGTTTGTACTTCTTTTACTTTTAAACCAGTTTCAACATCAAAATAAATATCTGTAGAAACAATTTCTCCTTTTGTAGAAATTACATAAGCATCTTTTCCATCTAAAGATTCGATACCTGCTAATTTAGAACTTTCGTTATTTAATAATCCCATTTCTAAGAAAGTACCTAAAACATTTGTCATTTCAGAAGCCATATTTTCTGGTAATGGTTGTTTGTTCATAGTAACTCCATCTTTACTCATTACTATTTTTTGCATTACATTACCACCCATACTTGTTTCATTTGCATATTTAGTAGCCGTTCTTTTCTCTGTACTTGAAATAACGTTACCCATTGCTTCAGCTTCATAAGTTACAAGTGTACTTTCAATAGCTTTAATTTTATCTACACCACCAATAGCATTAAAATATGCTTCAATTACAGATTTCTTAGAAACCCCATCAGCTATTGAAGCCGATTTTTCTGAAGCTGCTTTAGAGGCTGCTGCTGCTTTTAAAATAGACTCTTCAGTTGGTCTAAATACTACTTCATAAGTTTTAGCATTTTTCAACAATTTTTTAGTGTAATTTTGAATGTCTTTAACTGTAATATCATTTACAATTTCATCAAAATTTTCTGGAGCATCTATATTATAATTTTCACGGTAAAAGTTGATTAACAAACTCATGTCATAATTATTATAATCTTTTTGCTCTTCTCTTTCTTTTTTGTAATTAGTTAATGTTTTATCAAGATCTAATTGTTGAATTTCTCCATTGGCAATTTTTTCAATTTCATTATGCACAATATCAACTAATTTATCAACTTTATCTGGATTACAATCGAAATTAACTGATAATGTAGCTTGATTTACAGGTCTTTTAGATAAGCTACTTCTTGCAGAAGCTCCGTAAGTTCCACCTTCTTCTTCTCTAAGTGTTTCTGTATATCTTAATTGTAAAATATCTCCTAAAGCTTTTGCTATCATGTTGTTTTTTAACGTGTATTTCATATCGTTTTTATATGAAATTCTTACAGAACTTTTAGGATCTTCCATTTTAAGAAGAATGTCTTTATCTATAGTATCTGAAACCCAATTTGTAGAATTGTCTTTCCACATTTCCATCTCCTTAGTTGTTTCAATACTTGCAATGTATTTTTCTAATAAAGGTTCTAAATTTTCTTTTTCAACATCTCCAACAATAAAAAATTCAAAATCTGCAGCGTTATTAAATCTTTCTAAATAAATAGCTTTTGCTTTTTCAAAAGACATTTCATCTACTAATTCTTGATTGAAAATACGTTGTGTTGGATGATTTTTACCATAAAGCGTAGTAATTAAACTATCGTTCATCTTTTCAGTAATATTTTCACTTTTTCTAATTAAGTAGTTTTTAACGTTTTCCATTAAAACTGTATAAGCATCTTCGTCAAAACGAGGTTTTTCAAATCTTAAATATACCATTTGAAGCATCGTTTCAACATCTTTTGTTGAAGATGATCCAGAAACACTTTCAGATAAAGAATTTATACTAACGGATGTACTTGCTGTTTTACCTGCTAATACTTTTGGTAGATCTGTTCTAGAAAAATCTCCTAAACCAGAAAATTGTGCTACTCCAGTTGTAAGTGATGCAGAAGCTAATTCAGCATCTTCTAATAAAGACATACCTCCATAACTTGTAGCATTTAATCTTACGTCGTTTTCATTTTTATCAGCAAATTTATAGTGTACTTTAATACCATTACTTAATGTAAAAGTTGTTGCTTCAATTTCTTTATTATAATCTTCTGAAACAATAGTACCTTCTTTTATAGTTACGTCAGAAATTAATGTTTTTCCGCTAAAAGAATCTTCATAAGCAGTTATTGAATTGTCGTTTTCTACTTCATTAATAATTGCAACAGCTTGTTCTTCTGTTAAATTATTATTTCCTTTTACACCTGTAACAATAATAGCTCTATTTTCTTTAGTATATAATTTTTTTAATGTATTGTTTACTTCTTCAATATTAAGCTGATCAAAAATATTTTTGGCAATTTCATATTCTTCAACAATATCTGTCATTGTTTCATTTTCAAGATAGTTTTGTTGAATTGTTCTAATAATTCTTTTATGAGAAAAATCGTTTATTTTAGCAATTTGAGTTTCGTAGCTATTTTTAATTTCAGCAATTTTTCTACTCATTTCAGCTTCAGTAAAACCAAATTTAACTGCTCTATTTAACTCTGTTAAAGCTTCTTTAAAAGCATCTTGTTGTTGGTTTGGCTTAGGATAAACTGTAAGACTTAATTGTTTTTTACTTCTTACAAAGTTTCCAAAATTAAAACGTGCAGCCATAAAAGAAGCATCTGGATTTTGGGTTTTTTCGCTAATTCTAGCTGAAAGCATAGAAACCATTAAACTGTTGATTAAAGACTCTTTTAAATCTTTAACCGTTTGATCTGCTAATGATCTTGGGTGATTAATACTGAATGCTATATTTGAAGTAGTTACCTCATCATCCATAGCCATTGTATATAACATTTCTTTGTGGTCAGGTATTTGAACTAGGAAACGTTCTTTTGGATTTTCTACAGCAGGAATACTTGAAAATTGTTTTATTATTTTTTGCTCAATCTCATCAACATCAATATCTCCAACTACAGCAATAGCTTGTAAATCTGTTCTATACCAATCGTGATAAAAATCTCTTAATGCTTTGTATTCAAAATTTTCTACTATATCCATTAAACCAATTGGCAAACGATTAGAGTATTTAGAATTACCAAACATAACTGGAAGCGTTTGTTGCAACACTCTCATTTGTCCGTTCTGTCTAGTTCTCCACTCTTCTTTAATAACACCTCTTTCCGCATCAATTTCTTCCTCAGTTAATAGTAAATAGTTAGACCAATCGTTTAAAATTAACAATGCTGTATCTACTAAACCATCTTTAGTAGGTATGTTATCTAAATTATAAACAGTTTCATCAAAAGATGTATATGCATTAATATCTTTTCCAAATACAGCTCCGTGTTTTTGCAACGTATTTAAAATACCTTTTCCTTCAAAGTTTTTGGTACCATTAAATGCCATATGCTCTAAAAAGTGAGCCAAACCTTGTTGGTGATCATTTTCTAAAACAGAACCAACATTTTGAATTATATAATAACTAGCAACATTTTTTGTTACATCTGTACTATATATGTAATAGGTCATTCCATTTTCCAGTACACCTTTTTTAATTTTTTTGTTTACAGGCAATGGAGCTTCTAAATTAACTTCTTGCGCAAAAGTGGTAAAACTTAAAAAAAATGCGAAAAAGCTTAAATAATAAAATTTTCTCATTAGTATTGAATTATATTGATTATTAAGGTTAAATTATACATACTTGTCGTACGTAATTTCTTATTGTTACAGTTTTATAATAAAAACTGTTTTAAAAATAATTCAGTTTACAATTAGCCCATATCATTTCAATTGAAATAAATTTGCAAACCACATTAAAGCTTTTATAAATACATTAAAACTAGTTAATTTAACAAGCTCTATTATTTTTAAAACAGTTTTAGTGAAAATGAATTCAAATTTAAAATTATTTTATTTGTTTCACCTTTATTTCTAATAAATTAACTAAACATTAATACAAATTCTAACCAGTTTTTACTGTTTAATGTTATACTGTTTCACTCAACACCTTGTTACTTACTGATTATAAAGCATAAAGGTGAAAAATTCGCTTATACAGACAAGTTTTAACCAAAAAACATTTAAAAACTAAAATATAAATTTATAAAACACTAACAATGAGCGCTTTCTTATAACAAATTTGTTTTGTTGAATAAGAAAAAAGCCATATATTTGCACCCGCCTTAATTGAAAAGGCAATTATTTATTAATAAAGCGAATAAAAACAATACGTATGTATGCAATTGTAGAAATAGCAGGGCAGCAGTTTAAAGTTGCGAAAGACCAAAAGGTTTACGTACATCGTTTACAAGAAGAAGAAGGAAACAAAGTTTCTTTTGATAAAGTTCTTCTTTTAGACAACGATGGTGCAGTAACAGTTGGCGCCCCAGCTATCCAAGGAGCCGAAGTAACGGCCAAAATTTTAAGTCACTTACAAGGTGATAAAGTAATCGTTTTCAAAAAGAAACGTAGAAAAGGTTTTAGAAAAAAGAATGGTCACCGCCAAGCTTTAACTGAAATTCAAATTGAAAGTATTGCTGCAAGCGGTGCTAAAAAAGCAGCTCCAAAAGCTGAAAAAGCAAAAGCTCCAGCAAAAAAAGCATCAACTAAAAAAGGTGATGATTTAAAGAAAATTGAAGGTATTGGACCTAAAATTGCTGACACTTTAGCAGCAGCAGGTATTACTACTTTTGCTGAATTAGCTAAATCTGAACCAGCAAAAATTGCTGAAATTATTGCTGATGTACGTGGTAACCACGTAACAGATACTTGGCCAACTCAAGCTCAATTAGCTACTGATGGTAAGTGGGATGAATTGAAAGAATTACAAGATAGATTAGACGGAGGCGTTGAAAAATAAATCTGTAACGTTTAACTTATAAAAACTTAGTAAAATGGCACATAAAAAAGGAGTAGGTAGTTCGAAGAATGGTAGAGAATCAGAATCGAAACGACTAGGAGTAAAAATATTTGGTGGACAAGCTGCTATTGCAGGTAACATTATTATCCGTCAAAGAGGAACTCAACACCACCCTGGTGATAACGTATATATGGGAAAAGACCATACTTTACACGCAAAAGTGGACGGTTTGGTAAAATTCCAAAAGAAAAGAAACAACAGATCGTATGTTTCTATTGAGCCTTTTGAAGCTTAAGAAACAATTTTCTTTAAATTTTCAAAAACTCCTAAACTAGTAAATAGTTTGGGAGTTTTTTTATGTGCTTATTTTGTTGATTCGTTTTTTTTTTTTTTACATTTATGCTTGAAAAGGATTAATAATCTATTTTTTTAATAAGACACTTTATGTTTAACCTTAAAAAAATTGCTAATGAACTAAATCTACCTTTAAAATAAGAGGAGTCATAAGTGTTTATAATTCATATACAGTTGTTACAAGGATAACAAGCCTCGTAGTCTCACAAAACAAAATCTTTATCATATATAATAATATAATCTATAAGGTATTATATATGATTATTAATCCAAAAAAATAATTAAAAATAAAAAAAACAAATATATTATTTACGTTATTTTTCTTAGCTTCTCTAATAGCAAATGCAGGTATCTCTAGAAACTGTGTACAAGAAGCCTTAGAAGCCCAAGATTTCTTCGAAGGAGCTGGTATGACAATGGAAGTAGCTAATATGCATGCTAATAGAGCTTATGATGCTTGTGAAGCAGGTGGCAGCTATAATTATACATTACAATATTCAAATGGACAATAATAATGAGGAAGGTTATTAATTAACTGACTTTTAATAACCTTCCATTATTTAAGAATTAAATTATGAAAAAAATATCACTTCTTACGTTTTTAATATTATTGTATAATATTTCTTTTTCTCAAGGTATTAAAGGAAAGGCTATTTATAGCCTTTCCTTTAGTGAATCTTATATGCAAAATATGAAAGAATCAAAAAGCAACTATGTAAAAAACCTTGCTAAGCAAATGGCACAAAACATTGCTAAAATTGAAGTTGAATTAAAGTTTTTAAATGAAGAATCTATTTTTAAGGGTATTGAAAATATAGATATATCTGATATTGAATATGAATCAATTATGGGAATGATTTTTTCAAATGGGGTTAAGTATACAAATTTAGAAACTAAAGAAACTTTATGGCAAAAAGAGGCATATGGTCAAAAGGTATTGCTAAAAAGTAGCTTGGATTCTCTAAAATGGGTGCTTGTGAATGAAACAAAACAAATAGGTGAATTCTTTTGCCATAAAGCAACCACTACTAGAACGGTTATTAACTCTAAAGGAACTTTTCATCATCTTATTGTAGCTTGGTATTGCCCTGAATTACCTATTAGATTTGGACCAGCTGGATATGGAAATTTACCAGGATTAATTATTAAGCTAACTGAACAAACTGCTATATTTAATTTAAGAGAATTAGTTTTAAATTCAAAAGAAAAAATTGTAATTAAAAAACCAAGCAAGGGAGAGTTAATGACAGAGAAAGAGCTATTAAATATAGGTTTTGACAGAACAAATAAGTTTAAAAAGTCTTTAAGAAACTAATTTTTACTTTATGAAAAAAGTTTTGCTTTTTCTACTATTTACTCAATTTGTTACAGCACAAGAAATTATAATTAAAGGAGTAGTAACAGATTCAATTGCACCATTAGCTTATGCTAGCATAATAGCAAAACCACTTATAAATAGTATTAATATGTCTTTTGCAATAAGCGACGAAAAGGGCAAATTTAAGTTAACTTTAATTAAAAATATAGATTATGTTATTACAGCTAGTTACTTAGGTTATAAATCTCAAAGTATAGAATTAAATTCAAATGACACTAAGGTTTTAAGTTTTATTTTAAGTGAAACTGAACAAAAACTAAATGAAATTGTAATTGTACAAGAAGTACCAATTGAAGTAAAAGAAGACACAATAACTTACAATGTAAAAAAATTTATAACAGGTAAAGAACGAAAGTTAAAAAATATTTTAAAAAAACTTCCAGGAATTGAAATTGACAAAAACGGAGGTGTTATTGTGAACGGAAAAAAAGTTAGTAAAGTACTTGTAGAGAATAAGAAGTTTTTTGGAGGAAGTAGTACAAAGTTAGCAATAGAAAATATACCAGCAAATGTAATAAATAAAATTGAAATTATTGATAATTATAATGATATTGCATTTTTAAAAGGAGTTGTTGAAAGTAATGAATTAGCAATGAATGTAAAATTAAAAGAAGACAAAAAAAAGTTTGTATTTGGTGATGTAGATGCTGGAAAAGGAAGTGAAAACCACTATTTAACTCATGCTGGTTTGTTTTATTACAGTCCAAAAACCAATATAAACTTTATAGGGGACATTAATAATATTGGAAAAAAGTTTTTTAGTTTTAGAGATTATTTAAGTTTTGAGAATGCTTCATCAAAAGTATTAAGAGATGAAAGTTCCATATATAATACATCAAGCAGTAATTTTTCAACATTTTTAAATAATCAAAAGGCATTTAAAAATGATAACAAGTTTTCAGCATTTAATTTTGTAAAGAGTATTTCAAAAAAAATTGATTTTTTAGGTTATGCTATTTTTTCAAATTCAAAAATACAAGACAAAATTGATAATTTTAATAAATACTTTTATGATAAAAATGTATTTAATGAATCTATAATAAAAAATAAACATCTAAATAATAGTCTAGGAATATTAAAATTTTCAGTTGATTATAGAGTAAATAATTTAGAACAAATTTATATTAATTCACAGTATAAATATTCCAAAAATAAAAGTGATGCTATACTATTATCTATTGTTAATTCCAAAACTCAAAATGTAGAAACCAAAATTAGGGAAGATATTAACTCTATGAATCATGATATTGAATGGCATAAAAAGATAAATAAAAATAATACTTTTTCTTTTGGTTTTAATTATGATTATAATAAAAGTACACCAAAAACTCAATGGATTACTAATAAATCAATTTTTCAACAATTGATTCCGTTATTTGAAGCTGATATTTATAATATTTTTCAAGATAAAATATCTGTTAACAATAAATATACATCTGTTATAAAGCACTATTTATTACTGTCTAAAAGAAGTCAATTAACAACAACTTTTGGAAATAAATATATAAGTGAAAAATTTAAAGCTGATGAATATCAGGAAATAGATGGTATTATTAACAGTTTTAATTTAGCAGGATTTGGTAATGTTATTTTTTTTAGTTTAAATGATTTTTACACAGGTTTACAATTCAAGTATAAAAAAGGAGGTATTCTAGCAAAACTTGAGGTTTATTCACATTTTTATGATTTAAGACTTAACCAAGAGATAAAACAAAAAGACAATAATGTAGTACTTTCTTCAAACTTATTGTTGAAATATTCTTTTAACAAATCAGAACATTTAAATTTAAAATATCAAAAACATAACATATTCTTAAATTCAACAAAATATGCTAATAATTTTAGCTTATTAAGCTATAATACTGTTTTTAAAGGCAATCCAGATTTGTTAGATAATTCTATTTATCATACTGCTCGTATATGGTATACAAAATTTAGTTTATATAACAATATTATAATGAATGGAAGTATTAGTTATAATAAGAAAGTAAATAATATAAAAAATGAAATTCAGTCTTCTGGTATTGAAAGTTATTTAATGCCTATAGTGATAAACACTCCGGAAGAAAGCTGGAATACTTCAATTGATATATACAAAATTATTAAAAAGATAAAAATTAGATCAAAAGGTTATATCAATGTTTCAAATTATCAACAAAAAATTAATGATGCTCTTGTGAAAAATGAGAATATTTCAAAACGATTAGATATTAGTGTTAGTACAATTTTTGATAATTATCCTAATATAGAAATTGGAATAAAAAAATCTATAAATAACTTTAGCATAAATAAAGAAAAAAACTCTTTCCACACTAATAATCTTTATTTTGACTTTGATTATAATTTTTTGAAAGGGTTTGTTTTTAAAACTGATTATTCAAAAAATATTTATAAAAGTAAAAATAAGGAATTTGAAAACACTAGTGAAGAAGCTAATATTTCATTATTTTATAATAAAGAAGATAGCCCGTTAGGTTTTGAAATTAAAATTTCAAATTTATTTAATGCAAAATATCAATCTAATACTTTCTTTTCTGATTTTTTAATATCTGAGTCTAGAGCATATCTATTACCTAAGATTTATATGTTTACGCTTTCTTATAAAATTTAACCATAGTTTAAGACACTTTTGTACATTTGTTGTCTTATGCAAATTTTATACAACATACTTGTTTTTAAAGTTAGTTTGGCACTAAAAGTTATTGCGCTTTTCAATAAAAAAGTAAAACTTTTTGTTGAAGGACGTGCAAAAACTTTTGAGAAGCTCAAAAATAATATTTCGCCTTCAGATACCGTAATTTGGATGCATTGTGCTTCATTAGGCGAATTTGAACAAGGCAGACCTATTTTAGAAAAAATAAAGGAAAAACATCCTTCAAAAAAATTGGTATTAACATTTTTTTCACCATCTGGTTACGAGATTAGAAAAAATTACAACGGAGCAGATGTAGTTTGTTATTTACCGTTAGATTCTAAAAAAAATGCTAAAATATTTTTAGACATTATACATCCAGAAACTGCCATTTTTGTAAAATATGAGTTTTGGCCAAACCTATTAAAAGAATTAAAAACTAGAAACATTAACACCATTTTAATTTCAGGTATTTTTAGAGAAAACCAAGCTTTTTTTAAATGGTATGGCGGTTTTATGAGAGAAGCATTACAAACATTCTCATACTTTTTTGTACAAGATAAACTATCTGAAACACTATTAAAAAAAATAAATTTAAACAATGTAATTGCGTGTGGAGATACACGTTTCGATAGAGTTTACGAAATTACAAAACAAGATAACACACTAGATTTTATTTCAGAATTCAAAAATAACAGCTACACCCTAGTGGCTGGAAGTACTTGGAAAGATGATGAGGAGCTCTTAGTTGATTACATAAACAACAAGGCTTCAGAACAAGAAAAATTTATAATTGCACCTCATAATATCAATTCAAAAGATATTCAAGAATTAAAAAAATCTATTTTAAAAAAGGTGGTGTTATTTTCAGAAAAAGAAGGAAAAAACCTACAAGAGTATCAAGTTTTTATTATTGATACTATCGGTATTTTAACAAAAGTATATAGCTATGCTAACATTGCTTATGTTGGTGGAGGATATACCAAATCTGGAGTTCATAATGTATTAGAACCTGCTACTTTTGGTTTACCCATTATTATAGGTCCTAATTATAGTAAATTTATTGAAGTAAAAGAACTAGTTGCAAAAGAGGCTTGTTTTTCAATAAATAATTCTCAAAAATTATCCGTACTTTTAAACAGTTTTTTTATTGAAAAAAATAAAAGATTAGAAGCAAGTTCAAAAGCATTAGAATATGTGATAGACAAAACAGGAGCTTCAGTAAAAATTTTAAATTACTTAAAATGATTAGAGAAAAATTAGAAAACTATTATTCGTTTGTTTTTGAGAAAGAGTTAATAGATGAAATTGAACAGGTAGGCATCTACAAAAAATTACGAGAAAACGAATTATTAGTTGATTTAGGTGATCAAATGAAAGGTGTTCCTCTATTGTTAGATGGTGCTATAAAAATTGTACGAGAAGATAAAAAAGGCGAAGAAATATTATTGTATTTTTTAGAAAAAGGAGATACCTGTGCCAGTTCTTTTGCAAGTGCAATTTCAAACGGAAAATGCGGTATTAGAGCTATTGCCGAAAAAGAATCTGAAATAATTTTTCTTCCTACTCAAAAACTAGATGATTGGTTGGTAAAATACAAAAGTTGGAGGAATTTTGTAATTGATAGCTACAACATCCGTCTAAATGAAATGATGGAAACTATAGACACCTTAGCATTTATGAAAATGGATGAGCGTTTATATAAATACCTAAAAGATAAAGCTCAAATAATGCGTGAAACCACTCTAAATACAACACACCAAGATATTGCTTACGATATGCATACCTCTCGTGTAGTAATTTCTAGATTGTTAAAACAGCTAGAAAATGAAGGAAAAATAAAATTACATAGAAATAAAATTGAAATTTTAGAATTCTAAAACAAAACTTAAATATACCGTATAACTCTTATACTTTTACATTACTAACTAATTAAATTAATGATGGAATTTATTTCACAGCCATGGGCCTGGTATGTTGCTGGGCCTGTTATTGCACTAATAATGTTTTTACTGTACTACTTTGGAGAACGTTTTGGGGTTTCTTCAAATTTAGAAACTTTTTGTTCTATAGGTGGTGCTGGAAAATTTGTTGACTATTTTAAAGTCGACTGGAAAAAAAACTCTTGGAACTTAGTTTTTGTTGCTGGAGGAATTACTGGTGGTTTTATTGCCACACAGTGGCTTACCCCTTCAGATACAGTTAATCTTAACCCACAAACAATACAAGATTTAGCTGATATTGGCATAAAAAATGCAGGCTCCTCCTATTTACCTGATGAGATTTTTAGCATAGACACTTTACTAACTCTTAAAGGCTTTATAATACTACTAATTGCAGGTGTTTTGGTGGGTTTTGGAGCACGTTGGGCTGGCGGTTGTACTTCTGGACATGCAATTGTTGGTTTAAGCAATTTAGAACTACCTTCTTTAATCTCGGTAATCGGATTTTTTATTGGAGGTTTAATTATGACTTGGCTAATTTTACCATTAATATTTTAAAGAAATGAAGTATATAAAGTTTTTTTTAATTGGAATACTATTTGGTATTGTAATGAGTAAAGCAGAAATAATTTCGTGGTATAGAATCTACGAAATGTTTAAATTTCAATCGTTTCATATGTATGGAGTTATTGGATCTGCTATTGTTTTAGGAATGTTATGTATGTTCTTATTCAAAAAGAAAATAATTAAAACATTTGAAGGGAATGAAATTTATATTGCTCCAAAAAAATTAGGAATATATCGTAATTTATTTGGCGGAATATTATTTGGATTAGGTTGGGCATTAGCTGGTGCTTGTCCAGGACCAATGTTTGTTCTTATAGGAAAAGGAGTGGTTTCTATTTTAGTTGTTATTTTTGGAGCTACACTTGGAGCATTTCTTTATGGGTATTTTAAAAATAAACTACCACATTAATCTAAATAAATTCATAAATTTTATAATACTTTAAAAATTACGAGTAAAAACTTTAATATTGAAGATTTTAATCCGAATTTTGAAAAAAGAAATTATAAGTTACACTAGTACCTTTAAACTAAAATATAAATTTCAACAGCTTTCTATTTTTAGATTGGTTAGCGAAATTAACAATTACTAAATGCAGCATCCTCAAGAATTTTACAACAATCAAAAAGCTATTTTTGAACAGAAATCAAAAAACTTAAAAAAGAAACTTTCAATTTCTAGTTTAATAAGATTTATAACTTTTTTAAGTATTATTTTAGGAATTTACCTTTTTTTTGGAAATAGTTCAGCAATTCTATTAGTTGTAGGTATTGGCGTAATTCTATTTATATATTTAGTATTAAAACACAGCAAACTACAATACAATTATAACTTAAACAAAACCCTAATTTCTATTAATAAAACAGAATTAGATGTTTTAAATAGAGATTATTTTGATTTAGATGATGGAAATGAATTTATAAATCCTAAACATGCCTATAGTTACGATATAGATTTATTTGGAAAAGGTTCCTTTTTTCAATATTGTAATAGAACCGTAACAATTGAAGGTAAAAATAAATTGTTTTCAGAATTAACTTCAAACAATATTTCAGCAATTGATAAAAAGCAAACTGGAATTAAAGAATTGAGTGAAAAACCAAAGTGGAGACAACACTTTTCTGCAATTGCAAGTTTGGTAAAAGTAGAGCATCCAGCTAAAGAAATTGTAAGTTGGATTCATAATTACAAACCCGTTTTTCCTTCATTTTTAGCATATCTACCCATAGTTTTTTCTTTTTTATCTGTAGCGTTAATTGTTGCCTTGGCACTCCAACTAATTCCTGAAATATTACTTTTATTATGGCTTTTTGTTGGTTTAGGAATTTCTGGTTTTTATGTAAAAAAGGTAAATGAATTATCTAGAAATACAGACAATGCAAAAGATACATTTAAACAATATCATAAATTATTAAATGAAATTGAAAATACCACTTTCACTTCAGAAATTTTAAAATCTAAGCAATTAAAAATTCAAACTGAAACAAAAAAAGCATCTGACATTTTTAAAGAATACTCAAAATTATTAGATGCCTTAGACCAACGAAATAATGTTATTATTGCAGTACTTGGAAATGGGTTTTTCCTAAGAGATTTACATCAAGTTTATAAAATTGAAAAGTGGATTGAAACTTATAAAGATAAAGTAGAACAATGGTTTGATGTAATTGCTTTTTTCGATGCTCAAAACTCATTAGCAAACTTTGCTTTTAACCATCCAAATTATGTATTTCCTGAAATTAAAAATAACGGTGAAGTTATAAAAGCAATAAATTTAGGACATACTTTATTAAAAGAAAAACAACGAGTTGACAATAATTTCACCATTAAAAATCAACAATTTTTTATAATAACAGGTGCAAATATGGCTGGGAAAAGTACGTTTCTAAGAACCGTTTCCTTATCTATTGTTATGGCAAATGTTGGTTTACCTGTTTGTGCTCAACTTTTTGAATACAGCCCAATAAAACTAATAACCAGTATGCGTACATCAGATTCTTTAGTTGAAGATGAATCGTATTTCTTTTCAGAATTAAAACGTTTAAAATTTATTGTTGATGAAATTAAAAACGATGATTATTTTATAATTTTAGATGAAATTTTAAAAGGAACAAATAGCACAGATAAAGCTATTGGATCTAAAAAGTTTGTTGAAAAATTAGTAGCTTCAAATTCAACAGGAATTATTGCAACGCACGATTTAAGTTTGTGCGAAATTGAAAAAGAATTAACCGAAGTTAAAAACTACTATTTTGATGCCGAAATTATTAATGACGAATTAAACTTTGATTACCAATTAAAAAATGGTATTTGCAAAAATATGAATGCCTCATTTTTATTAAAAAAAATGAAGATAGTTTAATTTTTTAGGATGTAAGTTTACCCAAACTTCGTACTCTTCAAAGTGTTTTTTTTCAAAATTGGTATGGTTTCTTTTAAAGAATCGACAATAAATTCATAAGCATCAAAAGACACTTTTTTACATTTATTTTTAATTTTCTATTTCATTAATCGAGATAAAAAAAACTAAAACGACAACCCGAAAACAATTCCGTTTTGTGAAACACCGTTGTAATTAGATTTTACATAATCTAAACGTAAAAAGCGAAGTTTTCCAATTCCAATATTACCCAACCCAACTGAAAGTTCAGAATATGGTTTTTTATCTTTTCTAATCAACGATTTTGCGCCTAAAACTAACTCAAACCCTAATTTATTTATTAGTGGAAGTTTATTTAATAAATACCCTTTAAAATTATGTTCTGCATGAAATTCTACATACGATTGATTAGTGCTAAAATTATAGTAAGGCATTAAATTAAACGCATTTGTATAATCGTAATTCATATTAACATGTGTTTGATTTCCATTAAAATGCTTGTAATCTACAAAAGCAATATCATCGGCTTCAAAAAAAGTTCCTGCCTTTACATTATAACTGAAAGCTCCCTTATTATCTATATCAAAAGCTTGTTGGATTCGCATACCTACTTCACCAAAATTATAAGCTTCTTTACTTGAAGCAAAGTTTTGATTGTACATTAATGTTAATGAAGGGTAATCTGAATTATACTTATTAATTTTTCTGTTCGGGTACGAAATATATTTTTGTCCAAATCTAATTATTGCAGCAGTTGAAAATTGATACACATTATGTGCTTCAAAAGAAGGAATTCCATTGTTATTTTCGTTTAAAGGATCGTTAGATGTATATGTTTTTTGTTTATCATTTAACAACACATAATCTGTTGTATTAACTAAAGGAGATCGTTTTTCGTAACTTAATGTACTTTGCATTCTAACGCCATTTGATAACTCATCAGAAAAAAGAATTTTAGCATACGTTTTATCGTAATATTTAGCGTAATTCTCTTCAAAAAACAGGGTACTTACAGAATTTATAAGACCTGAAATAGGTTCGTTTTGATTAAATTGAGTCACTTTCTTTCCACCTGAAACCTGTAAATAAGGCTTAGAAATACTGTTAAATAAATAGCTTAAACTTGCCGTTGCTCGTAGTTTTTTATCTGACAGCCCATAATTAACATTGGTTTTAACTGATAAACTCGAACCAGCGTCTTTATCACTTGTATAATATGATATATCCATTGAAGGATTCCAGCCTTGTACGGTATTAAAACTGGTTCCTAGTAAGACAGAGGAAAAATCTAAATACTGATTCTTATATGTGTTTTTATATGAATACCCCATCAAAATATCAGAAATTTTAAATTTATTATCTTTTTTATCTATAGAATCTAAATAGGATTTAGATTTTTTTAGCACTTGAATACTATCTTTTATTTTATAGTCTGTTACTTCTTCTTTCGTTAAAATAATAGGCCTTACAGTTTCCCAATACAGCGAATCTTTTTTATTAGAATTTTCAACAAAAGAAAGAATTTCGTTATTAAATTCGTTTTCCTTAAACTGTGGGTTAAAATTATAATTGCTGTATGCTGTACTAATTTGTCCGTCAACATTAATACCTAACATTCCAAATTTAAAGTAAATTTGCTGCGAAATTAACGGCCAATAATTTTTATTTTTAGCATACGAATAACTGTGTTTTAAATTTAATTCTTCAATCATAGGTTGTCCCATTTGCGCACCTGTAATAGTTAAATTAACTCCATAAATTGCCCAATCATCCTCAACAATATATATAATTCCAGAAAATGCATTATCTGTTTTTTTCTTTGGAGTTACTTCTATTTTATTAATTAAATGTGTTCCTTCATAAAAAGTTCCAATTAGTTTATACGTGTAATAATTAAGAGCGTATGATGCTATTGGAGAAATTACTTTACTTTCTAAATCAATGGTGTTTTTATAAAAATTAAAGTTAACTTCTGAAGCTTGATTAAAACTAAAACCACTATTATTTCCACTAACTTTTGAGGCTAAAATCTTTTCTTTAAACAAATTAGGCTGTTTAAATGAAATTTTTGAAACTGTTTCAGATAAATAAACCACGCCACTTCTAGTTGAATCTAAACCACCACCTAAATCACCAACTTTTTGTCCAAATATTTTGTCTGGAGCATTTTTAATTCTAAAAATTCCTTTTGAATAAAAATCGCTTGTGTAAGCGGTTATTTTATTTAAATAGCGTTTTCTATTTTCAATGGTATTTTTAATAATTCTAATGGCTGGATTTTCTTTTGAACTAATTGTAACTTCATTTAACTGAATGCTTTCTTCATTTAAAATAACATCTAATTGAAAAGGTAAAGTATTAATTTCAATTTCTTTTTTTAATGTAACATACCCTAAATATTGAAAAACAACCGTGTAATTTCCTTTATCTAAAACTGGAAGCTCGTACAAGCCTTGTTCGTTACTAGAAGTTCCCGTACTGGTATTTTCTATATAAACACTTACAAAAGGAAGTGTTTCATTTTTTGAATTTTTAATGGTTCCTTTAACTTGTGCTGAAAGTTGTATTGAAATAAATATAAAGAAAAAAAGAGTAGTTATTTTTACCATAGTGTTGATTTATAATTCAAACTTAGAGCTTTGTATTTATAGCATTTAATAAAGGTTTGTTAAATAAACCCTTACAATATGTTAAATAGTTATTTTAGTTTTTTTTAACAAAAAAGAGACCTCTATTTTTAATACTAAAGTGTATTTTCGCAGTTACTACTATTTAAAAAATTATGAAACAAATATTTAGAATTGTAAGTATTTTAGAGGGTGTATCTTATTTACTATTACTTTTTATTGCAACACCGATAAAATACATTTTAGAAAACGAAACATTTGTTAAAATGCTTGGTATGCCACACGGACTTTTATTTATTATATATATTGTATTGGCAATTATGATGAAATATGAATTAAAGTGGAATTCTAAAACTTTTATTACTGTTTTAGCTGCATCAATAATTCCCTTTGGAACATTTTATATTGATAAAAAATATTTAAGAGATTAAAACTCCCCAAAAGGTGCTTTCTATGTATTAAAAACCATAATTAAAGCTAAGTCCAAAAACTTCTCTTATTTGAAAACCTTCAAAAGCATTATCGTCATAAATAGTTTGAAAAATTAGATTTGTTGTAAAATATCCATTAATTTTCATTACTAAATTCATTGTATAATCAATATCAATATTTTCAGGATTTTCTAAATAGTTGGCATATAAATTAAGTAAGTTTTCAATGGTCATATTTTCCATTAAATTAATTTTTAATCTACCAGAAGCATTAAACCCTAACTCTAAACGCGTACTTTCACCCTCTTCAACACCATAATAGGCTTCATTTGGTAATGTTAATTCTTTTTCAACTAGTACTAATTTAGTTGTTGCAGGAGCAATATTAAATTTAAAGTTTTTATTTTTTTCCCATAACATACCTGGTCCAATTAAAAATGTAGCAGGTGAAAAAAAGTTAGTATATTTAGTTCTAATTTCTTTTCCATTTTCATCTTTACTATACTTAAACCCTTTGGTAAATTGTGTTTGAAAATTAAATAAAATTGAATAATACCAATAAGCATCAGCGTTGATACCTAGTAATGAATTAAATTCAAACTTATCGTCTGTTTTTTTAGTGAACTCTGTATTTTTACTTTTTGTTAAGCCATAAGAAGTGATAACATTATTTTTCCAAGAATATTTACCTTTAACGTAATCAAAATTATAATTTATACTTACATTCCCAGCCAAAGTGTTTTCACCACTAGCTACCCAATCAGAAAAAGCAGATTGGTTAAACATAAAAGAAATTTTTCCTTTTTTACTCCAACTTGGATCAATTGTTACGGAATCTTTTTCGTGAGAAAATAAAAAGGAGATATTAAATATTAATACTAAGGTTAGTAAAGGGGCTTTTTTCATAAAATTCTAATTGAAAAATATAACTATAAGCAAACAAAAATAAAGAGAATACTCTATATAAAAAAATTTACAAATATTATATTTAAAGTTAAATAATTAAAACACAGCAAAAAGCATACCTTTTAGATTCAAAAATAAATAATTAACAATTTAATAAAGTATACTTAAAACATCTAAGTAAGTGTATTAAACTGAGTTGAATATTTTCAACACTTAATTACCATTTAATTTAAAAAGTTACTGTTTGTCAAATTTTTGTTTTAAAATGTTTTTAATTATTTTAGTTCTTCATTTTTATTTGGGTCTATTAAGCCAAACTTTTTAGCTCTAGCTTCCCAACTTTTTCTGGCTAATAATTGTAAATCTGCAACGGTATCACGTTCATCCATAATTTCTAAACCAAGCAATGTTTCAATAACATCTTCCATTGTTACAATTCCGCTTGTGGTTCCATATTCATCAACCACCAAAGCAATATGTTCTTTATCTGCAATAAACTTTTCAAATAAATCTGGTATTGGAATTGATCTATTTGTAATTATTAATTCTCTTTTTATTTCAGATAATTTTTTAGCTCCATTTCCTTTAATAATTTCTTCCATAACATCATCTTTTAAAATAAAACCGGTTATATTATCTGAATTATCTTTAAAAATTGGAATTCTAGAAAACCTTAGCTTTGGATGTTTATCAAAAAAATCTTGTATTGTAATATCTTCAGAAGCTCTTGTCATTACTGTTCTAGGAGTCATTACATCTTTTACTTGTACTAATTTAAAAGTAAGTAAATTTTTGATAATAGCACTTTCACTTTCTTCAAAAACACCATCTTCTTGTGCAATATCTGTCATTGTATGAAAGTCTTCTCTACTTAAAATAGAACCTCCATGTCCGCCACGGCCGCCAATTAATTTTGTAGTTAATTGAAGTATCCATAAAACACCTGTATATTTTAAAAAAAATATAAAAGGAACCAAGGTGTTTGCAGTAAAACCAGCTAAATGACTCCAATATTTAGCTCCTATGGTTTTTGGTATTATTTCTGAAAAAATCAATATTAAAACCGTCATTATTGCAGAAATAATTCCAACAGCATTTATACCAAATATATTTATTTCTAAATCTAAGGATTCTGCTTGTACCCCAACCAAAATTGCTCCAACTGTATGCGCAATAGTATTTACAGTTAAAATTGCTATTAAGGGTTTATCAACATCTTGTTTTAATTGCTCTAGTTTAGCTGCATAAGATTTTCCTTCTTGTTTTTTTATGGTTATAAAGGTTGGAGATATACTCAATAATACTGCTTCTAGTATAGAGCATAAAAAAGAAAATATGAGTGAAACTGCAGCGTAAAATAAAAGTAACGTCATTTAGTTATATAGTTTAATGGCTAAATTTAAGTAATATAATGGCAACTTTAAAAATATTAAAAAGAATATCTTTAATTAAAACAAATCTAAAGTTAAATATTATTTCTCTTTTTGTAAAGAGCTACTGTAGAACATGCTTCACCAAACATAATAGTTTTGGCTATAGGTTGTAATTTTTCAATCAACTGAACATAAGCAGTTTCTGGAATTGGTTTATTAGAACAACCTTTTATAATAACCGGCACATTTTTATATACTTCAGCATTTAAATTTGCTACTATTTCTTGAAAAATTAAAGTTTCTAATTGTTGCAAATTTCCAACTATAGTTTTTTTTGCAAACGGACTTGTATAAGTTGTAATTAACATATAAGCCCAAGATGGAATTATGGCATCTGCCGAACAAGTAAGGGCTACATAATGATTTTTATATTGACTCCAATCATGATTTTTTAAATATTCACGAAATTCTTTTTCCTTTAAAATAAGTTCGTGAAACAGCCACTGTTTTATATCAATAACAGTTCTCGGTCCTTTAGGATAAAAATCTTCAAGGTCCAAGGTTTTTAATTTACTGTTAGCAACTCTATTTACAATTTCATCTGCCATTATAAAAAGCCAAGTTCTAATTTAGCTTCTTCACTCATCATCTCTTGAGTCCACATTGGATCAAAAGTAATTTCAACCTCAGCATTTTTCACCTCTTCAATGGCTTTTACTTTTTCTTCAATTTCTACAGGCAAGGTTTCTGCCACTGGGCAGTTAGGTGAAGTAAGTGTCATTAATATCTTAACATCGTTGTTTTCGCTTACAAAAACATCGTAAATTAAACCTAGTTCAAATATATCTACTGGAATTTCTGGATCGTAAATGGTTTTTAAAACCGTTACAATTTTATCTCCTAATTCTTCTACTCTATTACTATTCATACTTAAAGTCACTCTTTATATTCATTCTAAATAAGGACAAAGATACACTAATTAACTTAATTTAGACTGAAAAGCCAATGCGTATAATTTAATTTGCTTTATCATGGAAACCAATCCGTTTGCTCTATTTGGTGAAAGATGTTCTTTTAAACCAATTTCATCTATAAAAAATAAATCTGCTTCTAAAATATCTGCCGGTGTTTGATTGTTAAAAACACGTAATAAAAGAGCAACAATCCCTTTTGTTAAAATAGCATCACTATCTGCTGTAAAGTTAATTATTTGCTCATCTATTTCAGAATGTAACCAAACTTTAGATTGGCAACCTACTATTAAATTTTCATCTTTTTTATAGGTTTCAGCTATTATAGGCAAGGATTTACCAAGTTCTATAATATATTCATAACGTTCCATCCAATCTTCAAACATTGAAAACTCATCTATAATTTCTTCTTGTATTTCTTTGATAGTCATTTTTTAAACTTATTTTTGCACAATCTTAGATTGTATCATTTAAAGAATTGCAAAATTAAGGTAAAAATTTTAGAATGTTGTTCTTGTAAACACAGGAATCTCATTTTAAAAAAAATTATAAACTATTGATAAATTCCTATTTATATTGGAATTAAAAAAAGATAACATGAGTAAATTATTAATTGTTGGTACGGTTGCTTTTGATGCTATTGAAACACCGTTTGGTAAAACTGATAAAATTCTAGGTGGTGCTGCAACCTATATTTCACTTTCAGCATCTCAGTTTGGAGTAAATTCAGGAATTGTATCTGTTGTTGGTGGTGATTTTCCAACAGCATATTTAAAAAAATTAAACAATAAAAATATCGATACCAATGGTATAGAAATTGTAAAAGATGGTAAAACATTTTTTTGGAAAGGTAAATATCATAACGATTTAAATACAAGAGATACCTTAATTACAGATTTAAATGTACTAGCTGATTTTAATCCTATTGTACCTGAAAACTTTTTAGATACCGATTTTTTAATGTTAGGAAACCTACACCCTTCAGTTCAAATGGGAGTTATTAAACAACTAACTGTTAAACCAAAATTAATCGCATTAGATACTATGAATTTTTGGATGGATAACGCCCTTCCAGAATTAATGGAAGTAATTGCTGAAATTGATGTAATTACAATTAATGATGAAGAAGCACGACAATTATCTGGTGAATATTCTTTAGTTAAAGCAGCTAAAAAAATCCAAGAAATGGGACCAAAATATGTAATCATTAAAAAAGGTGAACACGGTGCGTTACTATTTAATGATGACAATGTATTTTTTGCTCCTGCGCTACCTTTAGAAGAAGTTTTTGACCCAACAGGTGCAGGTGATACTTTTGCAGGTGGATTTATTGGCCATATAGCACATACAGGAGATATTTCTTTTGAAAATATGAAAAGAGCTGTTATTGCAGGATCTAATGTGGCATCTTTTTGTGTTGAAAAATTTGGTACTGAACGTATGGAAAATTTAACATTTCCAGAAATTCAAGAACGCTTATTACAATTTAAATTATTAACGCAGTTCGATATCGAATTGGGTTAACTAGAGTTTAAAATTCTGCATCCGTGCAGAATTTTTTGTTTAAACATATTACTATCTAAAACTAAAAAAATGAGTGACGCTATTAAGCATGAATGTGGAATTGCAATGGTTAGATTGCTAAAACCACTACAGTACTATAAAGATAAATATGGTTCTGCTTTTTATGGTTTAAATAAAATGTATTTGTTAATGGAAAAACAGCACAATCGCGGTCAAGATGGTGCTGGTATAGCAAGTATAAAATTTAATGTAGCCCCTGGAACACGCTATATTAGTCGAGTACGCTCAAATGCCGATGCCCCAATACAAGATGTTTTTGCCCAAATTAACAACCGTTTAAATAATTTAAACGAACAATTTCCCGATAAAATTGACGATGTACAATGGCAACTTAATAATGCACCTCATATAGGAAATTTATTTTTAGGCCATGTACGTTATGGAACTTTTGGAAAAAATAGTATTGAAGCTGTACACCCTTTTTTGCGCCAAAGCAACTGGATGCATAAAAGTTTAATTGTAGCTGGTAACTTTAATATGACTAACTCTCAACGTTTATTCGACGACTTAGTTGAAATTGGTCAACATCCAAAAGAAAAAACAGATACCGTTACTGTAATGGAAAAAATCGGTCATTTTATTGATGATGAGGTTGCCAAATTATATCAAAAATTAAAAAAAGAAAAAAACATATCAAAAAAAGAAGCCTCTCCTTTAATTGAAAAACGAATTAATATTAAAAAAATATTAAAACGCTCTGCAAAAAATTGGGATGGTGGTTATACAATGGCTGGTTTATTAGGACATGGTGATGCCTTTGTTTTACGTGATCCTGCCGGAATTAGACCTGCATTTTATTATAAAGATGATGAAATTGTTGTTGTAGCTTCTGAAAGACCCGTAATACAAACCGTTTTTAACACCGCTATTAACGATGTTAAAGAATTAGAACCTGGACACGCATTAATAATTAAACGCGATGGTGAAGTAACCGTAAATCAAATTAGAAAACCTTTACCTCAAAAATCATGCTCTTTTGAACGAATTTATTTTTCAAGAGGAAGTGATGCCGATATTTATACTGAAAGAAAAAAATTAGGAAAATTAGTATTTCCAAAAATTTTAGAAAAAATAAATAACGATATAAAAAACACCGTTTTTTCATACATACCAAACACTGCAGAAACTTCATTTTACGGAATGCGAGAAGCAGCTGAAGATTTTTTAAATCAACAAAAAACCGACGCTATTTTACATGGTCAACGCAACTTATCTGCCGAAAAAGTAAAAGAAATTTTAGCTGAAAGACCACGTGTAGAAAAACTTGCAATAAAAGATGCTAAACTTAGAACCTTTATTGCCGATGACAATAGTAGAGACGATTTAGTTGCCCATGTTTACGATGTTACGTATGGTATTGTTAAACCAGATGATAACTTAGTAATTATTGACGATAGTATTGTACGTGGAACTACGCTAAAGAAAAGTATTATTAAAATTTTAGATAGATTAAATCCTAAAAAAATAATTATAGTTTCTTCGGCTCCACAAATTCGTTACCCAGATTGCTATGGTATTGATATGGCAAGAATGGGCGATTTTATTGCTTTTAGAGCTGCTTTAGAATTATTAAAAGAAACCAACAACTATAATTTAGTTGAAGAAGTTTATAAGAAATGTAAAGCGCAACAACCATTAGAAGATACAGAAATTGTAAATGCAGTTAAAGAAATTTATGATGTGTTTACAAATGAACAAATCTCTAATAAAATTGCTGAAATGCTAAAAACAAAAGAAATAAAAGCAGACGTTGAAATTATTTATCAATCTGTCGAAAATTTACATGTTGCCTGTCCAAATCACTTAGGTGATTGGTATTTTACTGGAGACTACCCTACTCCTGGTGGAAACAGAGTTGTAAATAATTCATTTATTAACTTCTACGAAGGAAACAACAAAAGGGCCTACTAAAAAAACTGCAAATGCTTACAGGCTTATCCTTACTAAACAAAAAAGGATTGTCTGTAAGCATTTTTCAATTACCTTAACTAACTTTATTCCTTCTTTTTATATTATCAATACTCAAAAAAGAGCCTAAATATCTAGTTTAAATTATACAATTAAAACAGCTCTTCTTTTTTAAAAAGCATTCCCAATCTTAATCTTTTTAGATTTATTTAACATATTATTGAATATAAATTAATGTATCTTTGTACAATTGTATCTAGTTAAAAAACATAAGTATATTAGCTGGTTTTAAACACAATAATTGCTTTAAAAAATTTAAAAAAAGAATGACAATTTACCCAATCGAAACAGGAAACTTCAAATTAGATGGAGGCGCTATGTTTGGGGTAGTACCTAAAACTTTATGGCAAAGAACAAACCCAGCAGATAAAAATAATTTAATAGACATGAGTATGCGAAGCATGCTTATTGAAGATGGTAATAGACTCATTTTAATCGACACTGGAACTGGTAACAAACAATCCGATAAGTTTTTTGGTTATTATTATTTTTTTGGAGATTTTTCTTTAGATACTTCATTAGCAAAACACGGTTTTCATAGAGATGATATCACAGATGTATTTTTAACACATCTACATTTCGATCACTGTGGTGGTGCTATTCAATGGAATAAAGATAGAACTGGATACGAACCAGCTTTTAAAAACGCAAAATTTTGGTCTAACAAAAACCATTGGCAATGGGCAATTAAACCAAATGTTCGAGAAAAAGCTTCATTTTTAAAAGAAAACATCAATCCAATAGAATCTAGCGGACAATTAAATTTTATAAATCTTCCTGAAAGTGATTTTGCAACCAATACCGAACTTGGTTTCGATATTTTATTTGCAGACGGACATACCGAAAAACAAATGATTCCGCATATTCAATACAAAGGAAAAACACTTGTTTTTATGGCAGATCTTTTACCAACCGTAGGACACATTCCTTTACCATATGTAATGGGGTATGATACCAGACCACTACTAACAATGGATGAAAAAGCTAAATTTTTAAATAAAGCTGCCGATAATAATTATTTCTTATTCTTAGAACATGATGCAACTAACGAAATCTGCACCCTAAAACAAACCGAAAAAGGGGTACGATTAAACCAAACATATAAATTTAACCAAGTATTTAATTAAAATAGTAAATGAAAATGAGAATTTTAAAACCAATGTACGTAATGGCAATTGCAGCTGTTACATTAACTAGTTGTAGTTCTGTAAAAAACATGACAGTACCAACTATGGATACAGCCGTTTCAATGGCTGAAAAACAAGGAGTTGTAAGTGATGAACAATTTAAACATTGGGCACATGCAGATCTAGAAACAGATACCATTCCTGGTATGAGCGTAGATAAAGCTTATGATTTTTTAGAAGGAAAAGAAGGTGAAACAGTTATTGTAGCTGTTATAGATTCAGGTATTGATATTGAACACGAAGATTTAAAAGACGTACTTTGGACAAACCCAAAAGAAATTCCAGGTAATAATATTGACGATGATAAAAATGGTTATGTAGACGATGTATATGGATGGAACTTTTTAGGTGGTGATGGTGTTGCAGCTCCAGAACAATTAGAACTTACACGTCTTGTTGCTGAATTAAACACTCGTTTTGAAGGTAAAACTGCTGATGATATTTCTGATAAAGACAAAGCTGATTTTGAAAAATACCAAGAGTATTTAGAAGCATACACAAAAGCATCAGAAAAGCATTTTGCTACTATGGATCGTTTAGCTCAAATTGAAGGAGTTATTACCTCTGTAAAAGAATATATTGGAAAAGAAACTCTTACTTTAGAAGATTTAAAAGCTGTTGAAACAGACGATTTATCGATAAAAGGTCAAGTAAATGGATTAATCGGAATGTTTAGTAACGGTTTTGATGAAGCTTCTTTTAACGACTACTACGATGGTTTAAAAGTAAATAAAAACTACGATTTTGAATACGATGGTAGAGCTATTGTTGGAGATGACCCAGAAGATATTAAAGATGTAAATTACGGTAACGGAAATGTTATTGGATCTAAAGATGTTGAATCTCATGGAACACACGTTTCTGGTATTATTTTAGCTTCTCGTACAAATGGACTTGGTATGCGTGGTGTTGCTCACAATGCAAAATTAATGTCTGTTAGAGCTGTGCCAGACGGTGATGAACGCGATAAAGATGTTGCTTTAGCAATTAGATACGCTGTAGATAATGGTGCAAAAGTAGTAAATATGAGTTTTGGAAAAAGTTACTCTCCAAACAAAGAATGGGTTATTGACGCAATTAAATATGCTGAAAAACATGATGTTTTATTAGTGCATGCTGCTGGTAACTCAAGTGAAGATATAGATGTAAGCGATAACTGGCCAAACGATTCTTTCGATAAGGTTAATGAAGTTGCTGACAATGTATTAACTGTTGGTGCAATGAGTATAAATAACAATGAAAATTTACCAGCAACATTTACAAATTACGGTCAAAAAAACGTAGATGTATTTGCTCCTGGTGTTCAAATCTACTCTACAATACCTAAAAATGAATATGCTAAATTTAGCGGTACATCAATGGCTTCTCCAGAAGTTGCAGGTGTAGCTACATTAGTTAGATCTTATTACCCAGAATTATCTGCAAGTCAGGTAAAACATATAATTATGAATTCTGGAACTAAATTAAATCTTGATGTTTTAGTACCAGGAAAAAAAGGAGAGAAAGCTAATTTCTCAAACTTATCTATTTCAGGTAAAGTTGCAAATGCATACAATGCTTTAGTGTTAGCTGATAAAATGGTAAACGGAAAGTAATAAAATTATAATATTCTGTTAAAAAAGCACATTCTTTTAGAATGTGCTTTTTTGTTTTATATACTTATGTCTATATTGCCATTTAATTAAATTACTACACACATGAAAAAATTATTAAGTCTACTATTTTTTGTTACCTCCCCACTACTTTTTTCACAAAACAGCACCTCATATTGGCAACAACATGCCTCATATACAATGGATGTTGATGTAGATGTTGAAAATTATCAATACAAAGGAACACAAAAACTAGTGTACACCAATAATTCACCAAACACATTAAGTCAGGTTTTTTATCATTTATATTACAATGCTTTTCAACCAAACAGTGAAATGGATGCTCGCTTACAATCTATTGTGGATCCAGATAGAAGAATGGTAACTAATATTGGAACCAAAGAAAACCCTATTTATGAAAGTAGAATAGCAAAACTTAAACCTAATGAAATCGGCTATTTAAAAGTACTTTCGTTAAAACAAGATGGAGAAAATATTAATTATAAAAACGAAGGAACAGTTTTAGAAGTTACTTTAAATAAAGCCATTAAACCTGGTGAAAAAGTTACTTTTGATATGACCTTTGAAGGACAAGTTCCTGTAATGATTAGAAGAGCTGGAAGAAACAATGAAGATGGCGTTGCACTTTCTATGGCACAATGGTACCCTAAAATGGCTGAATACGATTTTGAAGGCTGGCATGCCGATGCGTATATTGCTCGTGAATTTCATGGAGTTTGGGGCGATTTTGATGTAACACTTCATATAGACAGAAACTATACAGTTGGTGGTACTGGATACCTTCAAAATCCACAAGAAATTGGACATGGATATGAAGACAAAACAAAACCATTAACTATAAAAAAAGGCAAAAAACTATCTTGGCATTTTATTGCTCCAAAAGTACACGACTTTACCTGGGCAGCTGATCCAGAATTTACACACGACATTTTAAAAAGTAAAAGTGGTACAAGCCTACATTTTTTATATAAAAACGATAAAAAATATGCAAAATCTTGGAAAGAAGCACAAGCTCTAACCGAAAAAGCACTTGATTATTTTAATGAAAACATAGGCCCTTACCCTTGGAAACAATATTCAGTTATTCAAGGTGGTGATGGTGGAATGGAATATGCTATGTGTACCTTAATTTCTGGAGGGGAAACCCTTGGAAGTATTATTGGAACCGTGTATCACGAGTTAGCCCATGCTTGGTTTCAGCATTTATTAGCTACAAACGAAAGCAAACATTCTTGGATGGATGAAGGTTTTACAACTTATATTTCAACATTAGCTTCTAATAAATTCATTAAAAATGGAGATGATAAACCAAATTCTGATAGTTACAGACGTTATTTTTATTTAGTAAATGCTGAAATTGAAGAACCTCTAACAACTCATGCAGATAGATATCATACAAATACTGCCTTTAGCACTGCTAGCTATACAAAAGGAAGTATGTTTTTAACTCAGTTAAACTATATTATTGGTGAAGAAAATGTAAAAAAATCATTAAAAAAATACTATGAAGATTTTAAATTTAAACACCCTACACCTAACGATTATATAAGAATTGCAGAAAAAGTATCTGGAATACAATTAGGTTGGTATTTAAATGAATGGACACAAACTTTACATACTATAGATTATGCTATTGCTAAAATTGAAAACACTAATATAACCTTAGCTAGAGTTGGTAAAATACCAATGCCAATAGATGTAAAAGTTACCTATAAAGATGGAAGTTCTGAAGATTTTTACATTCCGTTAAGTATGATGCGTGGAGAAAAACCTACATCGGCAACACTATTAAAAGATTGGGCTTGGGCAAAACCAAAATATACTTTTTCAACTTCAAAAGAAATTAAAAAAGTTGAAATTGACACTTCTACTTTAATGGCTGATATAAATAGAGAAAATAATATTTTTATTGTAGAGTAATACGTTTCTAATTTATTTTAAAATGCCTTTAAACTACAGTTTAAAGGCATTTTATGTTTCATTAAATAGATTGTTTAAGTTAACACCCATTTAACCCGTCCTACTTCTCCTGTTTCAAGCTGTACTTTTATTCCATGCGGATGCTTTGACGAGTTTGTTAAAATCCGTTTTACAGTTCCTTCGGTTAATTCTCCACTACGTTGATGATGCTTTTGTACAATTTCTACATCACTCCCTATTTTTATATTGCTTCTAATACTACCGGTAATTTTATCAGACCCCATAAATTTTTATTTGTTTTTAAATTATACATGCACAATATTAACAGGCTCTATTAAAGGTTCATTATTAAAACGAAGCAATAATTGAGCTACTGCAATAGTATCTTTTTCGCAATAAGTTACAATACGTTTTATGTTTTTTTCTTTATAATAAACACTCCCTACTTCACCTCCACTAATATCATCTTTGGGTGATGGAATATTTAATATTGATGTTAATAATTTTAATGAAGTATAATGCTTATAATCACCAAATTTCCATAACTCTAAGGTATCTAAATGTGGAATTTCCCAAGGTTTCTTACCAAATAAATTTAACTTTTCTGGTAATTCAATTTGATGAATTATCATACGACGCGCAATATACGGAAAGTCAAATTCTTTTCCATTATGTGCACATAACACATGTACTGCTTTATTAAAATGTAGGTTAATTAATTTTTTAAAATCTTTTAAAATTTGTACTTCATCACCAAAAAACGAAGTAACTCTAAATTCACGATCTTTTGTTTTAAAATTGGCAAAATACCCTACCGAAATACACACTATTTTACCAAATTCAGCCCAAATCCCTGCTCTATCATAAAATTCTTCAGGTGTAAATTCTTCTTTACGTTGGTACTGTGTTTTTGAAGCAAACAGCTCTTGCTTTTCTTCAGATAAATCTGAATAAAACTCTGTTTCTGGAACTGTTTCAATATCTAGAAATAGAATATTTTCAAAATTAATTTTAGTATTCATAGCTTTTTTTTATATAAATATAACAAAAAAAATCATTCCTAAAATTGGAATGATTTTTTACATAATATATTTTATTAGCTATTAATTAATCAAAACTTTTCTAACTGAAACTTTATCATCTTCCTCAACTTGAACTAAATACAATCCTGTACTTAAATTCTCTACATTGATTAGTTCGTTAGCTTTAACTGCTTTATTATAAACCACACTTCCCAAAATTGAATAAATAACAACATTTTTATTTAATGAATTTTTAGTAGAAATTGAAATTCTACCATCCTTAACTGGGTTTGGATATATATTAAAACCTTCTATTTGATCTTTTACAACTGAAAGTGACTTACTTGAATTTTCAGCTCCTGGAGTAGGTCCTGAAGGTATCCATCCTGTAGCTGTTTTTTGAAGAGATACTTCTCCACTTGTACTCCCGATATTATCAACCTTGTTAAAATTAATTATATCTCCAAAACTTACGGACTCTAACTCTACTAAAGTTTTTCCCTTACCCTCATACAAGATAGCAACACCACCATTAGCATCAAATTTTTCATCAGCATCAAAATTTTCATCGTCAATAATAAGAAATTCCCCTTCTTTAAGAGTTCCTTTTAAATATATACGTTTTATTTCTTCTGCATCGCTATTATATAAAGCTAAAATCAAATTATTTAATGGAACACTTGCTTTTCCATTTCCTGTAGACACAGATAATTCAATAAATGGATTACTACCTGTATAATTAATCTCGGATAAAAAAACAGTCTTTTCGTTTCCACCAAAAGTCGAAACAGACACGAATAAAAAAGCAACTAAAATGTAAAATGTTTTCATGGGGATGAACAATTTATTTCTACTACAAAGATGGAGCTTTAAGACGTTGCTTAACGTATTTACTCCTCTAACTTAGCCACTTGCAGTATTAACTAAACAAATGGTTTGTTTTAACCAATAAATAGAAATTAAATTCACCCACTTAAGTAAGGTTTTCCCCTACTTTTGTGGTTAATAGGATAAGATTTCATATAAAAAACGCCTAAAAACAGACATTTAACACTCTAATTTTCAAAGCGATTGATTAATTATAGACATGCTAATTAGGTTTGTAATTTGTTATGATAAATTCTAACTAATTTACCACCAATTTACGTGTAGCAATTTTATCTTCTTCAATAATTCTCACTAAATAAATTCCTTTATTTAAACTAGAAATATCTATATGCTCTTTAGCTTGTAAATTTTTACTATAAACCTGTTGTCCCGTTAAAGCGAAAATAGTAACTTGTTTATTTAAACTACTCTTTGATGACATATACAACATTCCATTAGTTACAGGGTTTGGATACATTATAAAACCTTCTATTTGATCTTTTACTACAGAGAGAACAGACATATTATAAGTAGCAATTGGAAATGGCGTGGCAGCCGTTGCATTAGTTGTTGCTTCGTCTAATGCACCTACACCACTATAATTCCAATCACCAACTGAAAAAACAGTATTTGGTCCAGGCGTATTTCTGTATGCCCAGCCATCTGTATACTCCCAAGATGTAGGTACAAGAGCTGTGTAACTTACATCTCCAAATACATCTATAACTGATCCAAATCCAAATAACTCAATAGCGTCGTCTCCACTAACCCCTAAATCTAAACTTGTATAATCAGGAGTAAAATCAAAAAAAGCAGAAAATCCTGTAGTTTCTGAAGCTAAATAAATATAATCTCCAACAGAAGCTGAAATAGCAGGAAATGTAAACTCTTCACCATCTGTACCTTCCCCATTATTAGCAGTCCCCAAACCATAAATACTTAAATCTGGAATGTCATTTATAACATAAAGTTCAACTCCTTTTGGCGTACCACCAGGTAAAGGACCATCATAAACTCCAGTAATAAGCATAGATACTTGCTCTATATGGCCAGATAAAGTAACTGTTTTAGTTACAGCACCTGCACTAATTAAAGTAATATCCTCAGAATAAGAGCCAATAGAAAGTCCCGTTTTTAACCTAACAAAAATTGTAGTTGTTGCGATAGTAGTTCCTCCTCCTTTTGTAAGTGTTATAGAAGAAGTCCATCCTCCAACTGAAGTTTCAGAAATCTCGTAATTGGTAGAAGCTGTTAAAACAATATCATCTGATAAATAAGTACCAAAAACGGTAAAATTAGCTACCGTGGAAGGACCATGGTTAAACATATAGTTTAAATCTGTAACAGCGTTTGTGTTTAAAAAAATAAAAGGATTTGTTGAAAATGTTTGTCCAGTATTTACAGTACCATTTGTATGTGCGCTTGGAACAACCCAAGTAAAATCTTCATAAAGAACTCCTGAGCCCACCAATTGTAAAGAATATCCTACTGGAGTAGTACCTGACTCTTCAACACCAATATCTGTCGATGTTATTCCACTTGCAGCACCATCAGTAGCAGTGAAACTACCTTCATAACTTAAAAATTGCACAACAGTTGAAGTTGAAGTATTTACCAAAGCAATACCATCTGGGGAACCATCTGAGGAACCATTTTGCAAACCATCTACAGACAATCCAAACCATTTAAACCCATAACCATCACTGTCATCTGTTAATATACCAGACAAATTAATAGAATTATATTGTTGACCATTAGTTCCATTATACAATACAATAGTATAGTTTGATAAATCCGTACCACTTGGTCCGCTTATTTCAAAACCTTCATTAGAATCAGTTCCATCATTATCATAATGGATTTCATTAATAAAAACTTCAGTTTGACCAAAAGATAGTGTAACCATTAAAATGGCAATAACCAAAAAGTAAAGTTTTTTCATAGCTATATTTTTTTAGTTGCTCTTAAATATATAAAAATAATTGAATTAAAAAAATATAAACAACTATATATTAGTATTTTAACATCTAATTATTGAAAAACATACTATAACAGCAGGTACTATTACCTCCTACTTTAACTTTTAAAAAAACCAATTAAATAACGACAAATATTACTTCTTTAAAAACCCACCTATTTAAATTTAATTATAAAATAGATTCTTTTTATTTTAGCATTAAGCACAAAAACCGACTTAAAATTAATATTATGTAATTTTAATGTTAGGTTAATGTTATACTTTAAATTACTTTAGTTCTAATGTTTTGTAATTGTAATTAATGATTACTTTTGAAATGTTTTTACTTTTTAATTTAAGTAAAATTATGAAACGAATATTGCTAAAAAGAATATTGCTAAATAAATTATTAAATAGCAAACAGCAGAAATCGTTAAATAAAAAATAATAAAAACATATGAAAAAAGCAGCTATCAAAATACTCTTAGTTGATGATGAACCAGATATTTTAGAAATTGTATCTTACAATTTAAAAAATGAAGGTTATAAGGTTTATACCGCTAAAAATGGTATTGAAGCTATCGCTTCTGCAAAATTAAACAATCCGCATTTAATAATTTTAGATATTATGATGCCTGAAATGGATGGTATTGAAGCTTGTGAAAAAATAAGAGCAACAAAAGGATTAGAACATGTTCTAATCACATTTTTTACAGCTAGAGGTGAAGACTATTCTCAGGTTGCAGGTTTTGATGTTGGTGCAGACGACTATATAACAAAACCAATAAAACCAAAAGTTTTAGTAAGTAAAATTAAGGCACTATTAAGAAGGGTAAATGAGGTTCAAAACATTACATCTAATAGTGTAAAAGTTGGTGAAATTGTTATAGACAGAGAAGAATATGTTATTATAAAAGAAGGTGAAAAACTATCTTTACCAAAAAAAGAATTTGAACTTTTTGCACTACTAGCATCTAAACCAGGAAAAGTTTTTAAACGTGACGATATTTTAGATAAAGTTTGGGGAAATGAAGTTGTAGTTGGCGGTAGAACTATCGATGTTCATATTAGAAAATTACGTGAAAAAATTGGTGATAGATATTTTAAAACTGTAAAAGGCGTAGGTTACAAATTTGTTGTTAATGAAGATTAAAAGAACATATTCATTTGCTTTTTGGACTGCCTCATTTATTACACTATTTATTCTTGGGGTATTATTAATTACCGCATATGTATTTTTAAATATACCGTTAAATATTAAATATTTAATACCCTTTATAGGTCTTATTTTCATCTTTACGTTTTTAATTATTCAATATAGGTTAGAGAAATTTATCTATAAACGCATAAAGAAAATATACGATCGCGTTTCTATTTTAGACCGTTCCGATTTTAATAAAACTGCTATAACTTCAGATATTGATGCGCTTTCTAGAGAAGTTCAAAAGTTTGCGGAATTTAACCAAGAACAAATTGCTAATTTAAATTTAAGAGAAAATTATAGACGAGAGTTTTTAGGAAATGTTTCTCACGAATTAAAAACACCTCTTTTTACCGTTCAAGGTTACCTATTAACTCTAGCTGACGGTGCAATAAATGACAAAAAAATTACTAAAAAATACCTGAAGCGTGCCAATAAAGGTGTTGAAAGACTTATTTCTATTGTTAAAGATTTAGATTTAATTGCTAAATTAGAATCTGCCGATTTATCTATTAACAAAAAACCTCTAAATATTCTAGAATTAACACAAGATGTATTTGAATTATTGGAAATGAGGGCAAAAAAAAGAAATGTTTCTATGCATTTTAATAAACATTATATTTATCCAATAATGGTAATTGCAGATGCTGAAAAAATTGAACAAGTACTTACCAACTTAATTGTAAATGCAATAAAATATTCGAAAAAAAATGGTACTATTATGGTTAGTTTCGAAAAAAAGGAAACCAAAGTACTTGTAAAAGTTATTGATGATGGTGAAGGTATAAAAAAAGAATATTTACCTCGACTTTTTGAACGGTTTTACAGAGTTGATCAAAGTAGATCTAGAGATCAAGGTGGATCTGGATTAGGGCTCTCTATTGTTAAGCATATTTTAGAATCTCATAACGAGCAAATTTTTGTAGAAAGCGAATATGGTAAAGGTTCAGAATTTTCATTTACATTAGAAAAAATGAAAGTTCTTTAAAGCCAGATTACAAACACTTATATCTTATTTTAGCCTCTATACAATTTTAACAAAAGAAGAAATTTACACATAAAAATGCCCTAACAGATTCTAAAACCTGTTAGGGCATTTTTTAAATTATACAATATGTTTCTACAAATCGAACCCGATATCTTTTCTAAAATTCATTTCTTCAAAACATATTTTATCAATATTTTGATACGATTGTTTTAAAGCTTCTTTAAAATTAGTTCCGTAAGATGTAATTGCTAATACTCTTCCTCCGTTTGTTAAAACTTTCTCTTCTTTGGTAGTTGTACCCGCATGAAATGGAATAGAGTTTTCAATAGTTTTTAATCCAAAAATTTCTTTTCCTTTTTCATAAGCTTCTGGATATCCGCCAGAAACTAACATAACTGTACAAGCACTTTCTTTTTTTAATTCTATGGTTTTAGTGTGTAATTCTTTATTTCCTGCAGCGATTAAAAGCTCTAAAAAATCACTTTCAATACGAGGTATTACAACTTCAGTTTCTGGATCTCCCATACGGCAATTGTACTCAATTACTTTAACTTCACCTTTATCTAATATCAACCCAATAAACACAAACCCTACATAACTGATATTGTCTTTTTGAAACCCATCAATTGTTGGTTTAATAACCTGAGTTTCTATTTTTTCCATTATAGCATCTGTTAAAAATGGTACTGGAGATACAGCTCCCATTCCTCCCGTATTTAAACCTTTATCTCCTTCACGAATTCTTTTATAATCTTTTGCGCTAGGTAAAGTAACATAACTTTTTCCATCTGTTAACACAAAACAACTAAGTTCTATCCCGGTTAAAAACTCTTCAATAACTACTTTACTACTAGCATCACCAAACTTTTTATTGGCTAACATTTCAGTAAGTTCGTCTTTTGCTTCTTGTAAATCATTTAAAATTAAAACGCCTTTTCCAGCAGCTAAACCATCTGCTTTTAAAACGTACGGAGCGGTTAATGATTCTAAAAATGAATAACCTTCTTCTAAATTTTCTGCAGTAAAACTTTTGTATGCTGCAGTTGGAATATTATGTCTAAACATAAACTCTTTAGCAAATTCTTTACTTCCTTCTAACTGTGCAGCATATTTTTGAGGTCCAATTACAGGAACATTCTTTAATTCAGCATCGTTTAAAAAGAAATCATGAATTCCTTTAACTAATGGATCTTCAGGTCCAACTACAACTAAACTAATTTGATGCTCTAAAACAGCTTCTTTTACTTGTTTAAAGTCATTTTGATTTATATTTAAATTGGTTCCAACTTCGTTTGTTCCAGCATTTCCAGGAGCAATAAATAACTTATTTAATAAGTTACTTTGTGCTATTTTCCATGCCAATGCATGCTCTCTTCCTCCTGATCCAAGTATTAATACATTCATTTGTAAATTTATTTTAAGCTATTTATAGTTTTTAATTAAAAAATTTGTTCTAATATTTTTTGAGTAATAACATAGGTTGGTAATACACCTGAAGTACCTAATCCTCCAGAAGCCAAAGTACTTCCTGTTTTTAAAGGATTATCTGATGCATAATAAGCATATCTTACTTTCACTTTTCTAGAGATATTCCCTCTTATTTTTGAAGCTGCTTGTATGGCTTTTTGGTAATGTGCACCTTCCATTTCAAGTCCTGTAACTTTCCAAGTTGAGTTATGAAAGAATTTTAAAATATCTTTATTTTGAAGCGATGTTCCTAAAACAGTTACCATTGCTCCTGTAAAAACATTTACGCCACAACCTTCAAACAGACTCTTTTTTAGTTGATTTTTAAACGGATAATTATCTGCTGTCCCTTCAAAAATATGTGAAGAAGGAATCATAATATCACCTTTTTCTCCATCTAAAATACCTGCTTTCCCCATTATTGAAACAGATGCCACATTTAAATGAAATTCTCTATTCTTATCATTTATATAAGGTTTTAAAAGTTCATCCATTGTTTCATAGGCCTGTTCTCCAAAAGCATAATCCATAACAATAATTACAGGTTTTTCTTCTTCTCCTAAACTGTTTTTTAAGGTGTATTGTGTTTTAGAAATATCTATTTTTTCGGTATCGATTACTTGAACATTAATATTAGTTCCAAACGTATCTTTAATATAAAACAGTCCATTTTCACCTGCAAATTCTTTTACTTGGTGACGTAAATCTTCGTTTTCGTCTTTACTTAATAACTGAAATAACGAAATTAAATTTTCATCTTTTATTTGTCCTGGTAAAATAATAGGCGCATAAATTGAATTCATTACACTATGCATATTTGCACTTATAATATGTATTGGCCTACTTAGTAAGTTATTTTCTTCTAATACACGTTTAATATTGGTTGCCCATATTTCTCCAAAAATATGATGTCCAATACGTTCACGTAATACAGGACTAAAATTAATTTCTCTTTTTAGATTGTGTACTTTTTCATTAATCGCTAATTTACCTAACCAATAAATTATTTGAAAAAATCGGTCTTTATTATTCTCTAAGCTTAAAGCCAAATACACTTCTAGAGCTTCTTCAAAAGTACGCCCTAATATACTTGCTAAATGCGCCAACATTATATCGCGTTCGTCTCTAGATATTTTTCTATTATGAAGTACTACATCTTCTAATTTATTCCATTCGCGTATTGTTTTAGTTCCATCATCAATTAAAACTTTATTTGCAATTTTATGAGACTCTACAAATAGAAATGTTAAATGTGTTAGAATATCATAGATTTCAGATCTTCCTCTGGTAACTTCAATATTCATTTGATCTTTGTCTATTCTATAGCAATTTCTTCGTCTTTTTGGAGGAACAATAGCTTCAAAATGCGATTTAGAATAACCTTCTTCTGAAGTTAAATTAATAAATCTACACTCTTCAATTCCTATTGGCAATCGCTCAATAACATAAATTAATCCATTTAATTCAACTTTTTCATCGGCAATAGAACCATAAATTTCTGGACGCAATAACAATAACGATTCTCTTAATGCATCACCCGAAATACCCATTGGTTTATAAAACCCTCTACTAAATAAATGGCGCATAGTAATATATAAGCGTTCTATTGCATTAGAAGACTCTTGCGCTCTGGTTCTATCTTGAATTTTAGAATGTGTCATACTTCTTATTTTGAAATGTAAAGATACAATATCTCTGTTGAATTAATTCTTAGTTTAATAGTTGAAAAGTTTAAAGTTGAAATGACTCAATTTTTAATTAGTTAACAACCCCGAATACTCGTTTTGATTATTTAAAATTGTTGTTGCTTTTAAAATTGTTGGATCAAATACTGCTTTTTGTTGATAAACACCTTCAATATAAAAATAGCGTTTTACAATTTCTTCAGTTAATTTTTCAATAATTTCTTCTTTGTTTTTTTCTAGTTCGTTTAATTTTTCTGCATAAATTACATCTAACAAATCCGTATATTTTTTTGCTACATTTTTCCCTAAATTTTCTGAAGTAGCTTTTTCAAGTGCTTTTTTAAATTCGATTTCTGTTTTAGTTTTAAAATCACTTTGATTTTTACTTAAGTATTTTAGTAGATTGTCAAAATCTGCTTCTTTTAAATTAAATTTTGAAGGCTCTAAAATTGTTGGATTTTTATAAAAATAAGTGGTCGCATAGTTAAAAAACGCATCCGATTTTAACAATACTTCAGTAGTTTTAGTAGTTGTTGGTTTTTCAATTTTAAAATCAGGTAAAATACCTCCACCGCCATATACAATTCTTCCTTTTTCGGTTGTATAAGTCTCTCTTCCTGCATCGGAAAACTTAGGCACATTCCCTTTATCATCTCTATTTGTATAATCCAATTCTTGAATACACCTTCCGCTTGGTGTATAATATTTAGAAATGGTTAATTTCATTTGTGTACCGTAAGAAAGTGGTTTGTAACGTTGTACTAAACCTTTTCCAAAAGAACGTTCGCCTAGCACCACCGCTCTATCATAATCTTGTAAGGCTCCTGCTAAAATTTCTGAAGCTGATGCCGATCTATTATTAATTAAAATAGTTAAAGGAATTTCTAAATCTATAGGTTCATTTTTTGTTTTATAAGTGGCGCTTTCTTTTTGAGTTTTTGCTTTTGTTGTAACCACAACTTTATCTTTTGGTATAAAAAAATTAACAATTGAAACTGCTTCATTTAATAAACCTCCTGGGTTACTTCTAACATCTATAATTAGTTTTCTCATACCTTCTTCTTTTAATTCTAAAAAGGCTTCTTTTACTTCTTCTGCAGCTTTTTGATTAAACTTTACAAATGAAATATAACCAACTTCAGCATTAAGCATTGTATAAAAAGGCACTGCTTTTTCAATAATTTTTTTTCGAGTTACCTGAATTTCCAGCATTTTATTTTGACGTTCAATTTTAAGTATTACATCAGTATTTGGCAATCCGTTTAAGACACTTGAAACACCAATTTCTTCAAAATCTTCAACAGCAACATCGTCAACTTTTAAAATTTTATCACCAACTTTTAACCCAGCTTTTTCTGCAGGAGAATTTTTTAATATTTCTCTAATAATTACCGTTTTATTTTTAAATTTTGAAACAGCTCCAATTCCACCATATTCACCTGTTGCTCTAATTCTTGCATCTTCAACACCTTGCTCATCGTAAAAACGTGTGTATGGATCTAAATTACTAAGCATGTAGTTTATAGATTTACTGGTTAATTCTCCAGGATTTATTTCATCTATATAATACATATTTAATTCTTTAAACATTGTTGTATAAATGTCTATTTGTTTTGCAATTTCAAAAAAGTTCGATTGAAACCCTACGGAAATTGCAATAGTAACAGTTACAAAAACAGCTAATATCCATTTTTTAATTTTAGTTTTCATATGTCTTTTTTAATATTTTTAATGGTTAAATGCTGCTCGGCTTATCTTCTTTAATTTTTGTTTGAAGTTTTGCACTTACCTTTTTTAAAGACAACTCCAAATCAACATAATTTATTTCGTCTTTTGCCATATAAATAAACATAAAAATATATGGTTCAGTTAAACTTTCAGTAAAAGAATGTTTATTTTTTCTGTAGACTTCGCGCATTAACCTTTTAATTCTATTTCTATTTACGGCTAATTTTACATTCCTCTTCGGAACAGCAAAACCAGCTTTCACTAAAGATTTAGCTCCATGGTTTATCGGTAAATAAATTAATCTAAAAGGGTACGATTTAACGTGTTTTCCTTCAGCAAAAAGCTGCTCAATTAATTTTTTACTTTTTAATCTTTCTTCTTTTCCTAATGTGTATTGCATATATACAGTAACTAAAATATCTAAAACTTGGAATATTAAAGTTTAATTAACTTCAGTAAATTCCAAACTTTAACTACTTTACGTATTTTATTAATACGACAAATGTAAGGAATAAAAGATTTTAAAAAATTAAATTGAAAAGACTTTAATTAGTAAATTTGTGTATAACCAAAATCTTAACAGTATGTCTCAAGATTTATTTCAAGCTCCGGATTATTATCAATTAGATGCATTATTAACTGAAGAACACTTGTTAATTAGAGATGCAGCTAGAGAATGGGTAAAGCGTTCTGTGTCTCCAATTATTGAAGAAGCCGCTCAAAAAGCCAAATTTCCAACATCAATTATTAGTGGTTTATCCGAAATTGGCGCTTTTGGCCCTTATATTCCCGAAGAATATGGTGGAGCAGGTTTAGATCAGATAAGTTATGGTTTAATTATGCAAGAAATTGAACGAGGAGATTCTGGAATTCGATCAACAGCTTCTGTACAATCCTCGTTAGTAATGTATCCAATTTGGAAATATGGAAACGAAGCACAACGTAAAAAATTCTTACCAAAATTAGCTACTGGAGAACTTATGGGATGTTTTGGTTTAACAGAACCCAACCACGGATCTAATCCGAGTGGTATGGAAACTAAAATTAAAGATATGGGCAACCATTTTTTATTGAATGGAGCAAAAATGTGGATTTCAAATGCACCATTTGCAGACATTGCAGTTGTTTGGGCTAAAAATGAAGAAGGCCGTATAAAGGGATTAATTGTTGAACGCGGAATGGAAGGATTTACAACTCCAGAAACACATAACAAATGGAGTTTAAGAGCTTCTGCAACTGGTGAATTAATTTTTGATAATGTTAAAATTCCAAAAGAAAACATACTGCCAAATAAAGATGGTTTAGGTGCCCCACTTGGCTGCTTAGATTCTGCTCGTTACGGAATAGCTTGGGGAGCCATTGGTGCCGCAATGGATTGTTACGCTACTGCTTTACGCTATGCAAAAGAACGTATCCAGTTTAATAAACCAATTGCAGCAACACAATTACAACAAAAAAAACTGGCAGAAATGATTACCGAAATCACCAAAGCGCAATTGTTAACTTGGCGCTTAGGGACTTTAAAAAATGAAAATAAAGCAACCTCTGCGCAAATATCAATGGCAAAGCGAAATAATGTGGCTATGGCTTTAAAAATAGCTAGAGAAGCGCGTCAGGTTTTAGGTGCAATGGGTATTTCTGGCGAATTTTCTATAATGCGTCATATGATGAATTTAGAAAGTGTAATTACATATGAAGGCACACATGACATTCACTTATTAATAACCGGATTAGACATTACAGGCTTATCGGCTTTTAAGTAAAACAACCTATTACACTGTATAAAAAAACACTTTGTATTAATAACAAAACCTATAAAATTAAACTAACAGGTTTTAGAAACTTGTTAGGTTTTCAAATTGTGTAAAAATGGATTCCTACCTGAGCAGAAATGACAGGTGGAATTATTAGAAACAATTCAATAGTAACCAACATCTTGTCATACCTGCGCAGGCAGGTATCTATAATATTCTTTATAAAAAAAAGACTTTGTATTATGGATATCTCTTCTAACTAAAATAACAAAATCTATAAAAATTAACCTAACAGGTTTTCAAAACCTGTTAGGTTTTTATATTGTGCAAAAATGGATTCCTGCCTTTGCAGGAATGACAGCGTGTTTTACAACACCAATAAATTACAACCTCTAATATCAGAATTATCAAAACGGCCTAATACTTCAAAAGTGTTATTTTTAAAAGTTTTTCCTAAATCTTGTGTAGCTATAAACGAACAAGAATTTATATTCGCTAAGTCTATAACATTTATACCTCCCGATTTTCCTTCTGGGAGTATTGTTAAAGCATCTTCCGTATCACGTGTTAAAATTTTCATCCACGGTGGGCACTCAAAAACTCCATCTCCTTTAGAATATCCCTGACTTAATAATTCGGTCATTCCATATTCTGAATGAATTTTAGAAACCCCAAAACCATTACATAAAATACTGTGTAATTCTTCTCTAATAAGTTCTTTTCGTTTTCCTTTCATTCCACCAGTTTCCATAATTATGGTGTTTTTTAGATCGAATTTGTATTTATCCAATAAATCTAACAAAGCAAAGGAAACTCCAATTAAAAGTATTTTTTCACCTTTTTTATCTAATTCTTGTAAGTTTTTAGCCAATTCCTCTAAATTATTCAAATAAAAACCACTTTTTGGATTGTTTGATTTCTTTATAAAACTATCGGCCATATAAATTAATGAAGAACCTGTACGTTCCAAATACGAAGGCAACAATGCTAATATTGTATAATTTTCTATAGCTCCGTAAAAATACTGAAAGGTTTTAGTAAAACTTTCTTCGTAAATAGAAACATCTGTAACATAGTGTTTACTTTGTGTCATTCCTGTAGTACCACTACTTAAAAAAATTTGTTCAACTGCATCTTCAGAAGCAACAATTTTATGAGTTTTAAAAAATTGAATAGGTAAAAAAGGAATATCTTCAATTTTTTGAATGGAATTTATATCAACCTTTAAATGTTTTAAAAAGGTATTGTATACCACATTATGAATAGCCTGAAATCTAAAAATATCCAGAGCTATTTCATTAAATTCGTTTGTATTATGTGACTTAAATAGCGTATTTCTTTTCATAAAAATTGGGAAACTTCACAAAAGTAATGTAAATTTACGCAACCTATTATCTTTTTAGGTATCTTATTAACAATAAAAACACTCGTATTTGGGTTTAGAAAAGCTCATAAAAAAATGTGCTAAAAATGATAGAAAGGCACAAAAAGAGATTTACCAGCTTTTTGCAGGTAAATTATTCTCAATTTGTCTTAAATACTCTAAAAATAAACAAGAGGCTCAAGATAATTTTCAAGATGGCTTTGTAGTCATTTTCGATAAAATTGAGCAGTTTAATTTTAAAGGATCATTTGAAGGCTGGATTAAGCGAGTTATGGTTAACACAATTTTATTAAAGTATAGAAAAAAAACTGTGTTAAGTATTGTTACTGAAGAAATTCCTGATGAGGTGATTGTTGACATCGACGATGATGAAATTTCTTTAGATTATTTATTGAATCTCATTCAAGAGTTGCCAGAAAGATACAGAATGGTATTTAACCTGTATGTATTAGATGGATGTTCTCATAAAGAGATTTCTAAAATGTTAAAAATTGCTGAAGGCACATCTAAATCTAATTTAGCCAGAGCAAGAGGCATTTTAAAACAAAAAATAGAGAAACATCAAGAAAGTCAACAGTCTGTTTAAGATAAAAGGTTAAAGTGAGAGATTATAAGAATATAGACAGGATTTTTCAAGAAAAGCTAAAGGATTTAGAGGTCTCACCTCCAAGTCAATCTTGGAATTCAATTCAAAAGAAATTAGCTCCAGTTTCTCAAAAGAAACGATTTCCTTTATGGCTTAAATTTGCAAGTGTAGCTGCCTTACTTATATTATTTTTTAGCATAGGCACAATCTATTTTATACCACATAATAATTTCTCAAATAACTTTTTAAAAGATTCTAATTCTGAAAATATAGTTATTGATAATGATAGTATTCAAACTACAAATTCTAAAAATAATACTGTTACTAAAAAACCGTTAACACAGCCTAAAATAAATGAGCTTATTGGCGCTAAAAGCACTAAAATTACAGCTATAAACAGTATTGATGAAGTTTCCAATACTAATAAAAATAACAACTTAAAAGAAAATAATTCTATTTTAACAGATGCGCTTAGTCTACCATTACCAGACAACAATGACACTAAAATGGATAAATCTTCACTAATTTCAAGTGGAAGAATAACCGTTGCAACTATTTTTGCACCAATTTACATAAGCTCATTTGGAGATGGATCGGGTATTGACAGTCAGTTTAAAGACAACCCAGCCTCTGGAAATTCATCTTATTCTTACGGTGTAAAATTTGCCTATAAACTAAATAACAAATTTAGTGTACAATCCGGAATTAACCTTATTAATTTAGGATATACAACTAACAATATTTATGTAACTCCTGGAGTTGCAGTTGTAGAATATTCAAACATATCTAACAACCCAATAAATCTGGGAAAACCACAGCAATATGCTACAACAAAATTAAGAGAACTTAATGCTATAGACCCAAATAAAGGGAGCTTAAATCAAGTTTTTGGATATGTTGAAATCCCTGTTGAATTAAAATACAACGTTACCGATGGTAAATTAGGGGTAAACTTGGTTGGTGGTTTTAGTACACTTTTACTTAATAACGATGAAGTTTTTGTTGAAACAAATTCAATCACTCAAAGTTTAGGCTCATCAAACAATTTAAGAGCTATCAACTTTACAGGAAATATTGGTCTTGATGTAGATTACTCTATTAAAGAAAATTTATTTATCAATATCTCTCCAATGTTTAAAATGCAAACAAATACCTTTTCAAAAAATTCAGGTAGTATACAGCCATATTACCTAGGAATTTATACAGGTTTAAATTATAAGTTTTAGTTGGTTTATTATTTGGTTGGTTACCAAATATTGAATGAAGAAAGCCATTTCAAATTTGAAATGGCTTTTCTTTTTATACCATTTAATATTCGTAGCTTTGTTAAGCACAACTTTAAAACCTATACAATATGGAAGCCATAACTATAAACAAAACAATTGAAAAAGCACTAAAAAAACTAGGTGTTAAAGAACTAAATAACGGAACTTCAACAGGTTCAATTTCATTTGGTAATGGTGAAATTATTGAATCATACTCTCCAGTAGATGGTGCTTTAATTGGAAAAGTAATTACTACTACAAAACAAGATTACGAACAGGTGATTAAAAATGCGCAAACGGCATTTAAAAGTTGGAGGCTAAAACCAGCACCTCAACGCGGAGAAATAGTAAGACAATTTGGAGATAAATTAAGAGAACTAAAACAACCTTTGGGCGAGCTAGTTTCTTATGAAATGGGTAAATCGTTACAAGAAGGTTTAGGAGAAGTACAAGAAATGATTGATATCTGTGATTTTGCTGTGGGGTTATCACGACAATTACACGGACTTACAATGCATTCTGAACGTCCTGGACATAGAATGTACGAACAATACCATCCTCTAGGAATTGTTGGTATTATTTCAGCATTTAATTTTCCAGTAGCAGTTTGGGCTTGGAACACTGCATTGGCCTGGATTTCTGGTGATGTATGTATATGGAAAGCTTCAGAAAAAACACCTTTATGCAGTATTGCCTGCCAAAATATTATTGCTGATGTTTTAAAAGAAAATAACTTACCAGAAGGTATTTCAACTATTATTAATGGAAATTATATTGTTGGTGAATTTATGACAACCGATAAAAGAGTTCCACTAATTTCAGCAACAGGCTCAACAAGAATGGGAAAAATTGTTGGTAAAACTGTTGGAGAACGTTTAGGAAAATCGCTATTAGAATTAGGTGGAAATAATGCCATAATAATAACACCCGATGCAGATTTAAAAATGACCGTTATTGGTGCTGTTTTTGGAGCAGTTGGTACAGCTGGACAACGTTGTACTTCAACACGTAGATTAATAATTCACGAATCTATGTACACGAAAGTAAAAGAAGCTTTAGTAGCTGCATATAATCAATTACGCATTGGAAATCCTTTAGATGAAAGCAACCATGTAGGCCCTTTAATTGATAAAGATGCTGTTGAAATGTATAAAAATGCATTGGTAGAAGCTGTTAAAGAAGGTGGCACATTATTAGTTGAAGGCGGTGTTTTAACCGGTACAGGTTTTGAAACTGGCTGTTATGTTAAGCCAGCAATTGTTGAAGCTGAAAATCATTTTAAAATCGTTCAACACGAAACATTTGCACCTATTTTATACTTGCTAAAATATTCTGGAGATGTTAATAATGCTATTGAAATTCAAAACAATGTAAATCAAGGTCTTTCATCTGCTATAATGACAAATAATTTGCGTGAAGCTGAGTTATTTTTATCTCAAGTAGGATCAGATTGTGGAATTGCAAATGTAAATATTGGAACTTCTGGAGCTGAAATTGGAGGTGCTTTTGGTGGTGAAAAAGAAACTGGTGGTGGAAGAGAATCTGGATCCGATGCTTGGAAAGTTTATATGCGTCGTCAAACAAACACTATTAATTACACAACAGAACTACCTCTAGCGCAAGGAATTAAATTTAATTTCTAATAATATATTATAAACCAAATAGGTTGTTGAAACCTGTTTGGTTTTATATTAAGTATAACTTTTACTTAGAAGAAATTGATTCTTTAGAGTTTACAATTTCTTCAAAATTTTCATTTTCTAGGCGACTTTCTAGTTCTGCTTGAAATTCTTCCATAACTGGTTTTACAGTACTTTCAGGTATATCTGCAACTCTTATATACATCAATCCATCTACAGCATTATTAAATTTTGGATCCACATTAAATGCTACTAAACGCGCATTTTGTTTTACATACTTTTTAATTAAAACCGGTATTCTAAGCGCTCCAGGTTCAATTTCATCAATAACTTTATCAAATTTATTCATATCTGACTGAGTTGCATCAAAAACAAAATCTTTATCAGCATCTTTTAACTTTACCTTGTATTCCTTTTTTGGATGAATATATTGAGCAATATACGGATCGTAATAATGAGATTTCATAAACTCAATCATTAACGATTTTGAAAAATTAGAAAACTGATTGCTAATACTAACACCACCAATTAAATATTTGTATTCTGGATAGCGTAAAGTTACGTGTACAATTCCTTTCCAAAGTAAAAACAATGGCATAGGTTTTTGTTGGTATTCTTTAATTATAAATGCTCTACCCATTTCTATAGAATTCTCCATCATTGTATACAATTCCGGTTCAAACTTAAACAGTGTGTGCACATAGAATCCTTCAATTCCATGTTTTTTATAAATATCTTTTCCTAAACCCATTCTATAGGCTCCAACTAGTTTTTTATCAGCATTGTCCCATAAAAATAAATGATGATAAAACCCATCAAACCGATCTAAATCGATAGACTCATTAGTACCTTCTCCAACCTCTCTAAAAGTAATTTCACGCAAACGTCCAATTTCAAATTTTAGGTTGGGAATTTTATTACTTGGCGCAAAAAAAACTTCGTAATTTTTACTTTTTAATAACCTTCCATTATTGGTACGGAGTGCATCTACTTCTTCAATAATTCTATCATTATTTTTTTGACAAACAATTTCTTTTGGCTGTCTTGTTTTTTTTAATGATGCTGTATTTATAGTTTTAGAAACCTTTTCAAAAGGGTTTGCCAACATATATGTTTTTCTTCGAATAAATTGACAAAAATCTTGTGTATTTTTATATGTTTCTTGGTCTTTAACAGAAATTGCTTTCCCTATTCTAACCTTAATAACACGCTCTTTTTGAGACAGTAACTCCGAAGGTAATTTAGCAGTTCTAAGTGTTGGATTTAACCTAGATAAAAAATAGAATAACCTGCTATTTTTAGCGTGAAAATAAATAGGAATTATCGGCACTTTTGCTTTTTTAATTAATTTAATAGCTCCTTCTTCCCAAGGTTTATCAACAATTAATTTACCATCTTTATAAGTAGAAACTTCTCCTGCCGGAAAAATCCCTATAGGATTCCCTTCTTTAATGTGTAAAAGCGCACTTTTTATTCCTGAAATACTAGACTTTGCATCTTTTCTATCTTCAAAAGGATTTACAGGCATTATAAAAGGCTTCATTGGCTCAATTCTATGCAATAAAAAATTTGCAATTATTTTATAATCTGGTCGTTTTTCAGTTAATAATTTCAACAATAAAATACCATCTATACCTCCTAAAGGATGGTTAGAAACTGTGATAAAAGCACCATCTTTTGGAATTCTTTTTAAATCTTCTTCTGGAATTTCAAATTTAATTTGAAGGTCGTCTAAAAGCGCTGTAAAAAAGTCTAAATCTTTTAAATGCTTATGTTTATTGTATATTTTATTTATGGTTGAAATTCGAAGAATCCTCATTAATAACCACCCAAAAAATGTACCTATAAATCCGTATTTATCAAGATTTAATACTTTTGAAACCTCTTTTGGCGTTACTAAACTCATCTAATTTTAATTAAAGATAACTACAAAAATACATAAAATTATTGCATTATAAGTTGCACCGTACCTTTTGTAGCTTGTTTTAAAAGCACCTTTCCTTTTTCTTCTACCAAATCTATAGCTTTTTGGTTGGCATGTCTAATTGTAAAAAGCGCAACATTGCTTACAAAAGTAATATTGTATTTAAGAGTTATTTCTGATAAAAATGCTTCAAAATTATTGAATTTATCTTCTAAACAAACCGAAAAACTTAGTGCAGAGTTTTGAATAAGGTTTACTTTGAGCTGATAATTGTGTAAAATTTTAAAAATATCACTTAAATTATGTTCAACCATAAAAGAAAAATCCAATGCAGAAATAGAAACTAAAATTTGTTTATTTTTTAGAATAAAGCAAGGAACATCTGGAACTATAAGCTGCCCACCACCTACTATTGACCCTTTTTGTTTTAGATTATAAAACGAACGCACATACAAAGGAATTTTTTTATTTTCTAAAGGTTTTATTGTTTTTGGATGAATAACAGATGCACCATAAAAAGCCATTTCTATTGCTTCACCATAAGAAATTTGTTCTAACAAAACGGTTTCTTTAAAATATCTAGGATCTGCATTTAAAACTCCATCAACATCTTTCCATATAGTTACACTTTCTGCTCCCAAGCAATGTGCAAAAATTGCTGCAGTATAATCAGAGCCCTCTCTTCCTAAAGTTGTAGTTTTCCCTTTTGAATCTGCCCCTAAAAACCCTTGAGTAATATTTAAATTTTGAGTATTTAATGCTTGTATATTCGTTTTAGTTTGTTCCCAATTTACAGCGGCATTTCTATAAGTAGCATCCGTTTTTATAAAATCTCTAACATCAATCCACCTTGTTGTAATACCAATAGTGTTTAAATAACTACTTATAATTTTTGTTGAAAGCAGTTCGCCATAACCCACAATTTGATCGTAGATATAATTATAATCGGTAGACTTGTTAATGGCTAAAAACCCACTTAATTGTCCAAATAATAATTCAACCTCAAATAAAATAGGGTGCTTTTTATTTTCAAATAAGTTTTTAATTATAGTTATATGAAAATCTCTAACACTGTTTATGTTTGTTGCCAAATCTTCAGAATTATTATGGTATGCATCTATTATTTTCTCAAACGCATTGGTCATTTTACCCATTGCAGAAACTACAATAAGTGTATTTTCAAAACCTTCATATTCTAAAACTCTAACAACATTTTTTATACTCTCGGCATCTTTAACAGAAGCTCCGCCAAATTTAAATACCTTCACTTTAAACCTTTAAATATTTTTTCATTGAAGCCCTGTCTATTTGAACAGAATCCCAATCTCTTAAAACTTTTGCACCAGTACTTTCGTAAAATTTAACAGCAGGTTCGTTCCAATCTAGCACATTCCACTCAATACGTTTAACGCCTCTATTGTAACCATATTCTATTACTTTTTTATACAAAGCACTTCCTATTTTTTGACCTCTTTTTTGCTCTGTAACAAGTAAATCTTCTAAATGAATTGTAGGACCTTTCCAAGTAGAATAACGCGGATAAAACAATGCAATTCCAACAATTTCTTCTGAAATTTCAGCTACAAAAATTTTAAATAAAGGGGTGTCTCCAAAACCATCTTTTTCTAAATCGCTAACCGTTACTTCAACAGCATCTGCTTCATTTTCAAAATTTGCTAACTCTTGTATTAACTTTAAAATTGAAGGAGCATCTTCAATTTTCCCTTCTCTAATTATAAAACTCATTCTTATTTTTAATTTATTAAGTTACGGCTAAAATAAAAATCTTTATACAAACTATCTTAGAATCTTCACCCTTTTTAAAATTAAATTTTTCGATATTTGTACTACTAAACTTCAAAAAACAACTATGGAAACCAATAACTTAACACTTGGTGAATTTATTATTGAAAATCAAAAACATTATAAATCTACTTCAGGAGAATTTTCTAGACTTCTAAGTTCAATGAAATTAGCCGCTAAAATTGTAAATTATAAAGTAAATAAGGCAGGCTTGGTTGATATTATGGGCAATGCTGGAGAAACAAACATTCAAGGTGAAGATCAACAAAAATTAGATGTTTATGCCAATAAAGTTTTTATGGAAACTTTAATAAACCGGGAAATTGTTTGTGGTATAGCAAGTGAAGAAGAAGACAATTTTGTTACCATTAGAGGAAAACAAGGAACAAACGAAAATAAGTATGTGGTTTTAATTGATCCTTTAGACGGCTCATCAAATATAGATGTAAATGTTTCTGTTGGTACTATTTTTTCTATTTACAAGCGTATAACTCCAATTGGAACTCCTGTTGAAATGGAAGACTTTTTACAGCCAGGAAACCTACAAGTAGCTGCAGGATATGTAGTTTATGGAACTTCAACAATGCTAGTTTATACATCTGGACATGGTGTAAATGGATTTACGTTAAATCCTGCAATTGGTTCATTTTATTTATCTCATCCAAACTTTAAATTCCCAGAAGAAGGCAAAATTTACTCTATAAACGAAGGAAATTATGTGCATTTTCCACAAGGTGTAAAAGACTATTTAAAATACTGTCAAGAAGAAAAAGACAACAGACCTTATACTTCTCGGTATATTGGCTCTTTAGTATCCGATTTTCATAGAAATATGATTAAAGGCGGAATTTATATGTACCCAACTAGTGCCATTGGTCCAAAAGGAAAATTACGTTTATTATACGAATGCAACCCTATGGCTTTTTTAGCAGAACAAGCAAATGGAAAAGCAACTGATGGTTATAAAAGAATTATGGATATTAAACCAACAGAATTACACCAGCGCGTTCCTTTTTTCTGCGGAAGTAAAAAAATGGTAGAAAAAGCTGAAGAATTTATGGCGAAATACCCAAACGATGCTAATTATTAAAAAAAATAAAAATTAATAATTTCATCAAATATAACAAATGCTAATACCACTATAAGAACATTTGATTTTTAAGATTTTTTAAAGTGAAAATGGTTCGTTACCTTTGAAAAAAGGCAGAAAAAGAAATAATTTTAAGTTTAACTAAAAAAAATATACAACTATGTCATTTGAATTACCAAAATTACCATACGCATATGATGCGTTAGAACCACATATTGATGCAAAAACTATGGAAATTCACCATACAAAGCACCATGCAGGTTATACTAACAATTTAAATAACGCTATTGCAGGAACTGAACTTGATGGACAATCTATTGAAACTATTTTAAACGGATTAGATATGGATAATACTGCTGTTAGAAATAACGGTGGAGGTTTTTACAATCACAGTTTATTTTGGGATGTAATGAATCCTGAAGGAAAAGGGTATTTATCTGGAGAATTAAAAGATGCAATTATTGCAGAATTTGGTTCTGTAGATGCTTTTAAAGATGCTTTTGCTAAAGCTGCTGCAACACGTTTTGGTTCTGGATGGGCTTGGTTATGTGTTCATAAAGGAGGAAAAGTTGAAGTTTGCTCAACACCAAACCAGGACAATCCATTAATGCCAGGTGTTAGTTGCGAAGGTTTCCCTATTTTAGCTTTAGACGTATGGGAACACGCTTACTATTTAAATTACCAAAACAGAAGACCAGATTATATCAATGCGTTTTTTAACGTAATAAACTGGAACCATGTAGAAAAATTATATGCTGAAAATAAATAATATTTTTAGTAGTATACTATAAAAAAAACTCGCCAAATTGGCGAGTTTTTTTGTTTATTGAGGCGACGAGCGGATTCGAACCGCTGTAGGAGCTTTTGCAGAGCCCAGCCTAGCCACTCGGCCACGACGCCTTAATTGGATTGCAAATTTAACTAATTTTAATAAGTTAGCAACATTTTTTAACAAATATTCTATAACTCCCTTATTCTTAATTTAAAAATTACTTTAAAACAAAGTACTACATATTTAAAATCAACAATTTAAAAAATAATTTACATTTTAATTCAATGTAAAGTACTTGTTTATATAGACATTAATTTAATAAGCTTTTAAAACACAACTAAAAATTGAACCAAAAGTTATTTTCTACGCTTACTCATTTCTATGGTAACCATTGCAACATTACCTCCAATAGGTGGGTTTAATTTAGAAACTTCAACTTTAGCAGATTTTACAATAACAATTTCAGCTAAAATACGATCTAAAATACGTTTAGCAACTTGTTCTAATAGCTTAGATCTAATTGCCATTTCTTCTCTTACAATCTTATTTAAATGTACATAATCTACTGTATCAGCAAGATTATCGGATATTGCTGATTTAGATAAATTTGCTTTTACAGTTAAATCCACTCTATAATCTGAACCTATTTTCCCTTCTTCAACCAAACAGCCGTGATAGGCGTACACACGAATGTTTTTTACTTTTATAACTCCCATTTTTATTTAATTATGAATTACAAAATTAGGCATTAAATTTTTTGTAATTACCCAAATTAGTATAAAAACCCAAAATTTGCGTTAGGGATTGAACGACCTGTTTGAGCTCTTTTTTGTTGTAAAAAAACAACAAAAAAAGCGAGTAGTGAAAGCCCAACCTGAAAGGGAACGCCCAAAATATACTTTTTAAACTTAGGTACTATTAATTATTTATAGTTATTGCCAAAAAAAATCGATAATTTTGTAACTTATTATTTTAGAATTATGAGTGAAGAAAAAAAGTCGCTGAATTTTATTGAACAAATTATTGAGGAAGATTTAGCAAACGGATTATCAAAAGATAAATTACGATTTAGATTTCCGCCAGAACCAAATGGATATTTACATATTGGTCATGCAGCTTCTATTTGTTTAAATTTTGGATTAGGTTTGCGCTATAATGCACCTGTTAATTTACGTTTTGATGATACAAACCCTGCAAAAGAAGAACAAGAATATGTAGATTCTATAAAACAAGATATTGAATGGCTTGGTTTTAAATGGGATAAAGAACTGTATTCATCTGACTATTTTCAGCAATTATTTGATTGGACAATTACACTTATTAAAGAAGGAAAAGCTTATGTAGATAATCAATCTTCTGAACAAATGGCAAATCAAAAAGGAACGCCTACAGAACATGGAACTAATAGTCCAAATAGAGATAGAAGTATTGAAGAAAATTTAGACCTTTTTCTTAAAATGAAAAATGGAGAATTTGAAGAAGGTTCTCATGTGTTACGTGCAAAAATTGATATGAAACATACCAATATGCACATGCGTGATCCAATTATGTATCGTATTTTAAAAAAACACCACCATAGAACTGGTGACAATTGGTGTATTTACCCAATGTACGATTGGACACACGGAGAAAGTGATTATTTAGAACAAATTTCTCATTCTATTTGTACGCTAGAGTTTAAAAGCCATAGAGATTTATACGATTGGTATGTTGACCAAGTTTTCGATGCTTCAAAATTAGCTTTACGACCAAAACAGCGAGAATTTGCACGTAGAAATTTAAGTTATACTGTAATGAGTAAACGTAAATTACTACAATTAGTTGAAGAAAAAATTGTATCTGGTTGGGATGATCCTCGTATGCCTACAATTTCAGGTTTAAGAAGACGTGGTTATACACCAAATGCTATTCGAAAATTTAGCGATACTGCAGGGATTTCTAAAAGAGACAATGTTACAGATGTAGCTTTATTAGAACACTGTATTAAAGACGATTTAAATAAAACAGCACCACGTGTTATGGCTGTTTTAGATCCTGTTAAAGTGGTTATTACTAATTACCCTGAAGATAAAGAGGAGTTTTTAGATGCTAATTATAACGATTATGCTGATGGTTTTGGTAGCAGAGCAGTACCTTTTAGTCGTGAAATTTATATTGAAAAAGAAGATTTTAGAGAACAAGCCAACAAAAAGTTTTTCCGTTTAAAATTAGGGAAAGAAGTGCGTTTAAAAAATGCATATATAATTAAAGCTGAAAGCTGTGTTAAAGATGCCAATGGTGAAGTAACCGAAATTCATTGTACTTATGATGAAGATTCTTTAAGTGGAAGCGGAACAGAAGCTAGTAAACGAAAAGTAAAAGGCACATTGCATTGGGTTTCTATAAAACACGCTGTTAAAGCTGAAGTAAGAGTGTACGATCGCCTGTTTACAGATGAAGCTCCGGATGGACATAAAGACAAAGATTTTAAAGAATTTATAAATCCAGATTCTTTAAATATTATTGAGGCTTTTGTAGAACCTAGTTTAAAGGATTCTAAAATATTAGATAGATTTCAGTTTCAACGTTTAGGTTACTTTTGTGTTGATACAGATGCTACTGAAAATAATTTAGTATTTAACAGAACCGTTCCTTTACGTGATAGTTGGGCTAAAATGGGGGAATAATAATTGAAATAAATAACTTTAGAAAAAGGCTGTAAAAATTTATTTTATACAGCCTTTTTCTATTTAGCTCATTTTATAAAAAGTTATAGTACCTTTAAGCTTAGAAATATTTAGAATACTCATTCTGACTATAACTACTAAAAATCAAAAAAATGGCTACACATAATGAATTAGGAAAAAAGGGAGAAGCGCTTGCTGCTGAATATCTTTTAAAAAACGGCTATCAAATTCTAGAAAAAAATTGGTTTTATAAAAAAGCAGAAGTAGATATTATAGCACTAAAAGGTGAAACTTTAGCTGTTGTAGAAGTTAAAACACGTTCGAGCAATTATTTTGGAAATCCTCAAGACTTTGTAAACCCAAAAAAAATTAGACTATTGGTAGAGGCTATTAACCAATACATTACCACAAAAGATTTAGATGTAGAAGTCCGATTTGATATTATTGCAATTTTAAAAAATCAACACAGTTTTAAAATTGAACATATTGAGGATGCCTTTTTACACTTTTAAATTCTAATTGGCTTATTATTTGTATCAACTGCAGCAAACACAAAAAAACCTTCAATTGCTTTTTGTTTAATTCCTGTATCTAATTGCTCGGAAAACAGCTCTACTTGAATTGTAATTTTTACCAATCCTACTTTAACAACCTTTCCTATTAACTGAACTATTTCACCAGCTTTTACAGGCTTTAAAAATTTAATTTTATCTGTTGTAACAGTCACCATTTTCTTTCTTGTAAAACGCATTGCGGTAATATAAGAAACTTCATCCATCCATTGCATTGCAATTCCTCCAAACAAATTATTTTGATCGTTTAACATATTAGAAAAAACAACTTTATACTGGGTAGTTACTGAATTATTAATTTTTGTTTCCATTAAAATAAAAAATTTATCAAATATAACTAATAATGTTATAATTATGAACCTAGGTTCATTATATTTGTACTTTAAATTGATTTTTAGATTTAATATGGCAAGACCAGAAAAAAACAGAAGAGTTTCCAAACCTCCAAAAATGAAAGGGTTTAAACCTTTTGGAATTCCTAAATGTAAACTTGAAGTTATACAATTAACTATGGAAGAATATGAAAGTATTCGTTTGGTTAATTATGAAATGCTACAACAAAAAGAAGCAGCTGTATTAATGAATATCTCCAGACCAACGCTAACTAGAATTTATAATAAAGCTCTAAAAAATATTACCAAAGCATTTGTTGAAGGAAAAGCAATTGTTATTGATGGCGGCAACTATGAGTTTGAAAAAGAATGGCATAGGTGCAAAAAGTGTTTTAAACTTATTGAAGACAAAAAACACCATAGCAAATGCATAAAAAACAATGAAAATAACTCTAAAGAGTTAATTAAAATAAATAATTAATAGTCTTTTAAAATTAAATAACAATGAAAATAATTGCAATACCAGTTACTGAAAATAACCAAATAGAAGATCATTTTGGGAAATGTAAATTTTATGAAATCTATACTATTTCAGAAGAAAACAAAATAATTGCAACTCAAATATTGGCATCTGATCAAGGTTGCGGTTGTAAATCTAATATTGCCCAAGTTTTAGCTGAACACGGCGTAACTATTATGCTAGCCGGAGGAATAGGTCAGGGAGCAATTAACGTATTAAATAAATTTAATATTGAAGTAATACGCGGTTGTACTGGAAATACTAAAGAAATTGTAACTAACTTTTTAAAAGGAGAAATTTTAGATAATGGTATTACGTGTTCTCATACACATGAAGAAGACCACCAATGTAGCCATTAAATCAAAAATTTAGGCTGTTTAAAATAGTAATATTGTGTTATTTTAAACTTTCAAAATATTTTAAACAGCCTATATAATTTATTTTAATCTTTTTTAAAATAATTCTGAACATCACTTAAAGCATAAGGTTTAGAAATTATTTTTTTATTAGCATCTAAAATAAAATAACTTGGTGTAGATGTAATATCATATGCATTTCCAATAGGGTTTTCCCATTTATTTAAACCAAGAACATTTGTCCATTTTTCAAATTTTTCAGAATAATGATTAAAGCCTAATTCATCATTTTCTAGAGCAATAGCAATAACTTTTACATCTTCATCATCTTTCAGTAAATCGTACAATTGAGGAACTTCATTTAAACAATGGGAACAAGTTGTGCTCCAAAAAATTAACATATAAGTTGAAGCTTCATTTTCATTATATAAACTTTTTTGTATGCCCTTTTCATCCCAAGTAAAATCAGGTGCTGGTCTACCAACAGCCAATTTAACACTTTCTAATATTTGATCAATATCTGCTTGATTTTGATTTTCTACTGGAAGTTTATTATAGAGGTTTTCAACTATATAATCTATAAGTGTAATATTTTCTAACTGAGAAAAATTATACATTAATGTTATTAACATTTCACTTTTTAACGCCGTATTATCCCCTATTTTTTCTGAAATTTCATTTACTGCATTTATATACAATTTATTTTGAACATCAATTTCATCTGACCTATTTAAATAAAATACATAATCTACAATTTTCTCAGTATAAAAAATTGAATTTTGTAATACAATATCATTAAAATCAACTGCATCAAAATAATGTAATTTTTCACTATTTAAATATAATTGTGGAGAAGAAAATACTTCAGGAGCATAGTACCTTTCACTTGCTTTTATAAAATTATATGCTAATTTGTTTTTAGATTTATTTATAAAATCCGCTTGTGTTTCTTTATAATTCTTAAGCGTTTTATTATAATTTTCACTTGTAAGTTTAAGTGCAGATTCATCTTGTAATCTAAAATATACTAACTGTAAAGAATCTAATTGCTGCTTTAAATTATCTGTTTTAGATTTATAATTTTCGTAGAGTTTATTTTCTTCGGAAGTTATAAATTCAGTAGTTCCAAAAGGATAACTTGGATTAAATTTTAATTCAACACTTTCTTTGGAATATAAAAAATCTACATATCCTCCATTGTTCATATCGTACATTAATCGATAGACTCCTTTTGGCGAATTTTCAGGAAAATCTATTGTAAACTCCCCATTATCTATATCAACATTAGCAACATATAACTGTTTTGATCCTTTTAGTTGATATAAAATTACATATTCTAAATCGCTAATTACAGGACTCATAGTTCCTTTAATAAAAGTTTGACTTTGAGCTGCTGCACTGATAAACAACAGTATTAATACTATTTTTTTTAACATTTTATTTTTTGTTACAATTATTCAAAAATTAGACCAAATATAAGTGATTCTATTATTTTTAATAAAATCACTTATTATTAGTTAACAAATTAAACGTATTTTGGATTTCAAGCTGCTCTAAAATTATACACTTCTGTGTATTAATTTAAAACAATAACTAAATTAATTTGGTATTAATTCTTGTTCTTTAAAATATAAAACTATAGCTTCTTTCATAAGCACAGTTTGTTCGCCAGATTTTAACGGAGGTAATTCTTCTAAAGTTTTATAATGTGGCCAACCATCATCATCAAAAAAGTCAAATTCGTAATAACCAAAGGGTTCTAATAACCTACAAATTGCAATATGCATTAAATTAACTTTGTCATCTTTTTTAAATTCTATAGCACCTTTTCCTAATTCTTGCACACCTATTAAATAAATAATTGCATCTAAGTTTAACTGCTCACCATCTCCAAACCTGCTCGCTAAGATTTCGAGAATTCGCTCGTAATCTTCCTTTAATTTTTCATCTCTTGCCATTTGATATTTTTTGTTAGGTTACAAATATACAAATCGATTCATGTATATTTACAAAAACATTAATATGAATACTTTTGACATTATTATTGCCGCACTCTTATTATTAGGTTTTATTAGAGGTTTGTTTAAAGGATTATTCGTTGAAATAGCTTCACTACTTGCCTTAATTGCCGGTGTTTATGGCGCAATTCACTTTTCTTATTTTGTTGGAGATTTTTTATCTGACAGATTATCTTGGGAAGAAAGATATATTACTATAATTTCTTTTGCTATTACTTTTGCTATTATTGTGTTAGCTATTGGCTTATTGGGTAAATTATTTACAAAAATTGCCGATTTTGCAGCTCTTGGAATGCTAAACAAACTACTTGGCGGTGTTTTTGGAATTCTAAAAATAGGGCTTATTTTAAGTATTGCGCTTTTGATTTTTACTAAGTTAAACAATACTATTCCATTTATTACTGAAGATCAAAAAGAGACTTCTATTTTATATGAACCTATAAAAAATTTAGCACCTACTTTATTTCCAAACTTTTTAACTGTTGTTAAGGAAGAAACGGATTTAAATATTTAAAGTATAAATCTGTTAGTTAAAATAAGTATTTACGTCAAAGAAATTAAACTTTTTAAATAATGAAACTTACTAACTACCTAAATTTATTAACCATACTATTTTTAACTTTAGTATTAAATGGGTGTACAACAAAAAACAATAATTCATTTATTATTTCTGGAAATATTTCAGATTTAGAAACAGATTATATAATACTATCAGAAGTAAAAGATATTCAAAGTAAAAAAGCTCTAATAATTGACACTTTAAAAGTTGACAAACGCGGAAAATTTGATGCTGTCTATTTTTTAGAACCAAACATATACAACCTAACATTTAATAGTAATAAAACACTTCAACTAGCCATAAACAAAGGGCAACACATTAAGATTAATGGAAGTTTAAACGATGATTTAATAGTTTCAGGTTCTAATGACACTCAATTATTAACCGATTATGAAACTTTTAGAAAAAACTCATTAAACCGATTAGTTACCTCTGTAAGAGATCGTATAAAAAATTTAAAGCAAGATGGAAACGAACAGTTAATTACTAGTTTAAGAACACTTGAAGTTGAAAACTATAAAATACACCTAAATGAATTGGCACAATTTATAAAAGACACTATGGGAACTTCAATAGCAATTTACCCTACTTCTATACGATGGAATAATGAGAATTTAGAAACTTTAGGTCAAGTTGTTTCAAACTTTAAAGATGCGCACCCAAATCTAGAAATTACAAATAAACTTGTTAAAAAAATTGAACTTCTTAAAAAAACAAGTATTGGTAGTAGTATATCAAATATTAAAATGCCCGATCAATTTAATAAACTTATCAATCTAGACACTATTAAAGGAAAATATACATTAATAGATTTTTGGGCTAGCTGGTGCCCTCCTTGTAGAGCAGAAAGCAAACTACTTAATAAACTCTATAACGATTATAATTCTAATGGATTTGAAATCTATGGTATATCATTAGATTCTAATAAAGAACGTTGGTTAAAAGCTCTTAAAACAGACAATAGAACGTGGACAAATGTTTCTACTGTTGAAGGTTTTAAAACAGCTGTAGCTATTGAATATGGAATTTCTTCACTTCCTACCAATTATATTATAGATAGAGAAGGGAAAATTATAGCAAGTAATTTGCACGGAGAAAAACTAGCTGCATTTATAAAAAAATTATATAATTAATTACCCTTTTTTAATAATTTAGACAATTGTATTTTCAAAGTAAAAATAAACTTCAAAAAGTAATAATTACATTTTAAGAATTATAAACTCAGACCGTCTATTTAGTTGGTGTAACATTTCTGAACAAGGAACTCCATTTTTACATTTATTTATTAATTGAGTTTCTCCAAAGCCTTTGGCACTAATTATTCTTTTTGCATCAATACCTTTTGAAATAATATAATCTCTGGTTGCTTTTGCTCTCTTGTCAGACAAAATTAAATTATATGCATCTTTTCCTCTAGAATCGGTATGCGATTCTATATTTATTATCATTTTTGGATACTGCTTTAATAAAAACACAACTTTATCAAATTCAAGTGCAGCATCTACTCGAATATCCCATTTATCAAGATCAAAGTAAATTGTACCTACTTTTATTTTTAACAAACCATTTTCTTCTACAATAAGTTTATTTAATTTATCTATCCCAACAGGTATAGTTATTTTTTGTGATTTTTCTGTTGTTAAAAATGGTTTTTCTTTAACGTTATACCCTCTTTTTTTAACCTTTATTAGGTAATTGGTATTACAACTAATTTCTTTTTCAAAAGAATAATTTCCATTAATATCAGTTTGAATTTCCTCCAACTTCTCCCCTTCATTTGAATATAGACTTACAGTTGCATCAGAAATTTTCTCACCGGTTAAATTATTGGAAATATATCCTTCTACAAATTGTTTACAATCACCTACCGGAATTCTCTCAAAAAAATAGATATCATCATCTCCTTTACCTGAATTTCTATTCGAACATACAAAACCGTTATTAGTTTCTTCATTAACAATATAGCCAAAATCATCTAAAACACTATTTAGCGGTGCGCCTAAATTAATAGCAGCTTCAAAAACAGTATTGTAATTACTTTCAAAAACATCTAAACCTCCCAAACCATTATGTCCATCAGAAGCAAAATACAACTTGTTTTTAGTTATAAAAGGAAACATTTCTTTTCCAGAGGTATTAATTTTAGTCCCCAAATTTCGAGGTTTAGAATATACGTCGTCTTTTAAAATATCAACAACAAAAATATCCGTTTCACCTATGGACCCTGGCATATCTGAAACAAAATATAATTTTGTTCCATCTGCACTTAATGCTGGATGGCCTACAGAATATTCTTCACTATTAAATGGCAATTCTTTAATATTTTGCCAATCTTTTTTTCCATCAACTCCTTCAACTAATGTAGCACTATAAAGCTTTAATCTATTTATTTTTACTCCATCTACACCACTTCCATTGTAATTATTACGTGTATAATATACTTTTTTGAAATCTGAAGAAAAAGACAATGTAGCTTCATGGTATTTAGAATTTAACACTTTTGAAAAATCTTTAACCATAGTTACATCTGTATTTTTATAGTCTATATCTCCCAAATACAGATTAAAAAAAAGTGGTTTCTTAATTTTATAATTACTAGTTTTATTATAAGTAGAATCAATTGCAGAAGCATATACCAATTTATCATTATAATACATAGGACCAAAATCTGAAAACACAGTATTTATTGATAAATTACTTAGTATAAATTGCTGTTCTTGGTCTAAAATAACTTCTGAATTTGCTTGTAAATTAGCAGTTTTATTTAATTGGTTTTTATTACTTTTCTCTTCAAATACTTTCATCCATTTTTTAGCTGCTCCGTATTTTCCAATACCTTGAAATGATTTTGAATATCTAAAAAAATATTCTGCATTTAACGCTTCTTTATACAAGGTAATTAATTTACCGTACCATTTATTGGCACTTTCCATATTGGTATTAAAATAGTATGCATCCCCTATCTTTTGAAAAACATCTTTTGAATTATCTCCATTATCGATTGCTGCTTTATATTCTTTAGCAGCTTCTAAATATTGCATTTTCTCAAAAAAACTATCAGCTATCTTATATTTTTCTTGTGCAAAGCCTAGGGTTGATAGACTTATAAAAATTACAATTATTATGTTTTTCATATTTCTTATTTTAATGGAATTTTAAAGTTATTTTTAATTTTTAATAGTATTAAAAGAATCTAGGCGATATTACTTTTCCAAATCTATTAAAGAAATTATACTTTAAAAATATTTCATGAGATCCTGAATTATAGTTTGCTAATTTTGTGGTTTCTAAATCATAACCGTAGCCAATAAAAAAGGAATCACTAACCTGAAATCCAACCAATGCACTTACAGCAATGTCCCATCTATAAGCAACACCTGCAGTAAATTTCTCATTAATTAAAAAATTCCCTGAAATATCAAACTGTAAAGGAGCCCCTTCAACTGTTTTTAATAAAAAAGAAGGTTTAAATTTTAAATCAGTACTCAAATCAAAAACATGACCTGCAATTAAATAATAATGAAGTCGTTCTTGAGCTATATAACTATTTGTTCCAACATCTGCATATTTATCAAAATGTTTCGTTTCTAACAAATAAGGTGCTGATAAACCAATATAAGTTTTATCTGAATATAGATACAAACCTACACCAACATTAGGCGAAAATTTATTATCTACATTGGTTTCAAAACTATAATCGTTTTGATCGTATTGATTTAACTTATTAAAATCAATATTTAGTAAATTTCCACTAGCTTTTAAACCAAATGCTAATTTATAAGTATCAGAAATTAATAATGTATATGAAAAATCTATAGCTACGGTACTTTCATCTGAAGGCCCTATTTTATCATTAATTATAGACAAACCTAAACCAACATTACTTCTATTTATTGGGGTGTGAATTGATGCGTTTGTTGTAACGGGCGCACCATCTATACCCACCCATTGTGAACGATTTAATAGAAAAAGACTTGCTCCAACATTAGATCCAGCATATGCAGGGTTAACACTTATAGTATTATACATATACTGTGTAAATTGTGCATCTTGCTGGGCATAACTATAACCAACTAAAAGGAGCAATCCAAATGCTAAAATTTTATTTTTCATCTATTCATTTTTAATATACCTCTAAAATTTACTTCCTATTGGTATATAATTTAATTATCTATCTTCTATTTATGTACAAGTAACCTGCTTTTTGATGTGCATTACCATCTGCATCTTTATATTTTAAAATATAAAAGTAAGTACCATCTGGTAGCTCATCCGATTGATTTACGGTTAATTTACCTTCAGAAATTCCTTTAAAAGCTCTATCGGTATTATTGTAATGGTCACGTGCAAATACTAAACCTCCCCAACGGTTGTAAATCTCTACTCTATTATCCGAATAACATTCTAAACCTCTAATATAGAATACATCGTTATCACCATCGCCATTAGGAGAAACTGCATTAAACACTTCAATTACACATCCTGAAACTCCTAATACAGTAGGATTATCACCATAGCTATCTATATCATCTGATGCATCACCTACAACAATTCCTTTAGAACTAATTGCTGTTACAAATGCCTGATTTATAACACTTCCTAAATTAATATCTTGTTGTGTAATTTCATAAGTAGCAGTAAATGTTTCATTATCAGTTACACCTGCTTCTAGAGTTATTGGGTCTCCATAAACAACTACACCTGGCAATGGATCTTCAACAATTACGTCATACAATGTTACATTACCAATATTGCTTACTGTAAAATTATATGTAATTGTTTCTCCAACTTGTGCATAACCATCTGAATTATCATCATTAAACACACCAGTTTTAATTATTGAAATTTCAGGTTTTTGCTCTAACGAAGTTATTGTTGGATTATCATTACCGTCATTTATAATTCCATTATCTGAAATATCTGAAATCTCATTACCTAAAACATCAACACCAGAAGCAGTTGCTGAATTAGTTACACTTCCTGCATCAACATCAGCTTGTGTAATTGTGTAATAAGCATTTACGCTAGCAGTTTTATTAGGTTCTAACATTCCAATTTCAGCTATTGAAGTTTCAGAAATTAAAACATCATTTAAACTAATATCATTTAAAGTAACATTTCCAGTATTAGTAATAGTAAATGTATACGTAATAATATCACCAACCATTCCATCTCCTTGTACAGTTGCAGTTTTAATTAATTCAATTGATGCGTTTGAAGTAACTACTACAGTAATAGTTACAACTGCATTTGAAGTATCTCCATCTACATCGGTTATAGAATAAACAAAGCTATCAGTTCCAAAGAAATATGTATCTGGAGTATATGTATAAACACCTTCTGAATTCATTGATACAGTTCCATGTTGAGCTCCTCCATTTTCTCCAACCAAACTCCAAACATTACCTCCATCTCCACTAGGAATATCATTTTCTGCAGTTAAACCATCTACAATAGCACTATTTTGTTCTGTTGTAATAAAATCATCATTGGCAATTGGGAAATCATCTACAGTTGTAATTGTAATAATAACTTGCTCATTAACCAAGGCTGAATTTGTACCATCTGATGCATTATAATCAAAACTTGTTTGTCCGTACCAATTTGAATTTGGAACAAACTCTAAATTATTAATAGCAACAGCCGGTATAATATCTCCAACATTTACTACTGCGTTATCGAGATATAAAATACCATTTTCAGGTAAACTAACTATTGTAATGCTATATAATGTATCTCCATCTGCATCACTAAATGATGTAATAAAATCACCCGTAGCAAACTGTACATTGTTATCTTCTATTCCTGATATAATTACATCCGTTAAAATAGGTGAATAATCATCATTAATAATTGTTCCAACTCCTGTGGTATTTGCTAAAGTAATAGCACTACCATTTGTAATTAAATTAGTCAATTCAACAGTAAATACTTCATCTAATTCTGCTAAATTATCAGTGTTTACAACTACTTTAATTGTCTTAATGGTTTCCCCAGGTAAGAAGGTTAAAGTACTTATTGAAAGTTCTACATAATCATTCTCTAAAACAGAAGCAGAACCATCTATTGTACTGTAATCTACAGTAGTTATTAAATTAGAACTACCTGATAACCTAACTTCAAATTCAAAAATGGTTGTTCCACTATCACCCTCTACAACTGACACACTAGTAATATCCATTGTTACTGAATCATCATCACCAATTATTACTGTAGCTTCATTTGTTGTTCCTAGAGTAACTGCAGTGTCTGTTGCTACTAATGTTACTACTACTGTCTCTCCTCCAGTCTCTATTAAATTATCATCAATAACTACTACCGGAAGGGTTACTGATGTCTCTCCTGCTGGTATTGTTATTGTTGTTCCTATGCTTGAGTAATCTGTTCCTGCTGTAGCCGTACCTGATACTGTTAATGTAACTTCGGTATCGACAATTACTGCATTGGTCATTGTTAAGGTAAACAATCCATTACTGTCTGGTTCACTTGCCTGAGTTGTTACTGCAATACTTACTTCTGAAGTATCATTATCTCCAATGGTGACTATTGCCTGGTCTTTAGATGCATTAACGCTAACTGCTGAACTTGTTCCTGTTAATGTTACTACTACAGTTTCTCCACCGGTTTCTACTAAACTGTCATCAATAACTACTACTGGAATGGTTACTGAGGTCTCTCCTGCTGGTATTATAACCGTTCCTGATAAGGCTTCGTAATCTATTCCTTCGTTTGCTGTTCCTGTTACGGTATAGCTAACTTCAGTAGCAATATTAACAGCTTCACTCAGTGTTAAAGTGAACAGTCCATTACTGCTTGGTTCACTTGCTTGATCCGTTGCTGCTATACTAACCATTGAAGCATCATCATCTCCTAATGTTACCGTTGCTACTGTTGTTCCTAAAGTAACTGCAGTACTTGTTCCTGTCATCGTGATAACAACTGTTTCTCCGCCAGTCTCTACTAAATTATCATCAATCACCGTTACTGGTATTGTAATTGTTTTAGTATTTGCTGGTATTATTACTGTTGTGCCTATCGCTGCATAATCTGTGGACTCTGTCGCTGTTCCTGCTACTGTAAATGTTACTTCAGTATCTGTACTTACTGCATTGGTCATTGTTAAAGTGAACAAGCCATCAAATCCAGGTTCACCTGCCTGAGTTGTTGCTGCAATACTTACTTCTGATACATCATTATCGCTAATTGTTACTGTTGCCACTGTAGTATCTAATGTTACTGCTGTGTCAGTTCCTGTTAAGGTTACAACAACTGTCTCTCCACCTGTCTCTACCAAATTATCATCAATCACCGTTACTGGAATTGTAATTGTTTTAGTATTTGCTGGTATTATTACGGTAGTTCCTATCGCAGCATAATCTGTGGACTCTGTCGCTGTTCCTACTACTGTAAATGTTACTTCGGTAGCTGTACTTACTGCATTGGTCATTGTTAAGGTGAACAGTCCATTACTGTTTGGTTCACTTGCCTGAGTTGTTGCTGCAATACTAATTTTTGATGCGTTATTATCACTGATTATTACTGTAGCTGCTATAGTTCCTAAAGTTACTTCGTTGTCAGTTCCTGTTAAGGTTACAACAACTGTCTCTCCACCTGTCTCTACAATTGCATCATCAATTACAGTTACTGGAATCGTTACTGTTGTTGCGCCTGCTGGTATTATCACACTTCCTGTTAAGGCTGTATAATCTGTATCCGCTGTTGCTGTTCCTGCTACATTGTAACTAATTACTGTTGCTGTACTTACTGCATTGGTCATTGTTAAAGTAAACAATCCATTGTTATTTGGTTCACTCGCCTGAGTTGTTGCTGCTATACTTACTACTGAGGAATCATTGTCTATGATAGTTCCAATTGCTGTTCCATCTGAAATGGTAGCTAAACCTGTAATATCACTTAAGGTTACCGTGTAAGTTTCTGTTGATTCTACAAAACTATCATCGGTGATTGAGACCGTAAACGTTTGTACATCGCCTGTCTCTGAATCTGATGGGAAATTAAGTGTTCCACTAGTCGCTGTATAATCTACACTTGCCAACGCACTTGCATTGTCACTTGTTACATAATCAACACTAAATGGATCTTGTACATTTCCTGTCAAGGTTACCGTAAACGTTGCTGTGCCTGCTCCTTCATTTACACTTACATCGGCAATCGATACACTTGCTGCATCATTATCGGTAATCGTTCCTATAGCCTCTGCATCTGAAATTTTTGTCAATCCTGTAATGTCACTTAACGTCACTGTGTACGTTTCAGTTGGTTCTAATTGACTGTCATCACTTATAGCTACCGTGAAGATTTTTATTGTTCCATTTGCTGAGTTTGCAGGGAAGTCTAACGTTCCACTAGTCGCTATATAATCTTCTCCTGCAACTGCCGTTGCATCGCTCGTTGCATAGTCTACCGTAAAGCTATCTTGTACATTTCCTGTTAAGGTTACTATGTATGTTGCTAACCCTACTGCTTCATCTACACTTACATCGGCTATCGATACACTTGCTGCATCATTATCAGTAATCTCTCCAATTGCCTCTGCATCTGATATTGTTACCAATCCTCCTGTAATATCACTTAACATTACTGTGTACGTTTCAGTTGGTTCTACAAAACTATCATCGATGATTGAGACCGTAAACGTTTGTACATCACCTGTCTCTGAACCTGCTGGGAACGTTAATGTTCCACTAGACGCTGTATAATCTACACTTGCCAACGCACTTGCATTGTCACTTGTTGCATAATCAACACTAAATTCTTCTTGAACATTTCCTGTTAAAGTTACCGTATATGTTGCTGTGCCTGCTACTTCATCTACACTTACATCGGCTATAGATACACTTGCTGCATCATCATTGGTGATTGTTACCGTGGCAGTGTCTGTAATGTCTACTGCTAAACTTGTTCCAGCTAAACTACTCATTGAAACTGTTAAGATCTCATCTGATTCTAGTTTTGTGTCCGAAGTTGGTGTAATCGTAAAGGTTTCTGTCTCACCTACAGTTCCTGCAAAGGTTAACGTCTGACTCGTTACGGCTGCGTAATCACTATCTGATGTCATTGCTGTGCCATCGGCTGTAGTTACATCTACTGTGAAGCCGCCTTGAACTGCAGCACTTAACGTAGCGGTTACTGTGATGTCTCCATTGTCTTCATTTTGTGAAATATCGGCAATCGTTACCGTTGCTGCATTATTATCGGTAATCTCTCCAATAGCCTCTGCATTTGATATTGTTACCAATCCTCCTGTAATATCACTTAAGATTACTTTATAAGTCTCTGTTGATTCTAAAACACTATCATCTGTAATTGTTACGGTGAACGTTTTTGTTGTTCCACTTACTGAATTTGCAGGGAAGTCTAACGTTCCACTAGTTGCTGTATAATCTTCTCCTGCAATTGCGGTTTCATTACTTGTTGCATAATCAACACTAAATGCTTCTTGTACATTTCCTGTTAAAGTTACCGTATATGTTGCTGTGCCTGCTGCTTCATTTACACTTACATCTGCAATCGATACACTTGCAGCATCATTGTCAGTAATCTCTCCCTCTGCTTCTGCTTCTCCATCTAAAATGGTAATTGCTTGGCCATTTGAATTACTTAAAGTAATTATTCCTTTAAAAGTTTCTGTTGGTTCTAATATTAAATCTCCTAATATATCTATTGGAATAGCAACAGTTGTACTTCCTGCTGGTATGGTATAAGTAGTTCCACTTTGAGCAATAAAATCTGTTGTTGCTGTTGCTGAATCTGCGGTTGTAGAAAAACTTAATACAACATCTTCTTGAGCAATTCCATTCATTGTTACTAGTAAATTCATTTTCTGAGCACTCTCGGTCTCTGCTATTGAATTATTGGCAATACTTATTGTATACGCATCATCATCCGTAATTGTTCCAATGGCTTGTGTATCGTAAGTAACTAATGCATTACTACTATTTGAGAAGTTTAAATAAAAACTTTCTATTGGTTCCGCAATAGCATCTTCTGTTGTTGGAACTGATATGATGATAGATTCTTTTCCTATTGATTTTGTTCCTGTAAAATTCAATGGCCCTGAAGTTATCGTATAATCCGAACTTAATAAAGCTGAATCATCTGCGGTTGCATAATCTATACTTACGCCTCCTTGAACATTTCCTGTTAAGGTTACTGTAAATACTGCATTATTTCCTTCATCTACTGTTACATCTTCAACAGAAAGCGTAGCTGTATCATTATCATTCAATACTGCTGTTGCTTGATTATCAAATGTTACCAGTGTATTACTAATGTCACTTAAATTCAGTACAAAATTTTCCACTGCTTCTAAATAACTATCATCATTTGTTGAAATGGTAATTGTTTTAGATTCTGCATCAGTTCCTGTAAAAGTAAGTGTACTAGATGTGTTTGTATAATCACCTGGTTCAATAGCTGACCCATCTGCGGTTGCATAATTAATAGTAAATCCGCCTTGAACGTCTCCTGTTAAGCTTACCGTAAATACGGCATCTGTTCCTTCTGTAACTGTAATATCACTAATTTCTAAGGAAGCTGCATCGTTATCTGAAATGGTTACTGTTGCTTCATCATTATTAGTATCAATACTTGCATCATCATCACCTGAAGAAATCGTATTTAAAGTTGCAATTACTGTTTCAGATGTTTCTAAGATATCATCTTCTTTAACATCTACTGCTATAGTTACAGATGTTTGTCCTGCTGGAATCGTTGCTGTTCCTGTTAAGGCTGTATAATCATCCGTTGCATCTGCTGTACCGGTTACGGTGTAACTTACATCCGTATCAACATCACTGGCATTACTGATACTTATTGTAAACTCACCATTATCACTTGACTCACTCGCTGTTGCATCTGTTGCTGCAATGCTTACATTGGCTTTATCATTATCGGTAATCGTTCCTGTAGCCTCTCCTTTTCCTTCTGAAATCGTTATTGCTTGGCCATTTGAATTACTTAAAGTTATTGTTCCTTTAAAGGTTTCTGTTGGTTCTAATATTAAATCTCCTAATATATCTATTGGAATAGCAACAGTTGTACTTCCTGCTGGTATGGTATAAGTAATTCCACTTTGAGCAATAAAATCTGTTGTTGCTGTTGCTGAATCTGCGGTTGTAGAAAAACTTAACTCAACATCTTCTTGAGCTACTCCATTCATTGTTACTTGTAAATTCATTTTCTGAGCACTCTCGGTCTCTGCTATTGAATTATCGGCAATACTTATTGTATACGCATCATCATCCTTAATTGTTCCAATGGCTTGTGCATCATAAGTAACTAATGCATTACTACTATTTGAGAAGTTTAAATAAAAACTTTCTATTGGTTCCGCAATAGCATCTTCTGTTGTTGAAACTGATATGATGATAGATTCTTCTCCTGTTGATTCTGTTCCTGTAAAATTCAATGTTCCTGAAGTTATCGTATAATCCGAACTTGATAAAGCTGAATCATCTGCGGTTGTATAATCTATACTTACACCTCCTTGAACATTTCCAGTTAAAACAACCGTAAACACTGCATTATTTCCTTCATCAACAGTAACATTTGAAACTGTTAAAGATGCTGCATCATTGTCACTGATTGTTACTGTAGCCTTATCATTAGAAGCACTTACTGATACAGCTGTATTGATTGTTGAACTTAGAGTTACAATTACCGTTTCTCCTCCTGTCTCTACTAAATCATCATCAGTTACCGTTACTGGGATTGTAATTGTTTTAGTATTTGCTGGTATTATTACTGTGGTGCCTATCGCTGCATAATCTGTTCCTTCTGTCGCTGTTCCTGCTACTGTAAATGTTACTTCGGTATCGGTACTTACTGCATTGGTCATTGTCAATGTGAACAGTCCATTACTGTCTGGTTCACTTGCCTGAGTTGTTGCTGCAATACTGATTTCTGATGCGTCATTATCATTGATTGTTACTGTTGCCTCATTATTTGAAGCACTTACTAATACAGCTGTATTGGTTGAACTTAGAGTTACAATTACTGTTTCTCCTATAGTTTCAACAATAGTATCATCTGTAACATCGATAGCAATTGTTGCTGTTGTTCCATTGGCTGGTATTATTACTGTGGTGCCAATAGCATCATAATCAGTACCCTCTGTTGCTGTTCCGTTTACTACAAACGTTACTTTGGTAGCTGTGCTCACCGGATTGGTCATTGTCAATGTAAACAAGCCATCAACTGGGCCTTCTTCATCTCCCTGGGTTGTTGCTACTATACTTACCTCTGATACATCATCATCAGCAATGGTTACCGTTGCTTCTTTTGTTGACCCTACTGCTACTGCAGTATTGCTTGAGCTTAGAGTTACAATTACTGTTTCTCCTCCTGTCTCTACTAAATTATCATCAGTTACCGTTACTGGAATAGTTACGGTCGTTTCATTTGCTGGTATTGTTACTGTAGTGCCTATCGCTGCATAATCTGTTCCTTCTGTCGCTGTTCCTGCTACTGTAAATGTTACTTCGGTAGCTGTACTTACTGCATTGGTCATTGTCAATGTGAACAGTCCATTACTAGTTGGTTCACCTGCCTGAGTTGTTGTTACTATACTTACCTCTGAGGAATCATCATCGGCAATGGTTATCGTTGCTTCTTTTGTTGATCCTACTGCTACTGCAGTATTGGTTGAGCTTAGAGTTACAATTACCGTTTCTCCTCCTGTCTCTACTAAATTATCATCAATCACCGCTACTGGAATAGTTACGGTCGTTTCATTTGCTGGTATTATTACTGTTGTGCCTATCGCTGCATAATCTGTTCCTTCTGTAGCTGTTCCGCTTACTACAAACGTTACTTCGGTATCGGTACTTACTGCATTGGTCATTGTCAATGTGAACAGTCCATTACTGTCTGGTTCACTTGCCTGAGTTGTTGCTGCAATACTGATTTCTGATGCGTCATTATCATTGATTGTTACTGTTGCCTCATTATTTGAAGCACTTACTAATACAGCTGTATTGGTTGAACTTAGAGTTACAATTACTGTTTCTCCTATAGTTTCAACAATAGTATCATCTGTAACATCGATAGCAATTGTTGCTGTTGTTCCATTGGCTGGTATTATTACTGTGGTGCCAATAGCATCATAATCAGTACCCTCTGTTGCTGTTCCGTTTACTACAAACGTTACTTTGGTAGCTGTGCTCACCGGATTGGTCATTGTCAATGTAAACAAGCCATCAACTGGGCCTTCTTCATCTCCCTGGGTTGTTGCTACTATACTTACCTCTGATACATCATCATCAGCAATGGTTACCGTTGCTTCTTTTGTTGACCCTACTGCTACTGCAGTATTGCTTGAGCTTAGAGTTACAATTACTGTTTCTCCTCCTGTCTCTACTAAATTATCATCAGTTACCGTTACTGGAATAGTTACGGTCGTTTCATTTGCTGGTATTGTTACTGTAGTGCCTATCGCTGCATAATCTGTTCCTTCTGTCGCTGTTCCTGCTACTGTAAATGTTACTTCGGTAGCTGTACTTACTGCATTGGTCATTGTCAATGTGAACAGTCCATTACTAGTTGGTTCACCTGCCTGAGTTGTTGTTACTATACTTACCTCTGAGGAATCATCATCGGCAATGGTTATCGTTGCTTCTTTTGTTGATCCTACTGCTACTGCAGTATTGGTTGAGCTTAGAGTTACAATTACCGTTTCTCCTCCTGTCTCTACTAAATTATCATCAATCACCGCTACTGGAATAGTTACGGTCGTTTCATTTGCTGGTATTATTACTGTTGTGCCAATAGCGTCATAATCAGTACCCTCTGTAGCTGTTCCGCTTACTACAAACGTTACTTCGGTATCGGTACTTACTGCATTGGTCATTGTCAATGTGAACAAGCCATCAACTGGGCCTTCTTCATCTCCCTGGGTTGTTGCTACTATACTTACCTCTGAGGAATCGTTGTCAACAATCGTTCCCGTTACTATGGATTCTGAAATGGTAGCTAAACCTGTAATATCACTTAATGTTACCGTGTAAGTTTCTGTAGGCTCAACCAAATTATCATCTGTAATTGTTACAGTGAACGTTTTTGTTGTTCCACTTACTGAGTTTGCAGGGAAGTCTAAGGTTCCACTAGTTGCTGTATAATCTTCTCCTGCAACTGCCGTTGCATCACTCGTTGCATAGTCTACCGTAAAGCTATCTTGTACATTTCCTGTTAAAGTTACCGTATATGTTGCTGTGCCTGCATCTTCATTTACACTTACATCTGCAATCGATACACTTGCAGCATCATTGTCAGTAATCTCTCCCTCTGCTTCTCCTTCTTCATCTAAAATCGTTATTGCTTGGCCATTTGAATCACTTAAAGTAATTATTCCTTTAAAAGTTTCTGTTGGTTCTAATATTAAATCTCCTAATATATCTATTGGAATAGCAACAGTTGTACTTCCTGCTGGTATGGTATAAGTAGTTCCACTTTGAGCAATGAAATCTGTTGTTGCTGTTGCTGAATCTGCGGTTGTAGAAAAACTTAACACAACATTTTCTTGAGCTACTCCACTCATTGTAACTTGTAAATTCATTTTCTGAGCACTCTCGGTCTCTGCTATTGAATTATCGGCAATACTTATTGTATACACATCATCATCCGTAATTGTTCCAATGGCTTGTGCATCGTAAGTAACTAATGCATTACTACTATTTGAGAAGTTTAAATAAAAACTTTCTATTGGTTCCGCAATAGCATTTTCTGTAGTAGGAACTGTAATCGTGAAAGATTCTGATTTTGTTCCTGTAAAATTCAATGGCCCTGAAGTTGTTGAATAATCTAAATCATCTAAAGCAATGGCTGAATCATCTGCGGTTGCATAATCTATACTTACACCTCCTTGAACATTTCCAGTTAAAACTACTGTAAATACTGCATTATTTCCTTCATCTACTGTTACATCTTCAACAGAAAGCGTAGCTGTATCATTATCATTCAATACTGCTGTTGCTTGATTATCAAATGTTACCAGTGTATTACTAATGTCACTTAAATTCAGTACAAAATTTTCCACTGCTTCTAAATAACTATCATCATTCGTTGAAATGGTAATTGTTTTAGATTCTGTATCTGTTCCTGTAAAAATAAGCGTTCCTGTTTTAGCATCATAATCACCTGGTTCAATAGCTGACCCATCTGCGGTTGCATAATTAATAGTAAATCCGCCCTGAACGTTTCCAGTTAAAGTTACCGTAAATACGGCATCTACTCCTTCAGTAATTGTTATATCTTCTATTGCTAAGGAAGCTGCATCATTATCTGAAATAGTTACTGTAGCTGTAGTATTTGCACCATCAATAGATGCATCTGCATCTCCTGAAGAAATCGTATTTAAAGTTGCAATCACTGTTTCACTTGCTTCTAAAATACTATCTTCTTTAACATCTACTGCTATAGTTACAGATGTTTGTCCTGCTGGAATCGTTGCTGTTCCTGTTAAGGCTGTATAATCATCCGTTGCATCTGCTGTACCGGTTACGGTGTAACTTACATCCGTATCAACATCACTGGCATTACTGATACTTATTGTAAACTCACCATTATCATTTGGCTCACTCGCTATTGCATCTGTTGCTGCAATACTTACTAATGCCGTATCTTCATCATTTATAGTAACTGTGGCTTCATTTGTTGTTCCTACTGAAATATCTGCATCACCAGAAGTAATAGCGTCTAAAGTAACAATCACTGTTTCACTTGCCTCTAAAATAGCATCGTTTACTACGGTAACAGCTATTGTATTTGATAAGTCTCCTGCTGGGATTGTTACAGTTCCACTTAATGTTGTATAATCTTCCGTTGCATTTGCTGTACCAGTTACAGTGTAACTGATTACTGTTGCTACATCACTAGCATTGCTGATACTTACTGTAAATTCTCCATTATCACTTGGCTCACTTGCTGTCGCATCTGTTGCTGCAATACTTACCTTGGCTACATCTTCATCATTTATAGTAACTGTCGCTACATCTTTCGATGCATCAATAGTTGCATTGGAATCTCCTGAAGTAATAGCGTCTAAAGTAACAATCACTGTTTCACTTGCCTCTAAAATAGCATCGTTTACTACGGCAACAGCTATTGTATTTGATAAGTCTCCTGCTGGGATTGTTACGGTTCCACTTAATGGTGTATAATCTTCCGTTGCATTTGCTGTACCGGTTACAGTGTAACTAACAACTGTAGCTACATCACTAGCATTACTGATACTTATTGTAAATTCTCCATTATCACTTGGCTCACTTGCTGTCGCATCTGTTGCTGCAATACTTACCTTAGCCACATCTTCATCGGTAATCGTTACGGTTGCTACATCTTTCGATGCATCAATAGTCGCATTGGAATCTCCTGAAGTAATAGCGTCTAAAGTAACAATCACTGTTTCACTTGCCTCTAAAATAGCATTATCTACAACATCTACTGCAATCGTTACGGATGTATTTCCTGCTGGAATCGTTGCTGTTCCTGTTAATGCAATATAATCTTCCGTTGCATTTGCTGTACCGGTTACAGTGTAACTAACAACTGTAGCTATACCTGATGCATTACTGATACTTATTCTAAACTCACCATTATCATTTGGCTCACTTGCTGTCGCATCTGTTGCTGCAATACTTACCTTAGCCACATCTTCATCGGTAATCGTTACGGTTGCTACATCTTTCGATGCATCAATAGTCGCATTGGAATCTCCTGAAGTAATAGCGTCTAAAGTAACAATCACTGTTTCACTTGCCTCTAAAATAGCATCGTTTACTACGGTAACAGCTATTGTATTTGATAAGTCTCCTGCTGGGATTGTTACGGTTCCACTTAATGGTGTATAATCTTCCGTTGCATTTGCTGTACCAGCTACAGTGTAACTGATTACTGTTGCTACATCACTAGCATTACTGATACTTATTGTAAATTCTCCATTATCACTTGGCTCACTTGCTGTCGCATCTGTTGCTGCAATACTTACCTTAGCCACATCTTCATCGGTAACCGTTACGGTTGCTACATCTTTCGATGCATCAATAGTCGCATTGGAATCTCCTGAAGTAATAGCGTCTAAAGTAACAATCACTGTTTCACTTGCCTCTAAAATAGCATCGTTTACTACGGCAACAGCTATTGTATTTGATAAGTCTCCTGCTGGGATTGTTACGGCTCCACTTAATGCTGTATAATCTTCCGTTGCATTTGCTGTACCAGTTACAGTGTAACTGATTACTGTAGCTACATCACTAGCATTACTGATACTTATTGTAAATTCTCCATTATCACTTGGCTCACTTGCTGTCGCATCTGTTGCTGCAATACTTACCTTAGCCACATCTTCATCGGTAATCGTTACGGTTGCTACATCTTTCGATGCATCAATAGTCGCATTGGAATCTCCTGAAGTAATAGCGTCTAAAGTAACAATCACTGTTTCACTTGCCTCTAAAATAGCATCGTTTATTACGGCAACAGCTATTGTATTTGATAAGTCTCCTGCTGGGATTGTTACGGTTCCACTTAATGCTGTATAATCTTCCGTTGCATTTGCTGTACCAGTTACAGTGTAACTGATTACTGTAGCTACATCACTAGCATTGCTGATACTTATTGTAAATTCTCCATTATCACTTGGCTCACTTGCTGTCGCATCTGTTGTTGCAATACTTACATTGGCTTCATCATTATCGGTAATCGTTCCTGTAGCCTCTCCTTTTCCTTCTGAAATCGTTATTGCTTGGCCATTTGAATCACTTAAAGTAATTATTCCTTTAAAAGTTTCTGTTGGTTCTAATATTAAATCTCCTAATATATCTACTGGAATAGCAACAGTTGTACTTCCTGCTGGTATGGTATAAGTAGTTCCACTTTGAGCAATAAAATCTGTTGTTGCTGTTGCTGAATCTGCGGTTGTAGAAAAACTTAACTCAACATCTTCTTGTGCTTCTCCATTCATTGTTACTAATAAATTCATTTTCTGAGCACTCTCGGTCTCTACTATTGAATTATTGGCAATACTTATTGTATACACATCATCATCCTTAATTGTTCCAATGACTTGTGTATCGTAAGCAACTAATGCATTACTACTATTTGAGAAGTTTAAATAAAAACTTTCTATTGGTTCCGCAATAGTATCTTCTGTTGTTGGAACTGATATGGTGATAGATTCTTCTCCTGTTGATTCTGTTCCTGTAAAATTCAATGGCCCTGAAGTTGTTGAATAATCTAAATCATCTAAAGCAATGGCTGAATCATCTGCGGTTGCATAATCTATACTTACACCTCCTTGAACATTTCCAGTTAAAACTACTGTAAATACTGCATTATTTCCTTCATCTACTGTTACATCTTCAACAGAAAGCGTAGCTGTATCATTATCATTCAATACTGCTGTTGCTTGATTATCAAATGTCACCAGTGTATTACTAATGTCACTTAAATTCAGTACAAAATTTTCCACTGCTTCTAAATAACTATCATCATTTGTAGGAACTGTAACTGTATAAAACTCTGCATCAGTTCCTGTAAAAGTAAGTGTACTAGATGTGTTTGTATAATCACCTGGTTCAATAGCTGACCCATCTGCGGTTGCATAATTAATAGTAAATCCGCCCTGAACGTCTCCTGTTAAGCTTACCGTAAATACGGCATCTGCTCCTTCTGTAACTGTAATATCTCCAATTGCTAAGGAAGCTGCATCATTATCTGAAATGGTTACTGTTGCTTCATCATTATTAGTATCAATACTAGTATCAGCATCACCTGAAGAAATCGTATTTAAAGTTGCAATTACTGTTTCAGATGTTTCTAAGATATCATCTTCTTTAACATCTACTGCTATAGTTACAGATGTCTGTCCTGCTGGAATCGTTGCTGTTCCTGTTAATGCTGTATAATCAACCGTTGCATCTGCTGTACCGGTTACGGTGTAACTTACATCCGTATCAACATCACTGGCATTACTGATACTTATTGTAAACTCACCATTATCACTTGGCTCACTCGCTGTTGCATCTGTTGCTGCAATGCTTACTAATGCCGTATCTTCATCATCTATAGTAACTGTGGCTTCATTTGTTATTCCTACTGAAATATCTGCATCACCAGAAGTAATAGCGTCTAAAGTAACAATCACTGTTTCACTTGCCTCTAAAATATCATTATCTACAACTAAAACATCTATTGTTGCTGATGTACTTCCTGCTGGAATTGTTACGGTTCCGGTTAAAGTAGCATAATCTGTTGCTGAAGTTGCATCCCCTGAAATTGTATAACTGATTACAGTTTCAGTTGAAGATGCTAAGCCCATACTTACCGTAAACTGTCCGTCTGTACTTGGCTCGCTTGCTGTTGCTTTATTTGCTGTAATATTTACCGTAGTTTTATCATTATCGGTAATTGTACCTAAACCACTAGCATCTGAAAAAGTTATTAATCTTCCTCCAAAGTCATTTTCACTTAAATTAACTGTAAAGGTTTCTGTTGGTTCTAAAATATCATCGCCATTAACAACTATTGTTATGGTTTGTTCTTCATCTTTTGCTCCACTAAAAGTGATAGTATCCGTTTGGTAAATATAATCTAAACCAGCTAAGGCATCAATATTAGCAGTTGTGTAGTTTACAGAGAATGGACCATCGGTAGATTTTCCATTATGTGTTACTGTAAATACATAATCTACTGTTGCTCCTCCATCATCTTCTACTTTTGTAACATCATCAATAGTTAAAGTAACCTCATCATTATCTATAATATTTCCAATCCCTGTTGAAATTGGTCCATTATTTAAAGTTACATTTTGACTGTTAGTTACTAATGAACTTAAAATACCACTAAATAATTCTGTTGGCTCAGCAATATCATCATCTGTAATAGTTACAGAAACTGTTTGTGGGTTAGATTTTGAACCTCCAAAAGTTAATGTGTCTGAAGAAATAGCATCATAATCTGAACTTGAAAGTGCGGAACCCTCTGATGTTGAAAATATAACTGTTACTTCATTTTGAATTTCTAAACTAGATGTAATTGTAAAATCTGCTGTACCACTAGCAACATCTTCATTCACGGTAAATCCAGCAATTGAAATAACTGCATTATCATCATCATTAATAGTACTTGTTGCTGTAGCTGTACCAATAGAAACTTGTTGACCATTAGCATTTACTAATGAAATTGTACCTGTAAATGATTCTTGAGGTTCAGTAATTACATCTCCAAGTACATTTACTGGAATATTAACAAATAAATCACCCGGGGAAATGGTATATAGTTCATTTGTTTGCGCTGTAAAATCTGTATCAGTTGCTGTACCATTTATTGTTGTAAACGAAATAACAATTTCTTCTTGAGCGGCAATATCTATCCTTGCTTCAAAATTATGTAATATGTTTCCATTTTCTTCAAAAGCTGTAAAACCAACTAAATTTATTGCTGTTACTGGATCATTATCTGTAATTGTTCCTATACCTTGTGCTTTAACTATTGATGCGCTACCTGTACTTAATATATTACTTAAATCAACTGTATATGTTTCGGTTGGTTCAGCAATTAAATTATCAATTATAGGAATTGTAATTGTTTGTGTATCTCCTGTTATTGAACCTGCTGGGAATGTTACTGCAGTTCCTAAAGTTCCTGCAGTTAATGTATAATCGGATGGTTGGTTTGCAGGGTTTGCTCCTGTACCATCATTTGTTGTAAAGTCTACTGTTAATGCATCTTGAATATGCCCCGTTAAGGTTACCGTAAATACTGCTGTACCACTAGCAACATCTTCCGTTACTGTTACATCATTAATAACAACGCTTGCAGCATCATTATCTGTAATAGTACTTGTTGCTGTTGGTGTTGGAATAGTTATTGCCTGACTATTTGCAACTAAATTACTTAATGTTCCTTTTAATGTTTCTGAAGGTTCTACTAAATCATCATTATTAATAGTAACTTCTACAGTTTGAACTAAATCCTTTGTACCACCAAAAGTACGCGTAGTTGTGCCAACGGCTGTATAATCTGAACCTGCTAAGGCATTTCCTATAGCTGTTGCAAAATCTACCGTAAATTCATTTTGAACATTTCTACTAAGGGTTATTGTGAATACTGCTGTACCTGCAGCTTCATCAACATTAAATCCTGAAATTGAAAGTATTGCTGGATCGTTATCTTCAATTGTATAAGTTGCTGTTGGTTTAGTTAAGGTAACTTGTTGCGCATTATAATTATTTTCACTAATTACTGCTGTAAATGTTTCTTCTGGTTCTGTTATATCATCACCTAAAACATCTATTGGGATATTTACTGATGTGCTATCCGCTGGAATTGTTATTGTTGTGTATGTAGGTGTTGTATAATCATTTCCATTTAATGCTGTTCCTTCAGAAGTATCATAATTAAGTACAATGTCTTTTTCAGCAGCAATATTTGTACTTACAATATAATTGATTGTTTGAGTTCCGTCTGTTTCAGTTACTGTTTTATCTTCTAATGTTATTTCAACAATATCATTATCTTCTATAGTCGCTGTTGCAACATCTCCTTCTACTGTAAATTCAACTTGTTGATTATTCTTATTATTTATAGTAATAGTACCTGTGAATGTTTCTGTAGGTTCTGCAATTTCATCACCTGCAATAGTTGTTGCTAAAATATTTACATTCGCTGTTGAAAATGCTGGTAAATTAACATCTACATCAGATTGAGCTGTGAAATCACTTAGTGAAGTAGCTGTACCATTAGAGGTTGCAAACTTTAATAAAATTGGATATTGTGATTGAATATTTTGACTTACATAAAAATTAGCTGTTTGCGGTGCTTCTGTTTCAGTAATTGTCGCAAAACTATGTAAGGTTAATTCTACAATGTCATTATCTATAATTGTACCTAATCCCTCAGCATCAGAAAAACTAACTTTAGATTGCCCCGATGCGTTTAAATCTGTAAGATTAATATTGTAAGTTTCTGTAGGTTCTGCAATTGTATTTTCTACAATAGTAACATCAATACTTTTTGTTGTTCCATTTATTGAACCTGCTTCAAAAACAATTGGTGTTGAATTAATTGCGACATAATCACTTGTAGCTTCTGCTGAAATATTGGCTGTAGCATAATTAAAAGAAACTGCTTCTTGAATTTCACCTGTTAACGTTACTGTAAATGTTGCTGTTCCATCAGCTTCATTTACTTCTACATCATCAATTGCCAAGGTTGCCGAATCGTCATTTGTGATGATTCCTGTTCCGATAGTATTCCCAAAAGTTATAGCACGTCCATTATTTACCAAGTTACTTAATTCAACAGTAAATGTTTCATCAAGTTCTACTTTTGTATTTCCATTTACAAGTACCGTTATAGTTTTTGTAGTTTCTCCAGGAGCAAAAGTTAAAGTTCCTGATTTTTCAACATAATCTGAATCTTCAATAGTTGTTGCATTCTCATCTGCTGTTGTGTAATCTACTTTTACCTCAGCGTCTGAAATTTTTGATAAGGTAACTGTAAAATCATAGTTTGTAGTTCCACTATTCCCTTCATTATGAGTTACGGAATTTACAATAGCTACGGTTGGTGTATCATCATTAGTAATGGTTCCAACGGCAGAATCTTGAGCAAATGTAATTGCTGTACTTGGTGCACTTACTGGTACTATATTACTTAAATTTACTTTGAATGTTTCATCTAATTCTACCTTTTCATCTCCGTTGATAGTAACATCTATAGTTTTAGTTTCATTTGTTGTTCCTTCAAATGTTAAAGTACCAGAACTTGCAACATAATCTGAGTCTGTTGTTGTAGCAGTATCGTCGGCAGTTGTATAGTCTACTGAAAGTCCGTCTTCAACATCCATACTTAAGGTTACGTTAAAAGTTAAGGTTTGTGTTCCAGAATGTCCTTCCGTAATAGTTTTATCTGCAATTGAAAGTGTTGCATTATCATCATTAGTAATGGTACCAATTCCTGTTTGTGCAGCGGAATTTATGGTAATATTTTTACCAGGAGCATTTACAGATGATAATACTACATTAAAAGTTTCGTTACTTTCAACAGCTGTATCTCCATTTACTTCAATTGTAATGGTTTGAGTTTCTCCAATACTTCCACTTCCTCCAGTAAAGTTAACAAGACCTCCACCAGCAGTAAAATCGGTTGGTGCTTTTGCTATACCATTTTGTGTATAGAATGAAACGCTATAACCGCCAACTACCTCAGCTCCAGAATGTGTTACTATAAATTCGAAATTGGTTGTTCCACTATTTGTTTCAACTTGAGTAACACCTTCTATTGATAAAAATGCTGCATCATTGTCTTCATTATTTACAGAGACATCTTCTGGGTCTAGTAAGTCGTAATTGCTATCAATTGTTAATAATTCATTTACCGTATTTTCAATAGTATACGCAATTGTACCATCAACTAAACTATCATCAACACCTGTAACTGTAATAGTTTGTGGAATATTCCAATTTAAATTAGTAAATGTTAATTGTGATAAATTTACAGTACCTTCTGCAATATTGTTACTTGCAATATCTACAACTACAACTTGGGTTTGATCTAAGTCTGTACCTGGTTTACTTGTTAAAACCACCGTAAATGTTGCTGTTCCTCCAGCTTCAGTGGTTGTTAATGTTGTTGGTGTTACAATAAACCCTGCAGTATCGTTATCATTATTTACAACTGCAACATCATCAACAACCATTGTATTGTAATTTGGATCGGTTGAAGCAGCCGCACTAGTAACAATAGTATAACCAACATTTCCATCAACTATGTTATCATCTTTACCTGTTACAGTAACAGTTTGTGGTGAATTCCAATTATTTGCATCAAAAGTTAATGTACTTGTTGAAACTGTTCCTTCAGTAGTATCACTACTTATTAAGGTAATTGTAACATCGTGTGTTGGTTCTGTATCTAATACAACTGTAAATGTTGCTTCTCCTCCAGCTTCAGTAGTTGGACCACTTATTGTTGAAACCGTCACCCCAGCTGTATCATTATCTATATTAGTTACACTTACATCGGCAGGATCAACATTTTCGTACCCTGATAAATCATCAGTTAAGCCTTTGTTTGTTGTTAAAACTATGGTATAAGGAATATCTCCATCGTCCACATTGTCATCTACACCAGTTACCGTTACAGTTTGTGGTTGATCCCAATTATCTGCATCAAAAGTTAATTTATTTGTACTAACTGTTCCTTCTGTTAAATCATTACTATCAACATCAAATACAACATCTCCTGTTGGTGCAAAAGGTAATACAACTGTAAATGTTGCAGTGCCACCAGATTCAGTAGTTGGACCACTTATTTCTGAAACTAAAACTGTATTATCAGCTAACGCATTTACAGTAACAGTAAAACTACAAGTTTCTGTATTTCCTGCTGCATCTTTAACTGTATAAGTTACTGTTGATGTTCCTAATTTAAAATTATAAACTACAAGCGGATTAATACCCCCAGAAGTAGGATCCGGTATAGATCCTGTAGCCTCTAGTTCTATGATACCTGCTCCAGTTATAGCCCAACTTAATTCTGTTACAGCACAATTATCACCATAAATTGGTGCTATTATACCCGAGATAAGTGTACCTAAACCTTCAGCAGTTGCTGCATCTTGCGTTATATTGTTTTGACATGTAATTGATGGGGCCTGATTATCTGTAACAACCACATCAAAACTTACTGTTCCTGCATTTGGTATTGTTGCATGGTCTGCAACAATCCAAGTAACTGTTGTTGTTCCTTTTTCAAATACTTGACCGTTTAAAGTTGTATTTAGAGGGTTATTTAACAGAATTGTTGCTCCGGTTAATGCGTAGGTTATAGTTGGAGCCGTATCACAATTATCTGTTGGATCCCATGAATCATCTGTATGTGTATATGTACAAACATTTGCATCAACTACTTTATTTTTATCATTTAAATCATCTAAAGTTGGTGCTTCTGTGTCTTCAACTGTTACTGTTGTTGAAATAACATCTGAATTTCCAGCAGCGTCTGTTACTTTTAACCAAACTGTATTTGGACTAGTTGTAATGTCATCACATTCAAATTCTACTGATTCACCATAACCACTTAATTCACTTTTTGAAATTTGATAAGTAACAATTCCACAATTATCTGAAGAGTTATTATCAATTTGAGAAGGAACAACCTCTACTTTACCATTTCTTCCTAATGCTACAGTTGCAGTTTGTGCACTAGCTGTAGGATTTTCATTATCTTTTACATTTACTGTAAATGAACAAGTTTCAGAATTTCCTGAAGCATCTTTTGCTGTCCAGGTAATTGTTGTAATACCTTTTTGAAATACAACTCCATTAAGATCTGTTCCAGTAGCAGGAGAAGCTCCATTATTTGCGGAATATGTAATTGTTGGTGTTGCACCATCACAATTATCGGTTGCAGTAGCATTCCAATTCAAAGTTGAACCATCATGTGTATAAGTACACTCTCCTGAATCTGTATCAACAATTTGTTCTCCTGAAACAGGGCAATCAATCTCTGGAGCTGTTATATCTTCAACTGTTACTAATGCAGTCGCTGTTGAAACATTGCCATTTTCATCAGTAACTGTTAATGTAACTGTATTAGTTGCTACATTTGCACCTAAATTAGTACAATCAAAATCTGTTTTATCTATAGCTAAACTTGCTATTCCACAACTATCATTTGAACTATTATCTATTTGAGCTGCTGTAATTGTAGCATTTCCTGAAGCATCTAATTCAACAGTAATATCTTGTGTTTTTGCTATTGGTTTTACTTTATCTACAACAGTTATAGTTGTTTTACAAATAGCTGTATTTTCTGCTATATCTGTTACTGTTAAAGTTACCTCGTTAGCACCTATATTGGTACAATTAAACGTATTTGGTGAAACTGTACGCGTTACAATTGAACAATTATCCGTTGAACCTGCTGAAATGGTATTTATATCTGCTTCAGATAAAGTATAAGTTCCTGCTGTACTTAATTCAACTGTAATTGATGTACATGCTGCTACTGGAGCAATCTCATCTTCAACAGTTACTGTTGCATTACAAGTTGATTCATTACCACTTGTATCTGTAACTGTTAACTTAACAATATTATCCCCATAATCTGCACAAGTAAATGCTGTTTTACTTGCTACAATACTTTGTATTCCACAACTATCATTAGAACCATTGTCAATATCAGCTGCTACTATTGAAGCGTTTCCTAAAGCATCTAATTGAATATTAATATTTTGACAAATAGCTGTTGGTAATTGATTGTCTTCAACTGTAACTGTATAAGAACATTGTACTGAATTATTAGATCCATCAATGGCTGTCCAAGTTACCGTAGTAGTTCCTTTATTAAATTCTTGTCCGTTTAGTGTTGTATTTGCTGAATCATCTGCAAGAACAGTAGCTCCAGATAACGCATAGGTTAAACTTGAAATAGAACCACAAATATCTGTTGCAGTAGCATCCCAAGCTGTATTATTGTGCGTATACGTACAAGTATTAAGGTCTGTATCAACAGTTTTGTTAGTTGTACAAGTAATTATTGGCTCTACACTATCTTCAACTGTTACTGTTGCAGTAGTTGTAGAAATATTGTTGTTGTTATCCGTAACGGTTAATGTAACAGTATTTGCACCTAAATTACTACAATCAAAATCTGTTTTATCTATAGCTAAACTTGCTATTCCACAAGCATCATTAGAATCATTATTAATATCAGCTGCTTCAATACTTGCATTTCCTGAAGCATCTAACTGAACAATAATATCTTGTGCAATTGCAGTTGGATTTATGTTATCTACAATTGTAACTATGGCTGTACAAGTATCAGATTTTCCTGAAGTATCCGTAACTGTTAAAGTTACCTCGTTAGTACCAATATTAGTACAATCAAAAGTTGAAATACTTGGCGTATATGTTAATTCGCAGTTATCATAAGAACCATTATCTATATCTAATCCTGTTATGGTTGCTTCTCCATTATCATCTAAATAAACTACAATATTTTTACATACTGCAACAGGATTTATATCATCTTCAATAGTAACTGTAGTATTACAAGTTGCACTATTTCCATTAACATCGGTTACTGTTAATGTTACTGTATTTTCTCCAAAATTAGTACAATCAAAATCTGTTTGACTTGCCGTAATAGTTGCTATTCCACAGGTATCACTTGATCCATTATTTATATCTGCAGCTGTAATGGTTGCATTACCCGATGCATCTAATTTTAATGTTATTGGTTTGCATAAAGCAGTTGGTGGTGTTACATCTTGAACAGTAACGGTTGCATCACAGGTAGAAACATTTCCGTAAATATCGGTTACTGTTAAAACTACCGGATTTTCTCCAACATCTACACAACTAAATGAATTTGTAGAGATTTGATAAGTAATAGTTCCACTAGGATCTGTTGAACCGTTATCAATATCGGCTGCAACAATTGAAGCATTTCCGGTAGCATCTAGATCTACAGTAATATTTTGACAAATGGCAGTTGGCCCTTCATTATCTTCAATAATAATTTGGTAAGAACCCGTATTACTGTTACCATATATATCTGTTGCTGTCCAAACCACATTATGAGTTCCAACAGTAAAACTTTCTCCAATAATACTTGTAGTAGTATCCGTTCCAACGGCAGTTGCTCCATCAATAGAATAGGTAATTGTTTCTAAAGTACAATTGTCTGTTATTGGAATATCCCAAGCACTATCTGCTACACTTGTAGCTGTATAAGTATCTATACCTGAATCTAAATTTCTTGTTTGTGTTGCTACAGGGATTATTGTTGGGTTTTCAGTATCTGTAATAGTAAACATAGTAGTACAAGTAGCACTTTCATTATTACTGGAATCATACAATTTCCAAAGTACTTCTGTTGGATTTGCAGTTGTTCCAACAGGAATTTGCGCGCCCACTAAAGTAGTATGAACATCCGTTCCAACTTCTGCGCCTCCATTAATAGAATAGGTTAATTTAGAAGTTGATGCATTATCATTAAGATCATACGGGTCGAATTCTGAACTTGTTACAGTAAAAAAACAAGATCCAATATCTGCATTTCTACTAACCTCTGCATCTGCACAACTATTAATAATAGGATCTTCAATATCTTTTACAATAACATCAATGGTACACGATGCTGTATTTCCACTTTCATCTGTGGCAGTCCAAATAACAGGTGTAGTTCCTACTGGGAATGTTTCTCCTGCAAGTGTCTCATCATTATTATAATTATTTTCTAAAGTAACTTCACAATTGTCTGAAAAACTTGTTGGGTCAAATTCTGTACCACTAGTAGTATAAAAAGCTTCCCCAGTATCTGTATTTCTATTAAATTGATCACCTGTAGGACAAGCTATTTCGGGGTCTTGATTATCTGTAACTGTAATATTAAACTTATATATAAAAGAGTTTCCAGATTCATCAACCACAAAGTAGGTTACTTCTGTATCACCTACAAGAAAATTATATCCAGGAACGGCTTCAGAAGGCGAAACTGTAATTACAAGATCTTCTTGAGCGGTAACATTATCAATAAATGTTGGAGGTATATAATTAACTTGTGCAGTACAATCATCAATACCTGTATCTACAGAAACACTTGAAGGAGCTGTTTCTAAGCGTGGTAATTCTGTATCTACAATATTTACGTAGAAATTTGCAGTTCCAACATTACCACTATCATCAGTAGCAGTCCAAGTTACTGAGTTTCCACCCATTTGCATTTCTTCATTATCTAAAGTAGATACTCCAAATTCATTTACTATTTTAGTTACAATTCCACAGTTATCTGTTGCAGTAACATCATCAAACTCTCCATCCTTTACAGTATAATAATTTTTATTAGGATCTGTACTTCTAATTTGATTTCCTGGCACAACCAAAATTGGTGGTTCATCATCGGTGATTGTTAATATAAATGAGCAAGTTGCTGTTTGATTGTTAGTATCAGTAGCTGTCCAAGTAATTTCAATTTCACCGGTTGTTCCTGCTCCTTGCCCTCTAGGTATGCTAACTCCAGAAAGTGTATTAGTACCTGTTACTGGTAGACCTGTTTCAGGATTTATAAAACTCCAAGTTAACGTAGGTGTGCTACAATTATCATTAAACGCAGTTACGTCAAATTCATTCCCTACTACTTTATATGAACATGTACCTGCATTTGCGCTTCTTGTTGGATTTTCAGTTAAGCAAGATAATGTAGGTGGCGTATCGGTAATAACTACATCAAAAGAGCAGGTAGCTATATTTCCATTATTATCTGTTGCTGTATAGGTAACTGTTGTTGTTCCAACACTAAATAAAGTTCCTGGAGAATGTGTTGATGTAAAAGATTTCATACCACTACAAGCATCAGTTGCTATAAGTGAAGGCCAAGAAACCGCAACTTGACAACCACTACCGGCTGCAACTGCTGTTATTTCTGCAGGGCAATTTGATATTACAGGCGCTTCATTATCGTATACTGTAACTTTTTGATTGTGTATTGTTGTATTACCAGATTCATCTGTTAATACCCATCTTACATTTGTTGTTCCTAATAAAAATGTTGCAGGCGCATTGTTTGTAATTGTAATAGCTTCGGGAGCTGTACAATTATCGGTTGCTGTTGGCGGTGTTAATGTAAATGTTTTGGTACAAGTACCAGCATCTACATCTACAGTTACGTCTTCAAAAGGCGTATCTAAAATAGGTGCTTCTTCATCTTTAACCGTAAAAGTAAAACTACAGGTTTCAGAATATAAAGTACCTCCTATTGTTTGAGTTGCTGTCCAAGTTATGGTATTTGTACCTTTAGGAATGGTTGCTCCAGCTAACGTTGTATTTGAAGGCGCTCCAGCTAAATCGTGCCTCATTGTTCTTCCATCTCCAGAAATTGATACAAATGTTGCATCATAAATTGTACTTCCTGTTGGAACTGTATAACCACATGCTCCAATAGCTGTTGTTTGAGTAACATTATTCGGACAACTAATAATTGGTTTAAAAGAATCTACTACAGTTACATTTACATCACAAGTAGTTGTATTAGCTGGATTTGTATCTTTAGCTGTCCAAGTAATTGTATGATCTCCTATTGCTAATTGTGTTCCATTTAAATACTCTGTTTCTGTTAAACTGTTAGTGTATGAAACTTCACAATTATCAGAAACTGCCGGTGTAAATTCACTACCTACTACTGTATAATATTCTACATAAGGATTATTATATTCTCTATAATAGGTTTCTGTTGGGCAATTAATTACAGGCGCTTCATCATCTGTAACTGTAACTTTTTGCGTGTGATATACATAATTACCTCTTGCATCTCTTGCACTCCAGTAAATAGGTGTTTCACCAACATTAAAAGATGTTGGACTTGTTGATGGTGTAATTTCAGTTGAATCATCGCAATTATCAGTTGCTGTAGGTGTTCCAACAACAACATTTGTTGCTGTACAACTTCCAGCGTCTGCACTAACTGTAATATCTTCAGGCCAATTTACTTGTGGATCTTCTTTATCTATAATTCGTATATCATAAGTACAACATTCATTAGTGTCTGTACCATTAGTAGCTGTCCAAGTAACAGTAGTGATTCCTTTATTTAAAACCACACCATCTAAACTAGAACCAGTACCTGTTGTTTTTCCACTTAAAGTATACGCAAGCGTTGTTCCAGCTGTACTTGTTGAAATATCTAATTCTGCACCACTAACTGTATATGTACAAAAACCTGGGTCGGTATCTCTGGTTTGGTATCCTTTGCATTCTACTGCTGGCGGATCATCTGAATTAATGGTTACTGTCGTTGTACAAGTTACAACATTCCCTGATGCATCGGTTAAAGTCCAAGTAACATCCGTAGTAGTTCCCGCTGCAAATGTTGCTCCAGCTAAAGTACTAGAACTATTAATATTATTTACAACTGTAACATTACTAGCACCTGAACAGTCAGTAATATTATATGGATCAAACTCTTTACCATTTACTGTATAATCTCCAGAATCAACTTGTCTACAAATTTCACCAGTATTACCAGAATCATCAAAATCTCCAGGTCATTCAAAGTTTGGAGCATCATCATCAACAACTGTAACTATCTGTGTGTCAGTTGATTTTTTTCCATGAATATCTTCTACATGCCATGTAACTGTAGTTGTTCCAATACTATAAGTATTATCACTTTGATTATTCCAAACATATAAAACCCCACAATTATCACTTGTTGTAGGTGTTCCTAAACTTACGCTTTTAGCATAACAACCAGAATTTGTATTTACTATAACATCTGCTGGAGCTGTAATTGAAGGAGCCTCATTATCATTTACAAATACATAAAAACTGCAATTATTTGTATATAATGTACCATCTATTGTTTGTGAAGCCGTCCATGTAACTAAAGTTGTACCTTGAGGAAAAACTTCACCAGCTAAACTTGCTGAATTATTAAAATCGTTAGTTAGTGTTGCACCGGCTGTGGTTGAAGTAGCGTCAAATTCAGTTCCTACAGCTGTATAATCACATTCACCTGAATCTGTATCTTTTGATTGATCTCCAACACAGGTAATAGAAGGGTATAAATCTGAAACTACATTTACAGTAATTGTACAAGTTTCAATATTTCCTGATGCATCTGTTGCTGTCCATACAATAGTATTAACACCTTCATTAAGTTGTTCATTTGTTAAATTTGTACCAGACCCCGTTGTTGCTCCGGAAAGCACATAGGTAAAAGAATCGATTTCGCAATTATCAGTTACAACAGGCTTAAATTCATTATTTCCTACAGCATAATAACTTTGGTTTTTATCGTACACCCTAGTGTATGCACTAGAAGGACAGGTAATAACAGGTTTTACATTATCTTCTACTGTTACGCTTAAAGTTTTTACTGTTTCATTACCATAATTATCTTTTACAGTCCAAGAAACTTCAGTTGTTCCAATAGGAAATTGCTCATACGCTAATGATAAATAATTATTTCTATCATTAATAACTGTATTGTTAGACAATGTACAATTATCAGTAATACTTTGTGGATCAAATTCATCTCCAACTACTGTATAATAACAATCTGTACTAGACGTGTATTTGGTAACAGAAACTGTTGAACTATCATCTTCTAAAAGTTCAAAAGCTGGAGCTGTTTCATCTATAACCTCCACTTGATATTGCATAGTTGCAACATTGCCACCTGCATCTGTAACTGTCCAAACTACTACAGTAATTCCAACAGGAAATTCGTATCCTGCCAATGTTTCTGTACCGTTTTGATTGTTTACTAATGTAAATGTTGTACAATTATCTGTAATTGTTACTGGGTCAAACTCTGTTCCAACTGTAAAATAACTACAACTAGTAGCAGGTGCAATTCTTGTTTGATTTGCCACTGTTGATATTGTTGGTGCTTCAGCATCTTTAACTGTAATATTAAAACTACAGCTATCTGTATTTCCTTTTGAGTCTTCTATAGTCCAAACAACTGTATGTACTCCTGCATCTAAAACTTTACCATCTAATGTAGTTGATGTACCTCCAGAAACACCATCAAGTGTATAAGTAATTATTAAATCTTCAGTAGCGTCACAATTATCGAGTAAATCTGTTGGATCAAATTCGGAACCACTTATGGTATACTCACAACTTGTTGAAGGTATATTTCTAATTTCGTTTCCATAACATTCAAATGTTGGTGCTTGGTTGTCTGATACAGTAATAGTATAAGCATCTGCAACTACTGAATTCCCGTGAATATCTTCAACAGTCCAAACAATTATATATGGATTGGCATCTGATACCAATTGTAGTCCTGCTAAAGTATTCGTTCCAGTAAACTCTGTTACACCATTTTTAGTAATAACGTATTTAGATGTAGGATCTTCGCAATTGTCTGCTACATTTCTTAAATCGAAAGATGTATCAGTTATGGTATAATAACATTGTGCAGGATCTGTATTTTTAGTTACATTTATTTCTGATGGAAGATCAAACGTTGGATCTTGTGTATCTGTAACTTCAATATAAATAGTACAAGTACTTGTATTGTCAAATTCATCTACAGCAGTCCAAGTAATCTCATGACTTCCTACTGGTAATTCTTTCCCTTCTAAGGTTGTTGTTCTATCAAACGAGTTGGTTACTTCTGTTAAAGCACAACCATCAGCTGTTGTTGCGTCGAACTCTGTTCCTGAAACAGTATAAAAACAGAAATCATCAGCTGCTACTCTTTCAAAAGGAGCTGCCTCTGTACTACCTGCAGGACAGGTTAATTGCGGAGGAGTTAAATCTTCAACAATAACATTAAAACTCATTTTAGTAACATTCCCTGATGCATCAATAGCTGTATAGGTAATTTTTGTAGTTCCTAACGAAAACTCTGATCCACTTTCTAAGTTTTTAGTTGGACTTGATGTATAAGAAATAGAAGGTGGTGTGCTATCGCAATTATCTGTAACATCTGGTTCATTCCAATTAATTTCTATCGTATCACAACCAGCACTAATATTCTGATGAATATCATCTATATTAGAAATAATAGGTGGTGTATCATCTGTAACAGTAACTCTAAAAGTACTAGACTTAGAATTTACCCCATCACTTACAGTCCAAACTATGGTATTAATTCCTGGTTCAATTTGTATACCAGCTAAAGTAGTTGCTGTAACTGGCGTACCTCCGTTAATAGTATATGATACTGAATCAACAGAACAATTATCAGAATATGTTGCGTCAAACTCTGTTCCATTAACTGTATAGTAACAATTATCAGCATCTGTTCCTTTGTATTGATTTCCAACGGTTAAAACCGAAGGTGCTTCATTATCAATTACTGTTTTAGTAAACATTAAAGGATCTGAAGTATTTGTACCATCAGAAGCAGTCCATGTTATTATATTATCACCTTTAGAAAGGGTTTTACCAGTTAATGATCCTGTTCCAGATAAAGTTGTTGCACCTGTAACAGTATAAGACAACGTAGTACCCGATGTACAATTGTCAATAGCTATTGGATCTAATTCTGAACCTTTTACTACATAACTACAAGTACTTGGATCTACATTTAAATCAGCATCTACAGTACCTAAAGTAGCTGTTAATGTAGGAGCAATAGCATCTGCTACTGTAACTGTAGCATTACACGTAGCAATATTTCCTGCAGCATCTTTAACAGACATTACCACTGGATTAGCTCCAACATTTGTACAATTAAAAGTAGTTCTGCTTAAAGTTATTACTAAATCACCTTCAGCAGTACAATTATCCGTTGCACCACCATTTACATCGCTTACAGTTAAGGTTGCTATACCCGAATCGTTTAAATATATGGTTGGTGATAAACAACTTATTACTGGTTCTTGGTCATCTGAAATAATTACATCAAAACTACAGGTATTGCTAATATTACCTGCTTCGTCTGTTGCAGTATAGGTAACGGTGGTGGTTCCAACATTAAAAGAGTCTCCTGGAGTATGTGATTTTGTCCAAACTAAAGTGCCCGAACAATTTTCAGTTGCTGTAGGCTCAGTCCAAGTTACTATTGCTGAACATTCACCAGTATCAGTACCTTGAGTAATAGTTGAAGGACAATTACTAATAACTGGTTTTTCAGTATCTTCAACCGTTACATCAAAAGAGCAAGTTTCACTATTATTTCCAGCTTCATCTGTTGCTATATAAGTAACTGTTGTTGTTCCAATAGGAAAAACTGTTCCTGGAGTATGCGATTTTGTCCAAACTATATCTCCAGTACTTGTACAATTATCGGTTACAGAAGGTTCTGTCCAAGATACTATTGCTGTACATTCTCCTGCATCATTTGACTTGGTGATATTAGAAGGACATCCTAAAATTTCTGGAATTTCATTATCTAACACTGTAATTGTAAAACTATCAGGAAATTCATTTCCACTTGCATCAGTTGCTGTATAGGTAATTATTGTTTCTCCAACCGGAAAAACACTACCATTAGTTAAGCCTTCAGTTGGACTTGATGCATATGTTAAACTTTGAACGCTACAATTATCTTCTGAAGTTGGGGCTGTCCAAGTTACAGTTGCACTACAACTACCTGGAGTATTATCAACTAAAATATCTTCAGGTAAATCTTCAATGGTTGGGACTTCATTATCTGTAATAATTACATCAAAACTACAACTATTTTTATTTCCAGAAGCATCTGTAACTTCAAACGTATTTGTTGTTGTACCAATAGGAAATGTACTTCCACTTGCTAAACCTGCTGTTTGAACTGTTGAAGCTCCTCCAGTACAATTATCTGTTCCAACAGGTGCTGTATAATTAATTACGGCACCACAAACTCCAGTAGTTGCCGTTTGTGAAATATTCGCTAGACAATTAATTACGGGAACCTGATTATCAGTTACAATAATATCAAAGCTTGCTGTATTTTCATTTCCGTCAGCATCAATTACAGTATAGGTAATTGTTGTTGTTCCAATAGGAAAAGTATCTCCTGAAGTTAATCCTGTAGTTGGACTTGATACATAGGAAATAGAAGGTGTGCTGTCGCAATTATCGGTAGCTGTTGGTTCAGTCCAACTTACTTTAGCTCCGCAATCATCTGCATCATTGTTTTTTGAAATGTTTGTAGGTAAATTAATTATTGTAGGATTTTGTTCATCACTTATAGTTACTGTAAAACTACAAGTTGCAATATTATTTGCTCCATCGGTTACAGTAACTTCAATATTAGTTACTCCTTTATTAAAAGTTACACCATTTAAAGTTGTACTAGTTCCAGAAGTTGCACCTGTTAAATTATATGAAACTGTTGGCGTACCGCAATTATCTTCTATTGTTGCATTCCAAAAATCGTCTTTATGTGTATAAGTACAAGAATCTTGATCAGTTGTTGCTGTTTGATTTTCTTCACAAGTTACTTTTGGGGGTTCTTTGTCTGCCACTGTAACATAGAAAATACAGGTCGCTGTATTTCCTGCTTCATCAGTCACCGTCCAAGTAACAGTTGTTGTACCAGGTGAAAATGTTACCCCTTCTAATGTAGTTCCTGTTCCCGTTGTTGCTCCCGTTAAAACATATTCAACAGAGGATACAGTACAATTATCGGCACCACTTGCATCCCAATCAGTATCACTATGATTATAAGAACAACCATTATTTGCTGAAACATTAAGTTGATCATCGTCAACGCCAACACAGGTGATTTCAGGATTAATATCATCTATTAAAGTAACATTAAAATTATAGGTATTTTGGTTACCTGCTTCATCTGTAGCTGTTATAACAACTGGCTGAACTGTATTATGACCTGCTATTTCAGAACCTGCAACTGGATTTTGTGTTAATGTAACAATCCCGCCGCAATTATCTGAAACTGTAATAAAGTTAGATGTATAATCTGGTAACGTTGTACTACAAGATTCGTCATCTGGATTTAAAATTTGATCACCAGGATCTGAAGTAAAAGTTGGTGGAGTATTTTCTAACGCAACTGTTAATGGTTCTGTTGACTCACAACCTTCAGCACTAATTGCTCTTATAGTGTAATTTGTATCTGCTGTTATAGCTATAGTATATGGTAAATCAGCAATTTTTGATGCATTTGCTTCGTCCCATAATTCATAAGTACTACCATTTGTTGCTGTTGCAGAAATTTCAAAAGAAGTATTATAACAAACTGGATCTCCAGAATTTATTGTAGCAGTAATGTCAGTTGGTAACGGGTTTACGGTAATTGTTTCTGTAAATAGATCATTTACTTCACTTACTGGTAAAAGACCAAACTCAAATGACACACTCACCAAAGAATAAGTAGTTGTAGCACTAGGTGTTACTTCTATAGGAGTTCCTCCATATGTTAAACTTTCCGGGTCTGGGTTACTACTATAATCAGTAATAATATAATTAGTTGTACCATCAGAATAAACAACTGTATATGGCCCAACTCCTGTATCAATTATTACCTCTAAAGTAGTACTTTCTCCATCACAAATTGCTGTGGGAGAACCATCCTTAACTTGAATTACGGCTTGTGCTGTTAATTGCTGATTAAATCCTATAAAAAGAAATAAACTTAAAAAAAGTAAAATGAACAAATTATTGCGTTTAGCAATAATTTGCTTATGAGGGGTTGGTAGTTGTTGATTCATATTGTCTGTTAGATGACTTAATCTTTATAAATTTAAACATTTAGTTTAAACCTATATATTTCTAGAAGTCTATAAATCAAATTGAAATTAAATCTAAAAAAACATTTTGAATTATTAACACTTCTAATAGCTATCAAATTTAAATATTTTTTTTTAATCAAGAGTAAATAATCTTGTAACTTAATCATTGATATAAAATACTAATATACTGAATTTTAAACAAAAAAAAGCATTTTCCTTTTGGTTTATTATTACAAGTTAGAAAATAATATTGTAATTTTTAAGGACAAAAACACAAAAAATCAATCATCTATAACTACAAAATGCCACATATATGTGGCATTTTGTAGTTAAATAAGTATTTACTATTTGTTATTTTATTCTTCAACTGTTTGATTAATAGCTTCTGGGTTTAAAATCACAAATTCTGTTCTTCTATTTAATTGATGTTCTGCTTCTGTACATTTAACACCATCGGAACACTTATTAACTAATTGTGTTTCCCCATAACCTTGACCTGTAATTCTTGAAGGATCTATACCTTGTGAAACTATCCATTCTACAGTTGATTTTGCACGTCTATTCGATAAATGCCAATTATATGAATATGTCGCTCTACTATCAGTATGTGAACCTGAGGCAATCTTTATGTTCGGGTATTTTATCATTATTTGTACCACTTTTGTTAATTCTACCTCGGCATCTGGACGGATAAACGATTTGTCTAAATCAAAATAAATTGGATCTATTTTTATCAATAGCTTACCATCTACATTTACAAACTCATTAGAATCTAAACTTAAGCCTAGCTCTAATTCTAAATCGCGTTCGTTTGTGGTGGTAAATTCTTCACTATCTTCGCTGTAACTTTCTTTTGTTCCAACAACTTTATAGGCTGTTTCACAGTCTACTTTAAAACTAAATGCTGCAAACTTATCAGCTATTACACTTTCTAGTTTTTCTCCTTCTGCATCATATAATGTCACTAAGGCTCCTGGTAGTAATGCTCCTGATTGTTTTTCACGTACTTGACCTGATACTAACTGCTCACATGGCAATGCGTTTTCAGCTGCTTCAAAATAATAAATATCATCATCGCCTTTTCCACCTTCTCTATTTGATGAAAAATGTCCCCAATTTTCTCCTGGCTTTTTTACAAACGAAAAATCATCTCCTGCACTATTGATTGGATATCCTAAGTTTTTTGACGCTGTTAATGCGCCTGCTTCTTTTATTTGAACCTTATACACATCTAATCCACCGTTCCCTTCAAAATAACCATCTGACGAATAATAAAGCATATTATGCTCGTCTATAAATGGAAACATCTCTTTGCCTGTTGTATTTACATTTGGCCCTAAATTTTGTGGTGTACCATAACTACCATCTTCATTAATAGCTACTACAAATATATCTGTAGATCCTAATGTCCCTGGCATATCTGAAGTAAAATACAACTTATCTTCTTCTGCGTTTAATGATGGGTGTCCTGTTTGGTAATTATCGCTATTAAATGGCATAGGGGTTATATCGGTCCATTCGCCATCTTCACCTACTGTTGCTTTATATAACTGGATTAAAACCCAACCTTCTTCATCTTTTGTTATCGATTTATTTATATAGTTATTTCTTGAAAAATAAACCGTTTTTAAATCTTTAGTAAAGGCTACGTTAGATTCGTGATACTTTGTGTTTATTGTTTCTGAAAAACGCTCTACATCTATTAATTCTCCTTGCTCGCCTATGGTTCCTTTAAATAATTCTAGATAAGGTTGATGGTTGTAATACCAATTCCTTTTGCGTATCGATTTATCTTTTCTAGAGGAGGCAAATACTGCTTCATTTTCTCCATAATAGGCAACTCCAAAATCTGCTAATTTTGTGTTCTCAGAAATGTTTTTTATGGTATATTCAAATTCTTGTGCTTGTAAATAACTTGCACAAAACAATAGAACAATCAGTGTAATTTTTTTCATATTTCTGTGGTTTTTTATTAAAAGAATCTTGGACTCTTAACATTTTTTCTATTAAAGTCAAATAATAACAGTATCTCGTGAGATCCTGAGTTAAAATCGCCAAACTTTGTAATGGTATGATCATATGCATAACCTAATCTAAAGTCATTATTTACTTGAAAACCGATCATTCCACTTATTGAATCATCAAATCTATGTGACAAACCTAATTCAACTCTCTCATCTATTAATAAGTTTAACGATAAATCTACTGATAATGGAGCACCTTCTGTTGCTTTTATCATTGTTGATGGTTTTAATTTTAGATTATCTGCTATATCAAATACATATCCTGAGGTTAAGAAATAGTGCATCTTCTCTGATGCGGTACTTACAATTCCTCCGTCTTTTTCTAAATGACGTGTTTCTAAAAAGTTCGGTACAGATAATCCTGCATAAAACTTATCGGTATAATAATAAACTCCGGCTCCAAAATTTGGTGAGGTTTCGTGAACTGGTATATTTAATGGATCTGGATCTATCATTAGCAATTCCCGTACATCCATAAAGGTAACTCCGGCTTTTAATCCAAAGGCTAAGCGACCTGTACTTGATGTGAAAATTGTATAGGAAAAATCTGCATAAATATTGTCTTCTTTTACAGGACCTATTTCATCGTGTATTACTGATAATCCTAATCCTACTGCACGCCCTATTGGTGCGTGTGCTGCTAAAGTAAAAGTTTGTGGTGCTCCTTCTACTCCTACCCACTGTGTCCTTCCTAATATGCCTATACTTGGAACACCTTTGGATCCAGCATAAGCAGGATTTAAAATGTTCATATTGTACATATACTGTGTATATTGAGGGTCTTGCTGACCGTAAACAGTTGTCAGTGACATTAAGGCTAAAACCCCTAAAATTAATCTAAATTTTTTCATAAACATGGTTTAAAAAATATGGAAGGAAAGAGCGATCTAATAAACGCTCTTTCCTAAATTAGTGTTTTTATTTTCTTAAATAGATCCAACCTGTTTGAGGTTTTCTTTCATCATTATTAAAATAAATGGTATAGAAATATGTACCTGTAGGAAGTTGATCGTTAGTAAAGTTCCATCTTCCTGTTGAATATCCATCCCACCATTCTGGTGTTTGATATGGATTTCCATCATGTTTGTACTCATATACTTTATTACCATATCTATTTACAATTTCCATAGAGAAGTTCGGATACAATACCTCTAAGTACTCAATCTCGAATACGTCATTCACTCCATCTCCATTTGGTGTAAACCCTTCTGGTATAGTTAATGGAATTATTGGCTCTGTAGCTATTTGATCCATATCATCTTCAAAAATATCATCATTATTAGGTGTAGAGTCTATGTCAAGCTCGTTTGCTGCAGTTATTTCTGCAACGTTTAACCAATCTCCTAATGGATTAACGTAAGCTGTAATTACCATTGTTTCTGAAGCACCGTTTAATACAGTTCCTAAAGTCCAAACTCCTGAACCATCATCGTAACTTCCTGTAGAAACATTAACACTAACAAAATTATATCCTGTTGGTAATAAATCAACTACTTGCACACCAGTTGCATCACTTGGACCATTATTACTTACCGTAATTGTAAAGTCTACATTTGTTTCAGCATATGGTTGTAATACACCCGTTGTACTAACTGGACCTTGATTACCAAGAGATAAATCAACTTCTTTTGTTAACTCTAAATCAATAACTTTAATTGGATCGGTTGCGATACAACTTGTGTTATTTGATAAATCAGTATCTATTTGATGCATTTCAGTAATTTCAGCACAGTTTAAATAATCTCCTGCTGCATTTACTATTGCATCAACAAACAATGTTTCTGTTTCTCCATTTAAGATTGTTCCAACTATCCATTTTCCAGTTTCATAATCATATACTCCTTTAGATAATCCGTGAGTTACATAAGTATAACCTGTAGGTAATAAATCTGTAACAACTACTTCTGTTCCATCTATAGTACCACCATTAATCAATCTAATTTCAAAAGAAACTACATCTCCAACTAATGGTTCAATATTATTTGCCATTACAGTTTTTTCAACTTTTAAATCTAATTCTTGATATGGAGGTACCGATGCACTATCATAATCATCTTCATTTACATCACCATTATTTGGCGTAGAATCTACATCTATTTCATTGGCTGCTGTTATTTCTGCAATGTTAAGATAATCACCACTTTCCATAACTATTACATCTACTATTAATACTGCAGTATTTCCTACTTCAATAAAACTAATATCCCAGATTCCTGTTATTGGATCGTAAATTCCTATTGATTGACTATAATTAACAAAATCATATCCTGATGGAATTAAGTCTGTAACTTGAACTCCAGTTGCTTCTGTTGGACCATCATTGTTTACTCTAATTTCAAATGAAATCATATCTCCTACTTCAGGATTAACCACATCATCTACAACCGTTTTAGTTAAACTTAAATCTATATAAGCTGTTGGTACAATTGAAACACTTCCTACATTATTTGTAGTATCTGAATCTGATTGGTCTGCAATTACTGCACGTGTTGTGTTTGTAATTGTTTGTCCTAATGTTCCATCATTAACTGTTGCTGTTATGTTTAATGTTGCTGTTGCTCCATTTGCTAATTCTCCAATTGTCCACAATCCTGATCCATAATTATATGTTCCTGATGCTGTTGAATTACTTACATAAGTAACTCCTACTGGTAAATTATCTATTAAACTTACACCTGTGGCAGCACTTGGTCCGTTATTTGTAACTGCAATAGTATAAGTAATTGTATCGCCCTCATTTGGAGTAGCATTACTTACTGTTTTTACAGTTGCTAAATCTGAACTTGTAACTACAATTGTTGCGTTAGCATCATCTTCTGTTAAGTTTGAATCTATTTGGTCTTGGGTATTAGACACTGTGTTTATTAATGTCATTCCACCTTGATCCATTCCTACAATTGCTTCTATAACTATAGTTTCTTCTTCTCCAGATTCTAGTAAATCAACTTTCCAATTTGGTGCGTTCCACGTTCCATCACTTGGCATAACATTCGCATAGGTTAAACCTGCTGGTAAAGCATCGGTTACTACTAAATTGGTAACTTTTGCTGGACCGTTATTTCTAACCGTAACAGTGTAAGTTACTGTATCTCCTGCATTTGGTGTAGCATTATCTACAACCTTAGTCAATACTATATCTGCATGGTTTTCTACAATTATTATTGCATCTAAATCATCTCCTTCTGTTGTTGGATCTGATTGATCTCCTGTTGCTGCTGTAGTTATATTTGTTATAGTTTCTCCTGCAGTATCAATAGCAACGGTTGCTGTAATATTTAAGGTTGCTGTTGCTCCATTTGCAATAGTTCCAATATTCCAGTTTCCATCTCCAGAGTTATAGCCTCCAGATTGATTATCACTTACATAAGTAACTCCTGCTGGTAATAAATCTACTAAACTTACACCTGTAGCATCACTTGGTCCGTTATTTGTAACTGCTATACTATAAGTAATGGTATCTCCTTCATTTGGAGTTGGATCACTTACCGTTTTTACTGTTACTAAGTCTGAACTTGTTACTACAATTGTTTCGTTATCATCATCTTCTGTTAAGTTTGAATCTACTTGGTCTTGTGTATTTGACACGATGTTTGTCAATGTCATTCCACCTTGATCCATTCCTACTAGAGCTTCTATAACTAACGTTTCAAACTCTCCAGACTCTAATAAATCTACATTCCAATTTGGTGCAGTCCATGTTCCATCACTTGGCATAGCTCCATTTGGTACATATGTTAAACCTGTTGGTAAAGCATCTGTTACAACTAAGTTAGTAACTTTTGCAGGCCCATTATTAGTAACTGTAATAACATATGTTACAATATCTCCAACATTTGGTGTCGCATTATCTACAACCTTAGTCAAGACAATATCTGCATAATTCTCAACTTCAATAGTAGCTTCTAATTCATCTCCTGCTGTTGATGGGTCTGTTTGATCTCCTGTTGCTGCAGTGGTAGCATTTGTAATAAAAGTTCCTGCAGTATCTACATCTACTGTTGCAGTAATATTCAAGGTTGCTGTTACACCGTTTGCTATAGCTCCTATTGTCCATATTCCTGATCCACTATTAAAAGCGTCTCCTTGATCATCGCTTACATAAGTAACTCCTGCTGGTAATAAATCTGTTAAACTCACCCCTGTAGCATCACTTGGTCCGTTATTAGTAACTGCTATAGTATAAGTAATTACATCTCCTTCGCTTGGAGTTGGATCACTTACGGTTTTTACTGTTACTAAGTCTGAACTTGTTACTACAATTGTTTCTCTATCATCATCTTCTGTTAAGTCTGAATCTACTTGGTCTTGTGTATTTGAAACTATGTTTGTTAACGTTTGACCACCTTGATCCATTCCTACAATTGCTTCTATAACTATGGTTTCCTCTTCACCAGATTCTAGTAAATCAATACTCCAATTTGGTGCTGTCCAAGTACCATCACTTGGCATAACATTCGCATAGGTTAAACCTGTTGGTAAAGCATCAGTTACAAGTAAACCTGTAACTTTTGCAGGTCCGTTGTTTCTAACTGTTACTGTATAGGTTACTGTATCGCCAGCATTTGGTGTTGCATTGTCTACTACTTTAGTTAACACTACATCAGCATAATTCTCAACATCAATATCAGCGTCTAAATCATCTTCAGGGAACCCTTCAGTTGTTGTATCTGGGTCTGTTTGATCACCTGATGCTGCAGTTGTTACATTAGTTATTCTTTGTCCTGAGGTATCTTCATCAACTGTGGCTACAATATTTAAAGTTACCGTTTTACCAACATCAATACTTCCAACCATCCAGTTTCCGTCACCACTATTGTACGCACCTGACTGATTATCTCCCACATAGGTAACACCTGCTGGTAATAGATCTACAAGACTCACATTTGTTGCAATACTTGGTCCATAATTAGTAACTGCTATTGAGTAAGTAATGGTCTCTCCTTCTACTGGATTTGGATTACTTACCGTTTTTATTGTTACTAAATCTGAACTAGTTACTACAATTTCCTCTTCTAAATCATCTCCATCTGTTGTTGGATCTAATTGATCTCCTGAAGCAGGATTATCAATAATATTAGTTATTGGTGTTTGATCAAATGTTCCTTGTGCAGTAACAAGTGCATCTAAAGTTAAGGTTGCTGACTCTCCAATATCAATTATTCCAATTGTCCAAGTCATATTTCCGGCAATATCAGCATAAGTATTTACTGAACCTCCCGTAGCTACATGAGTTACATACTCAAGACCTGCTGGTAGATTATCAATTAAACTTACTCCTGTAGCAACACTTGGTCCATTATTAACCACTGTAATCGTATATTTAACGATATCGCCTTCATTAGGATTACTATTATCTACAGTTTTAGTTGTTACTAAATCTGTAACACCTAGTGGCGTTGTTGTTGCTTCATCTTGATCATCTTCTTCTGGATCATTATTTCCATGTATTGAATTTGGATCATCTTGATCTGCATATACAACTTCGGCAGTATTTGTATAAATTCCACTTTCATTAACAACAGCTCTAATTGTTAAGGTTGCAACACTTCCATCAACTAAATCTCCTAAATCCCAAAGACCTGTAGTTGGTCCACTTGGATGATAATCTCCTTGACTTACAGTTATTGGATTTGGATCTGGTGATAACGTATAACCTGTAGGTAATACATCTAATACATCAATATTAGTAGCATCACTTGGACCTTCATTAGTAACTGTAATGGTAAAAGTAACTTCCGAACCAACTTCTGGTGTAGCATTATCTACCCTTTTTTCTACTACTAAAGCAGCTTGTGCATACATCTCATCAACATCTGTTGAACTATTATTACTAGGATCTGGATCTACTGGCTCATTAAACCCATTTGATTCTGGTAAAGCAGCACTTGCTGTATTTACAATATCTCCAGTATAACCACTAGGAACATTTATTGTTACCGTATATGTTACAGTATCTCCTGAATTTAATGTTGTAATAGTATCTACTATATCTCCTGAGCCTGAAGAACCATTTCCAGTCCAAGTTGTAACAGCTTCTAAATTCGAAATAATATCATCATTTACAATAACGCCTGCAGCATCCGCTGGTCCATTGTTTGTAACCGTTATCGTATAAACAAGTGGTAAACCTGGTGTATACGTATCAGAATTATCTGTTTTTACAACCTGAATATCTGCTTGCGCTATATATATAATAGTTACTAATGCATCATTAGATTGATTTCCTTCATCATCCTCAACATTATATGTTATTGGAGTTGGACTTAAAATAAATCCATCTTCAGGGTCAAAAGTAATTTCACCTGTTACTAAGTCTACATTCCAAGTTCCTTCTCCTGGAATTTCATAACTTGTAATATCTCCATTGGCATCTGTAACAATATTTATTGCTGTACCTGGATCTACTAAACTAACCGTTGTAGGGTCATAAGTATCTCCTGTTGTATCATTATCCAATACATCAACTGTAACTGTTTCATTTGCAGGATAACCTTCATTACCATTATTATCAACATCATCTGTTGCTATTGGTGCATAATCTACATGTATAAATGCTTCATTAGACGTGTTTCCTTCGTCATCTTTAATTGTATAAGGAATTGGTGTTGGATCTAACGTATAATCAGCTGCATCACCATTTGCTATCGATTCAGGTGTAAATGTTACAACACCTGATGCAGTAATTTCCCAAGTTCCTTCTCCTGAAACAACTAATATAGTTTCATTTGTTAATGGGCTAGATGGATCTAAATCTATCGTTGAAGGATCAACAATATCTCCATCTAAATCATTATCTGATACATTAACACTAACTGAAGTTAAAGGCACATTTCCTGGTGTACTATAATCATCTGTTGCTACTGGAACATAATCAATTGTTACTGTTGCATTGTTCGATTTATTTCCATCATTGTCTTTTATTGTATATTCAATTACTGTTGGATCATCATTAAATGTTGAAAGTGGTGTAAAAGTAATTTCACCAGAAATTGGATGAACACTCCATGTACCTTCACCAGGAACTGTAAAACCAATTACATCTCCATCACTATCAATAGAAACATCTGTTACCGTTATTGAAGGTACTGGCATTACTAAACTTACAGATTCTGGTTCAACTGAACCATCAGCATCACTATCGACATCGTCATTTCCTACTCCTGTTGCAACTATATTATCTATTAAAACATCAATTGTAACTGCATCACCTGGTGTATTTCCAAGACTTTCGTCATTAACAGCCACTGGTGGAATTTCAACGAAGTATATAGAAACTGTTGCTTCATTTGAAACATCTCCATCATTATCTTCAATTGTATATGTTATAGGTGTTGGATCTCCCGTAAACCCAGTTTCTGTTGTAAATGTAATTTCTCCAGTTGTATTATCAACTGTCCAAACTCCTTCACCCGGAACAATTAATTGGTCTAATGTTCCATTAACATCCGCATCTGAATCTGTAGCTCCTGGACTAGTAATATTAATTGTTGAAACTTGTACTGTACCATCTGGATCAGTATCAACACCATTTGTATTATCAGCAATTAAATCAATAATTACAGATGGTTCTGTTGCATGACTATGACCTGTACTAATATCATCTTCAGCAATTGGAAATGCATTCACTTCAACTTCTTCCTGTAAATCATTTCCATCATCTGTTAGATCTGTTTGATCTCCTGAAGCAGGTGTCGTTAAATTTAGAATACTAGTACCTTGTGTACCTTCATCAATAGAAACATCAATTGTTAAAGTTACTGTTGCATCCACTGCAATGTCTCCAATAGTCCAAACTCCTGAAGCTTGATTAAATGCTGTTCCAGGTGGAGCTAAATGACTCACATACGTTACTCCAGCAGGAAGAATATCTGTTAAACTAACTCCGGTTGCCGCTGTAGGACCATCATTGTTTTCAACTGTTATTGTGTACCTAATTACATCACCTTCATTTGGATTGTTTGCAGATGAACCTGCAACAGAAACTGCTGAAACAGTTTTAATAGTTACTAAATCTGCTATATTAACAGGTACTATATCTGCTGCATCTTGATCGTCTTCATTAATATCATCATTACCTGGTGTAGAATCTGGATCATACTGGTCAGCTCCGACAATTTCTGCAAAATTGGTATATTGTCCTGTTGGAAGCACCGTTGCAGTTATTTCTAAAGTTGTAGAAACACCTGGCGCAATACTAGCAATAACCCAGTTTCCATCTACAGAAGTATACGCAGAGGAAGCGTCTACCACTCCATTAACTGTATGTGAAACATAACTAAAACCTGTTGGTAAATAGTCTTTTACGTGCACATTTGTAGCGGTATTTGGACCATTATTATTAGTTACTGTAATGGTGAATATAACATTTTCTCCAACGTTTGGCGCTGGTTCGTTTACCGTTTTTGTTAATTCTAAATCTGCAGCTGGAAGTGGTGTAGGAGTAACAGAATCATCATCATCTTCATTGCTTCCTACTCCATTACCTGGAGTAGAATTGGAATCTTTTTCTGGGTTTCCAGGAGCACCTATATTTGTTACTTCAGCTGTGTTTGTATAATTTCCTGTTGTTGTTAAGGTTGCTGTTATATCTAATGTTGCACTATCTCCATTGGCTAAATCTCCAACAGCCCAAACTATAGTTGGGTCTCCTGAGGTAGCAGGATCTGTACTCACCAATGTATATCCATCAGGTAAATAGTCTGTGACCTAAACCCCAGTTGCATCATTTGGCCCAGAGTTACTTACAGTTAACGTAAATATAACATCCTCTCCAATATAAGGAGTTGGATTATTAATAGTTTTTTCAAGTGAAATATTTACTAGTGGATTTCCACCTATTGTTACACTAGCATCATCATCTTCATTTATACTATCATTTCCAGGTGTAGAATCTGGATCAATATTATCAGATCCACTTATTTCTGCATAATTCGTATGTGATCCTGTAGTTTCAATTATAATATTATAAGTAAGAAGCTTAGTAGCTCCTCCAGAAATACTTAATCCTGACCAATTTAACTCATTAGCTCCTGCATTATATGTTCCGCCATCGCTTATACTACCTGGTACAATAGAAAAACCACTAGGTAATTTATCTTTAACAGAAACATCTGTCGCTTCATATACGCTTGTTTGGTTGCGTATTTCAATTTGATAAGTAAGCATATCTCCTACAAAATAAGGAGATGAAGTAGGGTTAATAATACTTTTACTTAAATTTAAATCAACTTCTGGATAAATTGTAATAAATACAGTGTCACTTGTTGTAGCACATGGGCTATTATCAACTGTCCATTCAAACTCATAAGTTCCTGGTTCAGTACTTGCAATTATAGTATTTGGATTATTTACCTCTAATATATTTGGTATTGAAGGCCCTCCAATAAATGTCCAAGTTCCAATACCGGAATTTGGAGTAGTTGCATTCATTGTCACTACAGTAGTTTCCTCTAAAAATTGATCAGGACCAGCATTCGTATTTGCTTCCGCTTGTGTTACCGTTACTAAAACAAAATCTTCTAAAGAACACTCTCCTCCAGGATTACTTACTGTCCATTTAAATTCATAAACACCTTCCTCTAATCCAGACACCGTTGGATTGATAACTCCTGAATCTGAAAAAGAGACTGTACCTGAGCCCAAAGGTTGAGATTCAACTGACCAAAGACCAACATCTGAACCGTTTATTGGATCGGCATTTAAACCTGTGCTTAATACAGGTGTGATATTAGTTTTACAGAGTTCTTGATCTAAGCCAGCGTTAGCTGGAGCTGGTGGGTTTCCAGAAAAAATTATAGTTACAGAAGCTGTTTTAGCTGTACATATTTCATTTGAAACAGTCCATGTAAATGTATAAGAACCATCTTGTAAATTATCTGGGTCTGCTATTGTTAAACCAGTAGTAGGACTATTTGGACTATCAATAACAATATCTCCTGGTGTATAGCCAGCAGGAACATGAGGAGTTGCTTCATTTAATTCCCAAACCCCAATACCAAACGCAGGTGCAGTTGCTTCTAATTCTGTAAATAATTGACAAGAACTACTACCGTTTACAGTAATAATATTAGGATCGCTAGGTTCTGCATATACACGCACAACAACTTCATCCTTTATACTTGGGCAATTACCTGAAGTTGAAGAATTCCATTCAAAAACATAAACTCCCTCTATTAAATTGGTAAATGTTTCATTTTCAGTGGTTGATCCTATTTCTACTGGAATTGTTGGCCCGCTAGCTAAAGTCCAAGTTCCAGTATCTGGAGCTACATTATTTGCTGCCATTGTTACAGAATTCGTATCTCCTAAACAAATTTCTTGATTTGGTCCAGCAATTGGTTCTATAGTTGGTGGCGCAGTAGTTGTAACAGTTATTGAATCTGAAGATTCACAAGATCCACCTTTATCTATAGTGTATGTAAACACATAAGTATCTCCAGGAACAATTGTATAATTAGTAACATTTGTTGAAGCGATTACTGCTCCATTAGGAACTGCATTTACGCTAGTAAGAACCCATTCTACAGGAACTCCACCACCTTCATTACCTTGTAAAAGCACACTCGTTGCATTACATAAATCTTGATCTACCCCTGCAACAGCTGTAGCTACAACATTAAACGAAACGTCTGCTGAGCTTGGAGGGCATATACCTCCGTTTGAAATTGTCCAACGAAATGTGTACGAGCCAGACATCAATCCTGTTACAGCTGATGTTGGGTCATTGATATCGAAATTAGGTGTATTTGGACCTGATACAACAGACCAACTTCCTATATTACCAGGTTCTACAGGTGCATTTCCTGTTAATATTGTTGTAGTATCATTACAAACATCTGCTATTGCAGCAGTTGTAGCAATTTCCGCAGGTAAACCTACCGTAAATTTCATTGGCTCTGAAACAACAGATGATCCACAACCATTTGTAACTACATATTCAAATTCATAATTACCCGGAGCCAAACCGTCAAGTTGAGCATTAATATCATTTTCATTAGTTGAATTTCCATAAGTCCAAGAACTATCTCCTGATAATTGATTCCAAGTTCCAGTTAAGCCATTAGGTAAAGCATCTGCATTAATTCCCAATATTACTGAATTCCCTGAAGTATCAGCACAAACTACTTGATCATCACCTGCATAAAAAGTTGCAGGTAAATCTGCAATTGTAATAGTTACGGAGTCTGATTTATCATCACAAGCTGTATTTGAAACAGTCCATAAAAACTCATATACTCCTGGTGATAATTCTGATGAAATAGTAACTGTTTCAGAAGCACTTGGTAATTCTGATACAGTCGGACCTGAAATTTGTGTCCATTCTCCTGTTGAACCAGCTTCTAAAGGCGCTGCTATTAAATCATAACTTGTAACTGAGGCATCGTAACATTGATCATCTCCTGCATCTGGTAAAGATGCCGTAAAATTCGAAGTTATAATTTCAACACTACTAGATGCAGTTCCACAAGCAGGATTTGTACCCACAACAGTCCATGTAAATTGATAAGGTCCGTCAACATGTGTAGCATCTACAGATGGTTCCAAACCTATAACATAAGTATCTGGTTCTGTAGCATCAACAAAAGAAACACCAGCAGTAGGTCCAGAAGTTTGAGTCCATACTCCAGTCTCTCCAGTACCTAATGGATTTCCAGGCAATTGATACACACCAGCACAGGCATTATTTGAAAAGGGTACAAATGTAAAAGGTGGTGGTGCTATTGATACTGTTAATTGCATATCATCTACAGAATCAACTCCTCCATCACCAGCTTCAATATGCCATCTAAAAATATATACACCATTAATAAGTCCATTAACTGTAGGATTATAAACATTTTTAATACCACCAACAAAATTTGCTGTATTTGGACCAGATACTTGAGACCAATACCCCGTATTTGGTTCTGGTTGGTTCCCCGAAAGAATCGCATCTGTATCTCCACAAGACAATGCTACATCTGTTCCTGCATTGGTACCAACTCTATAGATATTACCTTCTGAATAATCTCTTGAAACTATAATATTAATTTCATCTGAAACTGAGCCACAATTAGTTCTAATATCACCATCAGTATCTCTTAACACTCTTATAGTATAAGTTCCTATTTCCGTTAAACCAGAAAAGTTGAAATTATAAGGACCTGTACCTGATACACTTAAATTTAAGTCACCAATACCTATCCCCGCTGGTGCACTAATTAACTCATAATCAAAATCGTTACCCCCTGAAAATATTATTGGAATAGAACCAGAAGTAGCTTCAGGAGCTAAAATTTCATTTATTACACCTCCGTTTAATTCTATTGAAGATGCAGGAGCTATGTGACTTATTGTAAACGTTTCAGTAGAACTACATATTTCATCAGTTCCTAATGATAATGGAGGACCTAAATCTGGCCCTGTTATAGTATATGTAAATGTATAAGAATCACCAATACTAGTTGCTGGAAAAGTAACTAAAGTAGTAGCACTTGTACTTGAAACGATATTAACCCCAGAAGGTGATCCAACAACTTGCCACTCAGCAGTTTCACCAGCATATAAAGGTGTATTTGCCTCTAAAACAGCAGACGAAACAGATGAACAAAAAACTTGATTTGTATTAATCCCTACAGCATCTGTAACATCTTGAGTTGCAGCAGGCACAGTAATTTTTACAGTATCAGTTCCTGAAGCACAAGGCCCAGAAACAGTCCAACGCATTATATATTCTCCTTCTACTAAGTTTGATAATGAACTTTCATTATTATTAATATCTCCAATAGTAGGTGTTGAAGGACCTGAAACAAAAGACCAAACTCCAATTTGCCCACCAGTTCCGTTTCCACCTATTGAAGCATCAAGATTTGTACTTTGAGTTACTGAATAACATTCACTAATATCTTGGTCTGCACCTGCATCTACAGGTATTTCTCCACCATAATTTGTAACCTCAACAGTATCGCTTGAGCTACAACTATCGCTGCTTATTGTCCAACGTAAAACCGAAACACCTACAGAAGTATCTGGAAGTGTTAATGTTGCATTTGGATTATTTAAATCTGAAATACTTATCTCAACAGGTGGTCCTGATTCTACTGTCCATGTACCAATTTCTCCGGCTCCAGTATCTGCAGGATTAGCACTTAATTGATAACTACCAGGACAACCTTCAATTGCAGAACCAGCATCAGCTATAGTATTTGAATTAACTGTAAACGTTACTTCCTGAAAAGTTGTAGAAGAATCCGAACATATAGATGTTAATCTAAACGAGTAAACATTACCTCCAGTTATCCCTAAAACATTTGTTACCGGACTACTTGGATCAACAATTACTACTGGAGGTCCATCAACTTGTTCCCAATTAGAGGATGCCGTATTACCGGAACTAACAACTCCCTGTAATGTTAAGGTTTCAGATTCGCAAATTGTTAAATCTAAACCAGCATTTACAGTACATATTTGCGCATACAACGAATTAGTTGCAACAATGGTACTCAAAAACAACACAAAGGTTAAAAGTGTTTTTTTGAAGTTTAAGCCAGATTTTTTTTTGACAACGTAATTTTTTTCCATATAAATTGTTTTTTTGACTTTCTAAACATTTAAAATGTAATTTTAAATGTTTAGGTTTTATTTATAAATTCACTTATCCTCCTACACAACATTACATGCAATACAGAAAGTTGTATTTATTTTAATTTTAACTAATATATAACTTTATTCCTTAATTTCTATAATCAAATATTAAATTACAATTAAATATATATCAACACTTTAACAGATTAGTTGTTTAAAATTTAATATAACTCAATATAATTTAACTAAACGACAAATAAAATGAAAAAAAATATCACCCACATAAACCTTATTCATTAATTAATAAAATACATATTATCTTAAATAAAGAACTTGAAAACTAACATGAACAGCTACTTTTATTAAATTAAAATAAGACTTCAAATTTTTGACACTTAAAAAATTAAATAGTCACTAATAAAATTAACTATATTTTTAAATAATTAAACGCAATATGCGCTATAAAATATAACTATAGAAAACATATTAATATTGAAATATTCTATAAAAAAACAACCATATAAAATTCATTTAAAAGCATTTTAAGAATCGTTAATACTAAAATATGTTTTAAATTTAAAACCTTCTTAAAGCTTATTAAAATAACGTATGTAAAAAAACTATTGAATAGCTCCTAAAATTTCACTTAAAAAAGTATCTAAATTAAAATCTGGATGCTCAGTCAAACCAAACTTAACAACAACAACATCTTTTGAAGGGATTATAAACACATGCTGCCCTTGATACCCGTTACAAGAAAATAAATCTTTTGGCACATTTGGATATACACCACCTGCATTTAACCAAAATTGAGCACCATATTCCCCGTTTGAAGTATTTGTAGGTGTTTTTGTATAGTCGACCCAACTTTTATTTAAAATTTGTTCACCATTCCAGTTTCCTTCATTTAAATATAAGAGTCCAAATTTTGCCCAATCGCGCGCAGTAGCCCAACCATAGGAAGATGCAATATAATTTCCTGAAATATCGGTTTCAATTACCATAGAATTCATTCCAATTTTATCTATTAGTTCTGTATACCAGAAATCTAAATATTCTTGGTGTGTTTTAAACTGATTTCTAATAAATCCAGAAAGTAAATTTGTAGTTCCAGAAGAATAATTCCAACTTTCGTTAGGTTTACTTATTAAAGGTTTTTCAAGTTGTATTTTAGTCATATCTTCAGCTAAAAACAACATTTTTGTAACATCTGAAATAGTATTATAATCTTCAACCCACTCCAAACCACTATTCATTTGCAATAAATTATTTAACGAAATTTTTGAACGTTCATCATTTTCCCATTCCGGAAATAAATTGGTAGCATTTACATTAATTTTTCCTTGTTTTTCCAAAATACCTAAAACAGCACTTGCAATACTTTTTGTCATAGACCAACCCAATAATTTTGATTCATTTGTAAATCCTGGAGCATATTTTTCGGCAATTATTTGATTTTTATAAACAACAACAACAGCTCGTGTTCTTTCAATAGTATCTCCTGGTTTATCGAAAGCATTAGCTACCGCGGTATTTAAAGCAGCATAATTTACCGCACTAAATAAAGTATCTTTTTGAGATAAATTTCCATAAGGATACGGTTTATTTATGGTTATACTTTTTCTATTTGGCTTAAATTTCACATTTTCATCACCATTAGGAAGCAAAACACAACCAATACCTTCTTTATAAATTGCCTTTCTTGGTTTTAACCCAAATACTGTAGAAGTAACAGATTTTTCTTTAGCATCAATAACATTTTTCGCTAAATTTATTGGACTAAACCCATTATCTCCAGCCTCAATAGAGACAATATCTCTATCAGCTTCAAACGTACAAGAACACACACTTTTAGCTGAAAACCCAGTAATTATATTTAATCTCGGGTAATTATAAACTACAATTCCTACAATAACAGCCAACAAAAGAATCAGGCCTAATTTCAGTATTTTTTTCATTTGACAAGTTTAAAATTTAAATCTAAAATACTATTTATTTTGTCAACTGAATAAAAGATTATAAATTTGCTAACCATTTGGTTAAACTATACAGTTAATATTAATGAAAAAAGAAAAAAATATCACAACCGAAACATCGATACTAAACGCAGCAAAAAGTATTTTTGAACGCAAAGGAATGGACGGCGCACGTATGCAAGAAATTGCAGATGCAGCAGGTATAAACAAAGCACTATTACATTATTATTACCGAAACAAACAATTGCTTTTTGAAGCCGTTTTTAAAAGCGCATTTTTAAAATTAGCACCGCAATTAAACGAAGTATTAAATAGCGACGCAAGTTTAAATGATAAAATAAAAGGATTTACAAAGAACTACATTTCTTTTATAATCAATCATCCATACCTTCCTAATTTTATAATAAATGAATTAAACAGAAGTCCAGAATTTGTTCAAAAATTTATTTCAGAAAAACATTTTCCTAATATTCAAAAATTCAAACAACAGGTTACAGAAAATGTAAATGATGGAAAAATAAGACCCATTAAAGCCGAACAACTTTTTATAAATATTATGGCTTTAAATATTTTTCCGTTTGTTGCAGCTCCTCTACTAAAAGGCTTTTTATCTATAGACAATAACGATGACTATAGGCAACTTATGGAAGAACGAACTACCGAAGTTTCTAATTTTATAATTAATGCTTTAAAAGTTTAAAAAAATGAAAAAAACACTTTTTTTACTCATCCTATTCTTTTCTCAAATACTATTTTCTCAAGAAAAATTAAACTTAGAAACCTGTTATTTTTTATTGAATAAGAATTATCCTTTAGCAAAACAAAAAGACATATTTGCTAAACAAAACAATATAGATTTAGCGGCAATTGCAACTAAAAAATTACCAAAATTGGAGTTATCGGCACAAACAACATATCAGTCTGACGTAACAAAAATGCCGATTTCAATACCGAATATAACAGTTGAACCTCCAAACAAAGATCAATACAAAGCAACGCTTTCAATAAATCAGCTAATTTATAATGGTGGCCAAATAGACGCGACAAAAAAAGTAAGTGAAGCTACTTTAAAAGAACAACAAAAAAATGTTGAAGTAAATTTATACCAACTTAAAAATAACGTAAACGCATACTATTTTTCAATACTGCTTTTTAATGAAAAAATTGAATTGTTACACGCTAAAAAAAAGCTTTTAGAAAGCAAATTAACAGAGGTTAAAGCAGGAATTGAATTTGGAGCATTATTACCAACTTCAGATAGTGTTATTGAAGCTGAAATATTAAAAATTAAACAGCAACTAGATGAGATAACATCAAATAAAAATAGTTTAATTATATCTTTAGCACAGCTAATTGGCACTGAAATACCAACAACAATTGAACTTGAAACACCCCTAATTACAACAACTTTTAATACAGAACTAAATAGACCAGAATTAACACTTTTTCAACTTCAAAAAGAAAAAATTGAATCTTCAGAAAGCTTACTTTCAAAGCAAAACTCACCAATGTTATTTGGCTTTGCAACTGGCGGCTACGGAAATCCAGGTTTAAATATGCTCGACAATTCATTTCAAACTTTTTATCAAGTAGGTATTAAATTAAATTGGAATGTTTTTGATTGGAATGCCTCAAAAAAACAACAAAAATCGTTATTGATAAACAAAGAAATTGTTGAAAATAAAAAACAGGTTTTTGAATTAAATACAACCATACAACTACAGCAAAAACAAACAGACATTAACAAACTTTCTAATCTTATAAAATCGGACAAAGAAATTATTGAATTACGAAAAAAGGTATTAAAATCGGCTGCATCGCAACTTAAAAACGGTGTTATAACAGCTTCATCATACATTACGGAAGTCACCAATTTATTTGAAGCAGAAAACAACTTACAAACTCATAAAATTGAAATGCTTTTAGAAAAAGCAAACTACAACACTTTAAAAGGAAATTAATTATGAATAATTACAAAATACTACTCTTAATTTTAGCCGTAACAAGCAGCTTACTGTCTTGCAATAATAACGATAGAGCAGATGGTTACGGTAATTTTGAAGCCACAGAAATTACAATTTCAGCTGAAAATAATGGAAAACTATTACACTTTGAAATTGAAGAAGGCGCAACTCTAAAAAAAGGAGATTTTATTGGTTATATAGATACCATATCTTTAGCTTTAAAAAAACAACAATTACTTATTTCTAAAGAAATTGTGTATTCAAAATCCAAAGGAGTTTTATCTCAAATAAACGTGTTAAATGCCGAATTAAAAACGGCTAAAATCTCAAAAAACAGAATCGAAAACCTACTTAAAGAAAATGCCGCAACAAAACAACAATTAGATGCCATAGATGGTAAAATTGATGTTTTAAATCAACAAATAAGAAGTATAGAAATCCAAAATGCACCAATAGTTAACGAATTAAAAAGTTTAGATATTCAATTAGAACAAATCCAAGATCAACTTAAAAAAAGTAACATTATAAATCCTGTTACAGGAACTGTTTTAGTAAAATATGCAGAACCAAACGAACTAGTTTCTTTTGGAAAACCACTTTATAAAATTGCAGATTTAACCACTATGCAATTACGAGTTTATGTTAGTGAAACTCAATTGTCAAACATTAAAATAGGACAAGAAGTAACCATAAAAATTGACGAAGGAGACACCATGGAAAATTATACAGGATCAATTTCATGGATTGCTTCCGAAGCAGAATTTACACCTAAAATAATACAAACAAAAGATGAACGTGTAAACCTTGTTTATGCAGTAAAAATTAATGTTAAAAACAATGGTAGTTTAAAAATTGGAATGCCAGCTGAAATGTGGATTTCAGAATAATTGCTTTATATTAAAAATGAGTATTTCTGTAAAAAATATTAGCAAATCGTACAAAAAAGTAAATGCTTTACAAAACATTACTTTCAATATAAAAGAAGGTGAATTATTTGGGCTAATTGGACCAGATGGAGCAGGTAAAACAACATTATTCAGAATTTTAACCACACTTTTAATTCCAAATAAAGGAAAAGCTACGGTTGCCAATTTTGACATTCTTAAAGATTACAAAAAAATTAGAAATAATGTAGGATACATGCCTGGACGGTTTTCGCTGTATCAAGATTTAACTGTTGAAGAAAATTTAGAATTTTTCGCTACAATTTTTGGAACTACCATTCAGCAAAATTACGATTTAATAAAAGATATTTACATTCAAATTGAACCTTTTAAAACCCGAAGAGCAGGAAAACTATCTGGCGGAATGAAACAAAAATTAGCGCTTTGTTGCGCCTTAATTCATAAACCTAAAGTACTATTTTTAGATGAACCAACCACTGGTGTTGATCCTGTTTCACGAAAAGAATTTTGGGAAATGTTAAAACGTTTACAAACTAAGGGAATTACCATTTTAGTTTCTACACCTTATATGGATGAGGCCGCTTTATGCGATAGAATTGCGCTTATTCAAGACGGAAAAATCCTAGAAATTGACACACCAAAAGCTATTGTAAAACACTATCCAAATCCAATATATAATATTCGTTCCAATAATATGTATCAATTAATAAACAGTTTAAATGAGTATAAATATAAGCACAGTGTCTATCCTTTTGGTGAATTTGTACATTATACAGATAGCAGAACAGATTTTAACCCAAAAGAAATAAAAACATATTTAGAATCTAAAAACTTTTATAATATAGAAATTGAAGAAACACAACCAACCATAGAAGATACTTTTATGGAATTGGCAAAGTAAATAAAGACCAATATAGAGCGAATTTACGTCAACCTGAACCTGTTTAAGGTTCTCATAATAATTGAAAAACTATATAGTGAGATTCTGAAACAAATTTAGAATGACGAGTTTAATAATGAAGAAAAATGAAACAAGAAAATGTAATACACGTTGAAAACCTTACCAAAAAATTTGGAGATTTTACGGCTGTAAACAACATTACTTTCGAAGTTAAAAAAGGTGAAATATTTGGTTTTTTAGGAGCCAATGGAGCAGGAAAAACCACCGCAATGAAAATGTTGATTGGAATCTCCACACCAACATCTGGAGCAGCAAATGTAGCCGGTTTTAATGTGTTTACAAACGCCGAAGCAATTAAAAAAAATATTGGCTATATGAGTCAGAAATTTGCTTTGTATGATGATTTAACTGTAAAAGAAAATATTACATTTTTTGGAGGTATTTATGGCTTAAATCGTAAACAAATAAATGAAAAAAGATGCCAGTTAGTTGAAGAATTAGGCTTGCAAAACATTACAAACAAACTTGTAGGCTCGCTACCACTAGGTTGGAAACAAAAAATATCTTTTTCAGTAGCTCTTTTACACAATCCAAAAATTGTGTTTTTAGATGAACCAACTGGTGGTGTAGATCCAATTACTAGACGTCAATTTTGGGAAATGATTTATAAAGCTGCTCACCAAGGCACTACCATTTTTGTAACAACGCATTATATGGACGAGGCGGAATATTGCGATAGAGTATCTATAATGGTAAACGGTAAAATTGAAGCTTTGGATACACCTAAAAAATTAAAAGAACAATTTAATGTAAATAACATGAATGATGTGTTTTTAAAATTAGCAAGGTAAACCAACTAACAGTAAGTAAATTATGAAACGTTTTATAGGATTTATAAAAAAAGAATTTTACCATATTATTAGAGATAAACGTTCGTTGTTTATTCTTTTTGGTATGCCAATTGCACAAATAATGTTATTTGGTTTCGCCATTACCAACGAAATCAACAATGTAGATATTGCTATTTTAGACCATTCAAAAGATGTAACAACCAAAGAAATTATTAATAAAATTTCAGCTTCAAAATATTTCAGCATTAAGCAAATGCTAGAAAAAGAAGAAGATATTGCTTCAGTCTTTAAAAAGGGCCACGTTAAGGCAGTTTTAAATTTTGAACAAAACTTTAGTGAGAATTTAATTAAAGAAAATAAAGCTAACATACAAATTGTTACAGATGCTACAAACCCAAACACAGCCAATACAATTAGTAATTATATTAATGCTATTGTAATTCAATATCAAAAAGAATTAAATAAAAATAGTGTCTCAAATTACCAAATAAATACTAGAACACGTTTAGTTTACAATCCAGAATTAAAAAGCGTATATATGTTTGTACCTGGTGTAATGACAATGATTCTTATGCTAGTATCTGCTATGATGACATCTATTTCCATAACTAGAGAAAAAGAATTAGGGACAATGGAAATTCTATTAGTATCACCTCTAAAACCTTTTCAGGTTATTATTGGTAAAGTTTTTCCGTATATTTTTCTATCTATAATTAATGCAATCATTATTATTTTATTAAGCATTTTTATTTTTAAAATGCCTGTTCAAGGAAGTTTATTTTTATTAGGATTAGAAAGCGTGTTATTCATTATAACATCATTAGCATTAGGTATTTTAATTTCAACAATTTCTACTACACAACAAACCGCTATGATGATTTCTTTAATGGGATTAATGCTTCCTGTTATTTTGTTATCTGGCTTTATTTTTCCTATTTCAAGTATGCCTTTACCAATGCAAGTAATAAGTAATATTGTTCCTGCCAAATGGTTTATAATTATTATAAAAGGCATTATGTTAAAGGGTGTTGGGTTGCAATATATATGGAAAGAAACGCTGATTCTAGCAGGAATGACTGTTTTTTTTATTGGATTAAGCGTAAAGAAATATAAAATTAGATTAGAATAAGTTTTACAATTTCTGAAGGAACATAAAAATATTTAAAACACCTGATACAGAATACTAGTTACCAGATACTACAAAATGAAAACAATACTATACATAATACAAAAGGAATTCAAACAAATCTTTAGAAATAAAGGAATGCTTCCTATTATTTTTATTATGCCTATAATGCAGCTTTTAATATTGTCAAATGCTGCTACTTTTGACATTAAAAATATAAAGTTTGGATATATTGATAATGACCATACATCAACCTCCAGAGAATTGATTGAAAATTTTAATGCGTCAACATATTTTAATGTACTAAATGATTTTCCTTCAGAAAAATTAGCAATTTCAGAAATGTTAAACGGAAAAGTAGATGTTGTTTTAGAAATTCCAGAACATTTTGAACGTGACTTACAAACCGAAAAATACAACAGTTTAGGTGTAACCATTAACGCAATAGATGGTGCAGCTGCAGGCGTAGAAAATGTTTATGTAACTCAAATTATACAACGTTTTAATCAAAAAATAAAAGTGGGGTTATCTCATATTTCAGACACACAAATTAAACCTGTATACATTGAGACCATTCCTTTGTTTTGGTACAACAAAACCCTAAACTATAAAACATTTATGGTGCCAGGAATATTGGTTTTACTTGTAACTATGATTATTTTATTTTTATCTGGAATGAACATTGTTCGTGAAAAAGAAATTGGCACTTTAGAGCAAATAAATGTTACACCAATAAAAAAAAGTCAATTTATAATAGGTAAACTTTTTCCGTTTTGGATCATAGGATTAGGGTTATTATCTATTGGATTAATTATTGCAAAACTTGTTTTTAACGTTCCAATGGTTGGTAGCTTAGCGCTGATGTATTTATACACTTCCGTTTATATTTTGGTAGTTTTAGGTATTGGGTTATTTATTTCAAATTTTACAGACACGCAACAACAAGCTATGTTTATCTCTTGGTTTTTTATGGTTATTTTTATTCTAATGAGCGGCTTATTTACACCTATAGAAAGTATGCCAAAATGGGCTCAAACAATTACAGAATTTAACCCAATTAGATACTTTGTAGAAATTATGCGAATGGTAATGCTAAAAGGATCCGGGTTAAACGACGTACTTCCTCAACTAATAAAAACAACTATTTACGCTGTTATTATGAATGGTTTGGCTGTTTGGAGCTATAAAAAAACCTCATAATACTTCTCAACTAAAAAAGATACTAATTACAACATTTAACAATTTCTATTTTGTAATTTTGTATTTAGAATCATTCTAAAAAAAGAAAATGATAGATATTGATAAAATTAGAGCTGATTTTCCTATTCTAAAAGAAACAGTAAATGGAAAACCATTAGTTTATTTAGACAATGCTGCAACAAGTCAAACACCACAAGTTGTAATAAATTCCATTGTAGATTATTACACCACTATAAATTCCAATATTCATAGAGGCGTTCATACCTTAAGTCAAAAAGCTACCGATGCTTACGAACAAGCTCGTTTAAAATTACAACAGCATTTTAATGCTAAAAAAAACTATGAAATTATACTAACCGCAGGTACAACACACAGTATTAATATTGTTGCTACTGGCTTTACCTCATTATTAAATAAAGGTGATGAAATTATAGTTTCTGCCCTAGAACACCATTCAAACATAGTTCCTTGGCAAATGTTATGCGAACGTACTGGAGCCATTTTAAAGGTTATTCCAATGAATTTAGATGGTGATTTAGTACTTACTGAATACGATAAATTACTATCTAACAAAACAAAGCTAGTTTTTGTAAATCACGTTTCAAATGCTCTAGGTACCATAAACCCTATTGAAGAAATTATTGAAAAAGCACATAATGTAAACGCAGCAGTTTTAATTGATGGCGCACAAAGTTGCCCACATATTAAACCCGATGTTCAAGCTTTAGATGTAGATTTTTACGTAGCATCTGCTCATAAATTATGTGGACCAACAGGTGTTGGTATTTTATACGGAAAAGAAGAATGGTTGAACAAATTGCCTCCTTACCAAGGTGGTGGTGAAATGATTAAACAAGTTACTTTTGAAAAAACAACTTATGCCGATTTACCGCATAAATTTGAAGCAGGTACACCAAATATTGCTGGAGGAATTGCCTTTGGAACAGCCATTGATTATATGAATGAAATTGGCTTTAAAAATATTGCCGCTTACGAAGATGAATTATTAAACTATGCTACCAAAAAATTACTTGAAATTGAAGGTTTAAAAATTTATGGAACTTCAAAACATAAAACCTCCGTAATTTCATTTAATATTGGAACAATTCATCCGTACGACATTGGTTCAATTATCGATAAATTAGGAATTGCTGTAAGAACTGGACATCACTGTGCGCAACCAATAATGGATTTTTATAAGATTCCTGGAACTGTACGTGCCTCTTTTTCGTTTTACAATACCTTTAAAGAAGTAGATATGTTATACGAAGCTTTATTAAAAGCTAAAATGATGTTATCATAAGTTTTAAAGTTGCAAAGTAAAAAGTTTGAAAATCATTCAAAAATAGCAAACCTAACAAGTTTTAAAAACCTGTTAGGTTTTTTAAGTTATAATTTGTAATTCTTGTAAAAACAGGAATCTAAAACAGGCGTAAATATGGATTCTTACCTTCGCAGGAATAACAGGGAAATTGAAAAAAAACAACTCCAAACTAACTTTAAATTGTTAATTCATAATTACCAATCAACGCTACTTTCTTCCAAAATCAGCTGGAATTTCACCCCAAGCTTTGGTTTCCCACTTTAATATTTTGGTAGTATAAGTATGCTCTTTCAACCATTTTTCGGCACGTTTTACAAAATCGAACAATAATTTATTTTTTGAAGTTATTTGTAAATTGGTTCTACATTGCCCTTTTTTAACCCAAGAAATAGCAATTTTAGAATCTGAATAAATTGGAATATCTAAATTTCGTTGTTTTAAATAGCCCAATCCGTGAACTAAAGCTAAAAACTCACCAATATTATTAGTTCCTTGCTCAAAAGGTCCTTGAATAAATAATTGCTTTTTATCTTTTGTAGTTACACCTCTGTATTCCATTTTCCCTGGATTACCGGCACAAGCAGCATCTACAGCAATTGAATTTAATATCGGTTTTCCATATTTTTTTAATTCCTCTGCAGAAAGCTTTACTGTTTTTGTGTCTTTACCAACATAATCTTTGTAATTTCCTTTAAAAGCAGCTTCAGCAGCTTCTTTTGAAGCAAAAGATTTGTATTGTGCACCCGTAAAGTTCGAAATTTGCTTTTTACAGACATTCCAAGAAGTAAAAACGCCTTTTTTATGACCATTCCAAACTACATAAAACTTTTTTTTTGCCATAAAACTATAAATCTAATACAACTTGTTCTATAATTTTTGGGAAAAACTCATACTCTAATTTATGTATTTTTTTAGCTACATCTTCAGCTGTATCGGTTTTTAAAACTTCAAATCGCTCTTGAAATACAATAGCTCCTTCATCATAATTTTCGTTTACATAATGAATTGTAATTCCAGATTCAGTTTCATTATTTTTAACCACAGCTTCGTGCACATGCATTCCATACATTCCTTTACCTCCATATTTAGGCAACAAAGCAGGATGTATATTTAGTATCTTATTTGGAAATGCTTCAATAATTTCGGTTGGAATTTTCCATAAAAAACCCGCTAAAACAATAAAATCTGCTTTTTCTTTTAAAATAGTTAAAATTTTATCCGAAGTAAAAAAATCACTTTTATTAAAGTTTATACTACTAACATTTAATCTTTTAGCACGTTCTAAAACTTTAGCATCCTTCTTATTTGATAGCACTTGAACAACAGATATAAATTTATTATTTTTAAAGTATTTAATAATATTTTCGGCGTTAGTTCCTGAACCAGAGGCTAATATAACAATACGTTTCATCTAAAAATTTATTATTTTTTATAATTTTTTAAAAAAGAAAAAGTAAAAAATTATATGATATTGTATCACAAATAAAACAAATAATTAGTAACTTTCGCCGCTTAAATAAAAAAACTTTTATTATTTTTAATCTGTTAATAAGTACTTTTATTAATTAAAAGATTTTCATTTAAATAAAGTTTTATATTTTTGCCGAGTAATTAAATTTAAAAATTAAAGAATTATGTCAGACATTGCATCAAGAGTAAAAGCCATTATCGTAGATAAATTAGGCGTTGACGAAAATGAAGTAACAATAGAAGCTAGCTTTACTAACGATTTAGGAGCAGACTCACTTGATACTGTTGAGTTAATTATGGAATTCGAAAAAGAATTCGATATTCAAATTCCAGACGATCAGGCTGAAAACATCGGTACTGTTGGTCAAGCAATTAGCTATATAGAAGACGCAAAAAAGTAATTTTATATGGAAATTAAACGAGTTGTAGTAACTGGACTTGGGGCATTAACACCAATTGGAAACACTGTTGAACAATTTTGGAATGGGCTAACTAATGGAATTAGTGGTGCCGCTCCAATCACGTATTTTGATGCGTCCAAGTTCAAAACTCGTTTTGCTTGTGAGCTTAAAAACTTTGATGTTAAAGATCATCTTGACAGAAAAGAAGCTCGAAAAATGGATAGATTTACACAGTATGCCATGGTGTCTACTGAAGAAGCTATTCAAGATTCTAAACTAGATTTAGAAAATATTGATAAAAATAGAGTTGGTGTTATTTGGGGAGCCGGAATTGGTGGATTAGAAACATTCCAAAATGAATGTATCAGTTTTGCTAAAGGTGACGGTACTCCTAGATTTAACCCATTTTTTATTCCTAAAATGATAGCTGATATTGCTCCTGGTCAAATTTCTATAAAATATGGATTTAGAGGACCAAACTTTGCAACAGTTTCAGCTTGCGCATCATCATCTAATGCTATAATTGATGCCTTAAACTATATTCGTTTAGGATATGCAGATGTAATGGTTTCTGGAGGTTCAGAAGCAGCAGTTACAATTGCAGGTATGGGAGGATTTAACTCGTTACAAGCACTTTCTACAAGAAATGATGACCCTTCAACAGCATCAAGACCTTTTGACAAAGACAGAGATGGTTTTGTTTTAGGTGAAGGTTCTGGAACATTAATACTTGAAGAATATGAGCACGCTATTGCTAGAGGTGCTAAAATTTATGCTGAAGTTGGTGGAGGCGGTTTATCTGCCGATGCTTACCACATTACAGCTCCTCACCCAGACGGTTTAGGCGCTTATAATGTTATGGCAAATTGCTTAAAAGATTCTGGATTAAAACCTGAAGATGTTGATGCCATAAACATGCACGGAACTGCTACTCCTCTTGGTGATATTGCAGAGTCTAAAGCAATAATAGAAGTTTTTGGTGAGCATGCATATGCACTTAACATTAACTCAACTAAGTCAATGACAGGTCATTTATTAGGTGCTGCCGGAGCAGTTGAAGCTATCGCTTCAATACTTGCTATTAATAACGGTATTGTACCTCCTACAATCAATCATTTTAATGATGATGATCAAATTGACAGTAAATTAAACTTTACGTTTAATAAACCTCAAAAACGTACTGTAAACGTTGCCATGAGTAATACTTTTGGCTTTGGAGGACACAATGCTTGTGTACTCTTTAAAAAATTTGAATAACAAAACACCTGAATGAACTTCATTCGAAAAATTATTGATACTCGTACTGAAAATGACGAGACTTTTTACTTAGAATTAAAAAAAGTAATAGGGTTTAAACCTAAAAATTTAAATTATTATAAGAAAGCTTTTGTTCATCGCTCCATAAAAGAAGTAGATGAAAAAACAGGCCTTCCTGTTAACTATGAACGCTTAGAGTTTTTAGGAGATGCAATGCTAAGTTCTATTATTGCTGCATATCTATTTGAAGAAGTACCTTCTGGAGATGAAGGATATCTTACTAAAATGCGCTCTAAAATTGTTAGTAGAGACCATTTAAATGAACTTGGAAAAGACTTAGATCTATTTAGATTTGTTAGAAGTAATGTAGCAAAATCTAAATTTGGAGAAAACGTACACGGAAACATTTTTGAAGCATTAGTTGGTGCCATTTATTTAGATAGAGGTTATAATTATTGCAAAAAATTTATTTTTAAAAGAGTTGTTGTACCCTATGTAGATGTACCAAAATTAGAAGGAAAAATAACAAGCTACAAAAGTTTATTTATTGAATGGTGCCAAAAAGTTAAAAACGATTTTGTTTTTGAAGTTTATGAAGATTCTGGAAACGATATAACAAAACACTTTAGCGTTAAATTATTTTTAGACGGTAAAATAGTTGCAAAAGGAAGAGCTACATCTAAAAAGAAAGCCGAAGAAACTGCCGCAAAAAGAGCATATTACGCATTCCAACAAGAAATTTCTAACTTTTAGCTATAGCTTATCACTGCAAAATATTTTACAAATTTACACTTAACGAATACGATTTCGTAAAATAATTAGTTACTGTTATTAAACAGTAGTACTTTTACAAAATTAATATTCATTCTTTATATGCAGGTATTCACATTTGATTTAGAAGATGATTATTTATTAATTGGAATTCATTCAACCGAAGAAGACTATAGATTGGCTTATTTAATAAATCAACATTTAAACACTAAATTTGTTAGATATAAACATAATTTAGATTTTGAAAATTCTACTATCGAATTCCCTTTATTTGAATATAAAGATGAAAAAACTTACTTAAATTATTATTTAATAAATAATAAATGCATACAAGTTGTTGACGATCAATATAACGATGGTTTATTTGGAGGAAATTACAGTACAACCTCTTATTTATTACCAGAAATAAAGAAAGTTGACTTCTTATTAAAAATTGAAGGATGTACATCTGAGTTTATTTTAGAATTAGTTGATAAATTAAATAAAATAAGCGAAATTATCACTTCATTTCAAATTGAAACAAACACATTAAAATCAAAATATAATCTAATTTTTTAACAATGGCAGAAAACAGAAAACGCACCAAAATCGTAGCTACATTAGGTCCCGCATGTGGAACTAAAGAAATAATAGAACGCATGATGGAATCAGGTGTAAATGTGTTCAGAATAAATTTTTCACATGCTGACTACTCAGATGTAGAAGAACGCGTTAAAATAATAAGAGAAATTAACGAAAAACGCGACTTTCATGTTGCGGTTTTAGCAGATTTACAAGGTCCAAAATTACGCGTAGGTGTTATGGCTGAAGGTGTAGAGCTTGAAGTAGGAGACACATTTACTTTTACTACTGAAAAATGTGAAGGTACCGACAAAAAAGCATTTATGACCTATCAAAATTTTCCAAAAGATGTTAAAAAAGGTGAACACATTTTGGTAGATGATGGAAAATTATTATTTGAAGTAATTGACACTGACCGCGAATTAAATGTTACAACTAAAGTACTTAGAGGTGGTCCACTAAAATCTAAAAAAGGAGTTAACTTACCAAATACAAAAATTTCTTTACCAGCTCTTACAGAAAAGGACAAGAAAGATGTAGTTTTTGCAATTGGTTTAGATGTTGACTGGATTGCGTTATCTTTTGTTAGAACACCTGAAGACTTAATACAATTACAAGAGATTATTAAAGAAAATTCAGATCATAGTATTCCTATAATTGCAAAAATTGAAAAGCCTGAAGCTGTATCTAATATAGATAAGTTAACACCACACTGCGATGCCTTAATGGTTGCACGTGGAGATTTAGGTGTTGAGGTTCCAATGGAAAAAGTTCCATTAATTCAAAAACGTTTAGTTTTAAAAGCTAAAAAAGCTCATATTCCAGTTATAATTGCTACACAAATGATGGAAACTATGATTGATAATCAAGTTCCAACTAGAGCTGAAGTTAATGATGTAGCTAACTCAATTATGGATGGTGCAGATGCTGTAATGCTTTCTGGTGAAACATCAGTAGGTGCTTTTCCTTTAGAAGTAATAAAACAAATGCGTAAAATAATTGAAAGTGTAGAAAACTCTCCACTAATTTCAATGCCAGAAACGTATGTACAATGTATTAATGAACGTTTTATTTCTAAAACTATATGTCACCAAGCCGCTTTAATGGCAAACTCTATTAATGCTGAAGTTATTACAACGTTAACAGATTCTGGATTTACTGCTTTCCATATTTCATCTTGGAGACCAAAATCTAACATTCTTGTATTCTCTTCTAACAAAAGAATTTTAGCAATGCTAAATTTACTTTGGGGTGTTAAAGGTGTTTATTATGATCGTTTTGTTAGTACAGACCAAACAATTGAAGATATTAATACTTTAGCTGCCGAAAGAGGTTATTTACACGACGGTGACTATGCTATTAACATTACTTCTATGCCAGTAAAGAAAAGAGGTATGGCCAATACAATGCGTATTACAGAATATAAAAAAAATAGCTAAACTTAGTTACTTTTTAAAGTAGCATATAAAGCAAAAGAAGCTAACCAATGGGCTCCGGCATATTCGCCAGAGTCCATTTTTTTATAACTATAGTCGAAGTGTTTATTGGCTAATTGAAGCATTTTATCATTTCCTAAGGTATTTCCTATTTCGTATAAACACCAAGCTCTACTAAAATTTAAACCATCTAAATGAGCTAATTTACCGTCGGATCTATCTGTAACCTCTGCTACTTCTAAATAATTTTCTGGTTGTGTTCTAAAATTAGGTAAAAATGCATCTAACCAAGTTATATATTCATCTTTAGGAAGTACTTTTAACATTAGAGCAGCTTCTTGTAAACAAGGCGATAAAAAATCAAATCCTCCAGGTTCCCAACTAATTGGGCAGTTAACATCATTTAAATAATATTCTTTAGATTTTGCTATAATAATGGCTTCTAATTGAGGCGCATATTTTTTGGCATAGTCTAACGCAAAAGACATTCCAAATGCAGTATTTGGGTGTTCTCCTACCCTAATTGGATATTTTAATTTTGGTAAAAACTCAATATATTTTTGTTCTATTAAATCTACTAATGGTTTTAAATTTTCATTTAATTGTATAGCTTCTGGTGTTTTCCAATCTTGCAAAGTTTCCGATACTTTTAAAAGCCAAGCCCATCCATACGTACGTTCAAAACTTTTATTATGAGTATCATCAAAATATGCAACTTCTTTTAAAATATTTTGTTTTGTAATTGTAGTATTTAACTTATCCCAAATAGCTTCTTTATGTTCAAAATTAGGTAATTCACGTAAAATATTTAGTAAAGTCCAATGCCCATGAACAGAAGAATGCCAGTCAAAACACCCATAAAAAGCTGGATGCAACTCCGAAGGCTCTTTTAAATAAGTAGCATCGCCTAAAACCTGTCCTAATTTATTAGGGTATTCCTGATCAATACAATCGAAAGCAAAATGATATAAATAATTAGCACTTTTGGTATCTAAAACCGGTTTGGTATATACTGTTTCTGGCTGGGTTTTAGTTACTAATTCTTTTGGTTGGTCTTTACAACTTAATGTAAGGACAAATATTAGTGTAATTATTAAGGTTTTCTTCATTATTAAAGTTTTATATTCGATTTTATTATTGTGGCATCATTTAATACAAATGGCATTGGCATCATAGTACTAGGCCTTGGTTCTATTTTAAAAAGCGGATTTGTTAGTAAATCGTATTTAGATTCAAAAATATCAAATTCTAATTGTTGATTTTCAGAAACAACCAACTCTAAATCTATAATTTCGTTTTCTGAAGTTCTATAATAACTTAAAACAGTACCAGGTTTAAGTTTAAGAACGTCTTTTGTTGTAGCTTTTTTTAATGGAACTTCATTTACTTTAAATTGCATAAATTCCATTGAAGAAGGAGTTCTTAATTCTATTTTATTTGCATTTCTATTAGAATAAATACTTAAACAAACTCTTCTATTTGAATTAATAATAGTATCTGAAACAATAGTAATTGTTGGTTGTTTTAACGGTACTATTTCTGCCTGCTTATGTAAGTTAATTTTTGTATTGTATTTACTAGCAGATGAATTTTCTTTGTAATTTCCTTTTATAGGATTATCACCTAAAAATTGTGTTGTAAAACTATCAATTTTTGTATTATAACTTCCCCAATAAGCTTCATTAATAGTAGTATCATAAACATAAACAATGCTATTAGGTTCTTTGCGCTCTTCAGAATAACCTGAATTTACACTTGCGGAAATTAATGCCATAAAACCTATCAATAAAAATAAATAATATGCTTTTTTCTGGTTTTTATACTGTTGAAAAATTGGGATTAGCAATCCAAAAAGCAATACGGTAAAAACAGTGCTTATCACCAACATTTTTAAACCTAAACCAACAGGAAACATTTTTATTAGAGGTGAAAAAATAATTAGTATTGGCAATACTGCAATTGAAAACAAGATTAAATTATTTTGCTGTTTACCAAATAATAAAATTGCCAATATTAATAATAAAATAAATACAGGAATTATAAAAAAGGCTGCGCCTGGTAAGTAAAAAGCAATTCCAAAATTAATAAGAATCCAACTAAAAATTGGAACGATTAACAGATCTTGTGCCGTTCTTTTCTTAAAAAAACCTTTATAAAACCAAAAGCATATTGCTAAAGTTAAAGCTACAAAGGCAGCAATATAATAATAACCATTATAAGTAAATCCGTGTAAAATATTTGTGTAATTTGGATGTATTTTCAATAAAAACTTCCATCCATAAAAAGCACCTAAACTAGTAATTAATAAAGAGCCTACAAAAGGAATAAGTCCTTTTAAAACACCAATAATTGTAAGTTTTTTGTTTGAAAACCCAGCTCCTAATAAAACTAAAAATAACAATGTACAAATTAACACCATTGGTAATACCCAAGAAAATGGATAAAATACTATTCCAAAATAAGGAAAATTGAAATACACAAAATCTTCTTCAGCTTTTAAATTTTCTAAGTCGGAATTTGAAAAATAATTTAAACCAGCCATTAAATACGAAGCTTGATGTTGTAAAGTATTTAAATCTAACCGATTAAATATATCTTGCGCAGTATGATAATCGAAAAAATCATCAATAAATGCAAAATTAAAACCATCAATATTTTTATTTTCTCTAAAAACGGTTAAATCCGTATCGTTTGGCAACATTTTATAAACGCTATACATCAAAGAATTTGCAACCGGATACGGTGTGTTTGCCTTTTTAAAAGCTTCAATTAATTTTTTATTTCCACCATTAGTTTCAACTAACATATAACTAGGTCCTCCACTACCACGAGCTTCAAAATTTAAAACAAGTCCAACATCTTTTGCCCACGGATGGTAATTAACAAATGCATTTGCACCTAACAATCCCAATTCTTCAGCGTCTGAAATACAAATAATTATATCGTTTTTAGGAACCTTATTTTCAGCTAAAAAAGCACGAACTCCTTCTAAAATAACAACAACACCACTTCCTGCATCACTTGCACCAAAAGAAGAATGTGGACTCGAATCGTAATGTGTAAGTAGCAACAATGCCTTACCGCTTTCAGAACCTTTAATTCTTGTTAAAATATTTTTTGTAGCTGTAGCTGTTCTTCTACTATTTATAGCTAATTGTTCTTGAATTTCTACTTTCAAACCAAGCTTCTCGAATTCCTCAACTATATAATTTCTAACAACTGCATGTTCTTTAGACCCCGTATAATGTGGTTTTTTTGAAATATTTTTTAAATGAGCGAGTGCTTTTTCTGTAGAAAATTCTGTTTCTGTTACATTAGTTTCAGCACCTAAATTTGGAAGTAAGGTGTAAAAACTAAAATAAATTCCGGCAATCAATATTAAAATTGAAACTGCATTACTATATTTTTTTAAAACCATTGCTAAAACTTAAATCATTTAAAAATAGTTGAATTATTTATTTTTATGTCTTAAAAACAAAATAATTTACATTAAAATTACAATTTTTTAGCAATACTAGGCACATAATTTTACTATAAATAAAGTATCTTTGAAGCTACTTATTTATGTGAAAAATTATGAATAGAAGAAAATTTTTTAAAAACGGATCATTATTTGCTATTGGGTCAACTTTACTAAACCCTTTCGATTTAAGTGCTACAACGCTAGAACCCGACTTAATAGACAAAAACAAAAAAGCAAAAAATATAATTATACTTGTAAGTGATGGTATGAGTACCGGAACTTTAAATATGGCTGATTTATACCTTTCAAGAAAAACTGGGAAAGGAAGTAATTGGCTTCAATTATATAAAGACAATAAAGTAAATAGGGCGTTAATGGATATGGCTTCTGCAAGTTCTATTGTTACAGACTCTGCTGCCGCAAGTTCTTCTTGGGGAGGTGGTTTTAGAATAAATAATGGAGGTTTAAATGTTGGACCTAATGGTGAAGAACATTTACCAATTTGGCAAAAATTTAAAAAAGCAGGAAAAATGGCTGGGTGCGTTACAACCGTACCAATTACACATGCTACACCAGCTGGTTTTTGTGTAAACAGTAAAAGCAGAAACGATCAAGAAGGAATTGCTAAAAAGTATTTAGCCCAAAAATTTGATGTTATGATGGGTGGTGGAAATAATTATTTTTCTGCCGATTCCAGAAAAGATAAAGTTGATATGTACCAAAAATTTAAATTAGGTGGATATCAAGTGGTTAAAAATAGAAATGAAATGTTAGAAGCAGCTAACAACCAACCTATTTTAGGTGTTTTCTATAATGATGCACTGCCTTATACTGCTGATAGAAACAACAATAAAGAACTTACTCAAAAAATTCCAACATTGGGTGAAATGACACAAAAAGCTATTGATGTTATGAAACATAATAAGGAAGGTTTTGTGTTACAAGTAGAAGCTGGAAAAGTAGATTGGGCAGCTCATGGTAATGATATTGCTGGTTTAATTTACGACCAAACAGCACATGATGAAGCTGTTAAAGTTGCAATAGATTTTGCAGAAAAGGATAAAAATACACTCGTTATAATTACTACAGATCACGGAAACGCAAATCCTGGAGTAATTTACGGTAAAAATGCTAATAAACAGTTTGACAGTATTCAAAACTATAAACATACCAATGATTGGATTTTAAACGGTTTTGGAAATGAAACATCAATTTCTCAAATAAAAGAAAGAATTGAATATGCTAATAATTTTGAAGTGACAGATGATGAAGCTAAGTTACTTTTAAGTTATTATACTTCTATTAAAGCTGAAAACGGCTTATATAATTATAAACATTTACCATTTAATGAATTAGCCAAAATTCAAAAAAAGCATAATTCTGTTGGGTGGATAAGTATGCAACACTCTGCCGATTATGTGGAACTTGCAATGTATGGCCCTGGTAGTGATTTATTAAAACCTTATATTAAAAATACCGACTTGCATTATTTAATGCTTGAAGCGGCAGAAGTTGAAAATAACTTTTAAAAAAGTTACAACTTACATATTAACTTATCTACACATCTCATTCTTAATTTATATAAGAATGAGATGTTTTGCATAAATCATTTTTTACTAAAATTTTAGAATTACTCCTATTAAAAAGTCTTTTTATTGGTTTAAAAACTATAAAAATCAAATAAATTAAACAGCAAATTGCGAAAACCGAAACAACTTTTCACTTTTCTAATAAACAATCCTTATTTTTGCACTTTCTTAAAACAATTTTGATGAGCAATTCAAAAAGATATACAATTACAGCCGCATTACCATATACTAATGGTCCAGTTCATATTGGACATTTAGCAGGAGTATATGTACCCGCTGATATTTATGCGCGTTATTTACGTAATACAGCAAACGATGTTTTATTCGTTTGTGGATCAGATGAACACGGTGTTCCAATTACATTAAAGGCAAAAAAAGAAGGTGTTACACCACAAGACATTGTAGATAAATACAATGCAATAATTAAAACTTCTTTTAAAGATTTTGGTATTTCTTTTGATAATTATTCTAGAACCTCAGCAAAAGTTCACCACGAAACAGCTTCAGAGTTTTTTAAAAAATTATATGACGAAGGTAAATTTATTGAAGAAGCTAGCGAACAGTTATACGACGAAGAAGCTAAGCAATTTTTAGCTGATAGATTTGTTGTTGGTACCTGTCCTAAATGTGGTTTTGAAGAAAGTTATGGAGATCAATGCGAAAATTGTGGCACAAGTCATAACGCTACAGATTTAATAAATCCAAAATCTGCAATTACAGGAAATGTACCAACTACTAAACTAACAAAACACTGGTACCTTCCTTTAGATAAATACGAAACCTGGTTACGCGAATGGATTGTTGAAGGTCATAAAAACGATTGGAAAACAAATGTATTAGGTCAAGTAAAATCGTGGTTAGACGATGGTTTAAAACCTAGAGCTGTAACCCGCGATTTAGATTGGGGAATTCCAGTTCCTGTTGAAGGTGGAGAAGGAAAAGTACTATACGTATGGTTTGATGCACCAATTGGTTATATTTCTTCAACCAAAGAATGGGCAGCACGTGAAGGAAAAAATTGGGAACCTTACTGGAAAGATAAAGACACAAAATTAATTCACTTTATTGGAAAAGATAATATTGTATTTCACTGTATTATTTTTCCAACAATGTTAAAAGCCGAAGGAAGTTATATTTTACCTGAAAATGTACCAGCAAACGAATTTTTAAATTTAGAAGGTGATAAAATTTCAACTTCTAAAAATTGGGCTGTTTGGTTGCACGAATATTTAGAAGATTTTCCAAATCAGCAAGATGTATTGCGTTATACCTTAACAGCAAATGCACCAGAAACTAAAGATAATGATTTTACGTGGAAAGATTTTCAGGCTAGAAACAACAACGAATTAGTAGCCATTTTTGGTAACTTTATAAACCGTGTAGTTGTATTAACTAATAAATATTACCAAGGTGTAATTCCTGAACCTAACGAGTTTACAGATGTAGATAATGAAACACTAGAAAAATTACAAAAATATCCATCTATAATAGCAAGCTCTATCGAGCGTTACCGCTTTAGAGAAGCATCTCAAGAATTAATGAATTTAGCGCGTTTAGGTAATAAGTATTTAGCTGATGAAGAACCATGGAAACTAATTAAAACAGATCCAGAACGCGTAAAAACTGTTATGTATGTTGCGCTTCAAATTGCAACAGGATTGTCTGTTGTTTCCGAACCTTTTTTACCATTTTCTGCTGAAAAACTAAGACAAATTTTGAATATTTCTAATGAATTAAAATGGAGTGATGTTGAAGAACATACTGAATTAATTGCAGCAAATCATACCATTGGAAAAGCTGAATTATTATTCGCTAAAATTGAAGATGCAGCTATACAAATTCAACTAGAAAAATTAGAAGCAACAAAATTAGCTAATGAAGCTGAAAACAAAATTGTAGAACCACAAAAAGAAACTATCGAATTTGATGATTTTACAAAGCTAGATATGCGTGTAGGAACAATTATTGAAGCCGTAAAAGTGCCAAAAACTAAAAAATTATTACAACTTAAGGTCGATGTTGGTATTGATACAAGAACTATTGTTTCTGGTATTGCAGAAAGTTTTAAACCAGAAGATATTATTGGGCAAAAAGTAACTGTTTTAGTAAATTTAGCACCAAGAAAACTACGCGGTGTTGAAAGCCAAGGTATGATTTTAATGACTGATACACCAGATGGAAAACTTGCTTTTATTGAACCAGATAACGATTCAGTAAAAAACGGAGAGCAAGTAAGCTAGTATTGATGCTACATGATGCTAAACTTGTTTCAGCATCTTAATCATATATGTATAAATTATAATGTCACCCTGAATTTTTAGACTCATAAATTCAGGGCGACGTTTATACTTCTTTAATTATAATTTCAAAATGCAAATTCTAAACTTTATACAATCAAAAACAAATCTTCCAGTAAAAGGTATTGAAAACACCATACAATTATTAAATGAAGATTGTACCATTCCTTTTATTGCTCGTTATAGAAAAGAATTAACAGGAAATTTAGATGAAGTTGAAATTGGAGAAATTGTAAAGTTTAAAACACAGTTTGAAGAATTAAAAAAACGAAAAGTAGCCATTTTAAAAGCTTTAGAAGAACAAGATGTTTTAACTACAGAATTAAAGCAAAAAATTGAGGCTACAACCAGTTTAACTGTTTTAGAAGATATTTACCTTCCTTTTAAGAAAAAACGCAAGACAAAGGCTGAAACTGCGCGAAAAAACGGTTTAGAGCCCTTAGCTAAAATGATAATGAGTCAGCGTGTAAACGATTTGGAATATACAGCTTCAAAATATATAAATAATGAAGTTGATACTCTTGAAAAAGCATTAGAAGGAGCACGTTTTATAATTGCTGAATGGATTAATGAACGCACTGATATAAGAAATAACATTCGTTATCAATTAGAACGTTTTGCAACCATTAATACTAAAGTTGTAAAAAAGGAAGAAGGAAATGAAAAAGCACAAAAATTTAGAGATTATTTCGACTGGTCTGAAAGCTTAAATAGAATTCCTTCACATAGATTATTAGCTATTTTACGAGCCGAAAAAGAAGGATTTATTCGTGTAAAAATTGAAATAGATAACGAGCGTACATTAGCTAAAATGGAAGATAGAATTATTCGCTCAAATAACGAATGTTCTACACAAATTAGTTTAGCTATAGCAGATTCTTATAAACGATTATTGTTTCCATCATTAGCAAACGAGGCATTAAGTATTGCTAAAGAAAAAGCAGATAATAATGCCATAGAAGTATTTGCTAAAAATTTAAAACAACTATTATTAGGTGCTCCCTTAGGTGAAAAAACCATATTAGCTATAGATCCTGGTTTTAGAACTGGTTGTAAAGTAGTGTGTTTAAATGCACAAGGAGGCCTGGAATATAACGAAACTATTTACCCGCACGCTCCAAAAAATGATACTATTGGAGCTATGAAAAAAATAAATTCATTAGTTGATGCTTATAAAATTGAAGCCATAGCTATTGGAAATGGAACTGCTTCGCGTGAAACCGAGCATTTCATACGTAAAATGCGATTTAATAAGGATGTTGAAGTTTACGTTGTAAGTGAAGCTGGCGCAAGTATTTATTCCGCTTCAAAAATTGCGAGAGACGAGTTTCCAAATTACGATGTTACTGTACGTGGTTCTGTGTCAATAGGTAGAAGATTAGCCGATCCACTTGCAGAATTAGTTAAAATTGATGCTAAATCAATTGGTGTTGGACAATATCAACACGATGTTGATCAAACTAAATTAAAAACTTCATTAGATACTGTTGTAGAAAGTTGTGTAAATTCAGTGGGTGTAAATATTAATACTGCTAGTGTTTCTTTATTAAGTTATGTTTCTGGAATTGGTCCAAAATTGGCTGAAAATATTGTAAATTATAGAGATAAAAATGGAGCTTTTACATCTAGAGCAGCCATAAAAAAAGTACCTCGTTTAGGAAATAAAGCTTTTGAACAAGGCGCAGGTTTTTTACGTATTAAAAATGCAAAAAATCCTTTAGACGATTCTGCAGTACATCCGGAAAGTTATACTATAATTACAAAAATGGCTAAGGATGCAAAATGTACGGTTTCCGATTTAATTGGAAATAAGGCAATTCTTCAAAAAATAGATTTAGAAAAATATTGTACCTCTACAATTGGAGTTCCAACATTAAAAGACATTATTTCAGAATTAGAAAAACCAGGATTGGATCCACGTTCAAAAGCTAAAATATTTACTTTTAATCAAAACATACGCACTATTACTGATTTACACGAAGGTCAATTATTACCCGGAATTGTAAATAACATTACTAATTTTGGCTGTTTTGTAGATATTGGAATTAAAGAAAGTGGCTTGATACATGTTTCAAACCTATCTGATAAATTTGTAAGTGATGTTAATGCTATTGTTACTTTAAATCAACAAATAATTGTAAAAGTTTTAGAAGTTGATGTTGCTAGAAAGCGTATTCAGCTTGCTTTAGTAAAATAAACTTAAAATTAAATAGTTAAGTTAACCGAAATAGAAATATTACGACCTGGAGCACTAATAGAAGAAGCAAATTCTTTATAATGCACATCAAAAATATTATCTAAATTAACAAAAAAAGTAAGTTTATTATTTAATTTATAATTTGAGTTAATTCCAAAGGTATTCCACTCTGGAGTTCCATAATAACTATCGGTTAACGCATTATAGGGCGTTTGTTCTACATTGTCTATTCCTTCAATTAAATTATAATCTTCTATTCGTTTTTTAGCATTAAACTTCCAATTTATATTTGCTTGAAAACGGTCTTTTTCGAATCCAAATTCTAAATTAGCAAACATAGGAGGTATCGACGATAAAGGTTGTTCTGTATCATACGTTTTACCTTTTGTATAAGTTAAAGAGCCTTTTGTATACCAAGTATCATTTATATTCCCTTTAAAACTAAAAGTACCACCTAAAATATAGGCATTATCTTTATTTACATTTGCAACTACTATACCTTCCTCACCGTCATACATTATAGTTGAAGCATTGTTAACTTCAAAATAGTCTCTAGTAATATAATTATCTAAAAGCGTATAATAAATATTTAAACCTGTTTGAAACTTTTTACTATTAAAAAATTTTAAAACACTGGTTTCAAAACTATAAACATATTCGGGTTTTAAAGCTATATTTGGAACAGTAACTTGCCCAGATTTTTCTCTTATTTTTCCAACATCATCAATATTAGGAGATCTAAATCCTGAAGAAATTATACTATTTAATTGCCAATTTTCTGAAGGTTTATGTGCAAAACCTATAGTTGCTGTAACTGCTGAATTATTTGATGAAATATCAAAATCGGGTAACTGAATAAAAGTGTCGTCTATCCAAGTAGCTTTTAATAGCGTATTAATTACTCTTAAACCAGTATTTAATGTCGTTTTTTTATTAATATTTTGCCTGTAATTAACATATGAAGCTAAACTTGTATAGCTACTACCACCATCTGGATAACGAGATTGCACTGTAAAATCTCCATCAAAACCAATAACTTTATTGTCACTAACACTTAATATTTTCCCATAAGCATTAGAATGTACTTTATTATAAGTAGCTTCAAAACCATAAGATAATATTCTATCATCTCCCTTGGTTAAGGGTACAAAAAAGTCCCCGTTTAAACTAAATACATCTACATTTTCTTTTCTATAAGAACGCTCTAAACTAGTAAATTTTCGTTGAACTCTAGATTCTTTAATATTTTGAAATGCTGCTGTAATAGATCCATTTTCTAACCATTTTTTTTCTGGTTTTATTTTTAATTGTGAAGAAATTAATAAACGTTTTTGTGGACCATAATACCATTCAGCAAATTTCAATGCTCCGTCTGAATATTCTGTTAACTTATCAAATCTATTAATATTTGATGATTCGGAATATTGTGCATTAAAAATTATATCTGTTTTGTTAGAAATAGGAATTACTAATTTTTGTAATAAATCTAACTGATTATAACTCGTGTTTTGTAGAATTAAATTATCTGAATTTTCAATAGGAACCTCGCTATAATAACTATTTGTATTATTTGAATACTCATTTACTTTCCCCCAATCATCAAATCCGTGATTTCTATTTTTCCCCATTTTTAAATCGCCAAAATCACTATAAGAAACGCTTGTAAACGAAGCCCATTTTTTATTTCTAATCTCAATATTTCCTTGAGTTGTAAATTCACTATTTATAGAGCTAAACCTTGAATACAAAGCAGTATTAACTTGTTTTTCGGCACTTACTTTAGGTGTTTTTGTATAGTAATGAATTACACCTCCCAAAGCATCAGAGCCATACACTACAGATGATGGTCCAAAAACAACTTCAGTTCTATCAATAATATTTGGAGACACAGTAATTGAGTTTTGTAAATGACCCATTCTATAAATAGCATTATTCATTCTAACACCATCAACAACTAAAAGTACTTTATTGGCCTCCATACCTCTTAGCACTGGACTACCACCTCCAAATTGCGATTTTTGAACTCTAATACCTGGTAAATCTGCCAATAAATCTGCCGAAGTTTGGGGCGCTAACCTTTTTATTTCTTCTTTTGAAGTTACTACTACTTGCTCGGCTATTCTACTTCTTTTTTCTTCCCCTTTTGAAGCTGATAAAACTATTTCATCTAACAACTCAGCCTTTCTAGTTAAGTAAACTACAAATTTAACTGTTTCAAGTTCTTTTTTTAAGATTTCATATTCGATATAAGAAATATGTTTAAAAAATAGAATATCTGAATTTTTAAATGAAGATAAATTTGCAATTCCTTTTTTATTAGTAGTTATAAAATCATTATCAGTATCATTATATATTGTTACGTTTCCAATTGGTAAATTGGAGCCTCTTTCAAGAACTTCTACCTGTTGAGCTGTTATATTTGCAGATACTAAAATAATTAAAACAATAATTATAATCCTCATAATTAATTAACTAAATATTGATTTTAAAACACTTAAAGACTTTGGTTTCTTGAAGCCACTTATATGTAATTCGAAATATTGTATTAAAATTGACAACACATCTTGTCTATTTGAAGCACTAAAATTCACCTTATGAATTACATCAAAATTTATGCCTAACAACCTTTTAAATTGAGTTATTTTTTCTCCAGATAGAGAGCTTTTACTAGTTACTGAAGTAAAGCTTCCTTCTAGTAAATTAAAATATGGTAAATCTAAATTTTTAACTTCAGGATAAAACCCTAAATGTTTGGTTAAATTTAATAAAAAAAGTAAGTGAAAATTTGAAATAGCATCATGTGCATCTAACCACAATAACGAAGCTTCTAAATATTTAAAAAGCGATGTGTTTTCCTCTTCTTCTTTTATAGCATAATATAAAATTTCAGATAAAAACAACGTAATGGTTTGTTTTTTTATATCTGTATAAATAGAATTATAAAAATTTATAACTTCTACTTCTCTAATAGAGTTTAAAGCACCTTTAGTATTATGGTTTGCAGTTAAATTAAGCTGCATTAACGGCTGAAAATAAGCTGCTTTAACTTTTGCCTTTTTAGCCTTTAAAACACCTTTTAACATATATGTTTTTAAGCCACTTTTTTCGGTATAGCATGTTGTTATTAAACTGGTGTCTCCATATTTAATTGAATTAATAACAATTGCTTTGGTAGTTTCAATCATTTTTAATTGATAATTGCAATTTTAGTTATTGCAGTCTGTTGCTTATCACTATCAATTAGCAATACTATATAAATACCTGAAGCTACTTTTGTACCTGCTAAATTTGTTTTATCCCATAAAACTGTTCCTCCTGTTAACTCTTGACTTTCTTTTAAATTAGTTTCAAAAACTAAATTACCTGCGGTATCTAAAATTTTAATATTGGTTCCTTCAGGTAAATGAGTTCCATTTCGTCCATCAATTGTTATAAATTCATTGTTTTTTGTTGATGGATTTGGATATGCATAAACTTCAGGCAAAACATCTCCGTATTCAGATACTTTGCTATTATAGGCAACAATACCTTTTGAGGTAGCAAAATAAACTTTCCCTGATGTTTTATCAATTTCAATATTTAAAATTGTATTTGAAGGTAGTGGAGAATTATTAATATTAAAATTCTGAAGCGTTTCATCTCCATCAGAATTTGTTTGCAAAACACCTCCACTATTTGTCCCAAACCATTTGTTGTTTGCTCCATCTACTGCAATTGAATTTACGACTTGATCTCCCAAAAGTTTTTTTGCAATACCAGCTTCATCTAAAATTATTACTGGTTCTGTTTCTATTACCGATTCTGTAAAAACTGTTTCAGGATTATATAATACAACCAATCCTTTTTGTGTTCCAATCCATATTCTATTATTATCGTCAACTTCTATAGCCCGTACATTTGGATCTGGTAAAGAACCGTTAGAAACTTCTGTTGTTAAAGCTCTTTTTTGGTTTCCTTCTTCGTTAAAAATCAAAGCTCCATTTCTCCTAGTTCCAATCCAAATATTAGATGTTTTGTCTATAACAAGCTCATTCAACCCTAAAGCTGGGTTCGTCATTACAGAACTCATATCAAAACCGGACCAATTTCCCTCTGTATCAAATTTTTTAATTTTTTTATCAACCCATCCATTAGCAACCCATAAATTTCCTTCTAAATCAAAAGCTGATCCATTAATTCTTGTTCGCCATTCTAAACCACTGTTTAAATATGTCCAATGTGTAGTAATTTCATTATTTTCAACAATTAACATCCCTCCTCCCCAAGAACTTATGTATACTTTTTCAATGTTAGTTGGATCGTAAGTAACACGTACCAAATCGCTAACATTAATATTTCCATAAGGTATATTATACCAACTATTTCCATTAAAGTGATCAACACCATAACGTCCATTTCTAGGTGCATAAGCAGTATCATACCAACCGTAAACAACCCACAAATGATTTTCTTTCACTGAAATTGAAAAAGGTAAGTTTGATACAGGACCATCTGGATGAATTTCTTCAAAGTTTGGAATATTATCTAACGTACTTTTTAAGATACCAAATTCTGCTGTACCCAAATAAAGTAAATTACCTTCTAAATAAGCCGCATTTAAACTGTAATAAAATTGTTGATTGGTATTTGTTACATAATTTAATTTTTCTACATCATTTGTATCTATTGCGTACACATACCTTTGTGTTGCTATTGCCAAATGATCTACTGAGGCTTTTAAAGATATTATTGTTTGAGAATAGTTTTTTTGAAGTTGAAGATTATTATCTATAATTTTATATAAACTTCTACTACTTGCAGCGTAAACTTGATTATTAAATACTTCTATTGCATAAAAGTTTCCAGAATAAAGCTGAGTCCAATTATTAAAGTCTATTAAATTAGGGTTATTAATATCTGCCGTATAAATTCCATTTTCTGTTGCTGCATAAATAGTATTATCGGTTATTTTAATTTCGTTTATAATTAATTCTGATGATTGATCACCAATAAAAAAAGTGTCTCCAAATTGTAATTTATCTAGATTGTAAACAATTATTGCAAAAGAAGTTGAAATGTATAAGTTACCGTTATATTCTGTAATATTATTTATCTGTTTATTCCCTGAATAATTAAAATTTACAATATCTTTTAAAATAGTAATATTACCATCTTCATCAATAATTTCAATCAATCCGGTTTCGTAACCAATTATTAATTTATCAAAAGTATTACTATAGTATAAACTCGAAGTAGTTTCGCCTGAAAGACCATTTACAGATGAAATTTTAGTTATTTCGTCTGTTATAACATTATATTTAAAAATTGCATTATCGACAATAGCATGGATTTGATTATCCGTTTTTATAAAATCTTTTACATTATTGTAAGAATAGAAATCTTCCCAATTATTTGAAAAATCTACTTGAGAGCAAACCGATGTAGTTACAAGGCAAAAAACCAGTATTTGAAAAATTTTTTTCATAATTATTTCAAATATATCTATTAAAATTTAAAAGAAAAGCTATTTTTTATAATAAATTTGAACAAAAAAAAACCTTGAACATTATAAATATATTATAATGTTCAAGGAATAAATAAATCAACCCCAAAGACTTATTTAATGTTTTAATGTAAAATGTCAAAACCCCTCTTGACATTAATACACTTCAAATATACACTAGAAATTACATTCATTAAAAAATTGTTAATAAAAAACTATTAAAAAACTGCAAACGGTGAGTTTTAAAACACAAATGGTAAAATCCGTATGCTTAAAAACAATATAAAAGGGTGATTGTTAAACTAAAGGGAATTTTATTGAAACTTGAGTACCTGTTTTTGTATTAGATGATATGTCTTTTGTTAAAATGTGCACATCTTTATTTTGATACAACATTCTTATTCTATTTTCTGTAGATTCGGCTCCAAAAAACTTACGTTTTTGGCTCATATGAGCTAATTCTTTAGCTTTATTAATACCAATTCCATTATCTTCAACTATACAAACTACGTTTTTGCCTTCTTCTTTAATTATTAATTCTATTTTTTTATCACCTTCCAACTTCATAATTCCATGCCAAATAGCATTTTCAATAAAAGGCTGTAAAAATAGTGTTGGTACTTTAATGTTTTGTAAACTTAACTTATCGTCTACTTTAACAACATAATCAAAACTTCCACTAACTCTCATTTTTTCTAACTGAACATAAAGATCTAAAAACTCTAATTCTTCAAAAAGTGTTGAAGTAGGACTAGAAGAACTATTTAAAATTACCCGAATTAATTTTGAAAATTTTGTTATGTAGTCTGATGCTTTTTCAACTTCACTTTTAATTACAAAATTATTTATAGAGTTTAACGAATTAAATAAAAAATGTGGATTCATTTGGCTTTGGAGCACTGTCATTTTTAACTCTTCCATCTCCTTTAATTTAATAGCCAACCTAACCTCTGCATTTTTACTCTTATCTTCAATTTTCTTTATTATTGAACCAATTATAACTGAAAAAATTATTGCTTGTAACAGCAAACCTATATAAATAAATAATTTAGATTCTACTCCTATTCTATTAAAAGGTTCTTTTCCTATAAAAAGTTCTAAATAAGTAATATTTGCAAATACCACATGTATACCTGTTCCAATAATAAAATAAATTGCGGAATCACTTTTTATTTTAGTAATAATAATATAAAATGCAAATATTCCAAACAATGATAAAAAAGGCGCTACTAAAGCAAATGCCTTAATTTGAAACTGATACCCAAATAAAAATTGAATACATATAAATGTGAATGCTAATACAACAAGTACACGTGATGATAGTACATAAAACTTATCCCATTTTAATAATTGAGCTCTAGAGTCTAACAATTCTCTAGCAAATAAAATATAAGCAGCGTAAGCTAAAATTTGTAAAGGAAAGTTTAAGTATTCAAAAACAGTTACATTTCCAACAGCAACATCTTTTATTAGATAAATACTAAAACCTAAAAGATATAAACTATAATATAAGTAAAGTTTAGATTTATTTTGGAAAAAAATTAAAATATGATATATACACAAGATAGACAACCCTCCTCTTATCCATGCGTATATTTCAGAATGATAATCTAATAACATTCTTTAATCCAAATAAAGTTTCTTAAATAACTCTGCTTTTCTATTTCTACTAATACTTGCCGTTAAACCATTAGTCATAATTAATTCACCGCCTAAGCCTTTTAAATACTCTTTAACGTGGTGTAAGTTTATTAAATATGAATTATGAACTCTAAAAAAATGTGAAAACAAAAATTTCTTTTCAACTTCTTTAAGGGTTTTAGAAACCACAATTTGTTGTTCAGATTTTAGATAAATCGTCGTGTAACTTTTATCAGATTTTAGCATTACAACATCATCTTTATCTAACAAATAAACTTTTCCATCTGCAGAAATGTTTATTTTATCATTACTATCATTTAAATTATTTAATAGAACTTGAAGTTTATTTTCTAATACATCACCTTTTTTAAGGTTAATAATTTTCTCCATTGAAACAATTAGTTCATCTTTATCAACGGGTTTAAGTAAATAATCTATTGCAGAAACTTTTATTGCTTTTAGAGCAAATTCATCGTGAGCTGTAGTAAAAATAAGATTAAAGTCTCTATTCTCTAATTTTTCGAGCATCGTAAAACCGTCCATTTCTGGCATTTGGATATCCAAAAATACCACATCTGGTTTTTCTTCATTTATAATATCTATAGCTTTAACGGGAGAATTACATTTTGTAATCTCAACATTTTCTATATAATTATTTAATTTCCACTCTAATGCTTCTAAAGCATCATTTTCATCATCAACTAATAAAATTTGTAACATTGCTTGTGGGTGATCTTAAATTATTTTAATCTGCAAGATACAACATTTGAATATATGTTCAAACAGTTAATCTTTAATTTCAAATTTTCGTTTAATTTCATTTCCTAAAACATCAACAGCAGTAATTGTATATTTTCCTTTTTTTGGCGAAACTTCTATTTCATGAATATTAGTTGTTTCCCCAATAAAATTATCATTTAAATACCAAAACACTTTAGCATTCACGTCTGAATGTATTAATTTAAAAATCAACCCATTATACACGCCTTTAAAATCTTTGGTTAAATAAATTAATTCATTTTCTTCAGGAAAAATAAATGCCATTTTTAATGAATTTTCATTGAGACAATCCTCTCTAAAATTTGGTAATTTTTTATAATTTGGGTGTTTTTTTTGATAATAAAATTGTTGTAATGGCGGTAAAACAAACCAACTTTTATGTACCATATTGTTTAATGTTTCGCACGATGAGTTAACCTGAAACTGCTCGTTTTTATCTAAATGTACCCAAATATGATAAGGACATGGCGCTGTTTTTAATCCTGCTTGTTGCACAAAAACAGTGTCTTTTTGCTCACAATATTCACCAGCTCTATAACCACTTTTACTACAAATAGGAACCTCAACTAACTCATCAAAAGGCATCTCAAACCAAGAATTTTTAGGTAATTTACTAAAAACATTAAACAATATTGGAGCAGCTGTTGAAACACCAACCAAACCTGGTCTTCCTTCTCCATCTGCATTTCCAACCCAAACACCAACCACATAATTTTTTGTTACTCCAATTGCCCAAGCATCTCTATACCCAAAACTTGTACCTGTTTTCCAAGCAATTTTGTTTGAAGCATTAAAAAACTCCCAATTTTCTTCACCTTCAGGCCTATTAACTTTACTTAATGCTTCAAAAGTTAAATAGGTTGAACCTGCATCGAAAATAGTTTTTTCAACTGAAATCTCTCCAAAATCGGGTATAAAATCATTAAAATAAGAAGGCTCTAAAAATTCATTTTTATAATACTTTCCTTGTGTATTATCATAATGATTTACTGTTGAAGCCATACTTGCATAACTTTTACACAAATCCCATAAATTACTTTCTGCTCCTCCTAAAATTAATGAAAGTCCATAATGATTTGCACCATACTTTAAATCTTTTAAATGTAGTTGCTTTAAATAATGATAAAACCTATCCAATCCAAAACTTTGCAACATTCTAACCGAAGGTACATTTAAAGACCTATACAAAGCTTCACTCGCTGCAACTGCACCATCAAATTGTTTGTTAAAATTTTCTGGCCTATAACTTCCTATTTGTGTTGGAATATCCGCTATTAATGTATTTGGTAACATAGCACCAGCATCTAACATAGCAGCATATAAAAAAGGTTTTAAAATACTACCAGTACTTCGAGGTTTATTAATAATATCAACATTTTTTTGATGTTCTTTTGTTGTGGGCGAATTCCCTACATAAGTTAAAACTTTACGCGTATTTACGTCTAAAACCAATACAGCAATATTGTTAATTTGATTTTGACTTAATTCGTTATAATGATTTTTAACTATCGTATTTACCTTGTTTTGTAAGCTATATTTTACTGAAGTTTTAATACGTTTTCCTTGTTGATTTTCTACTACTCGCTGTAATAAATGAGGTGCTATTTGCGGAATTGCATACGGTTTTTGAGGTAATTCTTCTTGAATTGCAAGATTATATGTTAATGTATTTATTATATGTTCATCAGCTAATTTCTTTAATAATCTATTTCTTTTAACTAATAATCTTTGTTGATTTTTTCCAGGATAAATTAAACTTGGTGCATTTGGTAAAACTGCTAATGTTGCACTTTCTGCCCATGAAAGTTGATTTGGTGAACGTCCAAAATATCGCCAAGAGGCAACATCTAAGCCAACAACATTCCCTCCAAAAGGTGCATTTGAAGCGTATAATGAAAGTATTTTTTCTTTAGAATGCCTCAACTCTAGTCTTGTTGCTAATACAATTTCTTTAAATTTTTCAAAATAGGTTCTTTGTTGATTTTTTCGCGACAATCTAATTACTTGTTGCGTTAAGGTACTTCCACCTCTTTTTATGGAATTGGATTTAAAATTTTGAATAGCAGCTTTAAAAATTGAAATAGGATTAAACCCTGGATGCCTATAAAAATAGGCATCTTCAAATTGAACAATACATTGCTTAAATTTAAGTGGAACACTATCATTTTGAGGAAACCTCCATTGACCGTCTGTTGCAATTTTTGCACCTAACAATTCACCCTCAGCACTTTCTATAACTGTTGAAGTTGGGTTTTTAAATAAAGTTTTTGGTAATGAAAAATAATAAGCCGTTAGTAAAATAACGGCTATTATTAGTTTAATTTTATGGTTTTTGATGAATTTCAATGTTATTTTCAATCTTTCTTTTACTTACTAATTTCTGACACGTATTAATTGTTGGTAAAAAACACCAACAATGGCTGAATACGTGATTGCGAATAAAATGAAGTAATCCGTTCCTTAAATAACAGATTACTTCGTCGTTGCACTTCTCGTAATGACGTTAACTACTTCACAACCTCAATCCATTTTCCTGTTGTTCGTGTAAAATAATCGTTATCGTACATCGCTTCAGCTTGTAAACCATATAAATAATAGCTTCCTAAATAAGATGCATTTAACAACACTTTAAACGTTTTAGACTGTTGCTTATTTAAATCGAAATAAAAATTAACACGATCATCTCTAAGGTCTGTAAAATTAGTATTTTCTGAAGTTGAACTTCCAAAATCGGTAAAACGCGTATTTACAATTTCCCAACCCGAAGGGAAAATTTGAGTAAGTGCAATATCACGTACTTCTTCTTGTTTTAAATTACTTACAGTAACGTGTGCTTCAAATTCTGTTCCTTGCGTTAATTTAGATACATTAACCAAATTACCTTGCGCATCTTTATAAACTATACTTACTCCTAAACCTCTTTTTTCTGAAATTTCTTGTCCTATTGGTAAAATTCCACCAGTTGAAATAGTTACAAATACCACATTTGCTTGATTATTAGTAATTGAAACCGAATTTTCACCCATAACAATTCCTAAATTTCGTTGCGCAATAGCAAATTTAGAATCAATTTTTTCAACTTTTTTATTGTTTAAAGTATAGTTTAATTTAATTGATTTTCCGCCATTTACCTCAACCATTTTAGCCATAGCTAATAAACTATAAGCTGTAGTTTGTGTACTCATCCAACTATTAGACGACAAACGTTTAGCAATATATTTTGCCAATTCTTTAGCTTCACTATTTCCAGTTAATAGCATTGTTTCCATTGCCATTGCACGATTTCTATCAACAGAACCATATGTATAATAATCGTAATTATTACTTTCAAAATTTATATTTGCCGTATTAGAAATTTTAGTTGCAGCTTCTTTTTGTCCTGCCAAAGCATACGCAGCAGCCAATCGCCATTTTGCATTGTTAGAAAGTTCGCTAAACTCTCGCAATCTGTTCATAGAAGACAAATCTGGATGCCCAGCCAATGCCAAAGTATATAATCTGTACGCTTGCGCTAAATCTGAATTATAATTCTTATAACTTAGGCGCCAATTACGTGCTTCTTGTTTTTGATAACGCAACCAATTTGTTAAAAAAGTTAATGGTAATACATACCCTTTTTTCTCAGCTTCAATCATAAAATGTCCAGCATAACTAGTACCCCAATCGTTTGCGTTATTTTGTCCCATCCAATAACTTAAACCTCCACTTGCGGTTTGAAAATCACCTAATTTTTCGATTCCTTTTTTAATATTTTCCGTGATCTCTTGTTTTTGTTGTAATGGAATATCAAAAATTTCACTTAAAAATAATTGAGGAAACACACCGGAAGTAACTTGCTCTACACAACCGTGTGGATATTGAATTAAATATTGTAATCTACCGGTAAAATCCATTGAAGGTAAAGTTGAAAATTCGATTTCAGCAAAATTACTTCCAACAACTCCAAAGGTTTTAAAATCTACAGTTTTTGTTTCATTTGCAGCCAACTCAAACATATTGCTTTTTATTGAAATTGGATTTGGATTTATTACATCAATTTCAACTTCGTAAGAAGATTTTTCACCATTTCCACTTGCAATAACTTCAATATTACCAATACCTTTTGCTTCTGAAACATCTAATTGAAAATACGCCATTTTTTCATCTGGACTTTCAAAAGTTATATTTTGTGAAGCTGCACCAATAACCTTAATACCTTCAGATAATTTTAGCTTTACTTCAACATTTTTCACCTTATCTTCCATTGCAAAAAGGGTTACTGGAAGTGTTACTTTTTCACCTGGACTTAATTTACGCGGTAATGAGGCCAATACCATTAATGGTTTTCTAACAGGAGTAGTTTCATCAACTTTTCCATAAGCTCCAATTGTGTTATCGGCAGCAATTACCATAGTACGTACCGATCCAATATATTTTGGTAACTGAATTGTATGCGGAGCAGTTTTTCCTTTTGTTAATGTAAAAGGGCCTAAATAACGTACAACCGGTTTAAATCGGTTTGCTTTTTTAGCATTTCCTGCGGCCAATTCAGCATCTCCTCCAATTGCAAAAACTTGTTCAATACTTCCTCCAAAAGCACCAATAACCTCATCAAAAATATCCCAAGTTTTAACACCTAAAGCTTCTTTTGTGTAGAATGAATTCCAAATTTCTGGTGTTTTAAAACGTGTTAAATCTAATAAACCTTCTTCAACAACAGCAATAGTATACGACATACGTTTGCCGTTTTTTTCGCTTACTTTTAATGTGAATTTTTCTTCAGGTTTTAACACTTTTGGCATTGAAATTTCTGGTTCTAAACGCGTATTTGCATCTTCAACCAATAATGGAATTATACCATACAAACGCAAAGGTAAATCGTTTGCAGTACTTGCATGTGGTTGTAATAATGAAATATTTACAAACACATTTGGAGCCATTTTTTTAGTAATTGGAATTTCTATAGTAGTTTCTCCTTTTTGCGTTTTTTGCCATACGGTTTCTAATACTTCTGTTCCATTTTCAATACTAATTAAGGCGCGACCTTCTGTTCCAGATGGAAATGTAATTTTTGCAGTTTCTCCAACATTGTAAGTATCTTTATCTGAGGAAAAAACCAACATTTTTGAAGCTTCAGGATCGTTGGTTGGACGTTTCCACCAATTTTTATAGAAATATGTTGTAGCTCCGGTTGCATGCCCACTTTTTGGATCGATAACACGAATTAAATAGCGTCCACCATCATCATCTTTAATATTTAATTTAAATGTTCCTTTACCACTTGCATTGGTATTAATTTTTAATTTTTTATATGGTTTATGAAAACTACTTCCATTGTATGATGATAAGTTTTCATAAGAAGAGCTCCACCACCAACGCCATTCAATTTTATACACTTCAATAGCTACATTTTTTTGTTGTATTGGTTTTCCTTCGGCAGTAATTGTAGCTATATCAAAAGTTACGTTTTCATCAGTATCATAAGAACTATAAGCCTTTGTTTTTGGTAATTTTAAACCTACAAAAGAATTGTAAGGAGCATAATTTTTAGAAATTACATCCATCGAAAAATCACCACCATTTTCAAAAGCTTTGGTTAAAAAAGCTACTTTTAACATTCCAGGTGCTGTGTTTTCTAAACTTACTTTTTTATTGATAGTTGCTTTTCCTGCTGCATCTACTTTTCCTTCAAAAACTTTAAACTCTTCTGAAAAAAAACTCTTAGTTGGATCGTTAAAAATATAATTTGGAAATTCTTTAGTAAAAGCACTTGAATTGGAAGTGAATTTTGCAGTTACTTCAGCTTTTATATTTTTTGCTGGTGCACCATGCAACCAATTAACTTGTAAATTTCCTTTTATAGCTTTGGTATTTGTAAGCACTTCATCATTAAAATCTATATTTATTTTTAAACGATTTGGCTTAACAGTTTCAACTTTTAATTGTTTATAAAATTTTGCGCCTCCTACTGAAATAGTACTGTTCCAATTTCCTGTTGGATCTGTTGCTGATGTAGGGATGGTAAATTTGTAAAGACCATTTACGTTTTCTTTTGTAATTTGATTATATGCTAATTTTCCTCGAGCATCTGTAACTTCTAATTTTATGGGATGTTCTTTTGGTAATTTGTTTGCATTATCATTTAATACAAATGTTAAGTGAATAGAATCTCCAGGTCTCCAAACACCACGTTCTCCATAGATAAATCCTTTTAAACCTTTTTGTAGTTTTTTACCTGAAACATTGAATTTACTTAACGACAACGAATGACCATCGTCTAATTTTAAATATGTTTTATGTTGATCTTTCGAAATAATTGCAAAATATGCATTATGGTCTATATCTAAAATAGCTATCCCTTGATTGTCGGTAGCTTTTTGTCCAATTTCTTGTTGTTGGTAATTGTATAATACAACCTTTGCCCCCGTAATTGGATTTGTTGTTAAAATATCTGTTACTGCAAAAAAGTAATTATTATTTTCTCCTTTTTTAGCAATTACCCCAATATTTGATGCTAAAATATTAGTTGCAACGGTTCTATCTTCATTTAAAAAATAAGCTTTTTTACACGGATTGTCGCGATCGTTCCAATTGTAATATGTGTTGTTATAACTATAAATTAAATTATCCCAATATTGTTCTTCTCGCTTGTCTAAATCATCTGCACTTGCTGTTGAATTTTCATTACCATCGTTATAATAATCTTCTTCGTAATAAGTTTCATTACTAGTAGCTAATTCTGTTCCATCACATTTATAAAGCGAATATGCAGGTTTTATATCTAGTTCTACTCGGTAAATTGCACCTGGATCGGCTTGTATCATTTTAGCTAAATCTATTGTATAAGCCTTCCATTTTCCAGTATTTTCGAGTTCATTAGAGACTAAAGTAATTGTTTTTTTAGCTACGCGCCTACCCACTCTTTTTATTTGATAACGATTGGTACTTCCTAAGGAATTATCTTGTAAAAATTGCAACACATTATCTTCAAAAATTTTGATAATACGAACATCAACAGCTTTTAAATTAACAGCCTCAAAATTTAATTTTAAATTATTAGAATTTGGTAAAATAACACCGTTTGAAAGCAATCTTACTGCTGGTTTTATTTGTTCAAATGCAATAGTTTCTGAAAAAGATTTTTTTAGTTTATAGCCATCTAAACTAGTAATACCCTGAAATACATCTACTAATACATTACCAACAATACGTTTGTTTGCATATACTTTTAAAATATTACCATTTACTACGTATTTTAAATTTTCAGCATTTTTAATTGCTACCAAACCATTAAAATTTTGTTGCTTTTTTAATGGATCAGAAAAATTTATATTTAAGTGTTGTTCGGGCGATTGAATAACATCTATATTTAAAATTGAAAAATTATTTTTCCCAGGAATTATAAGTGAATTCTCTCCACTATTTTTAACATCAATACTTTTTCCATTCCAAGAAATTAATACCTCAGAGTTGTCTTCAAAACGCTGTACACTATCAATTATAAACATAAACTGTTTACTTACCGAATCTAAACCTTGCCATTTAATTGATAAATTATTGCTGTTTTGCTTTGCAGAAATTAAATTTTTTGCTTTTTCTAAAGTTAGCATATCAGCTGTTTTTAAAACCCCTTCTACGTATTGCCATTCTTTAGAATATGATTGAATACTTGTAGTTCTAACACTAAAATTTTGTTCAATTGTTTTAAATTTAAAGGTATAGGTTTTAAATTCTGAAGGAATATTATTGTAAATTTTACCTAAATTTACTGTAACTGTATATTCTTTATTGGGTTCTAAATTATTTGAAGGTTGAAATAATAAACTTCGTGAATTTACTGCAGCTAATTTTCCACTAATATTTGGTGAAATACTTATAAATTTTTCTGAAACTTCTCCATTAGAAACCCAACCTTCTACCTCTTTTGCCAATTCAATTTTAATAGGTTCAGAAATAGAAACCAACCCAGAAGTAGTATAATTTATATATTCTCTAAATTTAAAAATATTATCTGTTTCACTTTGTGGATTTTTATCTTTACAGGCTATAAAAGCAAGACAAAATATAGTGGAAAAAAGCAAGTGTTTAAGTTTCATTTAGAACGTATTTAAGTGTTTAGCAAATTTAGTATGAAGTTACTAAAAAAGGAATGAGATAAAATTATAATTTCAAATTTTTATTGTATTATTTTTTTATTGGTAATACATAAAAAAATACTGTTATAAAATGGCAAAAACTACCTAACAAAACAAAAATATGAAATATAAAATGGTTGTATTTAATGCGCCTTATACTGTATAGAATAGCACCAACTGTATATGAAATTCCACCTCCTAGCAACCACATTAATCCTTCAATTGGTAAATTTTGAATTAATGGTTTTATTGCAAAAACAATAAGCCACCCCATTAAAACATAAGCTATAGTTGAAATTTTATCGTATTTACCAATATAAAAAAGTTTTAAAATAACACCTGTAATTGCCAACCCCCAAGAAACTCCAAAGATTGTCCAACCAACCCAACCATCTAAAACTACCAAGGTAAAAGGTGTATAAGTACCCGCAATTAAAACATAGATTGATGCGTGATCGAAAATATTTAAGCGATAACGTAATTTTGGCTTTTTAGAATTATGATAAAAAGTTGATGCGGCATATAGTACAATTAAGCTTGCTCCATAAATACTAAAACTAACAATATGCCAAACAGAACCCTCTAAACTTGCAAAAACCACCAGTAATACCAACGCAACTATACTTAAAACCAAACCAAATGCGTGAGAAATTACATTTAATTTTTCTTCCTTTGGGCTGTAATATGTTATGTTATTTAGATCCATTTATACTCAACGAAATTAACAATATTTAAGTATTTTTTAGTTGCTTTTTTACATCAGAAATTAGTTCGTTATAAATTAAATCGAACGTTTTATTTTTTACAATAGCACTTTCTTTTACAGTAAGACCTTCTGTTTTAATAAAATGATGGATTTTTACACGTAATTTACCTGGGCTTCCACTAAAAAACGTGTATGAGAATCGTTTTTTACAATCGTACATGGTAATTGGAACAATTGGTATTTGATGTTCAATAGCTAAACGAAAAGCACCGTTTTTAAAATCTGACAACACTACACTTTCATCATCAGGCACCAACCCTTCAGGAAAAATACATACATCTAAACCGTTACATAATTTTTTTCTAGCTTCATCAAACACCGCCTTTCTGCTTCTAGAATTACTTCTATCAACAATTATACAGGTTCGTTTATAAAAATAACCAAAAATTGGAATTTTGGTAAGCTCTTTTTTACCAACAAAAACAAAGGGATTTTTTGCTAAAGCCAACATTACCATAACGTCAATCATTGAAGTATGGTTTGGACATAACATATAACTTTTTGTATCGTCTTGTATTTCTTCTTTTTGTAACTCAATTTTAAAACCCATAACAAAAAGCAAGGTTCTACCCCAAGCTTGGGCAATTCTAAAAAAAGTTGGATAAAATTTCTCTGAAGAAGTAACTACAAGAAGTACTGGAAAAATAGCAATTATGCTAAATAATACCCAGCCATAAAACCAACAACGCCAAAAAATATAAAATATGTATTTAAATATCTTCATAAGGTTCAAAAGTAAATATTTAAACTAAAAAAGCACTAAAAATTATTATAAACAACAAAATCTTTCTACTTACAGTAATTTAAGTATGCTACTGACAAAATAAATTGAATTCTTCTTTTTAATTTTTAAAAATTAAACTTAATTTTAAGGATTATTAATTTTAAAAAAACCTTAATATGAATTTTTTATATTTTTTAATTATTGGTGCAATAGCTGGATGGTTAGCAGGTAAAATTATGAAAGGCGGTGGATTTGGATTATTTATAAACATTATTTTAGGAATTATCGGAGGAATTGTTGGCGGTTGGGTTTTTGGACTTTTAGGAATTGACTTTGGAGGAGGAATTCTCCCTTCAATTGGTACTTCCGTTGTTGGTGCAGTTATAGTACTATATATTGCTGGCTTATTTAAAAAATAATTTATTTCAATATTTTTTTAAAGTGACTTGTAAGTCGCTTTTTTTATGCAATTGAAATACTTACTTTTGCTACTAAAATAAAATAATAATGTCAAGAATTTTAACAGGAGTTCAAAGTACAGGAACTCCACACTTAGGAAACTTATTAGGTGCAATTATTCCAGCAATTAAAATGGCAAATAATTCTAAAGAAGAATCTTTTTTGTTTATTGCAGATATGCATTCACTTACCCAAATAAAAAACGGGGAAGAATTACGTAATAACACTTATAATGTTGCAGCAACTTGGCTTGCTTTTGGACTAGATGTTGAAAAAAATGTTTTTTATAGACAAAGTGACATTCCTGAAACAACAGAACTTTCTTGGTATTTAAGTTGTTTTTTTCCGTACCAACGGTTAACTCTAGCACACAGTTTTAAAGACAAAGCAGGAAGGTTAGATGATGTAAATGCAGGTTTATTTGAATACCCAATGCTAATGGCTGCAGATATTTTATTATACGATGCTGAAATTGTACCTGTTGGAAAAGATCAGTTACAACATTTAGAAATTACTAGAGATGTAGCAAACAGATTTAACCATCAAATGGGAGACACTTTAATTCCGCCAGAAGCTAAAATCCAAGAAGGATCTATGTGGGTACCAGGAACTGACGGTGGGAAAATGAGCAAATCTAACGGAAATATTATCAATTTATTTTTACCAGATAAACAACTTCGTAAACAAATTATGAAGATTAAAACAGATTCTACACCTTTAGAAGAACCTAAAAATCCAGATACGTGTAATTTATTTGCATTGTATAAATTATTAGCTTCTCCCGAAGAAATTGCTGAAATGAGAGCTAATTATGAAGGTGGAAATTATGGTTACGGACACGCAAAACAAGCTTTTTATGAATTATTAATCAATAAGTTTTCTGAAGAAAGAGCGCGTTACAACTACTATATGGAAAATTTAGATGAAGTTGACAAAGCTTTAGCTATTGGAGCAAAAAAAGCTAAAGTTGTTGCTGCTGAAGTTTTAAAAAGAGTACGCACAAAAATCGGGTATTAAAAAACTATGCAGCAATTAAACACCAAACAACGTCTTTTAAATGTAGATGCTGTAAGGGGTTTTGCCCTGGTATCTATTATGTTACTTCATAACTTAGAGCATTTTGATTTCTTTTTTAAACCAAAAAACTTACCAAATTGGATGATTCAATTGGATCAAACAATTTGGGACAGTACTTTTTTCTTATTTGCTGGTAAATCTTATGCAATGTTTGCCTTTTTATTTGGGGTTACTTTCTTTATTCAAATGAATAACCAAGCCAAAAGAGGAAATGACTTTAGACTGCGATTTGCCTGGAGATTATTGCTTCTTTTTATGTTTGGAATGGTAAACTCAGCATTTTATGAAGGTGATATTTTAACACTTTATGCTTTTGTTGGTTTATTTTTAATTCCGTTTGCTAAACTAAAATCAAAAGTAGTTTTAATAGTAGCATTTCTTTTATTTCTTCAACCTTTTGAAATTGGAAAGCTTATTTACTATTTGCAAAATCCTGGAATTGAGGTTGGAGATCCACAATCTTGGGCATATTTTGGAAAACTAAATGAATATATACCTGAAAGTTCACTAATAGAAACTATTAAAGGGAACCTTACCAACGGTAAAAAAGCTGTTTGGTTATGGAGTTGGGAAAATGGACGATTTTTTCATTTACTTTGTTTATTTATTCTTGGAATGGTAGCTTCAAAAAAGAATTTATTTGTCCTTACAAACAAAAATAAGCGATTTTGGTTGAAGGTTTTTATCGTCTCTATAATACTATTTATTCCATTGTTTTACATTCAAAAAAACCTAATTGGTTCTATTGATGATAAAGCCATAAGAGTAACTGTTAAAGCAATTGAAAAATCATGGACTAACTTTGCTTTTACGTTTGTATTAATGTCTGGATTTTTATTACTTTATTTTTCTAAATTTTGGCAAAAAATATTGAATATTTTCTCTCCAATGGGAAAAATGAGTTTATCTAATTATATTTTTCAAACAATAATTGGTACTACTCTTTACTATGGATTTGGTTTTGGCTTGTACAAATACACCGGTGCAACTTATAGCTTATTAATTGGAATTGTATGTTCTATTATTTTAATAACATTTAGTTCCTGGTGGATGAAAAATCACAAACGTGGTCCTTTAGAACAAATTTGGCATAACTTAACCTGGTTAAATTCTAAAAAATAAGATATTTGTAATAAATATTAGTAAGAGCTATAAAAGTTTTAGATACTTATTTTGAGAAAAGCAACTACCATAGATAAAAAATTAGTGTCTGAAATTTTAGTTTCTGCATTTTCACCTTTAAAAGAAAAAAATTCTATAAACCTTATAGTAAAACAAGACAAAAAAAGAGTTGAACGGATGCAACTATTAATGGAATACTTATTTGAAAGAAGTATTCGTTTTGGAGAAATTTATATTTCTGATAACAATAAAGCTTGTATTTTATTAAAATTTCCACATCAAGAAAAAACCACTTTTAGCACCCTTTTATTAGATGTTAAACTCGCATTTAAATGCATTGGCTTTAAACGTATTTTTAAAGTATTAAAAAGACAGTTAATTGCTGCTAAATACTATCCGAAAGAAAAACACATAAGACCCGTAATTATGGGTATTAAAAAAGAATGTGATGGTAGCGGTACTGCTGCCCGTTTAATGCTAGAAATTAAAAAGCACTTTAAAAACAACCAATTACCAGTAATAATCGATGCAGCTTCTGAAAAAAACGTTAAAATGTATCAGAAATTCGGGTTTAAAATTCAGAAGAAAGAAGACGTTTTAGGTTTTCCAATGTACTTTTTACGATTGAATTAGTGAAAATAAACGCTGGCTAAAAAACATAGAAACCCTTCATTCTAAATTGATCACTGAGCGGAGTCGAAGTGTTTTTATAAAATATCAAAGCTAGCGCTCGTTTTAAACAAGTGCTAAAAATTAAGCAAAACATTAAAATAAATCATAAAAAAAACTTCCACTCTACTCTAATTACTAAGTAAAATGGAAGTTTAATATTTTTTAAAACAACTTTTAAGAGTTGTTATTTATTCAACTACTTTTAATAAAAAATACGTTTTTTTACCGCGTTGTAACAATACAAATTTATCTGTAATTAAGTCTGAAGGTGTAATTACATACCCGTCTTTTACTTTTTCTTTATTTACAGAAATAGAGTTTTCTTTTAAAGCTCTACGTACTTCTCCGTTAGATTTTAAAAATCCGTTTTCGGCAAAAGCAGCAACAATATCCAATCCATTTTCAACTACAGAACGTGAAACTTCTGCTTGTTGAACACCTTCAAATACATCTAAAAATGTTTGCTCATCTAGATTCTTTAAATCTGAAGTAGTAGATTTTCCAAACAATATATTTGAAGCTTTAACAGCATTTTCAAAAGCTTCTCTTCCGTGGGTCATTACAGTTACCTCTTCTCCAATTTTCTTTTGTAAAATACGTAAATGCGGTGCTTGTTTATGTTCTTCAATTAAAGCTTCAATAGTTTCTTTATCTAAAAAAGTAAATATTTTAATATAGTTTTCTGCATCTTCATCTGAAGAATTTAACCAATATTGGTAATATTTGTAAGGTGAAGTTCTGTTGGCATCTAACCACACATTTCCACCAGCAGTTTTACCAAATTTTGTACCATCTGCTTTAGTAATTAACTTACACGTAAGTGCGTAAGCTTTCCCTTGTGCTTTTCTTCTAATTAGCTCAGTTCCGGTAGTAATATTTCCCCATTGATCTGAACCTCCCATTTGAAGCATACAATTTTTTTCTTTGTACAAATGGTAAAAATCGTAGCCTTGAAATAATTGGTATGTAAACTCTGTAAAGCTCATTCCTGCTTCAGAATCTGGAGAGAAACGTTTTTTCACAGAATCTTTAGCCATCATATAGTTTACAGTAATATGTTTACCAACATCACGTACAAATTCGATTAATGAAATTTCTTTCATCCAATCGTAATTATTAACCAATTCTGCTTTATTTTCAATTGTACCTTCAAAATCTAAAAAACGCGCTAATTGTCCTTGTACTCCAGCAACATTTTTAGCTAAAGTAGCTTCATCTAACAAGTTACGTTCATCAGATTTTCCCGAAGGATCTCCAACCATTCCAGTGGCACCACCAACCAATGCTATTGGATAATGACCTGCTTTTTGAAAATGCATTAATATAATAATAGGCACTAAACTTCCAATATGCAACGAGTCTGCAGTAGGATCAAAACCAATATAACCTCTAGTTTTGTTATTTAATAAATATTCTTCTGTATCAGGCATAATATCGTGTAACATGCCTCTCCATTTAAGTTCTTCAACAAAATTCATTTTCAAAATTTTAAATTTCAGCAAAGATAAAATTTTAGTTTGTAGTTCTACCTATTTAGCTTCAATTAATGAAAAAATAATTACATTTATTGTGGTACTGCTAGTATTTTTTTTGTTCCAAAATAGGTTATTACAATTCCAGCTAAAAATAATACCCAATAAGAAAGATTAAAATTTAGGCTTAGTAACCAATTATCATAATTAACATTTGAAACATATAGCATTTGATCAAATAAATTATACAAAAAATGAAGTAAGATAACATACCCTACTTTTTTTGTTTTTATAAAAATTAAACTACTTATTATTCCAAAAATAAAGGTTGGAAATAAATTAAGTGGAGTTTCAATGTGAATAATAGCAAAACATAAACTTGAAACTATTATAGCAACTTTTTCATTATTTTTTTCTACTAATTTTTGCAGTAAAAATTTTCTAAAAAATAGTTCTTCAAAAACAGGTGAAACAATTAAGATTGCTAATAATCGGTACAAATAAATTAGGTTAAATCCATTGAAAGCATTGTAATCAGTAGCATTTTCTGAATACATAAAATAATTCCAAATTCGCTCTAAATCCCATAGTGGTTTGTTTAATAATTGAAAGCCTAAAACAAGTACAATTAAATAAATTACAATTTTAAAATTGTAATTTTTAAAACTCAACGTATTCTTAATATTTAGAGTTGTTTTCCAAAAAAACTTAAACAGTAGCAGATAAGAAATTACAAATGATATTATTATAGTTATTCCAAAGTGTGTTTGTAAATATTGAGGTATTAAATCAGTTTCAAAAAACAAAAAACCAAAGCCTAGTTGGGTTAAACTAAATACAAAAATAAAGAGTAACGTAAGTAAAATGGCTTTAACAACTGTCATTATTTTAAATTAAAACCTCCTATATTTTTTGTGATTTAAGTGTTTTATAAACTTCTTCAAAAATTTGAGGTCTATCGGCTAAAACAATAAGCGTATCTTGTTCTTCAATTATAGTTAAACCATTTGGAATAATATAACTATCATCTCTTTTAATCATAGCAATTATGGCATTTTTAGGAAAGCCTAATTCTACAATTTTTTTATCTACAGCATAACAATCGGACGTTATTAAAAGCTCTTTCATTTCGGCCTTTGGATTTTCTTCCAACAACAAATCGGTTGCATTTAATTTTTTAGCTTTTTCTGGTAATCCAACATGCAACCATTTTGCAATAACAGAAAGTGTAGTTCCTTGAATTAAAATAGAGGTTACCGAAATAAAAAATACAATATTAAAAATCATATTTGCTTTATCAATTCCTGCTAAAAGTGGGTATGTAGCAAACACAATTGGAACAGCTCCACGTAAACCTACCCAAGAAATATAAAATCGTCTTCTCAGCTTCATTTTAAAAAATATAAGACTTAAAAATACGCCAATTGGTCTTGCAATTACAATTAAAAATACTGAAATAAGTAATCCAATACCCATATATGGAATAATTTCAGAAGGAAATACAAGTAGCCCTAATGTAAGGAATAAAACAATTTGCATTAACCAAGCCAAACCATCAAACATTTTTAAAATGGTTTTTTTATGTATTAAATCTTGATTTCCTAAATAAACAGCACATATGTAAATAGAAAGGAATCCGTTACCACCAACAAAATCAGTTGCAGAAAATGTAATAAACATTAACGTAATAACTAAAACAGGGTAAAGTCCTTCAAAATCAAGTTTAATTTTGTTAATAGTATACTTGCTTAATACCCCAAAAGCGATACCTAAAATACCACCTAAAACCATTTGTTGTAAAAACATTGGAATTATAGATAAAAAACTTTGATCTTGATTAACTACCAATGTTAAAAAGGCAATAGTTAATACATAAGCCATTGGATCGTTACTACCACTTTCTAACTCTAAAGTAGGTCTTAAATTTGTTTTTAAGGCCAAACTTTTGGAACGTAAAATAGAAAATACGGCGGCGGCATCTGTTGATGATACTATAGAACCTAACAACAAGCTTTCATAAATAGTAAAATCTGTAATAAACCAAACAAAAGTACCTAAAGAAACTGCCGTTAGTAAAACACCTAATGTTGATAATGCAATTCCTTCCCAAAGAATAGGTTTAACAGCTGTCCAGTTGGTATCTAACCCACCAGAGAATAAAATAAAATTAAGTGATACAATACCTATAAATTGCGCCAATTTTGGATCATTGAAATGGATTCCAGCAATACCATCGGAGCCTGCCAACATTCCAATAGCTAAAAAAAGCAATAAGGTTGGAACGCCAAATTTATAAGAGGTTTTACCTGCAAAAATACTTACAAGCAATAATAATGAGCCAACTAATAATATATTTTCAATCGTTAAATCCATTCGTTTTTAAAGTTTAAATTTTCATTATACAATAACGCTTCATAATTATTCAACATTGAAACTTCTATAGCATATCATCAAAAATAATGTTTTTATTGAAAAACAAACATTATTTGCGCATTATAAATTAAATAAACAACCCAACAAAACTATTAATACAAAAACATTTTTGTTACTTTCGTTTTATGATATTAGTTACAGGTGGAACAGGTTTAGTGGGCTCACATTTATTGTATCAACTTTCTTTAGAAAACAATACAATAAGAGCCATTTATAGAAAAAAAAGCAACTTAGAGGCTGTTAAAAATGTATTCAGCTATTTTTCTACAGATTTTGAAAAATTATTTAAAAAAATTGAATGGGTTGAAGCAGATATTACAGATATTGTTACACTGGAAAAAGCATTTAAAAATATAACCGAAGTCTATCATTCTGCTGCATTGGTTTCTTTTAACCCAAAAGATTATAACAAACTACGTAAAGTTAATATAGAAGGCACTGCTAATATTGTAAACTTATGTATTGAAAATAACATAAAAAAACTTTGTTTTGTTAGTTCTATTGCTGCTGTTGGAAGCTCTATAAATTCTAAACTTATTGATGAATCTAACGAATGGGATATTGAAAAAAGTAATTATGGATATGCCATTTCAAAATATGGTGCTGAAATCGAAGTTTGGCGTGCTTCACAAGAAGGAATTCCTGTGGTAATTGTAAATCCAGGTGTTATTCTAGGTGCTGGTTTTTGGAACACTGGTTCTGGTAATCTTTTCTCTAAAATTTATACCGGGTTTAGGTTTTATTCTGAAGGAATTACAGGTTATGTTTCAGTAAATGATGTTGTAAAGGCAATGGTATTATTAATGAAGAGTGGCGTAAAAAATGAGCGATTTATACTTATTTCTGAAAACATAAGTTATCGAGAAATTTTTAACACTATTGCTTTAAAATTCAACAAGAAAAAACCCACTATTAAAGTAACAAAACTTATGAGTGAAATTGGTTGGCGTTTAGAAATAATAAAGTCTTTATTAACAAACGAACCGCCACTTTTAACAAAACATTCTTCAAAATCTATTCATCAAAAGCGATTCTTTTCTTCTGAAAAAATTAAAAAAACAGTAAATTTTAAATTTGAACCTATTTCAAAAAGTATAGATCATATTTGTAAGTTATTTTTAAAAGATATTTAAGCTTCAACAAAGTAAAATATTACCTTTCTCTTATATCTTCTTTAATAGACTTAACAGTTCTTTTTTTAATGTTATTAATTGAGTCAATAACTTTATTTTTCATAATTTTATCAACATCTACTAGAGAATCTTCCTGCCTTTTTAATTCTTCAAATTTCTTGTTTAATGCACTTAAACGTTCATTTACTTTCAATAAAAGAACATCATATTCATCTACTCTAGAGGTATAATAAAAATTACTTTCTTTAAATTGTGTACTATCTATATTGTACTTTTCGAAAACTAAAGGGTAGTAATTAACTTGACGTTCTAGCTGAAGATTTTTTGTGTTTTTTGCATTATCAGCCAAAAATAGATCTGTTAATAAATCTACCATTTTATCTTCTGGTATTAAATCGTCAGGCTTTTTTAAAATAGTGTTACTAGTACAACTATATATTAAAAAGCTTATAAAAAATATGTATATAAATTTATTCATTTGTTCTATTAAACAATAATCGCTTCCCTTTTATTGTATCGTTAAACTTTCCATTATTGTACATTAGATTTCCATTTACAAAAGTATGTGTAATTTTAGAATAAAACGTTGTTCCTTCAAAAGGCGACCATCCACATTTGTATAAAATATTATCTTTTTTAACTGTCCAAGGAGATGCAATATCTACTAATACCAAATCAGCATAATATCCTTTTTTAATAAATCCTCTTTTTTCAATTTTAAAAATTTTTGCAGGATTATGGCACATTTTTTCAACAACCTTTTCAATAGAAATTTTTCCTTGTCTACATGCTTTTAACATTGCTGGTAAAGCATGTTGCACTAATGGGCCACCACTTGGTGCTTTGGTATATACTTGTTGTTTTTCTTCTAAAGTATGCGGTGCGTGATCTGTAGCAATAACATCAATTCTATCATCTAACAAGGCTTTCCATAAACCCTCTTTATCTTTTTCAGTTTTTACTGCTGGATTCCATTTTATTAATGTTCCTTTAGTTTTGTAATGGCTATCGTCAAAAGTTAAATGATGTACACAAACTTCAGCTGTAATTTGTTTTTTTTCTAAAGGTATTTTATTAGAAAACAATGCTGTTTCTTTAGCTGTTGATAAATGAAAAACATGTAAACGTGCTCCGGTTTTCTTTGCAAGTTCAATTGCTTTTGAAGACGATAAATAACAAGCTTCTTCACTTCTAATTTTAGGATGCATCTCTATTGGAATATCATCTCCATATTCTTTTAAATACGTTTCTAAATTGCTTTTTATAGTAGCTTCATCTTCACAATGTACAGCAATTAACATTTTTGTTGAAGAAAATATTTTTTCTAAAACTTCTTGATTATCCACCAACATATCTCCTGTAGATGAACCTAAAAAAAGTTTAATTCCGGCAACATTTTTAGGATCGGTTTTTAATAATTCTTCCAAATTATTATTTGTACCTCCAAACATAAAAGAATAATTTGCATATGATGACTTTGATGCAATTTCAAATTTATCTTCTAGTAATTTTTGAGTGGTAGCTTGCGGCACCGTATTTGGCATTTCAATAAACGAAGTAATACCACCTGCTACAGCTGCTTTACTTTCGGTTGCTATAGTTGCTTTTTGTGTTAATCCTGGTTCTCTAAAGTGAACTTGATCATCTATTGCTCCAGGAATTAAATATTTACCTTCGGCATCAATTACTATTGTGTCAGAAGATTTTAAACTAATTGAGGTATCAATATCTACAATATACTCACCATCTAGTAATACATCACCTTCTAGTATTGTACCTTCGTTAACAATTTGCGCATTTTTTATAAGTGTTAAACTCATTGTTCTTTTCCTTAAATTTATTTTTTAACTCCTGCAATTTTCATTCTAATAACACCAAAAACAGCTTCGGAAATAATAGATCCGCTCATTTTCGATGTTCCTTTTTTTCTATCTGTAAATATAACTGAAACTTCTTTATGCTTAAATTTTCTTTTCCAAGCTTTAAATTTCATTTCAATTTGAAACGCATATCCTACAAATTTTATTTTATCTAATTGTAAACTTTCTAAAACATTTCGTTTATAACAAACAAAACCTGCTGTGGTATCATAAATAGGTATTTGTGTAATAATTTTAACGTATTTTGAAGCAAAATACGATAAAACGAGTCGTTTTATATCCCAATTTACAACATTAATTTTATTATTTAAATATCTAGAGCCTATTGCAAAATCTGCACCCTCATTAGCACAAGCATTGTACAGTCTTACTAAATCTTTTGGATTATGAGAAAAATCTGCATCCATTTCAATAATATAATCGTAACCTCTATCTAAAGCCCATTTAAAACCATGTATATAAGCGGTACCTAAACCTTGTTTTTCTGTTCTTACTTCTAGAAATAAATTTTTAAACTCTTTCTGTAAATTTTTAACAATAGCTCCTGTTCCATCTGGTGAACTATCGTCAACAATTAAAATATCAAATTGTTTTTCTTGCTGAAAAACAGCGAGAATTATTGCTTCAATATTTTCTTTTTCGTTAAAAGTTGGTATTATTACCAGTGTATTGGCCATATAGATCAATTTTGCAGCAAAGATAAAACAATTAATCACTAATTTTGCGATAAAATAGTAACTTACTTAATGATTGAAGCAGAAAATATAATAAGTCAAAATAATGATTGGATTACAATTATTTTTTTAATAATATTTATACTATTAGCTATTCAAAAAAGTTTATTTGGTAGTAAACTATTTTATACCAGCATCTTTTTTTTTAAAAAAAATAAGTTAGCTAGCAATTTCAATAAAGAAAAAAACATCTTTTTTAATCTTTACCAAATACTTTTTTTTATAATTCAACTTTTAAGTATTTCGTTGTTTTTATACTTTTTAACCGATATTTTAAACATTGAAACCTCTGATAATGAAATAATTCTATATTTAAATATATTATTTGGCGTAGGTTTTTATTTCTTAGCACGCTTTTTAATTGGTATTTTTTTAGCCTTAATATTTAATTTAGAAAAACTACATAAAAAAATATTTTATGAGAAAACAAACATTCTTAATGGGTTGATTTTGTGGATTTTACCATTTTTAATTCTGAGTTCGTATTCCACATACTTTCAACCTGTTTTCTTAAAAATTACATTGGTAATTTTTATGTTTTTAATAATAATTAGATACCTTAATCTAATAATAAATAATAAAAATGAGACATTTAATCACTTGTTTTATTTTATTTTGTACCTTTGCGTCCTTGAAATAGCACCCTTAATAATTATAATAAAGTTAACTATTTAAGCACAAAATTGAAGTTTATGAAAGTGAAAACAATTTTGGTTTCTCAGCCAGCTCCTAAAACCGAAAACTCTCCTTATACCGATTTAATTGAAAAGCAAAAAGTTAAAATTGATTTTGTGCCATTTATACATGTTGAAAGTGTTTCAGCAAAAGAGGTACGTGTTCAAAAAATTGATTTAAGCAACTATACTGCTATTATTTTAACCAGTAGAAATGCAGTTGATCACTTTTTTAGAGTGGCAGAAGAAATGAGATTTACAGTTCCAGATTCAATGAAATATTTTTGTCAATCTGAAGCAGTAGCATATTATTTACAAAAATATGTTGTTTACCGTAAACGTAAAATTTATGTTGGTAAACGTACATTCCCAGAATTATCAACTATTATTAAAAAATATAAAGATGAGAAGTTTTTACTTCCTTCATCTGATAAGTTAAAGGAGATTATACCTGAAACTTTAAATAATCTTGGAATTAATTGGACAAGAGCTATTTTATTTAAAACAGTAGTTAGTGATTTGTCTAATTTAGAAAACGTTTTCTATGATATCTTAGTTTTCTTTTCACCATCTGGGATAGATTCTTTATTTCAAAATTTCCCAAATTTCAAACAAAATAATACCCGAATTGCGGTATTTGGAAATTCAACTGTAAAAGCTGCTAAAAAGGCTGGTTTAGATTGTAATATTCAAGCACCAACGCCTGAAACACCATCAATGACTATGGCGTTAGAAAAATATATAGTAAAGGCAAATAAAAAGTAATTTTTAAACTCCTTTTATTTAATAAAAAAAGCACTCTATTTAATTTAAAAGATTTTAGAGTGCTTTTTTATGCAAATAAATTTGCATAAATATCTTCAACCTTTGCAACCTTTACAATTTTAATTCTATATGATTTTGAGCTTATTTTATTAAATTTTGAGATAAATACTTTAGTAAACCCTAATTTTTCGGCTTCTAAAATACGTTGTTCTACTCTATTTATTGCACGTATTTCACCTGCTAAACCTATTTCAGCTGCAAAACAAAAATCTTGAGGAATTGCTTCATCTTCATTAGAAGATAAAATTGCACTAATTACCGCTAGATCAATTGCTGGATCATCTACCTTAATTCCTCCCGCAATATTTAAGAAAACATCTTTTGCTCCCAATCTAAAACCTGCTCGTTTTTCTAAAACGGCCAATAGCATATTTAACCTTTTAAGATCGTAACCTGTTGCAGAACGCTGCGGAGTACCATAAACAGCTGTACTTACCAAAGCTTGTACTTCTATCATTAAAGAACGCATACCTTCTAAAGTTGCCGCTATTGCAGTACCACTTAAATCATCTTCTTTTTGAGAAATTAATATTTCTGAAGGATTATCTACTTCTCTTAAACCAATGTTTTGCATTTCGTAGATACCTAATTCTGCTGTAGAACCAAAACGATTTTTATTAGCGCGTAAAATTCTATATGTATGATTTCTATCTCCTTCAAATTGTAGTACAACATCTACCATATGCTCCAAAATTTTTGGACCTGCAATGTTTCCATCTTTAGTTATATGCCCTATTAATAATACTGGAGTTGCTGTTTCTTTAGCAAATTTAATAAGCTCTGCTGTAGTTTCTCTAATTTGCGATATGGAGCCTGGTGAAGCTTCAATATATTCGGTATATAATGTTTGAATAGAATCTATTACAACAACTTCTGGCTGTACCTCTTCAATAGCTTTAAAAATATGTTGGGTGTTTGTTTCAGTTAAAATTAAACAATTCGTATTATTAATTTGCAAGCGTTCTGCACGCATTTTAATTTGTGATTGACTTTCTTCACCAGAAACGTATAAAACTTTTTTAGGAATTGCCAATGCAATTTGCAATAATAAGGTAGATTTTCCAATACCTGGCTCCCCTCCTAAAAGCGTCATAGAACCTCTTACCAGTCCACCTCCTAAAACCCTATTTAGTTCGTTATTTCTTGTAGAAATTCGATCTTCTTTATCTAAAACAATTTCATTAATTTTTAAAGCTTTATTACTTTTTTTAACTGCAGGTGTTTGTTTCCAATTTCGCTTTTCTTCCTTTTGAACAACTTCTTCTACAATAGTATTCCACTCGTTACAAGCCTTACATTGCCCTAACCATTTTGCATATTGTGTACCACAATTCTGACAGAAAAAAGTAGTTTTAACTTTTGCCATTATTTATTAGAATTTAAAAAGTAAATATACTCAATGTGTTTAGGTTTTTAAGAAATTAGACACATTTATTTTTTATTTATCTATGTGGAATTTTCAAAAAAAGCAGCAATAATTGTTTAAAATTTTAATGCAGTGAAAGTTAGAAAAATAAAAATCCGCTACTTCGATAGGTATAAATAAATCCTTATTTTTTTTGATATTTATTATATATTGGAATTAAAATTAAAGATACACTTCCAAATACAATAACCATTAAGGTTTGTGCTGTCCACATTATCCATCCAAATGCTAAAGCTGCATTAAGATCTATTTTATATAAAACTAAAGCCCCCGCAACTAAAAGCGGATAAGTACCTAAACCGCCATTTGTAAGCGCCATACTTAAACTACCAACAACAAAACCAACAATTATAGCAGCAAAAGATAGGTTTGTGGTTTCTGGCAAAGCAAATGTTACAACATAGAACATAAGTACATACATTCCCCAAATAAAAACGGTATGTGCTATAAACTTCCACTTCTTTTTCATTGTAAAAATACTTTTAGCTCCATCAATTAATCCGTTTATAAAACTAATAAGCTTTACAATAAAAATATTTTTAGATTTACTTAAATATCGGTAACTAAAAAACCCAATTACGGGCAATACAATAAAAATAACTATTTTAAAATATATACTAGTATTAGAAGCTTCTTCTTTAAAAATATAACCACTAATTAACTCTGCTTGAAAAAAGAAAGCAATACCAATTATACCCAATAATATAATTGCATCTGCAACCCGCTCGGCTACAATAGTTCCAAAAGCTTTTTCAAATGGTATGTCTTCGTATTTTTTTACACTAGCAGCACGTGCAAATTCACCAGATCTTGGAATAAATAAATTTAATAAATACGCAATTAAAACCGACATTATGCTATTGGCAAATCTGGGCTTATACCCTAATGGTTCTAATAAAAATTGCCAACGATATGCACGAGATAAATGACTTAAAACCCCTAACAATAAAGAAACTAAAACCCACCAATAATTAGCGGTTTTAAAAGATGTTTTTATAGATTCAATATCTTCAGGTGATAATTTAGATAATGAGTACCAAACTAAAAAAACTCCCAATAATATTGGGAGTATTAAAAATATAGATTTTTTAATTTTTTTTTTCAAGTTTATGTTAACGAGTTATCGTTTTCATTTGGAAAAATTAATGATGGTTTAAAAGATTTTGCTTCTTCAAAATCCAATATACCATAAGAAATTATAATAATAATATCTCCTTTTGCAACTTTTCTAGCAGCTGGACCATTTAAAGTTATTTCTCCACTTTTTCTAGGACCAGGAATTGCATACGTTTCAAGACGCTCTCCATTATTAATATTAACAATTTGAACCTTCTCTCCTTGAATAATATTGGAAGCATCCATTAAATCTTCGTCAATAGTTATACTACCAATATATTGTAAATCGGCTCCTGTAACCTTAACTCTGTGAATTTTTGATTTTACGACTTCTATTTGCATGGTGCAAAATTAATAATTTTGTGTTAATCTATTCATATTTATAAACTTATATTATCAATAAGTCTAATTTCTCCTGCAAAAACAGCTATAAAAGCTCTATATTTTTGCTTAATATCTTTATTTTTAATTGTTTGAAGTGTTTCTTCATCTGCAATTTCAAAATATTCTAATTCTAATAAAGGTTGTTTTTTAAATTCATTTTCAACCCAACCTACAACATCTAGAGCATTTTCTGTGCCAAACTTTACCTTTGCTTGTTTTAGTGTTTTATATATAAATGGTGCTGCTTCTCTATGTGCTTTTGTAAGTCTTGTATTTCTAGAACTCATAGCCAATCCATCGTCTTCTCTATAAATATCACAACCAACAATTTTTACAGGAATTTGATGTTTTTTCACCATAGTCCTAATAATTTGTAACTGCTGAAAATCTTTTTCACCAAAATATGCTTTTGTTGGTTTTACTATTTCGAACAAACGTTTAACTATGGTTCCTACACCATCAAAATGTCCTGTTCTAAATTTTCCTTCCATTTGAAATTCCAAACCATCAAAATCAAAAGCTTGAGAAGTAATATTATTTGCATAAATTTCATGAGCTGAAGGTGCAAATACAATATCACAAAACACAGATTTTAAAAGCGATAAATCTTTCTCTATTGTTTTAGGGTAATTTATTAAATCTTCTTGTTTGTCAAATTGAGTAGGATTTACAAAAACACTTACAACAACAAGGTCATTTTCTTTTTTTGCCCTTTCTATTAGTGATAAATGTCCTTTATGAAGTGCTCCCATAGTTGGCACAAAGCCAATACTGGTTGCTTTTTTTAACGACTCAATTTTTTGTTGTACCGATTTTTTTTTTGCAAAAACTAGCATAATGCATTTGTTAATAAACGTTAAAAGCGTGCAAACTTACATTTTTCAAGTCAAAATCTACATAAATTTTCGTAATTTTGCATAATCTTTAAAATAAAGAGTTGGATTATGAAAGATAAGAGAGTATTGGTTGTATCATCTGAGGTTGTACCCTATCTACCAGAAAATGAATTATCTACAACTTCTTTTGGAGTTGCAAAAATGATACATGGGCAAGGCGGTCAAACACGTATTTTTATGCCTCGCTATGGATTAATTAACGAAAGAAGACATCAATTACACGAAGTTATTCGCTTATCTGGAATGAATTTAGTAATTAATGATATGGATATGCCATTAATTATAAAAGTTGCTTCTATTCCAAAAGAAAGAATGCAAGTTTACTTTATAGATAACGATGAATACTTTAAACGTAAAGCATTATTTACAGATGAAGATAACAATCTGTTTAAAGATAATGACGAACGTGCCATATTTTTTGCAAAAGGTGTTGTTGAAACAGTTAAAAAATTAAACTGGGCTCCAGATATTATACATGTGCACGGTTGGATGGCTTCTCTTTTACCTTTGTATATTAAAGAATATTATAAAAATGATCCTTTATTTACAGACAGTAAAATTGTAACATCGCTTTATAATAATGGTTTTGAAGGTACTTTAAATGCTAATTTTAATGAGAAAATTAAATTTGACAACATAGAACCTTCTAAATTTGAAACTATAGAAAATCCAAGTTGTACAAATATTTTAATAAATGCTATAGAAAATTCTGATGCTGTTATAAAAAGTAGTGAAGTACTTCCAGATCAATTAGAAGACTATTTAAAAACAACTTCTAAACCTGTTTTAGAATATTTCCCTCCAGAAGAATTCGAAAATAAATATACAGAATTTTACACTGACAACGTTCTATAGTTAAATCCTAATAAATATTAATTTATAATATGACAACAAAAGTTGTAAGTACATTTAAATACTTAGGAATACTTTCTTTAGTATTTTTTTCATTAACTTCTTGTGAAAAAGAAATTGATAGTATTGGAGTAGATCTTATTGATAATGGTACATTTGATACAAATAAATTAACTTCAGAGGTTATAACTACAAATGAAAATATAGATCGTATACCTTCTAATTTACTTTCTCAATATTTATTGGGTGTTTATGCCGATGAAGAATTTGGTAAATTAAAAGCTTCAATTGTTACGCAACTTACTTTACCTACTTATGGAACAACGTATGCTTCAGGTTATGGAGACGATGTAGCTATAGATTCTGTTCTTATTAATATACCTTACCAGGCTACAAGAACAGATAATTATTCTGATGGAAGACCTCAATTTACTTTAGATTCTGTATTTGGTAATGAAGAGATTCCTTTTAAATTAGATATTTTTGAATTAAAAACTTTTTTAAATAGCCTAGATCCTGAAGATCCATCTAAACAAGCAATTTATTATTCAGATAAAGAATTTCAAAAAGCTGATATACCACTATTTTCAGGAGACTTTAAAGTAAACCCAAGTGATACAGTAACTTATATTAAAAGATATTTAAATGATGGAGTAACAGTTTATGATACTGATACTATTAAAAATGACGATTTAAGTCCTTCAATTAATCTACCTTTAGATAAAACACTAATACATCAACTTTTTGTTGAAAACGCTTCAGGTTCAGAATTTTTAGATAGTGATTCTTTTAACCATTACTTTAGAGGTTTATATATTGAAGCCTCAGAACTTTTAAGTGAGAAATCGCATCTTTTATCGTTAAATATGTCTGCCGCAAAAATGGTTATCTATTATTCAAAAACACAAGACGAAACAGACGAGCAAGACCTAAACGAAAATGGTACAAAAGGCGAAGATGGTGTAAGAACAAAACATACCTATAATTTTACTTTCGGATCCCTTAAATCAAATATCTTAGAAAGAGATTATACAAACTCTAAACTTTCTGGAGACGATAGAATATATGTACAAGGCGCAGCTGGATCGTTAGCAACAGTAGATTTGTTTACCAATGAAAATTTAACAGAACTTAGAGCAAATAATTGGCTAATTACAGATGCAACCTTAACATTTTATGTAGATCAAAATGCTTCTTCTAATATTGCTCCAGAACAACTTCTTATTTACAATTACGACGAAAACACGCATATTCTAGATATGATTACCGAAGGCGCTGCAGCCGTTGATGGTACTTTAGAAAGAGACGATGATGGAAATCCATACAAATATGAATTTAAAATAACTGATTACATTTCTGAAATATTAAATTCGGATGATGATGAAGCTCTTGATTTAGCAAAACTTGGAATTAAAGTATATAACTCTTCCGATCTATTAACAAGCATTACAGATTTAACTATTAAAGATTATAGTTGGACGCCAAAAGGTGTTGTTCTATACAATCATAATGAAAGTGCTGGAGACAAAAAAGCGAAGCTAGAGATTACTTATACCGAAATAAATAATTAAAATTACATTTTTTTATGTGTGGAATTACTGGGTATTTAGGTTTTAGAGAAGCATATCCAATAGTTATAAACGGTTTACAGAGATTAGAATATAGAGGTTATGATAGCGCTGGAATTGTTTTAACTTCAACAAAAGACAAGTTAAAACTCTTTAAAACTAAAGGGAAAGTTGCTGTTTTAAAAAAAAATGCTGAACAAAACGATACTACAGGTAATTTAGCATTAGGACATACACGTTGGGCTACTCATGGAGTTCCAAGTACAGAAAATTCGCATCCACATATTTCAAATTCAGGAAATTTAGTAATTGTACACAATGGTATTATTGAAAATTATGATACCATAAAAAAAGAACTTATAAATAGAGGTTATACCTTTAAAAGTGAAACAGATACTGAAGTTTTAATAAATTTAATTGAAGAAATTCAATTAAAAAATAACTGTAAATTAGGAAAAGCTGTTCAGCTAGCACTAACTAATGTTGTAGGCGCGTATGCAATTGCTGTATACGATGTTAATAAAGCCGACGAAATTATAGTAGCAAAATTAGGAAGCCCCTTAGCTATTGGTATTGGAGAAAATAATACCGAATTCTTTATCGCTTCAGATGCTTCTCCGTTTATTGAATATACTAAAGATGCTATTTATTTAAATGACGAAGAATTAGCTATAATTAAACTAGGTAAAGATATTAGAGTTCGAAAAATTAACGATGATTCTTTTGTAGAACCTAATATTCAAGAATTAAAACTTAATTTAGAACAAATAGAAAAAGGTGGTTACGACCATTTTATGCTCAAAGAAATTCACGAGCAACCTCATGCTATTTTAGATACCTATAGAGGGCGTCTTTTGGCCAATAAAGGCATTATTAAAATGGGTAGTGTTGACAATAACATTGCTAAATTTTTAAATGCAAAACGCATTGTAATAGTTGCCTGTGGTACTTCTTGGCACGCTGGTTTAGTTGGTGAATACCTGATAGAAGATTTTGCAAGAATACCTGTTGAAGTTGAATACGCTTCAGAATTTAGATATAGAAACCCAATTATTAATAAAGACGATATTGTAATTGCAATTTCACAATCTGGAGAAACGGCAGATACCTTAGCTGCCATTAAATTAGCAAAAGCAAATGGTGCTTTTGTATTTGGAATTTGTAATGTTGTTGGCTCTACAATTGCAAGAGAAACACATTCTGGTGCCTACACACACGCTGGTCCAGAAATTGGAGTAGCTTCAACAAAAGCATTTACTACGCAAATAACAGTACTTTCTTTAATAGCTTTAAAATTAGGAAATTTAAATGGAGAACTCTCCAATGCTAAATTTAACGACTATTTACACAAACTAGAGTTAATACCAAACAAGGTAGAAGAAGTTCTTAAAATTAATGCCGACATAGAAAAGATTGCTGCAATTTATAAAGATGCTCCAAACTGTTTATACTTAGGTAGAGGCTTTAATTTCCCTGTTGCCTTAGAAGGTGCTTTAAAACTAAAAGAAATCTCTTATATCCACGCTGAAGGCTATCCTGCAGCAGAAATGAAACACGGACCTATTGCTTTAATAGACGCATCTATGCCTGTAATAGTAATTGCAACCAAAAAAGGGCATTACGATAAAGTTGTAAGCAATATTCAAGAGATAAAATCTAGAAAAGGAAAAATTATAGCTATTGTTACCAAAGGAGATACAGTAGTAAAAGAAATTGCCGATCATATAATTGAAATTCCAGAAACAGAAGAGGCTTTTTCACCTTTATTAACTACAATACCTTTGCAATTGCTGTCTTATTATATTGCAGTAATGCGCGGTTGCAACGTAGACCAACCAAGAAACTTGGCGAAATCTGTTACGGTGGAGTAATTATTTTAATGATGGTTATAAGTATCTAATTCATTAATTAGAGTTTCTTTTTCTCGGATAAACTTAAATCATCCCATAAAGTAACTTGTTATTTTTTAAAAAAATTTGTTATTTCCCCAAAGCTCAGAATCATTTTAGACATTTTTGATTAATATTTAACGTATTTGTGTATGAATATTTGCGGTTTCGTGAGTTGGATTTTCGATAGAAATCAAGACGATGAAAACGTAACTATGCCATTGTTTTAAAAATTAAGTCATTTTTACTTGTTTTTTACCACAGTACTTTGTTGTATGCAGTACTTTATTCACTATTTATTTCAGTTCTTTTGATATTCCACAAGGCAATTGTCGATGCAGTAAAAAAGATAGCCAAAATTATATTTAAATAACCTCCTTTAACTACAATCCAAACATTGTCAGGTAAATATTTAGTAACTAAATCCTCAATTAAAAATGGAATTAACGGAAAAAAAATGATAATCCATTTTGGATACAAGGTTTTTCTTTTCCAAACTTGGCTAATAAATAGAATGGATAAAATTCCAACAATCGGATAAACGAATAATCTCAAAATCTTGTTTATTTTTTCAGATAGTGAAACCGCATTGTTTATGTCAAGATTATGTTCAGTCGCTAATTTCGCAGATGTAGCAATAGAGAGAAAAGCTCCGTGAACTATTCCAAACGCTATTAATATACTTCCGAAAAAAATCAATACACCATTTCTAAAAATCGATTTTGTCGGCTTAAATGCGTAATAAACTTGACCTAATCCAAGCATATAAAACCAAGTCGCAAATAATGCACAAATTCCACTTGTAATAATTCTAAAGTCAGAAGCATTTCCCATATTCCGCTTTAAACTCATATTGATAGGGTCATAATACAAAAGCATATCTCCAGCAAATAAAATCAATCCACCTAATATTCCAAAAATTCCCAAAACTCTTATCCAAAACTGGTTCATTCTCATTGATTACAGGCGTTTTTCTCGTATTGCATACAACGGGTTTGTGTATGGTTTGTAGCGTATTTTAAGCTACTAATTTACTAAATAAAACGCTAACGAAGAAAATCCGATAGGATTTTCGTAAATGTGCTAGAACCAAGCTATAAATTATAAACAGTGTTAGCACAAGTACGTTTTATTTTATCTTCATCAATTCTATAGACAATAATTTTTTTTGTATACCAATAGGTTTTCTTTATAAATTCATTTAATGATTTAAATGTGTCAGGTGCAAACCCTCCATTTTTAGTATAAAAAATTTCATCACGGTAATATGCAGTGTGAATAGTCGAACCTAAATCGTCAACAAAAGCAAGTATAACATCATTCGGAATAGGGTTTTTTAGATTCCTTCTGGGTTTTGTTGTAAATTCAGTAATTTCTATAAAAGAATTCTTTAGAATTTTTTCTATTGATACTCCATCAATTATTGTTGTTTTGTTAAAAACATTTTGTCTAAATGTTTCACTATTTTCGAAATATTTCTCCAAAGCGTATGAAAAACAATTTTGATTTATTGAATTATCGGTAAAAATGAAACCTTTGGAAGCAAAATAGCCCTTGGGATTGATTATTTTTAGTGAAGATGTATCAGTTCTTTCCTTTGAAACACTCAATCTTATCGTGTCATTTAACCACAAAACATTAATGATCTTAATTTTCTCTGTCAATTTTATCGTGTCCAAGGTAGTAGTTTTGATATTAATCAGAGAATGAGTTGTTAAATCCGTCTGGCAATAAACTTCAAAAAAAATAAAGTTGAGAAGTAATGTAATTATTAAATTTCTAAATATTGTCATTTTAATCTGTATTTGTGCTAACTCCGTTATATGCACATATTATATGCTTTTATCCCGAACTAATTCTACGTATAAAGCAAATATGCCTTTTCTCTATATATCTATAAAATATTGAATTTATTTGCAATTTTACTCAAATATAAAAAAGGGAATTTTAATTTCAAATGATTATTGTCATTTACTAGTTTCATAAACAACTTAAAAAACAGTTGGTTAGTGGTTCTAATACCGTCCTTGTGTATTTTGATAAAAAAGTCACTAGGCAAGGTTGTAGTATTACTTCCTAATTTTCAATGGTATAGATTTTGATATACGATATAGTATATTTCCTTTAAAAATTAGAACTATGAAAAAACAACTTCGTAATTATTTATTATTAACACTTCTAATTTTACCGGCAATAATTTATTCTCAAAAAATCTATTCTGTAAACTACCAATCGCAAGCTGATGTAAAAGTATATGTTGTAAAATACGAATCTCAGTGCGATTTAAAAGTATTTAAAGCAGATTACGAGTCACAAATAAAAGGAAACGAAGGGTTGTGGTATTTTGTAAAATATCCTTCGCAATCAGATAAGAAAATCTACTTTGTTAAATATGAATCTCAAAGTGATTTAAAGATTTACTTTGTTAAGAATAAATCCCAATCTGGTTGGAAAAATAAATCGAAAAAACATTTGTTGTATTAATTAGATCTCTTGGATACTAATTGATATAAGTGATAATTTCTAAAAAAACCTTGAATGGTGGTAATTTTTTGTATAAAAATTGCTTGTTTTCGATACAAAATTATTTCAATACTTCACTGTCATTGACGTGTATTTAACTGATTGAATATCTTTAACTTCGATTTACTCTTATTATTTATTTGTCATACCTGCGGAGGCAGGTATCCATTTCTCAGCTTGTTATAGATTCCTGCCTACACAGGAATGACAGACCTCTTTACAATTAGTAATTTCATTTCCTCTTCTTGAGAAAACTATTTTTTAGGGTCTCAAGCTTAAGTAATTTCTAACGTAAAACTCACCTGGAATTACAAAGTAGCTAACGCTATATTTCTTTTAAAGCATCGGTAGAAATCCAGCCGGTTTTACCATCTGCTATTTTAATTTTTTTCCAGTTGTCTAATACATCTAAAACAATAACTTTAGTACCTTCGTGCAATTCAAAAATTTCATCACTACTAACAGAAGGAGCATTCATTATTTCAACTTTAGGAGAAAAAATAATTGCAATTCTATTTTTTTGAACTGTTTTATAATTATTAAAGGCAAAAAATACGGTAATAGCTAAAATAAAAACAGCCAAAATACTGGTATTAAAATAGAATAATTTCTTTTTTGATGATTCTGAAAAATAATACAATAAAAACAACAAAGCCGCTAAAAAAGAAGCTACAACAGCTATAATTGCCCAAGTATCAAACGGTAATTTTTGAATAACACTTGCAGAGAAACGTTGTAAAAAGGTTTTCGGCAAATCTTCAATTACATCAATTGTCATTCTTTTTGCAAACTCTAAATTTGCTGCTGCATCTGCATTTGCAGGATTTACTTTTAACGCTTTTTCGTAATAATAAATTGCTGGTGCAACTTTATTCATTTTATAATAACAATTTGCAATATTAAAATACAAATCATCACTTTCAATACCTTGCTCTTCAATAGCTAAATAAACACCAACGGCTCTTGTATAATTTTCTTCTTTATAAAATGTGTTTCCTTCAGCAAATAATTTATTTACTTCTTGAGAGTAAGCAACAAGGCTAAACAGCAACACTATTATGCTAACTACTTTTTTCATTTTATAACTGTTTATCAATATTGGTTATTACTTCTTTAGCTTTTTCAAACTCTTGTTCCATCATTACATTTGTTGTTGGCGTGTAACGTGCAAAATCACAATCGTTTAACACCTCTACAAATTGTTTTATAGTACTTACTTCTACTCCTTTTTCGGTTAATATTTCTGAAATTCTTTCTTTTGAAATTTCCGAAGTTTCAATCTGTAATTTAGCTTTTAAAAAGTTATGCAATGCTTTTTCAAGTGCAATGTAAAACGCTTCTTGATTACCGAGTTGTTTTTTAGCTTCAGATAAATATTTTTTAGCTAACCTATCTGCTTTTCTAATTTTATTTCCAAGTACATCTCCAGCGCGTTTTGCACGTTTTTTCCCAATAAATATTGCAATTGGAATTGCTAAGAACGGCAAGAATAATAATAAATAAAATAAATCTGATTTTAAAAACTCTGATTTAATTTTAGGCTGTAAATCCGCATTTAAAGCAATAAATCTAAAATTATTACCCGTTACAACCACATTTTGTTTAGATGCACTAGCGCTATTGTTATTAGCTACTGAAGGCAACTCTTTTCCCTCTGTAACATCTACAATAGTTGCAGGTGCTTTAATGGTTTTATATTTTTTCTCTTTCGGGTTAAAATAAGAGAATGCTACCTCTGGTATTTTATATTTTCCTTTATATTGAGGTACAACGGTGTAAATATCTACAACATTTCCACTTAAACCAGTTAAAGCTGTTGTTACTTGTTCTTTATGTTCTGGTGTATAAACTTCTAATTCGGCAGGTGTAACTATTTTAGGAATTTCAAATAATTTTAAATTTCCTTTTCCTGAAACTTTTACTGTTAATTGCGCTGCATCGTTAGCTTTTAACACGTTTTTATTAGCTTTAACTTCAAAGTTAAAATCTCCAACTGCTCCAGCAAAATCCAATGGTTTTCCTTCTTCTGGCAATTGTTTTACATTTACTGTTCTAATAGCAGATGCTGTTGCGTAATTAATATTTTTTGTAATCATATTACCAAAAAAGTCACCTCTACCTGTTGGAATACCAACTGAGAAATCCATTTTTATGGGCTCAATTTTTAATTTTCCCGCTCTTTGTGGTATTAATACGGCACGTTTTAATACAATATATCTATAATCTTCTCCATTGTATTTTCCCATTTGAACCTTAATATTCTTTACTTCAATATCTTGATTCCAAAAACCATTGTATTGTGGAGTTTCACTTACACGCCAATCGTTAACACTAATATTTTCACTAACAAAAAGTTTATAGACTACATAAATTCCTTCACCTACATAAGGGTTTAAATTTGAAACTTCAGCAACTAAATGAATATTTTGTTGCGCAATAAATTCTGGATTATTTGGGTCTTTTGGTATTTCTACAGCATCTACAACACATATTTTAACTGCATTAGATTTTATAATTTTATCGTTATATTCTATTTCAGCTGGAGCTATTAAAAATTCACCTTGTTTTTTTGGTTCTAGTATATAAATATACGATTGTGCATAACTGGCTTTTCCGTTAATCCACGATTGATTTACTGATGAACTTGGACCACCAACCACTTTAAAATTGGTAAATGGTGGAGCTTTAAAATTATCGGCTCCTTGTTTGTTAACGGTAAACACAATTCTGAAGCGCTGATTTACACCTAGTTTGTCTTTACTAACAGTTGTTTTAAGCTCAATTTGAGCAAAAAACACTTGCGATGTAAATAATAAAATAGTTACTATGTAAAACTTCAATAATTTCATTTTTCTGAAATTTATATTTATTTTTTTGATAATTTATATTGCTATATAATTACCAATCTTTTTCTTGTTTAACTTTTTTACCTTTTGCTTTTTCAGCATTTAATTTTTTCTGAGTTTTATTCTCTTCGTTGTTCATTGCTTCTAACAACTGTTTCATTTGCTCAGGCGATAATTGATTAGGACGTGGTTTTTGATCTTGTTTTTTATCATCATCTTTCTTATCATCATTCTTTTTTGGATCCCCTTTATCGTCTTGTTTATCGTCTCCTTTATCTTTTTGATCTTTATTATCTTCGTTCTTATCTTCGTCTCCGCCTTCTTTATCTTTATTCTGATCGTTTTTATTATCCTTATTATCTTTATTGTCCTTATTATCTTTGTTATCCTGATTGTCTTTATTGTCTTTATTATCCTGATTTTGTTGTTCTTTTAACAGCTTTTGAGCCAACGCTAAATTGTAACGTGTTTCATCATCTTTAGAATTGTTACGCATCGAGTTTTTATAAGCTGCAACTGCTTTATCGTATTGTTTTTCGTTCATAAAAGCATTACCCATATTATGGTAGGTTTCTGCTTTACTCATTTTATCTGTAGCAGTTTTTTCAACCAATTCAAATTGAGCAATAGCTTCCTTATTTCTATTTTGTTGATAAATAGCATTTCCTAAATTATACGAAGCTTTCGGATAATTTGGATTTTTAGAAAGTGCCTTTTTATATTCAACTTCAGCCTCATCAAACTTTAATTGATTGTATAGTTTGTTACCTTCTCTAACATATTCTCTAGCTTCACGCTCAAGCTGATCGGTATTTTCTTGTTGTGAAAAAACCAAGCTTGTAAAACATAAAAATATAAGTACGCATCTATTCTTCATTCTTTTCAGTTTGATTAAATAAATTTAATTTTTGAATCCAGGTTGTTTTCTTTTCTAGCAAGAATACATCTAGTATAAGAAATAGCAATCCTATGCCTAAAAACCATTGAAATTGATCTTTAAAATCTGCGAATTTCTTTGTTTCAAACTCACTTTTTTCGGCTTTTAGTAAAATATCGTCAATTGTATCAATAGTTTCTTGTGTTTTATTTCCATTGATGTATTTTCCATTACCTTCAATAGCAATATCTCTTAAAACAGTTTCAACCATTTTGGTAATAACAACTTCGCCTTTATTGTCTTTTTTATAGCTAACAACTTGTCCATTGTTTTTTATAGGTATCGGCGCTCCTTTTTCTGAACCAACTCCAACAGTATAAACCTTAATACCTTGTTTTGTTGCATCTTTAGCTAAAGAAACAGTATTTTCTTCGTGATCTTCTCCGTCTGAAACTATAAATAAAAATCGGTTGGTTTGTTCGTCGTTATCAAAATAAGTAATTCCTCTTTCAATAGCATCATTTATAGCTGTTCCTTGACTGGAAACCATATCGGGATTTGCATTTTGAAGAAACATTTTTGCCGCAGCATGGTCTGTAGTAATTGGCAATAAAGGATACGAATTACCTGCATAAATAATAATACCAATTCTATCGCTTCCTAAATTTTCTATTACTCTAGTAATTATTTGCTTTGCTTTATCTAAACGGCTTGGAGCAATATCTTCTGCTAACATACTTTTAGAAACATCTAATGCAAAAACAATATCTACACCTTCTCTTTTAACTGTTTCTAACTTTGTTCCCATTTTAGGATTAGTTAACGAGATTATTAAAAAAGCCAATCCTAAACAAATTACTATTATTTTTAAAAATGACTTAAATACAGATTTTTGAGGACTTAACTTCTCTATAAGGTTTTTATCCGCAAAATGTTTTTGTGTCCTTTTTTTCCACCAAAGCACCAACAAAAACAGTACAAATACTACTGGAATAATTGCTAAGTAAATAAAATATGTCGGTTCTTCTATTTGATACATTTCGTTATTAATTTAAAGGTTGAATGGTTAAGGGTTCAATTATTTATTTGTGCTTTTTGTAAAGCATTTAACACCTAGGTATTTTGCCGATTTCAACTCTTAGTTTATCATATTTTCTTCTGAAATAAAATTTAATTCTTTTGATATAATTAATTTAATTTTTATGTCAATTGTCATTCCTGCGTAGGCAGGAATCTATTCAATACTAGTTTGGATTCCTACCTTCGCAGGAATGACACTCAAACTTTATTACCTGATTCAACAGTCATCATCAAATAAAGCTTTTAAATATTGTGTTTTTTAAAAACACTTCAATTAATATTAATAATCCAGCCAAAAGCACTAGAATTCTATATTTTTCTTGATAATTATAATATTTAAATTCCTCTATTTCTGTTTTTTCTAACTTATTTATTTCTTCGTAAATAGCTTTTAACTTTGTGTTATCCGTAGCTCTAAAATATTGACCTTCGGTTTCTTTGGCTATATATTGTAATAATTCTTCATCTATTTCTACAGGAGAACTTCTAAATAATAATTTCCCTGTTCTTGGATCTTTTGCATATGGAAAAGATGCTGTTCCATTAGTTCCTAAACCAATGGTATAAACTTTAATTCCTAAACCAACTGCTAATTCTGTTGCTGTTTTAGGATCTACAAAACCTGTATTATTAACCCCATCTGTAAGTAAAATAATAACCTTACTTTTTGCTTTACTTTCTTTTAATCTGTTAACTGCAGAACCCAATCCCATTCCAATTGCAGTACCACCTTCTAATTGTCCCCATTTAATATCTGAAATGGTATTTCTTACAATTCTTTTATCACTTGTAATAGGCGTTTGCGTAAAACTTTCACCAGCATACACTACAATTCCTATTCTATCATTAGGGCGCTGATTTACAAATTCTGTAGCTACTTTTTTTAAAGCTTCTAATCTGTTTGGTTTTAAATCGCGTGCTAACATACTTGCTGAAACATCAATTGCCATAACAATATCTATTCCTTTGTTAGTTTTAGTACGTTTGCTTACTGAAACATTTCTTGGACGCGCTAAAGCAACAATTAACAATGTTAATGCTGTTAACCTTAACACGTGTAATAAGGGTTTTAATTTTGACAATATTGAAGGTTTAACTTCAAAACCCTTTATACTTGAAATTGTTAATGTGGCACTTTCTTTTTTTCGAACCAAAAATAGCCAAATAGCAAGTATTGGTATTAAAACTAATAACCATAAAAACTGCGGATGTAAAAATTCAAAATTCTGAAACATACTTATTGTTTTAAGGATACTGATTTAATAATTCTATTTACTACACTTTCTGCAGAATCGTCGCTCCATAAAGAAGAAACATACACTTGTTGCATTCCATTTGTATCGGCAAAAAACAACATTGTTAGTTTATAATCTTCCATTTGTTGTGTTGCCTCATTTAACCTTTTATATTCTACAGATGCCTTTTTCCCTTTAATTCCATCAATTTTAATGGTTTCTTTTTTAATATTAGTAAATCTGGTATTTAATTGCTTTTCCATTCCATTAAGAGCCCCCGTAATACCGGTATCTAAATCCATTTGCTCTAATTCGCTTATAAAATGTGTTGTTGAAACTGCGATGTAAAAATTACTAATTGGACTCCCATATGTATAAATTGAAAAATCTCCAATTGTTGACATACTATTCTCTGGAAGTTGTACAGATTGCACTGTTAATATTTCTGGTGTTTCTAAGGTTATTTTTGGATTACCATATGAAGCCTTATACCACTGTTCTTCAATCATTTCTGAAGTAGTTTTTCCTAGAATATTAGTTTTAACATACCTATAGCCAACATAACCTAAGCCTCCAATCAATAGCACTATAGCAATTAAAATAATAATTAAATACTTTTTGAAAAATGATTTCTTTTGAGTTGGTGTTTCAACTAAAATCGGAGCCTCTTCTGGGCTATTTTCTGATTTGTTTTGATTGGCAATTTGAACGGCGTTTTGAGTATTATTTAAAATAGCTTCAACCTTAGTTCTATCTCCTTTTATTTCTTCAACAATTGGTTTAGATTTTGCAAATTTCACTAAATCTGCACTTTGTAAAACTTCTTTTAATTGTATAATTGTTTCTTTTGAAATACCTAATTTACTAGATTCATTAAAATCTTCAATGGTTTCAATTAACTCATTAGTGGTAGATTCTAATGCTGGAATTTTTATGTCTTTTTCTATATAAGTTCTTACAATATCTGTTAATTCAGAATAATAGATTTTAATTTTATTTTGTTGTAATAATTGTTTTTCATCTAATTCTTTAAGACGTTGCATGGCTTCTTGGATAGGAGCAACTTGTACTTTTGGAATAATTTTTTCTATTTTCTTTCTAAAAATAAAGTACAATATTAAAGCAAACAATAATAAAATTGGAATAGCCCACCACCATAAATGCTTATAATCATCAAAAGTTTTAGGTTCTCTTTTAATAGATTTTATAAGATGCATTTTTTGTTTAGTAGTATCTACTTGTACAGTTGCAACATTTACTAATAATGAGTCTGTTAAAAATTGCTTATTATTGATAAGAATTTTTTGTTGTGGAATTAAATATTGCCCACTATCAAAACTTGTTAAAATGTATTTTTTTTCAAGCTTATTTTTTAAGGTATCTATTGTTAAAGCTTCCACAACTTCAACTTTACCTAAACTATCTAACTTAAATTCAGGAAAAAGTACATTAGAAGTTTCATTTACAGAAATTTTATACTGTATTTGCTCACCAATTCTAATGGTTGTAGTATCTACAGAAATTGCAACTGGGTTCTCCTGTGCAATTCCAATAAAACCAATAAAAAATAATATATAAACTAATTGTTTCTTCATTTTATAATTCACTTCTATGAACCTTTATGTTTAAAATAACCTAATAATTTTTTTACATAACTTTCATCAATTCGAGAACTTATAGTACCTGCACCACAATGTGTAAATGTTTTTTCAAAATAAGTTACGGATTTATTATAATGTGCCTCATATGCTTTTCTTACACTTTTTGAAGCTGTATTTACCAGTACCACTTTACCTGTTTCTGCATCTAACATTGGAACCATTCCAAGGTTTGGTATAGAAACATCGTGCTCATCGTATATTCTAATACCTGTAACATCGTGTTTTCTACCAACAATTTTTAATGTGTTCTCGTAATGAGAATCCATAAAATCTGAAAGCACAAAAACTATGGCTTTCTTTTTAATTACACTTGATAAAAACTTTAATGCTTCATCAATACTAGTTTTGGTACTTTTTGGTTTAAATTCAATTAATTCTCTAATAATTCGAAGTACATGGCTTTTCCCTTTTTTTGGAGGAATAAATAGCTCCATTTGATCAGAAAATAATAGTAAACCAACTTTATCGTTATTTTGAATTGCTGAAAAAGCCAATGTTGCAGCTATTTCCGTAAGAGTATCTCTTTTAAATTGTTGTGTAGTTCCAAAAAATTCAGAGCCACTAATGTCAACCATCAACATCATAGTTAGTTCACGTTCTTCTTCAAAAACCTTTACAAAAGGTTCGTTATAACGTGCTGTAACATTCCAATCTATTGCCCTAACATCGTCTCCGTACTGATATTGTCGTACTTCAGAAAAAGTCATACCTCGTCCCTTAAACGAACTGTGATATTCGCCAGAAAATATATGATTAGACAAACGACGTGTCTTAATCTCTATTTTTCGAACTTTTTTTAGTATCTCTTTGGTATCCATATTATCTAGTTTGCAGTATTCAGTTGCAGTATTAATTGCAGTTTTTAGTTGTTTCAGTTCTATAAAAAAACTGTCAACCGTAATTTGAGACCGCCAACTACTAAGGTACTTCTACTTGATTTACAATTTGATTGATTATATCTTCTGAAGTAATATTTTCTGCTTCTGCTTCATAAGTTACACCAATTCTATGACGTAAAACATCGTGTACAACTGCGCGTACATCTTCTGGAATAACATAGCCTCTTCTTCTAATAAAAGCATAACATTTTGCTGCCATAGCTAAGTTAATACTTCCACGTGGCGATGCTCCAAAACTTATTAAACCTTGTAAAGATGGTAACTCGTATTTTTCTGGATAACGGGTAGCAAAAATAATATCTAGTATATATTTCTCTATTTTTTCGTCCATATACACATCTTTCACAGCCTTTCTAGCTCTATTAATTTGATCTATAGATGCAACTGCATTAATTTTTCCAAAACTACCTTTTAAGTTTGCACGCATAATTAGCTGCTCTTCATCAATTTTTGGATAATCAATTACAGTTTTTAACATAAACCTATCTACTTGCGCTTCTGGTAAAGGATATGTTCCTTCTTGCTCAACAGGGTTTTGAGTTGCCATTACCAAAAAAGGCTCATCTAAACTAAATGTTGTATCTCCAATTGTAATTTGACGCTCTTGCATTGCTTCTAACAAAGCCGATTGTACTTTAGCAGGTGCACGGTTAATCTCATCTGCCAATACAAAATTGGCAAAAATTGGACCTTTTTTTATAGTGAAATCATTGTCTTTAACACTATAAATCATTGTTCCAACAACATCGGCAGGTAATAAATCTGGCGTAAATTGAATTCTACTAAACCCTCCTTGAACAGCTTTTGCTAACGTGTTTATAGCAAGTGTTTTTGCTAAACCAGGAACACCCTCTAATAAAATATGGCCATTTCCTAATAAACCAATTAACAATCGTTCTATCATGTGCTTTTGACCAACAATTACTTTGTTCATCTCCATTATTAACAAATCGACAAAGGCACTTTCTTTTTCAATTTTTTCATTGATAGCTTTAATATCAATTGAAACGTTATTTTCTTCAATCATTTTTTATAGTTTTTACCGCGTGAATTTAACATGCTTTCTAACACAATGCAAATAGCATAAATATTTTTTTATTTGTTGTTAAAAATTGGTTAAAAAAAGTTACAAACCCTTAGGTTTAATAAGATTTTAACATCATTTCGTCTCCATCAAAAACAGCATAGGTGAAATAAGAAATCCAATCGCCTGTATTAATGTATTTTGAATTTTTTGTAAGCTGAATTTCTAAGGGTAAGTGACGATGACCAAAGATAAAAAAATTGTACTGTTTTTCGGTTAATTTTTTATTACAATAATGTACTAACCATTCGTTTTCTTCACCTAAAAATTTTACATCTTCTTCCCCAGATATTAATTTATTTTTAACCGATAAATATTGAGCTAAGACAACGCCAATATCTGGGTGTAACCACCTATACAACCATTTTGAAAACGGATTGGTAAATACCTTTTTCATACGTTTATAACCTTTATCTCCTGGGCCTAAACCATCTCCGTGTCCAATTAAAAAAAGCTTGTTATTGAATGTAAATTCTTTTGGTTTATGATAGGTTGGAATATTTAATTCTTTTTCAAAATAATCTTCCATCCAAAGGTCGTGATTTCCAACAAAAAAATAAATTTGAATTCCGCTATCTCTTAATTCAGCAAGCTTTCCTAAAACGCGTATAAATCCTTTTGGTACGACTTTTTTATATTCAAACCAAAAATCGAAGAGATCTCCTAATAAAAAAATAACTTCAGCATCTATTTTTATAGTATCTAACCAGTTTACAAATTTTTGCTCACGAACCTTACTTTGTTCTATTGTTGGAGCTCCAAAATGTTGATCGGACGCAAAATATATTTTTTTATTAGCTGTCAAAATAAAATTAGGTTAATTTTTAAAATGTGTATTACTTATTAGTATCTAACTCAATAACTTTTAAAATCATATTATCTTTCTTTTGAGTTACCTTATAATACCCTGTTTGATCAAATAAATCACGAGCAAAAAATGCTTTAAAATATAATCTTAAATCTTTTCTAGCTTCCGAACTAAGTGGCTTTCTTAAATTTAATTTATTTAAATATAAATCAAATATTTTTCCATCAGCATCAAAATCAGCAACAAAATCATCTAATTCCCAGTTATTTAATTCAGTTCTATGATTATCTATGTATTCAAAAACAAATCCGTTTAAACCAGAATAAAATAAACTATTATAGGTTCTAGTTGTATCTATTGGTACAAAAACATCTGGAATTATACCACCACCACCATATACAACTTTACCTTTTGGCGTTGTAAATTTTAAGGTATCTATAACTTTAATACTATCTTTAGAAACAAGCTCTCCATTATGTATTCTATTTATATAATCGCTATTATATAATTTGGTATTATGATCTGCATACGATTTTTGTATAGATCGCCCTGTTGGTGTATAATATCTTGAAGTAGTAAGTCTAACTGCTGAACCATCTCCTAAATCCATTTCTTGCTGTACCAATCCTTTTCCAAAAGATCTACGTCCAACAATGGTTCCTTTATCATTATCTTGTAAAGCTCCAGCAACAATTTCACTAGCTGATGCTGAGTTTTGATCTATTAAAACATACACCTCTCCATCTTCAAAAGAGCCTTTTTTAGTTGCATACGATTTATCTACTTCTCCATTTTTGTTTTTAGTAAATACAATTAGTTTTCCATCTTCTAAAAATTCATCAATTATACTATTTGCAATATCCATGTAACCGCCTCCATTGCCTCTTAAATCTAAAACTAAAGCCTCCATACCTTTTGAAATTAATTCATTTAAGGCCAGTTTAAATTCTAAATAAGTAGTTCTTGCAAAACGCTCTACATTAATGTATCCCAATGTATTATTTACCATATAATATGCCGGTACACTTTTAATTGGCACTTCATCTCGTACAATTGGAATGTTTAAAATTTGATTTGTTGAGCGTCTATAAATTGTAAGCATTACGTTAGTTGCTGCTTCACCTTTAAGAGATTTCATTACTTGATCAGAAATTTTTCTAGTAGCTACAAACGATTTTTTTTCAGCTTCGCTAACGCCTGCATTTTTAATTAACACTTCTCCAAAAAGTGTATCTTTATCTGCAATAATAATTCTATCTCCTGCTTTAACTCCTGCTTTATAACTTGGACCTCCCTCTATAACTCCTGTTACAGTTACAGTATCTTGATGCACTAAAAAAGAAACTCCTATTCCTACAAATTTACCTTGCATATTTTCAGTTACCTGCTTTAGATCTTCTTTTGGAATGTAAACCGAATGAGGGTCTAATTTAACAAGCATATTAGTAATAGCATCATCTAAAAGGCTATCTGTATCAACTTCATCTACATAATCATACTGTATATAATTAATTAGGCGTTTTATTTTAGCTTCAGTTGAATTTGAAGTAAATATTACTGCTTTATTTTTAAAGTTAAATGAGCTTCCAATTAATATACCAATAGCCACTGCCAATCCAATAAAAATTGGCAAATTTGCTTTTTTATTTATCATTTTAAATCTTTAAGATGTGTTATTTCAACTCCTGCTTTCTCTAAAAACTGCACGCCAGAAGTATCTTTATATTCGTTTGCATACACCACACGTTTTATACCCGATTGATGTATTAATTTACTACATTCTTTGCAAGGTGATAATGTAATATAAAGTGTGGCATTTTTACAAGATTGTGTAGAACCAGCAACTTTTAAAATAGCATTTGCTTCTGCATGTAATACATACCATTTTGTGTCACCTTCTTCTCCTTCACAACAATTTTCGAAACCTGTAGGTGTACCATTAAAGCCATCAGAAATTATCATTCTATCTTTTACAATTAAAGCGCCTACTTTCTTTCTATCACAATAGGATAATTTTGCCCACTCTAACGCCATTCTCATGTAGGCTCTATCGTATTTTAATTGTTTTTTTTTCATTTTAATGATTATTACGAAAGTATAAAGATTAATACTAACTTCAAGTTAAAATTTTACCAAAATACATTGTCTTTTAATATTGGCAACACAACACCAACAACAATAGATGAAACTATAAGTATATAATCTCTTTTTGAAAATCTGAAAAAAGTTTGAAATATAAACCCTAAAATAAGTATTATTAATACTACAATTATTTGTGCTAATTCTACTCCTAAAGCAAACTCTAATAATGGTAAAAACTTATTTTCTGAAGAACCTATTATCATTTTAAAATATCCAGAAAACCCAAGACCATGAATTAATCCAAAAAAGAGTGCAAAAACTAAATTTGTATTTGTTTTTAATTGTTTTGTAGTATTTTTAACATACAAAATGTTAACCACCGCAGTAATAAGTATGGTTACAGGAATCAAAAACTCTACCCATTTTGTATCAACTGACACAATTTTGTATGCAGCCAATATTAGCGATAGTGTATGCCCTATTGTAAAAAGTGTAATTAACCAAATTAGTTTTTTCCAGTTTTTTAAATCATATACAACTGCCAATGCTACTAAAAATAAAATATGATCGTAAGCATTCCAATCCAACACATGAAATAAACCTTCTCTAAGAAAAAATATAAGTGTATCCATATAAAAAAATTTATGGATTCAAATATAGAAAAATTTACTTCCTTAAATTATTAGTTAAACCAATTATTTATAATCTTATTTTCTATTGGCGTTGCTGTTTTATGAATATACTCGTTTTTAGCTGCATTATATTCGTAATCTGCTCCCCATTCTTTATAATTTTCCGCTACTTGTTTAATGCTTTCGCAAACATATAAAACTTCTTGAGTTGTTATTGTTGGATGAATAGACATTCTTATCCATCCTGGACGCTCAACCATACAACCTCCTAATATTTGCTTTTCTATACCTTTTGAGGTGTTTTGATCTACATGTAATAAAAAGTGACCATATGTTCCTGCGCATGAACATCCTCCTCTGGTTTGCACCCCAAAACGATCATTCAATAATTTTACTATTAAATTAAAATGAACTTCTTCAATATAAAATGAAAAAATACCCAACCTATCTTCATGCTGTGGCGCTAAAATTTTAAGATTCGGGATTTTACTGAGTTTTTCAAAAACCAATTCATTAATTTCATGCTCTCGTGCCAATATGTTATCAACCCCCATTGCTTCTTTTAACTGAATGGAAAGGGCTATTTTTATGTTTTGTAAAAAACCTGGGGTACCGCCATCTTCTCGGGTTTCAATATCGTCTACATAATCGTGATCGCCCCAAGGATTGGTATAATTTACTGTTCCTCCTCCTGGATTGTCTGGTACTAAATTTTTATATAATTTTTTATTAAAAATTAACACTCCTGATGTTCCTGGACCTCCTAAAAATTTATGGGGTGAAAAAAATATGGCATCTAAATACATTTCTTTGTCTTCTGGATGCATATTTATGTTTACATAAGGCGCTGAACACGCAAAATCAACAAAGCATAAACCTCCGTTTTGATGTATAATTTTTGCTATTTTATGATAATCTGTTCTAATTCCTGTAACGTTAGAACATGCCGTTATTGAGGCTATTTTTATTGGACGGTCTTTATATTGATCTAATAATTTTTGAAAACTCTCAAAACAAATTAAACCTGAGTCTTGACAAGGGATTATGGCTACATCTGCTATGGTTTCTAACCAAGATGTTTGATTGGAATGATGTTCCATATGTGTAATAAAAACAATAGGCTTTAACAATTCTGGTACTTTTGTATATTCCTTTATGTTTTCTGAAACTTTTAAGCCTAAAATACGTTGAAATTTATTTACAACACCGGTCATTCCAGTACCATCTGTAATTAAAACATCGTCTGAATTTGCGTTGACATGTTTCTTTATTATAGTTCTAGCTTTATGGTAAGCCATTGTCATTACAGAACCGGTAATAGATGTTTCCGTATGTGTATTGGCTACAAATGGCCCAAATTCATTTAATAGTTTTTCCTCTATTGGCCTATACAGTCTTCCACTAGCTGTCCAATCTGTATATATAATTTCTTTTTCTCCATATGGAGATTGGAATGATTGATTAATTCCAACAATGTTATTTCTATATTTTTGAAAGTAGATTTCTAATTCAGAAAGACTCATTATTTAAGCTATTTTATTTACTAATATGTACTATAATGGAACTAAAAAGATACTCGTTTTATTTGTTAAATGAGTATCTTTTTAAACCGTAATTTATTTAAAATTATTGTTATATTTTTAACTCATCAAACAATGCAATTAAATCTTTTGATGATGGTCTAGGTGCATCTGAACTAACAATATTCCCCTCTGGATCGATTAATAAAAATCTAGGTATTCCTTTAATTTTGTATTCTTGAATAAAATCTGATTTCCAATTATTATCTGCAAATAACTGAACTCCTCCTAATTCTTTTTCTGAAACCATAGTTTTCCAAGCTTCATGATTTTTATCTTCATCTATTGAAATACTTACAAATTCTATATTTTTTCCGTGGTACGCTTTTTCAACTTCTTTTAAAAATGGAATTTCTCGTTTACAAGGTGCACACCAAGTTGCCCAAACATCTACATACACGTATTTCCCTTTTAAATCGTCTAATGAAGTTGTACCTCCTTTAAAATTTTCGTAATCTGTAAACTTTGGTGATGCATTTCCTTTACCTAAAACGGTCGCTAAATAGCGTCTTTCTTTATAAGTAGAAGCTATATAATTTGTTAAACGGTCTATTTGTTTTTCTTGACCTGAAACAAAAGCGGTATCTGTTATTTTAGCTTCAGTCAATAAATTTTTAAACTTTGAATTTATACCTTCTATTTTTTCATCAAAACTCGCTTTTTCTAATGTAAATAAAGAATCATCTCCTAATACTGTTTCTTGTAAAAGTGCTACAGCCGCTATATAATTGTTTTCATCTGATCCATTACCTGTATAAGCAAGTGTTTCGTCAAATTCTGAGGTGTTTACTTCTAAATTTAAATCGTACCCATTTTTTAAATAAACTGATGCTTGTTCTGTTCCATCAAATAAAACATAGTTTCCTTCTTTTACTTTTAAAGTATCTGAAAATGTTCCATCTGATTTTACTTTAATAGTTTTTAAAATTGTTCTTTGAGCAACTATTAAAGAATCTGAATTTGGGTTTGTTATTGTTCCTGTTAATGTTACATAGTCTTTTGGGGCTTCTGGTTTACACCCTATAATTAATAAAACTGCACTAACTACTATTACTATTTTTTTCATTCTTATTGTTTATTATTAAATTTTGAAATTCCTTCTTTTAGCCAATCATGGTATTCGTCTGCATCTGGTGTATAACCTGCTGGATCTATTAAATTTTCTTCATTATGATCCATTAATACGTAAAATGGCTGTGCATTTGCTTTGTATTTTATTGTTTGAAACTCACTCCATCTCTGACCTATATATTTTAATTTTTTTCCAGGTCTTAATTTTGATTCTATTTCCATTCCTTTTGGCAAAGGGCGTTTATCATCTACATATAATGAAATTAATATAATATCATTCTTTAAAATTGGCAATACGTGGTCTTTTGCCCAAACATTTTGCTCCATTTTTCTACAGTTTACACAAGCGTGGCCTGTAAAATCTAACATTACTGGTTTTTTAACTTTTTTAGCATACGCCAAACCTAAATCGTAATCGTTAAAAGCAAGTATATTATGTGGCGCCATTAAGTGTGCACCTTCTGGTAAATCTCCATGACTACTTGTTGAAGCACCGGCTTCTCCAAGTTTTTTAAACCCAACTCCGTAAGGAGATTCGCTATAATGTTGTGCTGGTGGAAATGCGCTAATTAAATTTAATGGTGCTCCCCAAAGTCCTGGAATCATATAAATTGTGAATGTTAATACTACCAATCCTAAACTTAATCTTCCTACTGAAATATGTGTTAAAGGTGAATCGTGTGGTAATTGTATTTTTCCAAATAAATAAAATGCTAACGCTCCAAAAACTGCAATCCAAATTGCTATAAATACTTCACGCTCTAACCAATGTAATTGTAATACTAAATCGGCATTTGATAAGAATTTAAATGCTAATGCTAATTCTAAAAATCCTAAAACAACTTTTACTGTATTTAACCAACCTCCAGATTTTGGTAATGAATTTAACCAACCTGGAAAAGCTGCAAATAATGCAAATGGAATTGCCAATGCTAAAGAGAATCCTAGCATACCAACAATTGGACCTACTTGACTTCCTCCTGCTGCGGCTTCAACCAATAAAGTTCCAACAATTGGACCTGTACAAGAAAATGACACAATTGCCAAAGCTAATGCCATAAAAAAGATTCCAATAATTCCTCCTCTATCTGCTTGTGCATCTACTTTTGTTCCCCAAGAACTAGGTAATGTAATTTCAAAAGCTCCTAAAAACGAAACTGCAAAAACTAATAATAGTAAAAAGAAAATAACATTAAACCATACGTTGGTTGAGAGGGCATTTAAAGCATCCGCTCCAAAAACAGCACTTACAAATATTCCTAATAAAACATAGATAATTACTATAGAAACTCCATAAATAATGGCGTTTTTAACACCTTTAGCTTTGCTTTTACTTTGTTTTGTGAAAAAGCTAACTGTCATAGGTATCATTGGGAAAACACAAGGTGTTAACAATGCTGCAAAACCTGAGAAAAACGCAATAATAAAAATAGTTAATAAACTTTTATTAGTTGATTCGTCTTGTTTTTTTACTGCAGTAACAGTTTCTTTTGTTGCTGTTTTAGGGCTTTCAATTGCTGCTGTTTCACCCGAAATATTAAATTCTAAATCTACAAATGTTGGTGGTAAACAACTAGTATCATCACAAACCATAAATTCTACTTCTCCTGAAATTTTTAAAGTATTTTCGGTTTTTAATTTAATACGTTGTTTAAAAATAGCTTCGTTTTCAAAGTATTTAATTTCCATATCAAAAACTGGGTCATGAACGGTATGACCTGTTTCTTCTGTAACATTGTCTACTAATTCAAACTGATCTGTAGGTTCAAATGTAAATGTGGTTGGTATTGGCCCATCTTGGGGTACACTTTGTGAATACAAATGCCAATTGGCTTCTATTGATGCTTTAACTATTAAGTCGTATTCCGTATCAGTGATCTTCTCTACTGCTGTTGTCCATTTTACTGGATCGTGAATTTGGGCATAGCTTCCCGAAAAAAGTAATAAAAGAGATAAAAATGATATTATTTTTCGCATAGTATTAATTGATTTTGCTTGTTTTAAGGTTTCAAAAATAAACATTATTACTTACTAAGACGTTGATAACATTATTTTCCCCTATTTATTAGTGTTAAACTTTTCTTAATAGCTGTTTTAACTAAATTTTGATTATAAAAATTTATAGGGAATGTGAATTGACTTTCGATGTATTTATATAGCAAAAAAAACTTACTATATGAACCCTTTTTCTTTTGCTTTCAATATTAATTCTCTGTCATCATTTTCTTTTACTTTAAACAATGTTTTCAATTGCTTTTTTCTTTTTTCTAAACCAGCCAAAGACATTGGAATAATTTTAGGAAGTTCTTTCATTTTAGTTCCAATAGACATTTCGTATAATAGTTGCCTATCTATTTTATCAAGCTTATAATCAATCGAAGCTTGTTTTCTAAACAATTCTAGTACAGATTTACTATAATATGGAGAGCCATCTAAAACCGTTTTTATTGAAAAAACAAGTTCCTCTTTATTGATATCATTTTTAATTAAAAAACCATCTGGATTCACATTTTTTAATATTACTTGTATTCTATAATTATCGTTAAAAGTGGTAGCAACAATAATTTTACATTTTGGAAGTAATTGATTTATTCGAACACCTAAATCTTCACCCGACAAGTATACCCCATCTGTAGATGGTGGTAAAGATATGTCTAAAAAAACAATATCAATTCCTGTATTTTTCGAAGAGTTTTCAATTATTTCAATTGCATCATCACAATTTGTTGCGATAGAAATTTCGAATTTAGTAGTTGGCTTTTCTAAACTGATAAATTCAAAAGCGCTTTTATAAGCATCCGCAATAATTGGATGATCATCAATTATTAATACTTTATATGTTTTTTCCTTCATTTATTATTTGTATTGGGCAAGTAACAAAAATAGTAGTTCCTTCATTTTTTGAAGAATTAATTTTAATATTTCCATTAATTTTATGAACTCTAGAGTTCATATTTTTTAATCCGATCCCTTTTCTTTTTTCTTTAATATTAAAACCAATTCCATTATCTTTCACTAGCATTTCTATACTATTATTCTCTAATTTAATGTTTATTTCTACAAAAGTTGCATTTGCATATTTAATTATGTTTTGCAATGCTTCTTGTAATATTCTATATAAATTAATTTTTACAATATCGTCTATATCATCCCAATCAATAGTTTCATCACAATAAAACACATGTTCAAATTTTTGTAAATTACTTCTTTCATCAATTAAATCTTTAATAATTTTTGAAAAATTCTCTTTAGACGATAATATTTCATTTTTTAATTCATGTGAAATAGTTCTAATTTCTTTTTCAATATTCTGAAGCTCATCAATATAATTTTTATGTTTTTCAATGGTAGCATTATCTGCTGCAATATTTAAAAACCCCAGCCCCAATCTGGTTCCAAAAATTTTACCTAAAACACCATCGTGCAAGTCTTCAGAAATTCTGTGCCGTTCTTTTAAACGTTCTTCTTCTAATTTAGTTTGTTGTTTTATCATTAAAGATAAAATTTCTTGATTGGATTTTTGTTGTTCTTTTTCAAACAATAATTCTTTATTTTTTATTCTTTGCACCCGCATTATATATGCAAAAGAAAAAAATATAATCATTAAAAAACCTCCCAATAAAATTAATAAATTTTGTTGAGAAAGTTTCTCTGTTTCTTGAATATATTCATCTGTTTCAAAACGTAACCTAGTAAATTTATTTCTAATCTTTCTATCTTCAACGTGTAAGCTATCACTTAAATGCACATATTCGTTTAAATAAGTATTAGAATTTTTCATATCTACTTTTGAAAGTAAGAGTAGCGTTTCTAATTTATCTCTATTATTTTTAACCTGATCTGCTAATCCTAAAGCTTCATTTGCATATTGTACAGCCAAAGTTGTATCTTTTTTTACAGCATAAAACTCTGATAAATGCCTTTTACAAATAACCACTCCAGAAATATTTTTTAAACTATCTCTAATTTTAAGTGATTTATACAAACCTTCTACAATATTTATAGTATCACCTCTTAAAAACTTTGTATACGCCATATTATCAATAAGACGTGCATAAAAAACAGGGTCTTGATTTATTAAATTTTTATTTTTTAATGCTTTATCAAAGTACTCAATAGCTTTTTCGTAATTATTAAGTTTTTGGTAGGTTAAACCTAAATTACTATAGCTTCCTTCTTTATATTTATTCTTAGTTTTAACTTTAGTTAAATACTCTAAAGCTTTATTATGGTAAAAGATAGCACGATCAAACTCTTCGAGTTCTATATAAATTAAACCTAAATAATTATAACATTGGTATAATTTATCATAACGTTTAACCTTTTCGTATTTACTTATTGCTTCAAAAATTAAAATTTCACTTCCTGTATAATCTTTTAACCGACCTTGTATAAACGCCATGTTGTACAACATATTTGCGGCATAATAATTATGTTTAGCAGCTTGAAAATTTTCATAAGCCGTATGAAAATGAAAATACGCACTATCTGTTACTTGCAAATCGGTATAATAGTTTCCGTAATTCCAATGTGCTTCCCCTATTTTTAAAAAATCATCTATTTTTGTGGCTACTTCCAATGATTTTATATTTGCTTTTACAAATAAAGAATCAAAATTTAACCCTTCTGTTTGGTAGGCTATTTCTGCAAAAAAGTTATTTTTGATAGAATCTGAGCTTACATCTAAAGTAGCTGTATAAGCTTTTTCTAAAGCTCTTTTTTTTTGAATTTTAGTTGTTTTAAATTGTTTGGATTGTGCTATCCAAAATACAATACTATCATTAGCTTTAGTTTGCTTATTTTTTGATACTACATTAGATTTTTCGCAGCAAAAAAATATCGGTATAATTAATACCAACATTAACAATTTAATTAATACTATGTAGAATTTCGCTTTAATTTTAACAACGGTTGTTTAAAACAAAGCTACTAAAAAAAGCCTTAAACTTTAGTTTAAGGCTTTTAATATTTATTATTACTAATAATTTATTTTATGTAAATACAATTAATCTCTTGTTCTAATAATATCTGCTGTTCCATCATCTCCAGTTGCTTGTTCTTGAGCATATAATTGTTCTACTTCATCATTGTCTGAAGTACAAGATAAAGCTAATGTTGAAACTACTAATAAAGCGAAGATAAATTTAATTGATTTCATAATAAATGGTTTTTTATATTGTTTATATTTTATTCTGTTTTGTTAATTACTACGGTGTAAATGTAGTACTTAGAGTAAAAAACACAAGATTGAATACCCATTTATTAGTGAAGACATGTCGTTTGTTAGCAAAGACAAGTTGTTTGTTAGAAAGACGGTTAATTCTCCACTTTAAGGTAGTATTAAATAAAAAAGAAACACAAAACTTCAGCAAAATTAAAACTTTTATTTTACAGAAATATAAGAATATGCTGTTAAAGATTTATTGATTTTTTCAATTGCAGAAATATAAGTTTTAGTAAAAGGCACCTCTATATTTGTTTTACTAATAGTACAAGTAGATTTACCATATTGAATTCTTGAAATAAAATTTTTATTTATAATATAGCTTTTATGAATTCTATAAAAATTATTTGGTAATATCTCTTCAAACGTTTTAAGTGTTTTATATGCATTTATAACAGTACCGCCATCCATATGAAAATCTGTTGTATTATTATCTGCCTTTAAATACAATATTTCATCTGTTTTAAGATATTGATAATCTTTATATGACTTTAAACAGATATTTTTACCAAACTGCCTTTGTCTCTTTTTTTGTAATTTTATTATTGTTTTTCTAATTTCTACCTCAGACAATGGATTTAATAAAAAATCGAAAAAACCATTTTTTATAACATTATATATTTCTTTTTTAGAGGAAGAAATAGCTATAAAAATAGGACTGTTATTATTAAATAAGTTTAGTTCTTGTACAAACTCAAAAGGATTTTTAAAAACAGTATCAATGTTAAAAAAAACCACATCAGGGGTTTCTTTTAAAATAATATTAGTTGCATTTACTGGTTTTGAAGAAGTTCCAATACAATCAAACTCAGGATAATCGTTTAAAACATCCGTAATACTTTGAACAGTATTTAAGTCATCATCTATAATAAAAACGTTGCACATTTTGAATTAAGCAATTTAATTTTACCAAAAATACTAAAAAATAACATACAAAATTGTATGGTTTAACCCCACTTTTTTTACGGATAAATAATTAAATAGTATATTTTATAGTTTTAAATTTGACATGTAAGAAAAAGTTAGTAGATAACTTTCTAAAATTTATAGAGCCAGGTATGTAAAAAATACCTTAAAAATCGAAAACAAAATGAAAGAAAAAAAACACCTTACTAATAATGTTGAAGATTTTATAAATAAAGTAACGCTTAAATTAACAAAAAATCACCAACAAAACAATTACCCTGAAAATATTAGAGGCCTATTTGAACGTTTAGGTATAGAATAAATATAAAAATTTACCCCCCCAAAGCAGTAATCAGTAATTAACAAATTAATTAAAACCCCGAATTATAAATAAATTAATTGTTACTTACTAAGAGCTATGAAAATTAAGAAACTCCGTTAAAAAATATTTAGCGGAGTTTTTTTTATGCTATATAAACACAACTTAAATTATACACCCCTAACTTCCAATAGGGTTAACTAAAGTTAAACTTCTCTATTTTAAAGAGAATAAATAAACCTCTCAAAAAATTGTTAAGATAGCAAATACTAAAAAATCACCCCAACACAAAAAAGGTTAGAGTGATTTTAAAAAGGAACTCAAATAATTATGATGGATATATTATTATATTTTTAGTTCATTAAAAAGCTCAATTAATTTCTTAAACGAATACCCATGACTATAAATGTTTAGTACCAGAATATATAAAAAAGGGAAAATAAAAAAACTTTTTTCAATCAAACATCTGATAATCAGTGCTTTTAAGTTTCTTTTATTTTCCCTTTTTAACAAAATAGTACCTCGAGTGGGAATCGAACCCACACTCCCGAAAGAACTGGATTTTGAATCCAGCGCGTCTACCAGTTCCGCCATCGAGGCTTTTTAAATGCGAGTGCAAATTTATAATTTTTTTTTATCAAAACCTTAAAAAAATCACGAAGTTGTTTAATAACTCTATAATTAATTTTAAATTTGCGGCTCAACAAACAACAACACAACTTAAAAATGGGAAACAGTCAACTAGCACCAAAAATATTTGCTTGCAGACAAAGTCAGGTTTTAGCTAAAAATATTGCGGATTCGTACGGATTAGAACTTGGAAATGTTAAAATTTCACAATTTAGTGATGGTGAATTTCAGCCAGCACTAGTAGATTCCGTTAGAGGACGGCGTATTTTTGTGGTAGGTTCTACTTTTCCAGACTCAGACAATTTAATGGAAATGCTTCTAATTTTAGATGCAGCAAAAAGAGCATCAGCAAGGCATATTACTGCTGTTATACCTTATTTTGGTTGGGCAAGACAAGATAGAAAAGACCAACCACGCGTTGCAATTGGCGCTAAACTTGTAGCAAATTTATTACAAGCAGCTGGAGCTACAAGAATTATGACCATGGATTTACACGCAGATCAAATTCAAGGTTTTTTCGAAAAACCTGTCGATCATTTATATGCTTCAACCATATTTTTACCATATGTAAAAAGCCTTAATTTAGATAATATAACTATTGCATCTCCAGATATGGGAGGTTCTAAACGTGCTTATGCATATTCTAAATACTTAGAAAGTGAAGTGGTAATTTGTTACAAACAACGCCTAAAAGCAAATGTAATTGATACTATGGAACTAATTGGAGAAGTAAAAGGTAGAAATGTTATTCTAGTTGATGATATGATTGATACCGGTGGAACACTTGCAAAAGCAGCTGATTTAATGATGGAAAAAGGAGCTTTAAGCGTTAGAGCTGTCTGTACCCACCCAATTTTATCTGGTAATGCTTACGAAAAAATTGAAAACTCTAAACTTCTAGAATTAATTGTTTCAGATACAATTCCTTTAAAAAGAGAGAGTTCTAAAATAAAAGTTGTATCTTGCGCGCCTTTGTTCGCAGGTGTTATGCATAAAGTACAAGAAAACACCTCAATAAGTGGGCAATTTTTAATGTAATTAATTAATATTTAAATAAATGAAATCAATAACAATCACAGGATCTAAAAGAGAAAGCGTAGGTAAAGTAGCTACTAAAGCCTTACGTAATGCTGGAAAGGTACCTTGCGTATTATACGGAGGGGATAAACCATTACACTTTTCAGCTGACGAAGTATCGTTCAAAAATTTAGTGTACACGGCTAACGTATATACTGCAATGATTGAATTAGATGGTACTAGTTACCATGCAATTTTACAAGATATACAGTTTCACCCTGTAACAGACAAAATTTTACACATAGATTTTTACCAACTATTTGACGATAAATTGGTAACAATGAACATTCCAGTAAGACTAGTTGGAACTTCTCCGGGTGTAATTGCTGGTGGTTCTTTACGTTTTGCAATGCGTAAATTAAGTGTTAGAGCTATACCAGCTAATTTACCAGACTTTATAAATGCTGATATTTCTAAATTAAAAATTGGTCAAAAATTGGTTGTTTCTGAATTAGCAAATGATGAATATTCAATTTTACACCCAGAAAATACAGTAGTTGTTCAGGTTAGAACTGCACGTAGTGCTGTAATGCCAGAAGACGAAGAAGGTGAAGAAGGTGAAGAAGGAGCTGAAGGTGAAGAAGGAGCTGAAGAAGCTGCTGCTGAATAAACTAATTATTTTAGTATTTAATATAAAAGCGTTGCATTTGCAACGCTTTTTCTTTTTACTACTTTTGCTGTATGAAAATTTTTAAAAATTTAAAGTTAATTTTCACATCAAAAAAAGAAAAATCTACTCAAGAACTTATGAAAAAATTCTTAATTGTTGGCTTAGGAAATATTGGTGCTAAATACGATGAAACTCGACACAATATTGGATTTAAAATTTTAGATACTCTAGCTTTAAATGAAGGCATTACTTTTGAAAGTCAGAAATTGGGTGCTATTGCCTCCTTTAGATTTAAAGGAAGAACATTTATTCTATTAAAGCCATCTACTTATATGAATTTAAGTGGAAAAGCTGTAAAATATTGGATGACAAAAGAAAATATCCCTATCGAAAATTTAATGGTAATTTGTGACGATTTAAATATAGATTTTGGCGTAATTCGTTTAAAAGCTAAAGGAAGTGACGGAGGTCATAACGGACTAAAAGACATAAACAAGATATTACAAACCCAACAATATCCACGTTTTAGGTTTGGTGTTGGAGATGCATTCTCTAAAGGGCGCCAAATTGATTATGTTCTAGGAACCTGGAATAATGATGAAAATAAACAACTTCCAGAACGTATAGCTAAATCTTGCGATTTAATTAAATCTTTTGGTACTGCAGGCTTAAATAATACAATGAATACTTTTAACGGTAAATAAGCCCACACAAAACTTCTAGTTTCGAAAAAAAACTGACTTTAAATACACTTATTTAAACTGCATTATCACTTGCAAACCATTCTGCATGTGAACTTGCAGTTTCTTGTAATTTTAACGAGTGTAAATGAATGGTTTCAGGCAGTCTGTTTTTTATTTTTTCAGCAAAATCAATCAACATCATTTCACTTGTAGGTTGATAATCAACTAGAATAATGTTATGCCCTCTTTTTTCAAGCTCATTTGCCAACTCTAAGTGTGGTGTATTTTTATTAAAAACAGTAGCGTGGTCAAATTTATCGACAATTTCAGATAGTACAATTTTTTTTAAATCTCCAAAATCTATTACCATTCCCAATTTTACGTTTGAAGTATCGCTAATTGGTTCTCCTATAACTGTTACAGATAGTTTATAACTATGTCCGTGTACATTTTTACATTTTCCATCATAACCATATAAAGCGTGTCCAGTTTCAAAATCGAAATGTTTTGTAATTCTAATTTTACTCATTTTTATATCCCTAAATTAATCGTCTAAATCTTTTCTATTTTTTGCTTTGTAATACACAAAATATGCCAATGCAACAAGTACTACAAAAGGTAAATAAGTTCCTATAACTACACCTATTTCATAACTACCATCAGGTGCATTGTTCATTTTTTCTTCAATATCAACTTGTTGAATTAAAAAAAGTAGTGTTGCTAATTTCATTATTTTTTAAATTTTTGAAGTGCTTTTTTGGTAAAATCTGATAAAACAAGTTTTCCACTTATTTCGGCACGTTTATCTAATAAAACATCCCAATTTTCAGTACCTTCCCATAATACTTTTTTCATCTCTTTTAAGGCATCTGGGTTGTAAGAAGCCAATTTTAGAGCTAAATATTCTACTTCTTTATCTAATTCAGAAATAGTATCAAATACTTTTGCATACAATCCTTTATCTTTTGCCCAATACGCATTTTTCCAGCCTGTAGCATCTATTGTTAATTCGCTTAATGCAGCTAGGCCAATTTTACGTTCTACCGCTGGCGCAATTACAAACGGACCTATACCAATGGTTAATTCCGATAATTTAATAGCGGCTTGCTCTGTGGCTAAACAATAATCACATGCAGCAGCTAAACCAACACCTCCGCCAACAGTTTTACCTTGCACACGTCCAATTATTAATTTAGAACATTTTCGCATTGCATTTAATACGTTTGCAAATCCTAAAAAGAATTTTTTTCCCTCTTCTAAATTAGTAATTGCAACCAATTCATCAAATGAAGCACCTGCGCAAAAAGCTTTTTCTTTTTCGCTTTTTAATATTATTACATGCACATCATTATCAACACTTAATTCGTTAAAAGCTTTCGCTAAACGCTCTAATAATTCACTTGGAAAAGAATTACTTGCTTCATGAAAAAATTCAATTGTTGCAATATTATTTTGAATATGTGTGTATAAACTTCCGTTACTCATAGTATACAAAGTTACGTGTTTTTATATAAATATTTTCTTTTAAACTTAACAACTAATATACCAGACCTTAATAGCATCCAAACTGTAAAAGCCATCCATATAGCGTAGAGTTTTAAATTGAAATAATCTCCAATTAACAATGTTGGTACAAAGCCTAAAAAGGTAGCCACCAAAAGTAAATTTCTAAGTGTTACAGCTTCTGCTAAACCTTTAAATATTCCGTCAAAAACAAAAGCAACAGCATTAATAGGCTGCATTAAAAGCACTATCCAAAAAATGTTGTAAAATGCATCTAACACTTCTTGTTCTTTAGAAAATACAACTCCAATTTGTGTATAAAATATGCCACAAAGAGCCGTTAATATTAACGCTACAATTATTGAATATTTACTAAGCCTACCGCTTAACTCCCATAATTTAGGATAATTTTTTTCTCCTAATAATTTTCCAGAAACTATATTACCAACACTTGCATATCCATCAATAAAAAAGGCAAAAAACAACCAAATTTGAAACGCAATAGTTTGTGCTGCTATGTATTGATTTCCGTATTTTGTTGCATATGAATTTGCTAAATACAAGGCTACATTTAAAGCTATAGCTCTTATTATTAGGTTAAAACTTATTAAAAGTAAATTTTTAATTTCTTTATTAAACGGGAATTTTAATTTATAGCTAAATGGTGTCTTTTTTAATAATAAAATAAGTGCTAAAAGCGCCATAACAGCTTGCGCTATTACACTTGCCCAAGCAGCTCCTACTACATTCATAGGGTCAATAAAACCTTCAACACCATACACTAAAACAATATCTAAAATAACATTTAAAATTGCCCCAACAATACTTATTACCATTGGCCAAAACGTGTTTTGTAATCCTCTAAAAACACCAAAGGCTGAAAATACAAAAAGCGTAAGAGGAAATCCAAGAGCCCTAATTTTATAATAGTCTACTGCATAATTTAAAATTAAACCTTCTGCATTGTACAGTTGAAAAATTTGATTGACAAAAAACAGTGTAACTATATAAATAAAAATACTTAAACTTAAGTTTATAGCTATAATTTGAGCGGGTAATGTAGCAATTTCATCTAATTTTTTAGCTCCTAAATATTTACTAACAATGGCTGAAATTGCGGATCTAGTTTGTGCTAAAATCCAAACCAATGCAGAAATAAACGACCCTGCAATACCAACTGCTGCCAATGCTTCTGTTGGATTTAAATTAATGTTTCCTACAATTGCAGTATCTGTTATAGATAATAGCGGTTCAGCAATTCCAGATATTATTGCTGGAATTGCTAATTTATTAATACCCTTAAAAGTAATGTTAGATTCTTTATACATTTAAAATTTTCTCGTAACAATAAAATGGAAATTTACTCTGATTTGGAAAATAAATTTCCTCTAATTTAATATAACCTCGTTTTTTATAAAATTTCTGATTTCTAGCATTTTGACTAAACGTATCTAATCTAATTGAATGAAACCCTTTTTTTAAAGCATAATCTTCGGCAAAACACATTAATTTTTGCGCATAGCCTTTACCTTGAAATATTGGATCTACCGCTAAGCGATGCACATATAAATTATACTTATTTTCTGTTAACCATTTTACCGACTTATATTCAATATCTTCAATTGTTGTAAGTACAATTATACCAATAATTGTATTGTTTTCTGTTAATTTCCACAATTGTTGAAGTGCAATATCTTTATCTAATACTTCTAGTGAAGGGTATATATCATTCCATTGAAAAATACCGTTTTCAATCATTGACGCAGCACAGCTTTTTGTAATAAAATAACAAGCTTCTAAATCGTTTTGTGTTGCTTTTTCAATATGCATTATTTTGTTAAAATAAATTCTATACTTTTTGCTACAACCTCAGCTAAATGTGTTGGCATTTTAGGTGCCGTATAAGGTTCTGAACAACCTAACGGATGGTTCATTTCATCAATTATAAAAAGTGTACTTTTAGGATTCCATTTATGTAAATTTTCAGCTTCAATAGGAGGAACAACTTCATCTTTTTTCCCCTGAATAATTAAATGCGGAATGGTTAATTTTTCTACAGCCTTTTTAATTGTTAAACGTGCTTCATTTTCTTTAAAGTTGGTATAAAACTGAAAATAATGTGGCATTTGCTGTTTTGTTCTGGAGTTTTCGATATATGATACTCCTTCTTTTTCCCAGTGCTGAAGAATTTTTTCATCCTTAGGGAAACGTGCTCCAAAATCTGAAACACCAGCCCAAGAAATAACTTTAGAAATTTGTTTATTTTCTGAAGCTTTTAAAGTTACAATACCTCCACCTCTAGAGTGTCCTATTAGCGTTATATTATTTGGATCTATCTCTTCTTTATAATCTGGATTTGTTACAATCCAATTTACTATATCTTCTAAATCGTCTAATTCTGTAATGAAATTATTATGTCCAAAAGCTTCTAAATCTGGAAAATTAATCGGGTTTTCTACTGTTCCACCATTATGTGAAAAATTAAATTTTAGAAAAAACAAATTAGCTTTCACAAATTCAGGAGCTGCTAAATTCCACGCTCCCCAATCTTTAAAACCTTTATAACCGTGGCAAAAAATTACAATTGGTTTTTGTATGTTATTTTTTGTGTAAAATACATCCGTTAAAATTGGTTTGTTATGCTTTGAACTTTTAACTTGTATATTTGTTTTTGTAATCATTTTGTATGTTTTAAAATGGTAAATCTTCGTTTTGAATAAATGGTATTTCAGGATTTAAAATTTCTTTAATAATATTTTTAGTTTCAACCATAAACTCTTGTATTCTTTCTTCTGAAACGAGTGTATCAACACCTCTATATTTTTCAGAAAAATTCATTTTTAAAAACCCTGCATTTAAATTTTTAAATGAAATTATGCCACTTTCTAATTTATCTATATTTGTACTAGCAGCATACATAAACGAATATAACATTACTTGCATGGCTTTTGTATATTTATAATCTTCACTAATCACACTAAAATCGTGTACTTTTAATTGACTTGCTTCTACTTTTCCGGTTTTATAATCTATAATTCTTACACAGCCATTTAGTTCGTCTACTCTATCAACAATTCCCTTTAAGTTTATTGGAAAATCTAGACTTTCAATAGGTATTTTACAATTTAAATTTGCTTCTAAAGCAATTATTTTTAATCGATTTCCCTTAGTTATAAGTTGTAATTCTTGCTTTAAAAACCGGTTGATATGATTTTTACAAACTTCAAATATTAATTTATTTTTTCCTGTTTCTATATTTCCTTTTTTGTAATGTTTTTCAAAGAATTTAATTAACAAAGGTTCAATTTTTTGTTGCATTTGAACTATGTTTTCCTTTAAAACAAAAGCACCGATAAATGGTGTGTATAATTGCTCTAAAACATCATGAATTACAGATCCCATGGTATTTGCAGCAATGGTTTCTTCAACTTCATCATCGTCTCTAATTCCCAAAACTTTTTGCTCGTAAAAACTAATTGGGTTGTAAATATAAGTTGCCAAAGCCGACGGGGAAATTCCTTTTTCAAAAACCGCTTTTAATTTTTCTATTATTTCTGGTGTTTTTTTAATTTGAAGTAAAACTTCTTCGTGTTTTTGAACTTTTGGATTTATTATTGTTTTTTTAATTTTTGGATTATTAATTTCTAATTGCGTTAAAAACCTACTCTTCTCTCCTGCTCCATAACCATCGGTTTCTGTATTATAAATTAAGTATACATTTTTTGCACGCTGTAACAAGCGTTGAAAATGATAAGAGAAAATGGCATCTTTTTCTTGATATGTTGGCATTTTAAAATACTTTTTCACATCAAAAGGTAGAAATGAATTTTCATTTTTACTTCCTGGTAAAATACCTTCATTTACAGAAGTTACTATAATGGTTTCAAAATCTAAAGCTCTGGTTTCTAACATTCCCATTAATTGCAATCCCTTTAATGGTTCGCCTTGAAAAGAAAGTTTTTCGTGACTTAACAGTTGGTTATAAAATAATGTAAGTGTTTTTAAATTTGAAATATAATTATACGATTTATTTAAGGTTTCTAACTGTTTAAAAACAGTATAAAAACGGTATAAATATTCTTTATCTACACCATCTACATAATTTTTAAGCAATATTATTAAGTTGCTACATTGTTTTATAATGGTATTTACACTATTTGAAAAAGTAAACAATTGCAATACATTTTGCAGTTGTTCTTTTTCTGATTTAGAAATACAATTTTCTATCATTTTTTTTGATAAAAAAATAGTATTCTCACTTTTAAGTTTTGCAATTATTTTTTGAATTGTAGTTCCATGTAGTTTGTTTAAAAATGGATCATTTAAGAGATTTAAGACATCTTTATAGTAAAACTGTAATTGTAGCTGTTTATTAAATTTTTGTTGATTTAAATGTAGTTTAAATAGTTTTTCAAATAAGTTTGACAAGGGAATATCTTTTAAAGGGTATCCCATTGTAATATTTATATTTTTAACACTATTTGGCAACGAATTAAGCGCCAATGCCAATAAATTTTCATCTGCTAAAACCAGTGCAGTATTTTGATGATTTTGTAATTTAGATAATAATTCACCCGCGTATTTAATTTGAGTAATATTTTTTGGAGCTCCAACAAATTCAATATTTTTTTCTTCAAAATTAGTTGCGTCTACCCATAAAAAAGGCGCTGTTTTATAATAATCCCATTCTTTTTTATACTTTCTTAAAAAAATACCTGCTTCGTTAGAATTATTAAATAAGTTTGAATTTGAATCCCAATAAATTGAAGCTAAATTATTATTTAATAATTCCTGAAAAATAATTTCCTCAGCTTTATTTAAAGCATTAAAACCCGCAAAAACAATATGTTTATCATTATTATTTTCTATATAATGCTCTAAATTAGCTACAGCTTCTCTATAAATTAAACCTTGATAACCAAATTTGTTTACTTTCAGTCTTTTATACAACGAATTATATAATTTGTTCAAATGTTCAAAAAACTGAAGATAGTTTAGTGCTAGTTTACTAGGTGTTTTATCTTTAAACCAATACTCTATTTTTTTTACATCTTTTAAATTCGAAAAAAGATCTTTTGAATTGACCAAATAACTATCAATTTCATTAAAATCGTGTAATGCAATTGTTGCCCATTGAGAAAATGTTTCAAAAGGCTCAATTAAATCTTGTGGTAAATTTTCTTTATAAACACTATAAAATTCAAAAAGCAATTGTGTGGTATCAATTAAATTAATATCGGCTAACTCTTGAATATAATTTTCGATACTAATAATTTTTGGTGAAAAAGTACTTGAAACAGTACTGTCTACAATTTCTTTTTTTAAAAATACACAAGCACGCTGACTAGGTAAAACAAATACGCAGTTTTTAATAGTAAAATTTTTACTACTAACGTCTTTAACAACTTTTGAAATAAAAGAATCCATAATTTTTTATAAACTATAAAAGTACAAATGCCTTTTTAATTGAAATACTTTTTGAGCAATTAATGTAAAAATATTTAAAAGACTTTATACAGATTAGAAATCTAAACGAAACTAATAGCTGTTTCTTCTATACCCCATAGCGTTCTTTTAGTTTATCAAATAAGTAAGTGGTATTTGTTACACCAACAGCTTCTGCAATCTGTTTTTTAGTTGCAAAAGGATCCTCTGCTCTTAAATTGCGTGCTTTTTCTAAACGTGCTTCTTGTATTAATTGGTTAACTGTTTGTCCTAATACACTCTTAACTTTACGGTTTAGTGTGCTTCTGGAGACTTTCATATATTCTGAAATAGTATCCACAGTAAGTAGCGGTGAATTTAAATTATTGTTAATATAAGATGTAATTTTCATATTAAATTTATCGGCATATTCGTTTAAGTTTTTTAAAACTTCAGGTGAATTATCCTTATCAAATTCCGTTATATTTTTAAAAAGAGCAATAGCATTTTTAATATTAATTAAAAGTTCCTCTTCTAAAAAAGGTTTGTGTAAATAGCCATCAATTCCTAAACGTAGCATAGATAGTTTTCCTTGCTGATCTGTTCTTGCAGTAAGGACTAAAATAGGTGTTTTATTTTGTTGTTGTTTTAATTTTTTCACTAAAGTTTTCCCATCCATAACAGGCATCATATAATCTGTTAAAATAAGATCGAAATTATTGTTTTGAAGCACCTCAAGTGCCTCTTTTCCATTTTCAGCTTCAGTAATATCATAATTTTGCAAAACCTTTTTTAAATACTTCCTCATTAGTTCATGGTCATCTACTATAAGTATTTTTTGTTTTTTGTTTATAGAGCTTATGTTTGGTTGTTCTATAAACATAGTTTTTTTTATTTCAAAAATTTCAGGAGGTTTTATAGACGATTGATTAATAGTAGAATTCACAAATTCTTTAGGAATAGAAATTGTAAAACAAGTGCCATTTCCAAAACTGCTTTCTACAGCAATAGAAAATTGATGTGCGTTAACAATACTTTTTGTAAACGCTAAACCTATACCACTTCCTTGACTTTTGGTAATGTCATTTTTTACTTGATAAAAACGCTTAAAGATAGATTCGGTTTCTTCCTTACTAATGCCAATACCCGTATCTATAACATTAATAGTAATTCCTTCGTTGTTAAAAGAAGTGTTTATAGCAACGCTTCCGTTTGTAGGTGTAAATTTTAAGGCATTGCTAAGTAAATTAGTAATTGCTTTAGAAAATAGATCTTCATCTACTAAAATTGTTGTTTTTAAAGTCTTATTATTAAATGTAAACTCTATATTTTTTTTAGTAAAAAGACTTTGAAAATTAATGAAATGTTTTTCTAAAAACGAGTTTAAATCAACCGGTATCCTAATAAGTTGAAACTGATTATTATCCATTTTACTTAAATCCATAATACCATTAATAATATTTTGCATTTGTTGGCATTGTTCTTTAATAACAGCTGTTTTTTGTTTGTTTTCTTTATCAGATTCTTTAAAGTTTAATTGATTTGTATACCCTTGAATTAAGGTTAAAGGGGTACGTATTTCATGTGAAAGGTTTACAAAAAAATGTGATTTAAACTCAATCGATTCACGTAATTCTGCTTCTTGAACTTCTAATATCATTTTATCTGAAAGTACTTTGTCTTTTTCTAGTGCTAAAAGTTTTTCATTTTTTACATTGCTTTCTTTAAAATAATTAACCAAAAGGTGAATTACTAAGAAAATACATAAAGCCTCTAGAACTAGTAGTCTATCAACATAATCTGTTGGGTAAACAACAAAAAAGTAATAAGGTGTTAAAAACAATAAAAATCCGATGGTTAATATAAGGTATGATACACGTTTTTTTGAGTACAGCGTAAGAGAAATTGGTGATAATAGTAAAAAATAATATTCTAAGTAATTGCCTGGCGAAACAATAAGTGTAAAATAGATATTATTTATAATAAAGACACTTATAAAGAATATGCGAGCCCATTTAAAATGGTGATTCTTATTGATGAATATTATGATTATTAGTGAGCAAACAATAAAAAAGTAATTAAAAAATAATTTATAGTCAAAAAAATAAAAAGTAATAACATTCTGATTTATAGTCTCTTGAACTAAAGCAACAATTATTTCTAAAGCATAAAAAAACAGTATTAAATGTCCCCAAATTAAACAATAGGTATTTAATAAACGTATTCTTTTATTTACATTATTAGCATTGCTTTCTTGGGTTCCTAGACCTATTACAGTTTCGTATTTTTTTTTCATAAATCAACTAAATATTAGCAACTAACCAAAATTGGAAGTAATAGTTTATAACATAACCCACAACTTAAACCACCTAAATTTGATATACTTTCTTTGTAAATATATCTTTTTTTGAGGCAATGAATTAACCTTAAAAAGCATTTTAACTAAAATAGTTGGTTTTTACATTGTTAATTACAACAGTAACAATTTCTCAAAACAATTTATTTAGTGACATTTATACTAAAGATCATTACCTATTGAAAGTTACAATAAAGATAAAAAAGAATGTTTTTAAAACTCTCCCGCATATTGAGTTGCATACTCCATCGCTTTTTCTTTTGTCATAGCGGCTACTTTAGCATTGTCGGTACTAAAAAAGTCTACAATAGTTTCACCTTCAGCTTCATTTCTTTCTTTTTTCTCTCTAACCATCACTAAACTATTTTCATCATACATAAAAACCATTGACATTCTGTTGCGAAATACAGCTTTTTTTACTTTTTTAGCTACAGCTTCATCAAACACAAAATATGCAGGCATACCACCTTCTGTTAGGCTAAGTGTCATCATTTTTGTTGTGCCAGGTTCACCAATTGCTAAATATACTTCGGTTACCTCTTGCCCTAAACTCCCCATCTTATTTAATGAATAATATTTCCCGTTAAACTCATCACTTTTAGGAAAATAATCTTGTGCATTTGCATTTAAAGCACTAACCAATAATACGAGTAAGAATCCTTTTAATTTCATAATTTTTAATTTTAATTAGTTTGTATTTATATTCAATTTAAGTGTAAAATTTTAACTCATTTTAAGCTAAATAACACTCAAATGTATACTTTAATTATGTAATTATTTGGGCGTATAACTGCATTGACCCAAATAGTAGCTTTTTGAATCAAATGGTTATTTTTTGACTTAAATAGTCATTTTTTGAATGATGTAAAACCGTGTTTAGTACTAGTTTTGACCTGCCATAAAAAAGAAACAAACATCAATTTGAAAACAAAAAAATTAAACAAATGAAACAATTAATTTTAGCAGTTGTACTATTAATTACAACAGCAACACAAGCACAAAAAAGCTTTTTTGAAAACATTTCTGAAGAAGATACCTACAACCTATATTTAAAGGTGTCAAAAAAAGGAGATGGTACTTATAAGGCAGAAGAAAAAGGAAATTCTGTTAAATTTAAAAAAGAATATTTACCAACTGGAGAAGGTTATAAATTTTCTACTATTTTACAAGAAGGTTCAAAAAAAGGAGAAACTGAAATGACAGTTGATATTTCAGATGAAAAAATAGAGTGTACAGGGTATCCTTATGAGTCCGTTATAAGCGGTGAAGATTGGGGTTATCATTATTACTATGTCTCTATTGGTGATTATGTTTTTTCTCTTGACGGAGTTTCAACAAAATTTGCCACTTTTAAAGGTATTTCAGCTGTCTTCATTAAAGCAGGAGCAGCACCTGCAGAGGCTGATGTTGAGAAAAAGGAGAAAAAAACTAAAAAGAAGAACTCTTTTTTCGCAAAAATGAAAGCGTTGAAAAATGAAGCATTAGGTACTTTTGGACCTGAATATAAAGAATTCACAAATAAGAATCTAGATAAAATAATTACAGATTATTTAGTTGCCATGAAAGCAAAACAAGATGGTAGAACTGCAGCCCAAAAACAATCGGATGAAAACGTTGCACAACTAACTAAAGACAAAATAGCGAAAGAAAAAGCTGCAAGTGATGCATCATGGGCAGAAGCTAAAAAACACAACGATTCTGTAATGGCAACACCAGAGTGGCAAGAATTAGAAAGAAGAAAAAAATTGAATGAAGCAAATTACCAAGGTGCTCAAAAAGCAAATAAAGTAACACTTCGAAATACTGGCGGAAGCACTATTTATGTATGTCCACAAGGTATGGATACTCATGAAATAGAAATTTCTGCAGGCGGAACAGCTAAATGGGATTGTGATACTGATGGATACTTACAAGTTAATGGTAAAGCTACCAATGTAAAAGTGTACAGTAAAAATACAGGTTGTGGAAATACTATTAATATAAACTAAATAACATTAAACTTAAAATAGAATTTTATTTAATTATGAAGGTGAAACAGGGTTTATAAGTACCACCATTTAATTAAAAACAAAATTTTAGAGCAATATACGCCCCCACAATTAGTAGTATATGCAAAGTTGGATAATGAGTAAAACCATTATCCAACTATTTAAAATTAATAAATAAAAAAATCTCAGATCAACTTTTGACCTGAGATTTTAAAACTTATACAGTTTATAAGATAGAGCCGATAAAATCTATAAATAAAAATTACTATTTTTTATTTTATTAATTTAATATCAACTCTTCTGTTTGCTGCTCTACCAGCATTATACATATTGCTTTCTACAGGTTGTGTTTCTCCATAACCTTTTGCAGTTAAATTACTAGAAGGCACACCCTTAGATACTAAATAACTTTTTACAGCTTGTGCTCTTTCTTCAGATAATTTTAAGTTGTATTGATCATTTCCAATACTATCTGTATGACCAGAAATTGCAAATTTTGCTCTTGGATATTTCACTATAATTGCAATAGCTTCATTTAATTTTGCAATAGTTTCTGATTTAAAACTTGCTTTATTAGTTTCAAAATACACTGTTTTAAACAACTCTTCTAATCTTGCTATATCTTGAACAGTAACTTCAGGACAACCATTATTAGAAGCAACTCCTGCCACTTTTGGACAATCGTCATCTTTATCTAAAACGCCATCGTTATCAGTATCTGGCCAAGGACAACCCTTATTAGCTCTAGGTCCTGCAACATTAGGACAATTATCTCTAGAATCTACTATTCCATCATTATCAGAGTCTGGACAGCCATTATTTGCTTTTGTTCCTTTAACATTAGGACAAGCATCGTCTTTATCTGCAATACCATCTCCATCAGTATCAGGACAACCGTTTAGAGATTCTAAACCTGCAACATTAGGACAAGCATCTTTTGAATCTATAACGCCATCATTATCAGAATCTGGACATCCATTATATTCCATTAATCCGAATACTTCTGGACAAGCATCTACATCATCAAAAACACCGTCGTTATCAGAGTCTGTTCCACCAAACTTAATAACTACACCTAAAGAGTGTTGAAAATGTTGTACAATTTTACTTTCAAAAGCATGTTTATATTTAGATTCTAAATTAAGGCCAAAATTATCATTAAACCAAACGTTAAACCCTAAACCAGCGTTAAAGGTTCCTGTATCATAATCTCCCATCCAAATATAACCACCACCAATAGATGCATACGGATCAAACCAACCAGTTTGACCAAACGCATTATTTAAGTCGTATTTAACAGCTCCATCTAAAGCCAAGTAAGAAGTACTGCTTACGCTATTATCACCTACTTTTTTTATTCTATTTAAGGAACCAGCAGCTTCAATACTAAAACCATCTGTTAAATACCTACTAACCGTTACTTTTGAAATAGATGGAATTATATTATAATGGTCATCAATATTTACAAACTCTTCAAACCAAGTACCGTGCCCTGCTAATCCAGGATTAGTAGGATAAAAATCGATAGCATTTATTCCCACCCCTATTGAATAAGGATTATTTTTGTCTTGAGCATTTATGGATGCTAATCCAATAATTAACAACAAAGTTGTTAAAACAATTTTTCTTTTTTTCATGTTACTTTTTATTTAATTTAAACTTTTTCTTAATTAGTGCAAATTTATAAATATTAATTTATAACGCACCAAAAAGCCACCCTAAAAAGAGTGGCTTTATAAATTGTATTAATACAATAAATTTATTTTATTTGATTGATCTCAACTCTTCTATTGTTAAATCTTCCTTCACTAGTAGCGTTAGAATCAATAGGTGCAGTTTGACCAAAACCTTGAGTAGATAATCTATTAGCGCTTACTCCTTTATTTACTAAGTATGCTTTTACAGCATTAGCTCTATCTGTAGATAAAGTCATGTTTCTAGCAGCAGAACCTGTACTATCTGTATGTCCTTCTACTGAGAATCTAAATTGTAAATTTTGATTTTGGTTTAAGATAGTAGCAACATTATCTAAAATAGCAGCAGCATCTGGTCTGATTGCAGATTTTCCAGTATCAAAGTTAATGCCTCTTGCAGCTTGATCTACTGTTTCTTGATCTACAAATACTTCTGGACAACCTTCGTTAGAAGCAGGACCAGGAACCTCAACACATCTGTCAATAATGTCAATAACACCATCTTCATCAGTATCTTTGTAAGGACAACCTGAGTTTCCTTTAGGACCAGGAACTTCTGGACAAGCATCATCTCCATCTGCAACACCATCTCCATCTTGATCAGGACAACCATGTAAAGCTTTTAATCCAGCAACTGTAGGACATTTATCTTTAGCATCTGGAATACCATCTCCGTCTGTATCTGGACAACCATCAAATTCTGGTAAACCAGGAACATCTGGACATTTATCACAACAGTCAGAAACACCATCTTTATCTGCATCAGTATCTGGACAACCATTAAACTCAGCTAAACCAGCTTCATTAGGACATTTGTCTTCTTTATTACTTACACCATCACCATCAGTATCTTTATTTCCTAATTTCCATACGATACCAACAGAATGTTGATACATATCAAAATCTACTGGAGTATTTACTTTTTTATAACCTGAAGTAAAGTTAATACCTACATTATCACTAATCCAAGCATTAAAACCAGCACCAACATTTAAACTTACACCGTTTTCAGTTCCTACCCAATTTTCACCAACACCAACGTATAAGAATGGATCAAACCAACCTGTTTGTCCAAATAAATTATTTAAATCATATTTTGCATTTAAATCTAAACCAAAGAATGTTACATTAGCAGATGAACCCCAAGGTTTATCAACTTTATTTAACGACCCTGCAAGTTCAGCACTAAAACCACTTCCTATGTATCTTGTAACAGCAAATTTGCTTAACCATGGAACGGCATTTACATCATTTCCATTAAAATCATATGATCCGAAATATCCAGATGTTGCATCTGTAGAAGTGCTAATATCAATAGCATTTACTCCTAAAGTGAAGCCCCAAGGATTTTCTTTGTCCTGAGCATTAGCATTGCCTAGGGACGTAATTAATAATAAAGCCAATACGGCAATTTTTAAATGTTTCATTTTCAGTGAATTAAATTAAATGTTCTTTTTATTTTTTTAAGTAAAATAAGCTACCTTTACATAACTATTGAAGCAAATTTACAAAATATTCTTAAATACAGAGCAATAATACAATAAATCTAAATAATTTTCAACAATTTACCAACATTTATAAAGGCTTGTATAGCTTTATCTAAATGTTTTTTATCATGAGCTGCAGATAGTTGAACTCTAATTCTTGCTTTTCCTTTTGGAACAACAGGGAAAAAGAATCCAATTACATAAACGCCTTCTTCCAATAACATATTTGCCATATCTTGAGATAGTTTCGCATCGTATAACATTACTGGAACAATTGCAGAATCTCCTTTAACTATATCAAAACCTGCTTTGGTCATTCCTTCTTTAAAATAATTAGTATTCCACTCTAATTTATCTCGTAAAGAAGTATCTTTTGAGATCATTTCAAAAACTTTTAATGACGCACCTACAATTGCTGGCGCTAAAGAATTTGAAAATAAATAAGGTCTAGATCTTTGTCTTAATAATTCTATAATCTCTTTTTTACCAGTGGTATAGCCTCCCATTGCACCTCCAAGCGCTTTCCCTAAGGTTCCGGTAATAATATCAACACGACCCATTACGTTTTTCAACTCTAATGTTCCTCTTCCAGTTTTTCCAATAAAACCAGCGGCATGGCATTCATCAACCATTACTAAAGCGTCATATTTATCGGCTAAATCACATATTTTATCCAAACTTGCCACAACACCATCCATAGAAAAAACACCATCGGTTACTATAATTTTAAATCTATGGTTTTGCTTGTTCGCTTCAATTAACTGAGCCTCTAAATCCGCCATATCATTATTTTGATATCTGTATCTTGCGGCTTTACATAAACGAACTCCGTCTATTATTGAAGCATGATTTAAAGAGTCTGAAATTATAGCGTCTTCTTTCGATAATAATGGTTCAAAAATACCACCATTTGCATCAAATGCAGCAGCGTATAAAATAGTATCTTCCGTTTGATAAAAGTTAGCAATTGTTTGTTCTAACTCTTTATGAATATCTTGTGTTCCACAAATAAAACGCACAGATGACATTCCAAAACCATGTGAGTCTAACGTTTTTTTTGCTGCTGTTATAACTTCAGGATTGTTAGACAAACCTAAATAATTATTTGCGCAAAAATTTACTACTTCTTTTCCTGTATTTAATTTAATTACTGCATCTTGTGAAGATGCTATAATACGTTCAGATTTATACAAACCCGCTTCTTTAATTTCTTGAAGTTCTTTTTGTAAATATTGTTGTATTTTGCCGTACATAATTGCTGTGTTTTTTTACAAATCTATAATTTTTTTAAACTTCTTCAATAATAATTTCATTATTAATATATACAATTATTTTTTTTGCAATTGTATAATTTAACTTTTTTAAAGTTGTAGCATATTTTAAAAGCTGTTGCTGGTATTTTTTATCTGGATTTCCAGTCTTATAATCTATAATTGTAACTTTATTATTATTAACAACTAATCTATCTGGTATAATTATTTTTTTATCTTGAGTAATTATTTCTTGCTCGTTATAAACTTCGTTATTAGTATTAAAATAAGCTTTTAATTGTGGATGATGTACTATGGAATTTAAAATATCTAGAATCTCTTGTTCATCGTTCTTAGAAATTGTACCATTAAAAACATATTGTTTTATAACATCGTCAATATCGTTTTTAGTTATTATTTTTGATAAAATTTCATGAATTAAATTTCCATAACCAATTGCCTTTCCTTGCTCGGTATCCCATAATAATGATGAATTTGCTACTATAGAAATATTATGGTTTTTCCAAGAATTTGAAATAAATACTGTTTGTATAGTTGTGTTACTTTTTTCTTCTACAGGAATTTCAATCCGTTTTGGATCTCCAAATGCATATTCTAAAACTTCTGAATTCCATAAGCCTTGTTGTTTTAAATAATGCACAAACAAACTTGATATAAATTTAATTTCGCTATTATTTTTTGTTGAATTTTTAAGTTCTGAAACTATATACAATTGTTCCACTGCCCTTGTTAAAGCAACATATAAAATATTAAAATTATCTAGTTCTAAGGCTTCTTTACGTTCTTGAAACAAATATTCTCCTTGCCTTCCAATAAGGTTTAGTTTTGAGCTATATTTTACTAAAAAAGAGTCTATTTCACTTATTTCTGATTTTTTATACCAAACTTTAGGGTTAATCTGTCTATAAATATCAATATCATAAGGATAAATAACTACCGGAAATTCTAACCCTTTTGCTTTATGAATTGTCATTATTCTAACTGCATTTTCAGCTTCAGGCGCAACAATACTTAACTTATCTTTTTTAAGTTCCCAAAGTTCTAAAAAATCGTTTATTGAAGGTTGTTTTTTTTGTTGATATTCAAATACAAAATCTAAAAAGAATTGCATATCTGAATCTGATTCTGGAGTTAAATTAAAACTTCTAATTATGTATTCAAAACTTTCATAAAATGGTAGTTGTAAATATTCTTGATAATTAAAAAAGTAGTTATATGCTTTTAATTCATTAAAAAAATTGTCATTTTCTAAATTAATAAAACTACTTAAAAATTCGTGTTTTGAAATTTCTAATTGTAAATAGTTGTATAAAGAATAAAGCATTTTAGCTTTATATTCTTTATTTAAAGGATTGTTTATTACGTTTAAAATGGTAATAATAAAATTTACCTTTTCGTTGTTTTTTAACAACAATGTTTCTGAAGATATTATTTCTATATTATTTTCAGACAAATAATTTGCAATTGTTATTCCCTGCGCTTTAGTTCTTACCAAAACACATACTTCATTTTTTTTAAAAGTAGCATCCAAATTTTGAATAATATCGAATACTTTTTTAGGGTATACTAGATCTTTTTCTTCATCATTTTTATCTTTTTCAACAAATGATAATTGCACAAAACCACCAATATTATTTGTAGTTTTTTGCGAATTTCCTTCAACATATAAATTGCTGTAACTTTTGTTTGCTAAGAATTGAGAAATAAATTTAAAAAAACCATTATTAAACTCTATTATTTCTGAGTAACTTCTATAATTAGTATCTAAATTAGATAATTGTTTTTCTACATAGAAAGGATTATTTTCTTTTTGCCCTTCGTCTAAAGAAAGTGCTATAAATTGTTCTGGATTTCCACCACGCCACCTGTAAATAGATTGCTTTGCATCACCAACCAAAAGCAATTGCCCGGTTTCGCCCATTTCGTTTTCAGATGTTAAAGCATTTTCAATTAATGGAATTAAATTTTTCCATTGTAATTGCGATGTATCTTGCATTTCATCTAAAAAATAATATCGGAATTTTTCACCCAATCTTTCATAAATAAATGGCGCTGGTTCATCTTTAATTGTATCACTTATTAACTGATTAAATTCTGCATTTAACAGTATATTATTCTCTTGTTTTATATCTTGAAGTGCTGAATTTACATAATTTAAAACCGCTAAGGGAATTAAACTTTCAACTAAAATACTATTTAAAACATAGGTGCCATAAGTAGCTTCAAATAATTTTTTTGAAGTGTAATAAAGCTCTTTTAAGTTAGGTGCCATACTATCAATTGTTTGTTTTAAAAAAGGATCGCATTTGGCGGCATATAAATTTTTATTTTCTTCAATAGTTTTATTTAATCTACCATCAAATTTTATAGCTCCAGGTTTTTGTTGTCTAAATTTTTGAAGTTTTATAAAGTAATTAGGAAATTCACCCGAATATCCAAAGTCTTTGATATTTATACCATTTTGTGCTATAATTTCAAGTGCTTGTGTACCTATTTCATTAAAAGTACTTTCAATTTTTTTATTTTCTTTTTGAAGTTTATTTTTTAAATTTTTAAACGCTTCAATTGAAATATTATTTAAAGATTTTAAATGAGTGGTATGATTTTCATTTAAAATAATTTTTGCAAAATCTTTTAATTCATTAGAAATATCCCAGGCTTTATCATCATCTAATTTTTGAATGGCATAATTTACAAGTAATGTAGTAAGTTCTTTATTTTCACCAATTTTAGAAATTACAATATCAACAGCTTCATTTAAAAGGCTTTCAGAATCCATTTCCACATCAAAATTCATTGGTAATTTTAAATCGTGGGCAAAAGTTCTAATAATTTTATGGGTAAAACTATCTATGGTAGTAATATTAAAAGCCCCATAATTTTGCAAAATAGCATTTAATATTACTTTAGATTTTTTAAAAATTACGTCTTCTAGTAAATTTGTTTCTTTACAAATAATAGAGAGCATATTATTTTTTTCAAAGTTTGAAAAACTTTTTAAATTTTGAATAACACGTTCTTTCATTTCACCAGCTGCTTTGTTGGTAAAAGTAACTGCTAAAATTTGTTGAAATTTAAATGAATTATCGCTTAATAAAAGAATTTTTAAATACTCTTTTACCAATGTAAATGTTTTTCCACTTCCAGCAGAAGCACTGTATATTTGAAAATTTTTAGAATGTTGCATTTATAACAATTATAAACGCAAGTTAACAAATTTAAAAAGTTTTATAACAGTTATTATTGAATTTACGATAAAAGAAAAAGGTGTATAAAACTATCTTCCGTTACGCCAATTAAATTTTTTTCTACTGTTCCATTTGTACCTTCTTTGTGCATTTATTTTCATAACTAAACTAAAGGAATAGAACATGTGTGGCTTTAATTGATAATCTGGTGAATTATACTTGTAACCACCTTGGGCATTTACACCAAAAGAGTCGGAAAACCAATAATTAGCTCCTATTCCTGCATTTACCGTACCTCCACTTCTATCGGCAAAAGTATAACCTCCACCAGCATAAATAAAAGGTGTAAAATAATTTTGTGGATTAACAAGGCTATATTGTAGGTTTCCATCTATGGCATAATAAGATATTGCGTCTATTTCAATATCTCCATATCTAGTTATTTTATTTACCGAAAAAGAGACATCTAAAGAAATTCTATTTTTCCAATAACGTGTTACATTAACCTTTGGAGCAAAAACATTCCAATGGTCTTCTGCATTCCAAATCTCATTAAAAAATCCATCTTGGTTTCCTGTGGAAGGATCTAATCCTGGAAAATGTGTTGGGTTTAATACTGGAAAGTAATCTACGGCATTTATTCCTATACCTACAACCCACTTATTTAATTCATCTTGCGCATATGTTTTACTCGCAAAAACTATATTGAAAAAAATTAATAGTAATATATTTCTAAACAATCCATTTTTCATAATTAGTATAAAGGGGTTTGTTGATTACCAATGTTTTATAACGAAAATAATTTTAATAAATTGTATCTATTAAAGGGGCTAATTATTTTGTTATCAACATTATAACCTAAATTATTGCTTGTTTACTTGCTTTATTGCATCAGTAAAGTCTTCTAAGTTATTATTTTTTAAGATTAAGTGTATAGCTTCATCTGCAATTTTTTCAGTATTTTTTATTGGAAAACCTAAACCAACACATATTTTTATTAAAACACTTGCTTCTTCCTTAGATACAGAACCATCAGCATAAATCATTTTTGCTAAATCATATAAATGTTCAATTCTATCATCATAATTATGAAGTCCTTTTACTGAATATTTATCAGGATTTTTAATAATATTATTATACATCTCTTCTGAGATAATAAATTTATCAGCTAATTTTTTAAGTAATTTTTCTTCTCCTTCTGTAATAACATTATCTGCTAATGCTAATTTTACTATACTCGAGAAATGACCTATTCTTCGCTCCTGATCACCACTAAATTTGTAATTTAAAACAGACATATACAATATTTTTTAAACGCAAATATAAATAAACCAATAAAACAATCGTAATTAATAAAATAAATATATAATTAATATTTAAATTAAGTTTAATTTCTTAATTAAATATTTAATTATGTAACTATTGGTATTGGAAAAATTAGTATTCTTTTTTTGATTTTCTATAAAATGCTACCTTTGGCCAAAATTTGTAATAATTGAGCGCCCAAAATATTATAAAAAACTACGAACAAATTGTAGAAGATAAACAATTAGTTTCGTTACTTTTAAAGGAAAAACAACAAATTCAAATCTCGAATTTGGTTGGATCATCATTGTCTTTTATTATTTCAGAAAGCTTTAAAAAAACAGCTAAACAATTCTTATTAATTTTTAATGATAAAGAAGAAGCTGCTTACTATTTAAACGATTTAGAACAACTTTTAAATGATAAAGATGTACTTTTTTATCCTGGTTCATACCGTAGACCTTATCAAATTGAAGAAGTTGATAATGCAAATGTTTTACTGCGTTCTGAAGTTTTAAACCGCCTAAACTCTAGAAAAAAACCAGCTTTAATTGTTACCTATCCAGACGCCTTATTTGAGCAAGTTGTAACCAAAGCCGAATTAAACAGAAACACCCTTAAAATTGGTGTAAACGACAATTTAAGTCTAGATTTTGTAAATGAAGTATTGTTTGAATATCATTTCAACAAAGTAGATTTTGTTACCGAACCTGGAGAATTTTCGGTACGTGGTGGTATTATTGATGTATTTTCATTTTCAAATGATCAGCCGTATAGAATTGAATTTTTTGGGGATGAAGTAGATAGTATTCGTACGTTTGATATTGAAACCCAACTTTCTACCGAAAAGCTAACAAAAGTTAGCATAATGCCAAATGTTGAAAATAAAACTTTAGACGAAAAACGCGATAGTTTTTTAAAGTATATTTCTCCTAAAACTGTTGTTTTTACTAAAAACACAACTTTTGTCACTGATAGATTAACTAAGCTTTTTTCAAAAGCTGAGGAAGCTTTTAAACAATTATCAACAGCAATAAGTCACTCCAAACCAAACGAACTTTTTTGTAACGGAACTCTTATAAATCAACAATTACAAGATTTTACAACAGTAGAAATTATAAACTCTTTTAAAACGGGAGTTACCTCTAAAACACAACAAAAAATACTTAAAAACAATGAAAATAGTGTTGTAGTATTTAACACAAAACCTCAACCTGCATTTAACAAACAATTTGATTTGTTAATAGAAGATTTTCATAAAAATTCTGAAAATGGTTTTACAAATTACCTCTTCTGCGATTCGCAAAAACAAGCAGAACGTTTTCACGATATTTTTAAAGATCAAGACACAGAAATTGAATACAAAACCATTGTTTTTCCATTATATCAAGGTTTTATTGATGTTGACAATAGGTTGGCTTGCTATACCGATCATCAGATTTTTGAACGTTACCATAAATTTAGATTAAAAAATGGCTACGCTAAAAAACAATCTATAAGTTTAAAAGAATTAACAAACCTAGAAATTGGAGATTTTGTTACGCATATAGATCACGGAATTGGAAAATTTGGTGGACTGCAAAAGATAGATGTTGAAGGAAAAAAACAAGAAGCTATTAAACTTATTTATGGCGAACGTGATATTTTATACATTAGCATTCACTCGCTTCATAAAATTTCAAAATATAACGGTAAAGATGGTAAAGCGCCTAAATTACATAAATTAGGCTCTAAAGTTTGGAAAAACCTTAAACAAAAAACAAAATCCCGTATCCGTCATGTTGCCTATAATTTAATTGAATTGTATGCAAAACGAAAATTTAAAAAAGGTTTTCAATACAGTCCAGATAGCTATTTACAACACGAATTAGAAGCTAGTTTTTTATACGAAGATACTCCCGATCAATCCACGTCTACACAAGATGTAAAAAATGATATGGAAAGCGAACAACCAATGGATAGATTGGTATGTGGAGATGTAGGATTTGGAAAAACTGAAATTGCAATAAGAGCTGCTTTTAAGGCTGTAGACAACGGAAAACAAGTCGCTATTTTAGTACCAACAACTATTTTAGCTTTTCAACATTTTAAAACTTTTAGCGAACGTTTAAAAGACTTTCCGGTAACTGTAGATTATTTAAACCGTTTTAGAACTGCAAAACAACGAAAAGGCGTATTAGAAGGCTTAGAAAAAGGCTCGGTTGATATTGTTATTGGTACGCATCAGCTTACAAATACCTCTATAAAATATAAAGATTTAGGACTTTTAATTGTTGATGAAGAGCAAAAATTTGGTGTTGCCGTAAAAGACAAACTAAAAACTATTAAAGAAAACATTGATACTTTAACACTTACAGCCACACCTATTCCAAGAACCTTGCAATTTAGCTTAATGGCTGCACGTGATTTATCGGTTATAAGCACACCACCACCAAACCGAGTTCCAATTGAAAGCAATGTAATCCGTTTAAATGAAGAAATTATTCGTGATGCTATTAGGTATGAAATTCAACGTGGTGGGCAAGTTTATTTTATTCATAATAGAATTGAAAATATTAAAGAAGTTGCTGGTCTATTACAACGCTTAATTCCAGATGCAAAAATTGGTATTGGGCACGGACAAATGGAAGGTAAAAAGTTAGAACAATTAATGCTTTCTTTTATAAATAATGAGTTTGACGTACTAGTTTCTACTACTATTATAGAAAGTGGTTTAGATGTTCCAAATGCAAACACTATTTTTATTAATAATGCTAATAATTTTGGTCTTTCAGATTTACATCAAATGCGCGGTAGAGTTGGACGTTCAAACAAAAAGGCATTTTGCTATTTTATTACACCATCTTACCATATGATGACAGATGATGCCAGAAAACGTATTGAAGCAATTTCAATGTTTACCGATTTAGGAAGTGGAATTAACATCGCTATGAAAGATTTAGAAATACGTGGCGCTGGAGATTTATTAGGCGGTGAACAAAGCGGTTTTATTAATGATATTGGTTTTGATACTTATCAAAAAATACTAACTGAAACTATTGAAGAATTAAAAGAAAACGAATTTAAAGATTTATACAAAGACGATCTTGATAAACCAAAAGAATATGTAAAAGAAATTCAAATTGATACCGATTTTGAGATTCTATTCCCTGATGATTATATCAATGTAATATCAGAAAGATTAAGCTTATATAATAAATTAGGCGAGCTTAAAACCGAAGAAGAGTTACAACAATTTGAAGTGCAATTAATAGATAGATTTGGCGAACTTCCAACACAAGTGGTAGATTTATTAAATAGCGTTCGTATAAAATGGATTGCCAAAAAATTAGGTATAGAACGTTTAATTTTGAAGAAAAATAGAATGTTGTGTTATTTTATTTCCGACCAACAAAGTTCTTATTACCAAACACCAACTTTTACAAGCGTGTTACAATATTTACAAAAAAACCCTACAACCTGTGTAATGAAAGAAAAAGAAACCAAAGCAGGTTTACGATTATTACTTACTTTTATAAAAATTACATCTATTAAAAAAGCTTTAGAAACACTTCAAAAAATTTAAATGAAAAAGCAGCAATTAAAAAATATATTCGATCTTAATATTGCTGTTATTTTAATGAGTACTTCTGGCGTATTAGGAAAATCCATTTTATTTCCACCAGAAATAACAATTTGGTGGAGATGCCTTTTTGCCGCTTTTATTATTGGATTATTTTGTTGGTATAAAAAATATAATTTAAAAATAAAAAGTAAAAAAGACGCTGTTTCATTACTTTTAAGTGGTTTTTTATTAGGAGGCCATTGGGTTACTTATTTTTATGCTTTACACCTATCTAACGTAGCAATTGGTATGCTTTCTTTATTCACATATCCAATAATAACTACACTGCTAGAACCTCTTTTTTTTAAAATAAAATTAAGTAAATATCAATTATTACTAGGAGTAATGATAGTAATTGGCATCTATTTTTTAACTCCCGAAATGAATTTTGAAAACAACAATACTAAAGGTGTTTTAATGGGCATTCTATCTGCATTTTTTTATGCACTTAGAAATATTATTACCAAAAAAAATGTACATCATTACAATGCATCTATAGTAATGCTGTATCAATTAATTGTAGTTGTTTTAATTTTATGGCCTTTTAGCATTACTTACAATTATGTAGATACTTCAAACTGGATTAAGATTGCTTCTCTAGCATTAATTACAACCGCATTAGGACATACTTTATTTGTAAATAGTTTTAAAAATTTTACTATTAGTACCGCAAGTATTATGGGAAGTATGAGTCCTATTTATGGCATTATTTTAGGAGTTATTTTCTTATCTGAAATTCCTTCAACAACCACATTATTTGGTGGCGCACTTATATTGGCTACCGTTTTTATAGAAAGCATTAAATCAACCAAAAAGTAAGTTTTAAACTACAGCAATAACTTATTTAAAATAGCAGTAACTTTGCGTATCATAAATCATTTAATATTTTGGAATCAAAACTATATTTAGTACCAACACCTATTGGAAATTTAGAAGATATCACTTTTAGAGCTGTAAAAGTTTTAAAAGAAGTAGATTTAATTTTAGCTGAAGATACACGTACCAGCGGAAAATTATTAAAACATTTTGAAATTTCTACGCATATGCACAGTCACCATATGCATAACGAGCATAAAACAGTAGATAACATAGTAAAACGTATTAAAAGTGGAGAAGCAATCGCTTTAATTTCTGATGCAGGTACTCCAGCAATTTCAGATCCAGGGTTTTTATTAACACGTGCTTGTATAGAAAACGATATTGAAATTGAATGTTTACCAGGTGCAACAGCTTTTGTTCCTGCATTGGTAAATAGCGGTTTACCAAACGATAAATTCGTTTTTGAAGGCTTTTTACCTGTAAAAAAAGGACGACAAACACGTTTAACTTTTTTAACAGAAGAAACTCGAACTATTATTTTTTATGAATCTCCTCATAAATTAGTAAAAACACTTACTAATTTTGTCGAATATTTTGGAGCAGACCGTCCAGTTTCTGTTTCTCGAGAACTCACTAAATTATACGAAGAAACAGTTAGAGGAACCGTTGCAGAAGTGCTTGAACATTTTACAAAAACTGCTCCAAAAGGTGAATTTGTTATTGTTTTAGGAGGAAAAAATACTAAGTGATTTTGTTAAAATAAACTCTTTAACAAATGAAAGAACTCGATAGTTTTTATTTAAATAAAGTAGAACCAAATAAAAGTTGTTTACTTGCATTACGTGCTATTATTTTAAATACTGATAAACATATTTCTGAAGTTAAAAAGTATGGAATGCCTTGTTTTTGTTATAAACAAAAGATGTTCTGTTACCTTTGGACAGATAAAAAAACATTAGAACCTTATATTTTATTTGTTGAAGGAAAACACTTAAATCATCCAAAATTAGAAGCTGGAACACGCTCTAGAATGAAAATATTTAAAATTAATCCAACTGAAGATCTTCCAATAAATACTATTCATTTACTGTTAAATAAAGCATTAAATTTATACAAAAATGGTACAATTATAATTTAGTTTTCTTCAATATTAATCTTGTTTAAATAGAGTTTTAAAACAGGACATTTGAAAATTACACTAAACTTATTCTTTTAGAGTAATATAAGACAAGGTATAAGGCTTACTGTGTTTTGTGTTTTTCATTCCTTTAGCAACCATTAAATCAAAATTCGAAATAATTAATTTATCTCCGTAAACAATTAAATCTGCTGGTTGATCTAATGCCCCATTTTCACCATCATTATCAGGATATTGAGCAAGAATTGTTACTTTTTTATTGGTATCAACCTTAAATATTTGGTTTTGTGCAAAACCTGCTACATATAAATTCCCTTTTGAATCAATATTAATTCCATCAGGAGCAGCAGTTATAGGCAATTTTACATAAACCTCATCGTTACTTACTTCACCTTCGGGTGTTAATGTTAGTTTGTAGATAGTTGCATCACCCAAATTTCCAACCAATAAATTACCTTCTTTATTAAAAACCAAACCATCTAAACCTACTTGTCTATTTGGGTTTTGCGTTATAGAAGTGTAAATTAAATTTTTATCTGAATTATCATTATTAATTGTAATATTTCTATCTGAAATTTTAAAGCGATACACAGCACCAACAACTTTATCTTTTTTAAGTTTTGGTAAATTTGTTTGAGTAACATAAACAGCTCCATTGTAATATCTAATTCCGTTTATTGAATTAAATCCTGAAGCAATAATTTCAGTACTAATTAGCGTGGTTTCATTAAAAGTCATTCTTAAAAGTCGCCCTCTATTACCTTGATTGTCACAAACATAAAGCACACCTTTATCGTCATAAGCAATTCCCATTGGTTTAGATATTCCTGTTTCTTGTAAAACAGGTACATATACTAATTTTGAAACTTCCCCTTCTTTTGTAATACGCATTAAAACTCCAGGTTTAGACCTGTCTGCATAATTTGGACAAGAGAGTGTTAAACTTCCGTCAGGGGCAATATCAAACGCATCAGGAGTTGGGCAATAATCTGGTAATTCAACAAATAATTTTGCCGATAATATATCTGTTTCTTCAACTTGAGCAAACGAGTTAAAAGAAATAAATATGAAACAATAAAAAAGTAAAAAGTGGTTTTTGAAGAAATTCATAATGATTTTTAGTTATTAGTTGTCTCAAAAATAGAAAACCTATAACTATAAAAATCTCTTACTATTAACTTAAAACAACTAAATTTTACCCCTTTGTCTTAATTCAATTCTAAAAAAGTTAATTTTCTTCAGCATCAATCATTTTTTCAAAAATAATTCCACCTTTAAACATTCCTTTTAAAAAAGGATGAATTTCTTTTCCTAAATCGGTTAAACTATATTCAACTTTTGGTGGTACTTCTGGAAAAACTTTTCTATTAATTAAATTATCAGCCTCTAATTCTTTCAATTGTTTACTCATCATACGCTCACTAATATCAGGAATAAGTTTCACCAATTCGTTGTAACGTTTATTTCCCTGAGAAAGATGTAAAATAATAGTGCTTTTACGTTTTCCTTTAACCACATTTATAAAAGTATCTATAGGACAATAACTTTTTTTCATTTTTTTTCTGTTTAAAAGCCGAGCATCTATACAAAACAGCACAAAATGTTCGTAAGTGTATAATTTGTAAGCTCTTGCATACTCCAATTTAATGGTTGAAATTTGCTACAAAAGTAACAAAAAGATAGAAGATATGATGAATGATAAGAAAACCTTTAAAGCATTTAGAATTGAAGAAGAAAATGAAAAATTTACTTCAGCAATAAAAGAAATGTCTTTTGAAACATTAGAAAAAGAAGAGCTTTTAATTAAAGTACATTATAGTTCATTAAACTATAAAGACGCTTTGTCTGCAAACGGAAATAAAGGAGTTACCAGAAATTATCCGCACACACCAGGAATTGATGCCGTTGGAACTGTAATTTCATCAACTTCAGAAAAAATTAAGAAAAACGAGAATGTAATTGTTACAAGTTACGATTTAGGTATGAATACCAATGGAGGTTTTGCTGAATATGTAAAAGCTCCAGCAAGTTGGGCAGTTAAACTACCCAAAAATCTTTCTATGAAAGAAGCTATGATTTTTGGTACAGCTGGTTTAACCGCAGGAATGTCGGTATTAAGATTAACCGAAAGCGTAAAACCAAAAGACGGAAATATTGTTGTTTCTGGAGCTACTGGCGGCGTTGGTTCTTTAAGCGTATTAATTTTAAATAAATTAGGTTATAAGGTAACTGCAATTACAGGTAAAGAAACCGAAAAACACTATTTTGAAAACTTAGGTGTTGAAGTAATTTCTCGAAAAGATTTTGAAGAAATGCAAAAAAGACCACTATTAAAGCCTTTATTTGCTGGTGGAATTGATACTGTTGGTGGTGTTATTTTAGAAAATATTATAAAAACCATAAAACCTTTAGGCGTAGTTACTTGTTGTGGAAATGTGGCTTCTCCAAAACTAGATTTAACAGTATTTCCATTTATTTTAAGAGGAGTTACCTTAATTGGAATTGATTCTCAAAATTACCCAATGAACTACAGAGAACAGGTTTGGAATAAATTAGCTGACGATTGGAAAGTTGAAAATTTAGAAGCGAATTCAACTACTATTTCTTTAAACGAATTACATGAAAAATTGAATTTAATGTTAGCAGGTAAATTAAAAGGAAGAACTATTTTAAAAATGATTTAAAATTTTAATTCACACTGTATAAAAAGGCTGAAGGATTTATTTCTTCAGCCTTTTTATTACTAAGTTTGTCCCGTCCTGAAATAGCGATACACTAAAACACAAGTGTAATGAAAACATCAGACAAATCAGGTGCAGCAAAGCGAACTCAAAAAGATTACTCGCTTTCTTTTAAACTTCAATTAGTTGAAGAAGTAGAACAAGGATTTTTAACAAAAACCCAAGCCAAGCGTAAATATGGTATTCAGGGAGACGCTACAGTAACCAAATGGTTGCAAAAATATGGTAACTTTGATTGGGAAAACCAAGTTCCAAAAACGATGTCAAAAACTCCAGAACAAAAAATACTTGAGCTTGAAGCTAAAATAAAGCTCCTTGAAAAACAGAAAGCTAGAGCTGAACATCTAGCAGAACGTGCTGATAAAAAGGTTATTATTTTCGATATGCTTGTTGATATGGCAGAAAAGGAATATGATATTCAAATAAGAAAAAATTACACACCCGACTTATCAACATCTTCAAAGAAGAATATAAAGAAACTTTAGTTTCTACCTGTGATTTGCTCGGGGTAAACAGACAGGTTTACTATAGATCCATAAAATCAAGACTTCATAAACAAACTGTAGCACAAAAAGTTATCGTTTTGGTTCGTGATATTCGGATGCTAATGCCAAGATTGGGTGGTAAGAAATTATACTTTCTGTTAAAGGATAAATTATCACTATTAAAAGTAGGAAGAGATAAATTGTTTAGAATACTAAAAGCTAACCATATGTTAATAATACCTAAAAGAAGCTACCACATAACTACAGACTCTCATCATAGATTTAGAAAGCACAGAAACCTTGTCAGCTCAATGGATATAGAAGGGCCTGAATCAGTTTGGGTGAGTGATATTACATATATCGGAACGAGAACCAACCCTTCGTATCTGGCATTAATCACAGATGCTTATTCTAAAAAGATTGTAGGATATGATGTGTCAAAATCTTTATCAATGGATGGTTCATTGAGGGCATTGGAAATGGCTATAAATAATAGAAAATACAAAGAAAGTCCATTAATACATCACTCTGATAGAGGGTTGCAATATTGCTCGAATGAATATCAAAGACTATTAGAAAACAATGAGATTAAGCCTAGTATGACTGAAAAATATGATCCATATGAAAATGCAGTTGCAGAGCGAATAAATGGAATTTTAAAACAGGAATTTAGTGTAGCACAGAAGATTCAAGATTTTAAAGTAAAGAAGAAACTGGTCAAAAATGCAATAGAAATATACAACAATATAAGACCTCATTTATCTAACGAAATGCTAACACCAATACAAATGCACGCACAAAAAAAAATTAAACCAAAACAATACAAATCAAAAAAGCTGAACAATGATGTCATTATTCAGCTTTAATTTTTAACTTTTACCCTTTAATAATCTGTATCGGTTATTTAGGACTAGACAAAAATTACAATTTAAACAGTTGCAGTTTCTAACTCTGCTGCTATTGGAAAATCAATTGCAAAGTCGGCTAAATTATGTATGTAATTACTAATTATTTTATCGCCAACTACAAACACAACATCTATTAAATTAGCTTCGGTATAACCTGCTTCAAAAAAGGCATTTTTAGCCGTTTGTGAAGCTTTTCCTTTATTTTCAACAACAGAAGCTGTAAACTTTGCTAAAGCGTCATATTTTGAATTAAATGAAGCCGTTCCAGCTCTTAATTCTAAAATTTCATCTTCAGAAAAACCATTTAATTTTCCAAGTTGTGTGTGGGCAGATTGGCAATAACGACATCCGTTTATTTGACTTGTTACCAAATTAATAATTTCACGTTCTTTTGCTTTTAAAGTAGATTTACGGTTTTGTAAGGTCAAATAATCTCCTAAAGCTGTTTCATTTTTTGCAAAATAAGCATATAAATTAGGTGTAAATCCTAATGCTTTTTCAAGATTTCCAAAAATTGCTTGATTGTTTTCTGATACTTCGTTTTTTGTTGGTACGCTAAATTTACTCATGATTTTTATTTTTTTAGTTGTATAATTACCTGTTTGAATTCTATATTATTTATTTTGTTTCACAATAATAATCTGCTATTGCGTGTTGTTCACAATAGGTTTCTTTTGAACTAAGATTATTGTTAGTAATTGCTTTGTAAGAAAAGTTTTCTTTTGAAAGAGAAATGTTGTCTTTTACTGTATTTGAATGTTTCATAATTACTGTTTTTTCGTTTTGATAGTGCAAAGATGCGACGAAAGAACAGGTTAATGTTAGGCAAGATTACCTTAGAAGTTGTCAATTCTTCCTAAAGGCTCATTTTTTTGTATTCTGAAGGAGATATTCCTTCATTTTTTTTAAAAAAACGACTAAAAGATTGGATGTCTTCGTATCCAACTTGGTAGGCAATTTCTTTTATAGAACTGTCTGTATAACGCAATAATCTTCGCGTTTCTAACATAATTCTATCTTGAATAAATTGTAATGGTGTTTTTGTTTCTAATTTTGAAAATAAGTTAGAAAGTGTTTTGGGAGATTTGTTTAAAATTTCAGCATATTCTGAAACAGTATGTTTTGTTTTAAAATGTGTTTCAACCAAAAAATTATACTCACGAACGATGTCTGAATTAGTTGAATCTAGCTTATTATAATTATGCTGATCTTTATAAATGCGTGTACATAGAATAAGCAATCTTTTTAATAACATTTGAAGCATTTCTAACTGTAGTTTATCGTTAGATTCCATTTCATGTTTAAAAACCTTAAACAAGGTTTCAAAAGGTTCTATGTCTTTATTTAAAAGCTTTAAAACAGGTAATTGTGAAGCGCCAAAAAATAAGATTCCCTTACAACTAATTTCCGAATCGTGATCTATAATGCAATAGAAAGGTCTATTAAAACGTATCATTTGAAGTTTTCCAACTGCGGTAGTTTCAATTTTATGAAATTCGGTAAAACAAACAATTTCATTTTTTTTAAAATGATGTTTTTTATTATCAATTGTTAGTGTGGTAGTGTTATCTAAACACCAAAGTAAGGTTAGGCTGCTTTCTATGTTTTCTTTTAAAATAGTGCAGTTATTAGCATCAATTAATTCAATTCTTAAATATTCATTTGTTTTTCCGGTATAAATCATCTTTTTATAATTGATCCTAATTTAAGTCGAAAAATAAGAAAATTATTACAATAACTGTCTAGTCCTAAATAACCAATACAGATTATTAAAGGGTAAAAGTTAAAAATTAAAGCTGAATAATGACATCATTGTTCAGCTTTTTTGATTTGTATTGTTTTGGTTTAATTTTTTTTTGTGCGTGCATTTGTATTGGTGTTAGCATTTCGTTAGATAAATGAGGTCTTATATTGTTGTATATTTCTATTGCATTTTTGACCAGTTTCTTCTTTACTTTAAAATCTTGAATCTTCTGTGCTACACTAAATTCCTGTTTTAAAATTCCATTTATTCGCTCTGCAACTGCATTTTCATATGGATCATATTTTTCAGTCATACTAGGCTTAATCTCATTGTTTTCTAATAGTCTTTGATATTCATTCGAGCAATATTGCAACCCTCTATCAGAGTGATGTATTAATGGACTTTCTTTGTATTTTCTATTATTTATAGCCATTTCCAATGCCCTCAATGAACCATCCATTGATAAAGATTTTGACACATCATATCCTACAATCTTTTTAGAATAAGCATCTGTGATTAATGCCAGATACGAAGGGTTGGTTCTCGTTCCGATATATGTAATATCACTCACCCAAACTGATTCAGGCCCTTCTATATCCATTGAGCTGACAAGGTTTCTGTGCTTTCTAAATCTATGATGAGAGTCTGTAGTTATGTGGTAGCTTCTTTTAGGTATTATTAACATATGGTTAGCTTTTAGTATTCTAAACAATTTATCTCTTCCTACTTTTAATAGTGATAATTTATCCTTTAACAGAAAGTATAATTTCTTACCACCCAATCTTGGCATTAGCATCCGAATATCACGAACCAAAACGATAACTTTTTGTGCTACAGTTTGTTTATGAAGTCTTGATTTTATGGATCTATAGTAAACCTGTCTGTTTACCCCGAGCAAATCACAGGTAGAAACTAAAGTTTCTTTATATTCTTCTTTGAAGATGTTGATAAGTCGGGTGTGTAATTTTTTCTTATTTGAATATCATATTCCTTTTCTGCCATATCAACAAGCATATCGAAAATAATAACCTTTTTATCAGCACGTTCTGCTAGATGTTCAGCTCTAGCTTTCTGTTTTTCAAGGAGCTTTATTTTAGCTTCAAGCTCAAGTATTTTTTGTTCTGGAGTTTTTGACATCGTTTTTGGAACTTGGTTTTCCCAATCAAAGTTACCATATTTTTGCAACCATTTGGTTACTGTAGCGTCTCCCTGAATACCATATTTACGCTTGGCTTGGGTTTTTGTTAAAAATCCTTGTTCTACTTCTTCAACTAATTGAAGTTTAAAAGAAAGCGAGTAATCTTTTTGAGTTCGCTTTGCTGCACCTGATTTGTCTGATGTTTTCATTACACTTGTGTTTTAGTGTATCGCTATTTCAGGACGGGACATTTTACCCAATAAAAAAGCCGAAGAATAATTCTTCGGCTTTTTTTTGTGTTTTAAAATTTGAAAGTATTAAAATAAATAACCCAAAAAATAATCTAGTGCTCTAAAAACTATAGCAATAGCAAAAACAATTAATAAAAATCCAAGACAACCATTTTTTGGAGATTCAATAATTGGTTTTTCATTTTTATAAAGGTCAACTACAACTCCACTAAATCCAAAACCTATCACCATTTTACATTCAACTTCTTGCTCATTTTCTTTAATCTTAAATGTATGTGTTGCTCCAAAGATTGAATATATTTCCGAAACAATTTCACCATTAACTTTAACGGTTTCCTTCCCTAAAAAAGAATTAAATACTTCAATTTTGTTATCATCTAAATATACAGTGGTAAATTTCATTTTGTTTTTATTGGTTAAATAATAATTAATCTTCTTCTTCAATATCAAATAAATATTCAACGGTAACTTTAAAAAAACGAGCCATTTTTATGGCCAATGTTACTGACGGATTGAATTTATTTTTTTCAATGGCGTGAATTGTTTGTCTTGAAACACCCAATTCATCAGCCAATTGCGCTTGTGTTAAATCGTGACGTGCGCGTTCTACTTTAATTAGGTTTTTCATTTTTTAGAGTTGTTTCAGTTATAAAAATAATTAATAAAGCTATGAACAGAACGGTAATTAAAAATGTTAAGTTTAATTCTAAAAAACAGTTTAATTTTAATAAAACTAACATAACTAATAAATTCTTTTTTTAATGAAGAACGTGATTAAGTAAAAATACATAAACAAGGTTACAAAATAATCGATAGTTAGTTTTATTTCCTCAGAAAAAGCATACAGTACAATTGAAATTAGTATTCCAACAATGGCTGTTAGTTGATACGATTCCAACCGTAATTGATTGATATAATCATCCTCCACTTTTTCTTTGGAAAGCATATACATTAAAATACCCAAAATTGAAAGTGCATCTAAATAACGCAATGTTTTTGCTCCAAAAAAATCTTTAAAAGTAGTAATATGTTCAATTTGTGAAACAACGTGTTCTTTATTAGCTATTTTCTCATCAATGGGTTGAAAAGAGTTATAACCATCACAAAAACCATTTACAAAATCATCTCCAGCAGCAATAAATGAAAAGACAATAAAAACTGTCAACCCTAATTTTTTACACCAATTTGGTAGTATTTGTAGTTTCATAATCTATTATTTTTATACAAATGTAAATAATACTTTACATTATGCAATAAAAAATAGATTAATATTTAGTTTTGGAGTTTTTAGTAAATAAAAAAACCGAAGAATAATTCTTCGGCTTTTTCTGTTTTTTATCAACCTGAATCATCAAACAATTAGATTATCAGAATAATGTAATACTGAAATAAATTCAGCATAATGTCAGGTTATTTTAATAACTCATTTCAACAATTTTTTCAACCATTGTTGGTGTTACTTTTCCGTGTTCGCCTAAACCTTTCCAACCACGTTCTTCAAATCGTTTTGAAATTATTTCAGCAGTTCCTTTGTAATCTTCGGTATATTCAGAAAGTTTTGTTTCAATTCCTAATGAATGGAAAAACGCTGTTGTTTTTTCAATTCCCGCTGTTGCTTTTTCTTCTAAAGTTCCTTCCGTAACATTCCAAACACGTGTTGCATACTGCGCTAGTTTTTCTTTTTTATCTTCTAAATTTACTGAGTAATGACTTTCAGTAATAATTGCCAATGTACGTGCGTGATCAATACCAAATAAAGCTGTTAATTCGTGTCCAATTGCGTGAATAGCCCAGTCACTTGGAACTCCTTGTTGAATTAATCCATTCAACGCCATAGTACAACTCCACATAAAGTTAGAAGCCGTATTATAATCAAACTCTTCTTTTAACATTGTTGGAGCAATTTCAACAATAGTTTGTAGAATACTCTCTGCAAAACGATCTTGTAATTTTGCATCAACAGGATACGTCATATATTGTTCTAAAACATGCGTAAAAGAATCCGCTAATCCATTTGCAATTTGACGTTTTGGAATAGATTTTACAACTTCAGGATCTAAAATTGAAAACTGAGGAAATAATCCTGGTCCGCCCATGGCGAATTTTTCTTTGATTTCAGCTCTTGTAATTACCGCACCCGAATTCATTTCTGATCCTGTTGCAGGTAAGGTAAGTACTGTTCCAAAAGGCATTCCTTCTAATGTACGAATGTTTTTAGATAAAATATCCCAAGGCTCTTCACCTTCATATAAGGCTGCTGCGGATAAAAATTTGGTTCCATCAATTACAGAACCTCCACCTACAGCTAATAAATACGTGATTTTTTCAGCTTTAATAATAGTTAAAGCTTCCATTAAAACATCGTATTCTGGATTTGCTGGAATTCCACCAAATTCAATCACTTCAAATTTAGAAAGTGCTTTGGAAACTTGTTCGTAAACACCATTCTTTTTAATACTTCCTCCACCAAACAACATTAATACTTTTGCATTTTCTGGAATTTCAGTAGCAAGATTTTCTATTTGATTTTTACCAAATAAAATTTTTGTCGGATTTTTATATTGAAAATTATTCATAATAAATATTTTAATAGATTATTTATATTTTAACTAGCATTTTACCACTATTTTTTCCATCAAAAAGATCTAAAAACGCCTGAGGAATTGTATCGAATCCATTCACTATAGTTTCTTGATATTTTAATTTTCCTTCAGCTAGCCATTGTGATAATTCTTGAATAGCTTCAGGAAATTTTTCAGCATAATTAGAAACTATAAAACCTTGCATTAATGCACTATTTTTTACTAAAAAAGGCTGTACACTAACACTTGTTGGTAGTTCTGTTTTATTGTAAACTGAAATGGCTCCGCAAATAATAATACGTGCAAATCTGTTGATATTAAATAAAACAGCATCGGAAATTGGACCACCAACATTGTCGAAATAAATATCTACACCATTTGGAGCAGCTTCTTTAATGGCTGCAGCCATATTTTTGGTAGTGTTGTAGTTAATTGCTTCGTCAAAACCAAGAGACGTTTTTAACATAGCTACTTTGTCGTCAGTTCCTGCAATACCAATAACTTTACAACCAAATATTTTAGCAATTTGTCCAACAACACTTCCTACTGCACCTGCAGCACCAGAAATAACAATGGTTTCCCCTTTTTTAGGTTTTCCTATTTCTGTTAAACCTAGATATGCCGTTAAACCTGTCATTCCTAAAACACCTAAATACGTTGAAAGCGGCGCTTTTGAAGCATCTACTTTTAACAAGCCTTCTCCGTTAGATTTTTGAATTTCTTTCCAAGCTAATAATCCACTTACAAAATCACCTTTTTTGAATGATTCATTTTTAGATTCAATTACTTCAGCAACAATACCTGATGAAATTGGTTTATGTAATTCAAATGGCGGTACATAAGATTTTGCATCGCTCATTCTTCCTCTTAAATACGGATCTACAGATACATACGTTGTTTTTAAAAGTAGTTCTCCTGCGTTTATACTTTCTACTTCATTTGAAACAAATTTAAAATCTGATAGTTGAGGTTTCCCAACGGGTCTTTTTTCTAATAAAATTGTTTTGTTCATAATTTTTTAGTTTAAAGTTGAATAATTTCAACGTTAATATTTCCTTTTGTAGCTTTAGAATAAGGACAAACTCTATGTGCTGCAGTTATAATTTTTTTAGCTTCTTTTGCTGGTAAATTATCTATTTTCACTTTAATAATTGCCGAAAGACCTACACTTCCACCTTCTTGAGCGCCTAAAGTAACCTCAACAGTTGTTGTAGAATCAACTTCAATTTTTTTATTTTTAGCAACCATTATAACGGCATTATCAAAACAAGCAGCCCAACCAGCAGCAAATAATTGTTCTGGATTGGTATATCCGTTTTCTTGTCCGCCAAATTCAACAGGTACAGATACTTTTAAATCTAATACTCCGTCAGTTGTTTTTACTTGGCCACTTCTACCTCCTTTTGCGGTAGCAATAGCAGTATAATTATTTTCTTTTGTAGACATTTTAAATTTATTCAATAACAGTTACTAAATCTTCAGTACTTTTTCTAACTTTTACCAAGTTAACTAACCAGTCTTTATCTGCATCTCTATAACCAATTGGTAATATTACTGCACTGCGTAAACCTTTTTCGCGTAAACCTAAAATTTTATCAACTTCAGCAGGGTCAAAACCTTCAATTGGAGTTGCATCTACACCTTCATAAGCAGCTGCGATAATTGCCGCACTAAATGCTATGTATGCTTGTTTTGCCGCGTGATTAAAGTTTACTTCAGTATCTTGTTGTGGGTAAGAACTTAGTAACATTTGACGGTAATTTTCCCAACCTTCGTTTTTAAACCCACGGATTTCATTTGTAAGATCGAACATTTTATTGATTCTTTCTTCAGTATAAGTATCCCAAGCTGCAAAAACCAATAAGTGAGAACAATCTGTAATTACACTTTGGTTCCAAGCTACTGGCTTAATTGCTTCTTTAGTGGCTTGATTTTTAACTACAATTATTTCAAAAGGTTGTAATCCGCTTGATGTTGGTGCTAAACGCGCTGCTTCAATAATGTTTGCAATTTTTTCTTCTGATACCTTTTCTCCATTCATTGCTTTTGCTGCGTATCTCCAGTTTAATTTATCTAATAATTCCATTTATTTTTATTTTTTTAATTATTAATTGCTTTATTTTTAATTTGATATGAGCTTATTATTTTTTCTTTTGAAGTTGAATTTGCTAAGTTTAGCATTGCTTGTGCAATATGTTCAGCTTCAGTAATTTTATATTTTTTTAATTTTCCAACGAAAAAAGGTTGCAGAATTTTAAAAATAGCCAAGCCAATTTTTTCACCAATTCTATTTTCTTTTCTATTTCCACCAATAATTGAAGGTTGTAAAATGTAGGTGTTTTTAATTTTTTCAGAAAGAACTTCTTGTTCCATTTCACCTTTTGTTCTATTGTAAAAAATGTTACTTTTTGCGTTTGCACCAAGTGCAGAAACCACTAAAAAAGTATCAATTCCGTTTTGTTTTGAAAGTTTTGCCGCTTTTACTGGAATACCATAATCTATAGATTTATAAATAGTTTTATCGGGTGTTTTTTTTGCAGTGGTTCCAATACAACAAAAAACTTCATCGGCTATAAATTCTTTCTTAAAGTTTTCTAGAGCAATAGTATCTCCAATAAATTGCTCTACTTTTGAAGGTAAATTTTCAATCTTTTTTCTTGAAAATAATTTAATGGTTTTATACCGTTGATCTTTTAATAATTTTTCTAAAAGAATACCTCCTGTAAGCCCAGTTGCACCTAAAATAATTGCCGTTTTTTTCATACTTATGCTTTTATACTATTCCAAGCCGATTGAAATGCTTCTTCTAAATTTTTTTCAGACAAAACAATTAATTCTTTTTGTTTCATATTCGATAAAAAGGCTAAGGGATAAATTGTGTATGCATATAATAAATAAGGCGATACTAATTTTATAACACCTTTTTGTTGTCCGCGTTCCCATAAGTCTAACAAGGGTTGTAAATGTTTTAAACCCTTTAGTCTACTTTCTTCATCAATTATTGGTGAATTATCTATTTGCGATAAAAAATTTGATTCTGGAATTTGATTCAATTTAAAATCGGCAATATTCATCCAAACCTGTTTAAAACTATCTTTAATACTTTCTTCTTCATTATAATTTTTAAATGCACAAGCACTAAAAGCTGCTTTAATTTCTAAATACAACTGATTGATTAAATCTTGTTTATTTTCAAAATAAATATAAATAGTAGCTGGTGATACGCTTGCCATTTTTGCAATTTTACTCATTGGAGCAGCATGAAAACCATTGTTATTTACCAAAGTAAGCGTTGCACTTAATAGTGATTTTCTTTTTTTATCACATTTTTGTCTTATTGCCATAACTATACTATTTTTTATTTTGAGAAATTGATTTGTTTACCTTCCAAACTATAAAAATTAGTAAAAATTGAATAGGTAATCTAATAAAAGCTGCTTGTTTACTACCAATAGCTGGAGTGCTAGAAAACACATCCCAAATATGAATTGGTAGAAAAAGTATTAATAAAATTAATATTCCCAAGGCTCCTAATTTTGCATACTTTTTAAAAAGCAACATTGCTCCTACTATAATTTCAACAGCTCCAGAAATATAAATTATTGCTAATTTAAAAGGTAAAAATGCCGGAACAAATGGCATAAAAAAGCTTGGTTTTATAAAATGTTGTGCTCCTGCATATATCATAAATACTGCAATTACAATTTTTAAAACATTCCAAATTTTTAAAGAATTCATTTTCATAATAGTGTTTTGTGAGTACAAATGTATAAAAAATAATTCACAAAATGAACGTTCATTCGTTTTGTGAATATAAAATTATGTTAAAACTTAAAATGACTACTTTTACAGCAGAAATTAAATTATGAAAACAGCAAAAGAGAATAACAGTAAATTACATATAAATAACAAACATAAAAATGGTTATAATTTTGTGGCTTTGTGCGAAGTATATCCAGATTTAAAAGAATTTGTTTTTGTAAATAAATATGGGACTGAAACCATAGATTTTGCGAACCCGAAAGCTGTTAAAGCTATAAATACAGCGTTGCTATTTAAATTTTATAATATTTCTTTTTGGAATTTTCCTGATGATAATTTATGTCCACCAATTCCTGGAAGAGTAGATTATATTCATTATTTGGCAGATTTATTAAAATCGTCTGGAATTACTAATAATATTAGCGTTTTAGATATTGGAACAGGTGCAAATTGTATATATCCTTTACTAGGAAATGCTGAGTATCAATGGAATTTTCTAGGAACAGATATTGATAAAAAATCTATAGATAGAGCTGAAAAAATAATTAAAAAAAATAAACTTTCTAATGCCATTAAATTGATTCAGCAAAAAGATGCTAGTCAAATATTTAAAGGGATTTTAACTAAAGACACTAAATTATCGGCCACTATTTGCAATCCACCTTTTTACAAATCGCAAGAAGAAGCAATGCAAGCCAATGCTAGAAAATTAGAAGGTTTAGGAAATACAGATTCTGTTGAATCTCGTAATTTTAGTGGAAAACAGCAAGAATTATGGTATAAAGGTGGTGAAAAAGCATTTATTCATACTTATGCTTACGAAAGTGCACAATTTAAAACCAATTGTTTTTGGTATACTACCCTAGTTTCAAAAAAACAAAATGCAGAAAGCTTAGTGCCTTCATTAAAAAAAATGGGTGCCACTAAAATTAAAACAATTCCAATGCATCAAGGAAATAAAGTTACACGTATTGTTGCTTGGACTTTTTTAACTGAAGAAGAACAAAAAGCCTGGATTTAAAACAGTTTTACCAATGTTTTTAATGCTGATGAAAAGTTTTTGAAACAAAAAACAATACTTCAGGCAAAGCTTCACGCCAATACGTCCAATTATGTGCGCCATTTCTAACACGATATTCATGTGGAATATTATTTTTTCGCATGGCAATATGCACTAAACTATTACCTTCAAATAAAAAATCATCGTCGCCACAATCAATATACCAATGCACAGATTTTGACTCTTCAACAGGTGTATTATTAATTAAAGAAAGTGCATTGTGAGTTTCTAAATAAGTTTGAATTTTTTTATCACTAACAACTACATCATTCCCTAATCGTTTTTGCCAGTCTTTATATTCATCTATTGTACGAGGTCCAATAAAAGCACTTAAAGGACAAGCAGACGAAAATAAATCTGGACGATGCAATGCATACATAAATGTTCCGCCCCCTCCCATAGAAAGTCCTGCAATAGCTCTAAAACGTTTAGAACTTTTTATTCTATACTTTTTTTCTACCGTTGGCATAAACTCTTTAAAAAAGAAGTTTTCGTAGTTCCAATCTCCATCAATGGAATTAAAATAACCAATTTTCTCGGTATTTGCATCCGGCATAATTATAATCATAGGAGTTGCAGAGCCTTCTTTAATTGCAGCATCTGTTATGCGAAGTACCTCACCAAATTGAACCCAGCCAGTTTGGTCGTCTCCTAAACCGTGCAACAAATATAAAACAGGATAACTTCTTTCAGAAGTTTCATAATCTGGTGGTAAATAAACAGCAAATTTTCGTTCACTTTTTAAAATATTACTCTTAATTGATAGGTTGTCGAAAACCTTACCAGTTTGTGCAAAGCTTGTTATTATAAAACAAAAACTTAAAAATAGTGTAACTATATTTTTCATGAATTTCTAATATTTTGTATTGTGGTAAGCACATTTGAAAAAAATGAACTTTAATCTATAAAATTAATGATTTCTATTCTGATAAAAGAATAAAAAACAATTTTTAAAAAATTAATTTAAACAAAGCTATTAACTAATATTATGCATTAAAAATCAACTAAAATACATACATAATAAAGTCATTTTAAAATAGGTTTTGAATGTAATATTACATTATTAAATATGGAGTACTTCACTTACTAAGTTGAATTAGATTTTTTACTTATACTTAACTTTATAGTAAATAAAAATCAGGTTAAATTTAAATTGGAACAAATTATGGAAGATTTAAAATTTAGAGTTGTAGCTCAAAGTGAAAACCCAACCAAAACAGTTGTAAAAGCAAGAGGTTTTGAAATTGTAATTGATGAACCTGAAAGTCTTGGCGGCACAAATGAAGGTGCAAATCCTGTTGAATATATACTTGCTGCACTTTGTGGATGTATAAATGTAATGGGACACGTAATTGCTAAGGAAATGGATTTTGAATTACGTGGCTTAAAAATTAAAATGTGTGGTAATTTAAATCCACAACGCTTGTTTGGATCTTCGTTTGAAGATAGATCAGGCTATAAAAAAATTGATGTTTCTTTAGAACCAGATTGTGATGTTTCTATTGAAATATTAGAAGAATGGATTGCTAAAATTGAAGATAGATGTCCTGTTTCTGACAACCTAACCAATAAAACGCCTATAAACCTTTTACTAAAAGGCAAGTTTCATTCTCTTGAAAGTACAAGTCAGTTACATTAATACTGATTTTGTTTGTTTGTTTTAAATCGCTGTTACAAGTAAATTGAAGCTTTTTGAGTTTAGAATTTCAGATATTTTTCTACTTCCAATAACTTGTAATGGCGATTATTAATACCATCGCTTTTTATTTTTCTTTGAAGCAGCAGATTTTCTTCCTGGTTTGTGTTTACTTTTACCTGGTGTTCTGTGTACTTCTCGCTTTGCCTTAGGATCTAATACATAAGGATGTTGGTCCATTACAGGGATTGCAGTATTAATTAATTGTTGAATATCTTTTATATATGCTTTCTCGTCTGCAGAACAAAATGAATACGCTTCTCCTGTATTTCCGGCTCTACCAGTTCTACCAATTCTATGGACATAAGTTTCAGAAACATTTGGAATATCAAAGTTTATAACAGCGTCTAAATTATCAATATCAATTCCACGTGCGGCAACATCTGTTGCTATTAAAATATTTATAGCTCCTTCTTTAAAATTATTTAGTGCTTTTTCGCGATCATTTTGTGTTTTATCTCCGTGAATACTATCAACTTTATAACCATTTCCTTTAAGCATTTTTTCAAGTTTAGCAATACCCATTTTGGTACGTCTAAAAATTAAAATATTACCTTTTATAGTATTTCTTAGTAAATATAAACACAACTCCATTTTATGTTGTTTATGCACATAAAATAATAACTGATTTACACTTTTAGCAGCAGATGAAGTTGGTGTTACATCTACGGTTTCAGGTTCTTTTAAAATTTTGTTTGCTAACTGTACAACTTTTGTAGGCATTGTAGCAGAAAACAATAATATTTGCTTTTCGTTAGGACATAAACGTTCAATTTTACGAACATCGTCTATAAAACCCATATCTAACATTAAATCGGCTTCATCTAACACTAAGGTTTCAATATAATCTAAATTTAAGCAATCTTGTTTGTGTAAATCTAACAATCTACCTGGCGTAGCAACCAAAATATCAACACCTTTTTTAAGTACATCTTTTTGTGGTTCTATAGATGTTCCACCGTAAACAACTGTGGTTCTTAAATTGGTAAATTTACTGTATGTTTTAAAGTTTTCTTCAATTTGAATTGCCAATTCTCTGGTTGGACTAATAACCAAAGCTTTCACTTTTTTTCCTTTTTTACCAGCATCTTGTTTATCAAAAAGTAATTGTAAAATTGGTAAGGCAAAAGCAGCTGTTTTTCCTGTTCCAGTTTGTGCTGAAGCTATTACATCATTTTTAGCTAAAACCAACGGAATAGTTTGTGCTTGTACTGGTGTTGCTGATGTATAATTTTTTGCCTCTATGGCTTTTAAAATAGGTTTATTTAACTTTAAGTCTTTAAATTGCATACGTAGTTTTTAAAACAAGATTTTTGCAAAGATACAGTAAAATAAGTGAGTCGAGTTTTAAATTAATCTTGCTCACTTTTTAATTGATAAAAATAGAGCTTATTCAGAAAGTACTAAAATTCGTCATTTTAAATAAGTTCAGGTTGACATAGATTTAACTTTTAAAACAACATTTATAATTAATATTTCTACAGAAAAATACAACTTTCTAAAATAAACTAATGTTATACTTACAAAACCAATAAACCGTAATTTCTAAGGTTTTTAATAGGTTTAGAATACCAAAACAATTCAAAATTATCGAAAGAATTTTCAAAATCTTGTTTTATTTGTACAAAAGTTTTTGAACTTCCGCTATTAACAGCAATTTCTTCTAATACATCTAATAACCACTCGCCTTTATCTTTTTCTAATGAAGTTTCAAAAAGTTCGTTTTTGGTATGAAATGCCAATTGAATAAACTCACGAGTTTTTCCTCTTTTTGTTTTTGAAGTATAAGAAACTAGCGGGTTCCCTCCTATCCACACTATTTTAGCAGAAGATTTTATAGTTAAACTTTCTTGAGGAACTAAACAATCTTCAATAAAATATGGGTTAATTGTTGTTTCAGGAATTTTAAAATCGAACCATTCTTGTAAATCAACATCAAATCCAATGCCGTGCATAAAATTAAAAATTGATTTTTTTAATCCATAACTAAATTTTGAATGATTTATTCCAGTTTTATCTTTAAAATCAACATCGTTATTAGCAAACGTAATTTCTTTATAATTTGGAATAACTCCATAATTATCTGGATTTAAACCAATTGGACTGTGTGCTGTTAACGAAAATTGATGCCAAAATCCAGAATTTATAATACCTAAAGCAAATAACTGACGAACCATTTCTAAACTATCAACAGTTTCTTGTACCGTTTGCGTTGGAAAACCATACATTAAATATGCGTGTACCAAAATATCAGATTCCGTAAAATTAAGGTTTACCTGCGCTACTTGCTCAATAGTTACACCTTTATCTATTAATTTTAATAAACGCTCTGAGGCGACTTCTAATCCGCCAGAAACGGCAATTAAACCCGATGCTTTTAAAAGAATACATAAATCTTTGGTAAAACTTTTTTCAAATCGAATATTTGCCCACCAAGTAACGGTTAAATCTCGTTTTAAAATTTCTAAAGCCAACCCTCTCATTAAGGCAGGTGGTGCAGCTTCATCAACAAAATGAAATCCACTTTCCCCGGTGGTTTCAATAATTGTTTCCATTCTGTCTACCAGTAATTTTGCCGTAATAGGTTCATAAATTTTTATATAGTCTAAAGAAATATCGCAAAAAGTACATTTTCCCCAATAACAACCGTGTGCCATAGTTAATTTATTCCAACGACCATCGCTCCACAAACTATGCATTGGATTAGCAATTTCAATTACAGAAAGATAAGAGTTTAATAATAAATCGGTATAATCTGGCGTTCCTAATTCACTTTGTTTATAATCGTTTCTTGTTGATGTATTTTTATAAACAACTTTATTGTTTTCTTTTAAAAATGTTCTTTTAAAATTGTAATTTTCTTCAGAAGGGCTTTTAATATAATTCCACAAAATTTCAATTGGTAGTTCACCATCATCTAAAGTAATAAAATGGAAAAATTCAAATACGCGCACATCTGACAGGCTACGTAATTCGGTGTTTGGAAATCCACCACCCATAGAAATTTTAATCTCTGGATACTTCTTTTTAATGAATTGTGCACAACGAAATCCACTATACAAATTTCCAGGAAAAGGTACAGAAATACATACTAGTTTTGGCTGAATTAATTGTAATTTATCATCTAAAATTTGTAATGTAATTTCATCAATATATGTTTTATCTAACTGTAAATTGTTGTACAATTCATCAAAGCTATTTGCACTTTGTCCTAAACTTTCTGCATACCTACTAAATCCAAAATTTTCATCTATACATTCTTTAATAAAATCGGAAATATCTTCTAAATAAAGTGTTGCTAAATGTTTTGCTTTATCTAAAATGCCCATAGAACCAAATGCCCATTCTAAATCGTCTAACTGATCAAACCTTGACGCTTTTGGAAGGTAAGAACTGGTACAAATTTGTCGTGCTAAAGTTTCATTTTTTCCTTGAAGAAAAGAAATAACAGGATTAATTGTTGAAAGATAACTATTCTTTAAAGCATAAATACGTTGCGAATTTTGAGAAATAATGGTATTATTTTCTAAGGCAACTTCGAACAAATTCTCTAAACTTTTTTTTGAAAACAGTGCTGTAATTACCTCAATACCCAAATCCATTTGAAATGAACTTATTTGCTTGGTATTTAAAAAACCTTTTAGGTAAACAGTAGCCGGATAAGGTGTGTTTAATTGTGTAAAAGGCGGCGTAATAAGCAGTATATCTTTAGCCATTTTAGAGTTTGTTTAATTAAAGAATAGCTTGTTACTTAATAGTTTTTAAATATAAGTTTTCAACTTTTTCTCTTGCCCAAGGTGTTTTTCTTAAAAATTTAAGACTAGATTTTATAGTTGGGTTACTTCTAAAACAATTAATTTTTATAAGAACTCCTAATTCTTCCCAGCCGTATTCTGAAACTAAATATTGTAAAATTTCAGCTAATTTTACACCATGTAATGGATTGTTTGGTTGTGATGCATCGCTAATTTTATTTTTCATAATTAGCCTTTTTTTAATTCATTTGCTATTACTTCAATCATATTGTTAAATTCTTTTTCTTCATACAAACGAGAAAGAAAAATTATTTTTCCATTTTTATCTAGCACAATATTTCTGGTTACACCTGCATTTGGTAGTGTAAAACTTTCAAACATAGCACCGTCTGTATCAATAGTAAAAGGATAGGTTACTTGCATTTGAGCAATAAATCGTTTTACTTTTTTTAAATCTTCTTTTAAATCAACACCTATTAAAATAAAATCGTCATTTTTAAATTTTTGCCAAACCTGTTTTTCTAGATGCGGCATTTCTTTTCTACAAACAGAACACCAAGATGCAGTAAATTGTAATACAACAACTTTGCCTTTTAAAGTCTCATTAGTGTATTTTGTCCCGTCTAATAAGGCAAATTTTAAATTTGGTGCTTGTTCTCCAACTTTAACTTTATAACCTCTTGTAGCGTCCTCTTGTGCAAAGTTTACTTGAAAAACCAAAAACAATACTATAAATAATAGCTTTTTCATTTTATAAATTTAATTTTTTGTAAATATACTCCAAAATAGCAAACCTACAGTTTTAGAAACCTATTAGGTTTAACAGCTTAGATAAGACCTCAATTATAAATAAAGTAAAAGGTTTTAGGTTAATTTTTTACTTTTTCCCAAAAATTATGCGCATTAATTGGCAATTGTATTTCATCTTTTTCTGAATCGAAAATAGTTTTATTTAATGAAGAAATTACATATCTAATAATATCCTTTTTAGTAAAAACTGTTTTAAATTCCGAAAGTACTTCACTATTATTTACAAAACATAAATTACCTTGTAAATCGGTGTTTTCTAGATAAGTTAAACCTAATAAATTTTCCATTTGTTTTATAAAATTACCATTTAATTGCAGTATAAATAGTTCTTGTTTCGTGTAAAATTGCTGATTAGTTTTTAAAATAAATAATTGACTAAGTTTTAAAATCATAGTACTTCTTTAAGTTGTATTTGATAAAGATAAATGGTTTTTAAATTATAATGAATATATTTATTCTAACTAATATTTTAAACTAGTAGATAATGTCAATTGTAGCTAAAAAAAAGGTTTTACGAAAAGAAATGCTATTAAAACGCTCAAAATTATCAAAACCAGCAAAGAAAAATTACGATGCTTGGATTTGTGGTTCGCTGTGGAACATTATTAAAAAACATAATTTTAAAACGGTACATTGTTATTTACCAATGGGAACAGAAATTAATATTAATGAATTGATTGATAAAATGTTACAAGAAAATATTACAGTTGTAACTCCCAAAACATTACCAAATAGAAAATTACAAAATTTGATTTTAAATTCTTTAGACGAATTAGAAAAAGGAGTGTTTGGAACTAGTTATCCAGCAAATTCAATTGAATTTTTAGGTACGTATGACTTGATTATTGTACCTGGCTTGTCTTTTAATACAAAGAATTATAGATTAGGTTATGGTGGTGGTTATTACGATAACTTTATGGCACAACATCCAACTTCAAAAAAAGTTGGAATTTGCTACCCTTTTCAATTGATAGATGAAATTCCTGTAGAAGTACACGATTTACAATTAGATAATGTACTGGTAGATAGTACTTTTTTAGGCTTATAATTTAAAAAGCAACATACATAATGTGGTTAGGATTAGAATGCGTTTTAGAAATTTGAAAATCGTATTTCCCTACAATTTTAAATCCAGCTTTTTGATAAAAATTTATAGCCCTTTTATTATCTACCCATACAGCTAGCCACATTCCTTTTTGTTTATGTTTTTTTGAGATTTCTAAATTAAATTGGAATAATTTTAATCCTAATTTTTGTCCATAAAACTCTTTTAAAAGATAAAAACGATCTAATTTACTTACATTTTTAGCTTCAATATTTGTATTTGAACAATTTAATTCAAGATTAGTAAATCCGGCAAGTTTATTATTGTAATAAATTAAATGGTAATTATTTTTACTGTTTTGTAATTGCTTTACCAATGCCTCTTTTGTATATTTTTCAGACACAAAAGCGTTAATATCTGCTTTAGAAGCACTTATACCGTGCGACTCACAAAACGTTTTTTTACCAATCTCAGCTATTAATTTGGCATCTTTAACGTTAGCTTTAATTATTTCTATCATTTGTTAAAATTAACCAGTTAATTTAAATAAGAAAAGCCAAAATTCTATGTAAATTTAGAATTATGGCTTTTAAAAGTTATTTAAACTACTGATTATAAGTATTTTATATGTTATTCTTTAGAAAAATCTTCGTTAAGCATTTCTAAAATAGCATTTGTTACATCTAAATTATCATCACCATACATTACAGTTCCATTTCCAGAAGTACCTAATACTAAATTTAAACCATTTGCTTTTGAATATACTGCCACAAAACTATCTACTTTTTTAGTAATAGCTTCACTTAAAAGTTGATTTTCTTGTTGTAATTCTTGGCTAGCTTGTTGTTGTCTTCCTTGTAAAATTTGTTGCTCTTGTTGTAATTGTTGTTCAGTTTGAGCTCTTTTAGTAGCAGACATTTTTTGAGCATTTTGATAATACTCTTGCACTTTTTCTTGAAAAGGAGCAGAAATACTATCCAATTCTTTTGCCATTGCCTCTTGTTTTTCTTTTAAAGTTTCTTCTAAGGCTTTTGTTCCTTCATAATCTTTCATTAAATCTTCAACATTAATGTAAGCAATTTTTGTTTGGTTACAAGATGCAAATACAATTACAAAAGCAATTAATAGTAATTTTTTCATGTTTTAAAATTTTGTTTTTAGAATTCCTTATTGTTTAAAATTCTTGCGAATATATAAACAAAATAAATAGTTTATATTATAATTTTAAATTATTAGAATAATTTATACTAAAAACTACTACTATAATAAAACCTTATCAAAAATGACTTTGTTAGCTTAATTAAGAGAAAACTTTAAAAAAATTTAAACCAAGTAGTCGTTTTTAAAATAAAAAGGCTTTAAAAGTGCTTAAAATGGATTTTAGCTGTTTTTTATGACATAAATTAAGGAAGAATGCTCTTTTGAAGCACTTGCTTTTAAATTTGATTTAAAACCAATGTAAAATGCCTTTATAAAATTAGATTTAGAAGTTTTATACTTTTCGCTTAATAGTGAAACATAAAACGAATCAAATTTCATTGGAAGAATTTTAACAACATCCATTTGTTGTTTTGAAAAAAGTTGTTGAATTGCAGTTTTTGAAAAATGCCATAAATGACGCGGCACATCAAAAGCAGCCCAATATTGTTTATAATACAACGCATCGAAACTTTTAAAATTAGGAACCGCTACAACCAAAACACCATTAGGTTTTAATAAACTTTTTAATTTTAAAATATATGATTCTAAATTCGGTACATGTTCTAACACATGCCAAAGGGTTATAACATCGAACTTTTCTGAAGTTAATTGTTCAATATCAGAAAAAATTGTTGAAGTACTTTGTTTATTTAATTTTGATTCTGCTAAATCTCTTGCATTTTTATTTGGCTCTACTCCTACTACATTCCATCCATTATTTTTACAAGTAACTAAAAAATCACCTGTACCACATCCAATATCTAATAAATTTTGTTCAGAAGTTTTAAAAGAATTGATCAATTTCAATTTCGTGTTTAAAGCATATTTTTTTACAATTTGATAAACTTTATCAAGGAAAGATTTTTTAGCATCTGTATGCGAAATATAATCTGAACTTTGATAATACAAACCTAACTCTTCAACTTTTGGTTGCGGATACGTTTCTAACATATCTAGTTTAGCATTGTATATTAAATCAAATTTTTTATTTGAAACAGTATAATCTATACAACTTAAATATGGCTTTTTATTTGAATTCATTTAAACAATAATTAAAAAACAATTTAATAAATAATTAATTTATAATTTTTAGACATTTATGTTACTTCGTTCAAAATAAAACTTGGTAACAAATTTTAGCATTTCACATTAGAGAACGAAAACATTTAGTACTAATTTACACTTTTACAAAAACAAAAATTAGATTTAAAAACAGCTAAAAATTATAATTAACACAAAAAATATTAATAAAAATTAATCGGATTATAACTTATAAATAGCTCCATTTTATATTTTACACATTAAAATTAAATAGTTCAATTAACCGTTTTACATTCTAAAACAACTTAACATTTCCTAAAAAACATTTTAATTTAATATGTTTTACATTCAAACACCAACTACAAATTATTAAAACAACCTTCTTTTTTATTCAAAAACCCACTAAAATTACTCTTAGATTTGGCAATAAAAAAGCGTTAAAAAAGACAATTAATATTAAAATATTCCAGTTTTTACACTTTTAGAACTTATAAAAAATAAATACGTTCCACGTGGAACGTATAAAATTACCTTCCCATATAAACTAATAAAACAGAAATATCACTAGGTGAAACTCCACTTATTCTACTTGCTTGAGATATAGTAATCGGTTTAATTTTAGTTAACTTTTGACGTGCTTCAATAGACAAAGATTTTACTTTAGAATAATCGAAATTTAAAGGAATAACAACATTCTCTAACCTATTTAATTTATCTGCCTGATTCTTTTCTTTCTCTATATAACCAGCATATTTTACATGAACTTCAGTCTGTTCTATTATCTCATTATCTATATTATTCTCAGAAATAAAAGCAGCAACATCAGGTATTTTTTGAATATCCTGAAAGTCTAATTGAGGACGTGCAGCAATTTTAAACATCTTCATAGATTGTGAAATTGTAGCTGTTATATTAGCTTCTAAAATAGGATTTATAACATCAGGTTTAATACTTGTTTCAATTAAAAACTTAACAAACAAATCTGTTTTATGCTGCTTCTCTTTAACTCTTTTCATACGCGTTTCAGAAGCTAAACCTAATTCAAAAGCCAAAGGAGTTAAACGTAAATCAGCATTATCTTGTCTTAATAAAGTTCTATATTCAGCTCTAGAAGTAAACATTCTATAAGGCTCTTCAGTTCCTTTGGTAATTAAATCATCAATTAAAACTCCAATATATGCCTCGTTTCTCTTTAAAATAAATGGTGCTCTATCTTGAACATTTAAAGCAGCATTTACACCAGCCATCAAACCTTGCGCAGCAGCTTCTTCATAACCTGTAGTACCATTAATTTGACCAGCAAAATATAAGTTCTTAATCAACTTAGTTTCTAAAGTATGTTTTAATTGAGTAGGTTGAAAAAAATCATATTCTATAGCATATCCATATCTAAAGAATTTTACATTTTCGAAACCAGCAACTTTACGCAAAGCTTTATCTTGAACATCTTCAGGTAAAGAAGTTGAAAAACCATTTACATAAACTTCTACAGTGTTCCAACCTTCAGGCTCAACAAAAATTTGATGACGTTCTTTAGTAGCAAAACGATCTATTTTATCTTCTATAGAAGGACAATATCTCGGGCCAATACTTTTAATTCTACCATTAAACATTGGAGAACGATCGAATCCTGTTCTTAGCAAATCATGCACTTCTAAAGAAGTATAACTCATATAACAAGAACGCTGTTTTTCCAAAGATTTTGTAGTTGGTAAATATGAGAATTTTTCTGGATTATCATCTCCTGGTTGTTCAATCATTTTAGAATAATCTAACGATCTTCCATCAACTCTTGGAGGAGTTCCAGTTTTCATTCTTCCTGCTTCAAAACCAACTTTAACTAAATCTTCTGTTATACCAACAGAAGCACTTTCCCCTGCTCTACCACCACCAAAAGTTTTATCACCAATATGAATTAAACCATTTAGAAAAGTACCAGCAGTTATAATAACAGTTTTAGATTTTATTTCAATTCCTAAAGATGTTTTTACACCAACAATTTTATCTCCTTCAAATATTAAACCCTTAACCATATCCTGAAAAAAATCTAATTTTTCAGTTTGCTCAAGCATATTTCTCCAAGTTTCAGCAAAACGCATTCTATCACTTTGCGCTCTTGGACTCCACATTGCAGGTCCTTTAGATTTGTTCAACATTTTAAATTGGATAGCAGTTTTATCTGTTACAATTGCACTATAACCACCCAACGCATCAATCTCACGAACTATTTGTCCTTTTGCAATTCCACCCATTGCAGGATTACAACTCATTTGAGCAATGTTCTGCAAACTCATTGTAATTAATAATGTTTGGGCGCCCATATTTGCAGCAGCAGCAGCAGCTTCACTTCCAGCATGCCCACCTCCAACTACTATAACATCGTACTCTGTATTAAACATAATATTTGTATTGTGTTCCACGTGGAACGTTATTTATGAATTCAATAAACTTAAACATTTATCTTCTTCGCTTCGCATTTGCTTACTTTCGGTTTCAGATTTGTCTTTAAAGCCTAAATAATGCAAAATTCCGTGAATTATAACTCTATTAAGTTCATTTTCAAATAATTGATTGAATTTTTGAGCATTATCTTGTACTCTTTCTATAGAAATGAAAATATCACCGCTAATTAGCTTTCCTAAAGTGTAATCAAAACTAATAATATCTGTTAAAGTATCGTGTTCTAAAAACTCTACATTTAGTTTATGCAAATAATCATCGTTACAAAATATGTAATTTAATTCTCCTTCAGTAAAACCATAATTTTTAATACAAGCTGAAATCCATTCTTGAATTTTAGTTTCATTGCTTATTGTAAACGCAGTTTCGTAATTAAATTGAATCATTTTTTTGAATAGTTTTAAAGTATTCTTGTACTTTAATTTTATAAATTTGGCGCAAAGGTAACGATTGTCTTTTTAATATTTCATTATAATTAAAATAGAGGTTTTCTAATTTTAATTTATCGATATTTCTTTGTTGGAAGGATTGTATATTAGTTTTAGATTTTCGTTGCTCATCATCGCCTTGCTCCTTTCTTGCTTTTTCTAATTTTAATAATTGATGTGTAAGCTTTTTCATCCTTTCTAAAACTGAATTGGTAAAACCTTTTTCTAAAAGCTCTTGCTCTAAAGCTTCCATTTCTTTAACAACATCTGCAGCACCTGCACCAGGTTTTTTAGTGTCGTTACCCAACATATCTTTTAGCATAGATTTTAACTTAGCTTGCTCTTTATAGATTTCATAAAGTTCTTGATTCATTTGCTCAGTTCCATCTTCACCATTATTACCTTTACCCTCTCCAGATTTTTTTTCACCATCCTCACCCTTATTTGAATCGCCAGGTTTTTGACCCTTTTTCATTCCTTCTTCTAGTTGTTTAGAAAGTTCACCTTGTTTCTTTATAATATCTGGTAAACTAAAACCTTTAGAACTTCCTTCACCTTTTCCCTGCCCCATACTTGCAGATGCATTCATTAAATTTTCTAATAAATCACTTAATTTGTTTGCTAAATTATTTACAGAAGTAATCACAAATTGTTGGTTAGAAGTTCCCTGATTAAAATTATTGTCAGAAAAATTTAAAAGCGATTGATCAATATTATATTGCGCATCACTAACATCTTTTTGTATATCTGCACCCATTTTAACCATACGCAAAGAAAGCATATAAATACTATCATCTATATGGTCAAAATATTCTTTTAATACATATTGCTCTTTTAGGTTATTTGCATAAGTAGGATGGCTTGCATCTGTATTATAAAATTCTGTAAGTAAGTCCTCTTGTTGAAATGAAAACTCAACAAGATTTTCTACAATTTTTCTTAAATCATCAATATTCTCATCTATAGATTCTCCTTCCATTGCAACCATAGATTGCTCCATCGATTTACTTAACTGCTTCATTTTTTTAGCAGCTGATTTTTGACTTTTCTTAGCTTTAGATTTTGAATTTGGGGATTCTGTATTTTCTTCAGAAATTTCTTCTTCTTTTAATTCATCAAAAGCTTGTTGTAATTTATTATTAATATCTTCCAAAATATCTGGATCGTTTGGAAGTTTCATAGGTCTTTTTAAATTTTGATTTTGTTTATGTAGAAGATCAATATCTTTTTTTACTTGAGTAAATTCTTTATTAATTTCATCTTGTTTTTCTGAGGTATTTTCATCATCATTTTTTTTAGAAAGCGCTTCTTCTTTATCCGCTAAATTTTCTAATTTTTCAGAAATTTGATTTGCTTTTTGCTCAACATAAAAACGTTTAGTTAATTCTAAAATACGCTCTAAACTCTGTTGGTTTTGTTTATTCTTTTTTGCAATCTTTTCTAATTTATCAACCAAATCTTCTTTATCAATTTTTTTAGATAATTCTTCAAGTTGCTTTAACATATCTTTTTGTTCTGCCAACTTTTTGGTTTCATCAATACGTTTTTTTAATTCTTCTTTTTTTTCACTTAAAGAAGGTTCCTCTGGTTGCTCATTTAAATTTTGCTCTAACTGTTCAGTTTGTTCTTTAAACATTTCCTGATATTGAACTTGACGTTTTAAAAATTGTTCCAATTTTTTTGAATCGTTCCAGTTAATATCTGATTTCTTTTTTAACTCATCTTTGAATTTGTTAACTTCAGAATTAGATTCTTTAGACTTTTCTAATGTTTTAGAAATGTTATCTAGATTATCGGCTTGCTCTTTTAACAAATCTTCTTTTAATTCCTTAGCAGTTTTATTGTAATAACTAAACGTTCTGCTTTTTGTTTTTTTACTGCCATTAACTCTATCGTTATCAAAAACTTCAAAATACATTTCATAATTTAAACCAGCATCAATTGCTAAACCTTCAGGAAAAACATAATAGAAATCGGAAAAAGATGACTTTGAAACCCCTATTTGGTGAGTTTTAAGCGTTTCTGGATTATTTTTATCATAATATACCAACTGAAGTTTATTAACGGCATAATCATCGCTTATTTGCCCAATAAACTGTGCTGGTCCACGTGTAATAGAATCAATATCAGACTTTACAATAATTTTTGGATACTCATCTGTAATTACACCAATTTCAAAATTTAAAACTTCGTGATTTTTTAAAAATGAATTTGAAGTTGCTAATTTATAATTTGTTGTAACATTTAAAGTTTTAGAAAAACTAAAAACATTGGTTGAACTTTGTTGAAATGATTGCGTAGTAGTATTATTTAAAATAAATGAAACAGAATCTGTTTGATGTGTTTCTACCTGCCAAGAAATTGTTGTTCCCTGTGGAACAATGGTATTACCGGTATTTTCTATTATTTGATTACTTTTACCAGTATAACTAGGATAATTAATAAGCATTTTTAAATTAGTAATTACTGGAGTTGCTTTTAAATTAAGCTGGTATTCTTTAGAAATAACATCAGTGGCTTGTATATAAAAATTAATAGGTTCTTTTACACTTGTAAAATTGTATTGAAACTTACCTAAACCAATATTTTCTAGATAATAATTCTGATTTAAAAAATGAATTGTAGCATTTTCTGGAATGGTATTTCCAACAACCTGAATTTGCAGATTAAAATCTGATCCTTCTATTACATCTAAAGACGTATTTAATACTTTAAATTGAAATGGTGCAGGTGGTTGGTAAGCAGTTTTATAATGTACAACACGCGATAAACTTGTATTGAAAATTGTAATATTACCAGTTACATATACAAGCAACCAAATTAAAATAGGTAGCAAAGCATATTTGATATATTTTTTATTACTTGAAAAATTAACAGCTTTGGTAAACGGAATTAGTTTAAACTCATTTGATTTTTGCTGAATACTAGCTTCAATCAGTTCTGAATTATGTTTAAATTCGTTTAACTGTATCATATTCAGTAACTTATCTTTTATTTCAGGAAAATGAACTCCAATAATTTTAGAGGCTTCTATAGTAGAAATTCCCTTTTTTAAACCAAAAATTTTGAAAATAGGTACTGCTATATATTTAAAAATTAAAGCAAGCTCTACCACAATAAATAACCAAAACAACACAGTTCTAAACAATGGTTTTAACCATAAAAAATGTTCAATAACTAGAGTAAAGGTAAAATACAATAAACCCAAAGAAAAAAATAGTAAAATTCCTTTTATAAGTTCGTTAATATAATACTTTCGTATAAACTCTTTAAGTTTTTGTAATATGTAATTATAATTGCTCAATTCCTTAGTTATAAACTATTAAAACGGCTAAAAATAACGAAAATTACCTTAAAACAAGAGTACCTAATAAAGTTTATGATTTTTAGTACTTTATAAATAATTAAAAATTAGTGTAAACGAGTGTTTATAAAATTACAATTTTTTCTTTAATAGCATAAATTACAAGTCCAATACGAGATTTAACTTCAAGCTTTTCAAATAAAGCTTCTCTATAATTTTCTACTGTTTTAGGACTTAAACACATAACTTCTGCAATTTCTTTATAAGTTTTTTCTGAAACTGTTAATTTTAAAAATTCTAATTCACGATCCTTAAGAATTATATTTATCGGTTTTTCAGGTTGGTTTATAGAATTTAGTAAAGTATTTGCAATACTATCGGTATAATAATATCCATTTAAATTCACTTGATTAAGTGCATGATGTAAAATATCTGGATGAATGTCTTTTAATAAATACCCTTTTGCACCAGCACGAAGCATTGCAAGAATAGTAGATTCATCACATTCCATAGATAAAGCTAAAACTTTAATTTCTGGTTTATTATTTTTCAACCAACTAGTTGCTTCAATACCATTCATAATTGGCATTTGAATGTCCATTAAAATAATTTCTGGTATAGAATTATTATTTGAAATATAATCAACAAGTTCTTTACCATTATTTAAAACAGCTAATACATTAAACTCTTTAAAATTAGAAACTAATCCGTTAAGTGCGTTTCCAAACAATAAATGATCATCAACTATAATTATATCTATTGGTTTCATTTGGGGTTTTATTTAGGACAACTAATATATAATTTTGTTCCAAGATTTTCCTTGGAATTTAAATCTATTTTTGCACCAATTAATTTTCCACGACTTCTAATATTTAACAAACCAATACCATGTTGTTTACTGGTATCTGTAATATTAAAACCAACACCGTTATCTTCAGCAGTAATTTCTAAATTATCTTTGTTATATTTTAGTGTAATAATTAATTTTTTGGCTTTAGCATATTTTAGAGTGTTATTACAAAACTCTTGTAAAATTCTAAATAAAATAATTTCCTTTTCATTATTTAAATGATACGTATCCCCTATTATTTTTAATGAAGCATCAATAACATTTAAACGATTAAAGCGCTGCATTTCCAATTCTAAAGAATCTACTAAACCATTATTTTTAATTGTTTCTGGATTTAAAGATTTTGCTAAACCACGCAAATCTTCTAAACTTTTACCAACAATAGTTCCGGTTTCTTGTAGTTGTTCTTTTTGTGCATCAGGTACACTCATTTGAACAATATTTAATTGCATTTTTGCAACAGAAAGCAATTGTCCAATATTGTCGTGTATTTCCCAACTAATATTTTTTAAAGCTTGCTCTTGAATTTCTAATTTAGAATTGTTTATTTCTTGTTCGAAACGTTTTTTAGTTTCACGTTTTTCAATTAAAAGTGTTGTTTTTTTTTGTTGAAAAAAATAGAAAAAAAGCACCAAAGAGGTAACTAAAACTAAAATAACAACTGTTACAACAAAAACTAAAATCTGAATTTCAACTTGATCCATAATTTAAATGTTATAGGCTTTTTCACTTAAAATAAAGCCAGTAAGAAAACAACTAACCATTAATAAATTTAAAAACAATGCAACAATATTATAAACACCTCCAAAAGATATAAATTCTGCAATTATATACACTGGAATAAAACCGATATTAAATAATAAAACACCTAAACTTATCCAAAAAAACATCGACTTTTTTATGTATAAAATTTCATCGCTTTGCAATAATTCAGAATAATATGTTAATACTGAAATTACTATTAAAATACTACCAACAACAGTATTTAAATATAGAAACTTGTTCACAAAATCATAATAAAATGCAATTACTAGTATCGTAAATAAAGCATAAATACCAATGATAAATTTTATAAGATTTTTTTTAAATTTATTTTTTAAAAGATGTAGGAAAAAGAATAAATAGAAAAAATGATTGATTAAATTCCAGGTATTAAATAAAGGGAAAGTATTTATTTCAAGCATAACTCCTATAAAAAATCCAGAAATTTCTGTTAATAAAGAATATGCATTAAAAGCTAAAAATAGTTTTAAATATAAACTATTTTTAATTTTAGAATAGTTAACAAAACCTGTTATTAGGACTGTTAAATATAATATTGGGTATATTAAAAAAAAATATTTCAATACTATTGAGGATATGAATTAGAAGGTGGATTACCTAAAGTTCCATTGTTTAAAGCATCTATATCAGTAATGTCAGAACCACCATCATCTGGGTTTGTATCTTGCATTCCACTTTTTTGTAAATTGTTGCTTTTAGATTCTGTTGGAACAATAAAAACTGTAGATAAATTCTTTTTAACAGATTTTTTATCTTCACCGGAATAACTACCAAAGTATATTCTTAAACCATTAACATTCTTATTTTTACTTTCTACATAAGCAATATAATTTTTAATTTCATCAATTGAAAACCAAGTAGATAAAGCATCTTTTTCATCTGGATTATCATCGAGTTTTTGAACTATCTTATTTAAATCGTTAGAACGAGTTTTAATAAATGTTTGATTTAATTCCTTCGCTTTTTTTGGAGAAATAAGGCCCTTTGGTAAATCCATATCAATATTTTAAGTTAAAAAGATAAAGTTACTTAATTATTTTAATTTAAAAGGGGAAAAATCCCCTTTTAAAAAAGGGTAAATATACCCGTTAAAATAAACATCTTTTATTATAGCTTTACAGTATTATAATTTACTAATTATGTTTTACGAAAATAAATTTTCTGACAAATATTTAAAATACGGAATTTTTATATTCATTTTAGTACTAAATTTTATATTGTTAAATAAAGTTACTACAAACACTAAAAATGAATACATTTTTGAACAACATATTAAAAGATAAATTTATAGTGGATTGGTAATCCCCACATTTAAAAATTGCTTTGTTTAAATCAAAGGATTTCAAAAATCATTGGGCTGATTTTAAAGGTTGCTTTTATAGCAGCCTTTTTTTTGCAATATAAATGCTTGAATTTATATCTATAAATTATCTTTGCACTTTAAAACTAAAAAAAATGAACAACGTTAGAGTACGATTTGCACCTAGTCCAACTGGACCATTACATATTGGTGGAGTTAGAACTGCCCTTTTTAATTATTTATTTGCTAAAAAACACAACGGAACTTTTATTTTACGTATTGAAGATACTGATCAAACACGTTATGTTGCTAACGCAGAACAATATATTATTGATGCATTAAATTGGTTGCATATCCCTTATGAAGAAGGACCAGGTAAAAACGAAAAATTTGGACCTTATCGACAATCTGAACGTAAAGAAATTTATAAAAAATATGCTTTAGAATTAATAGCAAAAGGAAAAGCTTATTATTGTTTTGATACTGCAGAAGAATTAGACGTTTGTAGAAAAGATCACGAAGCAAAAGGAAAAACTTTTATATACAATCACCACAATAGAGCAAAACTAACAAACTCTATTTCACTTACTGAAGATGAAGTGAACCAACGCATTGCAAATGGAGAAAAATATGTAATTAGATTTAAAATGCACGATCCAACAAATGAAGTTGATCAGAACATAATTTCTACTACAGATATAGTTCGTGGTGAAGTATCGTTTAAAAAAGAAATTTTAGATGATAAAATTTTATTTAAAAGCGATGGAATGCCAACCTATCATTTAGCAAATATTGTTGACGATCATTTAATGGAAATAAGTCATGTAATTCGTGGTGAAGAATGGTTACCTTCCCTCCCACTACATATTGCTTTGTATGAAGCATTTGGTTGGGAAACTCCAGAATTTGCACATTTACCATTAATTTTAAAACCTGTAGGAAAAGGAAAATTAAGCAAACGTGATGGTGATAAATTAGGATTTCCAGTATTTCCATTAGCCTATAAAAACAATGAAACTGGAGATGTTTCACGTGGATATAAAGAAGATGGATATTTTTCTGAAACTGTTATTAACTTTTTAGCCCTATTAGGTTGGAATCCAGGTACAGAACAAGAATTATTTAGTTTAGAAACATTGGAAAAATCGTTCGATTTAAGTCGTGTTAATAAATCTGGAGCTCGTTTTGATCCAGATAAAACAAAATGGTTTAATCAACAATATATGCACTTAAAATCCGATGAGGAATTAGCTGAACTATTTACACCAATATTAACTGAAAAAGGTATAACTAAAGAAACTAATTTTATTGTAAAAGTAGTTTCTTTAATAAAAGAAAGAGCAACATTTATTTCAGATTTTTGGGAATTAAGTAACTTCTTTTTTGAAGATCCTAAAAAATATGATGAAAAAGCTTCTAGAAAAAATTGGAAAGAAGGTACTTCAGAATTAATGCAAGAACTAATAAGTGTTTTAACTTCTATTGAAGATTTTAATTCACAAAATATTGAAACAATTGTTAAAGAATGGATTACAAATAAAGAAATTGGTTTTGGTAAAGTAATGCAACCTTTTAGATTGAGTTTAGTTGGTGCTATGAAAGGCCCTCACCTATTTGATATTGCTGAAATGATTGGTAAAGAAGCAACAATTAACAGAATTAAAAAAGCTATTGATACCTTGTAAATTAAGTAATAGTTTTTTTAATAAATTTAAATTACAATACAACACTTCTATCCGTTCAATTATCAATTTAAAATAACATTATTAGAAGATTATAATATAAAAAGGAGCTTTTCAGCTCCTTTTTTTTATAGTTCAATTTTTACATTATACCCTTCTAAAGCATCCTTATGTTTTTCTGGTTCAAAACTTTCTGCACTAAATTCTATTTTACGTTCGTGTCTCATTTTAATATGTTTTATAGATCGTAAAAATCTTCGCATATCAGTTTCACTAGAAATTATTAAACCAGGAACTTGTACTCCTTTACCCGATTCATCTTTAGCAACCATAGAAAAATAGGAAGAATTACAATGCTTAATTTTACCATTTGTAATATTTTGAGATTCAACTCTAATACCAACAACCATAGAAGATCTACCAACATAATTAACTTGTGCATGCAATGTTAACAAATCTCCTACTTCAACAGGATTTAAAAAATCTACCCTATTTACAGAAGCTGTAACACAATATTGACCAGAAAATTTAGAAGCAGAAGCAAAAGCTGCTTTATCCATTAAAGATAAAATAAATCCTCCATGAATTTTTCCACTAAAATTTGAATATGAAGGTAACATTAATTCTGTTAATATAATTTCGGACTCTTTTGGACTTTTATAAATTTTATTCATCAATGTATATTTTTTATCAAAGTTACAAATCTATATCAAATAATAACATTAATTAACTGTATGCTAAAATTGTTATTTAACGTTATTTTATGATTTTAAAAAAAACTGTAATTACAAACTGTAGTAATTTTGCAGATTATTTATGACAATAAAACAGAAATATACACTACTTTTTATACTTGGTGCTTTATCTGCAATAGGTCCGTTTAGTATAGATATGTATTTACCTGCTTTTCCTAGTATTGCAGAAGATTTACATACAGATATTTCAAACGTTTCTTTATCCATTACAAGTTATTTTATTGGTATTAGCATTGGTCAATTAATTTATGGACCTATATCTGATAAATTCGGTAGAAAAAAACCTTTATTAATTGGTTTAACGCTATTTTGTATTACTGCTTTGGCCTGTGTGTTTTCACCGAGTATTAATTGGTTAATTGGCATGCGTTTTTTATTGGCTTTGGGTGGTTGTGCAGGATTAGTAACAAGTAAAGCTGTTGTACGAGATGCTTTTCCGATAAATGAAACGGCTAAAATTTTTTCAATTTTAATGTTAATTTCAGGTGTTGCTCCTATAATTGCCCCAACCATTGGAGGATGGTTATTAACAGTATTTAATTGGAAATCTATATTTTATTTTCTAAGTTTTTTTAGTTTTATATTAATTCTTGCTGTACATTTCTATTTACCAGAAAACAATTCAACAAATAAAGAACGCTCACTAAAACCAAAAAATGTTTATAAAGATTATAAAACCGTTTTTAGCAATCCAATTTTTTTATATTATACCCTGGCTAGCAGCATAGCAATGGCAGGTATGTTTGCATATATTAGCGGGTCTGCCTTTGTTTTTATAAAACATTTTGGTATTTCAGAATCTAATTTTGGATTAATATTTGGCTTAAATGCCTGTGGTTTTATATTAGGTAGCCAGGTAAACAGACTCTTATTAAAAAAATATTCATCGCAAAAAGTAATTACATTTTCAGCAACAACATTAGTTAGTTTATCGCTTTTAATTCTATTATTATTTACACTAAACTCTATTACAAGTACTATTCTAATAGCTTTTATTTTTACATTTTTATTTTCACTTGGATTGTTAATTCCAAATGCTACAGCTTTAGCTTTAGCACCTTTTTCAACTAATGCTGGAAGTGCATCTGCATTAATTGGATTTATGCAAATGTTTTTTGGAGCATCACTTTCTGCAATGGTTAGTGTATTACATAACGAAACTATTTTTCCGTTAGTTTTTGGTATGTTTTTATGCGGAATTACTACGTTTGGAATTATTATGATACTAAATACAAAAATTAAAAAAAATAGATTTTACAAAAAATGTATTTCTTAATAAAACTAATCTGTTTGCTTAACATCAGTTATAAAATATTTTGAATCACCTAACCAAGGAAATGTTCCAAAACGTTCTTTGTAAGTTAATTTTATGTCTTTACCTTGTAAATCTTGTAATTTTTGAATCACTTCTTTTTCATTACCTTCAACTGAAAAATGAAATATTTGTGCTTCAGAAACACCTTGACTTATTTCACCTTCCCAAGTTTTAAAAAGTAAGCCTTTATGTGTAAATTTTACTAATTCACCAGCTCTGTAACCTTTACTGTAGGTAACATAATAAATTGATAAAACATATAAAGTAATTCCTAAAATTATAATTCCTAATACACTAAAAAGTACCTTTTTCATATAAATATATTTGATGATAAATATACTAATTCAAATAAAATAGAAAGCCTAAAAATACATTCTTTTTTAGTTAGTTTTTATTTTTAATGTAACGTTTTAATATTTGTAACTACTTATTAGTAAAGATAGTTTTGATTTAGAAATTGAAACGTTGTATCTTTAAAATATTAATTTTTTAAAAATTTAAAAATGGTTGGAACATATATTATTATTTTTATTCTTCTTGTTATAATTGTAACAGGGTTATTTACCGTTAAACAGCAAACAAATGCTGTAATAGAGCGTTTTGGAAAATATCAAAGCATTAGAGGCGCTGGCTTACAACTTAAAATACCAATTATTGATAAAGTTGCTGGACGCGTTAGTTTACGTGTACAACAATTAGATGTTATTGTTGAAACAAAAACAAAAGATGATGTTTTTGTACACTTAAAAATATCTGTACAATTTTTAATACAAAAAGGGCACGTTTATGATGCTTTTTACAAGCTTCAAAACCCACATGAGCAAATTACAGCCTTTATTTTCGACGTTGTAAGAGCAGAAGTTCCAAAAATGATACTAGATGATGTATTTGAAAAAAAAGAAGAAATAGCTATTGCAATTAAGCGTGATTTAAAAGAAGCAATGCTTGAGTATGGGTACGATATTATTAAAGCTTTGGTTACAGATATTGATCCTGATGAAAAGGTTAAAATTGCAATGAACCGTATTAACGCAGCTGATAGAGAAAAAATTGCTGCACAACACGAAGGTGATGCTCAACGTATTTTAATTGTGGAACGTGCAAAAGCCGAAGCTGAAAGTAAACGATTACAAGGAAAAGGTATTGCAGATCAACGTAGAGAAATTGCTCGTGGTTTAGAAGAAAGTGTTGATGTTTTAAACAGAGCCGGTATTAACAGTCAAGAAGCATCTGCACTAATTGTAATTACACAACATTATGATACCTTACAAAGCATTGGATCAGATACTAAATCTAATTTAATTTTATTACCAAACAATCCAAATGCTGCAAGTTCTATGTTGAATGATATGGTTACTAGCTTAGTAGCAGCAAATAAAGTTCAAGAATCTTCTGAAGAAGGTGAAACTAAAAAATCTAAAAAATAATGCTATTAACTACAACAAATACAATTGAAACACAACCTGTTAAAGCATATTTAGGTATAGTTTCAGGTGAAACCATTATTGGTGCAAATATGTTTAAAGACTTTTTTGCCGGAATTAGAGATATTGTTGGTGGAAGATCTGGATCTTATGAAAAAGTACTAAGAGAAGCTAAAGAAACTGCTTTAAAAGAAATGGAAGAACAAGCTTTAAAATTAGGTGCAACAGCGGTAATTGGTATTGATTTAGATTATGAAACAGTTGGTAAAAATGGAGGAATGTTAATGGTAACAGCCTCTGGAACAGCTGTTAAAATTTAAAATAAACAGTTTTAAAAACTAAAAAACCTGTACAAATTGTACAGGTTTTTTTAATATTTACAAGTAATAAAAATTACTTTTTATCTTCAACTTTTTTATTTTCATCATCATCTTCTTCCTGAGTAGCTTTTTTAAATTCTTTAATTCCACCACCTAGTCCTTTCATTAATTCTGGAATTTTCTTTCCTCCAAATAATAATAAAACTAAAACAACAATAACTGCAATTTGCCAAGGTCCAACCATTCCTAAAAGTATATAAAATGCATTCATAATTTAAAATTTTGAGTTACAAATATAGTAATAAAATCAAAACTTAACTTATTACAGTCTAGTTTTAGTTTTTATCTTTAATTACACCACCAATAACTTTTTTAGTTTTTAATGTTTCTGGAGTACCTATATAATAAATATTACCACCAAAACGTACTTTAGCATCTAAAATTTCACTTGCATTTACTTCGGCAGTTGCACCAGAAGCAGAAATAACTATTGCTTGTTTACTTTGTAAGTCGTAACCCTCATAAATTCCACCAGTTGTAGCTTCAATATTTTGATTTTCAGTAACTCCATTTAATTCAATAATACCTCCAGAAACTGCTTTTACAGTTAAATGTTTGGTATTAACATCTAAATAAATTTTAGCTCCTTCCTGTACTTTAACTTCTAAAAGTTGTTGTTCTATAATTTCATCAGAAATAATTGTTCCTCCTTCATTAGCATCTAAAACATCAATGTTTTTATTGTAATATAATACAATTTTTACATCTTCTGCAGTAAAACTATCTGGAAAATGTAAACGTATTTTTAATATACCGTTTGAATTTTTTATTGATACATCTTTAGATTGTGAACCTGTAATTTCTACTTTTGAAGTTGTTCCTTTTTTTAATTCAACTGTTAAACCATTATATACTTTTAAAGTATTAAAATCTCCTATTTTAGTAATAATTTTTTCTTGTGAAAAAGTAATTGTACTTATAAACACAAGTAATAATGTTAATTTTTTCATGATATTTTAATTTTTTTTGTTTTAAAAATGGATTTAAATTAAAAATTCTAACACCTTTTTAAATTTAAATGCAATTCTATTAGTAGTTTATTCTTTAATTAATTTATAGTTTAATGAACTTTGTATTTGTTTACCTTCCATATCTAGTTGCTCTATAAAACCAGTTCCAATTTTATACATAGATGGTGCATCTTTTATTGATAGTATTATGTGTTTATTGTCAACTTTAAAGGTCCCTTCTTCGGTAAAAGATTGGTCATTTCCTTTTCCTTTGTAAATACTTTCTATACTAAAAGTATTATCTTTTTTTAATGTAAGTTTTTTAGTTATACCATCACAATCTGCACACGGAATTTCGCCAATATAAGTTCCAAATACTAATTCATTTTCTTTTGATATAGATGCTTCAACATCTGTTTTTTCTATAGTATTACTTTCAATTTTTTTATGCTCTTTACAAGAAATTAAAAGAACTACTCCAAGACATATAATTATTAAATTATTTTTTATCATTTAGTTTAAATTTATAACATAGTAACAAACAAACTAAACAATAATTGTGCCTTTATAGTAATTTTTATTTTTCTATTTTTTCAAGTAAAGTAAAATCTAAATGTTTACGTTCTAAATCTGTATTTTTTACTTTTATTAAAACCTGATCACCAAGTTGATATAAATTTTTGGTTGCTTGTCCAACTAAGGCATATTGTTTTTCATCATATAAATAATAATCGTCTTTTATATCACGAATACGGACCATTCCTTCACATTTATTTTCAATAATTTCTACATAAATTCCCCATTCTGTAACACCAGAAATAACACCTTCAAACTCTTGATCTTTATGATCTTCCATATATTTTACTTGCATATATTTTATGGAATCTCGCTCTGCTTTTGAAGCCATATATTCTTGTTCAGATGCATGTTTACATTTTTCTTCGTAAGGTGCTGCTTTTGGAGATTTTCCACCTTCTAAATAATGTTGTAACAATCTATGTGTCATAACATCTGGATAACGACGAATTGGTGATGTAAAATGGCTATAATAATCAAATGCTAGACCGTAATGACCTATATTATCGGTGGTATAAACCGCTTTACTCATTGATCTAACAGCAAGTGTTTCAATCATATTTGCTTCACCTTTACCGTGTACATCTTTTAATAATTTATTTATTGAAGAAGATGTAGTTTTATTATTTTTTAAATCTATTTTATTTTTATAACCAAACTTACTAACAATAGTTTGAAGCGATAGTAATTTTTCTTCATCTGGTTCGTCATGAATTCTGTAAATAAATGTATTTTTACTTGGAGCTCCTTTTTTTGTTCCAACAAATTCAGCTACTTTTCGGTTTGCTAACAACATAAATTCTTCAATTAGTTTATTAGCGTCTTTAGATTCTTTAAAAAACACGCCTATTGGCTCTGCTTTTTCATTTAAATTAAATTTAACCTCTACCCTATCAAAAGTTATTGCACCTTGCTGTAAACGCTTTTTACGAATTTTTTTAGCCAATTTATTTAACGTTAAAATTGCAGTAGCAATTTCTGGTTTTACTGTATAAGCTTCACCTGTTATAGAAATTTCAGAAGAGACTTCACAATTTAAAGAAGCCGTATCAATTGCACCTGAAGTAATAGTATTATTTTCTATAATTTCTTGTGCTTCTTCATATGCAAAACGCTTATCGGAATAAGTGATAGTTCTACCAAACCATTGGTTTAAAACATGTCCTTTATCATTCATTTCAAAAACTGCAGAAAATGTTAATTTTTCTTCGTTTGGGCGTAAAGAACATACTCCATTTGATAATACTTCAGGTAACATTGGTACTACCCTATCTACCAAATATACCGAAGTTGCTCTTTGATAAGCTTCATCTTCTAAAATTGTATTTTCTTGAACATAATGTGAAACATCTGCAATATGAATTCCTATTTCATAATTTCCATTTTCTAATACTTCAAAAGATAAGGCATCATCAAAATCTTTAGCATCTTTTGGATCTATGGTAAAAGTTAAATCTTTACGCATATCTCTTCGTTTTGCAATTTCTTTATCTGTAATTTCAAAAGAAAGTTTACTTGCTTCAGCCTCTACTTTTTCAGGAAATTTATATGGTAAACCGTACTCTAATAATATAGAATGCATTTCGGTTTCGTGATCTCCTGGCATACCTAAAATTTCTATAATTTCACCAAAAGGATTTTTAGAATTTCCAGGCCAATCAGTCATTTTTGCTAATACTTTTACACCATCTTCAGCACCTTTTAATTTATCTTTTGGAATAAATAAATCGGCATACATTTTAGAATCGTCTGCAATTAAAAATCCAAAATTTTTATTGAGTTGTAAAACACCTACAAATTCAGTTTTTGCACGTTTAATAATTTCTACAACATCACCTTCTTGTTTTTTACTATTTCTACGGTTATATAAATATATTTTTACAGTATCTTTATCTAAACCTTTATTTAAATTGCGCGATGGTATATAGATATCTTTTTCTAATTCATCACAAATAAAATAGGCGTTTCCATTAGAAGTAACATCTAATTCACCAATATAATATTTATCTTTAGGAACAACTTTAAATTTTCCTCTTTCAACTTCTTCAACTTTTTTTTGTCCCTTTAATTCTTCTAATTTTTGAATAATTTGGTTGCGTCCATTAGCATCTGAAATAGCTAATTTAGCGGCAATTTGTTTATAATTTAAAGAATTACCGTTATGATTTAACAATTGTAAAATTTTTCTAGTTAAATCTTTGATTATGTTTCCTTTTTTTTTGTAATTCAATTTTCTTTTCGACATTTATTTTTATTTAATTATTATCAAAAGTACAAATAATTACACTTCAACTACGTTAATTATTAGTTATATAAATAACTATTTGTATTTTGTAACACTATTTAATTTGGTTGTAAATGAATTCAAAATGGTTTGTTATTATAAATCCTACTTCTGGTAATGGAGCTTCAAAAAAGAAATGGCCTTTAATTTTTAACGAATTAAAACAGCAACAATTTAATTTTGAATATATTTTTACAACACATAAATTTCATGCAGAAGATTTAGTTAAAAATGCTATTAATAAAGGATTTAAAAAATTTATTAGTGTTGGTGGTGATGGAACTTTACATGCTATTGTTAACGGTATTCTAAGTTTAAATAATAAACTAAATACTCTTGAAATAAAAATTGGAATAATTCCTATTGGAACTGGTAATGATTGGGTAAAAACATACAAAATTTCTAAAAATTACAAAGAAGCTATACAAATAATTAAAGCCGAAAATACGATCCAACAAGATATTGGAAAAATGACTTTAAAACCTGAAAATAAGGTTATTTACTTTAATAATTTAGCAGGAATTGGGTTTGATGGCTTTGTTGTTAATAAAGTTCATAAATACAAAAATTTAGGTTCTTTAGCATACTTAACTGGTGGTTTAGTAGGTTTATTTAGTTTTAAAAAACCATTACTAGAAATAAAATTTAATACTACTGTTTTAAAAAGTACTACCTTATTATTAATTATTGGTATTTGTAAATATTCTGGTGGAGGTATGCAATTAACTAAAAATAAGAGTACTACAAATGGATATTTTGATATAACCTTTGTAAAAAATATTACGTTTTTTCAACTTTTAGCAAATATTTTAGGTTTATTTAATGGGAAAATAACCGATAAAAAATTTGTAGAAAATTACAAAACTAAGCAACTAGAAGTTAAAGTTTTAGATAGTAATAAAACGTATATTCAAGCAGATGGAGAATTGATTGGTTCAGGAGATTTTAAGGTAGCATTATTACCTAAAACATTGTCTTTTATTATACCAAAAACTACTAAAGAAGTAAAAAGTTAAAATTTTCTTAATTTTATTGTAATAAATGTTAAATTAATTCGTCTATAAGATAGAACACCTAATTAATGAAACCATTATATAAAATAATAATTTTATTTCTACTTATATTTTTTATAGGTATTTATTTTACAGTAAATAGTATTAATACTTATTTTGCTTCTCAAGACTGTATTGAAATTGTTACCCTACCTACTCAAGTTTTAAAACTATAATTATAACTTTTACTATTAATTTTTAAAATCATTTTACTTTTTAATTTAAAATTTGATTTTAATAGATGTTATTAACATATATATATATTATAAAAAGAATTTTAAAAATTTTAAAAAATATTTTTTGTTATTATAGTTTGTTAATATGTACAATAACTAAGCACTTTTAAATTTTGATATATCACTTATTAAAAATAACTAACAAGTTATATTTTTTTAATAGCTTAAAAATCAATAAAATTATATAGGTTATTAACATTATGTTAATAGTGTTAATTAACCAATTTATTGAATAACATTTTGCTTAAAAAATGTTTATAACGGTTTAAAAAATGTTTATAACTTGAAATTAAAAATGAATAAATAAATTTGGAAAATTAAAGTACGTTTTAGCATTAATCTTTTTAATTTATATATCAAAAAAAAGTTTTCTTTTTTAAGTATAAACTTATCCACATTGTTAGTAAAATTTAAATCAATTGTAAATCAATATTTTAAAAAATACTATTAACAATTACTTTTTTTACTGTTAATAAGCGTGAATTTGTACTTTTGTACTCTAATCTTATTAACAAAACAATAATTATGGTAATTGCAATTGGTAACGATCACGCTGGAACACAGTATAAATTCGAAATTATTAAACTTTTAGAAGGTAAAGGTATAAAAGTTTTAAACTTTGGAACCGATTTAAACGATAGTATGGATTATCCAGACGCTATCCATCCTGTAGCAAATGCTGTAGAAACTGGAGAAGCTACTTTTGGAATTATTTTATGTGGAAGTGGAAATGGAGCTCAAATGACTGCTAATAAACACCAAGGTGTACGTGCAGCGCTTTGTTGGAATAATGAATTGGTAGAACTTACACGTTTACATAATAATGCTAATATATTAAGTATTCCTGCTCGTTTTGTTTCTTTACAACAAGCTTTGGGTTTTGTAGAAGTATTTTTAAACACTCCTTTTGAAGGTGGAAGACACCAAAATAGAATTGAAAAAATACCAACAAAATGTTGTTAATTTTTTAAGTAAAAAAAAGCAATTAAAATGGGACATAACCATGAACATCATCATCCCACAATAACTGGAAAAAATTTATTATTTTCAATTATACTAAATGTAGCTATAACAGTTGCACAGTTAATAGGTGGTTTTATTTCTGGTAGTTTAGCTTTAATTTCAGATGCTGTTCATAATTTTTCAGATGTTATTTCTCTTATTATTAGCTATATAGCAAATTTATTAGCCAACAACAAAAAACGCACTAAAACATCTACTTTTGGTTATAAACGTGCAGAAATTATTGCTGCATTTATAAATGCTACTACTTTAATTGTTGTTGGTTTATTTTTAGGATATGAAGCTATAATTAGGTTTAATACACCAACAGAAATTCAATCTAATTTAGTTATTTGGTTAGCTCTTTTAGGAATTTTAGCAAATGGTTTAAGTGTAATTTTACTTAAAAAAGATGCTGATCATAACCTTAATATGAAATCGGCATACATTCACTTATTTATTGATATGCTTACTTCTATTGCTGTTTTAGTTGGTGGTTTATTAATGAAATATTATCATATTTATTGGATAGATGCTTTATTAACTTTAATAATAGCTATTTATTTAATTTATATGAGTTGGGAAATTTTATTAAAATCAATTAGAATATTAATGTTATTTGCTCCCGAACATATAAAAATTGATGATGTTGTAAGTGAAGTTTTAAAAATTAAAGGAATTAAAAATATCCATCACGTTCATATATGGCAATTAAACGATGAAGGAAGCCACTTAGAAGCACATTTAGAATTTACAAACGATATAAAACTTTCTGAATTTGATATTATCTGCGAAAAAATAGAAAAAAATTTACTTGATAAATTTGAAATAAATCATTGTAATTTCCAACCAGAATTTATTAGAGATGATAAAAAAGATTTAATAAATCAACAGTAATTTATGCTAGAAATTAAAGTTAAAAATTTTCAAGAATTAACCACAAATGAATTGTATAATTTACTGCAATTAAGAAGTGAAGTTTTTGTAGTTGAACAAGATTGTGTGTACCAAGATATTGATTTTAAAGATCAAAAAGCTTTGCATATTCTAGGCTTTAAAAACAATAAAATTATTGCATATACCAGAATTTTTAAAGCAGGTGATTATTTTAATAAAGCTAGTATTGGTAGGGTTCTTGTTAAAAAAAGTGAACGAAAATATGGATACGGACATATAATTATGGATTATTCTATTAATGCCATTTATAATATTTTTAACGAAAAAGATATTAAAATTTCAGCTCAAAAATATTTAAAAGAATTTTACGAATCTCATAATTTTAAACAAATAGGTAAAGCCTATTTAGAAGATAATATTCCTCATATTGCAATGGTTCTACTTTAATTAATGTCGTGCAGTACTTTGTTTTATTTTAGTAATAATATTAGCAGATTCTTTAGAAAGTAAAAAGTTTTTAGTCGGTTCTGGTAAAAAATTTAAAACTTCTTTTAATCTATCATCTTTAATAGCTTCTCTTACTTTAGAAGCGCTTATATAATTTTTATCAAAATTTGTTTTATCATTTATAGAAATACGTTCACACTCAATAACTTCTATACCATTTTCTGGTAAAATTTTATGCATTGCAGTATTATATGCTTTGGTTGTTAAGCAGTAATTTTCACTTCCAATGTATCGTTTTTTTATGTTTAAAATTGGAGCAATATAGTTTGTAAATATATTTACATCAATTTCAGCTTGTTTTTGAGAAACTAAATTCCAAGATTCATTTTTTAAAAAATAATTTGGAAAAATTGCACCAGAAACAATATAAGGTCCAGTAGCTAACATTACTACATTTTTTAAATCAGCAATACCTTCTTCAATTAATTTCCAACGTATTTCAAAAGGAAAAACAGATAAATTTTCACTAACAACAAATAAATAAACAAGTTCATTTTCTTTTGATGCTTTTTCAATTAAATAACGATGTCCAACGGTAAACGGATTACAATTAACTACAACTGCAGCTATATTATCTGAAAGAGTTTTTACTTTTAATTTTTCTAATTTTTTTTGATAATCTTTAATGGTTTTATACCCAAATTCTAAGACTGCAAATATAGGTTCTGCAGTAGTTATTAACGAAAATCCTAAAGCTTTAAATAATTTTGAAGTATTAGGTTTTGTATATACAAAACACTGTTTATAGTTTTCTAAACATTTATCAGTTAAATAAGTAACTACAAGTGAAAAAGCAGTAGTTTCTCTAAATTCGGGTGCAATTACAACATATTTTAAAGTGTTTTTACGTAAAGATCCAGTACCAATTATATCATCATTTAAGTTATAAACAATCATTGTAAAATCCACTTCTTCTGGATTAAAATCAAAATCATACTTTTTTAAAAATGATTGCAAAAGTTTTACATCCAATGGGTTTTCTGTATCTAATAATTCTTGTCTAAAATCGGTATCTTCAAAAATCATAATTGCGCGTTTTTAACAAAGTGAATTAATAAGGAAACTGACAGTAAATCTGCAGATCCACCTGGTGAAATATTATTTTCTTTGCAATAATTACACAATTCAATATATGATTTTTTTGAGTGAATTGCATTTTTTGCTAATTTTTTTACGTGTGTAAGTGCTTCAAAATTACTTCTATATAAAATATTACTATCGTTATTTAGGCTTATAATATGCAATAAAGTTGTTTGTAATATTTCTTGAATTTCTTCTTGATTCAGTTTTTGGTGATTCTTAAAATTTTTATCTAAAAAAGGGAGTGCATTTTTAAATACGCTTGGAAATCCTTCAGCAACTTCTTGTCGAATACCAGCACCTAATTTTCCATATTTTTTATACATTAATTCGCCATGTGTTGCAACTTTTTTTGAATTTAGTTCTAATTCATTTTTAACAATACCATTGCTAATTTCAATTACTAAATATTTAAATGTTGTATCTGAAAATCTATTATTTTCTGAAATTATTTTTGCTATTGAAAAAAGAGAAATTCCGAATAAAAATATAATACCTTTATGAGTATTTACATTTCCGGTAGCTTTAAACATTTCTTGTTCAGCTTTTATACCAATATGTCTAATTTTTGGTAAAATTTCTTCTATTTTTCCTGTATATGCATAGCCTAATTCGCAAAATTTATTAAAAAAAGGTGTTAGTGCTACTGCAGAATTTAAAAACGTGAAAAAATGCATATCTGTATGCGAACCCGTATCTTTAAAAGAAACTAAACCAGGTTTTGGACTTAAAGAAATTTCATATAAAATAGCTTTTGAAGCAAATGCAACTAAGGTATTAATACGCTTATTTTTAATAGAAATAGCTTGTATTTTTTTGAGATCATTAAAAATTAAATTTCTAATTTCTTCTTTTGTATGTCGCTTATTACGCATACAGGAAATTGCAGCATGTTTACCACAAAAATAGCACAGTTTCTTTTTTCCAGAGCTAATTGGTACACCTAAATCATTAAAAATATCAACATCAATTAAACGACCCAAAGTTTGTGTTGATTCAAAATTTTCTGTCAAAATTTTTAATTCTAACACGTTAATTTTAGAATTTTTAGCAATAGGAATTATAAAAAAATCACCTGCTTCGTCTACAATTAAGGTTTCTTTCTCATAAATTAATTCAACGCGATTTGCTTGTAAATAATTGATTAAGTTATTTTTAACTTCTAAAAAAAATGTAGAAATTAACTCATTGCTTTTTGGATATCCAGGTATATTTAAAGATAAACTTAAAGTGTTAAATTGTTGTTTTAAAAATTGCGCGCGTTGTTGCGCTCTATTTTCTCTAGCGTTTAATATTTTCTCTAAAATTTTTTGGGAGTTAACCATGGTGTTTTACTTGCCTAATAACATCTATTATGGTTCCGTCTCTATATTCAATTAAACCAACTATTTTATCTGTAAATTCAATTTCTTGAACTTTTCCTACAATAGATTCTACCTCTTCTTGTAAATCTTCAATTTTACGAATATTTAAACCTCCTTTTATTAAATTTTCTTCTAATTCTGGTTTTAAAGGATTAACACAAATACCTCTTTCAGTTACTAAAACATCAATTGATTCACCAGGAGTAACTACTGTATGAATTGCTTTTTTTACTATTGGTATTCTACCTCTAAAAGACGGACAAACTACAATTGTTAAAGTTGCTCCAGAAGCGGTATCACTATGTCCACCAGAAGCACCTCTAATAGTTCCATCGGAGCCAGTAATTACATTAACATTAAAATTTGTATCAATTTCAAGCGCTCCTAATACAACAATATCTAATTTATTTGTCATACATCCACAATTAAACGGATTGGCATATAAAGCGGCTGGAATTTCGATATGATGGCTATTTTCTACTAGCGATGAACAAACGGCGGCATCAAAAGATTGCACATCAAAAATGGTATTAAACAAGCCTTCGTTTAACATATCAACTCCATAAGAAGTTACACCACCTAAAATAAAACTACCTTTTATTTCAGATTTTTTCATTTTTTCGCGAATGTATTTCGCTACGGCTAAAGATGCACCTCCTGCCCCAACTTGAAAAGAAAAGCCATTTTTAAAAGAGCCAGAATGTTCAATTACATTTGCAGCTAGTTTTGCAATTCTTAAATCAATTGGCGATTTTGTAATACGAGTACTTCCTGTTGCTATTTTAGAAGCATCACCAATAGAATCTATTTTTACTACATAATCAACAAAATTTTGAGTAATTGAAATAGGAATACAAGGATAATCAACTATATTATCGGACACCACAATTACTTGTTTTGCATAGCGTGTATCTATGCTTGCATATCCCATAGACCCAAAAGCAGATTTACCTTTGCAACCTGTTGCATTTCCCTCATTATCTGCAGCTGATGCAGCTATAATAGCTAAATCTATATTAATTTTTCCTGTATGAATGGCTCTTACTCTACCACCATGTGAGTGAATGGTTACAGGTAAATCTAAAACACCTTCAGAAATGGCTTTACCTATTTCACCTCTAATTCCAGAAGACCATATTTTAGTAATGGTTCCATCTTTTAAATATTTTAAAATTGGATTGTGTACTTCGTTTAGTGAGGAAGAAGCTAAAGTGATGTTTTTTATACCCATTTTAGCTAAAATTTCTATAGAATTAACTAAAATATTATCACCATTTCTTAAATGATGATGAAAAGAAACCGTCATTCCATCTTTAGGAGAAGTTTGAATAATTGCTTCTTCTAAGGTTTTACAAATTTTACTTTGATGTGGTAATTTAGCTTTATTTGGAGGTGGAATTGTAACTTCATCCATCCACCCTTTTTTAAGTTTTTCCCAAGCACCAACAAACATATCTATTTTTCCAACACCTTCAATATATTCAGGAATTTCACGACCTATAACATTTTTCATATCTTAAATCTTTTAAATAGTATTGTAATTAATTTGGGCAAGTTCTAACACGTGTGTTGCTCTGGTAACAATTGGAGCATCAATCATTTTACCATCAATGGCAAAAACACCAATGCCTAGTTTTTTATTTTTCTTAAATTCTTTTATAATTCTATATGCTTTTCTAATTTCTTGGTCTGTTGGCATATAAACTTCGTGAATAATATCTATTTGTCTTGGGTTAATTACTGCTTTACCAGTAAAACCAATTTGTTTGGCATATTCTGTTTCTAAACGCAATCCTTCTTCATCGTTTACATCAACAAAAACAGTATCAATTACATCAATTTTATTTGCTTTTGCCGCCATTACAATCATTTTTCTGGCAAAATCAATTCCAGAACCATCTTTGGTGCTTTTAATATTCATATCTGCAGTTAAATCTTGTCCGCCAATGGTTATAGCGTCAACACGTTTAGAAAATTTTGCAATATCAAAAACGTTTTGAACACCTAAAGCGGTTTCAATCATTAAATGCAGTGTCATTTTATTATGAGGTAAGCCATGCTTATCTTCAATGTCTTCAATAATCTTAATTAAATTTGCTAATTCTTCAACAGATTCAGTTTTAGGAAAACGGATTGCATCTGGTTGAAGTGGTACAATTTCTTCTAGATCTTCCAATCCAAAAGGTGTGTCAATATGATTAACTCTTACACAAATTTCAGCATTATAATAATTATTAGATTGAATCATATTTCGTACTAAAATACGAGCTGCGTCTTTCTGATTTAGTGCTACAGCATCTTCTAAGTCTAATAACAAACTATCGGCGCCGTAAATTCCTCCTTGTTGCAACATTGCTGGATTGTTTCCAGGAATGTAAAGCATGGTTCTTCTTTTTTTCTTCACAAGTTATTTATTTTAAAATTACCTTATTTTTAATAATTTAATTAAGCCATTGTAGCTTTTTGAATATTACAAGCTCGTTTAATAGCTGTTTCTAAGCGCGCATTAATTGTTAACTCTAAGGCACCCTTATCTTTAGCAATTAAGTGGATATCCGATATTTTATAACTATCTAATTTAGAGTTTATTAATTTTTTTATTGTGGCGCCATATTCTAACATTACAGATGAATCAATATCTATATTTCTACCAGAATTTGGTTCAACAGGTTCAATTAAAATAATAATATCACTAGATTCAAAAGAACCCGATTGAGACTTTTTAATTATTTCCATTTCAATTAAATTTTACTAAAAAAATTAATACTTATTTAACAAAATTAGGTAGTTGTTTTTTCTAATACAAGTTAAAAATCAATAATTAAATTGGTAGATTTTACCTTTTTTTTGAACATAATTTATTGGAAATACAAGATTTATAAGTAGGCGAATATGTAACGCTATTTTTATTAAGATAAATGAGTCTATTTAGTCTTTTTTTTAAATTTAAAATAATAATTTTTAAAAAATATAAAATGTATTTTTGATGTACTTTTTAATAATAAAATAAAGTATTTTAAATTTTATGAAAAATTCAAGAGTTAAAATAAATTCGGTAAAAAACTTAGCAAACGATTATTATAAATTAGATAAAGTAAATTTTGATTATAAAACAAAAGATGGAATCTGGCAAAATCAGAGCAGAGAATGTTACGATAGAGGAGATGGTGCTTGTATTTTATTATACAATCCATTAAAAAAAACAGTAATTTTAACCAAGCAATTTAGAATGCCAAGTTATTTAAATGAAAATGAAGATGGAATGATGCTTGAAGTTTGCGCAGGTTTATTAGATAAAGACGATCCGTTTACGTGTATAAAAAAAGAAGCAGAAGAAGAAACGGGTTATAAAATTAACAATCCTACAAAAGTATTTGAATTGTACTCTACACCAGGTGCAGTTACAGAAAAAATACATTATTTTATTGCAGAATATAATGATGCTATGAAAATTTCTGAAGGAGGAGGTTTAGAAGAAGAAACAGAAGAAATAGAAGTGATAGAATTTAATTTTGAAGAAACTCTTAACTTAATTAAAACAGGTGAAATTTGCGATGCTAAAACAGTAATTTTATTACAATATGCTAAAATTAATAACTTGGTTTAGTAGTTGATTAAATTAGAATGTCATTCCTGCGCAGGCAGAAATCTATGTTAATGCTGTATGGATTCCTGTTTTCACAGGAATAACAAATATAAAAACTGTATTAACAATTACTAAAAATACTCTTTAATTGCTTTTGCAACACCATCATTTTTATTGGTATCTGTAACTGCATCTGCTACTTTTAATACTTCATAATTTGCGTTTGCAACTGCTACACCTAAGCCAACAGCTTTTAGCATTTCAATATCGTTATAATTATCGCCAAAAGCAATTACATTATCCATTGAAAGTGTTGGATAACAATTCTTTAAAATAACATCAATAGCTGTTTTTTTAGAAATATCTTTATGAGATATTTCAATATATGTATCTTTAGAGCGGTACAATAGAATTTCATTAGAAAAATTATTTTCTAACGATTTATATAATGTATCTATTTCAGAAGCATCGCCCATACACATTATTTTATGTGCTCCTTTGCCTTCGTTATTCCAAGTATTTAAAACGTCTATATTCGATTTTATAACTGGAGTTACTTTAGTATTATTTTCTTCTCTTTTAGCCCAATAATCCATTGAAGGAACATACCATTCATCTGCATGAAATAAGCTTAAATGTATGGAAGTATTTGTACATTGGTTAATTATTTCGGCCAATACATTATTTTTAATAAAAGTAGAATGTAAAACCTTGTTATTAGTTAAAATTAAACCACCGTTATAAGCAACTAAAGGCGTGTTTTCATTTTTAAATTCTTGTTGTAAATGACGCATTCCTTTAGGCATTCTAGATGAAATTAATACTAATGGAATTGGGGCTACACGTTGTACTTGTTTAATAGTAGTTTTAGATAATTCTCTGTCTTTATTTAACAATGTACCATCTATATCAGTACAAATTAATTGATAACTCATATATAGTTTTAAAAATACGTGGCAAACTTAATAATTAATGTTATTTAAATTTACTGATTGCTAAAGAATTAACGAAATCGATAGAATTGCTATTTTTTATAGCGATTACTAGTTAAAAAGTAATAGTGTACCTTTGCAAACTTATAAATAAATATATGACATTTAAAGATTTAGCAATTATAGAGCCGATATTAAAAGCGCTCCAAGAAGAAGGTTATACACACCCTACCCCAATTCAACAACAAGCAATACCAATATTATTAAATAGAAAAGATTTACTAGGCTGTGCACAAACAGGTACTGGTAAAACTGCAGCATTTACAATACCAATTTTACAACATTTATATAATAGCAAAGGAGACACTAAAGGAAAACGAAAAATAAAATCGTTAATAGTAACTCCAACTAGAGAATTAGCCATACAAATTAATGAAAGTATTACTTCTTATGGAAAATACACAGGACTTAAAAATGTAGTTATTTTTGGAGGTGTAAAACAAGGTGGACAAACAGATGCTTTAAGACGGGGAACTGATATTTTAGTGGCTACTCCTGGAAGATTATTAGATTTAATTTCTCAAGGGTTTATAAGTTTACAGGATATTAAATATTTTGTTTTAGATGAAGCAGACCAAATGTTGGATATGGGTTTTATACACGATATTAAAAAAATTATTGCAAAATTACCTTTTAAAAGACAATCGCTTTTCTTTTCTGCAACTATGCCACCTGCAATAGCAGAACTTTCTAGTAAAATTTTAAATAATTATGAAAGAGTTACCATAAAACCAAAACAAGCAACTGCAGAAAAGGTAGCACAATCCGTTTATTTTGTTAGTAAACCTAATAAAACTAAGCTATTAATTCATTTAATTGAAGAAAATCCAGAAGCATCAATTTTAGTATTTTCTAGAACAAAACACGGAGCCGATAAAATTGTACGTGTTTTAGGAAAATCGCAAATTAAGTCTGCTGCTATACACGGAAATAAATCTCAAGGAGCACGCCAAAGAGCTTTAGGAAACTTTAAAAAAGGAGAATTAAATATTTTAATTGCTACAGATATTGCTGCAAGAGGTATTGATGTTGAAGACTTAAGTATGGTAATTAATTACGATTTACCAAATATTCCAGAAACGTATGTACATAGAATTGGTAGAACAGGACGTGCAAAAGCAAGTGGTGTTGCCTTGTCTTTTTGTAATCAAGAAGAAAAAGCATATTTAAAAGATATTCAAAAACTAATAAATCAACAAATACCTTTAATTGAAGATCATCCTTTTCCTTTAGATGAAAATGAAGAAATTCCATTAGTAGCAAAACCTTCAAAAAACCAACGTAAAAAGGCAAAACGAAGAGCAGAACACAATCCAAAAGAAGGAGGAAATTCTAATAAATCGAAACGTAAAAAATACTATCCTAGAAAAAGAGCATAGTTTAAAAAAAGCTGTTTCAAATTTTTGAAACAGCTTTTTTTAAACTTTTTTTGTCCCGTCCTGAAATAGCGATACACTAAAACACAAGTGTAATGAAAACATCAGACAAATCAGGTGCAGCAAAGCGAACTCAAAAAGATTACTCGCTTTCTTTTAAACTTCAATTAGTTGAAGAAGTAGAACAAGGATTTTTAACAAAAACCCAAGCCAAGCGTAAATATGGTATTCAGGGAGACGCTACAGTAACCAAATGGTTGCAAAAATATGGTAACTTTGATTGGGAAAACCAAGTTCCAAAAACGATGTCAAAAACTCCAGAACAAAAAATACTTGAGCTTGAAGCTAAAATAAAGCTCCTTGAAAAACAGAAAGCTAGAGCTGAACATCTAGCAGAACGTGCTGATAAAAAGGTTATTATTTTCGATATGCTTGTTGATATGGCAGAAAAGGAATATGATATTCAAATAAGAAAAAATTACACACCCGACTTATCAACATCTTCAAAGAAGAATATAAAGAAACTTTAGTTTCTACCTGTGATTTGCTCGGGGTAAACAGACAGGTTTACTATAGATCCATAAAATCAAGACTTCATAAACAAACTGTAGCACAAAAAGTTATCGTTTTGGTTCGTGATATTCGGATGCTAATGCCAAGATTGGGTGGTAAGAAATTATACTTTCTGTTAAAGGATAAATTATCACTATTAAAAGTAGGAAGAGATAAATTGTTTAGAATACTAAAAGCTAACCATATGTTAATAATACCTAAAAGAAGCTACCACATAACTACAGACTCTCATCATAGATTTAGAAAGCACAGAAACCTTGTCAGCTCAATGGATATAGAAGGGCCTGAATCAGTTTGGGTGAGTGATATTACATATATCGGAACGAGAACCAACCCTTCGTATCTGGCATTAATCACAGATGCTTATTCTAAAAAGATTGTAGGATATGATGTGTCAAAATCTTTATCAATGGATGGTTCATTGAGGGCATTGGAAATGGCTATAAATAATAGAAAATACAAAGAAAGTCCATTAATACATCACTCTGATAGAGGGTTGCAATATTGCTCGAATGAATATCAAAGACTATTAGAAAACAATGAGATTAAGCCTAGTATGACTGAAAAATATGATCCATATGAAAATGCAGTTGCAGAGCGAATAAATGGAATTTTAAAACAGGAATTTAGTGTAGCACAGAAGATTCAAGATTTTAAAGTAAAGAAGAAACTGGTCAAAAATGCAATAGAAATATACAACAATATAAGACCTCATTTATCTAACGAAATGCTAACACCAATACAAATGCACGCACAAAAAAAAATTAAACCAAAACAATACAAATCAAAAAAGCTGAACAATGATGTCATTATTCAGCTTTAATTTTTAACTTTTACCCTTTAATAATCTGTATCGGTTATTTAGGACTAGACATTTTTATAAACTTTATTCTTATTTTATTTCATACGTTCAGCATTTTTAGATTGCCAATCGGTTAAATAAGCTTCTAATTCTTTAACTATTTCAGGTTCTTTATCTGCAAGATTTACTTTTTCTCCTATATCATTCTTTAAATTATACAATTCAATTTTTTGTTTTTTTACATATTTTAAAAGTTTCCAATCTCCTTTACGTACAGCGGCATTATTTCTTTGCCAAAAAAGTATTTCATGAGGTTCATTTGTATTTTCACCTTTTAAATATGGAATTAAATCAACTCCATCAAGTGGTTTTGGATTATTTGCTGGATTACCACCGGCTAAATTTAAAAATGTTGGAAACAAGTCTAATGAAATAACAGGAGCATTGTATTTTGCATTTTCAGCTAATGTACCAGGCATACTTAATAAAAATGGCACACGATTTCCTCCTTCTAGTTCAGAGCCTTTAAAACCTCTAAGAGGCCAGTTATTGGTATGCATTTGAGTTCTTTGTCCTCCGTTATCATTAACCCACACAACAAGGGTGTTTTTACGTAGTCCTTTTTCTTCAAGATAATTTAAAAGTTTTCCAAAATTACGATCTAAAGAATTTGTCATACCACCAGTAATACGTCTTACTGGGTCTTCAAGATGCTGATAAGGCTCCATATCTTCTGGCTCCGTTTCTAGCGGATGGTGTATTGCATTGTACGAAAGATATAAAAAGAAAGGTTTATTATCTTTTTCGCTAGTATTCATAAATTCAATAGCTTTATCTGTAAATAAGTCTGTTGTATAAAAATCCATTTCAGATTCATTTAATAAGGTACGGTTATGGCGAAGATTGTTTCTATAAATTGCAGCGCTATCTTTAACTTGCTTTTGAGGATAGTAACTTCTACTTCCCGATAGAAATCCATAAAAATAATCGAAACCTCGATCGTTAGGGTGAAAATTTTCTTGATAACCCATATGCCATTTTCCTATAATACCTGTGCTATATCCTTCTTTTTGCATAGCATCTGCAATAGTAGTTTCGCTTTTAGGTAAATTTTGATATTGTTTAGGATTCATAAAAAATCCAAAACGTTGTTGGTAACGTCCTGTAAGAAGTCCAGCTCTTGAAGGACCGCATACAGAAGCACTTACATACCCGTTGGTACAAAATATTCCTGTTGCTGCAAGTCTATCTATTTGAGGTGTTTTAAAATCTTCGGAACCTTGAAAACCATAATCGTGATAGCCAGCATCATCAGTTAGAATAAATAAAATATTTGGTTTAATAGTATTTTTATTTTGTGCATTGCTGTTAAAAAAAATTCCTAATACAAACAGTAAAATTGTTTTAACTAGTATATGTTTTATAGAGCTTTTTGATATATGATTTTTCATATTTTAATTGCTTTAAGCTTTAATTTATTACTAAAATTCACTGTGATTTAGCAATCACAGTGAATTAAAAGAATATTTAAAAAAAATTACTGTATTGGTTTTATGGTATAACTGTACGATAAATTTGAAGGTTTTATTTGGTATTGTTTATGAGCTGTTCTACCCCAACTAGTATCACCACCAACACCCATTTGCTTATAATCGATATTAATACTTACCAAATCTCTTTTTACAATATCTGTAGTATGACGTTGTTTTTTAGAGTCTCCAGCATCAAAATCATCATTTAATTGATGGTGTGTACTAAAGTTTATTTTATTAATACCAGTAATTTTAATTCCTTTACCTTCATTATTTATAAAAGAAACCCATCTTGTTTCTGTTCTATTACCGTTTTCTTGTGGGCGTATGTATGGATAATATAATTCTTCAACACTAGATTGATACTGACCAACTAATGCCGCAGTATTTCTATCTTGATAATTTTCAAAAGGACCTTTACCAAACCATTTTACTTGATTAAATTCATTTTTAATAATCAAATTGTTTCCAAATTTTGGCAACATTGGAAGTTTAGAATCTACATTCTCTAAATTAGTAGTTACTAGTATTTCTCCTAAACTATTAATGGTATAATTTATAGTTGCATTTGCTTTTACTGCGGTTAATTCAAAAACAGTTTTAATAGAAACTAGACCTTTACTATCTTGTTTTTCTTCAATAGAAATTAGTTTTTGTTGTTTAGAAGCTTCTTTCCAAACACCTAATTTTTTAGGCATTTTAAAACCAAAATCATTATCTGTAGTTGCTCTCCAAAAATTAGCTTTTACACCTTCTAAAATTATATTTCCTTGCCCATAATCTAAAGTACTTATAGCTCCTGTTTCTTTGCTAAAAGCGATATTAAAAGCATCTGCAGTAACTGAAATTGATGTATCGTCGTTACTAATTTTTATATCATTATTACTTTCAGTTAAAAATTTAGGTGTTTTAGCGTCTGTTAATTCAAATTGTTCGTAAGCAATTTCATATCCTTCAGGAACTAAATCTGTAGCTTTTTTAGTTTTAGCATATACGTTTAAATGATATTCTGAAGTACTATTTTCTAAAGCAGGTAAATTTATACTTACTTTTTTTGAAGCATAAGGAGCTATGTCTAATTGAGGGATATTTCCTTTAGAAATTTCAACACCATTTTCTAATAATTTCCATTCAAAATCAAATTCACTTAAGTTGGTAAAATCGTAGATGTTTTTAATTTCTATTTCTCCATTTTTTAAGTTTGAAGCTTTAAATTTTATGTATTGATATACTTTTTTTACTTCATACAGTGAAGGATGAGGTGTTCTATCAGGGTTTACAACTCCGTTTAAACAGAAGTTTTTATCGTGTTGTAAATCTTGGCCTCCTAAATCTCCTCCGTATGCCCAATAAGACTCTCCTTTATCATTTGTTGTTAAAATACCTTGGTCTACCCAGTCCCAAATAAAACCACCTTGCATTATATCGTACTTTTCAATAACATCCCAGTAATCTTGAAGATTACCAACACTATTCCCCATTGCATGTGCATATTCACATTGAATTAATGGACGTGTAGGATTATTTTCGGCATATTTTATCATAGATTCTATAGACCAATACATTGGTGCTTGTATATCAGTATTATCATATTTTGTGGCACCTTCATATTGTGTTGGTCTAGTTGAATCATTTTCTTTTAACCAATTGTAGGTAGCTACAAAATTATCTCCGTTTCCAGCTTCATTACCAAGAGACCAAGTTATAATTGATGCATGGTTTTTATCGCGCTCAAACATACGTATAGTTCTATCTAAATGTGCCTCTTTCCATTCAGGTAAATATGCTGGATGTACTGCTTGTTTTTTCTTATTATTATTTAAACCTTGGTTAGTTGCGCCCATACCATGTGTTTCAATATTGGCTTCATCAATTACATAAAAACCATATTCATCACAGAGTCTATAAAAGTGTGTATTTTTAGGGTAATGGCTACAACGAATAGCGTTTACGTTGTTTTGTTTCATTACTTCTAAATCTTTTAAAGTTAATGCTTCTGAAACAACATGTCCTTCAGTGTCACTGTGGTCATGTAAGTTAACACCTTTTAATAAAACAGGTTTTCCGTTTACTAAAAACTGATTGTTTTTTATAGCAATATTTCTAAATCCTACTTTTATACTTGTTGTTTCATTATTAACACTTAAAAGTAAAGTATATAAATTTGGATGTTCTGCATTCCAAGTTTTAACATTCACAATGTTTTTTGCGAAATCAATAGTATTTTGCCCTGTTTTTAGGTTGACTTCTTTAGTTTCATTATAAACTACTTTATCACCATCTAAAAGTTTTACAACCACTTCTTTTTTAGAAGTTTTTGGAGTGTTATTATTAACCTTTAAAGAAAGATTAAAAACACCATCTTTATAGTTATTTTCTAAATCTGCAGTTACTTTAAAATCTCTTAAAGTAATTTTATTTGTTGCATATAAATATACATCTCTTTCAATTCCGCTAAGTCTCCAAAAGTCTTGATCTTCCATATAACTTGCATCAGACCAACGTAAAACTTGTACGGCTAATTTGTTAGTACCTTTTTTAATAAGGTCTGTAACTTTAAATTCTGCAGGAGTTTTACTTCCTTCATTATAACCAACCATTTCTCCATTTAGCCAAACATACATAGCGCCACTAACACCAGCAAAATGTAAATAAATATCTTTTCCGTCCCAATCTTCAGAAATTTCAAATTCTTTTAAATAACTACCATTATTATTTATATTGTGTGGAATGTATGGTGGATTTGCAGGAAACATATATTTTACATTTGTATAAACGGGTATTCCAAACCCTTTTAATTCCCAATTTGAAGGAACACTAATAGTATCCCAACCTGTTATATCAAAACCAGCTTTATAAAAATCTGTTGGTCTTGCTTGTACGCTATCTGCGTAATAGAAATTCCAAGTTCCGTTTAAAGATTTATATAAAGAAGAATTTTCCCAACTTTCATTTTTTAAAGCTAATTCAGAGTTTTTATATCTATAAAAAGCAGCAGTTGGTTGTTCTCTATTAATTTGAAATATCTCAGGATTTTCCCATTCAGGGTTTTCCCATTTTTCGGCTGTGTACATAGGCTTTTCTTTTTTATTTTCTACACAAGAAAAAAGAGTTACAACTATCGATATTAACAGTAGTGTACTAAATTGAATTGAATACTTTGTCATTTATATATATTTATATTGGTTAATTTTCAAATTTAAAACTAAATTCTTCAGATAAGTTGTGTTCATTATCCATAATTTTAATAATTTTTTTCACAATATCCGGATGTTTAGTAGCAATATTATGCTCTTCTTTAATATCTTTAGAAATATTGTAAAGTTCTATAGGTGCATTTGGATTATCGCTCATTTTTAATCGAATTCCTTTCCAATCACCTAATCTAACAGCTTGTTTTCCTTTTTGTTCATGAAACTCCCAATATAAATACTCATGTGTATTTTGTTGTTTATCCATTAATTCTGGTAAAAATGAAATTCCATCAATATTTTCAGGTGTACTAATCTCTGCAATTTCACAAGCGGTAGGTAAAAAATCCCAAAAAGCAGACATATGATTTGAAGTTGTATTTGCTTTTATTTTACCAGGCCAAGTTGCAATCATTGGAACACGAATTCCACCTTCATATAAATCGCGTTTAAATCCTCTTAAATCTCCATTACTATTAAAATAAATTGGATCTGCACCACCTTCTTTATGCGGACCATTATCTGAAGTAAATATTATAATAGTATTATCTGCAATACCAAGGTCTTCAATTTTTTTTCTAATTTCACCTACTTGTTTATCTAAAAGATATATCATAGCAGCAAAAGCAGCATGTGTTTCTTTTTGAGAGCCATACCCACCATTTTTGTAAAATTCTCCATCATCTACTCCATTAAATTTTTTTTCAGGTAAAAGCTTGCCTCTATATTTAGTAATGTACTTTTCAGGTAAAAGAAGTTCGGCATGTGGTATTGTTGTTGGGTAGTATAAGAAAAAGGTAGAATCTTTATTTTTTTCGATGAAAGAAAGGGCTTGTTCATGAATAAATTCAGGCGCATAATCTTCAGTTTTATCTCCGCTATTACCCTCTAACATTACTTTAGTTTGGTTATGCCATAAATGATATGGATAATAATTATGTGCAATTCTTTGACAATTGTAACCATAAAACTCATCGAAACCTTGATTGTTTGGATCTCCTTCTGAACCTGGATAACCTAATCCCCATTTACCAAAAGCACCCGTAACATAACCAGCAGATTTTAAAAGTTCAGGAACAGTTACAATAGATGATTTGATAGGTAATTGTCCTTCAGAGGTTACTTTTTTATTTCCACGAATAAAAGTATTTCCAGTATGTTGCCCTGTCATTAAAGCTGAACGAGAAGGTGCACAAACTGTTGAACCAGCATAATGATCTGTAAAAAACATACCATCTTTAGCCAATTTATCTATGTTTGGTGTAGAGAATTTTTCTTGACCATTAAAACTGATATCACCATAACCTAAATCGTCGGCCAATATGTAGATAATATTAGGTTTTTTAGTTTCAGTAGTTTTTGTGTTTTGTTTTTTTATAGTGCAACCACCTATTGTAAGCAATAGAGAATATAAGCATATTATTTTTATAGTACAATTCATACCACTTTTATTACTTTAAAATTTGATCGACACTTTAATGTTAAAATATATATTCTAACAAAAATATTGAACATATAATGAAAAATGGAGGTTAAATAGTGAAATTAATGGGGGTATTTAGTGCAAAAAAAATTTTGTGATCAAATAAAACCAATTTACACTATAATTAAATGAGATTACATTTTGAGTAAATATTAGATTTTTTAAATTTCTAAACCTACTTGTACATATAATTTAATACCGTTAATTTTTAAGCTATAATTAAAAATTTGAGCAAATAGTACCTCCTATTTGAGCAAATTTTAAGCCCCATAAAGTATTAGATATAGTTAACTTTATCCTATTAAAATTTCTAAACCAAATTTTTAAAAATGATGAATAAACTATTTTTTTTAAGATGTTTTTATCACGAATAACTTTTCAATATAACATAAAAAAATATAGGTTTTAGCTATCATTAGTAATTGAATAAATAACAAAAATTATATACAATGTCTATTAAAAAACTCATAGTAGTAACTTTTATTTTAGCCAATTTATCTGCTTTTAGTCAGATATCATTTGGAGATGCTCAAAAAATTAATGATAATTGGAAGTTTATACTTCAAGATATTCCAGAGGCTAAAAATGCCTCTTATCAAAATACCGATTGGCAAACTGTTAATGTACCTCATGATTGGAGTGTAAAAGAACAACTAAGTCCTACTTTGGCAAGTTGTACAGGTTTTTTACCAGGTGGAATTGGCTGGTACAGAAAAGCAATAAATATTCCAGAAAGTAAGCAAGGTGAAAAAGTATATTTATATTTTGAAGGTGTATACAATAGGAGTGAGGTTTTTATTAACGGTCATTCTTTAGGGAAACGACCAAACGGATATATTTCTTTTGCTTATGACGCTACTTCTTTTGTAAAATATGGAGAAGAAAATACTATTGCAGTTCGTGTAGATCATAGTAAAAGTGCAGACTCTCGTTGGTATACCGGATCAGGAATTTATAGAAATGTTTGGTTGGTATATGCCAACCCGATACATATAGCACAATGGGGGGTTTTTGCACATCCAGAGTTAAATAAAACCACAGGAATTTTAAATATTGAAGTTGCTTTAGAAAATGAAACTGCTTCAAAAGTAAATTTAAAGGTTAAAAATGAATTATTAGATTTAAATGGTAAAGTAGTTTCAAAAACGTATAATAGAGTAGTAATTACACCAAATAATTCAAATAAAATTACAACTAAATTACAACTGAAAAATGCTAAGTTATGGGATTTGGAAAATCCAAACCTATATAATTTAAGAACAACAGTTTTTAAAAATGGTGTTCAAATAGACCAAACAATTACTCAAACAGGTTTTAGAAGTTTCACTTTTGATCCTGATAAAGGTTTTGCCCTAAATGGAAAATGGATGAAAATGAAAGGAGTTTGCTTGCATCATGATTCAGGTGTTTTAGGATCTGCAATGTATAAAGATGTTTGGGAAAAGAGATTAAAAACACTTAAAAAAATAGGTGTAAATGCAATACGTACAAGTCATAACCCGCAAGCACCTGATTTTTATAAATTATGTGATGAATTAGGTTTACTTGTATTAAATGAAGCTTATGATGAATGGGAATTTCCTAAACGTAAATGGTTAGTAGGGTGGAATAAAGGCACTCCAGGGTTTGAAGGTAGTTATGATTATTTTGAAGATTGGGCTGAGAAAGATTTAGAAGATTTTGTACGTCGTGATAGAAATCACTTATCTGTTTTTGCTTGGAGTATTGGTAATGAAGTAGATTATCCAAATGATCCATATTCTCATCCGGTTTTAGATGGAGGAGGAGATACTGGATTTTCACAAGCAACTTACGGAGGTTATCAAAAAGATGCTCCAGATGCTATGCGTCTTGGTGCCATAGCAAAACGTTTAGTAGCTGCGGTTGAAAAATATGATACATCTAGACCTACAACTGCTGGTCTTGCAGGAGTTGCAATGTCTAATAAAACTGCATATCCAAGTGCTTTAGGTATTGCAGGTTATAATTATACAGAAAGTAAATACCATTCAGATCATAAAAAATATCCTAATAGAGTTATTTACGGAAGTGAAAATCGCCATGATATTGATGCTTGGTTAGCTGTAAAAAATAATGAACATATTTTTGGACAGTTTTTATGGACAGGTATAGATTATTTGGGTGAATCTGGAAAATGGCCTTCTAGAGGATTTTATTCAGGATTAGTAGATTTTTCTGGAGAAATAAAACCAAAAGGTTATTTCCGTCAATCACTCTGGTCTGCAGAACCTATGATATATATTGGAACGTATATTCCTAAAAATAAAAATCATATTTCTATGGATGCTTGGCCTTTATGGAACTATGAAGAAGGAAAAATGATTAGAGTTGCTTGTTATACCAATGCAGCAAAAGCACGTTTAGAATTAAATGGAAAAATTGTTGGTGAAGAGAAAAAATACGATGAAGAAACGGGTATTATTTATTGGGATATTCCTTTTGAAAAAGGAAAATTAGAAGCTGTTGGTTTAAATGCTAACAATAAAGAAGAAAGTCGTTATGCAATTATACAATCTCAACAACCTTACGCACTTGTAGTTGATCAAAATAATATAACTATTGATTCAGAAAATGGCGTAGCTCAAATTAATGTTCGTGTAGTAGATAAAGATGGATTACCTGTTATGTTAAGTGATAATGAAGTAAAATGTACTATAGAAGGTCCGGCTACACTTTTAGGTCTTGAAGCTGGAAATAATTCAGATATGACAGATTATACAGACAATGTACAACGTGTATTTCACGGACATATTTTGGCTCATATTAAAACAAATGGAGAAAAAGGTACGGTTAAAGTTAATTTTAAAAGCCCTTGGTTACAACCAGTTTCAACTACAATTACAATTGAATAAAAAATACTTTAACAGGAATATACTTGTTGAAAATTAACTATAAAATGAATTAATAATTAGTGACTTTATATGGAAAAATATTTTAATAAATTAAAAACAAAACTGATATATTTTATTTTACTTTTAGCTATTTTAGGTTGTGGAAATAAGCAAAAAACTATAAGTAAAGAAACCCAAACAGAAATAAAACCTAATATTATCTACATATTAGCAGATGATTTAGGTTATGGTGATATCAGTTTTAATGGTCAAAAAAAATTCTCTACACCAAACATAGATAAACTTGCTAAAGATGGTATGTTTTTTACAGATCATTATGCTGGTTCAACAGTTTGTGCACCCTCTAGATCTACTTTAATGACTGGTCAACATACAGGAAACACCTTTATTCGTGGAAATAAAGGAACAGAACATGAAGGTGATTTTCCTATAGAGGATTCAGAAGTAACAGTTGCTGAACTTTTAAAAACAGCAGGCTATGTTACGGGTGCTTTTGGTAAATGGGGATTAGGTTATCCTGGTTCAGAAGGAGATCCAAACAATCAAGGTTTTGATGAGTTTTATGGTTACAACTGGCAATTGATTGGACATAATTACCACCCATATAATTTATGGCATAACCAAACGAAAGTAATGTTAGAAGGTAATAGTGGAGATAAAACTGAAGATTATGCGCCTGAAATTATTCATGAACAAGCACTTTCATTCATCGAAAAAAATAAGGATACTACTTTTTTTATGTATTACCCTTCAATAATTCCACACGCAGAACTTGTTGCTCCTGAAGTTTATATGGAAATGTTTAGAGGTAAATTATTGCCTGAAAATAAATATAAAGGTAAAGATTATGGAGATAAAAGCTATAAAATGGGAGGTTATGCTTCTCAAGACGAGCCACACACAGCTTTTGCAGCTATGGTATACCTTTTAGATAAGCAGGTTGGTGAAATTAGAAAAAAAATTGAAGACCTTGGTATTGCAGATAATACTATTATAATATTTACTTCAGATAATGGTCCGCATAAAGAAGGTGGTGCAGATCCAATTTATTTTAATAGTAATGGAGATTTAAGAGGATTTAAACGCGATTTATATGAAGGTGGTATTCGTGTTCCAATGATTGCAACTTGGCCTGGTAAAATAAAAGCAAATACTATTTCAAATCATATGTCTGCTTTTTGGGATTTTTTACCTACAGCTTGTGAAATTGCAGAGGTTAGTACACCTGAAAATATTGATGGAATTTCATTTTTACCAGAATTATTAGAAAAAGAACAAGAAAGCCATGAGTATTTATATTGGGAATTTTTAGAGCGCGGAGGAAGACAGGCTGTTAGACTTGACAATTGGAAAGGTGTTCGATTAAAAATGAGCGATAACCCTAATGCAACAATAGAACTCTATAATTTAACGAACGATATTGGAGAGCAAAATAATGTTGCAGATAAAAACCCAGAAATTGTTAAAAAGATTTCTGAAATTATGGATAAAGAACACACATATTCTAAAGAGTATAGCTTTAAGTTCGAAAAAAATAAATAGTTTTAATCACTTTTTAACCCTGTACTTTAACCGGAAAACAATATTTAACAAAAGTATTGTTTTCCGGTTATTTTTAATAATAACCGCTTTTAATATTAATAGTATAGTTGATAAAACTTATAGAAAATAAATTATGTACAACAATTAATTTTAGATATTAAAAAGTATTTATTAAGCGGACAATATCAAAGCATTATAAGGACTCGAAATATTCAAACAAAATTGGTCTTACAAGTATTTTTCCGTTGTACAATTTTGGGAGATAAATTGAGATAATTTAACATCTTTTTAAACTACCCGAAACAAAAAGGTGTTTTCTAATTATGGTGCGGCTTTAAAGTCAATATTTTGGCAGCATAGAATATTAGTAAAAATGGTAAAAAACACGTTTTAAATGGGGTAAATCTACAATCAATTGTTTATTTGTTTTCCTAATAGGCTATAACAGTAATATTTTAACCTATGAATTTTGAAATTATTTTTCAAAAACACGAAATTTTGGATAGATCCACCTGTTTTTTAAAATCAAATAATAAGAAAAATATTGAATTAAACTCTTTCCCTAATTTTTTACTAAGAATTTTGAAAGCTCTTGTCATATGACCTTCTATTGTTTTTATTGAGATATTTAGATACTCCGCAATTTCAATATGTGTTAAGCCTTCTTTTTTATTCAATAAAAATATTTGTTTACATTTTGAAGGTAACTTATTTATCTCTTTATTAACCAAGTCTATTAATTCATTTATTTCACCATCACTTTTTTCAACAACGATGTCTAAAGCTTCAAGATATTTTTTTTCTAAGTTGATAACAGGTTTATTTTTTCTATATTGATCAATAAACTCATTATAAACGGATCTAAATAAATAACTTTTAATTGAAAAATTTGGTTTTAGATTATTTTTATTGGTCCAAATTGAAACAAATACATTTTGAACAATATCTTCGGAAAAAGCTTTATCATTGGTTAAAGTATAGGCATAGCCACAAAGGTTTTTATAGTATGTCTCCATTAAAAAATTAAAAGCTTTGTCATTGCCATTTTTTAATTCTTGTATCAGAAATAAATTATTATTAAAATTCAAATTAGTATAATTTTATTTGTAAATTTTAGCTAATCTAATAAAAAAAGTTACAATATTTTAGAGGGGTATTAAAAATTTTCACGTATTACTTAATATACTATAATAATATGAGAGCATCTGAAATTCAAAAAATAATTGTTAAGTTTCTTAATAAAGAGGCAAATATTGATGATTTGGAAAAGTTGGATAAATGGTTGGATAAAAAGGAAAATACTTTTTTATTTAATCGTTTTGTTCAAGTTGAATTTCTAACAGCATTAGGTATGGGTGAATATGACATAAATAAAGCTAAGGAACAAATTAGATTAAAGCTTAATAATGTAAAGAGAAGGAATAGATTAACGCTTTTAAAAAGAATGTCAATTGCGGCTTCAATTACTTTAATAATTGGTTTTTCTTTATATAAATTTTACAACCATAGTATAATTATGAAAGAAATTTCTGAAGTAGAAAAAAAGATTAACGTTGGATCTAGTAAGGCAATATTAACTTTAGAGAATGGTAACCAAATAAGATTAAATAAAGGGGAAAAATATAAGAATGAAAAAGTTAGTAGTAATGGTGAAGAACTGTTATATACTAACACTAAAAATGCTAATTCAAATGAAGAAATAACCTATAACTATTTAACCATTCCAAGAGGAGGAGAGTTCTTTATAAAATTATCAGATGGAACACAGGTTTGGTTAAATTCAGAATCTCAGTTAAAATATCCTATTGCTTTTGTTGAAGGAGAACCACGTCAGGTTGAATTGGTATATGGTGAAGCGTATTTTGATGTGTCAAAAAGTATAGAACATAATGGATCAAGTTTTAAGGTATTTCATAAAGAACAAGAAGTTAAAGTACTTGGTACACAATTTAATATAAAAGCTTATTCGGACGAGGTGCATATTTATACCACTTTAGTGGAGGGGAAAATAGCTATAGAAACCAAGAAAAACCAAAAAACACTAAGTCCGAATCAACAAGCTATTGTTAATTTAAGTACTGATGAGCTTAAAATTGAAACCGTTGATGTGTACAATGAAATATCTTGGAGAGCAGGTCTCTTTAGTTTTGAAAATAAGCAATTAGATGAAGTTATGACTGTACTTTCTAGATGGTATAATATAGATGTTATTTTTACAAACAAAGATAAAAAGAAGATAAAATTTAATGGTGTTTTTAAGAAATCACAACATATAGAAGAAATTTTATCTATGATTACTGACAATAGTGATAAAGTAAGCTATGCTATTAACGAAAAAACAATTACTATAAAATAAATTAAAAGAAAAAGGGAATGGAGTCTGAATCTGGAAAATTTATACCTCCATTCCCGGATATTAATTAATATTCATTAACTAACATTCAAATTTATGAAAACAAAACTAAATGGGGCATTAATTTTTCTAATTAAAAAGTCTCTGATTATTACAATGAAAGCATTTATTTTTTTATTTTCAGTTCTTTCCTTTGGTATTAATGCTGAAAAAGCACTTTCTCAAAATACCATTATAACATTTGAATCTGACATGGAAATATCAATGGAAGATGTTTTTAAGATTGTAAAAAAACAAACCGACCATGCCTTTGTTTATGAAACAAGTTTATTTAAGGATACACCTAAAATAAAAATTAATAAAGGAGAGATAAAATTGGGAGATTTACTTGAAAAATGTAAAACCGTAACTCCTTTTAATTTCCAGTTTTCTAAATCAGGTGCTATTTTATTTAAAAAAATGCCACCAGAGGTTATTCAGCAAGAAATTACTGGTAAGGTAACTGATAAGCTTGGTTTACCTTTGCCTGGAGTAACAGTATTAATTAAAGGTTTTAAGCAAGGAACAGCAACAGATTTTGAAGGAAATTATTCAATAAATGCACCTACTAATTCAGTACTTGTTTTTTCTTTTATTGGATACCAAAATCAAGAAATTACTGTTACCGAAGGGAAAAGAGTATTAAATGTAATAATGCAGGAAGAGATTTCAGTATTAAAAGAAGTATTAATTAGTACAGGATATCAAAAACTTAAACCAGAGCAAAGCACTGGAAGTACTGTTACAATAAGTGCAAAAGATATTGATACTAGAGTAAATACATCAGATTTTTTCGAAAGTATTCAAAATAAAGTTCCAGGGTTGCTTATTAATAATGATGTAGAGTTTGAAGGAAACTCTTTATTTCAAATTAGAGGAGTTTCTACCATTTACGGAAATAAACAACCATTAATTGTTGTAGATGGTTATCCTACAGAACTTTCATTTGATATGATAAATCCTAATGAAATAGAATCTATTACTATTTTAAAGGATGCAGCAGCAGCTACAGTTTACGGAGCACGCTCTTCTAATGGAGTTATAATTATTGAAAGAAAAAAAGCAGAAGCTGGTAAACCTAAAGTAAATTTTAGAACTACATTTAGTTTTACTCCAAAAGAAGATTATTCACGCTATCGTTGGGATGAAAATGCTTCAGAAATTATTACAGAATGGGAAAAAATTAACCCTAAATCTCTTGTAACTGATCAAGCCTGGGATTATCTTTCAACTCAGTCTGGAGGCTCTTACAATCTTAATCCTGCTGTTACTATTATTGCGCATTGGAAATCTCTTACAGACCCTATCACAATTGAAGAACGAGATAGACAATTATCTGAATTGGCGTCTTATAATAATACAGATGATTACAGTAAACTTTTTTTACGTCCAGCAATAACAAAAAATTATAATTTAAACGTTTCAGGAGGGAATGATAATGCTAAATACTATATAACTACTGATTATTCACAAAGAGAATTAGATTTAAAAGAGAATGAGCAAAGTCTCTTTAGACTTTCTGCAAGAACAACAATAGATTTCTCTGAAAGGTTTTCTTTTGATATGACATCAGATTTAAATATTTCGGACCAGGTTAATGTACCTATTCCAGATATAAATAGTATATATCCATATGAACGTTTTCAAGACAATGACAACAATCCGCTTTCCATTCATTCAAAATCATTAGCAAATCCTTATTATAATGAATTTTTAATGAATACAGGGTTGTTAGATAACAGGTATTACCCTCTAAGTGAAATGAAACAGGTTAGTGACGATATTCGTAATATATCTAATCGTATTACTGCAAACTTTCAATATAAATTAACAGAAGAACTTAATTTTAGTTTTGGAGGGGTTTATGAATCATCTCGTTTAGATAATAGACATCTTGCAGAGGAAGAGTCATTAGAAGCGCGCCAATATATAAATAGATATACAACAGGAACATCTGGTAGTCTTGTTTTTAATATACCTAAAGGAGGTTTTTTAAGAGAGCAAAATAGTACTAGTGAAGGATATACATTACGTGCACAAGCTAATTATAATAAGCAATTTAAAGAAGACCATACGATTAATATTATTTTAGGAGGAGAAGTAAGAGAAATTATTAATAAGTCAAATTCTTCTGCTTATTTTGGATATGATGATAATACACTGTTTACATTACCTGTAGATTATAGTGCTATTTCAGGTATGAATGCTGTATATAGTCCTTTTAACCCTACAATTTCGTTTCTAAATTTATTTTCTCAAGGATATGAAAATAACCGTTTTGTATCAGCATATTCAAATATTGTATATTCTTTTAAAAATAAATACTCATTAACTGGTAGTATCCGCGTAGATCAATCTAATTTATTTGGAACCAATCCAAAATATAAATATAAACCACTATGGTCTGCAGGAGCAGCTTGGAATATCCATAAAGAAGATTTTATGAAAGATATAGAGTTGGTTAACTCTATGAAACTAAGAGCAGCATACGGATTTAATGGGAATGTAGCTAAAAATGCATTACCTCAGGTAATCGCTTCAAATGGGTTAAATACCGTAACACCTAATGAAGTAACTCCAATGCTAGATCTTTATTCTTATGCTAATAGTGGTCTTAGATGGGAACAAACAAGAAATTTTAACTTAGGGTTAGATACAGAGTTATTAGATAAAATCAATGTACACTTAGATTATTATGTTAAGAAAAGTACAGACATATTAGCAACCAATCAAATAGATGCAACTAAGGGAGGTAATTCAGCATTGATAAATAGAGCTTCTATACTTAATAAGGGGTTTGAAATTGATATTGATGCAGATTGGATCTCAAAAAATAGATTTAACTGGAATACAGGGTTGGTATTTTCATATAATAAAAGTGAAGTAATTGATGTTTATAATCCTAATTTATTAGAAAATACATCATCAAGAAACTATATAGCAGGTAGTTATGCAGATTATCTTAAAGGATATTCAATAGGGGCAATGTTTAACTTAAAATATGCAGGTGTTGATAATGAAGGTTACCCGATGTCTTATGATGAAAATGGTGTTGCTAAACGTTTTTTTACTGATGATCAAGGTTTAGCTGATCTTGAATATGCGGGTAGTTCTATACCTGTATATAACGCTGGATTTAGTAATAGAGTAGATATTGGTGATTTTTATATTTATTGTATGGCACATTTTTATGGAGGTTTTAAAGTAAGAGTTCCTGCTCCAACTATTTATAATAAAATAAGACCTATAGAAGGAGCTGATAATTATTGGAGACAACCTGGAGACGAGGCAGATGCAGATATTTTACCTTTCCCTAGTAATAACGATGCACATTATATTGCTTATACCGATAAATATACTGTTAATGGAGCCTACTTAACTATTGGTGATTTAACAGCCTCATATAGCTTTAGAAATAGTGATTTTATTAAAAATTCAGGTATTGCTAATCTAGAAATAAAATTACAAGCTTCAAATATTTATACAGTTGGATTTAATAAAGAAAACTTTAGTAAAGGGACTGGAAGTTATCAAAAAACTTATATGACACCTACATATACATTAGGGCTTAATTTTAATTTCTAAACATAAACAACTTTTAAATCTAATCAAATGAAACAGAATAAAACTATATTGATAATCTTAGTAATATTTTCAATGTTTATCCAAACATCTTGTGAAGATTATTTGGGTATTGAACCAAAAGGTGTAAGGTTGCTTAGCACTGTAAACGACTATGAATTATGGTTAGAAAGTGATTTCTTACAAACTCAAGTACCTTTTAACTTAAATTATTTATCAGATACAAAAGACATAACTAGCGTTACAAGCGAACCATCATATGGTGTTCAATCACTTTATACTTGGCAAGAACAAATTTTAGAAGATCCTAAAGCATCTCCGTTGTTATGGGCAGATTTATATAAAGCAATCTATTATTATAATACCGTAATAATGGGAATAGAAGATGCAACTGGTGGAACTTCACAACAAAAGAAAAGTATAGAGGCAGAAGCACTAATGGGAAGAGCTTTTACTTATTTGCAGCTTGTTAACCTTTATGGAAAACAGTATAATGATGCAACATCAGCAACAGACCTTGCTGTGCCTTTTGTAATTTCAAATGATTTAAATGAACCAACTCCAGACCGTTCTTCAGTTAAGGAAATTTACGATTATATAATTACAGACCTTAATGAAGCTATACCTAATCTTCCAGATAATAATAATGATAATAAATTTAGAGGAAGTGTAGCAGGAGCATATAGTATTTTAGCAAGAACTTACCTATTCATGGGTAAGTATCAAGATGCAGACCGTTATGCTAAGCTTGCTTTAGAAAACGGACCTAATGAAATAGTAGATTATGCTAATATACCTAATGCGTCTGTAATTCCTGATTTAAAGTACAGACCAGATGCTATTTTTGCTAGATATAATTCTGGTATAGGAGTTCCTGAATTTCCAACATTAGAGTTACTTAAATCATATAATACTAAAGATAAACGCTTAAATCTTTATTTCTCTAACGTACCTTTTTTTCCTATGTTGGCTGGATATATTTTTCCTAGTAGGGGTGTAACAATGTATTGGCCAGGTGGAATTACTATGACAGGAAAATATGTATATCCTAATTGTGGAACTTCAGTTGTAGAGATGAGATTAATTATGGCTGAAGCAGCTGCACGTACAAATAATCTTGTTGTAGCTTGCGATGAATTAGATGAAGTACGTAAACACAGGTTTCCTTCTTCATCTTATGTGAAATTTGAATCAGCAGATCAAGAAGAGGTCTTAAATGAAATTATTAAAGATAGAATGCACGAATTTCCATTTCATGGTATGCGTTGGTTTGATATGAGAAGACTTGATGCAGAAAATCGCATGCCAGCTGTTAACAGATATGATGAAGAAGGAAATATAATTGCTACTTTATCTCCAGGAAGTAGTAAATATACACTACAAATACCATCTCAAGTATTACAATTCAATCAAGATTGGCCTGTAACACAATAAAATAAACTAGATCTATAAAGACGTAGCTGAACATTAAAAAAGATGAGGCTGTTTAAAATTTTAGAAAACAGTCATTCGAAACCTATCACATATAGGTAGGTTTCGAATCTCATTTTATTGATAATCAATTATTATGAGAATTTGAGGTTAACTCAGATTGACTAAAATTTAATTTTTTAGACATGCTTTATTTGATTACAAACACGCATAAACTTTTTAAGTTATTAATATTAAAAATAAAAAAATGAAACAAATTTTAGTTACAGTATTACTTATTACCTTGAGTTTTAAATCGTACTCTCAAGAAAAAAAAATAAATTTTGAGAAAGGTACTTTTAAAGAGGCTTTGGCAAAAGCAGCGGGAGAAGATAAATTGATTTTTATGAGTTTTTATACAACTTGGGATGATACCTGTATGAAAATTGATAAACATATTTTTACCCTTGAGTCTGTTTATCCATTTTTCAATAAAAATTATATAAATGTGCAAATAGATATGGAAAAAGAAGAAGGAATAGAACTGGCTAAATATTATAAAGTGAAGTTATATCCAACATTTTTAGTGTTAAACCAAAAAGGTGAAATTTTATCAAATCTTAAAGTTAATAGTGCAGCTACCTTAGTACAAAAAGCAAATGAGGCATTGAAACTTAAATTATAATTAAAAATAAAAAAATGAAACGAATTTTAGTTCTGGTATTTTTTGTTAGTTTAAGCTTTATATCTTGTGCTCAAGAAAAAAGAATAAACTTTGAAAAAGGTACTTTTAAAGAGGCATTAGCAAAAGCAGTAAAAGAGGATAAACTGATATTTATGGATTGTTATACAACTTGGTGTAGACCTTGCAAAGAAATATCAAAATATGTGTTTACTCAAGAACCTATTTATACGTTTTTCAATAAAAATTTTATTAATATAAAAATAGATGTGGAAAAAGGAGAAGGTATTGAAATTGCAAAACATTATGGAGTAAAGTCGTATCCAACATTATTAGTTCTAAATCAAAAAGGTGAAATTTTATCAGACTTTGAAGATTTACGAACAGCAAAGGATTTATTAGAAAAAGCAAAAGAAATTTTGAAATTTAAATCTAACACAACTTCTAGTAAATAATTTAAAAGTAATATCACAGTGTTTTTAAATTTTATTTACAGAGAATTTTTTAATTAATTCTCAAAATATTGTATAAATGTAATTTTAAATTTATACAATTACTATATAATTTCACCAATTTTTAATAATCAATCTTTTATATATCAACTTGTTGCAAAACTTAATATCAAAAATAATTATATTCAATAAAATATTATAGAAGCATTGTTAAATTTGTATTTATTAAGGTTAGAAAGCAAATCAAATAATAAATTACTTACCAACAGCTCTAATGTTTATATCGTATTTATTAAATTCAAAAATGCATATCAATTTTTCTTTTTATTTCTAACATAAATAAGTTTAAAACGCCCACTGGTTTTATCTCTTTGTTCAATTTCAAATTGAGGTAAAGATTTAAACAAAGGAGTTAGCTTTTCAAATCCAAAATTACGTGCATCAAAATTAGGTTGTTTTTTTATAATAAGCGAGCCAACGTCACCCATAAAAGCCCAACCATCATCATCGGCAGTGTCATCTACAGAGTTTCTTAAAAGTCTAATTATTTTTGGTGTAATTTTATCGATACTCGCTTTTTTCTGCTTTGATTTACCATTTTCGGTCTCTTCTTCGCTTGTATCTAATATTTCTAAATAAATAAATTTATCACACGCAACAATAAACGGATCTGGTGTTTTCTTTTCTCCAATACCATAAACAACTAGGCCTTCTTCTCTTAATCTAGTAGCTAATTTAGTAAAATCACTATCTGAAGAAACCAAGCAAAAACCATCTACTTTTTCTGAATATAAAATATCCATAGCATCAATTATCATGGCAGAATCCGTGGCATTTTTACCTGTAGTGTAACCATATTGTTGAATAGGTGTTATTGCATTTTCTAATAAAATAACTTTCCATTTAGAGAGTTGAGGTTTGGTCCAATCTCCATAAATACGTTTTACGGTAGGCGTACCATATTTGGTAATTTCCTGCATCATTTCTTTAATATATTTTGAAGGAATGTTATCACCATCAATAAGTACGGCTAATTTTATATCTTTTATCATAAGATATAAATATACGTAATTTATCCATTAATTTTTTATACTTTTAAAAGCTTTTTTTAACAAGGAAAAGTTGGTGGTTATTTTATTAAAATTTAACAAATGAACATTAAAATATATGGATTATAATGCTATTATTTATAAAATATATTCTTCTTTAGAAAAGTTAAAAAAACACGGAGAAGTTGCTACTTATATTCCTGAACTTGCTAAGGTAGATCCTAACAAGTTTGGAGTACATATTACTACTACAGACAATCAGCATTTTAGTATTGGAGATTCAAACGAAAAATTTTCGATACAAAGTATTGCTAAAGTTTTATCATTAACATTGGCATATAATAAAATTGGAGAAAAAATTTGGGAACGTTTAGGGGTTGAACCTTCAGGAACGGCTTTTAACTCTTTGGTGCAGTTAGAATATAATAAAGGCATTCCTAGAAATCCATTAATAAATGCAGGAGCAATTGTAATTTGTGATATTTTAATAAGTTATTTTGAAGATCCAAAAACGGAAATATTAAATTTTATAAGAGCCTTATCTGGAAACCCTTTAATAGATTTTTCTCCTAGAATTGTTGAGTCTGAAAAACAGACAGGTTTTAAAAACGCAGCACTTATAAATTTAATGAAATCTTTTAACAATATTAAAAATGATATAGATGTAGTTATGGATTTTTATTATAACTTATGTTCCATAGAAATGACTTGTAAAGAGCTTTCTCGTACATTTTTATTTTTAACTACAGATGGTATAGATCCAATTACAAATAAAAAAGTAATTTCAGAAAGTAAGTCTAAACGTATCAACGCTATTATGCAATTGTGTGGTTTTTACGATGAAGCCGGAGAATTTGCTTTTAAAGTTGGTTTACCCGGAAAAAGTGGTGTTGGTGGCGGTATTGTTGCCATACATCCAAATCAATACAGTATTGCGGTTTGGAGCCCTAGATTAAATAAAAAAGGAAATTCTAAAAAAGGAATGAAATTTTTAGAACAATTTACAACTAAAACACAATTATCTATTTTTTAAAAATAAATATTATGGAAAATAATGAAGCATTTATAGATTTTTATACAGGCTCAGAAATTATGATAATGGGTCTAAAAAAACGCCTAGAATCAATTGATGTATTTGGAATAGTTCAAAACGATTTTAATTCTGGAAACCTTGCAGGGTTTGTTGGTGGAACTACAAGCACAGTTAGATTTAAAATTCGTGCAATGGATTTTGAAAAAGCACAACCAGTATTAGAAGCATATTTAAAGGAAGATAATTAATTAGGTTTATAAAAATGAATAAATATAGAATTTTAGGAATTGTTGCATTAGTTATTGGAATAGTATTAATATATACAGTTAAAAACGATTTAGCATCCTTTGTATCTGGAATACTAATAGGTATTGGTGCCGTAGTTACTGTAACTGGAAAAACAATTTTTCAAAAAAAGAATGTCAAATAAATTAAAATAATTTTACCAATTAAGTTACCTACAAGTTAATGAAAACCAAGTTGCATATTTTTAAAGTTGTTGCCAATCATTTAAGCTTTACAAAAGCTTCGGAACAGTTATTTTTATCGCAACCTGCAGTTTCTAAAACAATACGAAATTTAGAAGAAACCTATAAAATTACCTTATTTTTAAGAAAAAGAAACTCTATAGAATTAACTAACGAAGGAAAAGCATTTTTAATTTATACCAATAAAATTTTAGATATTTATACCGAAATGGAAAACCAGTTTTTACATCAAAATAATAGTTTTCCAGACTTTATTAATTTTGGTGTAAGTACAACTGTAGCAAATTATATTATTCCAAAAGTAATAGCGAAATTTAGAATTCAATTTCCAAAAACAAAGTTTGAAATTACCAGTGGAAACTCTGACGATATTGAAGAGTTAATTTTAAATCAAAAATTAAATTTTGGAATAATTGAAGGAAAAAATACCAACCGTAAATTACAATTTAAAGAGTTTATTAAAGATGAAATTGTGCTGGTTACCAATGTTCAAAATAATAGTTTTAAAAAAGATGTTATTAGTTTAAAAACACTTCAAGAAATACCTATTATTTTACGAGAAATGGGTTCTGGAACAAAAGAAATTATTTTTGAATATTTGAATAAGCACAAAATTAAAAAATTAAACACTGTTGTAACTCTAAATAGTACCGAAGCCATTAAAAATTATCTTTTTAATTCAGATAATTATGCGTTTATGTCTATTCATGCCATTTCTGAAGAATTAATTAATAACAAGCTTAAAATTATAGATGTTAAAGATTTAAATATTGAACGATGGTTTTATTTTGTTTCTAGAACCGGATATCAATCTAATTTAATGGATTATTTTGAAAAGTACACCTTAAATAGTTATAACTTTTAGTTATATCAAACAATAAATTAATTTGCTAAAAAGTTATTCTATCTAGCTAATTTTGTATCGATAATTCCTACCGATATGAAAGTTAGATTAACAAAAATTATATTCTTATTAATAGCAATTTTTATTTTATTTGGAACAATTAATAGCCCTACAGCATTACTACTTGGATTTGTGTTTGCACTTCTTTTTAAAAATCCTTTTATATCAAAAAGTCATAAAGCAATTCATCATTTTTTAAAAATTGCAGTTGTGGGTTTAGGTTTTGGAATGTTAATAAAAGAAACGCTTGTAACTAGTAAAGAGGGTTTTAGTTTAACATTTTTTTCAATTATTTTAACGGTAAGTTTAGGTTTGTTACTTACTAAAGTATTTAAATTAGATAAAAAATTAGGACATTTAATTACTTCTGGAACTTCTATTTGTGGAGGAAGTGCTATTGCTGCTATTTCACCAGTAATAAAAGCCAATAGTAAATCTATTAGTATTGCCTTAGGAATTGTATTTTTATTAAATTCTATTGCCTTGTTTTTATTTCCTGCAATTGGACACTTATTACATTTATCTCAAGAGCAATTTGGTTTATGGTGTGCCATTGCTATACACGATACCAGTTCGGTTGTTGGAGCAGCGATGGGTTATGGAGAAGAAGCTTTAAGAATTGCTACAACCGTAAAATTATCTAGAACATTATGGATTATACCCTTGTCTATTGTTTCAATGTTTATTTTTAAAACTAAAGGAGAAAAAATTAAAATTCCATATTTTATTTTGTTATTTATACTGGCAATTTTTATAAATAGTTACCAGTTACTTCCAATTTTAATAACAAGTGAAATTGTGTTTTTTTCTAAAAGATTATTGGTATTAACGTTGTTTCTTGTAGGTTCAACAATTTCAATAACAGACTTAAAATCAACAGGACTAAAACCAATACTATTGGCTTTAAGTTTGTGGATCTTTATTTCAATATTTTCACTAGTTTATATTACATATTAAAAATTATGTGTAAAATTTACTATTTACTCTTAGCTCCCGAAAACTGATGTTCTTTTATTTTAAACAACACATTAAAAGTTGTTAAACTTCCGTAAATACGTGTAATATATTGTTGTAAATCAATTTTTTCTTGATCATCTAATAATTTGCTAGAATTTATTTTTTGCTCCATTACTCTAACTCTATCTCTAACCATTACAATTTTATGGAAAAACGTATCAATCGGAATTTCTTTACTTGCTAAATTGGTGTCTTTTGGTTCTATAATTAATTTTCCACCTTTCCAACGGTCTGCTATCGGAATTACTTCAGAAATATCTGACCATTGTTTTAGCATGTTTTTAAGTGTGTTTTCAACTTCATAAAAACTTACAGTATCCACTTCATCTTCAACACTCTCAATTACTTCAAAATCGCTATCTAAATCAATAGTTTCCAATCCGTTTTCTATAAAAGTTACCCAATAATGTTTTGAGGTTACGTTAGTAACTACTCCTAAACCAAATTCGGTGTGTTTAATTCTAGATCCAATTCCTAATAGTTTCATTTTTATATTTTTAAGTTAATAAATAGATACCAATAATATTTAATATAAAGTAAATTGTTATATTCATAGCTCCTGCATAATCCTTAGCCAATCGTTGTCCTATTAAAAATTGTAATAAGGTAATTGCAGAAATTTCCAATCCAATTTTAGCAATAGAAATAGTGTTTTCTATAACTAAAAAATAAAGCCCAATACTCAATAAGATAACAGCTGTAATTTCAAAAATTAAAATTTGAATCATTACTATAGGAATCATTTTATGAAGTATTGTTTTTTTAAAATGATTGGTATAATAAAGAAGTGTATTTTTCCAATCGGTTATTTTTTCAAAAACAGAAAAAAAATAAGTTATTATAAAAAATAATAACACTAAAATTATAGCTGAATTAGCATTAAAAATAGACATAATTAAGTGGTTTCTTTTGTATGTAAAAGACGTGTTAATTTTATAGATAAATCTAATAATATAATTTTAGCATTTCCATTACGCTCTATATGATAAATGGCATCATTCAATTCATTTGTAATATCTAAAATATTTCCACTATGAATAAAAGGCGCAAAATTATCTAACTTAAAACCAGGTGTTTTAGTTTCTAAAAACACTAAAGAATCTGCACTATAATTTAATAACATGGCTTGTCTAAAAAATTGCAAACAATATTTTAAAAATCGTTTTTGGGTTTCTCTACCGCTTTTTGCAATGGTTTCGCTCCAGCTAATTAAGTTTTGTATTACGGCAGCATTTCCTTTTGCTTTAAAAGCAGCTCTAATCCACGTTATAAACCATTGTTCAAACTGCTCGTCTGCATTGTCGTTGTGTAATAAAAGCAAGGCTTTGTTAAAATTTCCATCGGATTGGTAGGCAATTTGTGCAGCTAGAGATGGTTCTACACCTTCTTTTTCTATCAATCCTTTTTCAATGGCTTCATTAGATAATAATGGAAAATGCAATATTTGACAACGCGATTTTATGGTTGTAATTATTTGTTGTTCATCTTCAGCAACTAATAAAAAAACTGTTTTTTCTGGTGGTTCTTCTAATAATTTTAACAATTTATTAGAGGCAGAAGTATTCATTTTTTCAGCCATCCAAATAATCATTACTTTATAACCACCTTCGTAACTTTTTAATTTTAAAGATTTTACAATTTGTTCAGCTTCATCAACACCAATTTGACCTTGTTTGTTCTCTACGCCAATAGATTGTAACCATTCAAATAAATTTCCGTAAGGTTTCTGTTTAACAAATTCGCGCCATTCTTCTAAAAAATCATTACTTATTGGTTTACTTTTAATGCGATCGTTTGTAGCAACCGGAAAAGCAAAATGCAAATCGGGATGCATTAATTTTTCACATTTTGCAGCAGCAATTTCAGGATTTTGGTTTGAAGACACTAAAATATATTGTGCATAAGCAATAGCCATTGCTAACACCCCAGTACCTTCTTTTCCAATAAATAATTGCGCATGAGAAATTCTACCATTATCAGTAGATTTTACTAAATGGTTTTTTAAATGTTCTTGACCTAATATTTCCGAAAAATTCATTAAAGCGAAAGTAAAACTTTTTTTTAAGTTTTAAATTAATTAAGCCTTTCAATCTCTCAATCTTAAATCTTTTAATTAAAAAAAATGAAATCGGTTTCGTAAAAAAGTGCAATCTTTAGTCTAAATTGAGTTATATTTGTACAACTAATATATATAAAAATGAACCGAGCAGGCTAAAAAGCTTATTACGCAACAAATCTATAAATAGCGAACAGCAGGTGACCGTTTAAAAAAATTAAAATACACATGAAAACAATACAAGATATTAATTTTGAAGGAAAAAAAGCATTAATACGTGTTGACTTTAATGTACCGTTAGATGAAGATTTTAACGTAACAGATGCAACAAGAATTGAAGCGGCAAAACCAACAATTATAAAAGTTTTAGAAGATGGTGGAGCAGTAGTTTTAATGTCGCATTTAGGACGTCCAAAAGGAGTTGAAGACAAATTTTCTTTAAATCATATTGTAGACAAAGTTTCTGAAATTATTGGAGTTCAAATTAAATTTGCTTCAAATTGTGTAGGTGATGTTGCTGAAAAAGCAGCAGCTGAATTAAATATGGGTGAAGTTTTATTATTAGAAAATTTACGTTTTCATAATGAAGAAAAGGCTGGAGATGTAGATTTTGCTAAACAACTTTCTAAATTAGGAGATGTTTACGTAAACGATGCTTTTGGAACTGCACACAGAGCTCATGCTTCTACAACAATAGTTGCTCAGTTTTTTCCTGATGCAAAATGCTTTGGAGCTTTATTAGCACAAGAAATTATAAGTCTTAAAAAAATATTAGAAGAAGGTGAAAAACCAGTTTTAGCTATTTTAGGAGGTGCAAAAGTGTCTTCAAAAATTACAGTTATTGAAAATATTTTAGATAAAGTAGACCACTTAATTATTGGTGGTGGTATGGGCTTTACTTTTATAAAAGCACAAGGTGGTAAAATTGGAGATTCTATTTGCGAAGATGACAAACAAGAATTAGCTCTTGAAATTTTAGAAAAAGCAAAAGCTAAAAATGTTCAAGTTCATATTCCAGTTGATGTAATTGCTGCTGATGATTTTAGCAACGATGCAAATACTCAAGTTTGTGATATATATGCTATTCCTGATGGTTGGGAAGGTGTTGATGCGGGTCCAAAAACAAGAGAAATTTTCGACAAAATTGTAAAAGAATCTAAAACAATCCTTTGGAATGGTCCATTAGGTGTTTTTGAAATGGAAAGTTTTGCTGGTGGAACAATTGCACTTGGAAACTCTATTGCAGAAGCAACTAAAAACGGAACATTCTCACTTGTAGGTGGTGGAGATTCTGTTGCAGCTGTAAAACAATTTGGTTTTGCAGATAAAGTAAGTTATGTTTCTACAGGTGGTGGAGCAATGTTAGAAAGCTTAGAAGGAAAAACATTACCAGGTATTGAAGCAATATTAAAATAAAAGTTTAATTGTTATAGGGTTTTAAATTGGAAATCCTTTGCATTTAAAAATAAAATTAAAGCCGTCTCAAATTTTGAGACGGTTTTTTTATCGTCCTTGTTTTCTTTACTTTTACCGCTTTAAATAAATCATTCAACTTTTAAATATTTAAACTATTAAAATGAAATACACCAACATTCCAAATACCGATATTAAGGTTAGTAAAATTTGTTTAGGAACTATGACTTTCGGTCAACAAAATTCCGAAAAAGAGGCTCATGAACAATTAAATTATGCTGTAGAACAAGGTGTAAATTTTATTGATACTGCAGAAATGTATTCGGTACCCGCACAAGCCGCTACACAAGGTAGTACCGAACGTTATATTGGAAGTTGGTTAAAACATCAAAAAAGAGAAAATTTAGTAGTTGCTTCTAAAGTTGCAGGCCCAAATGAATCTTTTAAATATATAAGAGAGAATTTAGGCTTTTCTAAAGACGCCATAGAAGATGCTTTAACTAAAAGCTTAAACAGATTGCAAACCGATTATATAGATTTGTATCAGTTACATTGGCCTGAAAGGAATGCAAACTTTTTTGGTAAAAGAAATTATGTACATAATGCTGATGAAAAATGGGAAGATAATTTTAAAGAAATTATTGAAACTTTAGATCAATTTGTAAAGCAAGGTAAAATACGTCATTATGGTGTTTCTAATGAGACTTCTTGGGGCGTTATGCGTCATGTATCAGAAAGTAACACAAATAGTTTAACACGTTGTAAAACCATTCAAAATGCATATTCTCTTTTAAATCGTTTTTTCGAAATTAATTTGGCAGAGGTTGCTATGCGCGAAAATATTGGTTTATTAGCGTATTCTCCATTAGGTTTTGGAACACTTTCAGGGAAATATTTAAACGGAAAAATGCCCGATAATTCTCGTATAAAATTATTTCCACAATACAATAGATATAGTAGTAAACAATCTATTTTTTTGACTGAAAAATATGCAGAATTAGCTAAAGAATTAGAGATTAGTTTAGCACAACTTTCATTAGCTTTTGTAAATCAGCGTGAATTTTTAACAGCTAATATTATTGGAGCTACCACAATGGAACAATTGGAAGAAAATATTGGAAGTATTCACATAGAACTCTCTAAAGAAACACTTGAAAAAATAAACAAAATTCAAGAATTACAGCCTAATCCTGCTCCTTAGTTTTTTAAATTCTTATAAAATGACATTTTAAACCATAAAAAAAGATAAAAAAGTCTTAATAACTGATTTAAATCATATTTTAATTACTAATAAAGTTGTTTTTTTGTTAAAGTAAACTAAACCAACTTATTATGAATTTAAGATATACATTTGTTATAATTTTAAGTTTTATAGTTTCTCAAACATTTGCTCAATTTACATTGAGTGGGGAGTTAAGACCTAGAACTGAATTTAGAAATGGATATAAAACTCTAAATTTTGAAAATGCAGATGCTGCTTTTGCTACTTCACAACGTACGCGTTTAAATTTTAACTACGCTACTGAATTTTATAGCTTTTACGTTAGCCTACAAGATGTGAGAGTTTGGGGAGATGTATCACAATTAAATGTAAGTGATAAAAATGGTTTGGCAATTCACCAAGCTTGGGGATTGGTAAATTTCAAAGAAATGAAATTAAAAGCTGGACGTCAAGAAATTGTTTATGATGATCATAGAATTTTTGGAAACGTTGGTTGGGCAACACAAGCAAGAAGCCATGATGCCTTGGTTTTAAAGTTTGGAAAAACCTTTAATTTAGATATTGGTTTAGCTTTTAATCAGGACTATGAAAAACTTTCTGGTACTATTTATACAACTTCAAATAATTACAAAGCATTACAATATGCTTGGTTTCATAAAACTTTAAATAATTTTAGTACAAGTTTTTTATTTTTAAATAATGGGTTACAATACATTGATATTATTGATTCAGAAAATAGCGAAACTCGTTATAGTCAAACCATAGGAACACATTTAAAGTATAAATTTTCAGATGCTTTAAATGCAAGTTCTAACATCTATTATCAATTTGGAAAAGATGTCTTTTCTAAAGATTTAGATGCCTATTTAATAGGAATGAATTTAGGTTATAAAGTTTCAGAAAATTGGAATCTTGGGCTTGGTTTTGAAGTACAATCGGGTAATGCTTATAACGATGATTTATCAACAAATCATGCCTTTACACCATTCTATGGAACCAATCATAAATTCAACGGATTTATGGACTACTTTTATGTTGGAAACCATATGAATAGCACAGGTTTAATTGATGTTTTTGCAAGTGCTTCAACAAAAATAGGCGAAAAATCTAACCTAAGTTTATACCTACATAATTTTACATCACATGCTAAAATTGCCGAAAATATAGATAAGCAATTGGGAACAGAAATAGACATTGTATACAATTATAAGTATACAAAAGATGTAACTATTGGTGCAGGGTATTCTCAAATGTTTGCTTCAGAAGGTATGGAAGTTCTTAAAAATGTACCAAACCCTTCAAATGCAAATAACTGGGCTTGGGTAATGTTAACAATTAATCCAACACTTTTTACAAGTAAATAAGTTTAAACAATGAAAAAATTAGTTCGATTTTTAATTCCACCTAAAGAATGGCGTTTGCCAGTAATTATTTTACTGGGTGCTATTTGTGGGTTAGGTTTGTACGCAATGGTTGAATCAAAGGCCATATCTTATTTGTCTGATGATCCAAAAACGTGTGCTAATTGTCATGTAATGACTCCACAATATACAACTTGGCAAAACAGCTCTCACCGAGAATGGGCTTCTTGTAACGATTGCCATGTACCTCATGATAATATTTTTAACACCTATTATTTTAAAGCCAAAGACGGTTTATACCATGCTTCAGTTTTTACAACTCGTGGTGAACCAGAAGTAATTAAAATGAAAGAAGCTGGTAATGAAGTGGTTCAAAATAACTGTATTCGTTGTCATCAAGATCAAGTTACCGATGCGCGCTTAAATGGAATGATAGCAACGCATTTTGAAGATAGAACAGAACGTAAATGTTGGACCTGTCATCAAGAAGTTCCACACGGAAGTATACATAGTTTATCTTCAGTAAAATACTACGGAAAAATTTCAGATGAACATCAAGAAACAGTACCAAATTGGCTTAGTAAATTTTTAAATAAATCAGAAAAACAAAAAGATAAAAAAGATGAGTAATAAAAGAAAACCTTGGATGAACTGGATGCTTTTTTTAGCATCGTTAGTAATTGTGTTTTTGTTAGGACTTTTAGTGTCTTCAATAACAGAACGCAAAATGGAGGCTAAATTTGCATATACTCCAATGACTGAAATTAACAAATTGGAACCTAGAAATGAAGTTTGGGGAGAAAATTTTCCTCGAGAATTCCAATCGTATTACAAAACGGCAGATACTACTTTCCGTTCAAAATATAATGGAAATGCAATGATTGATATGCTTGAAGAAGATCCTCGTTTAGTGGTACTTTGGGCAGGTTATGGATTTTCAAAAGATTACAATCAAGGGCGTGGACACGTGTACGCAATTGAAGATGTTAGAAATACTTTAAGAACAGGTGCACCAACTGGACCAGAAGACGGACCTATGCCTTCTACTTGTTGGACGTGTAAATCACCAGATGTTCCACGTTTAATAAACGAAATAGGAGTGGATGCTTATTATAGTGGTAAATGGGCAAGTAAAGGTACAGAAATTGTAAATCCAATTGGTTGTGCAAACTGTCATGATGAAGAATCAATGCGACTTACTATTACGCAACCAGCTTTAATTGAAGCTTTTGAACGTCAAGGAAAAGACATTACAAAAGCTTCACATAACGAAATGCGCTCGTTGGTGTGTGCGCAATGTCACGTAGAATATTATTTCAACAAAAATTTACCTGAAAAAGAAGGAATCCCTTACTTAGTTTTCCCTTGGGATGATGGTCAAACTGTTGAAGATATGGAAAAATATTATGACAATATTGAATTTAGCGATTGGACACACGCCATTAGTAAAGCACCAATGTTAAAGGCACAACATCCAGGTTACGAAACCTACAATATGGGTATTCACGGCCAAAGAGGAGTTTCTTGTGCCGACTGTCATATGCCTTATAAAACTGAAGGTGGACAAAAATTTACCGATCATCATATTCAATCTCCTTTAAATAATGTGGCGAATTCTTGTCAAGTTTGTCATAGAGAAGAAAAAGATGAATTAATTGCAAATGTTTTCAGTAATCAAGATCGTATTATAGAAAATCGTGACCAATTAGAACGTTTATTAGTACGTGCACACGTTGAAGCAGGTAAATGTTGGGAATTAGGAGCTACTGAAGCTCAAATGAAAGATATTTTACACGGTATTCGTATTGGACAATGGCGTTGGGATTATGTTGCAGCTTCGCACGGAGGTTCTTTTCACGCCCCAGTTGAGTTAGGTAGAGTTCTTGGTAAAGGAATTGATATTACACAAGAAACTAGAATTAAATTAGCAAAATTGTTAATGAAATTAGGGTTTGAAGGTGAAGTTCCTTATCCAAATATTGAAACAAAAGACGATGCTCAAAAGTTTATTGGATTACCAATAGACGAATTAAAAGCTGAAAAGAAAGTTTTCTTAAAAGAATTAGCTACAGAGTGGGATAAAGAAGCTGCTGAAAGAGAGGCTAAATATTAATTTTGAAAAGATTTAGAGTATAAGACAATAGGCGCTAAAAATGCTTCTGAAAAATTAATCGGAAGCATTTTTAGTATATTTGAAAGTATCTAAAATTAAATAAATTTTTATGAACAGTTTCAAAATAAGTGCACCTTTATTTTTGTTAGTAGTAATGGTTTTATTTACCACTTCAGCTTTTTCTCAAAACTCTAATTTTCATGTTTATTTGTGTTTCGGGCAATCAAATATGGAAGGGCAAGGAGTTATTGAAGAACAAGATAAAACCGTAGACAATCGTTTTTTAATGATGCAAAGTACAGATTGCCCTAATTTAGAAAAAACCTTAGGAAGTTGGTATCCAGCAATTCCACCTTTAAGTCAATGTTATACAGGACTTTCACCTGCCGATTATTTTGGTAGAACTATGGTTGAAAAATTACCAGATAGCATAAAAGTAGGTGTTATTAATGTTGCCGTTGGAGGTTGTGATATACGCTTATTTGACAAAGATTTATACTTAGAGTACGATGATACTTATCCTGAAGCTTGGTTTACAGATAAAGTTGCAGGCTATGGCGGTAATCCGTATCAACGTATAATTAAACTTGCCAAATTAGCGCAAAAAGATGGTGTAATTAAAGGTATTTTATTACATCAAGGTGAAACAAATACAGGAGATGAAAATTGGCCGTTGTATGTAGCAACTGTTTACAATAATATGCTAGAAGATCTTTCTTTAAATGCAGCCGATGTGCCTTTGTTAGTTGGTGAAGTTGTTCATGAAAATCAACAAGGTAAATGTGCAAGTATGAATGCAATTATTGCAACTGTACCAAAAGTGATTCCAACAGCACATGTAATTTCATCAGATGGTTGTTCGGTAAAATCAGATAATGTTCATTTTAATGCTCAAGGTTACCGTGAATTAGGAAAACGTTATGCAATTGAAATGTTAAAAATAGTAGAAAACTAAAATTCTTAATTGAATTTATTCGATAAAAATATGAGTGAAAATACCATAAAATTTCAACGCAAACTTTGGGAAAACCCTTGGGGTTACGCTGAATCTTTTTTTATAGGTTTTGGATTAATGCTAACAGGCTTTTTTTTAGAAGTTTTTGCAGGTTCAGAACATATAGTTACAGTTTCGTATCCGTACAATATTTTTATATTGTTTGGTTATATTTTAGTGTTATTTGTACTGTATAAAAAATTTGCAGATAAGCAGTTGATTCGGTGGCTTACCAAAGTTCCAGCTTCTATTTCAAGCATTGTACTTATTACTATTTTGGTAATGTTCATGGGAATAATTCCACAGGTTCCTTCAACCAATAATTTAATCAATAATTTAGGCTTAAATCGCATTACTACAAACTGGGCATTTTTATTAATTTTATTTCAATTTTTAACCTGTTTAGGTCTTATTTCAATCAAAAGAATTTTACAATTTAAGTGGAGTAATTTTGGGTTTATTTTAAATCACGTAGGCTTATTTTTAGCACTAACAGCAGGTATGTTAGGTACTGGAGATTTACAGCGGTTATCTATAAATTTATATGAAGAAAAACCAAGTTGGATAGCAACGGATGCACAAAATAACCAACTTGAATTGCCTTTTGCTTTTTATTTAAAAGATTTTGTAATTGAAGAATATGCACCAAAATTAGCATTAATAGACAATAGTACCGGGAGTATTTCGCAAAATAAAGGCAATAATTTATATTTAGTTGAAAAAGATGAAACCTATTTTTTTAACAATTTTGAAGTAACGGTTGAAGATTATTTACCAAATGCCATTCGCTTTGGAATGCGATATGAACCTGTTAATGAAATTGGCGCACCACCAGCGGCATTTATTTCAGTAAAAAATATTGAAAATGATTCCATTCAAAAAGGGTGGATTAGTAGCGGAAGTTTCCGATATTCATATGAATCATTAAAAATTAATGATGCCTATTCTATGGTAATGACCATTCCTGAAGCAAAAAAATTTAGTTCAGACATAGATATTTTAACTAAAGAAGGAGAACGTATAAGTACAGTTTTAGAAGTAAATAAGCCTTTTAAATTTAGAGGTTATAAAATTTATCAATTAAGTTACGATGATAAAATGGGTAAATGGAGTAATTTAAGCGTTTTAGAACTTGTAAAAGACCCTTGGCTTCCTTTAATATATTTGGGTATATTTATGATGATTGCTGGTGCTATTTATATGTTTTGGATGGGAAATAAAATAACTAAAAACGAATAATATGACTTGGATAGATTTTCCTTTTTATAGTTCAATAACCGGTTTTTTATGGGTTTTAGGACTTATTTTTTTAGTAGTTTCCTATAAAAAACAAACACTCATAAAAATAGCACATTTGTTATTTTTGTTGGGCTGGGCAATGTTAATAACCTTTGTAGTAAAATTGTGGATAGAACTCGATCGTCCGCCAATGCGAACCTTGGGAGAAACTCGCTTATGGTATGCTACATTTTTACCTTTAATTGGTTTTATAACTTATATACGTTGGAAATATAAATGGTTTTTAGCATACAGTATTTTAATGGCAGCAATGTTTTTAGCTATTAATTATTTAAACCCAGAAACATACTCTAAAACATTAATGCCAGCGTTACAAAGTCCGTGGTTTATTCCACATGTATTGGTATATTTATTTTCTTATGCCGTGTTAGCAGCTTCAAGTATTGTAGCCATAAAAGGTTGGTACGATAGTTACAAAGGAAATTTTAATATAGAAACCTTAAAATTAGCCGATAACTTAGTGTACATTGGTTTTGCTTTTTTAACCTTAGGATTGCTTTTTGGAGCTTTATGGGCAAAAGAAGCTTGGGGTCATTATTGGACTTGGGATCCAAAGGAAGTTTGGGCATTTTTAACTTGGATGGGTTATTTAATTTACATTCATTACCGTCATTTTCATAATCATAAAACAAAACAAGCGCTAACTATTTTAGCACTTGCTTTTGTTGTTTTATTAGTATGTTGGTTTGGTGTAAATTATTTGCCAGTTGCAAACACCAGTGTACATACATATACAAATTAGTTTAAAAGATAATTAATGCTATTTTAATTCCATTTAAAATCTCCTTTATCGATAGACCAATCATTTCCAAAAAATCCTGCACATTTTACAGCTTTATCTCCATTGGAAATTACTGTATTGTCGAATAATAGTACATCTGGAAACGTTGTACCATTTACTAAATAGTTATTAGCATACGTAGCTTTCATACCATTAGTTCCGGTTGCAGTTACTATACCAATACTTGCAAAATCGCTATCAGTTCTTGGTACTGTAAAATATAATCCCCATTGGTTTCCAGTTAATTTTTTGGTACCAATAGTTACCAAATTATCTTCTACTTGAATAGGGCTATTTTTAAGTAATTTATTCCAAGCAGCATTATTGCTTTTATTTCCGTAAATAATGATGTTTCTATCTGTGTATTTTTTAGGATTAAAGTCGGTATCTTTTATAACTTCAATTGTACCATTTGCTCTATACCAGAATGTTTCTGCATCAAATTTTGCTTTATTATAATACCATTCGTTTTCAAGAGTTGACCCTTTTGTTGCGTATACAAATACAACATTATGTCTAAAAGCATCTTTAAAACCACCATTTCTATGTGGTCCTTTTTCTTGTAATGAAGGTTTATTTACAATGCTCCATTCATTATTTTTAGCTGTTAAAAACACTTTTGAATTGGAGTTTACATTAAAAGTTGTTCCATCTACAGAAATGTTGGTAATAGTATCGCTTAATTTAGTTAAATCAACTTCTAATAATTCAACATTATCAGTATCAATTTTAAATGAATTTTCTTTTGAAAAATTAAAAGAACTTACTTCAAAAGGCTTTTTTTGTTGATGGATAGTAATAAAATTAGATGTTGCAGAAACTCCTGGAGAACCTGTATAAAATTCTAGGTTTTTAATTTCGTTTGGATTTTTTAGTGTACGTTCTTTAAAAAAGTTAAATATTTTATACCAATCTAAACTGTGGTTTCCGTACCAGTGTGTTCCATCAGGATATTCATAATAAGTAAAATCGTTATGAAATTTACCCAAACGTTCTCTCATATCACGTGCAATAAAAGTTGGTACAACATTGTCTTTTTCTCCGTGTAAAACGTAAACACCGTAATGTAAATAGTTACGTATTAATTTTAATGTTCGGCTTGGAGTTCCAGCTCTTTTCATTAATTTTTCAACTTCTGTTGGTATGTAAGGAGTTTTTATTTTGGCAACAACTTCAGGAGTCATTCCTCTTTTAGTTAACTCCTCTTGTGGTAATTCTAAGGTTTTCTTTAAAAAACTATCGCGGTACAATAATAAGTCTGGATAACCAGCACACGGAGCAATAGACGCAAATTTATCGGGATATGTAGCACCTAAATACCAAGTTCCGTGTCCACCCATTGAGTGACCTGTTAAATAAATTTTTGAAGGATCTGGTTGATAAATATTTTTAGCATCAGCTAAAACTTCTAAAGCATCTAATCTTCCCCAATCTTCCCAAGCAAAACCAAATGGTCTTCTGTTAGTTGGTGCAATTACATTTCCCCAATCTTTTTTTTCATAAGCATTAGCTTGGTTTACAGCTTCTACAGAAGCACCGTGTACTGAAAGAAATAACGCTTGTTTTTCTAAATTTTTATCGGTTGAAGGTGCAACACTATAATATTGAACGCTTCCATCTATGCTACTTATAAATGTTTTTTTATGATGTTTGTGTTTTGTTTTAATTGCTAGTTTAACTGTTTGATTAGAAATAACTTGACTTTTATTGTCTTTAAGTTCTAGTTGTAAATCTACTTGTTCTAAAGGTGTTTCTTTTGAAACTGAAGCAATAGAAAAAGGAACTTTAAGCACACTCATTGGAGGAATTGCTATTACTTTTGATTCTTTTTGAGTTCCTAATAAATTAGAAGATATTGTATAATTTTCAACCCAGTTATTAGATGCGTTTATTACTCTAATTGCTCCTTTATAATCTTTGGTTTCCTCTACTAAAATATCTGGCATTGTAAGGTCTCTTGATGTAAATTGAACAGGTTTTTGAGGTTCAATTAAACGCGCTCTAATACGAGGAAAACGACCAACTTTTAAAATAAAAGTATTGGTTCCTTTTTTTAGTTTAAGAGGAATTAAATTCCAACCAAAATCGTAATGATCACCTTCGTGTGGCAATCCATTTATCAATAGCATTGTATGTCCAGAAGCTTCAAAAAGAACAGTTTTTTCTGAGTTAGATTTATAGGTTAAATAAACATAACTAGATTTTAAATCTTTATTACTAAATGTATTTGTCTCATCAGTTGAAATGGCTTCCCATTTTAATTCATTTCCTAGATAATCAATATCAAAAACTTCATTTTCTGAAACTTTTAAAGTAGGATTCATTAAAAATTTATCAAAAACAGGTTCTTTTGGAAAAGAAGAAGAATTAAAAGTGAAATCTTGAATTTTTAAGGAAAGTCCGTTTTTAAATACGTGTAGTAATTTTCCTTCACTAATTTCATTTACTTTTTCTTTGCCAAAATATTCTACAATATTTCCTGTTTTTTGTTGGGCAAATTGTACGGTGGTAATTAAAAGAATCAAAACAAAGCTTGAAACTTTTTTGTAATTTTTTAGTTGCATTTTTAAAGTTTACGATTTTATTAGAAAACTTAAATATGCAATTATTACATAGAATTTTAAAAAAATATAGACAAATAGCGTTAAATTTTGGCTAAAGGAAGCTTTTTAACGCTAATAATTGTAAAATAAATTTTTAAAAAGGGACTTATTCTTTATACATTTTATCAATAAGCTGTTTGTATTTTTTCTGAATTACTTTACGTTTTAGTTTTAAAGTTGCTGTAATTTCACCAGCTTCTATACTAAACTCTTTAGGTAGTAAAGTTATTTTTTTAATTTTTTCAAAAACAGAAAATTCTTTTTGTAACTCTTCAACACGTTTATCAATCATATCTTTTATTTGATTATGACTAATTAAATCTTCAATGTCTTTAAAGGTAATTTTATGCTCTAATGCATATTTTTTTAAGTTTTCGAAACTTGGTACGGCTAAGGCAGTAACATATTTTTGTTCATCACCAATAACTGCAATTTGTTCAATAAAAGAATCGTTTATTAGTGCAGTTTCTAGTTTTTGAGGCGCAATATATTTTCCTCCAGAAGTTTTCATTAGATCTTTTATTCTATCTGTAATTGTAAGATTTCCTTCGGCATCCATTTTACCAGCATCACCAGTTTTAAACCATCCGTCTTCGGTAAAAACTTCGGCAGTTGCTTTTGGTTTTTTGTAATAACCACGCATAACACCAGGTCCTTTTACTAAAATTTCATTGTTTTCACCAATTTTAATTTGAGTACCTTTAATTGGTTTTCCTGCAGAATTAAATTTGTAATTTTTATAACCGAATAAAGAAACAGTTGCGGTAGTTTCTGTTAAACCATATCCACATTTAATATTTAAACCAAAAGAATAGAAAAAAGAAACTAAATCAGCTGCTAAAGGCGCACCTCCACTTGGCATAAATTTTATACGTCCACCAAAAACATCTCTAAGTTTACTTAAAACTAATTTATCGGCTATTTTAAATTTTAATTTTAGGGCTAATGGTATTTTTTTATCAAACCGTCTGTATTTATTGTGATATGTATTTCCAATACCCAAAGCCCAACTAGCTAATTTCATTTTTGTTGGTGAGGCTTCTTTTCTTTTTTCTTGAATAGCAGCAAATATTTTTTCAAAAATACGAGGTACAGTACACATTACTGTAGGTTTAACTTCTTTTAAAACATCTGCTATTTTTTTAGGATCTTGGTTAAAATAAACTTCCATACCTATGTGTAAGCAGAAAAATAACCAACTGCGTTCATAAACATGACTTAATGGTAGAAAGCTTAAAGAAATGTCTGTATCGTCAACATCTACAAGTTCATAGGCATGTGCTTTTAATGAGTTTGAAAAATTGTTATGATCTAGCATAACACCTTTAGGTTCTCCAGTAGTACCAGAAGTGTATATTATACTTGCCAAGTCATCTAAATCTAACTCATATTCTCTTTTTTGACGCTCAATTTCAACTGCTTCTGTAAAGTTTTGCTGAGTAAAATCTTTAAAATAAACAGCGTTATCTGTACTTTTAAATTTAACAGTTGGAGTTAAAGCAACAATTAATTTTAAGTACTTGTTGGTTTTAGAAATTTCATAAGCTTTATTGTATTCCTCTTGATCTCCAACAAAAATTAAAGGTATTTCGGCATCATTTATAATGTATTCTGTTTCTTTTTTAGAATTGGTAGCATAAATAGGAACTGTAACTGCTCTAATACTCATAATACCTAAATCAGAAATAACCCATTCTGGCATATTTTGAGAAAAAATTGCAATGTGTTCTTGTTCTTTAATCCCGTAATTTATTAGTGCTTTGGAAACTTGTTGAATTTGATTTTCAAAGCTTTCCCAAGAAATTCCTATCCATTTCTTACTAATTGCATCTTTATAACGTATTGCATTTTTTGCACCATATTTTTGTGCATTATTTTTAATTTCAATACTCAGATGTTTGTAACTCATAATTTATTAATTTTCTTTGCCGTAATTTATTAAATTACTTATTAAAGGCGTGCAAATTTAATAATATTTTAATTGTTGTAACATGTTTAAGGTTACATAAGCTGTTATTTAACGTTATTTAACACTCATTTTCAAGGTGTTTTGCTTATTAAAAAAAAGCGTTGAGTGCTTAAAATCAATTTAATACATATTAATTTAGAGTTAATTTTTACATTTTTAAAGCTAGAATCAAATTTTAACACTTCTAAAAGTAAACGGAGTGCTTAAAAAAAATATGATTACTTATAAAACTAGTTGCTAAATCACTAAATTTGCACAGTCTTTTAAAAAAAATTAAAATGTATAGAACACATTCAAACGGAGAATTAAGATTAGAAAATGTTGGTCAAGAAGTTACTTTGGCCGGATGGGTACAAAAAACCCGAGATAAAGGATTTATGATTTGGGTTGATTTACGTGACCGTTATGGAATTACACAGTTAATTTTTGATGCTGACCGTACTTCAAAAGAAATGGTTGAAGAAGCTAAAACACTAGGACGTGAATTTGTAATTCAGGTTAAAGGTGAAGTAATTGAACGTGTATCAAAAAATAAAAATATACCAACAGGTGCTATTGAAATTCTAGTAAAAGAATTAACAATTTTAAATAAATCTATAGTTCCTCCTTTTACTATTGAAGATGAAACTGATGGTGGTGATGAGTTAAGAATGCAATATCGTTACCTTGATATTAGAAGAAACCCGGTAAAAAATAACTTAATTTTTAGAAGTAAAATCGCCATTGAAACTAGAAAATATTTATCCGATGAAGGTTTTATTGAAGTTGAAACTCCAGTTTTAATTAAATCTACTCCAGAAGGAGCACGTGATTTTGTAGTGCCAAGTAGAATGAATGAAGGTCAGTTTTATGCATTGCCACAATCTCCTCAAACTTTTAAGCAATTGCTAATGGTTGGTGGACTAGATAAGTATTTTCAAATTGTAAAATGCTTTAGAGATGAAGATTTACGAGCAGACAGACAACCAGAATTTACACAAATAGACTGTGAAATGGCGTTTGTAGAACAAGAAGATATTTTAAATACGTTTGAAGGACTTACTCGTTATTTATTAAAAGAAGTAAATGGTGTTGAAGTTGATAAATTTCCTAGAATGACCTATGAAGAGGCCATGAAAAAATATGGAAATGATAAACCAGATATTCGTTTTGGAATGGAATTTGGCGAATTAAATGAAGTAGCACAACATAAAGAATTTGGTGTTTTTAATAATGCAGAATTAGTTGTTGGTATTGCCGTTCCTGGTGCAGCAAGTTATACACGTAAAGAAATAGATAAATTAATTGAATGGGTAAAAAGACCTCAAGTAGGAGCCCTAGGTATGGTTTATGCCAAATATAATGAAGATGGAACGTTTAAATCTTCTGTAGATAAATTTTACGACCAAGAAGATTTAGCAAAATGGGCAGAAGTTACCGGTGCAAAACCAGGAGATTTAATTTGTGTTTTAAGTGGTGTTGCAGATAAAGTAAGAACACAATTAAGTGCCTTACGTATGGAATTGGCAGAGCGTTTAGGTTTACGTAAACCAAATGAATTTGCTCCGCTATGGGTAGTTGATTTTCCTTTATTAGAATGGGATGAAGAAACAAATCGTTACCATGCAATGCACCATCCTTTTACTTCACCAAAACCTGAAGATTTACACTTATTAGATACAGATCCAGGAAAAGTAAGAGCAAATGCTTATGATATGGTATTAAATGGAAACGAAATTGGAGGAGGTTCAATTCGTATTCACGATAAAAATACACAAGCATTAATGTTTGATCATCTAGGTTTTACACCAGAACAAGCAAAAGAACAATTTGGCTTTTTAATGAATGCATTTGAATATGGAGCACCTCCTCACGGTGGTTTAGCTTTTGGATTAGATAGATTGGTTGCTATTTTAGGCGGACAAGAAACTATTAGAGATTTTATTGCATTCCCTAAAAACAATAGTGGACGAGATATAATGATAGACGCTCCATCTAAAATTGATGATGAACAACTTAAAGAGTTATGTTTAAAATTAGATTTAAAATAATCTATTAAAAATAAAATTTAAAAAAGTCACTACTTCATATTTTAAAAATTGAAAAGTGACTTTTTTTGGTTTTAGCCATTTCAATGGTTAATCTTATAAAATAATTTAATAATTAAAAAAATTGAAAGCGCATCTTAAAAGTTTTTTGTCCTTAATGTTATTGTACAAAGTTGCTTTTTATTTAACACTTTTAGGAATATTTGTTTTAATTTTTGATTTTGGTTTTGATCAAACAATTAGTGTGCAAAGAGTAATAAATGCGTTGTATTTAATAATTTTAAGCATAGGGATATTAACCACTAGTATACGATACTTAACACAAAGAAAAACGATACAAACTAAAGTTTGGCTTTTTGATTTTATAAGTATTTTAATTACCGTTTTTGTAATTTATATTCATTTTTTTTCTCAAGAAGCGCATCGTCATATTACATTTTTATATAATGATAATTGGATTAAATTAACTATTATTTTAACCTTTATTAGGGAGTTTTCAGAGCAAAACATTAATTATAAACGCACGTTATTAAATCCTGCACAGTTATTTATTGTAAGTTTTTTAGCTATTATTTTTTTAGGAGCACTTTTATTAATGCTTCCTAATGCAACTTATTCGGGTATTTCTTTTATAAATGCGTTATTTACATCAACTAGTGCAGTTTGTGTAACTGGACTTATAGTTGTTGATACTAGTAGTTATTTTACCCAATTTGGACAAACAATATTGCTTATTTTAATACAAGCTGGTGGAATTGGTATTTTAACATTTGCAAGTTATTTTAGTTACTTCTTTAGAGGCGTTTCATCGTATGAAAATCAATTGATTTTAAGCGATATGACAAATTCAGATAAAATTGGAGAAGTTTTTAATACCTTAAGAAGAATTATTGTAATTACTTTTACAATTGAAATAATAGGAGCACTATTAATTTTCTTTAGTTTAAATTCTGAATTGTTTAATGGGATTGTGGATCAGGTGTTTTTTGCATTTTTTCACGCTATTTCTGCATTTTGCAATGCCGGATTTTCAACCTTGCAAAATGGTTTGTATGAAAGCAGCTTTAGATTTAACTACTTATTACAATTTTTACTTATTCTACTTCTAATTTTAGGAGGTTTAGGATTCCCTATTTTGGTAAATATTTTAAAATATTCTAAATATTATTTAACCAGAAAAATATTTGGTGTAAAACATTGGAAAAAACAATATAAGCCTTGGGTGTTAAGTTTAAATAGTAGAATTACATTAATTACAGCATTTTCATTATTGGCTTTCGGAACAATATCATTCTACATTACCGAATATAATAATTCACTTGTAGAACATCATGGAATAGGAAAATTTATAACAGCTTTATTTGGATCTGCAACACCAAGAACTGCGGGTTTTAATACTGTAGATATGGCTACATTAAGTTTGCCAACAATTTTAGTTACAATGTTTTTAATGTGGGTTGGAGCTTCACCTGCATCAACAGGTGGAGGTATAAAAACTAGTACTTTTGCCATTGCAACACTTAATTTTATAAGTTTAGCAAAGGGTAAATCAAGAATTGAGATTTATAGAAGAGAAATTTCAGATTCTTCGGTAAGAAGAGCTTTTGCTATAATTTCTTTATCGTTAATTGTTATTGGAATAGGTATTATCGCTATTTTAATTTTTGATCCAGAAATAAGCCCCTTAAATGTTGCCTTTGAATGCTTTTCAGCATACAGTACTGTTGGTTTAAGTTTAGGAATTACGGCAGCATTAAGCGATCCAAGTAAACTTATTTTAATTACAATAATGTTTATAGGTAGAGTAAGTATGTTGTCAATTTTAATTGCTGTATTTAAAAAAGTAAAACATAAAAATTATCGGTATCCAACCGAAGAAATTACAATTAACTAATTAAAAAATATAGATATGAAATTTTTAATAGTAGGTCTAGGAAATTTTGGTGCTTCGTTAGCAGAAAAATTAACAAATCAGGGTAATGAAGTTATTGGAATAGACTCTAGTATGGCAAGAGTAGATGCTTTAAAAGAAAAAATTTCACATACTATCTGTATGAATGCAACTGATGAATATACAGTTTCTGGTTTACCTTTAAAAGACACCGATGTTGTAATTGTTGCAATAGGAGAAGATCAAGGAGCAAATGTAATGGCTACAGCGTTATTTAAAAACTTAAATGTTAAAAGACTTATAAGTAGAGCCATTAACCCATTGCATGAAATGGTTTTAAAAGCCTTAGGTGTTGATGAAATTTTACACCCAGAGGAAGAAACTGCAGAACGATGGGCAAAAAAATTATGTTTAATAGGTGTTATAGATTCTTTTGAACTTAGTGAAGATTATAGTTTGGTAGAAGCAAATGTACCAACAATGTATGCAGGTAAAAAAATTAAAGATTTAGACTTTAGAAATAAATTTAATATTTTAATACTAACTACTATCAAAAAAACTGTAATTCAAGGTAACTTAGGAAAAACCGAAATTATTAATAAAGTGCAAGGTGTAGCTTCTGCTGAGCTTGTTTTAGAAGAAGATGATATTTTAGTACTTTACGGTTCTAATATGGATATTAAAAAGTTTTTAAACAATTACTAATTACCCATGTTTAACAAATTATTTTTTTAAGTATTGCTTTTAAAGCTATATTTGCTTATAACCATTCTAAATAAGAAATTGTGCTACATAAAAAGCCAAAAAGTATTTTTAACTACGACTTTGATTGGGATTCAATAAAAAAAGAATCTACAAAAGATAGTTGTTGTAAAAAATATAAAAAAAAAGGTGAAAAGAAATGCAAAAATTGTCCCAAAAAAAGGTAAAATAATCTTATTTTGGTATTTTTGAGAAAAAGATTGTTAAAAAATATAATGGCAAAAAAGTCTAAAAAATTTTTAAAAAGATTTCTAATCTGGAAATACCAACATATTTCCGATAAACAATTTGTTAGAATTGCTAGTGCCATAATAGGTTTATTAGCAGGCTTAGGTGCTGTAATTTTAAAAAATCTAACGCATTTTATTCAGCATTTGCTAGAGAGCGAATTTATTATAGATATTCACGTAGCTTTTTATTTTATTTTTCCGCTTTTTGGATTGTTTTTGGTTCGTATGATTAAGAGGTACGTTATTAAAAAAAAAGTGGGTCATGGTATTCCTTCTACCTTATTTACAATCTCAAAATTAAAAGGAATAATGCCTCGCCATCAAATGTGGTCGTCAATATTAACGGCGCCATTAACTGTTGGTTTTGGAGGTTCAGTAGGTTTGGAAGGGCCAACAGTTGCAACAGGTGCAGCCTTAGGTTCTAATTTTGCCCGTTTAATGCATGTAAACCAAACTACAAGAACATTGCTTATTGGTGCAGCCGCAGCAGGAGCTATGTCATCTATTTTTAAAGCGCCTATTGCAGCAATTGTTTTTGCCGTTGAAATTTTTAGTTTGGAGTTAACAATGGTTTCTATGATTCCGTTATTATTAGCTTCTATTACAGCTGTTTTAACCTCTTATTTCTTTTTTGGAGATGACGTATTACTTCACTTTAGTATTGAAGATAAATTTCATTTATATGATGTAATTTTTTATGTTTTACTAGGGGTTTCTTCAGCAGCAGTATCAATTTATTTTAGTAAAATTTATTTTAAAATAGGAGCTTTTTTTAGAGATTTTAAGGGAGCGCATAAACGCTTAATTTTTGGTGGAATAGCCTTGGGTATTATGGTTTTTTTAATTCCTCCTTTATTTGGTGAAGGATATTCAATTATTAATAATGTTTTAAAAGGAAATATAACTCCTATTGTTTCTAATAACATTTTTCAAATTGAACCTGATAATTTTTTAATAGTTATAGTGTTATTAATTGGCTTAGTTCTTTTTAAAGTAATTGCTACTTCGTTAACATTTGGTGCTGGTGGTGTAGGTGGTATTTTTGCACCTACTCTTTTTACAGGTAGTATTACAGGCTACGTATTTGCTTCAATTATTAATCATAGTAATATTTTCAGTCATCAATTATCTTCTTCTAATTTTGCAATGGTTGGTATGGCAGGTTTAATGGCAGGAATTCTTCAAGCTCCATTAACGGCTATTTTCTTAATTGCTGAACTTACGGGTGGTTATGAATTATTTGTACCATTAATGATTGTTTCTTCTATTTCATACTTAATTGCCAAACGCTATATTCCATATAATATTTACGCTTCAGAATTGGCTGAAAAAGGGCAGTTATTAACACATGATAAAGATAAAAACGTGTTAATGTTAATGGATATTGATAAGGTTATTGAAACTAATTTTATTGTTTTAAAACCACAAATGACTTTAGGTGAAATTGTAAATAATGCTGTTGCAAAATCTTCTAGAAATCACTTTCCTGTTGTAAGTAGTGAAAATGAATTTTTAGGAGTTATAACGCTTGATGATATTAGGAGTATTATGTTCAATACAAAATTATACGGTAAAGAACGTGTTTTAGACCTAATGCATAGTGTACCCGATATTATTAATTATGAAACCGATTCTATGGAAGTAATAATGAATAAATTTAAAACAACAGTTGCTTGGAACTTGCCCGTAATTAAAAATGGAAAATATTATGGTTTTATTTCAAAATCTAGACTTTTAACTGCCTATAGAAGAAAACTAATAAATGTAACTACTTAAGTAACCTAAAAAGGTTTAATTTTTCTTTATTTGATAATAAATAGCTGTTTAATTACCATTAAAAAATATCCTTTTAAAAAAAGCAAAAATCTAAAATGTTAAGTACTATTTTTTGTATTTTTGCAATTCTTTTTTTTAAATATACTCGTAATGTCAGAAGGATTTAAAAAAGTTCTTAAAAAATTTTTAATTTGGAGATTTCAACATATTTCTGATAAACAGTTTATAAACATTTCAAGTGCTGTAATTGGCTTATTAGCTGGTGTTTCTGCTGTAGTTTTAAAAAATTCTACTCACTTTATTCAAGAGAGATTAGAAGATGGAATTATTAAAGATATTCATCACGCGTTCTATTTTATTTTTCCGCTTATTGGATTAATAGTTGTTTATATTATTAAAAAATACTTTATCAGAAAGAAATTAGGGCATGGTATCCCTGTAATTCTTTTTTCAATTTCAAAATTAAAAGGTGTTATACCGCGTTATCAAATGTGGGCATCTTTAATAACTGCACCTTTTACAGTTGGTTTTGGTGGTTCTGCAGGTTTAGAAGGTCCAATTGTTGCTACAGGAGCTGCAATGGGTTCAAATTTTGCACGTTTAATGCACTTAAATCAATCTACTAAAACACTTTTAATTGGTGCTGCAGTGGCTGGTGTGTTTTCTTCAATTTTTCAAGCTCCAATTGCTGCCATTGTTTTTACTGTAGAAGTATTTAGTTTAGAGTTAACAATGGTTTCCATGATTCCAATTTTATTAGCTTCAATTACAGCAGTTTTAACTTCATATTTCTTTTTTGGAGATGATATATTACTTCATTTTGAAGTAATTGATAAGTTTCAATTAGAAGATGTTATTTTTTATGTGCTTCTTGGTGTTTTTTCTGCAATGGCATCTATATATTTTAGTAAAATTTATTTTAGAATTGGTGGCTTTTTTAGGGATTTTAAAGGTTTTCATAAAAGACTCTTGTTTGGAGGAACCTTATTAGGTGTTATGGTATATTTGGTGCCACCATTATTTGGTGAAGGTTATTCTACTATTAATAATATTTTAAGAGGAGATATTTATAAGGTAGTTTCTAATAATATTTTTCATATTCAAGCTGATAATGTATTAATTATTATTTTATTTTTATTGGGCTTAATCTTATTTAAAGTAGTTGCTACATCTCTAACTTTTGGAGCTGGTGGTGTTGGTGGTGTTTTTGCTCCTACACTTTTTACAGGAAGCGTTACCGGGTATGTTTTTGCCTTAATAATTAACAATAGTAATATTTTTAGTCATCAATTATCTTCTGCAAATTTTGCAATGGTTGGTATGGCAGGTTTAATGGCGGGTATATTACAAGCTCCTTTAACGGCTATTTTTTTAATAGCCGAAATTACAGGAGGTTATCAACTTTTTGTTCCTTTAATGATTGTTTCTGCAATTAGTTATTTAATTACAAAACAGTATATTCCACATAATATTTACAGTGCAGAATTAGCCAAAAAAGGTCAGTTGATTACGCATGATAAAGATAAAAAAGTGCTGTTACTTATGGATGTTGATAAGGTAATTGAAACTAATTTTATTATCATTCATCCTAATATGAATTTAGGAGATATTGTTAATAAAGCTGTAATTAAATCAACTAGAAATCATTTTCCCGTTGTAAATGATGCTAACGAATTTTTGGGTATTTTAATGTTAGATGACATAAGAAGTATTATGTTTGAACAAAAGTTATATACAAAACTAAAAGCCAAAAATTTAATGCAAATGGCACCTGCAATTATTAATTATGACAAAGATTCTATGGAAGTAATTATGGATAAATTTAAAGATACCGTTGCTTGGAATTTACCTGTTTTAAAAGACGGGAAATATTATGGGTTTATATCTAAATCTAGGTTATTAACAGCTTATCGAAGAAAATTAATTAATGTAACTGCTTAATTATGAAACAGATTTTAATTATTATATTATTAGTTATTTTAGGAACCTTAGTATATGGTTTTTACATTAAAAATGAAGGTGATGCCAATGGAGAAATAATAATAGGTATTAGCGTTTTGGTAATTGCATTTGTTTTTATGCCATTGTTTATTTATTACCGTTATAAAAATAAAAACATTAAAGATTTTACTTTTGATAAATACAAAAAAGATTTAGAAGAGCATATTAAAAAAGAGGATAAAGATTTATAACCTCTTAATTTAAATTTCGTTTTTCTATAAAAAATCTGGTTAATAATTTGGCACAGTCTTCTTTTAAAACACCACCAACAACCTTAGTTTTTGGATGTAATGTTGTATTTAGTTTTAAAAATCCCCTTTTTTCTTCTGAAGCACCATATACAATTTTACCAATTTGTGTCCAATAACTTGCTCCAGCACACATTTGGCAAGGTTCTAAAGTAACGTAAAGTGTGCATTCTTTTAAATATTTTCCACCTAAAAAATCTGCAGCTGCTGTAAAAGCTTGCATTTCTGCATGTGCTGTAACATCATTTAAAGTCTCAGTTAAATTATGGGCACGTGCAATTATTTGATTGTTCATAACAATTACTGCACCAACAGGAATTTCATTTTTATCAAAGGCAAGCTGCGCTTCTTGTAAAGCGCGCTTCATAAAATAGCTGTCATCAAAAGGATTTATCATATTTCAAAAGTAATTTTTTTTATTTCAAACAACAATTTAAATAGTGTAGTTTTGTACTAATGAATTTAAGTTTATTAGCACATATTAATAATCCAAAAGATTTACGAAAGTTGTCTAAAGAACAGCTGCCGCAAGTTGCAAAAGAATTGCGCGATTTTATTATTGATATTGTGTCAACTAAGGAAGGGCATTTAGGTGCCAGTTTAGGTGTTGTTGAGCTTACAATTGCATTACATTATGTGTTCGATACACCAAATGATTTGCTTATTTGGGATGTTGGTCACCAAGCATACGGACATAAAATTTTAACAGAACGAAGAGCTATTTTTGATACTAATAGGCAGTTTGGAGGTATTTCTGGATTTCCAAAAAGGAGTGAAAGTAAGTATGATGCTTTTGGAACAGGACATTCTTCAACTTCTATTTCTGCGGCATTAGGAATGGCAATTGCTTCTAAATTAAAAGGAGATTTTAACAAACAGCATATTGCAATAATTGGAGATGCGTCTATTGCTAGTGGAATGGCATTTGAAGGCTTAAACCATGCAGGTGTAACCGATGCAAATTTATTAATAATTTTAAATGACAATACTATGGGAATTGACCCTAGTGTTGGAGCATTAAAAAATTATTTTACCAATGTAAAAGCAGGTAAAAAAGTTAGAAAAAACAATATAATTGAAGCTTTAAATTTCAACTATTCTGGTCCAATTGATGGTCATAATATAGAAGCTGTAATTTTAGAATTAGAACGCTTAAAATCAATTAAAGGTCCTAAATTTTTACATATAATTACTACCAAAGGAAAAGGTTTACAAAAAGCAGAACAAGATCAAGTTAGATATCATGCTCCTGGGAAATTTAATAAATTTACAGGCGAATTAATTCCGGGTACTAATAAAATAGTACCTCCCAAATTTCAAGATGTTTTTGGTGAAACTATTGTAGAATTAGCAAAAGAGAATAAAAATATTGTTGGTATTACGCCAGCGATGCCAACGGGATCTTCATTAAAATTAATGATTGACCAGTTACCAGAAAGAGCTTTTGATGTTGGTATAGCAGAACAGCACGCTGTTACTTTAGCTGCTGGAATGGCCACGCAAGGTTTAATTCCGTTTTGTACAATTTACTCTACATTTTTACAACGTGCATACGATCAAATAATACATGATGTAGCTTTGCAAAATTTACCTGTTATTTTTTGTATAGATAGAGCCGGACTTGTTGGTGAAGATGGAGCAACACATCACGGTGTTTTTGATATTGCTTATTTACGTTGTATTCCAAATTTAAAGGTATTTGTTCCATTAAATGAGGTGGAATTACGCAATATGCTTTATACGGCACAATTAGGAATAAATTCCCCACTTACAATTAGATATCCGAGAGGAAGAGGTACTTTAATAGATTGGAAACAACCTTTTTCAAAAATAGAAATAGGAAAAGGAGTTTGTATTACAGAAGGTGATGAAATAGCTGTTTTAACAATTGGAACAATTGGAAATAGTATTATTGAGATTCAACAAGAATTGCCTAAAAATAAGATTGCACATTACAATATGCGTTTTGTAAAACCTTTAGATGTTGACTTACTTCATACAATATTTAAAAAATTTAAAACTATTGTTACCATTGAAGATGGAACCGTTGTTGGTGGATTTGGAAGCGCTATTTTAGAGTTTGCGTCCAAAAATAACTACACGGAAACCACAGTTAAAACTCTTGGAATTCCAGATGTTTTTATAGAACACGGCAATACTGAAATGTTATTTAAAGCAGTTAATTTATCGAAAGAACAATTAAAACAATTTTTATTGAAACTGTAATTTCTACCGTTTTTATGCTACAAAAATTTACAATTTCTGTTGGCATTTTAAAAAGTGATAGCTAGTAAAAATTAAAAATATCCTTAATTATTTTTTTATTTCTAAACGATTGCTTAGTTTTGCAACGTAATTAAAACTAATGGCTAGAAAAAAACAATATAACGAAGAAGAAGTAATAGAAAAAGCAATGCATTTGTTTTGGAAAAATGGTTACGAAAATACTTCAGTTCGTATGTTGGAAAAAGAAATGGGTATTAACCAATTTTCTATGTATTCTAGTTTTGGAAGTAAACATGGTGTTTTTTTAGAGAGTTTAAAATCTTATAAAAAAATCATAAATAGTATTTTTGAAAAATTAAAAACTTCAAAAAATGGTATTGAAGACATTAAAGAATTTTTTTATAATTCTATTCAGGTGTCAAACATTAATGGAAATCAAAAAGGTTGCTTAGTTACAAATACATATAACGAATTTGCTGAAAGTGAAGACGAATTGATAAGAGAGCAAATGAATAATTTTATGCTTGGTTTGAAAGAAATATTTATTGAAAAATTAAGTATAGATAGTTCAAAAGACGAGCAAACAATTATAAAACAAGCTAATTATTTATTGTTAGCAAAACATGGATTGGCTGCAGCAAGCAGAGTTAATAATCAACAAGAAATAGAAGATTATATAGAAATGGTCTTTAAAAATTTATAACATTTTTTTTAACCCAAAACTAAGCAATTGCTTAGATATTAATAATTAATAAAACACAAAAAGTATGAACAAAGTATTATTTACCACTAACATATTAATGGGAATTGTATTATCTCGATTTGCCATTTCAAAATTAACAGGGTGGGAAATTTCAGTTAAAGCCTTTATAGAAATGGCAAAACCTTTAGGTATAGATCCTACCTTTTTTAGAATATTTACAGGAATAGTTATTTCTGCAGTAGTAATTGGTTATTTATCAACAGCCATCTTAAGTTTAATAAAAAATAAAGAACGTTTTACATTTAAAGTACCATTTACAACTTGGGCAATTTTTAGCAATCTTTTTGGCTTACTTACTATGGTTGGTGCATTAATAGCTGAATTTTCACTAAGAGTCCAACCAAAATGGTTATTGGTTTATATAGCTATAGGCGTTATTCTATTTTCAGCATTAAACCTTTTTATTTTAAACAAACAAAAACAAATTAGTAACTAAAAATTAAAAATATAATTATGAGTACATTTAAAATTCACAACTTAGAAACTGCCTCAGAAGCGAGTAAACCATTTTTAGAACAATCTTTTAAATCGAATGGTATGATACCTGGATTACACGGTGTATTAGCGGAATCTCCTCAATTATTTGAAGCCTATCAAACACTTCATAAATTGTTTACACAATCTAGTTTTAATGCTGAAGAGTTAACCGTAGTTTGGCAAACTATTAATGTAGAACACGAATGTCATTATTGTGTGCCAGCACATACTGGTATTGCGCATATGATGAAAGTTGATGCAGCATTAACTGAAGCATTAAGAAATGGAGAACCAATGCCAACTGAAAAATTACAAGCTTTACAAGATACTACCTTAGAAATTGTTAGAGAGCGTGGTCATCTTTCAGAAACTCAAAAAGAAAAGTTTTTTGCGGTGGGTTATGGAAACCGTCAATTATTAGAAATTGTGTTAGGGTTATCTCAAAAAGTAATTAGTAATTATACAAATCATTTAGCAGAAACTCCTGTAGATAAACCTTTTGAAAAGTTTGCTTGGGAGAAAAACACCTCAAATTCTTAAAAAAGGAGCTAAAAACTTAAATTTTTTAATTAAACAAGGTTTTAATATTGAATTAAATACTAAAGATAACGTAAAAAAGACAATGTTAAAACCAAAAGTTATTACTTTTGGTGTAAATAAAAATAATGAAATACACTTTAGCTTTTGATGTATACGGAACATTAATAAACACTTCAGGTGTTTTTAATTCTCTAGAAAAAATGATTGGCGATAAGGCAAAACCAGTAATGGATACCTGGAGAAATAAGCAATTAGAATATTCTTTTAGAAGGGGTTTAATGAATAATTATGTCGATTTTTCTGTATGCACAAAAGAAGCTTTAGAATTCAGTTGTTTAACGTTTAAGGTAAACTTATCAGAAGCTCAAAAAGTGGCTTTAATGGATGAATATAAAGTGTTACCGAGTTTTCCAGATGTAAAACAAGGACTTCAAAAATTAAAAGATGATGGACATAAACTCTATGCTTTTTCTAACGGAAGTGCTAATACAGTTTCAAATTTGTTAATAAATGCAGGAATTAGTGAGTTATTTGACGGAGTTATAAGTGTTGAGGCTATTCAGGTTTTTAAACCAAGTCCAAAAGTTTATCAATATTTTAATAAAACAACAGTTTCAACAAAATTAGATTCTTGGTTAATTTCTAGCAATCCGTTTGATGTTACTGGAGCTGCTGCTTATGGTATGAAAACAGCCTGGGTACAACGTACTCAAGATTCAATTTTTGATCCTTGGGAAATAAAACCAACAACAATTATTAACAATATTATAGAATTATCTTCAAAACTTAAATAGTAACTTTGCGTCATAAATATTCAATTCTAGATTTAGAAATATTAATTTTTATATCACTATAAACATATTAAAAAATGAAATTAAATAAGAAAAAAGCCATTATTACCGGCGGAAGTAGAGGTTTAGGAAAAGCTACAGCATTGGCGTTTGCAAAAGAAGGGATAGATGTTGCTATTACTGGTAGAAATGAAGAAAGATTAAAAGCAACTGTTTCAGAAATAAAAGCATTGGGTGTAAATGCTACATATGAAGTTTTTGATATTTCTAACTTTGAAGAAGTTAAAATTGGAATTACTAATATAATTAAAAGCATTGGTACTGTAGATATTTTGGTTAATAATGCAGGAATTGCAGCTTTTGGAACTTTAAACGATATGGATTCAAAACTTTGGGAAGATATTATTAAAACCAACGTTTTAGGAATGTATTATGTAACTAAAGAAGTACTTCCGTATTTAATTGAAAAAAATGAAGGAGATATTATTAATGTTTCTTCTACAGCTGGTTTAAATGGAAATGCAACAACTTCAGCTTATTCAGCATCTAAATTTGCTGTTATTGGTTTGTCTCAATCTTTAATGAAAGAAGTTAGAAAAAATAATATTAGAGTAAACACTTTAACACCAAGTACTATTGCTTCTGATATGTCTATAGAATTAGGTATTGCTAATAAAGATTCTGAAGACAGCGTTTTACAACCTGAAGATTTTGCAGCGTTAATTGTTGCTGGGTTAAAATTACCAAGAAGAGCTATGATGGCAAATGCATCATTATGGTCTACAAATCCATAAAAGAAAACAATTTTAATTTTAATAGATTTAAACCTAACAGATTTTTAAAAACTGTTAGGTTTTTTTGTGTTTAAAAATTGGTTTTTTATTAGAAGGGTAACACATAAGGTTATTAACCTTTATTAAAGTTAGTAATTAATTATTGTTACCAACCTGTATATTTTGGAGGTTTAACTTCATTTAAATTTAAATAAACAATTAATTGTCCTCTGTGGTGTGTTACGTGGTCTTGTATTAAATTTAGTATTTGTAATTTACTTTTTGGGCCAGCAAAAAAGTTGACCTCAGTATCTAAATCTTCTAATTTAGTTTTTTTTATAATTTCAGAAACCTTATCAAATGCCTCGGTTAGTTCATTAATAATTTCACGTTTTGTGGTGGAGTTTACCTTTTCAGATTTTTTAAAATCAGCAGTAATAAAATAATTTTCACTTAACGAAACCATATTTCCTTTTATGTGTAGCAATTGCTCTTTAAAAGTCATTTGTCTTTCAGTAGGTGCATAATTATAATTAGTTTCCGGCATTGCTTCAGCCATTTCTAATAAATAATTTTTAGAATTTTCCCATTTTAATAAAAAAGCAGAAATAACATCATTTTGAGCCGATAAATTACTGTTAACCATAATAATAAATAAAATTAGTAAAGGAGTTTTCTTCATGTTGATAATGTTTATAGAATTATTTTTAAAGGCTAAATATACTCAATACTTTTTTATATTTTAGCAACCAACTATTTTAACTCATTTTATTAAGATTATGGCAGAAGATAAAGAAAAAGCAGCAAAATTAAAAGCGTTACAACTTACGTTAGATAAATTAGATAAAGCTTACGGAAAAGGTACAGTAATGAAAATGGGAGATGTAGCAATAGATGATATTGATGCAATTTCTTCAGGTTCGTTAGGATTAGATTTAGCATTAGGTGTTGGAGGATACCCAAGAGGTAGAGTTATTGAAATATATGGACCAGAATCATCGGGTAAAACTACATTAACATTGCATGCAATAGCAGAAGCACAAAAGGCTGGTGGTATTGCTGCTTTTATAGATGCAGAACATGCTTTTGACCGTTTTTATGCACAAAATTTAGGGATAGATATAGATAGTTTAATTATATCTCAACCAGACCATGGTGAGCAAGCATTAGAAATTGCAGATAACTTAATTAGTTCTGGAGCTATAGATATTGTTGTAGTAGATTCAGTTGCAGCGTTAACACCAAAAAGTGAAATTGAAGGTGAAATGGGAGATTCTAAAATGGGATTACACGCTCGTTTAATGTCTCAAGCACTTAGAAAATTAACAGGTACAATTCATAAAACAAACTGTACAGTTATATTTATTAACCAGTTACGTGAAAAAATTGGAGTAATGTTCGGTAATCCAGAAACTACAACAGGTGGTAACGCATTAAAGTTTTATGCTTCTGTTCGTTTAGATATTAGAAGAAGAACCCAAATTAAAGATGGTGATCGTGTTATTGGAAATAGTACAAAGGTTAAAGTTGTAAAAAATAAAGTTGCACCACCTTTTCAAATTGCGGAATTTGATATTATGTACGGAAAAGGAATTTCTAAAACAGGTGAAATTTTAGATTTAGCTGTTGAATTTGGAATTGTTAAAAAAAGCGGATCGTGGTTTAGTTATGGTGAAACAAAATTAGGACAAGGTAGAGATGCTGTTAAAGGACTTATATTTGACAACCCAGAATTAGCAGAAGAATTAGAAATAAAAATTAAAGATTTTATTAATAATCAAGACGAAGATTAATAAAGCATTGATTTTATAGAATAGGTTGTAAAAAAAGTGAAATTTACGTCAACCTGAATTTGATTCAGGTTTTCATAATGATTGGTAATCAGTATGATGAGATTCTGAATTAAGTTCAGAATGACGGATTTCTAATTTTTTTTACAACCTAATTCATTTATAATATCTTTCTAAACAAAATAAAGCAAAAACTTTTTCAGTTAAAATAATAGTCTATTTTTGAAATATAATTCATACATTAAAAAGGAGGCTTTAAAACTTTGAAAACACCTAACATAAAAACACTTATAGGAAGAACTGATATTGTTGATTTTCCAAAATTAGAATTATTTGGAATCGCTATTAAAGTAGATTCAGGTGCATATACTTCAAGCTTTCACTGCCATCATATTGAAGTTGAAAATAATATATTAAAATGTCAGTTTCTAGACCCTGAACACGAAAAATACCACGAAAAATATTTTTACTTTAAAGAATTTATTCAAAAAAAGGTGAAAAGTTCAAACGGAATTACGGAAACTCGATTTATAATAACAACTGAAATTTTTATTTTTAATGAAATTCATACCATAGAATTATCATTAACAGAAAGAGGATCAATGATGTACCCAGTACTCTTAGGAAGGAAATTTTTATCGAAAAAATTTATTATTGATACCGCAAAAAAAAATCTATCCTTTAAAAAAATAAAACCTTAAAAACACTAACATGAAAATTGTTGTTTTATCACGTAATCCAAATTTATATTCAACTACAAGACTTGTTGAAGCAGGAAAACAAAGAAATCATGAAATGGTAATAATAGACCATACTAAATGCGATATTATTATTGAACGAAAAAAACCTGCCATACGCTATAAACAGGAATTGATTACAGATGTAGATGCCGTAATACCAAGAATTGGAGCTTCTGTAACTTTTTTTGGAACAGCAGTGGTTCGTCAGTTTGAAATGATGAAAGTTTTTACCGCAGTAGAATCTCAGGCGTTAATGCGTTCTCGCGATAAATTGCGCAGTTTACAAGTACTTTCTAGAGCTGGTTTGGGATTGCCTAAAACGGTTTTTACAAACTATTCTAAAAACGTAGATGACGTAATTAAAAGTGTTGGAGGTGCTCCTTTAGTTATTAAATTATTAGAAGGAACACAAGGTTTAGGTGTTGTTTTGGCTGAAACACACACTGCTGCAGAGTCGGTTTTAGAAGCATTTAATGGATTGAAAGCTAGGGTAATTGCACAAGAATTTATTAAAGAGGCAAAAGGCGCTGATATTCGTGTTTTTGTGGTTGATGGTGTTGTTGTTGGTGCTATGAAAAGACAAGGGAAAGAAGGAGAATTCCGTTCCAATTTACACAGAGGAGGTACAGCTGAAATTTTTGAACTGTCTGTTGATGAAGAAAACGCAGCATTAAAAGCAGCACGAGTAATGGGATTAGGTGTTGCAGGAGTAGATTTATTACAATCGGATAGAGGTCCACTTATTTTAGAGGTTAATTCATCGCCAGGTTTAGAAGGTATAGAATCTGCTACAGGAAAAGATATTGCTAGAAAAATAATTCATTATATAGAGCGCCATGCCGAATGATTTTAAAATTTTAAATCAGAAAATTGGTTTAGGAGAAACCGTTCAATTAAAAATGGACATCGCCCAATTAAGTATTGGAATAAAAATAGAAGTACCAATAATTGTTTCAAGAGGATTAGTAGATGGACCTTGTTTATTGTTAATTGGTGGTATTCATGGAGATGAAACTAATGGAATAGAAATTGTACGTCAAATTGTTGCTTCTGGATTAAATAAACCAGAAAAAGGTACTGTAATTTGTATTCCAGTATTAAATGTTTTTGGTTTTTTAAATAAATCTCGCGAGTTTCCTGATGGACGCGATTTAAACCGTGTGTTTCCAGGATCTATAAAAGGTTCTTTAGCAAGTAGATTTGCTTATCATTTAATGACCAAAGTAATTCCTAAAGTAAACTATTGTATAGATTACCACACTGGTGGAGCACAGCGTTTTAATTATTCGCAAGTAAGAATTGACGCAACAGATGAAGAAACTCTAAAATTGGCTAAAGTATTTGGTTCTCCATATATTGTTTACAGTAAAAATAAAGAGAAAACCTTCAGAAAATCAATGGCTAATTTAGGTAAAAAAGTTGTGCTGTTTGAAGGTGGAAAATCATTAAATCTAGATAAAAATGTTACTAAAGTAGGTCTTCAAGGTGCTATAAATGTAATGCATTATCTAGAAATGAGAGATTTTTCTTCAAGAATATCAAAGGAAGATCCTGAAAATCCACCAATAATAATTAAAACTTCTAAATGGATTAGAGCTAAGCGTTCAGGTATGTATAGATCTTATATACACGTAGGTCAAAAAGTAGAAAAAGGTGTTAAATTAGGTAGTATTTCAGATCCTTTTGGCGAGTATGAAAGTGTTTTTAAAAATCCACAAGAAGGGTATATTTTAAATTCAAATCATGCGCCAGTTGTAAACCAAGGAGATGCATTATTACATATTGGTTTTGAATAAATTATGTTAAAAGTTGAAAATGTATCATTTGGTTATACTTCAAAAGAAGTTTTAAAAAATGTTAGTTTTACCGCTAGCAAAGGAGATTATATTGCTATAATTGGCGAAAGTGGTTGTGGAAAAAGTACTTTATTAGAAATTATTTATGGTTTATTACATATTGAAAAAGGCGCTGTTTATTGGAATGAAGAGAAGCTTTTAGGACCTAATTTTTATCTAATTCCAGGTGAGGATTTTATGAAATATTTACCTCAAGATTTTGATTTAATGCCATATATAACTGTTGAAGAAAATATTGGAAAAAATATTTCAAGTCTAGACCCAAATAAGCTAAATAGAATTAAAGAATTGCTAGAAGTTGTAGATATGAGCAACTTTTTAAATACCAAAGTGAAAAATTTAAGTGGAGGTCAAAAACAACGTGTAGCTATAGCGAAAGTTTTGGCTGATGAACCAGAAGTTTTATTGTTAGATGAACCTTTTAGTCATATAGATAATTTTAGAAAAAATAATTTAAGAAGAAGTATTTTTAGGTATTTAAAATCAAAAAATATTTTATGTATTGTTGCTACGCATGATACAACCGATGCGCTTTCGTTTGCCGATGAAATTTTAGTGATTAGAGATGGGAAATTAGTAGCAAAAAATACACCAGAAACCTTATATAATAATCCAGAAAGTAAATATGTAGCTTCTTTTTTTAATGAAATAAATGAAATTCCATTACATATAATAGAAGCAAAAAACACTTCGAAAGAAACAGTTTTATTATACCCAAATCAGTTAAAAGTAGTTGAAAAATCCGAATTAAAAGCAACAGTTATTGCATCTTATTTTAAAGGAAGTTATTATTTAATTGAGGCCGATTTAAAGAATGAAACTATATTTTTTGAGCATACAACCAAATTAGAAATTAATCAAAAAGTGGATATAGAGGTGAATAAGAGCTGAAAAAATTAGTTATTTTCTAATGGAAGAGAAATAAAAACTTTAGTTCCTTTTTCTAAATTACTATTAATATTAATTTTTCCTTTGTTTATGGTTAAAAACTCCTTACAAAGTTTTAATCCTAAACCAGTTCCTTTTTCATTGTCTGTTCCAAAAGTAGAAATAGAGGTATTAATTTCAAAAATTTTCGAGAGTGTTTCTTTATTAATACCAACACCGTTATCAGCTATTGCAATTGTGCATATATTTTGGGTTGTGTCAACTTCTGCCAAAATAATTTCAATTTTACCATTAGTTTTGGTGAATTTTATAGCATTAGAAATTAGGTTTCTAATTATGGTATCAACCATATCATAATCGGCATAGATAAATAAATCTTGTTCAAAATTACAACTCAGATTAATATTTTTTAATTTAACTTGAGAATTAAAAAGATTGATATTGTTATGAATTATTTTATAGAGATTTAGCTTGTAAGGTTTGTAAGTAATTAACCCAGTATTGGTATTTGCCCATTTTAATAAATTATCGAGTAAGTTAAAGGTGTTTTTACTATTTTGATAAAGCGATTTGGTTAGTTTTTCTCTTTTTTCATCTGTAATATCATTAAGCCAAAGGAGCTCTCCAATTTGTTGTAAACCACCTAAAGGACCTTTTAAATCGTGAGCAATAATTGAGAAAAAATTATCTTTACTTTTTATTAAAGCATTTAATTTTTGATTGTCTTTTTCTTTTAAAATAAAAATTAATAGTAAGGGAATAATTAAATTAAAAATTAAGAAAAATATGAGCGGTAAAACAAGCATATAGTTAGTTGAAAACATACTTGTTTTGGTGCCTAAAGAGGCACCTAATGCACGAAATAATAGAAATATTGCAGCAAGTGTAAAAATATAACCAGTTAAGTGTTGTATTTTAGTTTTTCTTTTATTTGTTAAAAGGATATAAGATGTATAAGCGTATATTATTGCAACACTTAACGACATAGCTGCAATTCTAGTATTAATAGGTGAGGTACTAAAATAAATTAATACTACCGAAAAAGCTATAGGTATTAACAAGCATTGTTTAAAATGTTTTAAATTAAATTTTCTTTCAATAAAGGAAATACAATAAACTTCATAAAATACAATAAATAAATTTATTGTAGTATTTAAAAAAATACTTATTGGGTTTGGAATGCTATCTCGTGTTGAAAGCATTATTAAAAAAAATATACCTAATATTCTAGAAAGAATAAAAATATTAATAATTGGGTTTTTTACTTTATATAATTTAATATAGGTAGCAAATAAAGCAATAATAAATATATTAGCGGCAGCCGAGAAAAGAAATAAAGTTTTTACATCTATTGGAATCATATTTATTATTTACGGTAAATATATGTATTAAATTCCTGTACTTCCAAAGCCACCAGTACCACGTTCAGTTTCATTTAAAACTTCTACAAGCTCCCATTTGGCACGTTCGTGTTTTGCAATTACTAATTGCGCTATACGTTCTCCATCATTTATAATAAAATCTTCGTTAGAAATATTCACTAAAATTACTCCAATTTCACCTCTATAATCAGCATCAATAGTTCCAGGAGCATTTAAAACTGTAATTCCTTTTTTTGCTGCTAAACCACTTCTTGGACGCACTTGGGCTTCTGTTCCTATAGGGAGTGCTATAAATAGTCCAGTTTTTACAATGGCACGCTCTAAAGGTTTTAAAGTTATTGCTTCCGAAATATTTGCACGTAAATCCATTCCGGCAGATGCAATGGTTTCATAATTTGGTAATTCGTGTTTAGATTTGTTAATAATTTGTATTTGCATAAGTAGTTATTATTGTTGGTATGATTTAATAGTTATTTTATTATTTTCGTTTAAGCATTCCTAAGATTTCCTTTTTTTCATTAAAATAAATTAGTAATCCAAAAATTAAAACTAAGCCAACGGAAACAAAATAATTTTCTCTAAAATGATTAAAAGAAATATAGGAAATTAACGTAGCAGAAAACAAATAGCCTAATATTTTTTTTATGTTGTATGGTACAGGATAATGTTTTTTTCCAATAAAATAAGATAATAGCATCATTATTCCATATGCAGTTAAAGTTGCCCAAGCAGAAGCCATAAAGCCTATTTTAGGAATCATAATTACATTTAAAACAATAGTAATAATAGCTCCTATTATTGAAAAATACATTCCAAACCTAGTTTTGTCGGTTAATTTATACCAAATAGCCAAATTATGATAAACTCCTAATAAAAGGTTGGCTAATAAAATTATTGGAACAATTATTAAGGCTTCAAAATACTCATCGCTTCCTAATAAAATGGAAGCAAAAATATCGATAAATCCTACAATAAATATCATAAAAAATGCACCGGCAATTATAAACCAGTTTAATATTTTAGCATAGGTTTGTGTAGCATTTTTTTCTTCGGAATGATTGAAAAAGAAAGGTTCTGCACCCAATCTAAATGCCATTATAAAAAGTGTCATAAAAACACCTAATTTATAGCAGGCGGCATAAATTCCCATTTGTTGTTCGCCAATCATATCTCCCAATAATAATTTATCTAAATTTTCATTGGTTACATAGGCCAAACCAGCAATTAAGATAGGGAAAGCATAGCGTAGCATTTTTTTTAATAATTCAAAATCGAACTGAAATTTAAATTTAAAAAGTGTTGGTAGTAATAACAAAAATGTGGTGGCGCTGGCTATGGTTCCGGCAATAAAAATAAATATAACGGTTGGGTTGTTTTGGTAACTTAAAATTATCCAAGTAGGTAATGTTATATTTTTTTGAATTGCATAGGGTACAAACCATAAAAAAAACAGATTAAAAAATGCAAAAATTAAGATGTTTAATACTTTGTATAATGTAAATCTTATTGGTCTGTTAGTAACACGTAAATATGCATAAGGTATAACCACCATAGTATCTAAAACAGTTGTCCAAATTAATAATTTAAAGAAAAGAGGATCTTTAAAACCAAAAAAGGTTGAAATTTCAGTGCTAAAAATTAGCATTGCAACTAAAAATAAAAATGTAGTTGTTGCTAAACTTAAAAACGACGTTGAAACAACTTTTCCCTTATCTTTTTCTTTTGAAAAAAAACGAAAAAATGCAGTTTCCATTCCATAGGTTAGTAGGGCATTAAAATAAGCGGCATACACATAATAATCGGTGTTTACTGCATATTTTTCAGCAGAAAGTTTAGAAGTATGTAATTTTACTAAAATAATATTAATAGCTCTCGGTAAAACAGCTGCAATTCCGTAAATTATAGTGTCTTTAAAAAATTGTTTAAGTGCGCTCAAAGTGATTTTGTAAATTTGTTATAAAAGTAAAATATTTTACTTCAATTTAGAATGAAATCTGATTTAATTAAACATATAGAAAATCAAATCAATAAAACATTGCATTTAAAATCTAGTTTTACGTGGCAAAATGTTAGTGGTGGTTCTATAAATAATGCTTATAAATTAAGTTCTAAAGCAGCTACTTTTTTTGTAAAAACCAATACTATTTCAACTTTTAATAATGGTTTTAAAGAGGAGGTTTTAGGATTGCAGTTTTTAAAAAGTAATGGTGTAACTACTCCAAAAATAATTGTAGAAGGAGCCTTTGAAACTGAAATTTATTTAGTTTTAAGTTGGGTTGAAAATTGTTGCGAAACAAATGAATTTTGGCAAAACTTTGCTGTTAAATTAGCCGATTTACATAGGCATAATAATATTTATTTTGGTTTGGAGTATGATAATTTTATGGGACAATTACTTCAAAAAAATATTTTTTGCGATAATTTTGAAACTTTTTTTATCGAAAACAGATTAAAACCTCAGGTTAAGTTAGCTTTTGATAACGGATTACTTCAAACAAAAGAAATGTTGTTATTTAAAAATTTATATAAGCAATTAACTAATATAATTCCACCAGAAAAACCTTGTGCAATTCACGGTGATTTATGGAGTGGTAATTATATTTCCAGTTTAAATAATCAGGTTGTTTTTATTGATCCCGCTGTGTATTACGGACATAGAGAGGTAGATTTAGCAATGAGTTTATTATTTGGTGGATTTTCTAATACATTTTACACTACGTATAATGAGGTGTTTGCTTTAGAAAAAGGCTTTAACAAAAGAAAAGATATTTATAATTTATATCCGTTATTAATTCATTTAAATTTGTTTGGTAAAATGTATCTAAAAAGCATTAAAACTATAGTTTCTCAGTTTTAAGAGTGCAATTGATTTAGTTTTTTTACTTTTGAAAAACTAAATCTAATAAAATGAATATAAACCCTAAAATAGCTGTTTTTGGAGGAGGAAGTTGGGCTACGGCAATTGTAAAAATGCTGTGCGAAAATTTAGAGCAAGTAGGTTGGTATATGAGAAACCAGAGTGCTATAGATTATATAAAAGAAAACGAACATAATCCAAATTATATAAGCTCTGCAACTTTTAATGTAAATCAATTATTTTTATCTAGTGATATTAATGAAATGGTAAAATATGCAGATATTTTAATTTTTGCCATACCATCTGCATTTGTAAAAACAGAATTAGATAAAATAACCGAACCGTATACTTCAAAAACTGTGTTTTCGGCAATTAAAGGAATTATTCCAGAAAGTGGTTTAATTGTGGGAGAACATTTTAATAAGATATTAGATGTTCCAATTGAAAATATTGGTGTAATTACTGGGCCTTGTCATGCAGAAGAAGTTGCAATGGAACGTTTATCTTATTTAACAATTGCTTGTAAAGATGAAGAAAAAGCGAAAATATTAAGTAATTATATTTCGAGCAATTATATAAAAACAAAAATTTCAGATGATATTATTGGTACTGAATATACTGCAATGCTAAAAAATATTTATGCTATAGCAGCTGGTATTGCACACGGTTTAGGTTATGGAGATAATTTTCAAGCTGTGTTAATGTCTAATTCAATTCGAGAAATTAAACGTTTTATTAAAAAAGTACATAAAATGAAACGCAATATTAATAATTCTGCATATTTAGGCGATTTATTAGTAACAGGTTATTCTGTTTTTAGTAGAAATAGAATGTTTGGAAATATGATTGGAAAAGGTTACACCGTAAAAAGTGCTATGATGGAAATGAGTATGATTGCTGAAGGATATTATGCAACAAAAAGCGCTTATTTATTAATTAAAAAAAGTAAAACAAGAACCCCAATTATTGATGCTGTTTATCAAATATTATACGAAAATAAAAATCCTAAAACAGTATTTAATAAATTAATAGAGTTAATAGATTAATAATAAATATCTATAATTTTTTTCTAAAATAACTATTTTAAAATCCAAAATATTAGTAACTTGGTATCATAATTTATTTTTAACAATGAAAAAAGGTACAGTAAAATTTTTTAACGAATCTAAAGGTTTTGGATTTGTAACAGAAGAAGGTTCTAACACAGATTATTTTGTACACGTTTCTGGATTGATTGATGAAATCCGAGAAGGTGATCAAGTAGAGTTTGAACTTAAAGAAGGTAGAAAAGGTTTAAATGCAGTTAATGTAAAAGTTATCTAAATAATAAAATCTTTTAAAAAAAAAACAAGAAACTCATTCTTTTGAATGGGTTTTTTTGTTTCTAAAAATTTGTGAATCAACACAGTTAACTATAAGATGTCTTATTGATAAATATCATATCAAAAGCACTGTTTTTTAATTAATTTAGTAGTTTAAATAAAAGTTTTGTAATGAGTGAACGAATTGGTATTTTATATGCAACAGTCGATGGACATACAACAAAAATATGTAATGAAATTGTGAAACTAGCAGAAGAAAAAAATGTTGATATTCAATTATTTACAATAGATGCTTTTACTAAAAATATTGCTGATTTCGATAAATTTATAATTGCTTCAAGTATAAGATACGGTGTTCATAATAAAGAAATAATAGCATTTATAAAAAAAAATAAAACAGTATTAGATACTATAAAAACAGCATTTTTTTCTGTGAATTTAGTGGCTCGAAAACCAGAAAAAAACACTCCAGAAACCAATCCGTATGTAGTTAAGTTTTTTAAAAATATAGATTGGAAACCCACTATTACTGAAGTTTTTGCTGGAATGTTAGATTATAAAAGATATAAACCTTTTGATAGAATAATGATTCAGTTTATTATGTGGATGACAAAAGGACCTACCAATAAAAATATTAAAATAGAGTATACAGATTGGAAAAAAGTTGAAGCATTTGCTATGCGTGTAATTAATTTTTGATTTAAAATAAACCCTTTTTAATTATAATTATTTGTAAAACATCTATTTAACAGTGTTTTATAAAAATTAAGCCTCCCTTTTACTAAAAAACGTATATTTGAAGCGTTCATAATTTATATAAGAATAAACTTAATTATCTAAGCTTTATTTTAACTATAATTTAGAACTTAATTGAATTGCTTAAAATACCTATTATTTAATTAAACTTTAAAAGTATTAGATATAGAGTTATTAAAAAAAAAGATTCTATAGTGTAATTTTATTTTAAAGAAGGCGCATAACAATTCACCATAATGAATAAATTAAATAAATTATTTAAAAATAGGTATTTAATATTTTTAATTACAATCATAATTTTATTAGCTCTAATGCTTTTGCTTGTTCAGAATAGTATTAGTTTACAAAAATCTGACGCACATATTATTAACGTTTCTGGTAAACAACGTATGTTAAGTCAGCGTATTACTAAACTTAATAATATTATAAAAACAACAAATAATATTGATTCAAAAATAGATGTTAACAAACTAAAATTACTGATTAAAGAATGGGAAGAAGCTACTAATTATTTGATTTTAAAGAATGAAAAGTATGGTAATAAAACTATCGATTCGTTATTTAAAGAAATTAAGCCTTATCAAAATAAAATACTAGAATACAGTAAAAGTATAATAAATACTATTGAATCTGATAAAAGTGTTAAAGACTTAAAAGATCTTGAAGCTTTAGATTTGGCTTTTTTATCTACAATGGATACAATTGTAAATGAATACCAGAAAAGTGCAGAAAAAAAGCTTCAAAAGCTAGAAAATATACTGTATTTATTAGCTTTAATAGTTGTATTAATTTTAATTTTTCAGTTTATTTATATCATTAAACCTGTTTACAAATTATATTTTCAAAAGAATCTAGATCTCCAAAAAACAAATCGTGAGTTAGTGCGTTCTCAAGAAAAAGTTCGCAATAATTTAAAAGAATTAAAACTGCTCAAAAATAAAATTGAAAAAGGAGCAGAATTAGGTAAAATTTTTATTGAACAAGCACCAAATGCTATTGCAATGTTTGATAAGGACATGAAATATATAGCAGCTTCACATCGTTGGAAAGAAGATTATAAATTAACAGGTCAAGAAATTATAGGGAGATCTCATTATGAAATTTTCCCTGAAATAGGAGATGATTGGAAGGAACACCATAAAGCGTGTTTAAAAGGAGCAATTAATAAATGCGATGAAGCACCATTTAAAAGAGCAGATGGCACTACACAGTGGCTTACTTGGGATGTGAGACCTTGGTATATTTCTAAAGGAAAAATAGGTGGATTATTAATGTATACTGCAGATATAACAACTATTAAAGAAAAAGATCAAGAAAGGTTAAGAATTGAAAAAATACTTTACAAAACCAATCAAATTGCACGTATAGGAACATGGGAAGTAAATCTAGTTGAAAATAAAGTTAATTGGAGTAGAGTAACTCGTGAAATTCATGACGTACCAGACGATTTTATACCTAATTTAAATACGGCAATTGAATTTTATAAAGAAGGAGAGAGTAGAATAAAAATTCAAAAGGCTATTAATACAGCTATTGAAAAAGGAAAACCATTTGATATTGAATTAGAGCTTGTAACAGCAAAAGGAAATGTTGTTTGGACTCGCGCCATTGGTCAAGCTGAATTTGAAAATGGAAAATGTATTCTACTTAATGGTGTTTTTCAAGATATTAACAAAGTAAAATTAGCAAAAGAAACATTAAATACTGTAAATGAAGAGTTAAACGCAATATTAAATTCTGGGCCTATTTCTATAATTGGAACAGATAAAAATGGTTTAATAACCCATTTTAATAAAGGTGCCGAAAGCATGTTACATTATTCATCTAATGAAATGATTGGATTAAAAACACCTGAAATAATTCATTTAAAAGAAGAAACTCTTAAAAGAGGAGAAGCATTATCTAAAAAATATAATAAAGAAATAATAGGTTTTGATGTTCTTGTAGCAAATGCTAAACAAGGAGAATCAGAATCTAGAGAATGTACATATGTTAGAAAAGATGGAACTACGTTTCCTGTGCTTTCAGTTACAACAGCAATTAAAAATAACAAAGATGAAATTACAGGTTTTATTAAAATGGCAACAGATATTAGTGAGAGTGTGAAAAATCAAAAAATAATTATTGATGCAAAAAATAATCTCGAAATTCTTACAAGAAAATTAACCAGTCAAAATAATCAGTTAGCAAATTTTGCACATATTACATCTCATAATTTACGTGCACCAGTAAGCAACCTTAATTCGTTACTTCAAATTTATGAAATGGCTGAAAGTGACGAAGAAAGAAGCATGTTGTTTGAAAAATTTGAAAAAGTAATTGATCATTTAACTTCAACATTAAATACATTAGTTGATGCTATAAGAATTAGAGACGATAGTTCTAAAAATATTGAAAAAATATTATTTAAAGATATTTTAAATAAAACAATGGAAATATTAACTGGTCAAATAATAGAGACTGAAACAAATATAACCAGTAATTTTACCAATGCGCCTAGTATTAGCTATAATAAAACCTATTTAGAAAGTATCTTTTTAAATTTAATTACAAACTCTATTAAATATAGATCTACAGAGCGCGCACCAAAAATTACAATTGAAACAACTAATTTAAATGGCAGGATCCAGTTATCAATTACGGATAACGGTTTAGGGATAGATTTAAATAAACATGGTCATAAATTATTTGGGTTAAATAAAACATTTCATAGACATGCCGAGGCAAAAGGAGTTGGCTTATACCTTACCAAGGTTCAAATAGAATCTATGGGAGGAACAATTTCCGCAGTAAGTAAGGTTAACGAAGGAACAACATTTACAATATTATTTTAATACTTATTATGAGAAAACCTTTTATAATATGTATAATTGATGATGATGAGATTTATCAATATACAATCACTAAAAACATAGAAACACACAAATTATCTAGAAAACTACTTATTTTTTCAGATGGAGAAGAGGCATTGGATTTTATGATAGACAATGTTGGAAATAAGAAAGATTTACCAGATGTTATTTTTTTAGATATAAATATGCCAATAATGGATGGCTTTCAATTTATGGAAGAATATGTTAAGCTAGTTCCAAAAGTTGGAAAAAAAATAACTATTTATATGGTGTCTTCATCAGTTGATCCTGTTGATATTGAAAGAGCTAAAAAAATTAGTGAGGTGTCCGATTATATAATTAAACCTATTAATTCTAAAGAACTTAAAGAAATTATAAGTTCTTTAGAAGAAAAAGATAAAATCTAAAGTTTATTGTATATTAGTAGTTTCGTTAAAAAAATAATAATAGTTGTAACCCCTAACTATAAAAAATAAAAGAGATGATTAATCTCAATAGTAAACTTAAAAAGTTTGTAACCCCAAAAGTTGTGAAACAAACAATAATTATTGCTTGTACATTTAATTTAATAATTAGTTTATTAGTTATTATTGGTTGGTTGTTTAATAGTTTAGAAATTTTAAAATTAATTTCTAACGGATTAACTATTAATTTTAACACAGCATTATTATTTGTTATTTTAAATATTGCCATTCTTATTTACATTAAAAAAATCAAATTTTTTAAAATTATAAATATATTTCTAGTTAACGTAGTGATAGTTATAGCACTATTAACTCTAAGCGAATATGCTTTTAATTTTGATTATTCTATTATACAAGATACTTTTTTAAGCAATTTACACGAAAGTATGTCACCAATTGCAGCATTGTGTTTTCTCCTTTTAGGAATTGCAATGTGGGGAATACAATCTAAAATGTTTCAAATAAAAAAATGCACTCAATATATATTGCTTTTAGTAATATTGTTTTCTGTAGTAGTTATAGTTGAATATATATTACAACTTTCCATAAAGCAGCAATCAAGCATTATTAATTTAATGGCTATATATCCTGCAGTAATGTTTTTATTGATTTCAAGCACACTTTTTTTAAAAAATGGATCACAAGAGTTTTACAATTTGGTTTTTAGTAAACATACAGGAAGTGAAATAATAAGAGTAATGGTTCCCTATAATCTTATTATGATATTATTAATGGGTATTACTTTGCTGTTTTCTGTAAATAATAATCTAATAGACTTTAATTTTGGTTTCATAGTTTATAGTATATTAGCTGTATTTGTGTCTATTATTTCTGTTATTATAGTTGCTTTTAAAATTAATAAGAGTGAAGTAGAGAGAGAAATTTATAAAAACTCATTGCATCAAGCTAATTTAGAATTAAATCAACTTAAACAAGCGTTAGATGAAAGTTCTATTGTAGCAATAACAGATGCAAAAGGAATTATAACCTCTGTAAATAATAAGTTTTGCGAAATTTCTCAATACAGCAGAGATGAACTTATTGGGAAATCTCATAAAATTATTAATTCTGGACATCATTCAAAAGCCTTTTTTAGAGATCTTTGGAGAACAATTAAAAGCGGAAATGTTTGGATTGGAGGCGTAAAAAATAGAGCTAAAGATGGTAGTTTCTATTGGGTACACACATCAATTATTCCATTTAAAAATGAGAATGATGAAATTTACCAATTTTTTACAATTAGACAAGATATTACCAGGCTAACAATGCTTTCACATCAATATGAAAATTTACAACTTAAAAATAAAGAAATAGAACAATTTACATACATTGCATCACATGATTTACAAGAGCCATTAAGATCTATAAAAGGAATGGTTAATATTTTAAAACAAAAACAAATAGATCAAATTGATGAAGTAACAAATAATTGTATCTGTTATATTGAAAGATCTACAGATAGGATGAGTAGCTTAATAAAAGGTCTTTTAGACTACTCGCGTATAGGTGTAAATAAAAAATTAGAAGTTGTAGATATTAACAACTTACTAAAATCATTAAAAAATGAGCTATCGGTTAGTATAAAAGATTCAGGTACTAAAATTTATTTAGAAAATCTACCAACAATAAAAGCTTATAAAAATGAGCTTTATCTTTTGTTTTTAAATTTAGTTACAAACGCTATTAAATTTCAAAAAAACGATACACATCCTCAAATTAAAATAACAGCCACTAAAAGTGGTCAATATTGGAAATTTTCAGTTTCAGACAATGGTATTGGTATTGAAAACATAAAAGATCGTAATATTTTTGGAATCTTTCAGCGGTTAAATAGAAGAGGTAATTTTGATGGAACAGGTATTGGATTAGCACATTGTGATAAAATTATACATTTACATGGTGGGGAAATTTGGGCAGAATCTAAATTAGGAGAAGGATCAATTTTTTACTTTACAATACCAATAATTTTAAATTAAAAAAAATGAAAAAAAAATTAAACTGTATTTTATTAATAGATGACGATGATGCTATTAACTTTATCCATGAGTGGGTAATTAATAAGGTAGGTTGCGCCGAAAAAGTTGAAAAGGTTGAGAATGGAATAGAAGCACTTGAATATTTAGAATCTGCAAAAGATGGTAAATATCCACAACCCGATCTAATTTTTTTAGATGTTAACATGCCTCGTATGAATGGATGGGAATTTCTTGAAGAATATCATAAACTCGATGAAAGTAAAAAAGGAAAAATAATATTAGTAATGTTAACATCGTCACTAAACCCTGCAGATATAGCTAGATCTAAAAACATTGTTGAAGTAAATGATTTTAAAAATAAACCATTAACTATAGAATTAATGCAAGATATTCTAAAAGAATATTTTGAAGATTATTTATAATAACAATTTATTATTTTTGTAATTAAAATTGTTTCTATGAAAAATAAACTAGTAATTATTGCACTTTTGTACATAAACTGTTTATGTGCTCAAGAAAGACAACTAATTAGTGAAAATAATGATTTAAGCTTATTTGAAACCTATATATCATTAAATTCTGAAGGAAATATATTTCCAACTATATATGGCGAAGGCCTTATTTACGCATCAAATTATAAAAGTAATGATTACAAGCTTTTATATTCAGATTTAAAATCGGAGTCTCAAAAAATTAAAATCGGTTCAAAGTATAATTTAGGAGCAGCTGCTATTTTTAAAAATGAAATTTATTTTACTGGAATTACAAAAAAATTAAGCACTTCTGGAACCAATAATTTCACTATTTATAGAGGGATAATTGAAGATTTTAAGGTTAAAAAAATTAAGAGATTACCTGTTTGTAATTTAGATTTTTCGTACACGTATCCAACAATATCAAAAGATGGTAGTAAAATGTTGGTTGTTACTAACGAAAAAGAGCATTTACATTTGTTAGAATTTATTAGAAATACTAATAACCAATGGGAAAAAGGTGAAGTTATTTATATTTCTCACCCAGAATTTGAGATTATAAATCCAACTTTTTATAATGAAAACACCATCTATTTTGCATCAAATATTTATGATGGAGAAGTAACAGGCGTTGTTTATACCATGGATAACGAAGGTATAAATCAAATAACGGAATTAATTAAAGAGCAAGGAAGTTTTAATATTTATAAAATTGAAAAAAATACTAATAATGGGCATTGGGGCATACCTATAAAAGTAGATCAGTTTAATTCAGATTTTGACGATTTAGGCGTAATTTTTATAAATAAAAACTCTGGGTATCTGAATTCATTCAGATACAGTGATGCTGATAATATTTATTACTTCGAATTAAAATAGTAAGCAAACAGGTGTTGGTGCATTAATACTGTGTAAAAAAGTTAATTCACCATTTTTTTTATTTACTTTATATACACTAATATTTTTACTTTTTTTGTTTGCAACTAATAAAAATTTGCCGTTTGGCGCTAATGTAAAATTACGTGGCCAATCTCCAGAAACACTAATATTTTGAATTTTTTGAAGTGTTCCATTTTTCTTATTTCTTTTAAAAACTACAATAGAATTTTCTCCTCTATTAGAACCGTAAATAAATTTTTCGTTTTTAGATAAATGAATATCTGCACAAAAACTTTCTCCTTCAAAACTATTGCTTAAAGTACTTATAGTTTGAATGTTTTTATAGCTGTTTTTAATTTTTTTAAGAACGGTAACAGTAGAATTTAGTTCATTAATAACATAAATAAACGCACCTTTTTTAGAAATTTCAAAATGCCTTGGCCCAGCACCAGCTTCCATTTTATAATTCTCTTTTAGACTGTAATTTCCTTCGTTTTCAACATAATGTGCTAAAAAATCGCGCCCTAAATCTGCAACAAATAAATTAGTATCTAAAAATTTGGCAGAATGCGTATGTGCTTTTTGGGTTTCAATATTGTGGTCAAATATTTGATAAGCTTCTTGTAAACTACCATCTTTTTCTATATTAAATACAGCAAAAGTTCCGCCCCCATAATTTGAAACTACAGCTTTGTCTCCTTTTTTATTTAGTTGTACATGGCAAGGTCCTTTACCGCCACTAGTTACTTTGTTAATTAGGCTAAGTGTACCATTGTTAGTTATGTTATAAGCGCTTAAAGTACTACCTTGATTGCTTTCACTAACAGCGTACAATTGTTTTTTGTCTTTAGAGAAAGTTATAAATGAAGGATTTACAGCTTCAATAGCTAAGTTTTTTTCACTTAACTCACCAGTTTTAGTATTGAAATTATACATATAAATTCCTTCACTATCTCCATCGGTATATGTACCAACATACATGCGGACATTTTGGGAATAAGTTACCATACAAATACTCATTAATAAAACTGTTAGAGTTGTTTTCATTTAGTTATTATTTTATTAAAATACCTCGTTTGTTTAATAAAGGAATATTTCTAAGAGCGCTGTCTTTAATTGTATTTTTTTCAAATAAATATTTTTTATCGAACATTGCATTTCCTTCAAAAAAAGTAACATTAAAAAAGTTTGAAAGTTTTAATACATCATTTTGTAAAAATTCAACTTTAGCAAAAGATTTTGCAGGTAGTTTTTCTATTTTATGTCTTAAAACAGCTGTTTCAATCATTTTATCATCATCATAACCCTTAGAAACTATCAATACCATTTCTAGGTCAACATCTTTGTTGTTAATTATATAGGCATTCCAATCTTCTGTTTTAAAATCTTGGTTGTATTCTTTAACAACAGCCATAAAAACATCGCTAACCTCTGGAATTTTAATGTCTTTTTTCATAAATAATTTAGTTAAATAAAATAAGATATTATTCTAAACTCGTTTCAGAATCTAAGAATTGTCAGTTCAAATTTTGATAAGAAACTGAACTTATTTCAGTTTAACAATTTCAATATTTAAATTACAGATTTAAATTGTTCTAAAAAGCGTACATCGTTTTCGTAAAACATTCTAATATCTGGTATTTGGTACAATAGCATTGCAATACGTTCAATACCCATTCCAAAGGCGTAACCGCTGTACACATCTGGATCTATATTTGCATTTTTCAATACATTTGGATCAACCATACCACAACCCATAATTTCTAACCAACCAGTACCTTTTGTAATTTTATAATCGGTTTCGGTTTCTAATCCCCAATAAATATCTACTTCGGCACTTGGTTCTGTAAATGGGAAATAAGAAGGGCGTAAGCGTATTTTAGATTTTCCAAACATTTCTTTAGTGAAATACAGTAAGGTTTGTTTTAAATCTGCAAAAGAAACGTCTGTGTCTATGTATAAACCTTCTACTTGATGAAAGATACAGTGTGCACGTGCCGAAATATCTTCATTTCTAAAAACTCTTCCCGGAGAAATAGTTCTAATTGGTGGTTTATGATTTTCCATATAACGTACTTGTACAGAAGAAGTATGTGTACGCAATAAAATATCTGGATTTGTTTCAATAAAAAAGGTATCCTGCATATCACGTGCTGGATGGTATTCCGGTAAATTAAGTGCCGTAAAATTATGCCAGTCATCTTCAATTTCAGGACCTTCAGAAACTGTAAAACCGATGCGAGAAAAAACATCAATAATTTTATTTCTAACAATAGATATTGGGTGTCTAGAGCCTAATTCTATCGGTTCTTCAGGCTGTGTTAAATCACCATAAACACCTTTTTGTTCATTTGCATTTTCTAAGCTGTCTTTAAGTTGATTTACTTTATCTTGAGCAGCGTTTTTTAGTGTATTTAATGCCTGACCAAATTCTTTTCTTTCGGCAGGAGCTACATTTTTAAATTCAGCAAATAAATCATTAAGTATGCCTTTTTTACTTAAAAATTTAATTCTAAAAGTTTCAATTTCATCTTTGGAAGTTGCATTAAAAGCAGCTACTTCACCAATCAATTCTTTTACTTTGTCCAACATTTTTATATAAAATTAGAGTGCAAATTTACACATTTTTATTTTGTAGTATTTAATTTTATAGCTAATACTTGTTTCCTTTAATTTAAAAGTGATTATTACCGTAAAAATTTTTATAAAAATGAAGAATAGCTCGTTTTTTAAGATTTTAACAAGTAATAATTTTATGTGATATTTATTCAATTTTTAGGATGCATTTTATTAAAAGTGATATTTTTGACGTTTAATTATTAAAATATATAAAAGAAAAAGATAAATTATGGATGCAAAAATGGAATTAAAGATTAAAAATTTTATGGACTTGGTGAATGTTAGAAGTCAACATGAACCTGAATTTTTACAGGCAGTAGAGGAGGTTGCTGAAGCTATTATTCCATACATTGCAAGCCAGCCGCATTATAGCGGTAATAATCTATTATTACGTATGGTTGAACCAGAAAGGGTGATAATTTTTAGAGTTCCCTGGGTAGATGATACTGGAGAAATTGTAGTTAATAGAGGTTTTAGAATAGAAATGAATTCTGCAATTGGGCCTTATAAAGGTGGTTTAAGATTTCATCCTTCGGTAAACTTAAGTATTCTTAAGTTTTTAGCATTTGAACAAGTATTTAAAAATGCGTTAACTAATTTGCCATTAGGTGGTGGAAAAGGAGGTTCAGATTTTGATCCTAAAGGAAAATCTGATGACGAAATTATGCGTTTTTGCCAAAGTTTTATGGGAGAATTATTCCGTCATATTGGTCCTGATACCGATGTGCCTGCTGGAGATATGGGTGTTGGAGCAAGAGAAATTGGTTATATGTTTGGGATGTATAAAAAGTTGCGTAACGAGTTTACAGGGATTTTAACAGGTAAAGGCTTGTCTTGGGGAGGATCTCATATTCGTCCAGAATCAACAGGTTATGGTGCCGTTTATTTTGCACAAAGTATGTTGGGTACAAAAGACGATACTTTAGACGGTAAAACAATTACTATTTCGGGTTCTGGAAATGTTGCACAATATGCTTGTGAAAAGGCTACAGAATTGGGAGCTAAAGTTGTAACCTTATCAGATTCTTCAGGTTATATTTATGATGAAGATGGTATAGATGAAGAAAAATTAGCTTTTGTAATGGAGTTAAAAAATGTAAAAAGAGGAAGAATTAACGAATATGTAACAGCATATCCAAAAGCACAATTTTTTGAAGGACAAACGCCTTGGAGTGTTCCTTGTGAGATAGCAATGCCTTGTGCTACACAAAACGAATTAAATGAAGAAGCAGCCAAAACATTATTAAGTAATGGGTGTTTTGTAGTTAGTGAAGGCGCCAATATGCCTTGTACTCCAAAAGCTGTAGAAGCTTTTCAGGCTAAAAGAATATTGTATGCTCCAGGAAAAGCCTCAAATGCAGGTGGTGTTGCAACTTCTGGTTTAGAAATGAGTCAGAACTCTATACGTATAAAATGGACACGTGAAGAGGTAAATGAAAAACTAAAAACTATTATGAATGAAATCCACGAATCTTGTATTCAATATGGTACACAAGAAGATGGGTATGTAGATTATGTGGTTGGAGCAAATATTGCTGGTTTTGTTAAAGTGGCAGATGCAATGCTTGCACAAGGTGTTGTGTAAATAAATTATAGTGTTAATAGAATAAAGGGTTGCTGTAAAGCAGCCCTTTTTTTATGGGTATATAATACAAAATATAGAAACTAAATTTATATATTGTATGTCTATAATCAAAGGAATTAAAATGGAAAAAAAGTCATTGCCCAATTTAAAATCATATGCATTTGAAGAGGTCGCTTTTGATAAATTAATGCAGAACAGAATTAGTCAGGTGCTAATAGTTTGCTCTAATTACGACTTTTACATGCTTGAAGAAGATGGTAGAATAGATGAGCGAATTTTTAATGAATATACCTCATTAAATTTAAGACATCCACCCAACTTTATTCATGCAAATTCAGCCAAAAGAGCTATTAAAATTATGGATTCTCATAAAATTGATATTGTTATAACTTGGTTAGATATTGGTAATTATAAAGCTTTTGAAACATCAAAAAAAATTAAGGAAGCTTTTCCGCTTGTTCCAATTGCCGCTTTAAGTCATTATTCTTCAGAATTAAGAAGTAAGCTTGAAAAAGGAAATACCGGAATTATAGATTATGTGTTTCATTGGAATGGAAATGTAGATATATTTTTAGCTATTATTAAATTAACTGAAGATAGAATGAATGCTGAATCTGATATTAACAGTATAGGTGTTAAAGCTATATTATTAGTAGAAGACTCATTAAAATTTTATTCTAGATATATACCGCTTATTTATAAAGTTATTCTTAAACAAACCCAAAGAGTTATGTCTGAAGGGTTGAATGAGCATAGAAAAATGCTGTTGATGAGAGGACGACCAAAAATTTTATTAGCAACAACCTTTGAAGAGGGAATTAGTTTATTTAATAATTATAAAGAGAGTTTGTTAGGTGTAATTTCGGATGTTAATTATTTAAAAGACGGTGTTAGAAATGAAGAAGCAGGTTTTTTATTTTTAGATTACGTTCGAAGTTTTAAACGTTATTTTCCATTTCTAATTCAATCATCTAATGCTGATAATGAAAAACGAGCATTAGAGCTTAAAGGTAAATTTTTATATAAACATTCTGAAACTTTAGGTGTAGATATAAAAAATTATATTGTAAAATATTTTTCGTTTGGAAATTTTGAATTTTGGGATCCAATTCAAATGAAAGTACTGGCAACAGTTAAAGATTTAAACGAATTTCAAAAGGCCTTATATACTGTAACAGAAGCTTGTTTAATGTACCACGCTACAAGAAGTGAGTTTTCAAAATGGATAAAATCAAGGGCGCTATTTCCTTTAGCTGATTTATTTAGTAATATAGAATATGATGATTTTGAAAATAATTTAGAAATAAGAGATTTTTTAATTAACTCAATAAAAGCATATCGAGTTTATAGATCTAGAGGTGTAATTGTAAAATTTGATAAACATAAATACGATGAGTTTGTTGGATTTGCTAGAATTGGAGAAGGTGCTTTAGGAGGTAAAGGAAGAGGTTTAGCCTTTATAGATTCATTTTTAAAGCGAAATAATTTATATAATAAATACGAAAACGTAAGCATTACAATACCAAGAACAGTTGTAATAAGTACCGATGTTTTTGATCAATTTATTGAAACTCATAAACTCATAAAATTTGCAGCAGAAAGTACAAATGATGATGATATATTAAATGAATTTATTTCTAAAGACCTCCCAGATTGGGCTCTTGAAGATATAAAGGCATTTTTAAAAACAACTAAATGTCCTATTGCAGTACGTTCGTCAAGTATGCTTGAAGATTCTAATTATCAACCTTTTGCTGGTATTTTTGCAACGTATATGATTCCAAATACCGAAATAGATAAAATGGTTGAAATGGTTTCTAATGCTATTAAATCAGTTATTGCTTCAGCATTTTTTGAAAATAGTAAATTGTATTTAAAAGCTACATCACATACTATTGAAGAAGATAAAATGGCTGTAATTTTGCAAGAAGTAATTGGAAAAGAATATGAGGGTGTATATTATCCAAATATTTCAGGAGTGGCGCGTTCTATTAATTTTTATCCTATTGGAGATGAAAAACCCAATGAAGGAATTGCCAATATTGCTTTAGGATTGGGTGAAATAATTGTTGGTGGAGGACAAACCTTACGTTTTTCTCCTTACCATCCAAAAAAAGTATTGCAATTATCTTCTCCTGGTTCAACTCAGAGAGATACACAACAGTATTTTTATGGTTTAGATCTTGACCCAGAGAGTTATAAAGTTTCAACAAATGAAACTATTAATAAAAAGAAAGTATCTATTAGAAAAGCTGAAAGTCATGGGTCTTTAAAATTTGTAGCATCAACATATGATTTACAAAATAATATAATTAGACCTGGTGTAATGCATGATGGAATTAGGGTAATTTCATTTGATAATATTTTAAAATATAATACATTTCCTTTGCCTGAAATTTTACAAGAATTGTTACGAGTTGGACAGCGTGAAATGAGAAACCCAATAGAAATTGAGTTTGCAGTAAATCTAGATGTTCCACAGGGAAAACCGAAAGAGTTTAGTTTTTTACAAATTAGACCCATAATTGAAAGTATGAAAACCATAAGTAAATTACCTGAAAACTTAAAAATTTCAGATACTATAATTTACTCTGAATCTGCTTTAGGAAATGGAAAATATGAAAATATTTACGATGTAGTTTATGTAAAACCAGAGACATTTAATTCTGCTAACACAAGAGAGATTGCAAAAGCAGTTGAGCAAATTAATAAAAAATTCACAGAATTAGGTAAGCCATATATTTTAGTTGGTCCTGGACGTTGGGGGTCTAGTGATCCTTGGTTAGGAATTCCAGTAATTTGGCCTCAAATTTCTGCAGCAAAAATAATTGTAGAATCCGGATTAAATAATTTTAGAATAGACCCTAGTCAGGGAACTCATTTTTTTCAAAATTTAACGTCATTTAAAGTCGGGTATTTAACAATAAATCCGTTTATAAATGATGGTTTTTTTGATGTGGGTTATTTAAATAAACAAGAAGCAGTTTTTGAAGACGCTTTTTTAAGACATATTTCTTTTAAAAGTTCACTAACAGCTATTATTGAAGGTAAAAATAATAAAGCAGCAATTTTTAAAGAGGGTGTTTTGCTAGAAAATAACAACTCAAATACGGTGGAATCTATTGATGAATTGCCACCTGAAGGCTTTATGTAAAAATAAACATGTGATAAAAAACTCACTCTAAGAGTGTTTAAAAATTACAGATTAATAAAAAATGAATAAATAAATGTTAAATATTAAAAATGCAGTAACTATTATTGCTTTAAAATCGATTTAAAATATGTATTTTTGTTATAAACAATATTCTATAAATAGTTATAAATTATTATCATTATGAATGTAAAAGAAATTTTAACAAATTTGGAAACTAAACACCCTGGTGAAAAGGAATATCTACAGGCTGTTCAAGAAGTTTTAGAGTCAATTGAGACTATATATAATGAAAATCCACAATACGAAGCAGCTAAAATTATTGAACGTTTAGTGGAGCCAGATCGAATTTTAACGTTTAGAGTTTCATGGATTGATGATGCGGGAAATGTTCAAGTAAATTTAGGTCATAGAGTACAATATAATAATGCAATTGGTCCTTATAAAGGAGGTATACGTTTACACCCAAGTGTAAATTTAAGTATTTTAAAGTTTTTAGGCTTTGAACAAATATTTAAAAATGCTTTAACAACGCTTCCTATGGGAGGTGGAAAAGGAGGTTCAGATTTTAATCCAAAAGGAAAATCTGATACTGAAATTATGCGTTTTTGCCAAGCATTTATGTTAGAATTGTGGAGACTTATTGGACCAAGTACAGATGTGCCAGCTGGAGATATTGGAACAGGGGGTAGAGAAATTGGATTTATGTACGGTATGTATAAAAAATTACAACAAGAAAACTCAGGAGTTTTTACTGGTAAAGGCTTAAATTGGGGAGGAAGTTTAATTAGACCAGAAGCAACTGGTTTTGGAGGCGTTTACTTTACCAAAGAAATGTTAGAAACTAAAAAAGATGATTTTAAAGGTAAAATTATAGCGCTTTCAGGTTTTGGAAATGTAACATGGGGAGTAGCTTTAAAAATTACCGAATTAGGTGGAAAAGTAGTTACCATATCTGGTCCAGATGGGTATATTTATGATGAAAAAGGATTGGATTCAGACAAAATAAATTATTTATTACAGTTAAGAGCATCTAATAACGATATTGTTTCTCCGTATGCTGCAGAATTTCCTGAAGCTAAGTTTTACCCAGGTGAAAAACCATGGGGTGTAAAATGTGATATTGCAATGCCTTGTGCAACTCAAAATGAGTTAAATGGAGAAGACGCAGCAAAATTAGTAGCCAATAATGTACAATATGTAGCTGAGGTTTCAAATATGGGATGTACTCCAGAAGCTATTGATGCATTTCATAATGCTAAAATTTTATACGGACCAGGTAAAGCAGTAAATGCTGGTGGTGTTGGTGTTTCTGGATTAGAAATGTCTCAAAATGCCATGAAATTAAATTGGACTAAAGAAGAAGTTGATGCTAAATTACATCAGATAATGCACTCTATACATACCGCATGTTTAAAATATGGAACAGAAGAGGATGGTTACATTAATTATGTAAAAGGAGCAAATATTGCAGGATTTATTAAAGTTGCAGATTCTATGTTAGATTTAGGAGTAGTATAATTAGATTATTTTTTAAAAAAAGGGAGCTGTCTAAAAAGTAATAAACTATTGTCTTGCTAAATTTGATTTAGTAACTTATCATATAAAAATACATTATGATGAGAACTTGAAACCTATAAAAATCCTTAGATTTAAATAAGGAAGTGTTCATAGATTAAAGTTGATGAGAGTGTTATTTTTTAGGCAGTTTTATTTTTCATTTTTACTTTTCAGAAATATAATAATCTTAAATTGTACTTTTGAAAAGTGACTTTATGTAAAACATACCGCAAAATTATTCACGTAGATATGGATGCATTTTATGCATCTGTAGAGCAATTAGATAATCCAGAGTTAAGAGGTAAAGCAATTGCTGTTGGTGGTGGCGGAGAGCGCGGTGTAGTTTCGGCTGCGAGTTACCAAGCTCGTGAATTTGGTGTGCGATCTGCTATGAGTGGTGTAATTGCTAGAAAAAATTGTCCACACTTAATTTTTGTAAAACCTAGGTTTGAAAGGTATAAAGAAATCTCAAAAAAGATTAGAAATATCTTCTATGAATATACCGATTTGGTAGAACCTCTTTCTTTAGATGAAGCATATTTAGATGTTACTGAAAATAAAAAAGGTAATCCTTCTGCTAGTTTAATTGCTAAAGAAATTAGAAAACGAATTTTTGATGAATTACATTTAAATGCATCTGCTGGAATTTCAAGTAGTAAATTTATTGCTAAAATTGCTTCAGATATAAATAAACCGAACGGACAAAAAACAATTCCGCCAGAGGAAATAATCTCGTTCTTAGAGGAATTACCAATCAAAAAATTTTATGGAATTGGAAAAGTAACTGCCGCTAAAATGTATAATTTAGGAATTTTTAAAGGCAGTGATTTAAAATCTAAAAGTGAAGCTTTTTTAACACAGCATTTTAAAAGTTCTGGAGCACATTATTATAAAATTGTTAGGGGCTTGCATAACAGTCCTGTAAAACCAAATAGAGTTCGAAAATCTGTTGCAGCAGAGCATACGTTTAATACAAATTTAACTTCTGAAATTTTTATGTTAGAGCAATTAGAGCGTATTTCAGAAGAACTTGAACAGCGTTTACAAAAAGCAAAAGTTTCAGGTAAAACAATTACACTAAAAATAAAATACAGCGATTTTAAAACACAAACCCGTAGTAAAACATTGGCTTATTTTGTTAAAGAAAAGGTAATATTATTTGATACGGTTAAAGAGTTATTGTATCAAGAAAAGGTGCTAAATTCCGTACGTTTATTAGGTATTTCAGTTACTAATTTAAATATTCATTCTAAAAGTAAATCGGAAAAACCAATTGATATTCAATATAAATTTGAGTTTTAAAGTTGTGTTGTTAACTTGCTGTATTTAAATTGATTATATGAAATTTAATACTGCAATCCTTCGATTGTTGTATGCATTTCTGCTAGAATCTATTTTTACTAGTGAAAAATAGCTTTTAAAGCTTCAGCATCTTGTGGATTCATTTTTCCAGAAAGAATTAAACTTAATTCTTTTCTTCTTAAAGCACCTTCAAAACGTTTTTTTTCTATATCTGTTTCTGGTTCAAGTCTAGGGACTTTTACAGGCGCTCCTGTAGTATCAACAGCAACAAATGTGTAAATACCTTCATTTACTTTGGTGCGCTCTCTAGACTCTCTATCTTCAATCCAGACATCAACATAAACTTCCATAGAAGATTTAAAAGCACGCGAAACTTTAGATTCAATAGTTACAACACTACCAACAGGTACAGCTTTGTTAAAAGCTACATGATTTACGGATGCGGTAACTACAATTCTTCTAGAGTGGCGTTGTGCTGTAATACTACAAGCTCTATCCATTCTAGCTAATAATTCGCCTCCAAAAAGATTTCCTAATGGGTTTGTATCAGTTGGTAGAACTATATCAGTAAGTACTGTTAAAGATTCTTTAGGTGTTTTAGTCATGCTTTAAATTTTGGTAAATATAAAGTAGTTATTTAATTTAAAAAATAAAAGCTTGTAAATTTGAGGTTTAGAGCTCTTTTACCAATAACCAAGCATCTTTAGAAATAGTTCTTTTAATTTTATTTAAGGTGTTAATTGCGTCATTTTTAGAGTTTGTACTCATATATGAAACCTCTGTTAAGTTCCATTTGTTAACCCCTAAAATTTTAGCATTGTATCCTTTTTTAACTAATTCATTTAGCTTTTTTTCTGCATTTATAGGGTCTCTAAAAGCACCAGCAACTATATGGTAATTATATGTTTGTTTGGTTACGTTTAAAGTAATAGCAGGTAGTGGATTGGCAATAACAAAAGTTGCCTCTTGTATTGTTTTTTCAACTTGTTGTTGCTGTTGTTCAGCTTCAACAATTAAATTATTATATTCAATTTTTTGGTATTCTTTCCAGCCAAGTGTACCTAAAGCAAAAAGGATAGCAGCGCTTGCAGCATATTTAATAAAAGCAGGCGTTTTTCTGTTACTTTCTTTAGTTGGTAAAACAAGAGCTACAGTTTCTAATTGTTTTACTTTTTGTTTGTATTCTATACGTTTTATTGCTGGTGAATTGTAAGAATTCAAACCAAAAGAACTTGTTAAATAATTGATGGTATTATCAGGTTCAAAAATATAATTACCGTTAGCATTTACAGTGAATGTTCCTATATTTTCAATAGAAAGCGTTTCATCTTTTAGCGTGTTTTTCCAAGCTTCAACTTCTTTGTAAATATATTCCAGTGCTTTTAAAAATGAAATATTTTTAGATGAAGCAATGTAATTTGCTAATAAACCATCGTTATTTTGCAAGTTAACATTAAAAGTTAATTGTTTAGATGGTGCGTAAAATGTATGTGTATAATGGTTCACTTTTGCAGAAATTTCGTTGCTTACAAAACCTCCAAAATTTGGTACAATTACGCATTCGTATCTGTATAATAAATCGCCTATGTATGTTGCTAATGTCATTAAAACAAATATAGTAGAAATCTCTTTTAAAAATATAGCATTGTACTAAAATTTATTAACAATAATTTTATATATTGAATTTCAAATTGTTAAAAGATGCTTGAAGAGGATTTACTATATATTTTAGCTTTACAACGTGTAAAAGGCATAGGAGATATTAATGCAAAAAAGTTAATAGCATATTGTGGAAGCGCAAAAAATGTGTTAAAAGAAAAGCGGCATGTTCTTCAAAAAATAAATGGGATAGGGACTTTTGCAATGCAGCATTTATTTGATAAAGAAAATTTAAAAGAAGCCGAAATAGAATTAAATTACATTCAAAAAAATAATATTGAAACGTTTTATTTTGAAGACAAAAATTATCCAGAAAAATTAAAACATTGTATTGATGCACCAATTTTAATTTTTAAAGAAGGAAATTTCAACCTTTCTAAGCAACCAATAATTAGTGTAGTTGGTACACGAAAAATTACAAGCTATGGTCGCGATTTTTGTGAGAAATTAATTTCAGATTTAAAACCATTTAATCCTATAATTGTTAGTGGATTTGCTTATGGAGTTGATATTTGCGCACATAAATCAGCTTTAAAAAACGAATTGCAAACCATAGCCGTTTTAGCACATGGTTTTGAACAAATTTATCCGAAATCTCATAAAAAATATGTTGCAGATATAAATAAAAATGGTGGATTTATAACCGATTTTTGGCATAATGATGAACTGCAACGCGAAAATTTTTTAAAAAGAAATAGAATTGTAGCTGGTATTTCTGAAGCTACAATTATTATAGAATCTGCCGAAAAAGGAGGGTCTTTAGTTACTGCAGATATTGCAAATTCTTACAGTAGAGATGTATTTGCAGTTCCGGGTAGAAGTACCGATACTTTAAGTAAAGGATGTAACGATTTAATTAAAAGAAACAAAGCAGCAATTTTAACCTGTGCTAATGATTTGGTTGAAATGTTAAATTGGAATCTTGAAATTAAAAAGGAAACCAATATTCAAAAGCAGTTATTTGTAGAGTTAGATGAAGTGGAACAATTAGTGTATGATTTTTTGCTACAAGAAGGTAAAGAATTGTTAGATATTATTTCGTTAAACTGTAAGCTTCCAGTTTATAAAACCGTTACCATTTTATTTAATCTTGAAATGAAAGGTGTTGTAAAACCATTGCCGGGTAAAATGTATGAAGCTATTTAAAATAAATAAAGCCCACATTTTAAATGTAGGCTTTACTTATAATTGATTAAAAAGGACTATTTTAATTCTAACTGTGTAACATTAGAATAACCTTTACCTCTAATTTTTTCGAAAGCAGTAAGCATTTCTTTTAATTTTTCTGGGTTTTCTTTAGCTAAATTGTTTTGTTGGCTAACATCTTCTTTTAAATTAAATAATTGGTATTCTAAAGAATTTCCTAATTCAATATTAACTAACTTATTTACTTTAGGTCCTTTGTATGGAGGAATCATTACCCAATCTCCTTGTCTAAAAGCAGTTTTTGATGTTGCTTCTAAAATTAATTCTTCTCTTCCATTTTGTGAAGTTCCTAAAAACACATCTAATAAATCTTGACTGTCGTCTACTTTAATATCGCTATCTACTAAATTAGATAAAGAAGAAAGTAAATCTACTTGAGAAATTAAAGCGTCCGATACTGTTGGTTGAATTTTCCCTTTCCAATAGGTGAAAAATGGCACTTTTGTACCAGCTTCAAATAAGCTATATTTTCCTCCTTTTAAATCTCCAGCAGGTTTATGTTTTCCATTTTTTTCAACAGCATCATCAAAATATCCATCGTTTAATACTGGGCCATTATCACTTGAAAAAACAATTAAAGTGTTTTCTAATAAGTTTTCTTCTTCCAATGTTTTTATAAATTCACCAATACACCAGTCTGCTTCTAAAATAACATCACCTCTTGGTCCTAATCCAGATTTTCCTACAAAACGTGGGTGTGGAGTTCTTGGTACGTGAGGTTGTTGCATTGTATAAAGTAAAAAGAAAGGTTTGTTTTTATGTTTTTTTACATATTCTTGCGCACCTTTTAAAAAGTAATCTGCCATATCTACATCACTCCATTTTGCTTTTTCTCCACCTTTCATAAACCCAATTCTAGGAATTCCATTTACAATACTATTATTGTGTCCGTGGTGCCATTTCATTGTTGTTAATTCTGGGTTTTCTAAACCTGTTGGTTCTCCATCAAAGTTGGTGTTATAGCTTACTTCTATTGGGTCGTTTGGATCTAATCCTACAACATTTCCATTTTCAATATAAACAGTTGGAACGCGGTCTTGTGTAGCGGCTAAAATATTAGAATAATCAAAACCAACTTCATTTGGTCCAGGTTTTACAGTTTCATTCCAATTTACATTTCCTGTACCTAAACCTAAATGCCATTTTCCTATAATACCAGTATAATATCCTTTGGTTTTTAACATTTTTGGAATGGTCATTTGTGTAGTATCAACAATTAAAGGTGCAGTTCCAGGTAATATTTTAGCATCTTTATTTCTCCAAGGATACACACCTGTTAATAGTGCATATCTACTAGGTGTACAGGTTGATGAGGTTGCATATCCGTTAGTAAAACGTACTCCTCCGTTTGCTAATTTATCAATATTAGGTGTTTGTAACTCTGTTGCACCATTTGCACTAACATCGCCATAACCCAAATCATCGGTATAAATAATAATTATGTTAGGAGGTGTTGTTGTTGCTATTTCTTTTGAAGGTGTTTTAGTTTGACATCCAATTAGAAGGCAAACTGAAAAAGTTAGAAGTGTTATTAATTTTTTCATTTATGTTAGGTTATTTTATTAAATGTAATATATACATTTAATTATTAGAAGGTAAATTTATTAAAATTTTTTCATTAAAAAGGAATAAATTAATGAATTTAAATCAATAAAAGGATTTCGTAAAGAAACTGTAATTCATTTTTTAAAAGCATAATATATAATTACTTTTGAAATTCAATAAAAATGGAATGATTAAAATACCAGAAAATATTAAAGGCCTTATATTTGATTTAGATGGAACTGTTGCAAACACCATGCAAAATCATTTCTTATCTTGGCGTGAAGCTGTTTCTCCTTACGGCATAGATTTTAATGCAACATTGTTTAAATCTTTAACAGGTACACCTAGAGACGCAACTATTTTAAAGTTAAATGAATTGTTTAATGTAAAAATGGACCCTGTTGAAGTTGGTTCAATAAAAGGGGCAACTTTTAAAAAAATGGTACATGAAACAAAAGAAATTACTGTTGTAGCTGATGTTATTAGAAAATATCACAATGTTTTACCAATGTCTATTGGAACTGGAAGTACTAGAAATGGTGCAAAAAAAACGTTGGAAGTTATAAATATGAGTCATTTTTTTGATATTGTAATAACTTCAAATGATATTGAGAAGCCTAAACCAGATCCAGAAACTTTTTTAAAATGTGCTTCACTTATGAAAGTAAATCCAAAAGATTGTATTGTTTTTGAAGATGGAATTTTAGGAATGCAAGCGGCTAAAACAGCAGGGATGCAAGTTATTGATGTTAATAATTATTTTAAAATGGAGTTTACTGTTTAAAACTTGAAATAGCAGCTTCGGCACAACGTTCGCCATCCATAGCTGCAGAAACTATTCCTCCAGCGTAACCACCACCTTCACCACAAGGAAATAACCCTTGTAACTCTGGATGTTCTAATGTATCTTTTCTTGGAATATTTACAGGTGATGAGGTTCTAGATTCTACTCCAATTACATTAGCTTCGTGGGTATAATATCCGTGCATTTTTCTTCCAAATTCAGCAAATCCTTTACGTAATCTGCCTCCAATTTGTTTTGGTAAAATAGAATGTAATGAAGCTGATTTTAATCCTGGTTGGTATGAAGTTGGATTTAATGTATTCGATAATTTTCCTTCAACAAAATCTGTTAAACGTTGTGCTGGGGCAGTTTGAGATTTTCCACCTGCAACCCACGCTAATTTTTCTAAATCTTTTTGAAATTCTAATCCTTTTAGCTCTCCAAATTGTTCGTATTTATGTAAATCTTTTTCAGCATTAATTTCAACCACAATACCAGAATTTGCAAATAAATTATTTCTTTTTGAAGGAGACATACCGTTTACTACAACTTCGCCATTTGCAGTTGCTGCTGGTACAATAAATCCGCCCGGACACATGCAAAACGAATACACACCTCTGTTGTTTACCTGATGCACTAAACTATAAGAAGCTGCAGGTAATAATTCATCTCTTTTGCCTTTACAGTGGTATTGAATGGAGTCAATAATTTCTTGAGGATGTTCAACACGAACTCCCATTGCAAAAGACTTAGATTTTATTGCAACGTTTTTTCTTTGAAGCAAATAATAGATATCTCTGGCAGAATGACCTGTTGCTAAAATTACAGCATTAACATTTAATTCTTTCCCGTTTTTAAGTTGAATGGTTTTTAAGGTATTGTTTTTTATGGTGAAATCTACTACACGACTTTCAAAATGAATTTCTCCACCATATTTTAACACCGTTTCTCTAATATTTTTTACAACTTTTGGTAGTTTATTGGTTCCAATATGCGGATGTGCATCTACTAAAATTTGATCTGTTGCACCATGATAAACTAGGTTTTCAAAAATTCGTCTAACATCGCCGCGTTTTAAACTTCTGGTATATAATTTTCCATCAGAATACGTTCCTGCACCGCCTTCTCCAAAACAATAATTAGAATCTTTATCTACCAAATGAAACTGATTAATTGCGCGTAAATCACGCCTTCTATCTCGTACATTCTTTCCACGTTCTAAAACAATTGGTTTAAAACCCAATTCTATACAACGTAAAGCAGCATACATTCCAGCTGGTCCAAAACCAATTATATGAATTTCTTTTGCAGCCGAAACATCTTTATAATTAAAAATATAATCTGATGTTTCAGGTTGTGGCTCGTTAATATAAATGGCTAATTTATAATTAAAAATAATTGCTGCTTTTCTGGCATCTATACTTTTACGCAATACTTTAACAGAATTAATAGTTTTGCTATCGATTTTTAGTTGTTGCGCAGCCTTTTTTATTAGAATACCTTCTTGAGTGGTTTCCTTAATTGGTACTCTAATTTGAATTTCTTTTACCATTGCTGCAAAATTAGTTAAAATTAATTCAATATTGATTTAAGATTTTGATTTTGTTAAATTTACGATAAGGTTTAGGTGAATGAATTTAGGTGAAATAAAATATTGTTACTCTATAAAAGATTCCTGCTTTTGCAGTAGAGACAGTCTTATTAAGCTACTTTCTAATCAAACTAAAATGACCTTGTTTACGTCTAATTTTTCCTGTATTATCTTTTAACTCAACTGTAAACCAATAATCTGTTGATGGTAATTCTTTTCCATTATACAAACCATTCCAGCTTTCAATAATTGGATTTATTTTAGCTACTAATTTTCCATATCTATCAAAAATATTGAGTGTAGAAGTTGGATAAAAACCACTATTTATTCCAATAATATTCCAAGTGTCATTTTCTCCATCGTTATTAGGTGTAAAAAATTTAGGATAACCTATAATTGAAACTTCCAATGATACGGTTTTACAATTATTGGTATCTCTAACGTATAATGTATGAATTCCTGCAGGTATATTATAAAAAAAAGGCTCATTTTGAAATGGACCAAATTCATTATTTAAAGAATATTCATAATCGTATTCACCTAAATTGTTATTGACATCGTTTATTGTAATTGAATTATTGTCTGAATCATCAACAATAATTAAATCATCTAAACTTATATCAGCTCCTTTAGATTCTTCAACAATACTAGTTTTAGGTAATGATTCGCAACCTGAATTAGAAGTTGCAATTACGGTGTAAATACCACTTGTTAAAACTTCAAGAGTGTTTCCAGAAATTGAACTTTCGTTGTTATTATTAGTCCAAACATAACTATAGGTATCTAAGTTATTAAAAGGTTCTAAAATGATTGCAGAAGGATTATCTAAACAGATTACTTCATTAGTATTTACTTCAAATTCTGGTAAAGGGTTTACATTTAAAGTCAAATATTCACCTATACCATAACAGTCACCGTTTTCAGAATTTTCGATTCGTACAAAAAGTGTTTCAGAATCTACTTTTGTATTTATGTAATTTGTTTGAGGTGTAATTTCGTTCTTTTTTAAAAGGGCGTCTTCTTCATTTTTAAAATAATGTACACTTAAATTTTGATTTGGTAATTTGTCGAGAATTTTTGTGGTTGCTTCTGTTAAATTGAATGCAAAATAACCATCATTTTCTTCATAGTTATCGCATGCTATTAACGTTTCCATAAAACCTGAAGGTAAAGAGGTTGTTGAAACTGCCAACGTAATAGTAGAAACGTTAAAACAACCCAAGGTATTTTCAACACGAGCATAAATAGTATTATTAGTAGCGTTTTTGTTGTTAAATGAATCTGGGTTAAAGGCGTCATTACCCGTATTAGCATCTTCTTCGGAATAATGGAAAGAGATGGTGTAATTATTAGTAGAATTATTAATTTGTTCAATAGCATTACTTAAATTAAAATCGGTATAACCATCTGGATTTCCATCTTCGTCACAATTTTTTATAGTGATGTTTTTTTTAATATCTGGAAGTGGGTGTACAGTGGAAGTAATTGCTGTTCTTTCACCAGAAGTACAGCTTTTAGGTGTAATATAAAATGTAGTAGTTTCAGTTATAGTGGGTGTATAAGTATTATTTGAACTTAGAGGGATTGAACTTGTTTCAGAATCAAACCAAAGTACGCCGCCATCACTAGAATTTGCTGATAAAATAACCTCTCCAGCTCCGCAACGTTCAGCATCATAAAAAGAAACAATTTTAGAAATTGTAATTTTTGAGCTTGTCGATGTTGTTGGTTTAGGATCACCTGGGTAACCATATTCTACAATATATCCTTTTGGCTGGTAATCTCCAGAAGAAGCACCGGCATTACTTAAATCGTTCCAGCTTCCTTTTTGACCAATATTGGGAGCTGTAATATGAGCATAGTCCTCGTTACCAGCTTGATTAGGTTCGTTGTTATTTGAATTCCAAAAAGCAAATGGAATATCAGTTCCAGCAGTTGTTCCATTTCCTGATCCAATCCAAAAAGTTTTACCAGATTCAGGTCCTGTAACCCATTTCCAAACTCCTTCGGTTTCTGCATCGCTACCACCAATCCAGCCAGCACCTTTTGCTTGTTCTCCTATTAATTGTGCTTCTTCAACTGAAGTTATTGTTGCTAAATAACCTTGTAGTCCATTATATATTAAACTTTTTGCTTTGTCTTTTGCAGCCGACCAAGTAATACCAATATCTGGAACAAATTCATAATAATGACTTGTAGATGGTAAATAATTTTTTTCGTCAATAGTTATTGAAAATGTTCTTTCACCAGATATTTGTTGATCGTTATTTTCAAAAACAACATCTTTTACTGCAGCAATTAAATCTGCATAGTCAGTACCTGAGCCAGTCCATTCTAAAACTAATTTGCCTTCCAAAATATTAAATTCTTGTGCTTTAATAGCTGGGTGTAAACTAGCATTTAGTAATTTTAATATATCATAATCTTTATCATACCCTTTTGAAATTTGTATATATATAGCTTCTATTTGATCACTCCCTCCTGCAATATTAAAATCTGTAACAATATTTATTTTAGAAAGTGGACAATAAGATTGATCTCCAGTTGCAGTAACTACTGGAGGTGTATCAGATGATTTATAGGTTTGAGACCAATTTTTAATGCAAAAACAAGAAGAGATAATAAGTACTAATATAAATTTAGAAAGTTTAAAATGCATCTACCTTGTATTAAAAAAATTTAATTGTAAAATAACGAATTTAATGTTAAAAGCGATAATAATTTATGTTGAGTTTTAATTAAAAATTAGAATGCAAATTAAAATAGTAATTGCACCAAAACTCATAAATTTAATTAAAAAAAAGCTGTTTAGAACTTTAAATCATCTAAACAGCTTTTACAGTTCTATTTTAGAATTAATTATTCTTCTTTATCTGTAGTAGGCTTTGGGGTGTTTTCTTCAGTTGATTTAGTTTCTTCAATATCTTTACCTTTTAAATATTCGGGTAGTTGCATACCAGCCATATCAAACATTTCTTGTAATGGAGGTACTGCTTTATACATGCCAGATATAAAATTAGAAGTTGAAGATTTACCATCTTTTCCGCCACCATTTTCCCAAACAGTAACTTTATCGATTTTAATATTTTTAATAGCTTCGGCTTGTGTTTTAACCAATTCAGGTAATTTATCAGCAACTAATAAAAGTACGGCATCTTTAGAGTTATTACCGGCAGCTTTTACAATTTGATCTAAACCTTGTGCTTGTTTTGTAAGTATTTCGTACAATCCTTTTGCTTCGGCTTCTTTTTTCATAAAAATTGCATCTGCCTGACCTTTTGCTATACGTCTTATTTGTTCAGCTTCAGCTTCAGCATCTATTTCTATTTTTTGCTTATCAATTTTAGCAGGAACAATAATATCTGCACCTTGTTCAGCTTCTTTGCGTTTTGCTCTGGCTTCTTCAGCAATTTTTTCGGCAGCATAGGCTTCTTCTAATGCTTTTGCAGCTTGTACTTTTTCGGCAGCGTTTGCAATTCTTTCAGCTTCAGCTTCACGCGATCTTCTGTCTGCATTTGAATTAGCAACTTGAACTTTTGCAGTATTTTCACCGTGTACAGCGTTTGCATCTGCAGCGGCAACTTGAATACGTTGATCTTGTAATGCATTAGCTTCACCAATAGATCCATCTCTAACTTTTTGGGCAACAGAAACTTTAGCTTCGTTTATTGCTTTTGCAGCAGCTTCTTTACCTAATGCTTCAATATATCCAGATTCATCGTGGATATCTGTAATGTTTACGTTGATTAACTTTAAACCAACTTTTTTTAATTCGGCTTCTACACTGTGTGTAATGTGTGATAAAAATTGATCTCTATCCGAGTTAATTTCTTCAATATCCATTGAGGCAACCACTAAACGTAACTGACCAAAAATAATTTCTTGAGCTAAATCTTGTACGGCATCTAAACTTAAACCTAATAAACGTTCGGCGGCATTTTGCATAACACTTGGTTCGGTTGAAATACCAATTGTAAATCTTGAAGGTACGTTTACACGAATATTTTGTTTACTTAATGCATTTGTTAAATTTACTTCAATAGACATTGGCGTTAAATCTAAAAACTCGTAATCTTGAATTATTGGCCAAATAAATGCAGCACCACCGTGAACACATTTAGCCGATTGTCCGCCTCCAGTTTTTCCATACACAACTAAAATTCTATCAGAAGGACAACGTTTGTACCTTCTAATCATAGAGAAAAAGAAGACGACTAAAATAAAAATTACAGCTCCAACCAAGTAAACACCAGTTGCTGCCGATTGTAAGGGTAAAAATAATAGATTCATGGTTTAATTTTTTTGTGTTAATTTTTGTACTAATAATATTTCGGCACTTACAATCTCAATTACTTTAACCATTGTGCCTGTTTTTAATTCTTCTTCATTATCGGTAATGGCTTCTAATTCGCGCAAGCTTCCTTGTACTTTAATTTGAACTTTTCCCATTTTAGAGCGGTTTGCACCAATTGGTAAATATACTTCGCAAATTACGCCAACTGCATTTTTTATTTTTAAAGTTCCAGATTCTGCTAAATTATGCATCCAAAAGAATAATAAGGAGGTTAAAACCATCATTAATAAACCGGCAAAAGATGAAATTATTAAAGTTGGAATTGTAGATAAACCTTCATTAATACAAACAATACCTGTCCAACCAAAAATGGTAAAAAAACCAACTAGACCTTTAAATGTAAAAAATTGAAATCCCACACCGCCATCATCAGCTACAAAATCATCTGCATCTGCTTCCATATCGGAATCTCCTCCGCCAATAAAGGTCAAAATAAAAATTATCAAAAAAATTGTAGAACCTATTAAAGCAACCATCCAATAGGTTTGTTCTAGAGTTGACATTCCTTCAAAAAATTCTTTCATAAAATACAATTTTAAATATGTAACCCAATATACTAATTATTGATAAAATAAAGTCTAATTATTTGTTCTAAATTATTAGTTGTCTTTTTGTTAAGAATGTTACGCTTCAATACTAAAAATCTTTTAAATTTGTGTTTATAAATTTATAGTTATGACAAATAAAATTGAAGTTAGTTGGAAAGGACAAATGCTTTTTGAATCGGTTGCACCAGAAGGATCTGTAATGATTGATGCTGCCGAAGAAGTTGGTGGACAAGGTAAAGGGTTGCGACCAAAAGCAATGATGTTAACTGCGTTAGCAGGTTGTACAGCAATGGATGTTGCATCATTACTAAAAAAAATGCGTGCTGAAGTTGAGGATTTTAAAATTGGGGTTGAAGCCGATTTAACAGATGAGCATCCAAAAACGTATAAAAAAGTAAAAGTTACTTATAAATTTTATGGAAGTGATTTTAAAAAAGATAAAATTGAAAAATCCGTAAATCTTTCGGTAGAGCGTTATTGCGGTGTTTTTGAAATGTTTCGTCAGTTTTCTGATATTTCTCACGAAATAGTTTATATAGAACAATAAAAAATAGATTTTTACCTAGGGTAGGGATAATTTTTAAGAATACATAAACCTAACAGGTTTCTAAAACCTGTTAGGTTTTGTTTATATAGCAACCTAACGTATAAATTGTAAGGTAGATGCCACTCGTTTTAAACGAGTGATATATATATTGAGTTATGAGTACTCATTACAAACGAGCATTAGCTAACTAGTATTTCAACGATTCAACAAAATTCAATCAATAAAGTGTAAAATAATTTTACTTATTTTTGAACAAAATTATAGCTATGCGATGGAAAATAAAACCAGAAACAGATTCATTAATTACTTCAAATCTTTCAAAAGAATTAGGAGTTGATTATACCATTGCTAAATTATTAGTACAACGTGGAATTCATACTTTTAATGAAGCAAAAGCTTTTTTTAGACCTACTTTAAATAATTTACACAATCCATTCTTAATGAAAGATATGGATAAAGCTGTTGAAAGGATTGAGCTGGCATTTGCTAATAATGAAAATATTTTAGTGTATGGAGATTATGATGTAGATGGTACAACTTCTGTATCATTAATGGCTTCCTATTTAAAAACGTTGTATCCAAATATTGCAACGTATATTCCAGATAGGTATGCAGAAGGTTATGGTGTTTCTTACCAAGGAATTGATTTTGCTGAAGACAATGGTTTTTCATTAATAATTGCTTTAGATTGTGGTATAAAAGCAATAGATAAAGTTGCTTATGCTAAAGAAAAAGGAATCGATTTTATTATTTGTGATCACCATAGACCAGGAAACGAAATTCCAGATGCAATTGCTGTTTTAGACCCAAAACGTTCGGATTGTGAATATCCGTATAAAGAATTATGTGGTTGTGGTGTTGGGTTTAAATTAATTCAGGCAATAGGAAGTAAAAGAGGTGAAACCATAGATGATTTAATTCAATATTTAGATTTAGTTGCTACTGCAATTGCTGCAGATATTGTTCCAATAACGGGCGAAAACAGGGTGTTGGCTTATTTTGGATTGCAAGTTATAAACACAAATCCAAGAACCGGAATTAAAGCAATGATTCATCAAATAGATAAAAAAGAACTCACAATTACAGATGTTGTTTTTATTATTGCACCCAGAATTAATGCTGCTGGAAGAATTAAGCATGGAAATTATGCTGTAGAATTATTAACAGAAATAGATTTTGACACTGCTGTTAAATTTGCTTCAGAAATTGAAAAAAATAATACAGAAAGAAAAGATTTAGATAAAGCAATTACTATTGAAGCATTGCAACAAATTGAAGAAAACAATGAAACTGAAAACTTTTCAACGGTTGTATATGCAGAACATTGGCACAAAGGGGTTATTGGAATTGTTGCTTCTAGACTGATAGAAACGTATTATAGACCAACGTTGGTTTTTACAAAAAGCGGCGATAAATTAGCAGCGTCCGCACGTTCGGTTAAAGGGTTTGATGTGTACGAAGCTTTGGAACAATGTGCAGAGTTTATAGAGCAATTTGGTGGACATAAGTATGCGGCAGGTTTAACTTTAACAATTGAAAATTACCCCAAATTTAAGGCAAAGTTTGAAGAAGTTGTAAAAAACACCTTGCCAGAAGAACTGCGAACTCCTGAAATTTTAATTGATACAGAAATATCACTTTCAGAAATAACCCCAAAATTCTTTAGAATTATTAATCAATTAGCACCTTTTGGACCGCAAAATTTAAAACCAGTTTTTATGGCTGGTGGTTTGCGAGATAATGGTTATGGTAAAAAAGTAGGCGCAGATCAATCGCATTTAAAATTATGTATTTTAGATGGTGTTCATCAACAAACATTTAATGCTATTGGATTTAGTATGGGAGATAAGTACGAATTAACCACCAATGGAAATCCGTTTAAAGCTGTATTTAATGTAGACGAAAATCATTGGAACGGAAATACATCGTTACAATTAATGTTAAAAGATCTTCAAGAGGAATAAATTTAGGGTTTTATGTAGAAAACCCGTCAGCCTGAACTTAATTTAGGTTCTCATCATTATTGTTTACTACTGTGATGAGATTCTGAAATAAATTTAGAATGATGAATTTTAAATACGTCTGTCATTCCTGCGTAGGCAGGAATCCATTTTTACACTGTATGAGTTTCTGTTTTCACAGGAATGACAAGATTCATAAAAAGCTTATATAAAAAATAACAACAATTAGATTCTGAAATACATTCAGAATGACGATTCTAATTTTTTTATACAGCCTATTATGTTATATTTAATTCACTATAAATTACAATGTTTCTTCTAGCCATTTATAAAATTCGGTATGCCAAATAAAACTGTTTTGCCCATTTAAAACCCAATGATTTTCTTCTGGAAAGTACAGTAACTTACTTTTTATACCTCTTAATTGAGCCGCTTGAAACGCTTCTAAACCTTGACCTACTGGAACTCTATAGTCTTTAGCTCCTTGAATGATTAAAATAGGAGTATCCCATTTATCTACATAATTAGCAGGATTAAATTCATTAAAAGTTTTTTGAGCAGCAGCATTATTTTTATCCCAATAAGGTCCACCTAAATCCCAGTTTACAAAAAACAATTCTTCGGTTGTTCCGTACATACTTCGTAAATTAAACATACCGTCATGAGCTATAAAACTTTTAAACCTTCCTTGGTGATGTCCAGCTAAATAAAATGCTGAAAAACCTCCATAACTAGCTCCAATACAACCTAATCTATCGGTATCTACATAACTTTCTTTAGAAATATCGTCAATTGCAGCTAAATAATCTTTCATATTTTGTCCGCCATAATCTTTACTAATTTGCTCGTTCCATTCTACTCCAAAACCTGGCATTCCTCTTCTACTTGGTGCAACAATTATATAACCATTTGCAGCCATTAATTGATAATTCCATCTAAAAGAATATGATTGACTAAGCGGACCTTGTGGACCACCTTTACAATATAAAATTGTTGGATATTTTTTTGAAGGATCGAAATTTGGAGGATAAATTACCCAGGTTAACATGTCTTTCCCATCAGAAGTTTTTACCATTCTTTTTTCTACCTTACTTAAAGCTATTGCATTGTAAGTTGCATCATTTGCGTGGGTAAGCTTTGTTAAGTTTCCATTTTTTAAATTGTAGGTATACAACTCATTTGCATGGTTCATATCTCTACGATTAACCACTAATAAGTTTTTAGATTGGCCTACAATACTACTTACATCAAACTGTCCGTTTGTAAGTTGTTTTGGTTGCGATATTTTTTTTGAAGAAGTAGGAATTTTAATTTCAAAAAGTTGAACGGTTCCAAAATTAGGAGCTATAAAGTAAATTTTATCACCTCTTTCATCCCAAACAAAACTATGAATGGTTTCATCCCAATCTTCTGTAAGATTTACTTTTTCTCCATCAATTAAAACAATAATATCATTTTTATCAGCTTCGTAACCATCTCTTTTCATTTGTAACCAAGCTAATTGATTTTTAGATGAAAAAGCAGGGTTTGTATCGTATCCTTTATTTTCTTCGGTTAAATTACTAGTTGTTTTTGAAGCTAAATTATAACTATAAATATTTGTATTTGTACTGGTAGCATACGCTGTACCACTCAATTTTTTTGTTACATAAAGTATGTTTTGGCTGTCTAGACTCCACAAATAATCTTCTGAGCCACCAAAAGGTTTTTGTGGACAATCAAAAGGTTCGTTAGGCATAATATCAATAGCATCATCACCGTTTGCTGTAGTTTTGTAAAAAACGTGACTATAAGCGCCATCTTCCCAAGTATCCCAATGGCGATAATTTAATTCGTCGTAAATCTGTACATTTGAGTTTTTAATTTCAGGATAAAAATCTTTACCAGTTATATTTTTAAGTTTTACATCTTCAGTAAAAATTTCATAAACTCCATTAGGTGAAATATTTTTGTTTGGTATTAAATCTTTGTAGGATGCAATTTCAACAGGAGTGCCTCCTTCAATAGGAATTTGATATACAGTAGTTACTTTTTTATCTTCAGCAACATTATATTTTGAAGTGCTATAAATTACACTTTTTCCATCTTTTGAAATCCCTTTTGCAGAAACTTTATTTAATTCTAAAAGCATTTTTGGTGTCATAACTTTTTGTGCAGAAGCACTTGCAAAAGTTATTGAAAGAAGTATACTCATTATTATTTTTTGTGTCATTATTTCGTTTTTAAGTTTTGCTAAGCAAATTTAATATTTAATTTTTTGAAACTCTAAATTTAAACGAATTGCTTTTTGAGCAATACTTATAAAACATACTTTTCAAAAATATCTTGAAGTTCTTTTTCAGGATTACTTGTTAACCCTGGATGCGTTTTAGAGCTCTGAATAATAGTACTTCTACAAGCTGCTAGCCACCTAAATCTATCGGATAATTCTAATTTCCCTATTTTTCCACCTGAAGGTTCTCCTTCACAAATTAATTCCCAGCCTTTTAAATATTCATTAAAAACATTTAATTCTAAATCTGGAGAAAATGATTTCAATTTAGCTTCATTAATTTGGTATTTAATACCTAGAAATTTTTTGCGTTTAGAAAATAAAATCACACCAACATTAAAGAATTCTTCTCGCTCCACTTTTGGAACAATTCTAATTATCGCATATTCAAATGTATATTTATCTTGCATCAGCAGCTTCTTTAACTAGTAAATCTATCATAGAAAATTTCGCATTTATAAATTCAATATACGCAGCTCTCATTTCTTTTGGACTTAAGGAATCGGACTCACTTAATAACCAATCTTCTGGGATTTTAGAAACAATTTCAGCAATTTTATATTGGTTAATTAGTTGTTGAATTTCTTTTGCAGCTTCTTTTAACAAAGTCGCTTTTTGAAGAAGCACGTGGTCTTTTATAAGAGGAAAAGTTCTTGTTAAATGGTTTTCCCAATTCTCCCAATTATGATGAAAGTAAAAACTAGCTCCATTGTCTATAACCCAAAGTTCGTTATTCCAATTTAACAAATTTGTGTTTTTTGTTGTACGGTCAATATTACTAATAATACTATCTAATAACACTACTTTTGAAGCAGTTAAAGCATCTACTTTTGAAACCAAAGGATCAAATGTTATTGCACCTGATAAAAAATGTAGCCCAAGATTTAAACCTACACTAAATTTAAGCAAATCTTGAATTTCTTCATCAGGTTCTGTTTTACTAAAAGAATCATTTAAATTCATAAAAACTAATTCAGGAACTTTTAAACCCATTAGACGGGCAAGTTCTCCGCCAATAAATTCAGCAATTAGCGCTTTTTTTCCTTGTCCAGCTCCTCTAAACTTTAATACATACAAAAATCCATCATCTGCTTTAACAATAGCCGGAAGCGAACCTCCTTCTCGCAAAGGATGTATATATTGAACAACATCAACCGTTCTAATATCAATTTTACTCATAAAAAATAAAAATTATTTTTTCTCTTTAATTAAATAGATATAAACCGGATAGTGATCGCTATAGCCATTAATAAAGTTACTACCTGCAAAACTTCTATGTGGATATCCTTTATATTTTCCAGTTTGAGTGGTTAAATATTGAGGGTTAAATACGTTTGCTTTATACATTTTATATGTAGAATAATCTTTTTTAGTAGTTAAAAGCGGAGAAGTAAACATAATTTGATCGAATAAATTAATCTTATCTCTATAAACCAATGTGTTTTGTCCACGTCTAAACATATCTTCCATTGGGTTGTAAATATCGCCTTCTTTAACATCGGCTTTTTTAGACTTAGTTTTTAGTACTTTTTTTAAACTTGCGTTATGCGGATCGTCATTTAAATCGCCCATAATTATAACTTTAGGGTTTGGATCCGTTAATTTTATTTTTTCAATAATTTGCGTATTTAAATAAGCTGCTTTTTCTCTTTTAGAACTACTTTTTTCTTCACCACCTCGTCTAGATGGCCAATGATTTACAATAATATGAATCAATTCATCATCTAAATAACCAGAAACTAATAATTGATCTCTGGTGTAAATGCGCATTCCATTTTCATCCCAAAGTTTTAATTCAAAAACTTCATGGTGTGTTGGTCTAAATAAACTTGGTTTGTATAATAAAGCAACATCAATACCTCTTAAATCTGGAGAATCGTAATGAATAAAATCATATTGTTCATTTTTTAAATTGTCGGTTTTGAGTAAATCTTCCAGTACTTTTTTATTTTCAACCTCAGCAACACCAATTATTGCTGCCGAGCTTTTAGCTTCTTTAGTCCCAATTTCTGAAAGAACTTTAGACATATTTGCTAATTTTTTTTGATACACTTCTTCGCGCCCTTCTTTCATTCCCATAATTGGACTAGCTTCATCATTTTTTAAGGTATCGTTTACGGTATCAAACAAGTTTTCTAAATTGTAAAAAGCAACTGTTCTAATTTGGTAATTTTCTTGTGCAAAAAGTGCATTTGAAATTAAAAATAGAAGTAAAAATAATTTTAATATATGTTTCATCTGTTAGTTTTAGAGTTTTTACTTAAAAGTTTAAGGTTGCTAATTTACTAACAATTTTTAAGCCAAAATGTTAAGTCTTTAAAAAATGAAGAGAATTGAATAAATGATTTATAAGTTAAACTTTTTTTTGTATTTATAATTACTTTTAAATAGAGATTTAATTCAACCTTCTTTTTATTAAAAAACAAGTAAAATAATACTCAATATTTTTCACCAAAATTATGTATCCTAAGTTACAAAAACACATTTAGTAAATATATAAAAATCTACTAATCAATATATTAATTTTTAAGTTTTAAAGGGTAATATTTTTAATTTTCAATATTTTTTTGTTATTTGTAAGAAAATTGCAAATGAAAAAGCTAATAATCTTAGGTTTTTTGTGCTTCTTTTTTTGCTATGATTTAAGAGCGCAAATTACCACTTCCGTTAGAGGGAAAATTATTGAAAGTACCTCAAAAAAACCATTAAAAGGTGTTTCTGTAATTTTAGGTGACAATGTATTTTTTGCTAAAACAGATATACAAGGTGGTTTTGTTATTGAAAAAATACTTAAAGATTCTTATATTCTTTATTTGGATTTTAATGGGTATCAATCACAAAAAATCCCAATTATTATTGACGATAATACACCTTTAGATTTGGGAACTATTTATTTGTCTAAAACATTGTTAGACGAAGTTGATAACAGTCTAATAATTTTAACTGATGATGATTTACTAGATGATGGAGAGCGTAGTTCAGATTATACTGCTGGCTTGTTTCAGTCTTCAAAAGATGCTTTTTTAAGAGCTGCTTCTTTTAATTTTAGTCAGGCTTGGTTTAAAGTGCGTGGGTACGATTCTAGTTATGGTTCCATTTTAATTAATGGTGTTGAAATGAATAAAATGTACGATGGAAGGCCACAATGGAGTAATTGGGGAGGTTTAAATGATGTGTTTAGGAATCAAGAATTTTCAAATGGAATACAAGCATCAGAAAATAATTTTGGTGGTATTTTAGGAACAACAAACTTTAATACTCGTGCATCGGAATATAGGCCAGGTGGCAAAATATCATTTGCTTCGGCAAATAAAAGTTATACAGGGCGTATTATGGCAATGTATGCAACAGGATTTAATAAAAATAATTGGGCATTTGCTGTTTCTGCATCTAGAAGATACGCTCAAGAAGGTTATTTTGAAGGTTCATCATACAATGCTTGGGCTGCTTTTATAGCGGCTGAAAAAAAACTAAACAACAATCATAGTTTAAATATTACTGCTATTACTTCATTTAACAGAAGAGGTAAGTCTTCACCAAATACTCAGGAAGTCTATAATTTAAAGGGGATGCAATACAATGCGTACTGGGGAGAACAAGAAGGTGATAATAGGAACTCAAGAATTAAAGAAATTTTTGAACCAATTGTAATGCTGAGTCACTTTTACGAAAAAGAGCGAACTACTTTAAAAACTACTTTAGCTTACCAATTTGGACATATTGGAAATAGTAGATTGGGTTATTTTAATGCCCCAAATCCAGATCCTACTTATTGGAAATATTTACCGAGTAGTTTTTTACGATTTGAAGATAATTTAGACTACACAAATGCTTATCTAACGGAGCAAGATTTTTTAAAAAATGGACAATTAAATTGGCAGGAAATGTATCAGAAAAATATTGATAACGGCAGTTCTCTGTATTATTTATATGAAGATAGAGTAGATGATAAGCAACTAACGTTAAGTTCTGTATTAGCAAAAAACATTAATGGTAATTTAAATTTACATGGAGGTGTTTCATATAAAAATTTGAGCTCTAATAATTATGGAAATATGTTAGATTTATTAGGAGGAAACGGTTTTGTAGATTTAGATCAATATGCTGAAGGAGATGCAAGACAAAACGATTTAAATAACTTGAATAGGCTTGTAACTGTTGGCGACAAATTTCAATATAATTATATTATAAACGCATCTGTTACAAGTGTTTTTGGGCAACTACAATTTTCTAAAAATAAGTTGGACTATTTTGGAGCTTTAAATGTTAAAAACACCAATTATCAGCGTAATGGTTTGTATAAAAATGGAACTTATTCAAATAATTCTTTTGGTAAAAGTGAAAAATTAACTTTTACAGACATAAGCGCAAAAGCCGGATTTACATATAAAATTACTGGTAGACATTTAGTAAACGTTAATGCTGCGTACATTTCAAATGCACCAACAATTAGAACTGCATTTTCAAACTCTAGAGTAAACAATAATATTACACCCAATTTAACCAGTGAAAATGTGAGTACGGCTGATGTAAATTATATTTTTAGAGGACTTAAAATACAAACTAGATTAACAGCTTTTTATACAAGTTTTACAAATGCTGTAGAAACGTCTTTCTTTTTCGCTGAAGGATTGTTAGGAGATCAGGCAGATTTTGTTAATGAAATAACTACAGGCGTTTCCAAAAAAAATATAGGAGCAGAGCTTAGCTTCGAATATCAGGTTATTCCAGCAGTAAAATTAATTGCAGTGGGTTCATTTGGTGAATTTACATACAATAACAATCCACAATTGTTTTTACAATCTGAAAGTTTTATTGATGAGGATAGTGATTTTGGGACTGCATATTTAAAAGATTACCGAGTTTCTGGAACTCCACAAGAAGCTTATTCTTTAGGGTTTGAATATAGAGACCCCAATTATTGGTGGTTTCAATTAAATGGAAATTTATTGCGTAATAATTATTTAGATATTTCACCATTATTAAGAACCGATAATTTTTATACAGATGCTGATGGAGTTCCTTTTTTAGATGATGAAACAGGTGTTGAAGTTACTCAAAACCAAGTTGATGCTTTATTAAAACAAGAAAAATTTGAAGATGCTTTTTTATTGAATGCTGTTGGAGGAAAATCTTGGAAAATAGACCAATATTATGCAGGTTTTTTTATTGGAATAAATAATGTGTTGGGAGAAGTTTTTAAAACAGGTGGTTTTGAGCAATCTAGAAAATCGAATTATCCAGAATTAAAACAAGATAAACAGTTAGAAAAGCCAATTTTTGGTCCAAAATATTGGTATGGAAATAAAGCTTCATACTATTTAAATTTTTATGTAAGATTTTAAAAATAATGCTATGTACGAATTCAAAAAATTAAAAATTATCGCATTTTTATTCCTCATAATAAGTCTATATGTAGGTTGTGTAAAAGATGATGGTTTTTCAACTCCAAAAGTAGATTGTAACGAGCCCGAAATTACAGCAACAAACACCATTGCACAAGTAAAAGACATGTATACTTTTGGTGGTGCAACAAAAATAGAAACCGATGTAATTATTGAAGGTTATGTAGTTTCTAGCGATAAATCGGGGAATATTTACAAATCACTTTCTATACAAGACAAGCCAGAAAATCCAACTGCAGCTATAAAAATTTCTATTGATCAAACAGATATGTATACAACCTACAATGTAGGAAGAAAAGTGTATGTAAAATTAAAAGGTTTAGCTGTTGGTTATAGTTTTGGAAGCATTCAAATAGGGAAAGCAAGTGATACAGAATTAGGCAGAATTCCAGATTTGGAAGTTAAAAATCATATTATTCGTTCTTGTGAAGTTGTAGATATTATTCCTAAAAATGTTGCTATTGATAAGTTGGATGAGAGTATGTTAGAAATGCTAGTTCAAATAGATAATGTTCAGTTTAAAACTACCGAACTTGGAAATGCATATGCAAATATTAAAAATTCAACAACAGAAAATAGAGTTTTAGAGAGTTTTTCTAACAATTGTAATTTAACAGGTGAAGTATTGCTTAGAAATAGTGGTTATTCAGATTTTAAAAACGAATTATTACCAGAAGGGAAAGGAAGTGTTGTAGCTATTTTTAGTAATTATTACGAAGATTTTCAATTGTATATTAGAGATACAGATGATGTGAAATTTACAGAAACTAGATGTGATTATTCAAGTGTATTAACACCAACTATTTCATTGTTAGAAGTTTCAGAAATGTATACTGGTAATACAGTTGAATTTGGAATTGATTCTAATTATGTTGTAGAAGGTTATGTAATTTCTAGCGACGTTTCTGGGAATTTTAAAAATAGAATTATATTACAAGATGCTGTTGAAAATCCAACTGCTGGAATTCAATTACTTGTTGATAAGGATTTAATTTTTGAAGATTATAATAGAGGTGATAAAGTTTTTGTAAACTTAAATAAGTTGTATATGAATATGGTTGATGGCGTTTTAACAATCGGTTACCCAAACGGGTCTGGAATTTCTAAAATTGAGACTTCACGGGTTGGTAGTTTTATTTTTAATAGTGGAGAAAATCATACAATTATACCTACCGAAATCGAAATTTCTGACATAAACAATTCAATTTATAAAAATACATTAGTAACTGTAAAAGATGTTCAATTAACAGCAAATGAACAAGGAAAAGCTTTTGCTTTTTATACTGGAGATAGTGATGGAGTTAGAATATTAGAGTCGTGTAATCAGCCTTTAAAGTTAGGTGTATTTACAAGTGGAGAAGCTTCTTTTGCAAATGAAAAATTTCCTGAAGGTAATGGAACAATTACAGGTGTTTTAACTTCAAATATAGAAATAAGAAGCATAGATGATGTAGTTTTTAATAACGCTTATAAAGAGTGTCCAATTATTATACCTAAAATAATGATAACAGAAGTTGCGGATCCAAATAATAGTGTTTCTTCTAGATTTGTTGAATTGTATAATGCAGGTACAACCGAAATAGATTTAACGGGGTGGACATTAAACAAGTATGTAAACGGATCAACTTCAGTTTCTAGCTCTCCAGTTGTACTTTCTGGAATTACAATTAAGGTTGGCGATTTTGTTATTATTGCAAATACTGGATTTGAAGAGTTGTTTTCTTTAGTTCCTGATGTGGTGTCTACCTATATTTCAGGGAATGGAGATGATGTTTATGAGTTGGTCGATAATTCGGGAAACAGAATTGATATTTTTGGTGTAATAGGAGAAGATGGTAATGGAACTAATTGGGAATATTTAGACGGACAAGCTGTTAGAAATTTAAATATAAATGAACCAAATAAAATATTTACAAATAGCGAATGGAGTTGTTATTCAAAAGCTAATAATATTTTGATTTCTAACCCAAATACGCCGAAAAATGCTCCAAATGATTTCTCTCCAAATTTAAGATAGTGTAAAAAAGTAACTAATAACGCTTGTAATTTTAAAATAAAACTAATAAAAATCGTAAAAACTTATTAAATATGTAATTTTAAAAAAATTCTTTAAATTTTTGTGAAATTTTTTAAAAGCTAAAAAATAACCTAAAATTGTTATAAATTTGAGTAGATAAATAAATGAAATAATCCTTAAAATTAAATAAAATGAACAAGTTTAGATTATTAGCAATTGCATTAGTATTTGGTACAACAAGTTTGTTTGCAAGTACAATTATTACACCAGATGTTTCTAAAGATGAAATTAGAAAACAAATTGTAGAATTAGTTGAAAACACAAATAATACAATTGAAAATCAAGTTCTAGTAAATGTTACTTTTACGTTTAGCACAGAAGGAGAAATAGTAGTTTTAAAAGTAAATTCAAGAGATAAAAAGGTATTATCTTTTATTCGTGAAAATTTAAATAATAAAGTTTTAGAAAATCCAGGAAGAGCTAACAGACATTATACAATGTCAATTAACATTAAGTAAGTAGGTTTTAAAAATTGTAAAAAACCCAAGTTTTTAAGCTTGGGTTTTTTTATGCCTAATTCTTTTTTAGATAAACATAAACTGGAAAGTGATCACTAAAACCACCCTGATACCATTTACCTATATAAGTTCTAAATGGGTTTCCTTTATATTTTCCATTCCATTCTTTTAAAAAATACCGATCAAAAACTTCTGCATATTTAAAAGAATGCTTGTTTTCTTCTACAGCTATAAAATTTTTAGAAAAAATTATTTGATCAAATAAATGCCAGGTTTTTTTATAATTTAATGTTCCCTTACCTGTTGTAATTAAGCGTTCCATTGGGTTGTAAAAAGTATTATTTACTAAATGTTTTTTAACACTTTTACTTGTTGGGTCATCATTAAAATCGCCCATTATAATAATTTTAGCATCATCTATTTCTTCAGAAATATTAGCGGTAATATTAGCAACTAATTCAGCAGCTTTTATTCTGTTTTTTTCAGTAAAATCTTCTCCACTTCTTCTAGATGGCCAATGATTTACTAGAATGTGAATTAATTCGCCATTTAAATTCCCTTTTACCAACAAAACATCTCGTGTATAATCTCTTTCTCCATTTTCAGAATTTATATAAAGTGGAAATGTTTCAGAATATAATAATTCAAATAATTCTTTTTTATAGAGTAAAGCAACATCAATACCTCGTTCATCGGGTGAATCGTAATGCACAATTCCGTAATGTTCATTTTTTAGGTTTTTTGTGTTTACTAAATCGTCTAAAACCACTTTATTTTCAACTTCAACAACTCCAATAATAGCTGGTGTATGATAAGATTTTTCTTTTCCAAGTTGATGAAGTACATTGCTTAATTTTGTAAGTTTTCTTTTATATCTTTTGTAATTCCAATTTTTTCTGCCTTTTGGAGTAAAATCATCATCTAATGTATTTGGATTGTTTTTGGTGTCAAATAAATTTTCAAGATTGTAAAATGCAATGGTATATGCTTGTTTGTTTTGTCCTTTAGATTTAAAATATGAAAACATAAAAAATGAAGTATATTTAAGTGATTTGCTAAAATACGGATTTTTAATTTTATTAAAAATAATGACAATTATTAGTTTTAAAAATCAATAAAAATGTTAAATTGCTAATTACGAGTGCTTTTATTTCTAAAAAAGCAATTAATTAGAGTTTAATGAAATTATTTAATCAAAATAAAACAACTTATTTTTTATTGTTTTTCCTGTGTTTTATAATTAAAACATTATATGCTCAGGATTATAATGATAGTATTAAAAGAAAATTAGTTATAGCTAAAAATGACACTGTTAAAATTCAGCTATTAATTGATTATGGTAATGCTATATATTACTCGTCTATAGATTCATCTATTGTATATTATAAGAAAGCTTTACAATTGTCAAAACAATTAAAGAATAAAAAACTTGAGGCACTTTGTTTATTAAATTTGGGCTATTCTTTAGACGACAAGGGGCTTTATAAAGAGGCTTTAACTTACTATACAAAAGCTATAAATAGTTATAAATCTGTAAATGACGAACAAGGCATTGCACGGTGTTATAATTATATTGGTTACAGTTTTAGTTATTTAAATTCCGTTGATAAATCAATTGAATATTATTTAAAATCTCTCAATATTTTTAAAAAATTGAATGATAGTATTGGAATTGCAGACGTTAACAATGGTTTTGGCAGTTTATACTATGATAATGAGAATTATAAAAAAGCAGAAAAGAATTACTTAGTATCTGAAAATATTTACAGAAAAATTAATAGTAAAGAAGGCTTAATATCTGTATACATAAATTTAGGTAATGCAATTTCTGAACAAGGAAGAATTGACGAAGGTTTAGATTACTATTTTAAAGCTATAGAGATTTCAAAAAAAGTAAAAGACATTGAGGCTCTTGCAATTTGTTATAATAGTATTGGAGATTGTTATTTAATAAAAAAAGAACATACTAAAGCTTTAGATTATTTGAATAAAGCATTTAAAATAACAGACAGCATGGCTTTTAAAAGCTTAAAGCCTTTAATACTTAAAAATATAGCTAATACTAAATTAAGTTTAAAGGAATATGATTCTGTAATTATTTATGTAAATAGAAGTTTAAAGGCTTCGGAGGGTTTACCATATTTATATTTTGAATACGAAAATTATAATTATTTAAGTAGTGCATATGAAGCTAAGGGAGATTATAAAAAGGCATTACTTAATCATAAACTTTATAAAAAAAATAGCGATAGTGTTTTAAAATCTAGAAAATATGAACAACTAGCAAAACTAGATGTAATTTACGAGATTGAAGAAAAAGAAAATACAATTACTTTATTAGAAAATAATAAAGAGATTGCCGCACTAGAATCAAAGAATAAATTAGCTGTAATTTATGTACTTATAATTTTCAGTATTTTCTTTTTAGCATTTATTTATTTTTTATACCAACAAAAAAAAGAACGTAAAAAAGCGTTTAATTTACTGTTGCTAGAAAAAGAAAAAGCAGAAGAAAGTGATCGTTTAAAATCTGCATTTTTAGCCAATATGAGCCATGAAATTAGAACTCCAATGAATGCCATAATGGGTTTTTCTAATTTTTTAAAAAATACAAATTTAGAAATACAAAAAAGAAACCATTTTATAGATATAATTAATATATCTGGAGAACGGTTAATGTCTATAATTAATGATATTATTGATATTTCAAAAATAGAATCTAATCAATTAAAAATAGAATCTAAAAAATTCAATTTTGAGCTAGTATTAAGTGAAATTATTGAAATTCATAAAGAAACAAATAGATTAGTTGCTAAAAAAGAGTTAGTATTTAAAATGTTTCCTTCTCAAACAATGTTAAATAAGTTTATTGTTTCAGATCAAAATAGGTTTTCTCAAATTATTAATAATTTAATAAATAATGCCGTAAAATTTTCTCCAAATAAAGGAAGTATTGAAATAGGATATTATTTAAAACATTATAAAAATAAAAAATATATAGAATTTTATGTAAAAGATGAAGGAAACGGCATTCCTAAAAGCAAGTTTAAATTAATTTTTGATCGTTTTTTTCAGGCAGGAGATGGTGATTTTAAAGTTGGGAATGGTTTAGGTTTAAGTATTTGTAAAGGATTAGTTACCTTGTTAAAGGGTAAAATTTGGTTAGAATCCGAAGAAAATAAGGGAACAACTTTTTATTTTACACTTCCTTATTAAAAAAAAATCATTTTATGTTTTCAAATAAACTAATTTGTAAATTTGCAATATGATAGAAGAGAAAAAAGTAACATCTGAAGAGGCTGTTTTAATTGGAGTTGTAACACAACATCAAAATGAAGATCAATCTAACGAATATTTAGATGAGTTAGAGTTTTTAACTTTAACTGCTGGTGGTAAAGCTGTAAAAAGGTTTACGCAGAAATTAGAAAACCCACATCCTAAAACATATATTGGTACCGGAAAATTGGAAGATGTAAAAGCCTATATGACTGCTAACAATATAGAAACTGCCATTTTTGATGATGAACTTTCATCTTCGCAATTACGTAATATAGAGAAGGTACTCGATTGTAAAGTACTTGACAGAACCAACTTAATACTTGATATTTTTGCTGGTAGAGCGCAAACAAGTTATGCACGTACACAAGTAGAATTAGCCCAATGTCAATATCTATTACCTCGATTAACTAGACTTTGGACTCACCTGGAAAGGCAAAAAGGGGGAATTGGTATGCGTGGACCTGGTGAAACAGAAATTGAGACAGATAGACGTATAATACGTGATAAAATAACCTTGCTTAAAAAGAAGTTAAAAACTATAGATAAGCAAATGGCAGTACAACGCAAAAATCGTGGTAAAATGGTACGCGTTGCTTTAGTTGGTTATACAAATGTTGGTAAGTCTACGTTAATGAATGTTGTAAGTAAGAGTGACGTATTTGCAGAAAACAAATTGTTTGCAACTTTAGATACAACGGTTAGAAAAGTTGTAATTAAAAATATTCCATTTTTATTAACCGATACCGTTGGTTTTATTAGAAAATTACCAACACAATTGGTAGAGAGTTTTAAATCTACTTTAGATGAAGTTAGAGAAGCTGATTTGTTATTACATGTTGTAGATATTTCGCATCCAAATTTTGAAGATCATATTACATCTGTAAATAAAATTTTAGACGAAATTAAAAGTGTAGATAAACCTACAATAATGGTTTTTAATAAAATTGATGCCTATAAACACCAAACTATAGATGAAGATGATTTAGTTACTGAAAAAACAAAAGCACACTATACCTTAGAAGATTGGCAAAAAACGTGGATGAATAAATTAGACGAAAATAATTGCTTATTTATTTCAGCTTTAAATAAAGAAAATATGGAAGAATTTAGAGCAAAAGTTTTTGAAGAAGTGAAAAAAATACACATTACCCGTTTTCCGTATAACGACTTTTTATACGATGAATATACAGAAGAAGGTACTAAATAATAGTTAAACCTAACAGGTGAGTAAGCTTGTTAGGTTTTTTTTAAGATAAAAAATTCTTATTAACAAACTGCTGAAATTCTTCTTTATGTTGTTCACTTATAGGGATGTATGCCTTGTCAAAAACAATTCTGTTGCGTTCAATAGTTGTAATCATTTTTAAATTTACAATATACGATCGGTGTACACGCATAAAGCTATCACTAGGTAATTGTTGTTCTACAGCTTTCATACTTAACAAGGTCATAATTGGTTTTTCATTGGCTAAATGAATACGCACGTATTCTCGCATTCCTTCAATATATTTTATATCATTTAATTTTACACGTAAAATTTTATATTCAGATTTTATAAATAAAAAATCATCATTACTATTAATTTGCTCAGGTTTAGAGTTTTGTAGGTTAAACCAAGATTTTGCTTTATTCGAAGATTTTAAAAAGGTAGCATAATCAATTGGTTTTAATAAATAATCTAAAGCATCAACTTTAAAACCTTCCAAAGCATACTCACTGTAAGCAGTTGTAAAGATAATTTTAGGCGGATTTTCTAACGATTTTACAAAGTCCATTCCATTTAAATCCGGCATATTAATATCTACAAACATTAATTCTACACTATTTTTTTCAAGGTAGCTTAATGCTTCAATAGCACTTTCAAAACTCTGTTGAAGCTCTAAAAAAGGTGTTTTTTCAATGTAGCTTGTAATTTGTCTTAAAGCTAAAGGTTCATCATCTATTGCAATACAGTTTATCATAACGGAATTTTTAAGTTAACTTTATAGAGTTCTTTTGTTTCAGAAATTTTAAAATCGAAATTATTTTTAAATAATAAAGTCAATCTTTTTTTGGTGTTTTCTATCCCAATTCCTGAAGCTTCATCGTCTTTTTTAGGATGATTACTGTTCTCTATTTCAAACACTAATTTATCTTCAGTAAAGTGCATTAAAATATTTATAAAAGAAGGTTTGTTATAGCTAATTCCGTGTTTAAAAGCATTTTCTAATAATGAAGTAAATAACAGTGGAGGTATTAGTTTATCTGGAATTTCTGAAGGAATATTTACATTAATTTTTACTTTACTTGAAAAACGAAGTTTCATTAATTCAATATAACTTTCAATAAATTCAATTTCTTTTTTTATTGAAGTTGATTTTCCTTCAGAATCGTATAATAAATGACGCATTAAATTAGATAATTTAATAATCGATTTTTTAGATTCTTCGGTATCAATATCAACTAATGCATGTATATTGTTAAGTGTATTCATAAAAAAATGTGGACTAATTTGGTTTTTTAAAAAGGCCAATTGATTTTCTACACTTTCTTTTTGAATTTTAAATTTTTCTTGCTCTAAATTTGCCCAACGCATAGAGATCTGTAAACCAGCATTAAACCCAACTAATAGCACTGCTAAAATTAAAAAATTAGCAAATAACGGTATAGGTTTGGGGCTGTTGCTTAATCTTTGATCTGATGGAGGTGGAAAATTTCTTCCTTGATGCATAGGAGGAGGATTTCCCTTTTTAAACTCCATTGTTTGAGGTTTTATATTAGGAATATCATTGTTTTTATCAAAAGCATAAATTCCAGTTGCTATAATTAAAATAACGAATGAAGTAACAACAAAGTACAATAGTTTTTTACTCTTAAAAAAAAGCTTAGGAAGTAGTATAAACCTATTTATTAAAAACAAGCCTAATAAAGGTAAATAGTTTATCCAAACCATAAAAACTTGATCCCATTCTATTTGTTTTTCATAACGACCAAACAATAAAGGTGAAGCAAATAATAATGCCCAAAAGGCAATAATTATAAAAGGCTCAAAAGATGCAAAATTGTAATTTTTCTTTAAAAGTTTCATTTTTTATGGTGTACTTACTAGTTTTTTTAATAGAGAAGAGTTTCTAAAACAAGTTCAGTTTAACAATGTTAAGTTGTAAACAATCAAAAAAATATCTTTGTTTATGTTGTTTAAATAGTAAACACAAACAAAGATATTAAAACTAAACTAATTCAAATAATTATTTACAGCAGATGCTCTGCTTGCAGCATGTGCTTTTAATGTTGTAATTGCAGAATAAAAAGAATTGCTATTACTTAAAAATGAATATCCGTTTAACTCTGTAGTAGCATAAGGTTCAACTAAGCTTGAGTATGTGTCATAAACTTCTTGAATGTAACTTGTTTCAAAAGGTCCATTAATTGTTGCTTGCACATAGCTATCGTATTTAGCTCTATATACTTCATCATTATATAAATATTCAATTAAAGGCCAATCTCCACTTGAAAGGTCAGAAAAGTCTAGGTTTAAAGAACCGCCTAGTTTTCCTTCTTGTAAAGCTTCATTATTATCCCAAGGAATCCACGTTATTAAATTATTCTCTGGATTGTTGTATAAATAATAGTTGTGTTCCATTCTACCGTAAGTATCCCAGTTTTGAACAATGGTGTTAACGGCTAAATAATTTAAAAATGTATCTACATCGAAAACTGCTTCTAAATCTGTTCTCCAACTTTCGGCATCTGTAGTTCTTGTTGTTGCGTGTAAGGCTGAGAATACATTTTTAATATCTGTCCAGTCGGCATCATCTTCATTGGTTTTTTTCACAAAACCATCTTCATTAAAAGTACCTTCAGCAAAACTAGCTCCATAATCTTCAGGCTTGTATAAATTACCATCGTCACTAGAAAATTGTGTGTCAATTACAGTTCCATCAACCTCTTCAACCAAAGTATATAATCCAAAATATTCTGGTCCATCTCCGTGATCTACATAAAGTGTATAAAATGATGTATTTGATACTGCTAATCCAGCATTTTTAAATACTTCAGCAGTTACTTTTTCTCTTAAGAAAGAACTGTCATCATAATTATTTTTTAGACTAAATTTTTTGAAACCATAAAAACGTTGGTTTTTTATTTGAGGGTAATCATCTTCAAATTCGTCAAAATCCATTTTAAAAGCTAGCTTTAAAATACCTGCTTGCCAAGCACTTTGTAAACTAGAATTTCCTTTAAAACGCAAACCTACTTTGTACCATTCTTTACCGTTGTAATACACAGAACCTGGAACAAAAACAGGGTCTTCATCTGAAAAAGTTGAAGTTGTTGTTCCTCCACCAGGAAGGTTTCCACCTGGGCCAGAGTTACTACCTCCAAAATTTCCATATAAATCGGTCATATTATTTAGCATTGCTTCCCAATTGTCTTCAGAAATAACAAAATCAAACCTTTTTACTTCGGTATCACTAAAAACTTCATCAAAATTTGGATCTGCATTTTTACTATGTGTTTCTTCTGTCCAGTCGGTAGGTTCAAAATCTAAATCTGTAATTTGTACTTCTGTATTTGTACCTTCTCCAATTTCTGTTTCTATATCTGCAACTGTATTCGCATCATCTGTACAACTAACTAAAAAGTAAGTAGACAATACTAAAAGGCTTGTTTTTATTAAAAATGTTGTTTTCATTTTACGCTTGTTTATTGTTATTATTAATTTAGAGCGAAATTCTATTTTTTAGATATAATTTTAAAAAAGAATCAATGAACTGGCGTTTTTTATCTACGAAAACATAAATAAGCATTAAAAAAAAACTCCAATAATTAAAATATAATTATTGGAGCCTTAACTTAACCTAAACATTTATTAATTCAAACTTACTTTATGATCTTCTTTTTTTAGTATTCTTTTTTAGATAAGCTGTGTACAGTTTTTGTTGATCTTCTGTTAAAACAGCTTTAACGTTATCTTCAAAATCTTCTTTTAGTGCTTGCATTTCATCTCTATCTGGTCTTCCAGAGCTTGATTTACTTTCAATTTCTTCAAAGTATTCTTTATACAACACTAGAATTTTCGATTGTTGATCTTCTGATAATAGAATTTCGTTTGATAATTCACTTACCATTTCTTCAATTTGTTCTGTAGTTGGAGCTGCTGGACGTGCTTGTTGTGTTTGTTGTCCTCCACGTTGACCACCTCTTTCGCCACCTCTTTGGCCACCTCTTTGTTGTGCAAAGGCAGATGTTGAAACTATTAGGGCAATAATTAAAACTTTCCAAACTTTTCTTTTACTTATATTCATAATTAATTTTTTAAATTATAATTCTATTCTTATTAATCTTACTTCAAATTAACAACAACTTATTATTGTTAAAAAATAAAATCAATGAATAGGCTAATTTCATCTACCAAATAGATGATTTATTTGTTTGAAAAAATAAAGTCTCGTTATTTATACTAAAAATAACGAGACTAAACCTAAAACAAACAATTATAAACCAAACTTAATTTATATCTCTAACCAATCTTACATAATTAAAATAACGTTCAGCATCTTCTCCAGCAGGACCATCTTCATCTTTAGTGTCAAATCGAACTCCTCCAGCACCATGAAAATCTTCACCATCAGCATTTACAGCTCTACCAAATGCAACATACCAAGCATAATAATAAGGTTGTCCGCTTGTAAAGTTAGCTGACGTACTTGTCCAATAATAACCATAATCATCATATCCAGCTTCACTTGTCATTTCTGTACAATTAAATATTGGATCTATTGCAGGTCCAACATTTGCTGGATCAGTTGCAGTTGGAGAACGTGAGTAATCTACAATACCTTGTAGTTCTTTAACATTAGGTAAACGCCAGTCTGTATAACCTGCTAATTCAGAATTTTCGGCATACGCTAATGCGTCTTCCCAATCCAATACTACACCATCATCATCTTTAGCCCACATTAAGCCCGTATTATTATCTGAAATAGTATTATTTCCATTATCTACAAAATTATTAGTACCATAAGTATCTCCTCTTACTGCGCGTACATATTTTGCTAAAGGATTACCAGTTGGAATACCACTTCCGTCAGCTGGAGGAGGAGTTCCAGTATCAGGAGGAGTTCCAGCATCTATACCTCCATCTGCTGGCATTGAAGCTGCGTAGGCTTTAATATGTCCGGTTACAATATTAACACCAAAGGCAGCGTTTGATCCACCTTCAACGGTAACACCAACATATAAATTACTGGACCAAAATTGTTCATCTTTAGAGATTTCTCCACTTGCTAATGCAAAATAATCAGTATCTATATATGGCCAGCCCTTGCCAAAATCGGCAACTGAATAGAGTTCTTTTAAGCTTGGCAATCTCCAATCATCATAACCTCCTAATTCAAGATTTTCGCAATATTCTTTAGCTTCTTCCCAAGTAAACTCATCAGTTGTAGGTATTTGTTCCCACATTAAGCCTGTATTATTATCTGTTATAGTTCCATCGTTATTATCTTTAAAAGACATAGTTGCCCCTTTTTGGTAATTAGCATCTTGTCCATAAAAGCGATCTCCAGTATTTAAACTACTTAATACTTCACCATCATTATTGTATAATGTTGTTTGTCCTGTAGCAATTTGGATGTAATTATTTATGGTTAATTCTGAAGTAGAATCTGTGTCAGTACCCGTAATTTCATCTTCGCTACAACTTGTGAATGAAATAAACAAAAATACAAGCGCTAGTAAACTAAATTTTTTCATTGTTGTTTTCATTATAATAATTAATTTCTTTCCGGTCTTCTTCTTTTATTATTCTTTATTAGATAAGCTGTATACAATTTTTGTTGATCCTTTGTTAAAACAGTCTTTACATCAGTTTCAAAATCATCTTTTAAAGCTTCCATATCTTCTCTTTTTGGCATACCAGAACTCGTTTTACTTTTCACCTCTTTAAAGTGTGCTTTGTAAAGTGCTAGTATTTCTGTTTCTTGTTCTCCTGATAATAAAATCTCTTTTGATAATTCACTAACCATTGTTTTAATTTCCTTAGAATTTGGCACTTCTGGTGGACCTTGTTGATTACCTCCTTGACCATTTTCTGGACCTCTTTGTTGTGCAAAAGTTGTTGTTGTAATTACCAATGCTAAAACAACTATAGCCCAAATTTTATTCGTTTTTAATTTCATAATTTAAAGTTTTTTATTTTTAATGATCTCTAATTCTTTATTCAAAGTAACGCAAGTTTTAGCGTGTGAAGAACTAAAATCAATGAACTGGCATATTTTATCAATGAATAAAATTTTATAGTTAAAATATGATTAAAAAAAGCTTGTTATTTCCATAGAAAACAACAAGCCTTTAACAATATTAACCAAATAATTGTTACTAATTTATATCTCTAACCAAACGTACATAATTCAATATTCTAATGGCATCTCCTTGTGGGCCATGTCCATCTGAAAATTCACTTGGATCACCATCTTTTGGATCGCTTCGTTGAGCTCCTGCTCCATGAACATCAGTCCAAATATCGGTTCCCATATTACCCATACAACGACCAAATGCTAAATAAACTCCCCATCCACCTTCCATGTCATCAGACTCAGCTTCGTGGGTTGTACTACTCCAATACCAAGGATAATCATCTTCACCAGCTTCATTCTCAATTACTGTGCAATTAAACACATCATCAATAGTTGCGGAATTCGTTGTTGCTGGAGATTTTGTATAATCTACAATTCCTTGTAATTCTTTTGCGTCAGGTAAACGCCAATCACTATAACCGCCAAATTCAAAGTTCTCTGCGTAACTTAAGGCATCTTTCCAAATCATACTTGTAGCACTATCATCTTGCATCCACATTAAACCTGTTGCATTATCAGATATGGTACCATCGCCATTGTCGGTATATTCATTAATTCCATAAGTTTCACGACCACGAACCAATAAATAATTAAACATTTTGTCTCCATTCATTTCGGTTCCGTATCCTTTAATACGTCCATCAGCTAGATTAACTCCAAAAACAGTTTCATCAACTTCATCACTTACATAAATAGCTGTAGTTGCACATTGTACATCAATTAAACGTTCCATGGCTTTAGTATCACCATAATCAAATTCAAAGTAATCTGTATTTATAAAAGGAATTAAACCTGTTGTATCATCCCCTTGAACAGAACTTATATCACGACCATTAAACATCATAAGGGAATACATTTCTTTAATTGTAGGCACACGCCAATCGGTATAACCTCCAGTAGAAGCAGTATTTACAACCTCAAGAATATCGTTATATGATAATTTATCATCGGCATTAATACTACCGTCTCCATTGTGATCGAAAGATTGTTCCCACATTAAGCCTGTAACCATATCGGTTACTGTACCATCTCCATTATCTTCGTAGCTTGGTGTTGTTCCAGGGTAATTTGCATTTTGCCCATAAAAGTCATCACCTACAAATTGTGTAGTGGTTTCAGTTGTATTATTAAAAAATTTTGATTGATTAGTACCAACAATAGGAAATCCTGAAATATCAGGTAAATTTTCTGAAGTTTCTTCTGTCCCGTCGGTTGTATAAGTTATTGCATCGTCATCTTCACAAGCTATTATTGTAAAAGCCATGCATACACTAAAACATAGTAAGCTTAATTTTTCAAGTGTCATTGTTTTCATATTTATTAAATTTAGGGTGACTTATTTTTTTATTATGAAGCAAAGAAAGAGTGGATAGTCTTAAATAAAAATTTGAATCAACGTATTGGAGGTTTTTGTCTACCAAAGGTGTTTATTTAATAATGGATATTTTTAATCATCAAATTAGTAAGGAAAACTTCTAATAAAAAAAGAAAGAATCGACTAATAATGTTGTCGATTCTTTCTAAGAAAATGAAAAAAGGGCTATTCTTAATTTTTTTAAACTTATACTGGCCAAGTATTAAAAGGTTGCTTTTCAAACTGCATAGTGCCATCTTCACCCTTAAATATATTTAGCCAAACTTGCCAGTTTTTAGTATCCATTTCTGGGTAATCTAATCGGTAATGACTACATCTACTTTCTGTTCGCATAATAGATGCTTTCAGTTTCATTTCAGCACTAATAATCATATTTTTTGTTTCATGTGCTAAACGTAACTCGTGCATATTGGAAGCCCTTAACATGGGTATATGATGATCTCTTAATTCTTCTACATAAGCTAAAGCAGCTTTTAATAAATTCTCTTTTTTTATGTAAATAATAAAATTAGGAATCATAATACCTTGTAAAGTTTGTGTTACCCAAGCAGGACTATAACCTGCTTCAAGTTTTAAAGGTGTTAATATTCCTTCTTCAATTTCTTTTAATTTTGAAGCTGATATATTAACAGATTTTATGTTTTTAGAGTATTTAGCGGCCGCTTCACCTGCAACACCTCCTTGTACAGCCGAACCAGCTAAGGATGATCCAATTTGAGTATAAATTGCACCAGCCATATAGGAGCCTAATGCATCTCCAGCAGCATATAGTCCTGGGATAGTAGATTCACATTGATCGTTTATTGGTACTAATCCTTCAGATTTATGTATTGCCATTCCTGCAGAAGAGCCACCAACTATACTTCCTCCCATTCCTGGAGGTGCTCCTTCTCCTTTACCTCCTTTTGGTGGGCCTCCTTTTCCACGTTTTGGTGGTCTTCCACCTTCTTTTCTTCCTGGTGGAGTATCATTTTGACGCGTAAATTCTTCTGGTGTATAAGGGCCTCCACTAACATCGGTTTGTTCTCCTGATCCTGGAGGTCCCATTTTTAAAGGACTTCCATTTTTATAAGCTACATAATTCATATCTACACCTAAATCGTGACGAATTTCTACACCTGTTGTACTTGGTTTTTGTTCAAACATATCTCCCCAACCATCGTAACAAGCTGCTGCATTTTCTGATTTTCCTGGATGACCATCATTCCATTCTTTACCTGTAACTTTTGCCCCAATATTATAGGCCATTATTGTGCCGTCGTGGGTAAGGTCGCAAATTGGAAAACCGTTTGGTTTAAAACCTCCAGCGCCAGTACATAAAATAACACTTTTTGCTTCATAAAACACTATTTTTTGTGTGTCTATACTAAAACCTGCAGCACCAACAACCTTAGCGTTTTCTTTTATTAAATGTGTAATAGTAATACGTTCTTGTACTGGTATATTTCTTTCTTCAATAGGTTTGCTAAAGCTTTTATTATACAATGATGAATCAAAAAATCCCCACTCTTTTAATTCATTTACGCGAGTCAAAGAATGCTGAGCCATTTGCTTGGTGTAAGCATTATTATTTGTTCCTAAAGCTGAACGAGAAACTTTTGCAACAAATTCATCTAAACTTAGGTTTTCTTTTTCTGGATCAAAGGCAAAAATACCTTTAGCAAAAGGAGTTTGACCAGAGGCACCTAATCTTCCTTTAGAAACCATTATTACTTTTGCACCAGCATCATGTGCTTTTACTGCTGCAAATAAACCTGCCATTCCACTTCCTATTACCAATACATCGGTTTTAATTTTATCTGTATTTAAAGAATCAACATCAATTTCAGGATTATTTAAAGCCCAGTCTACTGGCATTCCTATTGCCGACATTGCAGCTAAACTTGCAGCAGCTCCACCCGCTAAGCTTATAAATTTTCGTCTAGACATTTCCTGTTTTTTGTTTGGCTTTTTCATTTTTTTGAAGTTTTAAATAAATAAGTTTTTAGCAAATAGTATGTTCCGCTTACCACCATTAATACATAATAAATTGCGAATGAAGTATTGCTATGGCGTCCCATATTTACTACATGCCAAGTAGCAGTTATTACAAATAACAAGGTTAAATAGCCATGTAAATTTCTCCATGTTCTATATTTTAAATACAATTTAAATCTGAAAAATGAAGTAACTAAAATTATAAGCATGGAAGAGTAGGCGATTAAACCAAGTATAATTCCTAAACTACTAAAGGTTGTAATTAATTTTAAAAAAGCATCTGTAGGTGTAACTCCATTGTCGAAAAACTTTGGAACAATAATAAAAAACGGATGTAATAATAAAATTGAAATAAATAAATAACCAATAAATTTATGAATTTTTAAAACATTAACCATTCTAATACTTTTAACTAAATCTTTATTGATTCTTGTTAAAAAAAACTGAGATAAAAGCAAGGTAAACCCTAAAATGGTTATTAGTGAAAGTGCTTCCATAAGGTAACCTCTCTTTGGAAAATTACCTAAATTGTATAAAATAATTGGTGTAATAATAAAAGCAACAACCAATAGTATTATTTTTTTTATATAATTTTTATTTTTCATAACTAACCCCATGATACAATTACTGGTATAGATTTATCTGGTGTGATTGTAATAGCGTCAACAGGACAATACATACGACAGAGGTGACATATTTGACAATCTTCCGGATATAAAATTTCGGCTTTTTTTGAATCAGGATTTAACCTAATTACATCTGTAGGACAGCTTTTAATGCATTCCTCGCAACCAATACATCCATTAATACTTTTAATTGGCATAATTCTTTTTTTATAAAATTAAACTCTAATTTAAAGACAAGGTAAAAATTATTGTATTCTACGTAAATAAGAATCAATTAGTCCTAGATATTTATCAATGAATTGGTTATATCATTCAATGAATTATTTAAAAAATTCAGAATATAAATAGCTAAATATTATAGCATAAAAAAAGACGCTAATTAAAGCGTCTTTTTAAAAATCTATTTTTAAAACGATTATTCTTTTATAATTTTAAGTAAAACAGGACTATCTAAATATACTTTGGCAAAGTATAAACCAACAGTATTGTTGGATAGGTTTAATTGAACTTTACCATTTACTACCTCGTAATTTTTTGTAGATATTAGTTGAGATTGT